>NZ_JBIDAT010000006.1:203885-793516 GCF_043202595.1 Streptomyces sp. NPDC048172
CGTGGGGGGGGGGGTGGGGGGGGGGGGGCGCCCGCCGCCCCCCGCCCCCGTGGGGGGGGGGGGGGGGGGGCCCCCCCGCGACCAGCCACGACGACAGCCGCAGCCTGCAACGCCACCGTACGGGGCAGCCCCTGCCCAGCCCCGAGAAGAGGGCAACCACGACCCGGCGGCCCACGGCTAGAAGAGCACGAGTTCGGCGAGGATCGCGGCGCCGAGGAGCACGTCGAGCACGACGCAGAACTCGGAGAGCGAGCGGGGGACCACCGCTCCGCCGCGCCGCAGGTGCGCCACGTCCCAGGCGGCGTGCGCGACGAGCGTCACGGCGACCAGGACCAGTCCCGCCGTCGGCGCGAGCGCGAAGCCCAGCGCGACGAGACCGCCGTAGGCGAGCAGCCCGGCCGCCTCGACGGTGACGGGCGTACGGGAGACCCCGAGCGCCAGGGCGACCACGGTCAGGATCGCGGCGACGACGCCGAGCGTGACCAGCGGTCCGGCGCCCAGCACGCCGCCCGCGACGATCAGGACCGAGCCGCCGGGTATCGCGGCCCACGCGACCCATGGACGGCCGAGGGCCGCGGCACTGAAGTAGCAGGTGGCGGCGATGGCGACGACGATCCCGACGGTCGTCCGGTCGGCGCCGGTGAGGAAGGACGAGACGGCGGCGAGCGCGCCGACCACGGCGGGCCAGCGGTGCCGGAGCGCGTGTCCGCGCGAGTGCCCGTGCGGGTGTCCGCACGAGCCGGAACGGTCGATGGCTTCGCTCGTGGACGGGTTCATGGCAGTCATCGTGCTCCGCACCGCCCCGGCGGGCCCGTCCGCAGGGCGCGGATGTCCGCAATCCTGCGGAGCTGGGCCGCATGGGCCCGGATCCGGCTTATCGTCACCCTTCATGGAGACGGAGACCCGTTCGATCCTGGTCGTGGGCTACCACGGAGCCGAGCTGCTCGAAATCGCCTCGGTGACCTCCGCGTTGACCGCGGCCTGCGTCGAGAGCGGCGGCACCCCGTACGACGTACGGCTGCTGACCCCCGGCGGCCGGGCCATCACCTGCGCGACCGGGCTGCGGCTGGAGGCGCAGGGCGTGCTGGAGCTGCACCGCGAGCCCGCCGACACCCTCGTGGTCTCCGGCGGCTTCGGGGCCATGGAAGCGGCCGGTGACCTGCACCTCGTCCGGCACGTCCAGCGCCTGGCCACGCTCGTACGGCGCGTCGCCGCGGTCTGCACCGGCGCGGGGATCCTGGCCGCCGCGGGCCTGCTGGACGGGCGCCGGGCCACCACGCACTGGGGCTTCGCGGACGAACTGGCCCGCCGCCACCCCGAGGTGAAGGTGGACCCGCGCCCCCTCTTCGTACGCGACGGGTCCGTCTACACCTCGGCGGGCATCACCGCCGCGCTCGACCTCACCCTCGCCTTCATCGCCGAGGACCTCGGCGGCGCGGTGGCGCGCGACGTGGCCCGTGCCCTCGTCGCCTATCTCCAACGCCCGGCCAACCAGGCGCAGATCAGCGTCCACGTCGCCGCGCCCGCGCCCGCCGATCCGGTCCTGCGCGGCATCCTCGACCACATCGGCAGCCGCCTCGACGGCGACCTCACGGCCCCGGGGCTGGCGGCGGAGGCGGGCATCAGCGCCCGGCACCTGCGCCGCCTCTTCCGGACGCATCTCGGCCAGAGCCCCGCCCAGTACGTACGGCGCACCCGCGCGGAGGCCGCGGCGCATCTGCTCACCTCCACCGCGCTCCCCCTCGCGGGCGTCGCCAAGCGCTGCGGCTTCGGCACCACCGAGAGCATGCGGACCGCCTTCCTCGACTTCTACGGCGTCCCCCCGTCCCGCTTCAGCACGACACCCCGGTCCGTCTGGTAGAGCCACCGCCACGCGACGGCGGCCATGGGGGCCGGTGGGCGGGGCCCGCCCGTCCGGCGTCCGGGTGTGCCCCACGCGCGGTGGCCGAGGAGGCCGAGCACGGCGGGCAGCAGCAGGGCCCGTACGACCAGGACGTCGAGGGCGATGGCCAGGACGAGGCCGACGCCGATCATCTTCAGAAAGGTGACCGAGGAGGCCGCGAAGCCGCCGACCACGACGGCGAGCAGCAGTCCCGCGCCGGTGATGACGCCCGCCGTGCGCTGGAGCGCGACGGCGACGGACTCGGCGGGGTCGCCGGTGGCCCGGTAGCGCTCGCGGACCCGGGAGAGCAGGAACACCTGGTAGTCCATGGCGAGTCCGAAGGCGATGGCGACGATGAGGACGGGGAAGTTCGCGTCCACGGCGCCCACCGCCTCGAAGCCGAGCACGCCCGCGCCGAACCCGTGCTGGAAGACGAGGGTGATCACCCCGAACGCGGCGAGCAGCGACAGCGCGCTCATGGCCACGGTGATCAGCGGGACGGCGAGCGAGCGGAAGGCGACGAAGAGGACGAGGGCCGAGACGACGGCGACGAACAGGCCCATCCACAGGGCGCGTTCACCGATCATGTCGACGATGTCCACGCGGGAGACCGGCATGCCGGTGAACTCGGTCCCGGCGCCCGCGGGCGGCTTCTGGGCGCGCAGGTCGCCGACCATGGCGCGGGCCTCACGGGACATCGGGTCCGGCGCGTAGCGCAGGGTGATCCGGGCGAGGTCGCCGTGCGTCCCGGTGACGGCGGCGTCCTCGACGCCCTCGACGGCCGCGAGCCGCTCGGCATACGCGGCGACCCCGTCGGCCCTTCCGCCGTGCAGGTCGACGACGGCCGTGACGGTCCTCGTGGGGTCGTGGTCGAAGCGGTCGGTGAGCTCTTGCCCGACCTCGCGGGCGTCGGCGCCGGAGGGGAGGACCCAGTCGGCGGGCCGGGCCCAGTTCACGCCGAGCGACGGGGCGGCGAGCCCCAGCAGGGCGACGACGAGCAGCGCGCTGGTGAGCAGGGGGCGCCGCATGACCGTACGGGCGGTGCGGTACCAGCGGCCCTTGCCGTCCGGGCGGGCTCCCGCCGTACGGAGGAACGGCAGCCGTCCGGCGCCGATGCGGTGCCCGGCGAACCGCAGCAGCGCGGGCAGCAGGGTGAGCGAGCCGAGGACGGCGAAGACCACGACGGCGACGGCCGCGTACCCCATCGAGCTGAGGAAGCGGGAGGGGAAGAGCGCGAGTCCGGCGAAGGAGATGGCCACGGCCAGGCCGGAGAAGGCGACGGTGCGTCCGGCGGTGGCGGTGGTGCGCGCGACCGCCTCCTCCACGTCGGCCCCGGCGTCCAGCTCCTCCCGGAACCGGCCGACCATGAACAGGGCGTAGTCGATGGCGAGTCCGAGGCCCAGGATGGTGATCACGTTGATCACGGAGCTGGACAGCTCCGTGAAGAGGGACAGTGTCCGGAGCACGACCAGCGAGCCCAGCGCGACGAAGACCCCCACGGCCAGCGGCAGCGAGGCCGCGACGACGCCGCCGAAGACGACCAGCAGCAGCACGAGCAGCACCGGCATGGAGAGCATCTCGGCGCGGGCGATGTCCGCGCCGGTACGGGCGTTGACCTGCTCGGTCATGGCCGCGGTGCCGCCGAACCGTACGGTGACGCCGGAGGAGTCCGGCACCGTGAACCGGTCCTTGATCTTCTCCAGCGCGGCCACCTGGTCCTGGTCGCCGTCGGCGGCGAACTGGACGGTGGCGTAGGCGGAATGGCGGTCCCGGGAGACGAAGTCACCGGCCCGTTCCGCGCTTCCCTCCCGCAGGGACCAGTACGAGTCCAGGCGCGCGACCTCCTCGCGGGGCACGTCGTCCAGCGCCTCGCGGACCGGCGCGGCGAAGGCCGGGTCGTCGACGGTGTGGTCCTCGCTGCTGTAGAGCACGACCAGGTCGGCGGAGTCGCGGCCCAGCGGACCGGCGAGCTTCCGGTCGGCGCTCACGGACTCGCTCCGCGGGTCGTCGAACCCCGCCCCTCCCGTCAGCGTCCCGAACGTACCGGTCCCCCAGACGCCGCCCAGCACGGCCAGCAGCACCGCCGCGACCACGACCCACCACCGACGGCGTGCCGTCAGCCGTCCCCACGACGCGAGCATGAGTACCCCCAGAAAAATAGATAGTGGATAGTTCTATTTCCGATAGCTGGACTATCTATCATGGGGACGGAGCAGCGCAAGCCCAGAAGTTCGACAGCCGGAAGGATCAGCAATGCGCATCGCGGAGCTCAGCAGGCTCAGCGGCGTACCGACGCCAACGATCAAGTACTACCTACGAGAAGGGCTCATGGCGCCCGGGGAGCGCACCAGCCGCAACCAGGCGCAGTACGACGAGCGGCATGTGCACCGGCTGCGGCTGATCCGCGCCCTTCTCGACGTGGGCGGGCTCTCGGTCGCCGTGGCGCGGGACGTCCTCGCCGCGCTCGACAGCACGGACACCGGCACCCACAAGCTGCTGGGCGCGGCGCAGCAGACCGTCACCCGGACCCTCGCGTACTGCGACGACGACGCGCGCGAGGACGCGACAGCGGAGATCACCGCGCTCGTCGAGCGGCTGGGCTGGAAGGTCTCGCCCGGGAGCCCCGCGCTCGCCGCCGCGGCCGAGGTCCTCGGCGCCCTGCGCCAGCTGGGTCAGGACGACTTCGCCGACCGGCTGGAGGAGTACGCGCGCGCCGCCGACGCCGTCGCCGCGACCGACCTGGACGTCGTCCGACGCCGCGACGGCATCGACAGCATGGCCGAGGGGGTGGTGCTGGGGAACATCCTCGGCGACACCCTCCTGGTCAGCCTGCGCCGCCTCGCGCAGGTGCACAGGTCAGCCGAGGAGTTCGGCCTGTGAGGCGGGCCGCCGTCACGGCGCCGTGCTCGTGGGCAGGAAGAAGCCGCGCGGCAGCGGGTCGCCGGGGTGGAGCAGCAGGGTGTGGTGGCCTGTCGGGTAGGCCGTGCCCTGCACCTCGGGGACGACCGCCGGGTGGCCGTGCGCGGTGGTGGCGGTAGTGGCGGTGGTGGCGGTGAGGCGGCCGGTGAAGACGGTGTCGATGATGCTGCGGTTGATGAACTTCCCCTCCGTGTCCAGCTCTCCGCGCGCCGCCAGCGTGGCCAGCCGCGCGCAGGTGCCGCTGCCGCAGGGCGAGCGGTCGACCTGGCCGTTGGCGAAGACCGTCACGTTCCGCTCCTCCACGAGTCCGGGGCCCGCGGTCAGCCGGTCGTAGAAGATCACGCCGTAGAGGCCCCCGATCCGTGCGTCCCCGGGGTCCGTGAGGGTGTGGCGGCCGAGGATCCCGGCCTTGATCTGGGCGCTGAGGCGGACGAGTTGGGGGAGGTGGGACGGGGTGACCTCCAGGCCGAGGGTGGCCGCGTCGACCATGGCGTAGAAGGCACCGCCGTAGGCGACGTCGACGCGCGTACGGCCGTGCGTGGTCGACAGCTCGACGTCCCGCGCGAGCGCGTACGAGGGAACGTTCACGAACCGTACGGACGGGTGGCCGCCCTTGTCGCCGACGGCGC
The DNA here is from genome assembly GCF_043202595.1 of Streptomyces sp. NPDC048172. NCBI lineage: Bacteria > Bacillati > Actinomycetota > Actinomycetes > Kitasatosporales > Streptomycetaceae > Streptomyces > Streptomyces sp. NPDC048172. The sequence goes on from NZ_JBIDAT010000006.1 coordinate 209,316, forward strand.
AGGTCACGCGGCCGGACGGGACGTCGAGGACCAGGGTGCCGTCCGGGCGCGGCGCCGCGTAGCCGGTGGTGCGGGCCCAGACGGCGGCGGCGATGGAGCCGTGCCCGCAGGCGGTGCTGAAGCCGTCACGGTGGAAGAAGACCAGGCCGAGATCGGCCCCGGCGTCCTCGGGTTCGGTGACGAAGCAGCCGTACATGTCCGCGTGGCCCCGGGGTTCATGGGTGAGCAGCACGCGCACGTCGTCCAGGCGGGCCATGGCGTCGTCCCGTTTGTCGAGCATGGTCGCGCCGCGCGGCGGCCGTACGCCGCCGACCACGATCCGGAACGGCTCACCGGCGGTGTGGTAGTCGACGGTGCTGATCATCTGGGCCTGTCCGTTCATGGCAGTCATGGCAGTCATGGCACCTCCGTGGGGAATCGGGCTTGAGTCCGGGGAACAGACAGTGCAATGTGAAATTGTACTGATCGCCTCGTGCGCACGAAGGAGTGTCCATGAACGAGTCCGGGATCCATACGGTGAGCCACGACCTGCCCGTGTCCGAGGAGTTGAGGAGCTTCCTCGCCCAGGACTGGGCCCCGGCACCGGCGGCGGACGTCGCACCGCTGCCCGCCGCCCGGCACACCGCCGCGCGCAGGGAGAGGCTCTCGGCCCTCTTCCCCGGCGAGCGGCTGATCGTTCCGGCCGGAGAGCTGCGGGTGCGCTCCAACGACTGCGACCACCGCTTCCGCCCGTACAGCGCGTACACCTGGCTCACCGGTCTCGCCGGGGAGGACCAGGCCGGGCACGTGCTGGTGATGGAGCCCTCGGGGCCGCACGGTCACGAGGCCGTGCTCCATCTGCGGCCCCGCTCGCCGCGCGGGGGCGGGGACGACGCCTTCTACCGGGACCGGCGCTACGGCGAGTTCTGGGTCGGGCGCCGCCCTGACCTGGACGAGGCCGAGCGGATGACCGGCCTCCGCTGCGCCCACCTGGACCGGTACGCGCACGTACCGCCCGGCCGCCTGGCCGGTGAGGACCCCGAACTCACGCGCGCGCTCAGCGAATTGCGGCTGGTCAAGGACGCCTGGGAGGTCGAACAGCTCGACCTCGCGGTGCGGCACACCGTCTCCGGCTTCGAGGACGTGGCCCGCGCCCTGCCGCAGGCCCTCGCCCACCACCGGGGCGAACGCTGGATCGAGGGCGTCTTCAACCTCCGGGCCCGCGCCGAGGGCAACGGCACCGGTTACGAGACGATCGCCGCGTCCGGCGCCCACGCCTGCGTCCTGCACTGGATACGCAACGACGGCCCCCTCGACCCCGGCGACCTCCTGCTGCTCGACGCGGGCGTGGAGACCGACACCCTCTACACGGCGGACATCACCCGCACCCTCCCGCTCTCCGGCCGGTTCTCCTCGGCCCAGCGGCAGGTGTACGAGCTGGTGCTGGCGGCCCAGGAGGCGGGCATCGCCGCGCTGCGGCCGGGCGCCAGCTTCCGCGACTTCCACCGCGCGGGCATGCGCGTCATCGCCGAGGGGCTGGCCGAGTGGGGCGTCCTCAAGAGCCCGGACGGCGACCTCCACCGCCGCTACACGCTCTGCAGCAGCGGCCACATGCTCGGCCTCGACGTCCACGACTGCGCCCAGGCCCGCGCCGAGACGTACCTCGACGGGGTCCTCGCCGAGGGCCATGTGCTGACGGTCGAGCCGGGGCTCTATCTCCAGCCCGACGACATGACGCTCCCGCCCGAGCTCCGCAGCATCGGCGTACGTATCGAGGACGACCTGGTCATCACGGAAGGCGGCGCCCGCCTGCTCTCCGGGGCGCTGCCCCGCACCCCGGACGAGGTCGAGGAGTGGACGGGGACGCTCCGCGAGTCCTGACGCTGAGGGAATGTCAGACCCTCCTGCCACGATCGGCACATGGGATTCTTCGACGATCTGGTGCTTCCCGGGGAACCGGCCCCCGAGCGGACCGCGGTGGTGCGATTAGGGCCGCCGGGAGAGGACGCGGGGCGGTACACGCCGCCTGTCGACTGGTACGCGCCGGTCCTCGTGCCGCAGCGCGCGGTCGTCGGCGGTGGCCCGCACGCGCGGGTGGTGATGACGGGTTGGTCGGTGTGGCCGGGTGCGGTGACGCTGCATCTGTCCGTCCACCGCAGGGTCCACTGGCAGGAGGCCGACGCGCGGGGGCAGTGCGGGCTCAGGGTCGGCCTCCGGTTCTCCGACGGCCGCCGGGTAACGTCGCTGGACGCACCGGAGCAGCGCCGGATGACGTGGACGGATCCGGAGACCGGCAAGGAGGTCGTGTCGGCCACGCAGCAGGCCACCGGGCTGATCCCGCTGGACACGAGCCTGGGGCAGCCGCACCGGTCCACGTTCCGGACCGGCGTCGATCTCTATCTCGCGGAGCTGCCGCCGCCCGGCGAGACCCGGCTCGTCGTCGAATGGCCGGACGAGGGCGTTCCCGAGACCCGTACGGCGGTCGACGCCTCGGCCCTGCGCGCGGCGGCGGCCGAAGCCGTCGAGGTCTGGCCGGGGCTCGAACGGCCCGACCCGGCGGGGCAGCCGAGGTACTTCACCCAGATCGAGATCAGCGGTCCTCCCGCCTTCCTCGCCCCGCCGCTCAGCTCCCACCAGCGGGCCGCGCTGCGCCGCCAGGAGGAGGCGCGCGTGCGCTACGTGCCGCGGGCCGACTGGGAGCGGATGGGCTTCCGCGACTGGGAGGACGCCGCGCTGGTCCGGGCCCGGCTCGACGGCGGCGCGCCGCCCGACGGGCTCCCGGGGTGGCGGGAGTCCCCGCTGCACCTGACGGCGGAGCGTGGGGCCGGGGAGGCGGTGGCCGCGCTGCTGGAGCACGGCGCCGGGCCCGACCCGCGGGACGACCACGGGCGCACCCCGCTCTGGCACGCCGCGTGCGCCGTGGACGAGACCGGAGTCCGCGCGCTGCTCGCCGCCGGGGCCGACGCCTGGACGCCACAGACCGGCCCCTGGTCACCGGGGCTTCTGCTGCTGACCACGCCGCTCGCCCAGCTCGTCGCGGAGCTGCCGGGTGCTGAGGAGCTGCCCGCCGAGGAGGCCGCCGCCTTCCGCGAGGCGGACGCGCTGATCGCGGCGTTCAGCACGCACGAGCGGCGGTGGACGGAGGGGCTCGGGGTCTGCTTCGTCCGGGACCTGAGTGAGGACGAGGTGATCCGCCGCCTGGGCGCCGACCCGGCGGAGTGCCCCAGAGCCGACGCCGACAACGCGCCCTTCGACGTGCGGGACTTCGACGCGGGCCTCCACCATGTGGGCGTGACGCGCGTGCCCGGCACCCCCGGTGGCTGCGTGCTCACCCAGCAGGGGTACATACCGGGCGACCGGGCGCTGCTGGAGGCGATATCCGCGGGCACCGCGGCGTACGGGATCTACTTCAACCCCAAGGGCGGCACCTTCGGCCACCTGGCGCGCGACGGGGAGTCCGCCGGGCACGAGGAGATCGGCCTGCCCCCCTTCGAGTCGGACCCGCCCGCCCACTGGCACTTCCGCTTCTGGCAGCGCGGGGCCGACGTCGCCCACGGCGCGGACGTCTTCGCGTACGCCTGCGCCGCGGCGGGCCTGCGCCTCACCGACGGCCGGGAGGCAGTCGACCGCCGCGCCCCACGTCGCTGGGTCGAGCTGCCGCCACGGCTCCGCCGGTGAGGCGCGGTCAGGTGCGATCAGACGGTCAGGCGGTCAGCCCGTGGCCCGCTGACCGGCGAAGCAGCCACCGCAGTTGTGGTACGTCACGTCCCAGTGGTTGCCCTCCTTGTAGTAGATGTTGCCGCTGCCCGACTTCCACTTCGAGCCGCCGATCGAGGTGAAGGTGCCCTGGATGTAGTTGTTGAGGCAGTTGGAGAGGCCGAAGTCGACCTTGTAGCCGTTCCAGTGGCTGTACGTGCCGCCCGCGTGGCCGGTCTCGGTGCCGCCGGTGAGCCGGATGGCGCAGCCGCTGGCCGACTTGAGCGTGATCACGCCGTCCACGGTGGCGGAGTTGATCTGGTCGAAGGAGGTGCAGTTGGGCTTGTTCCGGTCCGAGCAGCCACCGCTGGAGGTCCAGGTGATGCCCGCCGCCTTGAACTTGCCGGTGGCCTGGGAGTGCGACAGCTTGGCCAGGACGCCGACGCCGTCAGCGGCGCTCGGGGCGCTCGGGGCGCTCGGGGCGCTCGGCGCGCTCGGCGCGGCGTGGCCGACGCCCGGCACGGTCAGCGCGAGCGTGGCTCCGGCGGCCACGGCCACCGCCATACGGGTCCGGGTGGACCAGGGTCTGCGGGTGCTCTTCATGGCGTTGTCTCCCTGGGTCGGAGGAGGGGGCGGTCCGGTCAGATGCCGCAGTCGGGCGCCGACCAGGTCTTGCTGTCCTTGTGGTCCACGTGGATGTGGTCGTCGTGGTCCGGGTAGCCGGGCCCGAGGATGGTGTTGAACCCGTGGTTGCGGGACGCCTTGGCGATGTCGCAGAGGCTGTGCGGGGTGACGCCCATGTCCGCCGCGTAGCCGTACATGTGACGGCTGTTCGGGGCGCCGCCCACGTCCGCGTTGCACTGCTTGGAGCGGAAGCCGCTGGTGATCCGGATGGGCTTGTCCCCCATCGCGTGGCGCAGCGCCTCCAGCTTCCACATGGTGCGCTTGGCGTGCTCCTTGGCGTCGGCGGCGGAGACCATGCCGCCGCTCCAGTCGGAGTTGCACGTGTTGAGCTCGGCGAAGTCGAAGTGGGCCGGGCTGCAGTCGTCCTTCTGCAGCCCGTAGATCTTGTCGAACGTCGCCTGGTCCGCCTTGCCGGTCTCGGGGAGTCCGTACGCCTTCTGGAAGCGCTTGACCGCGGCCGTGGTCAGCGGGCCGAACTCGCCGTCGGGCTCCAGGACCTCACCGGAGGCCGGGTAGCCGCCCAGCCGGATCTGGAGCTGGGTGACCGCGTCGCCGGAGGCGCCTTCGGCGAGCTCCGTCTTCCAGGTGTAGCAGCCGTCGGCGAGCCTGGTGTCGACCGGCTGGGCCGCGCCGGGCGCCGTGTCCGCCTGCGCGATGGTGGTGGCGCCGACCGCGGTCGCGAGGGCCGCCGCCAGTCCGATGGCCGCCTGTACGGAACGTCTGTGCATCGGGACCTCCTGTGGGGGGCGTCAAAGGCCCCGAGAGTGGCTGCCCTTACAGGTGCACGTCAACAGTCTGTTGGAGTTGCCAATGGGCGAGCCAGTGGCGCCGCCCCCGCTCCCCGGCCCGCGCGCCCTCCCGTCCCAGGCCAGGAGCCCGTACCGTCGGAGGCCGGGCAACGCGGTGAAGGGGAGCGTGATGGACAAGCACCGGGGCGAACCCTCCGACAAGCCATGGACTCCCCCGCCCGAGCCGCCCAGCCCGGACGGCGGCCCGCCGGGCGACGATTCGGCCCGCGGCGGAGGCGGCGCATGACCACCCGCGCACGCGCCGGGCAGGCCGGGCGCGACAGCGGTTCCGGCCGTGACGGGCAGGACCGCGCCCCCGCGCCTACGCCCACGCCTCCGCCCGCACCCCTGCCCGCGCCCTCGGTCTCCGGCGACTGGTCCGACGCCCTCCGCGCCGTGCCCCGCGCGCACTTCCTGCCGGACCGCATATGGCCCTGGGACATGGACACCGGCACCGCCACCCCCGCCGACCGGCGCACCGACCCCCTCGCCTGGCGGCGATGGGCCGAGGCCGACGTGCCGATCGTCACCCAGTGGGACGACGGACGGCACACCGGCGACGGGCCCGGCCAGGTCCCCACCTCGTCCTCGACGACGCCGCACCTCGTCGCCGCCATGCTCGACGCGCTGAACGCCGAGCCCGGCATGCGCGTTCTGGAGATCGGCACCGGCACCGGCTGGACCACCGCGCTCCTGGCCCACCGCCTCGGCGGCCGCAACGTCACCAGCGTCGAGATCGACCCGGACCTCGCCGAGACCGCCCGCGCCCGCCTCAGGGCCGCGGGCCACCATCCCACCGTCCTCACCGCCGACGGCACCGGGATCGGCCACGGCCCCAGCTCCGGTCCCGGTCCCGGTCCCTACGACCGGATCCTCTCCACCGTCGCCCTCCGCCGCGTTCCCCCGCACCTGGTGGCCCAACTCCGGCCCGGCGGGCTCCTCCTCGCCCCCTGGGGCACCGACTACAGCCATCAGGACGCGCTCCTCCGCCTGACCGGCCACGCCGACGGGACGGCCTCCGGCCCGTTCCTGCGTCCGCTCGAATTCATGAAGGCCCGCGGCCAGCGCACTCCCGACCCCCGCACGGAGGACTACGCTCCCGCCGACTGGAGCGCCGCCGGACCGCCCGCCACCACCCGGCTCGCTCCGCAGGACCTGGGCACGGCCCCCTTCGCCCCCGCCCGCTGGGCCCTCGGCCTCGCCCTTCCCCGTACGGCACACCGCCTCGGCCGCCCCTGCCCGGGGGCCCACTCCGGCTGGTGGTATTCGCTCACCGACCGCTCCTGGGCCGCCGCCTCCTGGCAGCCCGACGCCCCCGCCAAGATCTGGCAGGGCGGTCCGCGGAAGCTGTGGGACCAGGTGGAGAGCGCCTGGCACTGGTGGGACGGCAACGGACGCCCCGCGCACGACCGTTACGGACTGACCGTCGCCCCCGACGGCACCCACCACCCCTGGCTCGACACCCCCGACCGCCCCCTCCCCGCCACCCACTGAGAGTGCCTCGGAGCCAGGGAGGTCGCGGGGCGGCACGGGGCGCACGGGCCTCAACGGCCCGTGATTCACTGGCCCTTCGGATCGGCGAATCGAGGTGTGGTGTGACGAACGTCCCGGATCTGGCGCTCGCCCGGAAGGTGCTGGCGGCCCAGCCGTTCAGCCAGCTGCTCGGCGCTCGCCTGGTGTCCTTCGGCGAGGGCGGGGCGACGCTGGAGCTGGACATCCGCGACGAGTTGCGCCAGCAGAACGGCTTCCTGCACGGCGGTGTCCTCGCCTACGCCGCCGACAACACCCTGACCTTCGCCGCGGGCACCGTGGCCGGTGCCCGGCTGCTGACCTCCGGGTTCGCGATCGACTATCTGCGCCCCGCCCAGGGCGTCCTGCTGCGGGCGCGCGCCGAGGTGGTGCGGGCCGGGCGTTCGCGGGTCGTGTGCCGCTGCGACATGTCGGCCGTGGACGAGGAGGGCGTGGAGACCCTGTGCGCCGTGGCGCAGGGCACGATCGCGGTCCCCGAGCCCGCCCCGGAGGGCTGAGGGCCGCCGCCGCGAAATCCGGTGGCGGTCCGGCCGTACCCTCGGGATGATCACGCCATGTCCCCCTTCCTGGAGACCGGCCGCCTGGTGCTGCGCGCCTTCACCCCGGCCGACGCGGACGCGCTCCTCGCGCTCGACAGCGACCCGGAGGTCATGCGGTTCATCAACGGCGGCCGCCCCACCACGCCCGAGGCCGTCCGGCGGCGGACCCTGCCCCGGCTCCTGCACGACCACCCCGGCCTCGGCACCCGGGGCTTCTGGGCCGCCGAGGAGCGGGCCACCGGCACCTTCCTGGGGTGGTTCGAGTTCCGCCCGCTGGCGGACGACACCCCCGCCGTGGTGGAGCTGGGCTACCGGCTGAACCGGAACGCGTGGGGTCACGGCTACGCCACCGAGGGCTCCCGCGCCCTGATCGACAAGGGCTTCACGGAGCTCGGCGTCGAGCGGGTGACCGCCAACACCATGGCCGTCAACGCCGGCTCCCGCCGGGTCATGGAGAAGTCCGGCCTCTCCTTCGTCCGCACCTTCGTCGGCGACTGGCCGGAGGCGATCCCGGGCAGCGAGCACGGCGAGGTCGAGTACGAGCTCACCCGCGCCGAGTGGGCCGCGCGGAACGGACGAGGCTAGGCGGGCGGGATCGCGGCGATGCAGGCATCGGACCTCCCGCGGGCCGTGGCCGCGGCCAGGACGACCGCCGCGTCGCTCAGCCTGAGAGCCGACGACGCGACCGTTCTCCATGACTCGAACAGGCTGACCCTGCGCCTGCTGCCCTGCGACGTCCTGGCCCGCGTCGCGCCCGTGGCCGGTCAGGCCGCCCGGTTCGAGGTCGAGCTCGCCCCACGGCTCGCCGCGGCCGGGTGCCCCGTGGCCGCGCTCGACCCTCGCGTGGAGCCGTACGTCCACGAGCGCGACGGCTTCGCGGTCACGCTCTGGACCTACTACGCGACCTCCGAGGCGCCCGGGGCGCCCCGCGAGATCCCGCCGCCCGACTACGCCCGTGCCCTCGAACGGCTGCACGGCGGCATGCGTACGCTCCACGACTCCGACTCCGACGTCCCGGTGCCGCACTTCACGGACCGGGTAGAGCAGGCCCAGCGGCTCGTGGCGGACCGCGACCGCACACCCGCGCTCGCCGACGCGGACCGGGAGCTGCTCGGCGACACCCTGCGGAGCCTGCGCCGTACGGTCGCCGGGCGCGGCGGCCCCGAGCAGCTGCTCCACGGCGAACCGCACCCGGGCAACCTGCTCGCCACGGCCGCGCACGGGCCGCTCTTCATCGACCTGGAGACGTGCTGCCGCGGCCCCGTCGAGTTCGACCTCGCCCACGCGCCCGAGGAGGTCGGCGCGCACTACCCCGGCGCCCGTCCCGGCCTGCTGCGTGACTGTCGGACCCTCGTGCTGGCCATGATCACCACCTGGCGCTGGGACCGGGACGACCGGTTCCCCGACGGGCGCCGCCTGGGAACGGAGTGGCTCAGCCAGGTACGAGCGGCAAGGATGCGGCCATGAAGCAGACATTGAGCCGGCGGGAAGCGTCGGAGGCGGTCCAGGACCAGGGGTGGCGCCTCGTGCTGGGCACGCTGCGCACGGCGGTGCCGGTGGGGTCGCTGGCCCAGGCGGTCGGCGTGGCGGCGGACGCCGTCGCGGTGTGCGGCGACGACGCCGACGGCCATCTCCGGGTCGACGCCCGCCCGGACAGGGTCGTCCTCGCGCTGCAGTCCCTGGACCACGCGGCGGTCACCAGCCGGGACGTCGAACTCGCGCACCGGATCTCCGCCGCCGTGGAGAAGGCCGGGCTGGCGCCAGGGGCACGGCAGTCCGTCCAGCTGGTGGAGATCGCCGTCGACGCGCTGGACATCGCCGCGATCCGGCCGTTCTGGAAGGCGGTGCTGGGCTACGCCGCCGAGGCGGGCGCCGACGGGCCGAAGGACCCGCTCGTCGATCCCGCCGGGCAGGGCCCGGCCGTCTGGTTCCAGCAGATGGACCGGGCGCGCCCGCAGCGCAACCGCCTCCATCTCGACGTCAGCGTCCCGCACGACGAGGCCAGCCGACGGATCGAGGCCGCGCTGGCGGCCGGGGGCCGACTCCTGTCGGCGGCCCGCGCCCCCGCCTTCTGGGTGCTCGCCGACCTCGAAGGGAACGAGGTCTGCGTCACCACCTGGCAGGGGCGCGACGACCGCTAGGGGATCTCGCAGGGGCTAGTACGCGCTCAGCACGCGCCGGGCCACCCGCCGTACGCCCGCGTCGAGTTGGGGCTTGGACGGGTGGTGCCAGCGCTGGTACTCGACGTAGATCACCAGGTTGCCCTTGCGCGCGGTCAGCGTGTGGGTGCGGGTCATCTCCGCCTTGTGGCGGAAGGTGTCGCGCTCCAGGCGGGCCTCGTCCCCGATGCCGGAGAGCTCGGCACCGCCCGCGCCGTCCGCCGAGGTGATCTCGGCCTTCGCCTGCTTCGTCGCGCCGTCGCCGGTCAGGGGCGAGTCGGGCAAGGCCTTGACGCGTACGGTCAGGCTCGGCGACAGATCGGTCTCGGACTCCCAGTGGCAGCCGGTGACGCGGCCGTCGGAGCCGCCCTTCGGGGTGGTGTCGAGGGCTTTGACGCCCGGCGCGAGCCCGGCCGCCTCGGAGCGGAGGCGGGCGCAGACGGGCTCGGCCTTCGTGATTCCGCCCCCGGCCGGGCGCGCGAGGCGCTTCGCGGCGGCGGGGACGTCGGCGCCGAGCCGTTCCAGCACGTCGGCCGCCGCCACGCGCGCCGCCGCCTCCGCCCGGTGCCGCGGCGGCACTTCGCCCCACCGGTACGACGTGAGGGTGTTCGTACGGGCCTTCACCCGCACCGTCACATTGCGGTGGCGGACCAGGACGTGGGCGCTGGAGATCCCGGCGCGCATCGAGCCGAACGCGTTCGACTTGGCCTCGTCGCCCAGGCCCCTGAGGCGGTGCGCGTCGGCCAGCGGCCTGTCGACGTCGTCGTCGAACGCGTCCTCGTCCTTCTCCCGGCCCGCCTTCCTGAACGCCTTCTCGGCCACCTCGACGGCGGGGGTCGGCTCACGCCCGCCGGGGGACGGCGAGGAGAGGCCGGGCTTCTCGTCCTCGCCCGGCTGGTGGGCGGTGACTGTCACGTCGAGCACCCGGTCCGCGTGCCGGGGCGTGTACCGCTCCTCCCAGGCACAGCCGACGGGCGGCGGCATCCCCTTCCGGTACACCCGCATCGCCTTGCGCGCCGTCGGTGAAACGGCCTCGCACGCGGTGCCGACCTTGTCGGGCCGCAGGTCGCCCTTGCGCCAGCCGCGCTCCGCCACCGGGGTGCCGACCGCGCGCGGCGCGGGTTCGGCGGCGTAGCGCCGCGTGTCGCCGCCCGAGCGCGGCAGCGGATAGGCGACGACGCTCATCCTGCCCTCCCTGTCCGCGCGGCGCAGGTAGACCCGCTCGTCGTCCCAGACCGCGGCGATCTGCGGCTGTACGCCGGATTCCGCGATCCGGCCGATGGTGCGCTCCTTGCCGTCCTCCGTCCCGAGGGTCACCAGCCAGGGAACGGGCAGCCCCTTGCTGCCCTTGCCACCCTTCATCTGCCGTACGGCCAGCAGCTTGTCCCTCCAGACGCCGAGCACGCGTGCCCCGTCCCTGCGCTTCTTCCAGCGCACCTCGCCGGTGCGCAGGTCGTACGCGTACAGCGCCGAGTCCCGTTCGTACCCCATGACCAGCGTGTCCCCGCGGACGTACGGTCCGGTGTCCCTCTGACCGTCGTCCTGCGTGCCGCCGTCCCCGGAGAAGCCGCTGAGCTGCTTGCCGATCGTGTGGACGGGCCTGCCGTCGGAGTCGTACGTCTGGAGAAGACGGTGGCCGTCCCTGCTGATGTCCAGGACCAGGGGCTCGTCGGAGACGATGCCGCGCAGCTTGTCGGCGACGCGGTCCGCCTTCGTACGCCAGACGGGCTCGGGCTTCCCGTCCTCGTACAGCGCGAAGTGGGCCGGGGCGCCCTCGGCAGCGGGCATCCAGCCCGGCACCCGTTCCTTCGCGTTCCCCACCGGGGCCTCGCGGACGGCGAGGTGACGGCCGTTGTGGTCCACGTCGTGCGCGCACGCCTTGTCGCTCTTGAGCCGGGTCCCCAGCGGCTTGCCGTCCCGGGTGCGGAACTGCTTCACGCCGTAGCAGTCGAGGGTGACGGTGGCCGCCTCGTCCCCGACGCTGATGTCGCCCTCCCCGCCGCCCGGCTTCCGGCCGACGTCCCGGGCCCATCCGACCTCGCCGTCCGCCAGGTTCACGGTCCCCGCGTACGTGCAGGCGCCCTTCTTCCCCTTCTCCTTCTCCGCGGTGAAGAAGACCCCGCCGAGCCCGGCCGCGTTGGGCTCGGCCGACGTCCCGCAGACGCCGCTCGTGCCCTTGGGCGTCTTCAGCGTCCACCGCTTCTTGCCCGTGCGCGCGTCGTATCCGCGCAGCTCCTCGCCGTCCCGCAGGGCGAGGACGCCCTCGCCGGTCCAGACGACATAGCCGCTGTGGCTCCGGCTGCCCTGCCCGAGGGACGCCTCCCACGCCTTCTTCAGCTTCTTCGGCTGCGCCGCGGCGCGCGGCTTGTCCTCGTCACCGTCGCCGGATCCCCCGCCGGTGCAGGCGCCGATGGCGAGCAGTGCGCAGAGCACCGCGAGCGCCGCGGCCGCTTCGGCGCGCGTAGGCGCAAGTCGTCCCATGAGTGCTGTCCCCCGATTCCCCCTGGCCGTAAGGGCGGAGGCTAACGGGGCCGCGGCGCGCGCTGTCAACCAGTACGGATGTCAACCTGTGAGGTCTCAGGGTCGGCGCTCAGGCCCCCGTGAAGCGGGGGGCGCGCTTCTCCAGGAAGGCGTGGATGCCCTCCTGCCCGTCGGCGGTCCCGAAGAGCGCGCCCAGCGCGGCCTGTTCGGCCGAGAGCGCGGCCCCCAGCTCCTGCGCCACCCCGCCGTCCACGATCCGCTTGGCCGTACGGACCGCGAGCGGGGCCCGCGTGGCGAGGCGTACGGCGAAGCGGAGGGCCCGCTCGCCCAGCTCCTCCGGCTCGGCGACCTCGCTCACCAGCCCGCGCCGCGCGGCCTCGTCGGGCCGCACGCGCCGCCCCGTCATCACCAACTCCTTGGTGAACCGGGTGCCCGCGGCCCGCGCCAGCCGCTGCGTCCCGCCGCCGCCCGGGATCAGGCCGAGCGTGACCTCGGGGAGGGCGAACCTGGCGCGGCCGGAGGCGAGGATGAAGTCGCAGCACAGCGCGACCTCGAAACCGCCGCCGAAGGCGTAGCCGTTCACGGCGGCCACGGTGGGCTGCGGCAGGGCTTCGAGCGCGTCGAAGACCTGCCGCGAGGCGCGCTGGTACTCCAGAAACGCGTCGGTGCTCACGCCCGCGTACTCGCCCACGTCGGCACCGGCGATGAAGCCGCGCCCGGTGCCGGTGAGCATGAGCGCGCGTACGGCGCTGTCCTGGCGGACGCGGACGAGCTGCTCGCCGAGCGCGGCGACGAGTTCGCCGGAGAGCGCGCCGAGCTTCTCCTCGCGGTCGATCCTCAGCACCCGTACGACGCCGCTGTCCTCGACCGCGTGGTCCTGGACCACCAGGTGGCGGTACGGCCGCTCGGCCTCGCGCGCCGTCACGGCGGGCAGCTCCTCGCGGGCGCTCACCGGGCCACCTCCCCGACCGGTCCGGCCGGTCCGACCTGTCCCACCAGGTCTGCCAGGCTCTCCGCGTCGAGCACCTCGCCCAGCACCTCGGCGGTGTGCTCCCCCGTACGCGGCGGGGCGAGCCGCTGCCGCCAGGGGGTGGCGCTGAACGTGACGGGGCTGCCGACCAGCTCGACCGGGGTCCCCGCCGGTCCTTCCACGGTGACCAGCAGCTCGGAGCCCTCCTCTCGCAGCTCGTCCACCGCCTCCCGGGTGGTGCGCACGCGGGCCGCCCAGACGCCGCGCGGGAGGAGCGCGTCGAGCCAGTGCTGGACCGTACGTGTACGGGTGAGGGTCTCCAACGCGCCCTTGGCCTCGTCCCGTTCGGTCCAGGCGTCGAAGTCGGCCAGGTGCGGGGCGCCGACGGCCTCGGCGACCGTCTCCAGCGGCGCCATCGCGACGGCCAGCCAGCCGTCGCTGGCCTCGTACACGCCGAACGGCGCGGACAGCCACGCCTGGCCGATGCCGGAAGCGGACCGCCGGTAGTCGGTGCCCTGGTTCACGAACGCCGAGATCTCCTGGCACTGCATCGCGATCGCGGTCGAGTAGAGGTCCACCTCCACCCGCTGGCCCACGCCGTGCGTGGCGCGGGCGAGGAGCGCGGCCATGATGCCGTTGGCGAGGGTGAGCGCGGTGGCGTGGTCGACGATCGCCGTGCCCGCCGGGGTCGGCGGATCGGTGCCGCGCCCGGTGGCGGCGGCGAGGCCGGACATCGACTGGATGAGGAGGTCCTGTCCGGGCCGCCCCGCCCTGGCGAAGCTGGTCTCCTGCCCCCAGCCGGACCCGGAGCAGTAGACGATGTCCTCCCTGACCGCCTTGAAGTCCTCGTAGCCGAGGCCGAGCCGGTCCATCACGCCGGGGCGGAAGTTCTCCACGACCACGTCGCAGGTCGCCCCGAGCTTGAGCAACGCGTCCCTGGCGCGCGGGTCCTTGAGGTCGAGGGCCACCGAACGCTTGTTGCGGTTCATCGCGAGGAACGCCGCCGACTCCCCGTCGACGTACCCGCCCATCATCGCGAGGTCCCGCTCCCACTCCCCCGCGGGCCGTTCGACCTTGATGACGTCCGCGCCGAAGTCGGCCAGGACCTGGGTGCCGAACGGGCCCAGCATCATCTGGGTGAAGTCGAGCACGCGTATCGCGTCGAGCGCTTGCATGGTCAGTGTTCCTCTCGGTCGGATCGGTCGGACAGCGTCTTTCGCAACAGCTCCCGCAACGCGGCGCGGTCGGTCTTGCCCGCGGCGTTCCTCGGGATCTCCGGTACGGCGTGCACCGCGACGGGCTTCTTGTAGCCCGCGAGCGCCGAGGCGCAGGCGCGCGCGAGGGCAGCGAGCGTCTCCTCGCTGGGGGTGCCGCCGGGGGCGCCGGTGCGCGGGCCGCCGTCCAGGACGACGGCGGCGGTGACGCCCTCGCCCCACACCGGGTGCGTCATCCCCACGACGGCGACCTCGCGTATCCCGGCGACGGGGGCGAGCACTCGCTCGACCTCCGCCGGATGGACGTTGAACCCCCCGGTCACGATGACCTCGCTGGAGCGGCCGGTCAGCCGTACGTAGCCGTCCGCGTCGATCTCGGCCAGATCGCCCGTACGGAACCAGCCGTCACGGAAGGCCGCAGCGGTCAGCTCCGGACGGTTCCAGTACCCGGCCATCACGGTGTCGCAGCGCACCTCGACCTCGCCGTCGACGAGGCGCAGCTCCACACCGGGCGCGGCCCGCCCGGCGGACGCCAGGCGGCCGGGCACTCCGGAGGCATGGTCGGCCGGGGTGAGCACCGTCAGCGGCGCCAGCGCCTCGGCCAGCCCGTAGAACTGGGTGAGCGCGGCGGGGAAGACGCGCGCGGCGCGCGCCGCCGCGTCGGCGGGGAGGGGTGAACCGCCGTACGGGACGGCGCGGACGCCCGGCACGGGGGCCGCCTCCGGCGGGGCGGCGCGCGCGAGACGTTCGAGCATGATCGGCGCCAGGGGAAGGACCGTCACGCCGAACGCCGCGACGGCCTCCAGGACCGCGTCGGCGTCGAAGTGACCCATCGTCACCGTCGCCGCGCCGCGCACGGCACAGTCCAGCCCGATCGACCCGCCGAAGTGGCTCATGGGCGCCACCGCCAGCACGACGTCGTCCGGGCCGACCGGGGGCAGCGCCCCCAGTGCCCGTACGGTCTGCGCCACCCAGGTCCGGTGCGTGACGACGACGCCCTTGGGACGGCCCGTCGTTCCCGAGCTGTACATCAGCATCGCGACGTCCGAGGGGGCCGGGGCGGGTCGGCCGGACGGCGGGGATTCGGCCCCCGCCGCGAGGACGGCGGGGGTGAGGACGGGAGCGGGGTCGGTCGCCGGGCGGCGGGGGCCCGGTGCCGTGTCGGCGCAAACGACCACCGTCGCGGACGCCCCGGCGTCGGCGAGCGCCGCCCGTACCGCCTCCTCCGCACCGGCGCCGCAGCACACCACGCGGGCGGCGCAGTCGGCGGCGATCTCCGCGATCTCGCGGGGGTGCAGCCGTGGCGAGACCGCCACCCGCACGAGCCCGGAGCCGAGGACGGCACGGTCGAGGACGCGGAGCATCACGCTGTTGGGGAGGGCGAGGACGACCCGGTCACCGGCGACGGCACCCCGCGCGGCCAGCCGCGCGACGGCCGTACCGGCCAGCTCGGCGACCTCCGCGAACGTCAGCCACCGGGACCCCGCCTCCGCCGAGCGCAGCGCCCGCCGGTCGCCGTACGCGGCCTCCGCCTGCACGAACTGCTCGGCGACGGTGGCGGGGCCGGTCGCCGGCGTGGCGGGGCCGTCAGACGCGGACATGCTTGCGCCACAGATTGCCGAGTTCGGTCACGAGGTCGTGGCCCCGTTCGCCGTTCACCAGGCCACGGTGCAGCGTCTCCGCCGCCGCGCGCTGATAGGCCGGATAGCCGGGGAGCCGGGGCCGCAGGAAGGAGCGGTCCATGGTGGCGAGGGTGTCCCGGTAGAAGCCGGTGACCTCGTCGTTGACGCGCCCGTCCCGCCACACCGAACGGCGCCCCGACTGCCCTCCGGCGTCGTGCGCGACCCCGCCCTGTGTCCGCGCTGAGGTCGCGAGGCGTACGAACGCGGCGGCGTCCCGTCCGGCGTTCCCTCCGGCGTCCGGGTCCGGGCCCGGGGCCGGGGCCGGACGGGAGGAGACCGCGAGTCCCACCCCGCCGGTCAACGTGCCGACGGGATCGTCACCGAGGCGGGGCGCGTCGGTGAACGCCACGAGCGCGTCGCGCGCGCCCGGCCTGGCGTAGGTGACATAGCCGAAGACCAGCGGGCAGTAGAGGGCCCGGCTGTCGGCGATACGTTCGAGCACGGCGATCGGATCGGCGCCCAGCGACGCGGGGTCGCACAGCGTCAGCAGCCGGCGCGCCCGCTCGACGGCCTCCCCCAGCAGCGCCGGGTCCACCCCCGCGTCCCCCCACCACTCCGGCCGCCCGTCCGCGCCCCGGCGCCAGCGGTCACGGGGTCCGACGGCGGTGTTCGCCTCGGCCTCGCACAGGGAGAGCACGGTGCCCCACAGATGCGTCGGGTTCGCCGCCAGCAGCACCGCCTCGCGCCCGTGGCGCCGTACGAACGCGGATACGTCGTCCCACCTGGCCGGTATCTCCGCACGGTCGACCGCCCCGGCGCGATGGGCGCCGACCATGCACGCGGCGTCCACCGCGCCGCCCCACTGCCGCCCCTGCCAGCGGTAACTGGCATGGCTCGGCCCGGCCGAGTCCTCGTCCCGTTCGCACAACTCGTCGGCCGAGAAGACCGGATCCAGCGGCATCAGTGCCCCGGCGTCCACCGCGTCCCCGATGAACGGGTGGTCGAGCGCCACCAGGTCGTACTCCCCCGCCAGCTCGGCCACCGGCGTCTCCTCGAACTCCCGCAGCGACCGCACGGTCCACTCGATCGCGACGCCGGTCCCCCGCTCGAACTCCGCACCGGCGGCACGCAGGGCGTCGATACCGCGCGGATGGTCCCAGGTGATCCCCCGCAGGCGACTCGGGTCCCGCATCAAGGCTCCTTCTCCGGCACTCGGCGAGGCCATTGGTAAAACGTCTTACCATCACCGTAACCGCTACCCCCGCACCGAGCAAAGGTGCCTTTTGCGTCTTGCTACGGGGATGGGGTCAACCGAGTCCGGGTGGCGGGGTCAGCTCAGGCCCGGCGGCGGGGTGCGGTGCACGCTCCGGACCGCTGCCACGGCCCGTGGCACCACCGGCCACGGGACCTCGGCGCTGAGCGCGTCGAGGCGCCGCCGCACGCTCGTGGCGATGCCCTTGCCGAGCACGAACCGGGTCGGCGTCACCGCCCGCTCCGCCCCGGCGAGCAGCGGCAGCGCCTGCGCGCTGCGCATGCCGGTGTCGCTCAGCACCAGGTGCCGCAGCCGGTGCGGACCGGCCGACAGCGTCGCGGCGATCGTGGTCGCGGCCTCCGTGTCGACGCGGTTGTCCGGGGCGCCGAGGACCGCGGCTGCCTTGACGCGGCCCAGGTCCAGCAGTTCGACGTCCGCCGCTGCCGCCGCGGTGACCAGCTCCGCGCCAGCGGCAGCGCCGAGACCGTCGCTGGCGAGCGAGAGCCGCCGCAGGCGGCCACGCGGTGCGCGGCGCAGCCCTTCGGCCACGGTGCGCGCGCCCGGGTCGCCGAGACCGGCGGCCGAGAGGTACAGCTCGTCCAGCACCCCCGCCTCCAGCAGTGGCGCCAGCGCCTCGGCGCCGGTCGGACCGAGCGGGTTGCCGCCCAGGTAGAGCCGCTCGAAGCGGCGCCCGGAGTCGAGGACGGCCCGGGTCAGCCGGGCCGCCCCGGGGGCGTCCAGTCCTGTCTGCACCAGGTCGAGGGTGCTGAGTCCGGGGGCGGCCGCCACCAGCTCCGCACCCGCGTGCCCGGCGAGGCCGCCCAGTGGATTGCGCTTGAGCCAGAGCCCCGCCACGGCCTGCGGCGAGGCCCGCAGCTGGTCCGCGATGCGGCAGGCACCCGTGCCGGAGATGCCGTTGCAGCCCAGGTAGAGCGTCTGCACTCCGGTGCCCGCGCGGCGGGCGGCGACCTCGGCGGCGCCGTCGTCACCCAGCCCGTCCGTACCCAGCAGCAGATGCCGGATCGCCCCCGGGGCCGCGCCCTCCCCGTCCGCCCCGCCCTCCCCTTCCACCTCGGCGCGCGTCCGCAGCGCGTCCACGACCAGCGCGGCTCCGGCGGGGCCGATCTGCGACTTGCACAGGTCGAGACGGCCGTCCGGCAGCACCGTCCCGGCGGGGAAGTCCACCCGCTCCCCGGCGGTGTGTCCGGCGCGCAGCCAGGCGAGCAGCGGCTCCAGGCCGACCGGAGCGACCGATCCACCCGGCACTCCCGGTCCACCCTGTCCGCTCACCACGCCGCCTCCTGGTAGTCCTTGAGGAACACCCCGGACACCGGGTGCCCTGCCTCGCCCCGCACGATCGGGTCGTAGACGCGGGCCGCGCCGTCGACGACGTCCAGCGGGGTGCGGAAGCCGCGCGCGGCGATCCTGCCCTTCCTCGGCGCCGGGTTCTCGTCGGTGATCCACCCCGTGTCCACGGCACACATGTGCACGCCCTGCGTGGCGAGTTCGGCCGCGCTGGTACGGGTCAACATGTTGAGGGCGGCCTTGGCCATGTTGGTGTGCGGATGCCCGCCCGTCTTGTTCCGTACGGTGAAGCGGCCCTCGACGGCCGTCACGTTGACGACGTAGCGGCGCGGGTGCGGCGAGGCCAGCAGCAGCGGCAGCAGCCGGTCGCACAGCAGTGCCGGCGCCAGGGAGTTGACCAGCTGGGTCTCCAGCACCTCGGCGGGGTCCAGCCCGCCGAGCCGGGCCGACCAGGAGTTCTCCGGGGCGGAGTCCGGCAGCAGTCCGGCCTCGTCCACGGCGTCCAGGACGCGGCCCGGGCCGCCCGTGCCCTCCAGCTCGGCGGCGGGCCAGGCGGGTGAGAGCGCGGGGAGCGGCGTGAACCCCGGTGCGTGCCGCACCAGTTCCTCCGGTGCTCCGGCGGGGAGCTCCTCGCGTTCGCCCGCCGCGAGCCGCGCGTAGGACTCGGGCGGACGGCGCAGCGTCTGGGCGGCGTTGTTGACGAGGATGTCGAGCGGGCCGCCGCTCGCCCGAAGCTCCTCGCACAGGCCCAGCACCTGACGCGGATCACGCAGATCGATGCCGACGACGGTGAGCCGCTCCAGCCACCCCGCCTCCGGGCCGCCGCCCGCGTCGGTGGCGGCGGCCCGGAAGCGGCGTACCGCGTCGTGCGGGAAACGCGTGGTGACGACGAGTTCGGCGCCGTCGCGCAGCAGCATCAGGGCGAGCTGGAAGCCGATCTTCACGCGTCCGCCGGTGAGGAGCGCACGGCGGCCCCGCAGATCCGTGCGCAGCCCGCGCCGGGCGGAGTTGTCGGCCGCGCAGGCGGGGCAGAGCAGGTGGTAGAAGGCGTCGACCTGCTGGTAGGGCTGCTTGCACACGTAGCAGCGGCGCGGTGTGGCCAGCTCGCCGACGGGAGCGGACGCGCTCGTGCCCGGCGGGAGGGCGAGGGGGGCGTCGTCGCGGCGGCGGCTGCCGCCCATGGCCGTCCGCGCGCGGAGCGCGGCGTCCGCCCCGCCCGTCCGGCCGCGACGCTCCTGACGACGCTGTCGCCTGCCCTCGCGGGCGAAGGACTCGGCGACCCGCTCCGCCCGCAGCCGCGCCGGGTCGTCCGGCGGCAGCTCACCGAACTCGCGGATCAGACGCGAGAGTTCGGTCAGCGCAGTCGTGTCGACGTCCCCCACAGCCGCTCCCGCCGCACTCCGTTCCGTACCGATGGGTGGTCCTGACCGGATTCGAACCGGCGTGTCCGCCTTGCCGGGCGGTGCGCCTGCCTCTGCGCTACGGGACCATGAACCACAGAATTACGGGGGCCCACTATGCCCCATCCAGCCCCGCCGTTCACCGGAGTATCGGGAACCCTTCTGCACGATTGCCGGACGACGGGGTCAGCCCCCGTCGGGCGGCGGGGCGGTGGACTCCCGGGGGATCATGACCGGTGCGGGTTCCTGGACGCTCTCGTGGCGGGCGGGCTCGTTCTCCATCTGGCCCAGGAGCAGCGTGACCGCGCGGGCGCCGAGCTCGAAGAGGGGGAGCTTCACCACGGTGAGACGGGGCTGGAGGAAGTTGGCGACGAAGACGTCGTGGAGCCCGGCCAGCGAGACGTCGCCGGGCACCCGTACCCCCATGTCGTGCGCGGCGCTCAGCGCGCCGACGGCCGCGAGCACGTTGGCGGCGAAGACGGCGGTCGGCCGCGTGCGCGCGGACAGCAACTCGGTCATGCCGCGATAGCCCTGCTCCGCGGTGTGCCCGCCGGAGAAGACGCGGGACTTCGGCGCCTCCAGACCGGCCCCCTCCAGGGCCTCCGCCCACCCCTTGCGCCTGCGGTCCGCGCGGCTGCGGGGCCCGTCGACCTGGAGCAGCGCGACGTCCCGGTGGCCGAGCTCGATCAGATGGGAGACGGCCAGGTGGGCGGCCGCGTAGTCGTCGACGGCCACGCTGCCGATGGCGCCCCTCGTACGGTCGTTGAGCAGGACCGTCGGCACCTCGCCGGACGCGATCTTCGAGACGAGGGAGTCGGCGGCGGTCCCGGCGCGCTGCAGTAGCAGCCCGTCGATCGCGCCGCCGGAGACGAACCGCTTGAACATCTCGTCGTCCGTGGCGAGCGCGTCGACGTCCGCGAGCATGAGGGCGTATCCCGCCTTCGCCGCCTCGGCCTGGGCACCGGCGATGATCTCGCTGTAGACGGGATTGCTCGCGTCGTGCACGGCCAGGCCGATGACGCCGACCCTGGCCTTGCGGAGGGCCCGCGCGGCGTAGTTCGGCGTGTACTCCAGCTCGGCGGCCGCCGCCCTGACCCGCTGCTTCGTCTCCTCGCGGGCCCGGAGGGTGTCGTCCCCGTTGAGCAGCCGGGAGACGACCCCGACCGACACCCCTGCCCGCTTCGCCACGTCGGCGAGAGTGACCATCGCGCGCATTCCTCCCCAAGACTGCTCCACACACTAGCTTGATCATCCCGCCGTCGCCGGATCACCCGTCCGCGCCGGACGGATCGCTCCGTCCCCGCCGGGCGGATCGCCCCGTCCCCGCCCCGGCGGATCCCCTCCCCCGTCACTCGCGGCAACGCACGGCACTCAGACCGTTGCTTGACGGCGTACCGGCAGACGCTTAGCTTGACTGGTAAAACGTCATACCAGATCGTGCAACGGCCTGGTTCGAGCGCCGAGCGACGTGGACCGCGCATCCCGTGCGACGGAGTCGCCCGTCCGACCGCCTAAGGAGACCCGGTGCGGAAAAATGGGTCCGGCAAGACCAAAACCGTCGTGGCAGCAGCCGCTGGCAACTTCGTCGAGTGGTACGACTTCGCCATCTACGGTTACTTCTCGCCCGTTCTCGCCAAAACGTTCTTCCCGGATTCCGACGGACTCACGGGCCTCCTCGCCACGCTGGCCGTCTTCGGGGCCGCCTTCGTGCTGCGCCCGGTCGGCGCGGTCATCTTCGGCCACCTCGGCGACAAGCGGGGGCGGCGCTGGGTGCTGTCGGTCGTCATCCTCACCATGGCCGGTGCCACGACGCTGATCGGCGCCCTCCCCTCGTTCGACTCGATCGGGGTCCTCGCGCCGATCGCGCTCACCGTGCTGCGGCTGATCCAAGGGCTCTCGGCGGGCGGTGAGTTCGGCGGCGCCGCGTCACTGCTGTTCGAGCACGCGCCGGAGCGGCGGCGCGGGCTGTTCGGCTCCGCGCAGGCGGCGAGCATCGCCCTCGCGCTCGCCATCTCGGCGGGCCTCGGCACGGCCCTCACCAGCTGGATGAGCCACGACTTCCTCTACTCGACGGGGTGGCGCATCCCCTTCCTGCTGGGTCTGCCCCTGGGCGTCGGCGGCTGGTACATCCGCCGCCACGTCGAGGAGACCCCCTCCTTCACCGAGATGCAGGAGAAGGGCGAGGTAGCCGACAGCCCGGTCAAGGACGTGTTCCGGGGCCACTGGCGCATGATCATCGCGGGCACCGCGGCGATCGTCTCCTGGACGGCGGGCGGCTACGTCACCCTGCAGTTCCTGCCCACCTTCTTCGACGGCGTGCTCGGCCGGAACCTCTCCGAGGGGCTCACGGCCTCGCTCGTCGGCCTGACGGCGTACGCCGGATTCATCGTGCTCGGCGGCTGGCTCTCCGACCGGTACGCGCGCTGGAAGGTCATGGTGACGGGCGCGGTCGCGCTGGGCGTGCTCGCGGTGCCGTGCTACCAACTCCTCATCCGGGGCGGCGTGTTCGGCATCGGCGTCTCCGTCGTCCTCTTCGCCGCCTCCCTCGGGCTGACCGCCGGGCCGACACCCGCGATGCTGTCCGAACTGACACCGGGCAACGTCCGCAACTCGTACCTGTCGATCGTCTACTCCATCGCCAACGCGGCGTTCGGCGGCTTCGCCCCGTACATCGTCACCGCCCTCGTCGACTCCAGCGGCAACAAGCTCTCCCCGGCCTTCTACCTCATCGGCCTCGAAGCGGTGGCGGTCGCCGGTCTGGTCGGCGTCGCGGTCCACGTCCGCAGGCGCGGGGGCCGCACGGCGGATACGCGGCTGCCGGTGGGCACGGACGTACGGGACGCGGACGCACGGGACGCGGGCGTACGGGGCGCGGACGCGCGCGGTGCGCAGGAGGACGCGCTGGTCACCCCGCGGGCACCGGACTCCGCCGGCTGACGGAGGGGGTGAGCGGCCACGCGGCGGCCCCCTCGCTGTCGGATCCGGCGCCGATCTACCGTTGGCCCCTCCCAGAGGTCATCATCTGTGCCACGAGGAGGTGGCTGGGTGAAGCCCCTGGCAGATTCCGATCCGCGGCAGGTCGGGCCGTATCCGCTGCTGGCCGAGTTGGGACGGGGAGGGATGGGCCGCGTGTTCCTGGGGGTCTCCCCGGACGGGCGGCTGGTGGCGGTCAAGCTGATCCGCGAGGGTCTTCACGACGACGAGCACCACAGGGGCCGGTTCAGACGGGAGGTCGCCGCCGCGCGCCGGGTGCCGGGGCACTGCGCCGCGCCGGTGGTCGACGCCGACCTGGACGCGCCCGAACCGTGGCTGGCCTCGGCGTTCGTCGCCGGTCCTTCGCTGCGGCAGGTGATCGAGAGCGGGCACGAGGGCGAGCCGCTCCCGGAGGCGGCGGCGCTGCGGCTGGCCGAAGGCCTGGTCGCGGCGCTCGACGAGATCCACCGGGCCGGACTGGTGCACCGGGACCTGAAGCCGGACAACGTGCTCCTCACCGGCGAACCCATGGATCTCGGCCTCCCCCTCCCCGGCCACGAGGGCGTCCGCGTGATCGACTTCGGTGTCTCGCTGGCCACCGACGACGCGACGGGCAGCACCCGGATGACGCGTACGGGGTGGCTCGTCGGCTCCCCCGCCTACATGTCGCCCGAGCAGGCCGAGGGCGGGGAGATCACGTCCGCGAGCGACATCTTCTCGCTCGGCGCCGTGCTGGTGATGGCCTGCACCGGCGCGAGCCCGTTCGCGGGCCCCTCGCTCCCGGGCGTGCTCCACAACGTCGTCCACGCCGAGGCCGATCTGTCCGCGCTCCCTCCCCGGCTGGGGGAGATCGCCGCGGCGTGCCTCGCCAAGGACCCCGCCGCACGGCCCGGTCCGTCCGACCTCCGGGAGCTCCTGGCCGACGTCCCCGCCTCCGCCGCCCCCTGGCCCGGGCGGGTGCGACGGTTGATCGACGAGCAGCGCGCCGAACTCGCCGGGATGCTCCGGCCCATGGGCAGCGCGACCACCGGCAGCCCGCGGGACGACGGCGCGGTGGACGAGGCGTCGTGGGACAGCAGGACGACCGACCGTACGCCGTTCACGGCGGACGCCCTGCTGCCCGCGCGGTTCGTCAACGACGTCGACGCCGAGTACGTACGGGTGGCCGCGGGCCCCCGGCCGAGCGGGGAGGCGGGCCCCTCCGATCTGGTGTCCGTGCTCACCGCCTGCGGCTGCCCCGAGGTGATGACCGGGGTCTACCTGGAGCAGGGCAGCCCGAATCCCCCGATCCTGGTCTCCGTCACCGTCATGCCGATGCCCGATGTCGCGACGGCCCAGAACGTCTTCGGGCTCCTGCTGGGCGAGGCGACGCGCTGGCGGGTGACGCTCTGGTCCGCCCAGGTGCATGACGACGGCACCCCGCACCGCGCTGACTTCGACTCCGGTCACCACCGGGCGTACGACAGGTACAGCCACCGCTATGTGATCGCCGCCCGGTCCGTCCGTACCGACCTCCTCCAGGACGGCTGGCTCGAACCGTGGCTCCGGGCCGGGGTGAAACGGGGCGCGGAGTCCAGCGGGCCGCAGAACCACGGGAGTCCCTAACAGGGCGGACGTGTGCGGATCGTCGCCTCCAGGCGGGCGTGGCGGAACTCGTAACGGGAGCCCGCGGTGCGCAGGGTGCCGCGTTCGTAGGCGTCCTTGAGGGAGCCCATGCCACGGTAGAGCACGTTCTCGCGGTGGACCCCGAAGGCGCAGCCGATGAAGAGCACGCCGGAGCCGAACCCGGCGCAGAGCGCGTAGAGCAGTACGACGGGGAGGCCGACGAGCGCGCCGACCACGGGGTGGAAGCCGCGCCCGCGGACGGAACGGCGCCCGGTGTGGCGCGTACCGGCTCCCGGATCGCGCAGTTCCGAGAGGCCGCCGACCGCCAGCCCGGACACCAGTCCGATCGGCGCGCCACGACAGAGCCTAGGGACGGCGCCCCAAATAGGCGGCCAGGCGGGTGTAGGCGTCGGCGTCCTCGGGTGCGGGGACGGCCGGTCCGAACAGCTCCTCCTCGCCGCGCTCCTCCGGCGGCGCGAACTTCGGGAACGCCACGAGTGCCCGCTCGGCGAGGTCCGGGTCGAGCCCGGCGACGCGGCCCGTGGCATGGGCGAGGTCCCAGGAGTGCGCCGTGAACTCGTGGGTGTACGCGTCGAGAACGACCCGGCCGGGCAGCGTGGCCCACGGCAGCGTCACCATACGGTCGAGCCGCTCGTCCTCCGCCCACACCCGCTCGGTCTCACCACGGGCCTCGGCGAACGCACGCGCCCAGCCGTCGTCGGCGACGCCCTCGACCACATCGGGGAACTCGCGCCCATCGGCCCCGGTGCCGACGCCGGCGAGCTTGTGCAGCACGCCGACGACGTGTCCGAGCAGCGCCCGTACGTCGTACTCGGCACAGGGGGTCGGTCCGCTCAGCTCGTCGGGACCCACCGACTCGACCAGTTTCCCGGTCTGGTCGAGGGCGCGGGCGAAGAGCGGACGGGGGTCAGGGGTCACCTCGGGAGTCATGTCGCGTGTCATGTCGCGGAACCTACCGGGCCCCACTGACACCGGGGTCGGCGTCGGGGTCCGTGATGCCCAGATCGACGCGCATGACGTGGCGCATGTGCCAGAGCGGGTCCCACAGCGCGTCCATGTTCTCCCAGGCTACGGCCAGGCTCTCGCCCTCCTGCTCCGTGCCTGCGGCGAGGCGGATCAACAGGCCGTGGAGGTCGCCGAGATGGCGGTTCGCCGTGCTGGCCGCCGAGGCCACGGAGTCGGGCAGCACCATCTGGGCCTCGGCATGGCACAGCCGGTGCTCGCGCCGCGCCCGGTCCAGATCCGCCCTCAGCTCCTCGGTCATCTCCCCGTTCTCCAGGGCGTGGAGGGCCTTCGTCATCACATTGGCCAGGTCGCGCGATCCGGCGCTCAGGCTCGCGTAACACGTCCGGCGCGCCTCCAGCCGGGCCTGGCGCGTGGCGTACTCCCGTTCGTCCTGCTGCAGTTGCCTGGCGTGCGCCAGCTCGCGTGCCCTGGCACGGTCGGCGCCGCGCTGGGTGATCACGGCGGCGGCGAGGGTGCCGCCGATGCCCAGCACCGCGATCACGATCTGACTCGTCGAGCTGTCCAAACTGCCCGTCCCCTCCCCTGTCCGGCGTCGTCGTGTCGTACGGATCGTAGAGCCGAACGCAGGAATCCTCCTTCCCCCGCAATCCAGGGGCCGGGGCGCCGCGAATACAAGCGAGGGTCCCGGTCACCGCGGCGGCCGGGATCTCCTCCCGCGTTCGCCGTTGTTCGCCGTTGTTCGCCGCGACGCTCCTCGGAGGAAAGAATGAGTGCAGAGTCAGTGCGGGAAAACCCGGACATCGCGTTCGAGCAGCCGCTGTTCCACAGTTCGCGCCTCGCGGCGGACTGGGAGCGTATGCGCGCGCACATCACCTCGGCGACCGAGCTCGAATCGGCGTACTCGGTCATTCAGCCGCAGATCTCCGACCTGGGGATCCAGTTGTCGGACTCCGACGCCGGCCAGCTCATGGATCTCTACAACGCGGCGGTCAAGGACGGCCGGTACCTCGACGACCTCGTGTCCGATCCGGCCGGTGTCGCCAAAAGGCTCAAGATGCGGATCTCGAAGAACGCGGCAGCGGAACTCAAGCGGGCCGGGAGCATCGAGGCGCTGCGGACGGAGCAGGGGAAGGCAGCGATCGGTCCCGGTGTGGCGGTCGTGGTCGTCGCCGTCGTCATCGTGGTCGTCTTCGGTCCGAAGGACCGGCCGCGTCCGCAAGTCGTCGATTCCAGCGGAGTGGTGAAGATCTAGGGCCACCCGGTGCCGGGCGGAAGGAGGGAACAGAGCATGTCGTTCGACGGCCCTGCGGGCGACGGTCCCGCGTGTGACGTCGCCCTGGTGAGCATGCCCTGGGCGCCCGTACTGGAGCCCTCTTTGGGGCTGGGCATCCTGAAATCCTGCCTGGACCGGGAGGGAATCGCGGCGCGCGTATTCCACTTCGCTCCCGAGCTGCTGCGCTGGACGACGCTCGACACCTATCAGTACCTGGCCGATTCCTGGGGGCTGAACGATTTCGTCTTCAGCGGGGAGATCGACCGGGAACTCGGGGAGCAGCAGCGGGCGGCCGTCGTGGAGCGCGTGATGACCTACGCGCGGGAGGGCCGGAAGTACGACGCCTATCCCACCGCGGAATCGGTCCTGGACCTCATCATGACGGCCCGGCACGAGGTGGTGCCGCGGCTCGTCGCCTCCGCGGCGGACGCCGTTCTCGCCTCGGGGGCGCGCATGGTGGGTTTCAGCTGTCTCTTCGACCAGACCATGGCCTCGCTCGCCCTCGCCACCGCCGTGAAGCGGCGGGACCCGGACATCACCGTGGTCTTCGGCGGCTACGCGCTGGAGGGGCCGCCCGGCACCGAGGTCGTGAAGGCGTTCCCGTGCGTCGACCACCTCGTGGTCG
Organism: Streptomyces sp. NPDC048172; assembly: GCF_043202595.1. Taxonomy (NCBI): domain Bacteria; kingdom Bacillati; phylum Actinomycetota; class Actinomycetes; order Kitasatosporales; family Streptomycetaceae; genus Streptomyces; species Streptomyces sp. NPDC048172. The sequence continues at coordinate 236,398 of NZ_JBIDAT010000006.1, forward strand.
GGGACGGGGAGGAGGAGATCGTGAGGCTGGCGCGGTGGGCCCTGGGCCAGGGGCCCGCCGCGTCGGGGCCGGGCGGCGCGCAGCCCGGCGCGTCGCCCGGCACGTCGCCCAGCGCACCGCCCGGCGCGCCGCCGCGCATCATCCGGGCCAGGAAGGTTCCGCTCGACGACAGTCCCGTACCGGACTATTCCGACTGGTATCGGGATCTGGCAGCGCTGGAGGCCGCGCACTCGATCCGGATCGGGACCGAGGTGCTGCCCGTGGAGAGTTCGCGCGGATGCTGGTGGGGTCAGACGAAGCACTGCGTGTTCTGCGGAATCGACGACGAGACTTTGCAGTACCGCTTCAAGGACCCCGGCCTGGTCCTGGGCATGCTCGATGAGCTGCGGGCCCGGCACGGGAACGTCACCTTCAGGTTCTCCGACTACATCATGCCCAAGGCGTATTACACCGGACTGCTGCCGGAACTCGCCGCGCGGGAGCCGCGCTTCAAGCTGCACGCGGAGATCAAGGCCAATCAGCCGCCGGAGCGCGTGGAACTCCTCGCGCGGGCCGGATTCGTCGCCGTGCAGCCCGGCATCGAATCCTTCGCGACCCCGGTGCTGAAGGAGATGGACAAGGGAGTCCGCGGAATCGACAACGTCAGCCTGCTCAAATCCGGTTACGCCCATCGGCTGACGGTCCAGTACAACATCCTCTACGGCCTTCCGGGGGACCAGGTCGACGCGTACGCGGAGATGCTGCGTCAGCTCCCCCGCCTCTACCATCTGACGCCGCCCGTCTCGCGGACCGAGACCGTCGTCACCAGGTTCGCGCCGCTCCAGGAGAACCCCGGGCGTTTCGGCATCCGCACCAGGCCGGTGCACCACGAGTGCTACGACGCGCTCTTCTCCGCGGAGTTCCTCTCGGCCACCGGTTTCTCGCTGGACAACTACGCCTATTACTTCCAGCGGAACTTCCCGTACTCGCGGGAACTCAAGACGGCCTACTGGGGAATCGTGGTGCAGGTCGACCACTGGAAATCCCTGCACAGGACGCGCTTCGTCGAGCTCTCCTACGAGGAGCACGGGAATCACGGAGACCGGCTGCGCGTCCACGACAGCCGTTTCTCCGACGGCGAGACCTACGCGCTCTCGGTCACCGCGTCCGCGATCCTCCGCGAGGTCGGGCACCGGCCGCTCAACATCTCCCGCGTACGCCGCGCGATGGCCGCCGCCGGGACGGAGTTCAGCGACGCCGCGTTCGATGCCGCGTTCGACGCCGCGCTCGGCGAACTGGACGAGAAGCGGCTGATCTGGCGGGAGGGAGAGCTGATCCTCGGGCTGGCCCTCCCGAAGGAGGTCTCGGACCGGCACCAGGAGAGCGGCTGGCCGAAGGAATGGGGCTCCCTCTACACCTGACCCCCCTCACGTGCTCGCGGCAGGACGGGGAGCCGCGCCCTCTTGGCCCAGTTGGTCCAGTTGGTCCAGCAGGACAAATCCGCAGGTCGATGCTTGGCCGCGCGCACAATCCGGCGGTGCGGTGGCGTTCCTAGAGTGGCCCGACGCCCGTCCGTCGGAGGGAGACGACATGCGACGCAGGACGAGTCTGGCCGCGGGGTTGGCCTTCACCGCTTCGCTGGTGACAGCGCCGCTCGCGGTGGCCGCACCGCGCACCGCACCGGAGTGCGACACCGGGCCGTTCGAGACCGCGCTGAAGGAGCTGCGGAAGGCCGGTGCCTCGGGGATGACCGTGACGGTGAAGAGCCCGCGCTGCGGCGTGCGGAGCGCCGGGGTGGGCCTCGCCGACCTCCGTACGGGCCGCGAGGCCGTCGGCGACGAGCACAGCCGCCTCGCCAGCAACACCAAGACCTGGACGGCGACGGTCGTGCTCCAGCTGGTGGGCGAGGGCGGACTGCGGCTCGACGACACCGTGGACGACCATCTGCCGGGCCTGATCCGCACCAGGCACTACGACGGCCGCGCGATCACGGTCCGTCAGCTCCTCCAGCACACCAGCGGCCTGCCCGACTATCTGGAGGCGCCGTTCTGGGAAGACCTGGAGGCGCACCGCTGGGACCACGTCGAACCGCTGCGGACGGTCGAACAGTCGCTGGCCCTGCCGCCGCCGGAGAGGGCGCCCTCGGGCTTCTCGTACTCGAACACCAACTACAACCTCGCCGGGCTGATCGTCACGGAGATCACCGGGCGCGGCATCGGCGCCGAGATCGACCGGCGGATCGTCCGGCGTCTCGGGCTGCGCGACACCCACTGGCCCGGCGACCGCACCACGCTCCCCCGCCCCGAGCTGCGCGGCTATGTGGAGCGGCCGGGGAAGAAGCTGGTGGACAAGACGGAGTGGAACACCTCGGCGGCCGACGCCTCGGGGGCGCTGGTCTCCACCGGCGCCGACACGACCGCGTTCTGGACAGCCCTGTGGAGCGGCGAGCTGCTCGGCCCGGCCGAGCTGGCGGAGATGCGGCGGACCGTCGAGGACGGCGAGGGCGGGCGCTACGGCCTGGGGGTCGAGCGGTACGAGCGCGTCCCCGGCTCCGTCAGCTGGGGGCACAGCGGCTACATGGAGACCGGCCACAAGGTCAGGAACGCCGTCTCCGACGACGGCCGACGAGCGGTGACGCTGCTCATCGGCTCGGAGTCGTTCGACGAGGCGAAGGTGGACTCCGTCGTGGACACGCTCCTCCGCGAGCTGCGCTGAGCCGCCGTGGCGCGGTCACGGGAGGGTCCGCAACTGGAGCCAGAGGACCAGCCGTTCGTCGGGGTCGTCGAGCGCGACGCCGAGCTGGCGGCCCACCTGCCTGAGGCGGTAGCGGCAGGTGTTGGGGTGGACGGAGAGCGCCTTGGCGGCGCGCGCCACGTCGCAGCCCGCGTCGAACCAGGCGGTCAGGGTGCGGGCGTACTCCGTGCCGTGCTCGGCGTCCGCCGCCAGCACCCGCCGCCAGGCCCCGGACCGCAACGCCCGCCGCTCGCGCATCATCTCGGAGAGCAGCAGCAGGGTCACCCGGGGGCGCACCTCGTCGACCGTGGCGACGGGGAGCTCGTCGTCCAGCAGCCGCAGGACGAGGTCCGCGTCGGCGCGCGAGCCGGGCACTCCGCCTAGGAAGGGCACGACCTCGCCGAGCGCCGCCCGTACGGGCACGCGCAACGACTGTCCGGCCCGGCGCACGAGGTCCTCCGCGAGCCGCCGGTGCCGCTCGTGCCGCAGCGGTACGCGCGCGGGGTCCCCTGCCCCTCCGGGCGCGGGCAGCAGCGCGTACACCACCCCGTCCAGCAGCGCGCACGCGTGGCGTCCGTAGCGCGCCTCGCACTGCAGGCGCACGAGGTCCAGCAGTCGCAGCGAGGTCCGCTCGGCGTCCGGCACGCTCGCCGCCGAGTCCGGGGCGAACGCGGCGACGCGGACCGAGTCCCAGCCCAACCGCCGCGCCGCCGCCGCAACGTCCGCCGAGCCGTCGAGCAGGCGGCGCACCAGCTCCGTGTCCTGATGGCGGGTCAGCTCCTGGGAGGCGCGGGCGCGCAGCAGGAGCAGGGCCGCGGTGGACGCGCCCTGGGCCAACGTCTCCTCGGCGTCCGGCGCGAGCGTGCCGCTGTCCACCACCCAGAGGGAGCCGAGGGTCTCGCCCCCGGCCCGGACGGCGACGGCGAGGCGCGGCAGGACGCCCGGGGCGAGCGCGGGCAGCCGCACGGGCCCGTCCGCGCCGAACACCGTACGGACCTGGTGCCCGTTCGCCACGCTGCCCGGGACCTGGAGGCCGAGGATGCCCTGACGGCGGTCCTCGTCCACGGGCTGGCCCGGCACGGTGGAGTAGGCCAGGATCCGCTGGCGGGGGTCCTCGACGGCCGTCGCCCCGCCGGTCGCCGCCGCGACGGCGTCGGCCAGCGCGAACAGGCCGCCCGGTCCGCCCCCGTGGTCAGGGCGGGCGCCGAGGGCCGAGGAGAGCGTCAGGTGCACGTGGTGCCAGGCCGCGCCCTCGTCGACCGCCAGCAGCGCCACGCCGCGCGCCTCGGCCTCGCCGACGGGCCCGTCCGGGCCCCGCACCACGACGCCGGTCATCCCGGCCTCCGCCGCGGCGCGCACCAGCGGCCCGGCCTCGGGCGCGCGGACGCCGACGGCGAGCAGCAGGGCTCCGGGCGCGGACGGCAGCGGGGCCTGCGCGTCGTACAGCACCGCCTCGGTCACCGGGACGGCGCGGCCCGCGGGCGCGGTGTGCAGCCGCAGGGCGGCGCTGCCGACGACGTCCATCAGGTCGCCGAGCGTGAAGGCGTCCATGGGTGCTCCTCCCACGTCGGCCCCCGGTCCGGACTCCCAGGAACGTATGTCTCCGTCGTTCACCGCCACAACCCGCACATCGGCGGGGAGACACCGGCCTTCCGGGGGAGGGAAATCAGCCGTCCCGTTCTGTCCTCCCGGAGAACCTGATGAACTACGGGCAGCACGGACGGCACGAGCAGCACGGGCAGCACGAGCAGCACAGCAGGCCGGGTGACAGGCGACCGTGGGAGGTACGCGTGGGGGCGAAGACGGCGTTGCTGGCGTGGGGGCGGAACCCGCACGCCGCACTGCGGGACGGGCTGACCGCTCAGCCGGGCACGGCGCACGAGGTGGCGGCGCGGGCGCTGCCCGGCGCCCGCCTGACGGCGGTGGGGAGCCTCCCGCTGGCGGAGGCCCTCCTCCCGCCGGACGGCATGGTCTACGCGGCATCGTTCCCCGGCGTGGACCTCGTGTGCTGCGCCGACGTGGCCGCCGGACTGGCCGCGCAGCCCGAGACGCTGCCGGATCACCTGCGGCCGGGGCCCGGTCAGCGGCTGTACGTGCACCACATGAGCAGCGTCACCGACAGCTTCTACGCCTCGGTCCGCACCGGCGGGGCGGAGGAGCGCGGCGTGCTGGCCGTGCTGGAGCAGGGCGCCTGGGAGGAGGGCGAGCGGCGCGACTTCGAACTCCCCTACTGGCGGGGCGAGCGCCCGCCGTGGGACGGGTACGAGGGACCGCCCCCGTTCCATCCCCTGCACCTGGGCGAGGCGTACCTGCTGCACGACTTCGGCTTCACGGCGGAGTCGGCGCCGCAGTTGCCGCCCGCGCCGCTGGATCCGTTCACCATCAGCGTGTACGGGTTCCGCGTGGGTCAGTAGTGCAGGTACCCCAGGCCCGTCGAGATCTCGTCGGCGAACTCGATGACCTGGCCCGCGAGTTCGCGCTCCCGGGTGCCCAGGTCCATCGCGGACAGCGAGCCCGAGACGGACAGCGCGGCCACGACGCCGCCGGAGCGGTCCCGCACGGGGACGGCCAGGCAGGCGCGGCCGAGGGCGAGTTCCTCGACCTCCGTGGCGTACCCCCGGGTGCGCACCTCGTCCAGGGCCGCGCACAGGGCCTTGAGGGTGGTGGCGGTGTGCGTGGTGTACGCGGGGTACGCCGTGCCCATCACCTTCTCGACCTCGTCGTCCTTCAGGCCGGAGAGCAGGGCCTTGCCCATGGCGGTGGCGTGCAGCGGGGCCAGGCGGCCGGTCAGGGTGAAGTTACGGCCCGCGCGCGGGCCTTCGAAGTGGCAGAGGTAGAACATCTGGTCGCCCTGGCGCTCCGCGACGTTGGCCCCGAGGCCGGTCTCGTGCGCCAGGTTCTGCGCGACTTGGCGGGCGGCCCGGTGGACGGGCGACTGGTTGAGGGCGATCCCCGCCAGCCCCACCAGGCGGGGGCCGAGCCGGTGGAGGCCGCTGCGCTCGTCGCGGGCCAGATAGCCGAGCGATTCGAGGGCGCTGACCAGCCGGGAGACCGTCGACTGGCCGAGGCCGGTCAGCTCCACCAACTCGGCGATCCTGCGCTCGGGGTGCTCGTCCGTGAAGTGGGTGAGCAGGGACAGGGCCCGCTCCACGCTCTGCGTCCCGGCACCGCCAACACGAGATGTAGCATCCATATCGTGGATGCTACATCGTCGCCCGAGACGGCGCCGCACCCCGTCGGACGGCGGACGGCCCGCCCGGTGCCGACGGCGAACGGAGCACCCTCGCGGTCGCCAGCAGCGCGAAGGCGGCGACAGCGAGGGCGGTGCGGAGCGCGTGGGCGAGCTGCCAGCGGTCCCGTGCGTCCGCCCAGTCGGCGGGCGGTGTACGGACGGACCAGTCGAGCTGATCGCCGTTGACCGGCAGGTTGACGCTCACGGTCACCACGAGGACCACGGCCATCAGCGCCAGCGCCGCCAGCGCGAACCAACGGGTCCTTGCCCGCGCCCGGAAGGCCAGGACGACGAGGAGCGCGGTGGCGGCCGCCGCCGGGAGCAGGGTCGCGGCAGCCAGCTTGTCCAGGCCGTCGAGTTCGACCTGCCGGACCTGGGTGTAGACGGAGGCCTCGTAGGAGCGCAGCGAGTTCTCCAGCACGAGCACCGCCACGAGGAACCCCGCGAACAGGCCGCCGCACAGCAGCCCCACGAGGTGAGCGAGACGTGCGAGGCGGGCGGGGCGGTCGGGGCGGGCGAGGCGCGTGGTCATCGCCCCTCGCCCCCGAAGGCCGCCGCGTGGTCGGTCACCCACTGCTCGAACGTCCGCGCGCCCGGTCCGGCGACGGTCGCGGGGCGCCCTTCGCCGCGCGCGTAGCGGGCCATCAGCGCCTGGACGAACGGCTCGGGGAGCCCGCCGGAGCCGGCCATGGCTCGCGCGGCGGCCTCCGCCGGGATCTCCTCGTGCCGGAGCGGGCGGCCGAGCACCTCGCCGATGGCCGTCACGGCCTCGGCATGGGTGAGCGACCCCGGTCCGGTCACCGGGAGGCGGCGGCCGTCCAGCGTCTCGTCCCGGAGGGCCCGGGCGATCAGCTCGGCGACGTCCCTCTCGTGCACGAAGGCCTCGGCGAAGTCCGCGTACGGCCCGCGCACCACGTCGCCCGCCCGGATCTGGCCCGCCCACATCGCGAGGGTGTTGAGCGCGAACGACGCCGGGCGCACGCTCACCCACGGCAGCGGCCCTTGGACGACGGCCTCCTCGACCTCCTTGTTGCGGTCCCCGTTGAAGCGCGAGGGCTGGTGCGCGGGCTCGTCCTCGACGTTGATCGCCGACATCACGACGACCCGTCGTACGCCCTGCTCGGCCGCCGCGGCCAGCAGGCGGCCCACGGCCTCCTCGCCGACGGCCCGGGGGTGCACGAAGAGCGCGGAGACCCCTTGGAACGAGAGTGTCTCGGGCTTGCGCGGATCGCCCTCCACGACATCGGCCCCGGCCGGGAGCCCGGCGGCCGACGGGTCCCGACTGACTGCGCGTACGGCGGCTCCCTCCGCGAGCAGGGTTTCGACGAGCGGCCTGCCGATGGGGCCGGTGGCACCGGTGATGAGATACATGACGCGGTCCTCTCCATCCCGTAAAGTACGGGAGTCGTAATACTTTCCTTTGAGGACCGTACATTATGAGTTCCGTAACACCAAGCCCCCGCGACCGGCGACGCGCGACGACCGAGGTCAAGGGCGCCCTGCGGGAGCTGAGCCTCCAACTGACCCTGCTCGACCGGCAGGTGAGCGCCCGCGTCTCGCTCAAGGACGTCGATCTCGACTGCCTCGACCTGATCAACCGCACCGGACCGCTCACCCCGACGGCACTCGCACGCCAGGCGAACCTCCATCCCGCCACGCTCACCGGGATCCTGGACCGGCTCGAACGCGCCGGATGGATCGCCCGCGAGCGCGACCCCGAGGACCGGCGGGCCATGCGGATCCGCGCCCTCCGCGAACGCAACGGCGAGCTGATCTCCCTCTACGCCGGGATGAACTCCGCGATCGACGCGATCTGCGACGACTACAGCGACACCGACCTCGCCCTGCTCACCGACTTCCTCACCCGCGCCACGGCCGCGGGCCAGACCGCCGCCCAGGACCTCGCCGCCCCCGACACCCCCAACACCACCGGCACCACCGACTGAGGCCCGTCCGCCGCGGGCGCGGGCCGACGGGCGAAGCCGCCTACGGGCGTCCGGTCAGCGGGACCGCGCCCTCCTCCAGGACCTCGTCCAGCGCACGCCGGGTCACCGCGTCCAGGGGCGCGGCGGGCAGGCGTACCGCCGCCGAGGCGATGATGCCGCGCCGGACCAGGACCTCCTTGTGGACCGCCCAGGCCTGGCCCGCGCGGACGCCCAGGTGGATGAGCGGCTGCAGGGCGCGGTAACGGGCGCGCGCCCGGGCCCGTTCGCCCTCGTCCAGCGCGTCCAGCACCTCGCGCAGGACGTCCGAGAACTCGCAGGCGGGCATGGTGCCGACGGCGCCCACGGCGTGCTCGTCGAGCAGGTACTGCGCGTTCTGGCCGCCCAGTACGGCGAAGTCCCCGCCGGTCCTCCCGACGACCGTCTCGATCTTGGCGGGCGGCGCGGGGACCTCGATCTTGACGGATGTGATGCGCGGCTCGGCCGCGAGGGCGGCTATCTGCTCGACACCGAGGGCGACCCCGGTGACGCCGGGGGCGTCCTGGAGCATCACGGAGGCCTCCGTCGCCGCCGCGACCCCGGCGAAGAACTCCAGCGTCTGCGCGGGCGAGGGCTTGGTGAGGAACGGCGGCAGGACCATGAGGTGGTCGGCGCCGCCCTCGACCGCGCGCAGCGCGAGTTCGCGCGCGGTGACGGTGCTGGTGCCGTTGACCCCTGCGACCAGGGGCAGATCGGGTCCGGCCACGGCGCGGACCTCGCGCAGGATCGCGGCCCGCTCGGTGTCGGTGAGGGCGAAGCCCTCGCTGGCCATGCCGAAGACGGCCACCCCGTCGACCCCGCTGGCGAGCTGGAACTCGACCAGGGAGCGGAGCGAGGGCAGGTCCAGCGCGCCGTCGTCGGAGAAGGGCGTGGCGAGGATCGGGATGAGGCCGTGGGGCAGTGCGGTCACGGGTGGGTTCTCCTGAGAAGAGGTGGTCGGGAACGAGGTGGTCGGGGACGAGGCGGTCGAGGACGAGGTGGTCGGGGTCAGGCTGCCGCGGTGAGTTCGGCGATCCTCTCCACGTCCACGTCGATGCCCAGGCCCGGTCCGGTGGGCAGGACGAAGCCCGTGGGCGTGGCGTCGAGCGGGGTGCGCAGGATGCTCTGCGCGACGGACAGCGAGTCGGCCTGGAACTCGAAGAACGGGCAGTCCTCCGTGGCGGCGCTCAGGTGGATGCCCGCGGCCAGGGCGACGCCGAGGCCGACGGAGTGGTGGCAGGCGACGGGGACGTGCGCGGCGGCGGCCAGTTCGGTGACGGAGACGGCCTCGGTGATGCCCGTACGGGCGACGTCGGGCTGGGCCAGGCGCAGGGCGCGGCGGCCGATCCAGTCCGCGAACTCGTAGCGGTTGCGCAGCGCCTCCCCGACGGCGACCGGCGTCGTGAGCCGCGAAGCCAGCTCGCGGTGGCCCTCGACGTCCTCGGGGGCGAGGGGCGCCTCGTAGAACAGGGCGCCGCGGCGGTCCAGTTCGCGGCCGAGGGTGAGGGCCTCGCCGATGCGGTACGCCCAGTGGGCGTCCACCGCGATCCGCAGTCCGGGCGCCGCCGCCGCCACCGCGTCGTAGGTGGCCAGGTCGGCCTCGACGCCCTTGCCGAGGGCCAGCTTGACCATGGTGGCGCCCTCGCGGGCGTACGAGGCGGCGAGCCCGGCGCGCAGTTCGTCGGTCGGCTCGGGCAGGCCGGAGACGTACGCGGGCACGTGCTCGCGGTGCGCCCCGCCGAGGAGCTCGGCGACGGAGAGCCCGGTGAGCCTGCCGTGCAGGTCCCACAGGGCGATGTCGACGGCGGCCATGGCATCGGCCTGATGCCCCGTCAGGTGGCCGCGCTCGCGCATCAGGTCGCGCATGCGGTGCCACAGCGGACGTACGCGCGTGGGGTCCTGCCCCACGAGCTGGTCGGCCAGCAGCCGGTCCACGACGGCAGCCGGGATCTCCGGGCCGACGGGCGCGAGCGCCTCACCCCAGCCCCGGCAGCCGTCATCGGTGCGGATCTCGACGAGCAGCGTCTCGTACCGCCCCGAGTAGAGGCTGCGCCACGGCTCCCGGACGACGTACCCCCGCTCCGGGGTCAGCTCGGCTCCGTCCTCCAGCCGGCCCAGGTAGGCCCGGGGGCCGTGGAGCTTGAGGACGTGGGTGCGTACCTCGGTGATGCGGGCCATGCGGGTCATGCGGCGCCCCTCTCTCACAGTGACGTGCTGTATCCATAGTTTGCATAGCTCTTGTAAATAGAGCAAGCATGCCTAATATCGTGGCTATGCGCTCTCAGTCAGGCGGCAACCAGTCCGTCGAACGCGCCGCGGCCGTCCTGCGGGCCCTCCGCCGCGGCCGCCCCGCCCAGCGGGTCTCCGACCTCGCCGGGGCCACCGGCCTCAGCTTCTCCACGGCCTCCCGGATCCTCGCCACGCTGGAGGCGGCCGGGCTGGTCCAGCGCGCGCCCGACGGCCAGTGCTACGAGCTGGGCGGCGAGGTCCTCTCGCTGGCCGGGGCCGCGCTGAACCACCACCCCGTCCACCGGGAGGCCCGGCCCGTCGCCCAGCGGCTGGCCTGGGAGCTGGGGCTGGGCGCCAATCTGGCGGTGCGCCGGGGCGGCGAGCTGTTCTACCTGCACCACGTCGAGGGCGGCCTCGCCCCGCGCCCGTACACCCTGCTCGGGCAGCGCAACCCGCTGCACGCCACCGCCATGGGCAAGTGCCTCGCCCTCGGGATGACCCCCGAGGAGAGCGCCCGCCACCTCGGCCCCGGCCCCTACCGCGCCTGCACCGCGCACACCCTCACCGACGCCGCGGCCTGGCGGGCCGAGCTGGCCCGCGTGGCCGAGCGGGGCTGGGCCGGCGAGGTGGAGGAGCTGGCCCTCGGCCGGGCCTGCGTCGCCGCGCCCGTCCGGGACCGGACCGGGACCGTGGTCGCCGCGCTGTCCGTGTCGGGGACGCTCTCGGCCATGGCGCTCCACGAGCGCGAGGCCACGCTCGGACGGCGGGTCGTCGAGGCGGCCGACGCCGTCAGCCTGGCCCTCGGCCACGTCCCCGCCCCGCTGCCGCCACCCCGGTCCCGGCCTCAGCCCCGGCCCCGGTCCCGGGAGGCCGGACGCCCGTCCTGACCCCCGCCGCACCCCGTCGTACCCGATCCCCGACCCTCACCCACGCGAGGCACCCCATGCCAGAGCAGACCACCCAGCACACCCCGTCCCCAGCGCCCGAAGCCGACGCCGGGCCCGTCACCGCCACGCCGTCCCGCCGCGTCCTGATCGCGGGCAGCATCGGCAACTTCGTCGAGTGGTTCGACATCGGCATCTACGGCACGCTCTCCTCGGTCATCGCCGGGAACTTCTTCGCCCAGGGCGACCGTACGGCCGCGCTGCTCTCGACCTTCGCGATCTTCGCCGTGGGCTTCGCCATCCGCCCCGTCGGCGCCCTCTACTTCGGCCCGCTCGCCGACCGCGTCGGGCGCAACCGGGTCCTCGCGATCACCGTCCTCATCACCTCGGCGGCGACCTTCGCCATCGGCGTGCTGCCCACCTACGCCACCGTGGGCACCCTCGCCCCGCTGCTGCTCGTACTGGCCCGGCTGGTCCAGGGCTTCGCGGCGGGCGGCGAGACCTCCAGCGCCGTCAGCCTGCTCTTCGAGTACGCGCCCAGGAACCGGCGCGGCTACTACACGAGTTACGGCGCGGCGCTCGGCTTCGTCGCCTTCGTCTGCGGCGCCGGGGTGGCCCTCGTACTCTCCCTCAGCTTCGGTGACGACCAGATGAGCGCCTACGCCTGGCGCATCCCCTTCCTGCTCGCCCTGCCGCTGGGCGTAGCGGGCCTGTATCTGCGCCTCAAGCTCGACGACACGCCCGAGTTCGTCCGCATGGAGGAGGCCGGGGAGGTCGCCACGGCCCCGATGAAGGAGACGTTCCGTACGAGCGGCAGGCCCATGCTCGTGCTCGCCGGGGTGATCGTCCTCAAGGGCGTGGCCCACTGGATCCTGCAGACCTTCATGGTCAGCTACCTCACCGACACCATGCACTTCAGCCAGGCCCAGTCCTTCGCCGCCTCGACGGTGTGCATGGGCGCGGTGGCCCTCCTCATCCCCTGCGCCGGGCTGCTCTCCGACAAGGTCGGCCGCAGGCCGCTGCTCATCGGCGGCTCGGTCGGCCTGATCGTGCTCGCCTGGCCCTGCCTGCTGCTGATGTCGTTCGAGAACGCGCCGCTCGCGGTCGCCGCGATGGTGCTCCTGGGCCTGCCGATCGCGGCGTACGACGGCGCGGCCAACGCCAGCATGGCCGAGCTGTTCCCGGCCCGGATCCGCACCGGCGCCATCGCCATCCCGTACAACATCTCGGTCAGCCTCTTCGGCGGCACGGCGCCCTACATCGCGACCTGGCTGGTCAGCTCCACGGGCTACGACCTGGCGCCGTCCTACTACTTGATGTTCGCCGGGCTGATCACCCTCGTCGCCGTCGTGCTCGGGGTCCGCGAGACGGCGGGCCCCCGCGCGGAGAAGACGGTGACCGGCTGATGTCCTCCTCCACTCCCCCTTCCCCTCCCCCGGCTCCGGGATTCGCCGAAGCCCTCGAACGGCACGGCCTGGTCGCCATCCTGCGCACCCGCCGTCCGGCGGCCCCCCTGCTCGACGTCGTGCGGACGCTCGCCGACGCGGGCGTACGCCTCATCGAGATCACCGTCCCCACGCCCGGGAGCCTGGCGGCGATCCGCCGGGCGGCCGGGGAGTTCGAGGGCGCCGTGCACCTCGGCGCGGGCACCGTCACCACCCTCGACGAGGTGGCCGCCGTCCACGAGGCGGGCGGCAGCTTCGTGGTGAGCCCGCACACCGACCCCGAGCTCATCCGTGCGGCGGGGGACGCGGCGCTGGGCAGCCTGCCCGGCGCCCTGACCCCGACCGAGCTCCTGCGCGCGCACCGGGCGGGCGCCACCGCGGTCAAGGTGTTCCCCGCCGCGCGGCTGGGACCGCCGTACGTCGAGGACGTACGCGGCACCCTGCCCGACATCCCGCTCGTCCCCACCGGCGGGGTGACGGCCGCGGACGTCCCGGTCTACCGGGCCGCGGGCGCACGCGCCGTGGGCGTCGGCTCGCCGCTGCTCGGCGACGCGCTGGAGGGCGGGTCCCTGTCCGAACTGGCCGCCCGCGCGCGGCACTTCGCCACCGTGGCGGGTGCCCGATGAGCGGGCCCAGGGCGGCGCGCACCGGCCTGACCGTGCTCGGGGAGACCATGGCGGCCCTCTCCCCCGACCATGTCGGGCCCCTGCGCCACGCCCGCGGGCTGGGGCTCTCGGTGGCGGGCTCGGAGTCGACCGTCGCCATCGGGGCCAGGCGGCTGGGCCACCCCGCCGCCTGGGTGGGCCGGGTGGGCGACGACGAGCTGGGCCGCCTCGTCCTCACCCGGCTGCGCGGCGAGGACCTGGACGTCCACGCCGTCACCGACCCGCTCGCCCCCACCGGGCTGATGCTCAAGGAACGGCCGTCCGCGGGCCAGGGCCGCGTCCACTACTACCGCGCGGGCTCCGCCGGATCCCGGCTCTCCCCCGCCGACCTGCCGGACGGCCTCCTGGAACGCACCCGCGTCCTGCACTGCTCCGGCATCGCCCTGGCCCTCTCCGCCACCGCGCGCGACGCCGCGCACACCGCCATGCGGCGGGTACGGGCGGCGGGCGGCACGGTCTCCTTCGACCTCAACCACCGGGCGCGCCTGTGGGGCGAGGACGAGGCCCGTACGGCCTGGAGCGCCGTACTGCCGCTGGCCGACGTGGTGTTCGCGAGCGCCGACGAGGCGGCGCTGCTCTGCGGCGCCCCGGCGGACGGACTCGCCGCGCTGGGCCGCGCGTTGCGTGCGTACGGCCCGCACACCGTGGTGATCACCGACGGCGCCGCGGGCGCCGTGTCCGTCTCCCCCGCCGGGACGGTCCCCGTGGCGGCCGTCCCCGTCACCGCCGTCGATCCGGTCGGCGCGGGCGACGCCTTCGTCGCCGGATACCTCTCGGCCCTGCTCGACGACCTGCCGGAGGAGCACCGCATGCGCCGCGCGGCGGCCGTCGCGGCGCTGTGCGTCGCGGCGGAGGGCGACTGGGAGGGCCTGCCGGAACGCGACCGGCTGGGGACGGCGGGAGCGGAGGCGGGTGCGGTGGCGCGCTGACGCACCCCGCCGCCCGTCTACCCGTTCACCGGGGTCGAGTCCGTGTACGGGCTGGACGGGGCCGGGACGCTCTTCGTCGTCCGCACCTCCAGTACGGGCCGTGCGGGCGTCTTCCGGTCCGCGCCCGGACGGAACGTGCCGGTCACGGTCACCCAACTGTCGGCCGGTGGCGCGCTCGTTCCGCGCATGGCGACCTTCACGGTGAGGGAGTCGGCGGCGCAGCAGTTGACGATCATCCGCGTCAGGTACCAGGTGCCGTGCCGTCCTGGGGTGACGAAGCCCTTCAGCAGCACGGTGTGCCCGCGCAGGGTCTCCCCGCCGTCCTGCCGCGCGCGGATCGTGAACTCCGTGAGGGAGAGCGGGGCCGGGTCCTTCCGGGACAGGGGCGCGACCGGTCCGCTGTCCTCGCCCAGGGAGTCGGCGGCCCGGTCGCTGTCGCGCGCGGCGGTGTACGAGCCGAGGGCGGGCGGCGGGAAGAACAGCACGGCGAGCACCGGCAGGAAGAGCAGCCACGCGACGCCGGGCCCACGGCCGTGGTCATGGCCGTGGGCGCTCTCCTCGGAGTCCGCCGTCCCGGAACGGGCGAGGAAGGGGAATCCGTCGCGCGCGGCGGCGAGCGTCCCGGCCGCGAGCAGCAGCGCTCCGGAGCCGATCAGGAGGGGCCGCATCCCCTCCTTCACGTACCGCAGGGAGAGGTCGCTCAGCAGTGCGGCGTGGAGCAGCGCGCCACCGGCGAGGACGAGCAGCAGCGCCTGGAAGGGTCTCCTCACAGCAGCGCCCACCCCGCGAGTACCCCGCACACCACCGCGACCAGCAGCGTGGCGGCCGAGAACCGCAGGGCGAAGGGCCTGCCGAACGTCCCCGCCTGCATGGCGATCAGCTTGAGGTCGACCATCGGTCCCACCACCATGAAGACGAGCCGCGCCGTGGGCGAGAAGCTCGTCAGCGACGCGGCGAGGAACGCGTCCGCCTCCGAGCACACGGCGAGCACGACGGCGAGCAGCGCGAGGAACAGCACCGAGAGCCACGGCGATTCCGAGAAGGTGTCGATCACCGACCGGGGCACGGCCACGTTGAACGTGGCGGCGGCCATGGCGCCGAGGACGAGGAACCCGGCCGCGTGCAGGAAGTCGTGCTGGAACCCGAGCCGGAACTCCTCCCAGCGGCCGCGCCCCGGCTCATGTCCGAGGCGCCGCGCGGGCATCCGCAGCCAGCGTTCCTTGCCCCATCTCAGCCACAGCCATCCCATGACGGCCGAGGCGGCGAGGGAGGCGACGAGCCGCGCCCCGGCCATCTCCGGCCGTCCGGGGAAGGCCACCGCCGTCGAGACGAGGACGACGGGGTTGACGGCGGGGGCCGAGAGGAGGAAGGCGAACGCCGCGGCGGGGGTCACCCCGCGGCCGATGAGGCTCCGCGCCACCGGCACCGAGGCGCATTCGCAGCCGGGCAGCACCACTCCGGCGGCGCTCGCGACGGGGACGGCGGCGGCCGGCCGGCGGGGCAGCACCCTGGTGAAGGCGTCCGCCGGGACGAAGGCGTTGACGGCTCCGGAGACCACCGTGCCGAGCAGCAGGAACGGCACGGCCTGGAGCGTGATCGCGACGGCGACGGTCTGCCAGGCGAGGAACCCCGGGTGCGTGAGCAGGCCGGGCCCGCCGAGCCCGAGCGTGGCGACTCCGGCCACCATGACGACCGAGAGCCAGCGCGCGGTGCGTTCGGACTGTCCAGCCGGGGACGTTGGCGAGGGCGTCGCCGCCGTCCCCGCGCCGTCCGTCACGCCGAGCCCGCTCCGACGAGGATCCGCACGTCGAGGTCGCTGTCGGATCCGGCGCCGAGGCGTTCCTGGAACCGCGCGCGTACGCGTTCCACCGCGGCCGGTTCCATGCCGTCGAGGACCTGGCGGATGCCGCTGCCCATGACGAGCTGCCAGGCGCTCGACGGGGTGAACGGCGCCGGGACGCCGTGCTGTTCCACCCGTACCTCGCGCAGGCCCAGTGCGCCGAGCCAGGAGCGGAAGGCGGGGACGGTGTCGATCAGGCCCAGCCGCCGGGGCAGCTCGGGGTCCGAGGGCCACTCGCGTTCGCTCTCGACGGCCTCCTTGAAGGCGGCGCCCCAGGCTCCCAGCGCGCCGTTCTCCCAGACCGTGAGCACGAGCCGCCCGCCGGGGCGGAGGTGCCCCATGAGCGTCCTGGCGCCCGCTTCCATGTCGGGGAGGAAGAAGAGCCCGAGCGCGCACTGGGCGATGTCGTACGGCAGGTCCCGGCGCGGCCAGGTCGTCACATCGTCCTGGTGGAAGCGGAGATGGTGCTGCCCCTCCTCCTCCGCCCGGCGCCGGGCGAGGGCGATCAGCCCGGCGGAGAGGTCGACGCCGTCGACCACCCCGGCGGGGCCGACCGCCCGTGCGGCGGGGAGCGCCGAGGCCCCGGCACCGCAGCAGGCGTCGAGCACCCGCTGTCCCGTACGGGGAGCGGCCGCCTCGGCGGTCGCTCTCCCGATCGGATCCCACAGCCCCTCGGACCAGGCGTGGAACTCCCGGGCCCCCGCCGTGAACACGTCTCCGGCATCCGTTTGGCCGGTCATGGCACCCCCTGAACACTCCGCGGCACTCCGCGGCACTCCGCCAGTGACGACAATCATTTCCAGTAAATCAGAGTCACGGGCGGAGTCGTCCGGCGGCCGGTTCAGCGGAGCGGGTCGAGGTGGCGGAGCAGCGGGTGCGCGTCGCCCTCGCCGGTCAGGGAGTCGGCGAGCATCCGGCCGGTGAGCGGGCCGAGCACCATGCCCCACATGCCGTGCCCCCCGGAGATGTGCACCCGGGGCGAGCGCGTACGGCCGACGAGCGGCAGGCCGTCCGGGGTGCAGGGGCGGGAGCCGACCCACTCCTCGTGGCGGTCGTTCCAGTCGATGCCGCTGAACATCGGCCGCGCGGCCTCGACGATGTTCCGGATGCGCCGGGGGTCCAGCGGGGCGTCCGGCGCGCGGAACTCCATGGTCCCGGTGACGCGGAACCGGTCCCCCAGGGGGTTGCAGGCGAGGCGCTGGCCCGGCAGGTAGATCGGGTGGACGGGCATGTCCCGGGGCCGCACGGTGAAGCTGTAGCCCCGGCCCGCCTGGACGCGTGCCCGTACGCCGAAGGGCCGCGCCAGGCCGTTCAGCCAGGCGCCGCCCGCGAGTACGGCCGCGTCGGCGCGTACCGTCTCGCGCGCGGGGGCGGTGGCCGCGGGGAGCAGTTCGACGCCGTCGGCGCCGCGGTCGAGGACCCGGCCCACGGGGTAGTCCTCAACGATCTCCCCGCCCCCGTTCCGTACGGCTTCGGCGAGGGTCTTCATGAAGTCGGCCGGGTTGATGAAGCGCTGCCCGTACACGCGGATGCCGGTGCGGACCTCGGCGCTGAGGACGGGTTCGAGGGCGCGCAGCTCCTTGCCGGAGACGGTCTCGAAGGACGCGTCGTCGCCGCCGCAGGCGCTGATGTGCGCGAACTCGTCCAGGACGTGCCGCTGGTCGGCGCTGTCGCGGCAGGCGATGACGAGCGGGTCCGCGCTCTTCACGGGCGCCTTCACGCCGCTGTCGACGAGCTGCTCGTACGCCGTGAGGCAGGCGCGGTTGAGCTCGTTGAACACGGCCATCGTGCGCTGCCAGCGCGCCGCGGTGCAGTTGCGGGTGAAGGCGAGGAGGAACGCCCAGAGCTCCTTGTCGACCGCGGGCGGGATCGAGACCGGGGAGGAGCGGTCGAAGAGGGACTTGACGCCGTAGCGCAGCACCGAGGGCTCGGGCAGCGGCACGGTGAAGGAGGGGTTCAGCATGCCCGCGTTCCCCCAGGAGGCCCCGGCGGCGACGCCCGTACGGTCCAGGACCGTGACGCGCACGCCGCGTTGCTGGAGGAACCACGCGGTGGAGAGCCCCGCCATTCCGGCGCCCACGACGGCGACGTGTCCAGGGGCTGTACGTCCAGTGATGGCACTCACCTCGAAGTCCTCTCTGCTGCATCCGGTGAAGGGGCGGGTCGGTCGAGCGGTTTGCGCGCGGTCTCCGGCATCAGGCTCACCGGGATCAGCGTGACCAGCGCCACCAGCACGAGGTAGAAGGCGGGGACGTCCAGATTTCCGGTCCGGTCGACGACGTAGGTCATCAGGAGCGGTGCCGTGCCGCCGAACACGGCGAAGGAGACGTTGTAGCCGATCGCCACCCCGGTCCCCCGCACACGGGCGGGGAACAGCGCGGGCAGCGTGGCGGTGGTCGTCCCCAGGATCGGTATGTGACAGAGGGTCAGGAGAATGATCCCGGCGAGCGCGCTGCCCCAACTGGCGTGCTGGATCAGCCGGAAGGCGGGGTAGGCCAGTACGGCGTAGGCGACGGCGGCGCCCGCGAGGAGGGGCTTGCGGCCGAGGCGGTCGGAGAGGATGCCCGCGAACGGGATGCCCGCGGTCAGCAGCGCCCCGGCGACGAAGACCAGCACCTGCGCGGTCGCCGAGGCCATGTCCAGCTCCTCGGAGAGGTAGCTGGGCAGGTAGGTGAGCAGGACGTACGTGCCGATGCTGGAGTAGATGACGATGCCGCCGCAGATGAGCACCCGGGCGCGGTGGCCGGTGAGCACCTCCTTGACGGGGGTCTCGGGCCTGGCCTCCTCCTCCGCGAGCGCCCGGAAGCTCGGCGTGTCGGTCAGCCGGATCCGCAGGTAGAGCCCGATGGTGCCGAGCGGCAGGGCGATCAGGAACGGGATCCGCCAGCCCCAGGACTCCATCGCCGCGTCGGAGAGCCCGTAGGTGAGCGCGGTGGTGAGCCCCGAGGCCAGCAGGAAGCCGCCCAGCGCCCCGCACTCCAGCCAGCTGGCCCAGAATCCGCGGCGCCGGTCGGGGGCGTACTCGACGACGAACGTGGAGGCGCCGCCGTACTCCCCGCCCACCGCGAAGCCCTGGACGAGCCGCGCCAGGATCAGCGCGACGGGGGCGATGACCCCGGCCGTGGCATAGCTGGGCAGCAGCCCGATGACGCAGGTGGCCGCCGCCATGGTGAGGATGGTGAGCGAGAGGGTTCTCTTCCGGCCGATCTTGTCGTTCAGCGGTCCCAGGACGAAGGCGCCGAGCGGGCGGATGGCGAAGGCCAGCGCGAAGGTCGCGTAGGAGGCGAGGAGCGAGAGGCCGGGCTGCGACTGCGGGAAGAACACGTCTCCCAGCACCACGGCGAGATAGCCGTAGGTCGCGTAGTCGTACCACTCGGTGGCGTTCCCGATCATCGCGGCCGTCACCGCGCGCCGTCGCAGGGCGGATTCGGACTCGCGCGGACCGGCGGTCTCCCGCACCTCGCTCATCCGGCTCAGAGCTCGATGACGTCGGCCGCGCCGTGGGTCAGCGCGCGGGTGCCGTTCCGCTCCACGACGAAGGTCTGGCTCAGACCCACGCACGCGTTCCCGAACGAGCGGAAGGAGCCCGGGATGTGGAAGACCATCCCGCTCACCAGCGGCTCGTGGTTGTCGGGGGTGAGGTAGAAGGGGGCGCCGTCCATCCAGTGCGGCTTGTGGGCCAGGCCGACGGGATAGCCGAAGAGCTGATGGAACATCACGTCGTCCGGGAGCCGCCCCAGCGCCTTCCCCGCCCGCGTGGCGACGTCCGAGGCGGTGACGCCCTCCGCCGCGTGCTCCAGCACCGCCGCCACGGCCGTCCGCGCGAGGTCGGCGAGCCGCCGGTCGGCGGGGCTCAGCGGCCCCTCCCGTACGACGGTGCGCATGACGGGCGCGTGGTAGCGCGAGCGCGTTCCGGCGAACTCCATGAAGGTGGGCCCGCCCACCAGCGGGTCGCCCACCCAGCTGGAGTGCGGGATGCCGCTCCGCCGCCCGCCGACGACGAGGGGGCCCCAGGCGGATGCCGAGTCGGCGCCGTCGTAGAGCGCGGCGGCGATCGTGGCCGCCACCGAGGAGTCGGTGACGCCGGAGGCCCGGGCGGCCTCCACCCCCGCCTCGACGCCCCGCTGCGTCACCGCGGCCGCCTCCTCCATCCGGCTCAGCTCCGCGGCGGAGAGCACCAGGCGGGCCCGCTCGACGAGATAGTCGGGCTCGACCGCCACCAGGCCGTGCGTGCGCAGGATGTCCAGCGCGCGCGGCGGCGTGGAGGGGTGCCCGGTCTCGACGCCCACCCGGGCGCCCTGGGGCAGCACCGAGGCCACGTGCTGGAGGAAGAGTTCGAGGCCGCGCAGCGCGTCCGCGTAGCCGCAGAAGTGGAGGTTGCCGACGAGGGAGCTGGCCAGCGCCCTGCCGACCTCCAGGTCGGGGATGTAGAGGTGGGTGTCCGACGGCGTGACGAGCAGGGGCTGCGGGGCCGTCTCGGCGGTGTGGAAGCCGCACAGGTACTCCACGCTGGAGGGCCGGAACACGAGCATCGCGTCCAGCGGCAGCCGGGACATCCGGCCGCGCAGCTCGTCGAGCCGCGCCGCGTACTCGGCCGGATCGAAGGCCGGGCCCTCGGCCGCCCGTACCCTCTCCGCGCTCTGCTCCGTCAGCCAACTCGGCGCCGGAGCGCTGCCGAGCTGCGTGATGTCGGGGCCGTGCCCGCCGTGCGCCGTACCAGCCATGCGACTCTCCTCCTGACGAGGGGCTTCCTGACGACCTCACTGGAAAAGAAGTCTGATCCCTCCGCTTTCTTCACGTCCATCGACAAGTCCTTCAGGTATCGCTGTAGGTTCCGTAAATGGAACTCTCCTTGAAGCGGCTGCGGATGCTCCGGGAGCTCTCCCGCTGCGGCACGATGACGGAGGCCGCCGAGGCGCTGCACTACACGCCCTCGGCCGTCTCCCAGCAGCTCTCCGCGCTGGAGCGCGAGGTCGGCGTGGCGCTGCTGGAGCACGTGGGGCGCCGGGTGCGGCTGACCGAGATAGGGCAGGTGCTGGCGCGGCACGCCGGAGAGGTCCTGGCCGCCGAGGAACGCGCCCGGACAGCACTCGAACAGGCGCGGGAGACCCTCACCGCCGACCTCACCGTGGGCGTGCTCGCGACCCTGGCGGGCACGCTGGTGCCGCCCACACTGACGACGCTGGCCGAGCGCCACCCCGGCGTACGGGTCAAGACCCGCGAGGTCGTTCCGGAGGAGACCCACGCGGCCGTACGGGACGGGGACCTCGACCTGGCGTTCGTCCTCGACTACCCGGCGGTGCCCGGGTCCGGCGTGCGGGACACGGCCCTGGAGTCCACGGCCATCGGCGTGGAGCACCTCCATCTCGTCACGCCGCGGGGCGCCTTCGGCGAGGACGCCGCCGGTACGGACCTGGGAGCCCCGGTCGAACTCGCCGATCTGGCCGACTGCTCCTGGGTCGCGTCGGGCAGCGACACCGAGTTCGGCCGGGTGCTGCTCGCGGTGTGCCGGGCGGCCGGGTTCACCCCGTACCTCGCGCACCAGATCGACGAGCAGCTGACGGCGATGGCCATGGTCGCGGCCGGTCTCGGCGTCACCATGGTCGCCGAACTCGCGATGCCCCTACGGCCCGCCGGGGTCGACGTCTTCCCCTTCCGCAGCCCCGTCGAACGCCGGATCACCGTCATCCGCAAGACCTCGACAAGGGACCGCCCCTCGGAACAGGCCTTCCTCCGCGCCGCCCTGGACACGGCAAGCTCACTCCGCCTGCTGAGCTGACGCCCACGACGCGCCGAGAGCCGTCAGCGCGGGCCGCCGACTCGATTTGAGGCTTCAGGCGTCGCCGTAAGCGCGAATCCCGCGAAAGTCTCCACCCGTTGGTTCAACGATACGATCGAAGCAAAGGTGATCTTCTCCGGGAGGACGGCCCCATGGCGGACGACGACACCGCGACGATCGAGCTCAGCCGGTCCGATCTCCGCGCGGTGACCGGCTACGCGGTGGCGTGCGCGCGGCCCTCCCTTCCCCTCTACGAGCGTGCACGCCCCGACGACCGGCGCCCGCGCGCCGCCCTCGATGCCGCGCGGGCGTTCGCGGACGGGGCCGAGCGGACGAAGGCGATCCGGGACGGCGCGTGGGCGGCGCACCGCGCGGCCCAGGAGACGCGCGACGCGGGGGCGCCCGTGGCGAGCGACGCCGCCCGCGCCGCCGCCCACACCTGCGGCGCGGCCTACCTCCACCCCCTCGCGAAGGCCACCCAGGTCAAGCACATCCTCGCCTCTGCCGCCCACACGGCACGCGCGTACGAGCTGGCCGAAGGCGACGACCCGGACGTAGGAGCGGCCCACCTCGCCCGGTTCGCGGCCCTCGCCCTGGCGGACGGCACGGTCGTGGACGTACTGCGCCGCTATCCGGCGGCGCCGCCCGGCGGCGGACGGGTCGGACAGCTGATCCGCGACCTCGACGCGGCGCTCCGCCCGCACCCCTCGTCATGAGCCAGTCCGACGACGTGGACGTCCCGCTGCCCTCCTGGCCCGGCAGCGCGGATACGGAACGGCTGGGCGCGAGGGCACGGGAGTTGGCCGCCTCCATGACGCGGTGACTCCGGCACTCACCGGCCCGTGGCGGGCACGAAGCGGCTCAGCCGGTACGTGGTCGGCTGCTGGAGGCGTCCGCAGAGGGTGTCGATCCGGGTCAGCTCCCAGTCGATGTCCGCCGCCTCGGTACGCAGGCGGCGCAGCCCCTCCCGCCACTCGGCCGCCGACTGGGTCTCGAAGACCACCTCCCAGCGGCCCGGACCACTGGTGCGAGCGGCCATCCGCTCAGCCGCGTGCCGCCGCTGGCTCTTCCTCTTCCGCTGTCCTGGCACCGGCACAGCATCACCGTCCGGGCACGCGCGCGGCAAGGGCGGAGAGCGGGGGATCATTCGTCGAGGTACCGGTACCGGCGGTCCGCCGGTGCGACGAAGAGCCGCCCCTCACGCACCTGCCACTCGCTCATGCCGTCGATCTCGTGGCTGGCCAGGAAGAGCCCCTGGACGCGGTCCCCGTCCTCGTCGGAGGCGGGGACGCGGGCGATCTCTCCGAGCTGGCCGGTGAGCCAGTCCAGGGCCGAGGCGCGGATGTCGGCGCCGTAGAAGAGGTAGTGGGTCCAGTTGAGGTGCCGACGGGGCGCGCCCCAGCCGTCGGCGTAGCGGCCGTCGTCGTGCGCGGCGATGATCTCCCGGACGGCGGCGAGTTGGGTCCCGTCGCACTCCAGCCACCCGCGGACCGACACGTAGACGCCCATGGCCGTCTCCCTTCCTCTGCTCAGCTCCCCTGCTCAGCGTGCGAGTTTCGCGGCCCTCACCCACACCCACACGTAGCTCATGGCGGTGGTGGCGGTCAGGAGCACGAGCGGTACGGCCACCGGCGTCCCCCGCGTGAGCGCGAGCGCGCTCGCGCCGAGGAGGACGCACACCGTGAGGGGCGCGCGGGCGTGCCAGAGGACGACCTGGAACGGCGCGGTGTTCCCCATCGCCGTATCGCTTCCGATGAGTACGGAGACGGGCATGGCGCCGCGGTTGGCGGAGACCAGCGCCGCCGCGACGAGCGCGGGCACCGTGGCCGTCAGCGCAGCCACCGGCGCCACCGGCCACCCGCACAGCGCGGCCACGACGCAGCCGAGCGCTCCCGCGAGCGCCAGCGCGGCCGTCGGGACCACCGCGTGGCGCAGGACGAGGGCGGGGTAGCGGTACGGCAGCAGCCGCGCGCGGCGCAGGTCGTCGGCGTCGATGCGCGCGGGCTCCGCCCACTGGGCGGCGGCCATGTAGCCGCAGGCCAGCGCGCCCGCCGCCGCGCCGGGGGCGAGGTCCGCTCCGCCGTGCGCGGCGAAGGCGAAGAGCAGGGCCCCGGCCCACCAGACCAGGCCCCAGACGGCCAGGGAGGGAGCCGTGAGGTGGGACAGCACATCGCGCCAGGGGATGAGGAGAGCGCGGTGGCGCGGCGGCCCCGGACGTCGGCGGAGCAGGGACCCCGCGCCTGCTCCGGGCCCTGCCGCGGGCCCGGCTCCCGCGCGTATCGCCATCCGGGCGGAGCGGAGATCGGCCGTCCCCACCGCGTCGGCCACGCCCCGGGCCGTACGGCTGCGGGCCCGCAGCCCCTCTCCGTCGAGCGAGGGCACGAGGCGCCCGGCCCAGTACACCGCTCCCCCGGCGGCGGCCACCAGCAGCGCCCCGGCGAGCGGCGCGGCCAGGGGCGCGGACACTCCGCCGCCGGGCCCCGTTCCGGTGGCGGCGGCCACGAGCTGCGCGGCCCATCCCCAGGGGCCTGACCACAGCCCGACGGTTTCGAGGGCGGGCAGGCGGTGCCCGTACAGGGCGTACAGCGCCTGCGCCACCCCCAGCACGGTCAGCGAACCCAGGGCCACCGTCCCCCACTTCACGAGCGCGGGACGGGTCACCGCGACCCCGGAGCACCCGGTGGCCAGGACCGCCAGGCCCGCGCCCGCCGCGCCGGTCCCCAGCAGGTCGGGCAGCAGCGCCCCCGCCCCCGCCAGGCACACCCCCAGCCCCGCGCAGCCGCCCGCGGCGGCGCCGGTCAGCACCGCGCGCACCAGCGCGGACCGGTAGCGCGGTACGAGCAGACGTGACCAGCGCACGGGAAGGGGCAGCAGCCAGGCCACCGTCAACGGGTCGAGCACCACCGGGCCGCGCCAGCGGGCCGAGCGCAGCAACGTCAGCAGCACGGCCGCCGCGAGCGCCATGGCGGCGGACGGTACGGCCGCCGCCCACGCGGCGTCGGTCCGCACGGGCGCGGTCAGCGCGCCCTGCCGCACGGCCTGCGCGGCGTAGACGCTGCCGTAGCCGCCGAGGAAGAGCAGCACGACGTAGGCGAGGAACAGCCGGTCGCGGCGCTGCTGACGGCGGGTGTCCGCGCGCATCCGGCGCAGGCGCGTCAGGACGTCGGTGGTCAGCGAGTCCCAGTAGGAGTCGTCGGCCGGGGGCAGTTCCTCGCTCTCCTCCTCGTCGTGGCCGTCCACGACCTCGACGGAGCCGCTCACCCGCCCACCCCGCTCACCGCACCGCTTCCAGTACGGACCCGGGCTCGCCCTCGGCCAGCACCCGGCCCTCCTCCAGCGCGATCACCCGGTCGGCGACGCGGGCCGCGAGGTCGGCGTGGTGGGTGGCCAGCAGGACCGCGACGCCCCCTTCCTTCTCCTCGCACAGCTGCTCCGCGAGCCGGTCCCTGGCGCCCGGGTCGAGGCGCTGCTCGGGCTCGTCCAGGATCAGCAGCTCCCGGGGCCTGACGAACGCGCTCGCCAGCAGCAGCGCCTGGAGCTGGCCCGAGGAGAGCGCGGAGGGATAGCTGTGGGCATGCCCGGACAGCCCCCGGTCGGCCAGCACGACGTCGGCCCAGGCCTCCGCCTCGTCCCCCACGCCCTGCCCCAGCGCGACCAGCACCAGGTGCTCGCGCGCGGTCAGGTCCGGGTAGCACGCCACGGTGTCCCCCACGACGGCCACGCGCGCACGGACCCGGGGGTCCTCCTCCCGCAGCGGCTGCCCGTCGAAGAACACCTTGCCCCTGCTGGGCCGTTCACGTCCCGAGGCGATCCTCAGCAGCGTCGACTTGCCGGACCCGTTCACCCCCACCAGCGCCACGCACTCCCCGCCGCGCATCGCCAGATCCAGCGGACGGAGCGCCTGCCGCTCCCCGTAGGCACGGGAGACCCCACGCAACTCCAGCAGGGCCGCGCCCGACGGCCGTTCGGCATTCATACGGGCCATGGTGCCCAAGACCGCGGGAACCGCCCACGGCGGGGTGTGCCAGGTGGAACGTACGCTCTCGTAGACATGACGGACTTCAGCGTCTTCACGCTCGTGCGGCAGACCGACCATCTCAGCCATCGCTTCGAGCGCGACGGCGACAGTCACGGCCGTCCGGCCTTCCGTCGTACGGATGGAGCGGAGCGGTGTCTGTGGGGCCCGGACGAGGGCTGGCGCTGCGAGACCTCTGACGGCCGGATCACCGCACGCCCGGTCGCGGGCTCCGCGCCGGACGGTGACGGGCCCGTCCCGCCCGCCACCGTCTGGCACGGAGCCGGCGACCCCGGAACGGCGCACCTGTACGACCTGCGTCCGTACGCCCCGGCGCCGCTGCGGATCGGGGAGCTCGCCCGGCGCACCGGGGTGAGCGTCCGGCTGCTCCGCTACTACGAGGAGCAGGGGCTGCTGCACCCCGGGCGGCGGGCCAGCGGATACCGCGAGTACCGGGAGGGCGACATCGATCTCGTACGCCGGATCCGCTCCCTGCTCGCCGCCGGGCTCAGCACCTCGCTGATCGCCGGTGTGCTGCCGTGCATGCGCGAGGACGGCGAGCATCTGGCGCCCACCTGCGCCGAGATGCTCGACCCGCTGCACGAGGCGCGGGACCGGATGACGGCCATGATCGACGAACTGGCCACCTCGCGCGCCAGGCTGGACGCCGTCATCGCGGCCGCTCCCCTCCTGGACGAGGCGGGTCCTGGACGAGGCGGGTTGACGGCGGGTTGACTCTCACATCGATGTGAGCCTCTAGCGTCGCCGTGCCCCGAGCGTCGCGAGAGGAGAGGTCACATGGATACGAGGACCCCGGCCCGCGCCGGGCGCCGGGAGTGGCTCGGCCTGGGCGTGCTGGCCCTGCCGACGCTCGTCCTGTCGATGGATCTGACCGTGCTGCACCTGGCGGCGCCGGCCCTGAGCGCGGACCTCGCCCCCACCGGCGGACAGTTGCTGTGGATCCTCGACGCGTACGGGTTCCTCGTCGCCGGGTTCCTGATGACGATGGGCACGCTGGGCGACCGGATCGGCCGTCGCAGGCTGCTGCTGACCGGGGCCGCCGCGTTCGCCGCGGCGTCCGCCGTGGCGGCGTTCGCCCCCACCGCCGAGGCGCTGATCCTCGCGCGTGCTCTCCTGGGCGTCGCCGGTTCGACGGTGATGCCCTCAACGCTCGCACTGCTCTCGGGGATGTTCCGCGACCCGGTCCAGCGGACGTTCGCGTTCGCGTGCTGGATGACGTGCTTCACGGCGGGCGAGGCGGCCGGGCCGCTGGTCGGCGGGGTGCTGCTGCAGCACTTCTGGTGGGGCTCGGTGTTCCTCGTCGGAGTGCCGGTGATGCTCCTGCTCCTCGTCACCGGCCCCCTGCTCCTCCCCGAGCAGCGGAACCCCGCCGCCACGGGCCCCTTCGACCTCACCGGGGCCGCCCTCTCCCTGGCCGCCGTACTGACCGTGGTGTACGGGGCGAAGCAGGCGGCCTCGTCGGGGCTGGGCACGCAGGCCGCGGGGTGGCTGGCGGGCGGTCTGGCGCTGGGGGCGCTCTTCCTGCACCGCCAGCGGCGGGCCGAGGCGCCGCTGGTGGACCTCGCGCTCTTCAAAGTGCCCTCGTTCGGCGCGGGGCTGGCCACGCAGACCCTCGCGGTGACGGCGATGGCGGGCTCACAACTGCTGGTGATGCAGTACCTTCAGGCGGTTCTCGGCCTCTCCCCGCTCGCCGCCGGGCTGTGGACGGCGCCCTCGGTGGTGTGCGGGATCGGCGCGACGCTGCTGGCACCGCGGGCGGTACGCCGGATCCGTCCCGCCGTCGTGATCAGTACGGGCCTCGGCTCGGCCGCCCTGGGCGCGGCGGTGCTGGCCTCGACGGCGGGGCGGATGAGCCTGGGCTGGACCGTCGTCGGGTTCACCGTCCTCTACACGGGCGTGACCCCGGTTCTGGCGCTCACGACGGACGCGATCATCGGCTCGGCGCCGCCCGAACGCGCCGGGGCCGCCTCCGGGATCTCGCAGAGCGGGGCCGAGTTGGGGCTGGCGGGCGGAATGGCGCTGTTCGGCGGGGTCGCCATGGTGGTCTACCAGGGGAAGCTGACGGCCGCGGCGCCCGAGGGCGTCGGCGCCCAGGTGCGCGCCCGCGCCGAGGAGACCGTCGGCGGCGCCCTGCACGAGGCCGAACGGCTGCCGGACGGAATCGGCTCCGCACTGCGCGAGGCCGCCCGGTCCTCCTTCGCGGGCGGCCTCCAGACCGCGGCGGCCCTCAGCACGATCGGCCTCGCCGGGGCGGCGTTCCTCGCGGCGACGTTCGTACGCACGGCACCGACCGGGCACCCCGCGTCCCCGTCCGAGCCCTCGACGGATGAGAGCCCCTGAAGCGCGGTGCGGTGCCGGTCAGTCCGCGACGTGGGCCGTGTTGTCGATCCAGTGCTGGGCGAGGTCGGCGTCGCCGTCGACGCTGATGCCGGTCGCCTTGCGGTCGGTGAGGGGGAGCCGCCGGGTCAAGGTCAGGAACAGGGACCTCGCCGGGCCGGTCACCGTCACCTCGGCCTCCCGTGTCCCCGGCTGCCACGCCGCCCCGTCGGGCCGCCGCTCCACGGACCAGGCGCCCGTGCCGTCCGCGGTGTCGGTGGCCCGCCACTGCAGCGTCTGCCCGGTGCCCCGCAGGGCGTGGGCGGACTCGGACCGCAGCATCGCCCAGGTGGGAGAGGTGAGCATCGCGAAGTGGTTGCTGATGAGCGCGGCCGCGACGTCGGCATCGACGTCGAGCACCCGGCCCGCCGCGTTGGCCGCGTCGAAGCCGTGGACGACCGACTCGTTGAGGACGCTGGTCAGCCAGAACCGGCCCCCGGTCCGGCCGTCCCCCGCCGCGTTGAACACCGGCGCGTCGAGCGCCTCGTCGGAGCACGCGCTCACGACCAGCCGCGCGGACTCCGACAGCCACGCGGGCCACTCGCCGGGGTCGGCGGGCAGCTCGGCCATCTCCGTGGGCAGCTGTGCGGGGTCGGTGACACGCCGCTCGATGATCTCCGCCACCCAGCGCTGCGTCTGCCCCAGGTGCGCGACCAGCTCGGTGACGCTCCACTCCGGGGCCGTGGGCACGGCCGCGTCGGGCCCGGCCGCTGCGGCCGATTCCGCCAGACGCCGGGTGTGCTCGATGATCGCCCGCCGGGCGTGCTCGGCGTTCAGCTCGGTCATGGGATCGCCCTCTCCGTGAGTTCGCCGTCCAGGGACTGACTCGACGCGCCGCTCGAACTCATCGGTGACGTCAGTGACGGCGATGCCCACCGGACCGGTCAGGCGGTGACGGGCTCGCCCGGCGTCGCGGCGCGGTTCTCCGTGAGCGCGAGCGCCAGCGTCAGCGCCTCGTCGGTGTCCGCGGTGGCCAGTTCGGCGTTGATGCGGGCTCCGGCCAGCGCCCCGGCCGCGGCGGCGGCGCCGACCTGGGCCGTGAGGTCGGTCGCGTTCCCGGCCACCCACACGCCCGGCACCTCGGTGGCACCGGCAGGACCGGAGGCGAAGCGGCGGCCCATGCCGTCGGGCAGGTCCTCCGTCGGCAGCCCCAGGCCGCCCAGCCCCGCCGTGCGCGCCTCCATGCGCGTGGCGACGGCGAGGACGCGACGGGCGACGAACGTACCGTCGGCGAGGCGCACCCCCGCGAGGGCGCCGTCGTCTCCGTCGACGACTTCCCCCACCGGGGTGTCGACGACGCGGATGCCGCGCGCGACGAAGCGCGCACGGGTCTCCTCGTCCAGCTCCGTGCCGCCCGCGAAGTAGACGAGGTCGTCGGTCAACTGGCGGAAGAGCAGCGCGTGGTGGACCGAGGCGGGGCCGGTGGCGAGGACGCCGATCGGCTCGTCGCGCACCTCCCAGCCGTGGCAGTACGGGCAGTGCACCACGGCACGGCCCCAGTGCGCGGCGAGGCCCGGCACGTCGGGCAGTACGTCCCGCAGCCCGGTCGCCACCAGCACCCGGCGCGCCGTCACGCGGCGCCCGTCGGCGAGGGTGACGGTGAAGCGCGGATCGCCCGGGAGCGCGGCCGGACCCGAGGCGGCGGGCTCGGCCGTGCTCACCTCGCCGAGGACGACGCGGCCGCCGTACTGGCGCACCTGCTCCCGGCCCCGCCGCAGGATCTCGGCGGGCGGGGTGCCGTCCAGGACGAGGAAGCCGTGCATGGCCTCGGCGGGCGCGTTGCGCGGCGCGCCGCTGTCGATCACGACGACGGAGCGGCGGGAGCGGGCGAGCATCAGAGCGCCGTTCAGCCCTGCCGCGCCGCCGCCGATCACCACGGCGTCGACGGTCCCCTCGGGCAGTACGTCGCTCTCGTACGCGGAAGTCGTCACAGACATGGCGCGTCCTTTCCTCGGTGCCTTGGCCATCCGCTTCACGACGCTAACCTCGTAGTGCGTGGAGGGCATACAATGTTGCCTATGACGCAAGAAGATGGCGGGCTGGACGGCCTCGTACGCAAGCGGATCCGCGCGCTGCGCGTCGCGCAGGGCTGGTCCCTGGAGGAGCTGGCCGGTCGCGCCAACCTCAGCCAGTCCTCGCTGAGCCGCATCGAGAACGGTCAGCGGCGCCTCGCCCTGGACCAGCTCGTCACCCTCGCCCGCGCCCTGGACACCACGCTCGACCAGCTCGTCGAGACGGGCGCGGACGACGTCGTGACCAGCCCGATGATCGACGGCGCCCACGGCCTGATGCGCTGGGCCGTGAAGGGCGACCCCGGCATCACCGTCATGCGCCGCCGGATGACCGGACCGCCGCCCGACAGCCCCGCCCGTATGCGCGCTCACCCGGGCCGGGAGTGGCTCGTCGTCCTGTCCGGCACGGCGGTCCTCATGCTGGGCGACCGCCGCTTCCGCGTCGAGACCAACCAGGCCGCCGAGTTCCCGACGATGATGCCGCACGCGATCGGCGCCGAGGGCGGCCCGTGCGAGATCCTGGGCATCTTCGACCGCGACGCCCGCCGCGGCCACCAGCAGGACGAGGGCGAGCCGGAGTGACGCCCCTCGTCCCTGGCCCGGGCGTCTTGCGCGTACGGCAGCGGATGCGACGACCTTCTTGCGCAGTAGGACAGAGCTGGTGCCGCAGGCGCAAGCCCGGCCTAACGTGTCGTGCATGACCAGCGCACACCCCGAGCACGGGCACCACCAGGAACACGGCGAGCACGACCAGGCGGAGATCCTCGACCTCGACGCCGAGGTGCTCGCCGAACACCTCGCCTCCCTCACCGACTGGCTCCCGCTGACGGCCGAACCACGGCAGATCCTCGACCTGGGCTGCGGCACGGGCGCGGGCACCTTCGCACTGCTCGACCGCTTCCCCGAGGCGCACGTCACCGCCGTCGACGCCTCGGCCGGGCACCTTCAGCGGCTGCGCGAGAAGGCGTGCGCCCGGGGTGCGGAGGAGCGCGTACGCACCGTGCAGGCCGACCTCGACGAGCCCGGCTGGCCCGACCTCGGCTCACCGGACCTCGTCTGGGCCTCGGCCTCCCTGCACCACATGGCTCGCCCCGACCAGGCCCTCCGCGACGTCCACGCCCTGCTCGCGCCCGGCGGCCTCCTCGCGGTCGTCGAGCTGGCCGGATTCCCCCGCTTCCTGCCCGAGGACGCGCCCGAGTTCCGGCCCGGCCTGGAAGAGCGCTGCCACGCGGCGACCGCGCAGCTCCACGCCGCACGCGTCCCCCACCGGGGCGCCGACTGGGGGCCCCTGCTGACCGCCGCCGGATTCACGGTCGAGGCCGAACGCACCCTCGCCGTCAGCATCGACGGCGCCCGCAGCGAAGCGGTCGGCCGCTACGCCCTCAGCAGCCTGCGCCGCATCCGCGCCACCGTCGCCGACACCCTCGCCCCCGAGGACCTCACCGCCCTCGACCAACTCCTCGCCCCCGACGGCCCCCACACCCTCCTGCGCCGCTCCGACCTGGCCGTACGCACCGAACGCAGCGTCTGGGCAGCCCGCCGCCACTGACCCTCGCGCCGCGCTCACCTCGGCAGGGTGAGGATCTCGGCCCCGTCCTCGGTGATGGCGATCGTGTGCTCGCTGTGCGCCGTACGGCAGCCCGTCGCGCTGCGGAGGGTCCATCCGTCGGCGTCGGTGACGAGCTCGGCGGTGTCCGCCATGACCCACGGTTCGAGGGCCAGCAGGAGTCCGGGGCGCAGGGTGTAACCGCGGCCGGGGCGGCCGGTGTTCGGGATGTGGGGGTCCTGGTGCATCGTCGAGCCGATGCCGTGGCCGCCGAACTCGGTGTTGATCGGGTACCCGGCCTCGCTGAGGACCGTGCCGATGGCGTGCGAGAGGTCGCCGACGCGTGCACCCGGTCCGGCGGCGGCGACGCCCGCGGCGAGCGCGCGCTCGGTCGTCTCGATCATCGCGACGCTCTCCGGGGGCCGCGCGCCGCCCACGAGGAAACTGATCGCGGCGTCCGCGGCGACGCCGTCCAGGGAGACGGCGAGGTCGAGGGTGAGCAGATCGCCGTCGGCGAGCGCGTAGTCGTGCGGCCGTCCGTGCAGCACGGCGTCGTTGACGGCCGTGCAGATGTAGTGGCCGAACGGGCCTCGCCCGAAGGACGGCGCGTAATCGACGTAGCAGGACTTCCCGCCCGCCGCGACGATCATCTCCTGGGCCCAGCGGTCGATGTCCAGAAGGTTCGTGCCGACCGCGCTGCGGCCCTTCAGCGTGTGCAGGATGTCGGCGACCAGGGCGCCCGCGCCTTTCGCCCGGGCCAGCAGGGTGGGGTGGTTCAGGATCTCGATCATGGGGCGTCCCTCTTGGGCAACTCTTGTGCAACCAATAACTATACCGGGCTTACTATACCGGTATTAGAATCGGCCCCATGGTCAGGTTGCCGCTCACTCCCGAAGAGGTCGAACGCGGTCAGCGTCTCGGCGCCCTCCTCCGCCGGGCCAGGGGGGAGCGCTCGATGCTCGACGTCGCGCTCGCCGCACGCGTCTCGCCGGAGACCCTCCGCAAGATCGAGTCGGGCCGCGTGGCCACCCCCGCCTTCCCCACGATCGCGGCGATCGCCGACGTCCTCGGCCTCTCGCTCGACGCGGTGTGGACGGAGATCAGCCAGCCCGTGGCCGGCCAGTTGACCTCTTAGCCAGTACCGGTGCCGTAGAGGGCATGGGCACGCGCCAGGTCGGCGGGCCCGTCGAGGCCGAGGTCGAAGAAGTGGTCCACCTGCCACGCCTGGGTGCTACGGGCCTGTCGGCTCGTGGTGGTCACCCACGGCGGATAGACGCGGAACCCCCGTTTCCCGCCGGGACCTCCGGGCCCGCCGCGCGAGACGATGCCGCGCTCGCACAGCACCTCGCGCGGGAAGACGAACTGCCCGAAGCCGTCGCCGTCACGGCTGCTGACGACGAACAGGTCCACCCCGTCGCTCACGTCGAAGGGCCGGATCGGCCCCTCCTCGGAACGCAGCCACACGGTGACGAACTGGCCCACCTTCGTCGGCGTCGTTCTGGCCACGCGGAACCGGACCGAGCGGCCGTCCAGCGTGAACGCGCACGCGCCGTACTCGGCGCTCTCCGGTTCCGCCACCGGCGGTGAGCAGGCGAAACCGCCCGGGTCGTACACCGCCGCCTTCGCCACCAGCAGATCCCCGTGCAGCCCCACCCATGGCTGATTCGTCACCATGCGGGCCATCCTGCCATTACGCCCGAACGCGGCGGAGCCGGGCCATGAGGCTGGCCCCTCGGGGCACGGCCGACCGACAATCCCCCGATGGCGCTGCGCATCCACTTCACCACCGAGGACCTGCTCCGCACACGCCTGGCCGACGAGCCCCATCCGTTGCTGGAGACGTTCCTCGCGCTCCACATCGTTCAGGGGGCCGCCCCCCGGCGGGCGCGGTTCGACGCGTGGAGGATCCGGGCCGCCGAGCGGCTGGAGCCGCGCACCCGGACGCTGTTCGACCTCACCAACCCTGTGGGAGGGTCGGTGGACTTCCTCCATCCCGTACAGGCCGACAACAGCGTCGACGAGGTACTGGAGACCGTTCGCGGCACCCCCGCGAGCTATGTGCGGAGCGAGCTTCAGGTGGTCGCGGGCCGAGGGCAGACCTTCTCGCCCTGGTTGTGGCGCATGGTGGAGGAACCGCCTGTCTACCAGCAGGTGGTGGACACCTTCGCGCAGGCTCACGAGGCCCTGGTCGCCGCCCACTGGCCCGGGATCCTGCAGACGGCGCACACCGCCCTCTCCCGGTTACGCCGGACCATGGCCGAGGAGGGACTGACGGCGATGCTGCGGCAGCTCGATCCCCGGCACGCGCACTGGTCACCTCCCGTACTGGAAGTCGTCACCCGGTCCCGGATGACCAAGGACGAGGACCTCGGCGGGCGTGGCCTCCTCCTGATCCCTTCCGTCTTCGGCACTCCGACCGGGATGGTCAACCCGAAGGCCGCCCAGCCATGGATGACCTTCCCGATCCCCGACGGCACTCCCCTGGCGTCCTCCCCGTCCGTCGCCACGGCCACCGCGCTCGGCGGCGTCCCGCAGTCCCTGGCCACGGTGCTGGGCCGCACCCGGGCCACCGTGTTGTGGGTCATCGCCGAGCATCCCGACTGCACCACCAAGGAACTCGCCCGCCACGCGCGCATCGCCCCGCCGAGCGCCAGCGAACACGCCACCATCCTGCGCAACGCCGGACTGACCTCGTCCACCCGGCACCACAACGCGGTCCACCACACCGTCACCGCGGCGGGCGTCGCCCTGCTCGACGCCGGGCAGTGAGAACGCCCCGGAACCTCCGTCGCCCGCTTGCGACCATGGGTGCCTTGTTCCGAACCGACCCGGTCAGGAGGGGCCTTGTGGTGAGCCTGGAGGAGCTGCGGCGGGAGGCTGTGCGCATCCATGACCAGTACGACGCGCTGAATCGGTACGAGCGGGGACGGGTGTGGACGCGGGAGGAGTTCATGCTCGGCTTCGTCGGCGACGTCGGTGATCTGGCCAAGCTGGTGATGGCGGAGGAGGGCGCCCGCGACGTACCGGGCGGTCGGGCGGCGCTGGAGCACGAGCTCGCGGACTGCCTGTGGTCCGTCCTCGTCCTGGCCCACCGCTACGGTGTCGATCTGGAAGAGGCCTTCCGACGCACGATGACCGAGCTCGACGCGACGATCAGTGCTCGGCTGCCGCCGGACGGCGATCCGTCGTGACCGGCGCGCGCGTGTCAGTTGGTCAGACATGTTTCGTGGATACTGGGTCGCGGACTGTGGGCCGTAGGTCGAGGGAAGTGGGGAACCGGTGGCGGGGAGGGCGCAGGCGCTCTATCGGAAGGTGGCCGCCGACCTGGAGCGGGGGATCTCCGAGGGGGCGTACGGCTCCGGGGGCAAGCTGCCCGCCGAGGGCGTGCTGGCCGAGCAGTACGGGGTCTCGCGGGGCACCGTCCGGCAGGCGATGTCCGTACTGCGGGCGAACGGCTTCGTGGCCTCGCGGCGGGGGACGCGGCGGGTCGTGCTGCGGACCTCGCAGTCGCAGAGCTTCGGGGAGCTGCTGAGCTTCACGCGGTGGGCCCGTTCCACGGGCGAGGAGCCCGGCGGGCGGGTCGTCCGCGCCGTCCAGGGCCCGGCCTCCGGGACCGAGAGCGCGCGGCTCCGCGTGGCGGAGGGCGCCGAGGTCTGCCGGGTGCTGCGCGTCCGTACGCTGTCGGGGCGGCCGGTGATGGTCGAGCGTACGGTCTATCCGGAGGCCGTCGGCGCGCTCGTCGCCGAACTGGAGCCCGACACGGTGTCCTTCACGGTGCGACTGGAGGAGCAGGGGGTGCTCTTCGCCGACGCCCAGCACACCATCGACCTCGTCCCGGCCGACGCGACCGACGCGGAGCTGCTGGGCTGCGGGGAGGGGGACGTGCTGCTGCGGGAGCAACGGCGCAGTACGGATCCGGCGGGGGCGCCGATCGAGTTCTCCGAGGACCGTTATCTGCCGGGGACCGTGGCCTTCACGGCGAACTCCTCCGCCGGTTCGGGCTCCCTGGCCCGGCGCGCCGGCCGCCCCTCCTCGGGCTGAGGAGGGGCGGTCCGGGTCAGGCCTTCACGCCGTCCGGGCCCGCAGCAGCCCCCGGAGCAGGGGCCGGAAGTGGGCGAAGTCCGGCGCGTGCGCCGCCGGGTCCTTGGCCTGGTCGTCCCAGCGGCGTACGGCGACGGCGTCCTGGGCGTGCGGGCCGGCCTCGAAACGGGCGGCCTCGTCCTCGGACATCGGGCCGCCCTGCACCTCCAGGGTGTGGACCGACGCCTCGGAGAGCGCCGCGCGGTACTCGGCCTCCGCCGCGCACAGATAGCGCTTGGCGGCGACGTGCAGCCGGACCGGTTCGGTGACCTCGGGGCCGAACCAGGGGGTGAGACGGTCGGCCCCGGTGTGGCTGTGGCGGTTGTCGTGGCCCTCCATCAGGTCCCTGCCGTGCAGGGGGCCGTGGAAGTGGCCGATGTCGTGCAGCAGGGCGGCGGCGACCAGGTGACCGGGGGCCCCGGCGGCCTGGGCCCGGGCGCCGGACTGCAGCATGTGCTGGGCCATCGTCACCTCCTCGCCCAGATACTCCTGCGCCCCCTCCCCCTCGAACAGCGCCTCCAACTCGTCGAGGAAGGCCTCCCTCGCCCTCTGCTGGTCGCGGCGCAGCACGCTCAGCGTGCTGGCGAGGCCGTCCAGGTCGGCGTAGGCGCCCTGGAGATGACGGGCGCCGTTCTCGGCGAAGGCCGTACGGGCGTGCAGCAGGCGGACGTTGTCGAAGATGAGGCAGTCGCCCGGTGACAGCCGGAAGTCGAGCTGGAGCTCGGGGCGGAGCAGGATCCCGGCGAAGGTCCGGTAGGCCTCGTAGAACGCCTCGATACGGTCGGCCGGGAGCCGGAGCGTGCCGATGGAGCGGTTGTTGAAGCGCACCTCGCGTATCCGGCCGAGCGGGTCCACGTCGATCAACGGGCGCTCGGCACTCAGCACCGTACGCGCGTCGGTGAAGCGGAACGGGACGGGTGTGCCGGCCAGGACCTCGAAGGCGCGCGGGTCCTCATCCCGGAGCAGGGCCGCGGCCTGGAAGCCGTCGACCAGGCCTGAGTCGCCGCCGACGGCCGCGTTGGTGAGGCAGTGCAGGAGCTGGAGGGTGGGGACCGGGTCCCGGTACGGGTTGTCGGTGTGCGGGGTGATGCGCGCGCCGGTGAACGCCAGGTTGTTCGGGTCGGGCTCGACCCGCACCTCGAAGAGCTTCCCGTAGTTGGTCTCGCGGACGAAGCCGAACGTACGGGCGACGTCCAGGACCTGGCCGTCCTCGCACGGCACGTTCCGCAGCAGCGCGAAGCCGAGGCGGAGGACGGAGTCCAGGACCTCGGCGCGTACCTCGGGGCGCGTCCCGTACGCCTCCCACTCCGCCTCGGGGAGCCGTCCTTCCAGGTCGGCGGCGCGCCACAGCGTCTTGTCCGCCTCGGTACGGCCGTCTCCCGCGGTCCTCTCACCCTCGCCCGGTGCGTGGGCCGCGAGCCACTCGTGCGCGTACACGGAAAGGTGCCCGTCCGGCGCCCAGGTCACCTCCAGCCCCCGGCCGTCCGCCGTCTCCCGCACCTCGCGCACGGCGGGCGAGGGCGGGAGGTCGACGATCTGGAAGAGCTTCTGGCCGTTGCCCGGGTCGCGGCACTCCGCGCAGGGGCAGTTGTCGCGCAGCCATACGGCCGGCAGGGAGCGGGGAGACGGAGCCGTCGTCACGCACTTCTCCTTAAGTTGTATAGCCAACTTTACTCCGCCGCACGCTACAGGAACCACTCCGCGCACGACCGAGCCCCCCACGGGCAGGGCCGTGAGGGGCTCGGGCGCTCTGGGCGCGGAGGTGCCGGAGGGCTAGAGGGCTAGAGGGCTACGCGGGGCGGTAGGCGCGGAGAAACGTGCGTACGCCCTCGATGACGAGGGGGCGGACACGGTCGTCCTCCGCCGCGTTCGCGGAGCCGAGCCGGTCGAGCGCGACGCCGAAGGTCAGCGCGACGAACTGGTCGGCCGCGAGCCGCGGGTCGGGGACGCGGAGCAGCCCGGCCGCGGCGAGGGCGGCGAACCGCTCGGCGATGGCCTCGTCGGGGGTGTCGGCCATGGAGTTGTAGCCCCGGTGCGGCAGGTGCCCCGACTCCGCCCGGACCAGCCGCTGCAGCGTGGCGTACTCGGCCGAGCCGAGCATGTCGGTCGCGATGCGCATCGAGAACGTGATCAGGGCGTCCTCAAGATCGGCGTCCTCGCCGAGGCCGGTGAGGGTCTCGTCGAGGGTGTTCCGGATCGTGGTGATCATCGACTGGCCGACGGAGTCGACGACCGCCTGCAGCAGCGTCCGCTTGTCCCCGAAGTAGTCGTAGACCGTCCGCTTGGACACCTCGGCCCTGGCGGCGACGGCGTCGACGCTGGTCCGGTCGAAGCCGTCGGCGAGGAAGAGGTCCCGGGCCGCCGAGAGGATGGCGGCCCGCTTCCGCGTGGAGCCCTCGCGCAGCGTCTTCGCAGTCGATGTCTTCGTGGTCGGCATGGCCACAGCTTAGCCTTTTCCCGAGCTACACTACACGGTGTAGTGCAGTAGCGACGACGGAAAGGACGCTCATGACCGCACCTCCCGCGTCCCCGCGCCCGCTGCTCTCGGGCGCTTCGCGCCGGTGGATCCGCGTGTTGCCGTGGGGCGTGGCCTTCGTGCTGTGCGTCGCCCTGCTGCCCACCACCATCCAGGTGCTCAGCGTCGAGTACGGCATGAACGGCGGCCTCGCGAGCGCGCTGGCCGTCGCGCAGGCGGCGCCGCTGCTGCTCGCCGTCGTCCGCCCGCTGCACGCCTGGTACGTGATCTTCGCCGCGGACGTCGCCGGGGCGCTCGCCCTGCTCGCCGTCGACTTCGACGAACGGCACCTGTGGCCGTTCCCGCCGATGGAGATCGTCGGGTACGTCGGCCTCTGTCTCGCCCTCGGCCTGCGCGAGCCGCGCCGGACGCTGCTGCGGGTGTGGCTGGCCACGGCGGGCGCGAACATCGGGCTGGGGTTCGTCGCACCGCACGGGACGAGCGCGGGGGACGCGCTGCTCACCATCCTCAGCGGCGTCACGCTCGTACTCTGCGGCGCGCTCCGCGAGCGGTACGAGGCACAGCGCAGGCTGGCCGAGCAGGAGACGATCAGCGAGGCCGAACGCGGACGGCGGACGCTGCTGGAGGAACGCGCCCGTATCGCGCGGGAGATGCACGACGTGGTGGCGCACCACATGTCCGTCATCACGGTGCAGGCGGACACCGCGGCCTACCGCCACCAAGGGCTGCCGCCGGACGAGCAGGCGGAGTTCACGTCCATCGCGGCGACCGCGCGCGAGTCGCTCGGCGAGATGCGACGGCTCCTCGGCGTGCTGCGGAACGAGGAGGCGCACGGCGAACTCGCGCCCCAGCCCGGCCTGACCCGGATCGGCCAGCTGGCGGAGGCGACGGCGAGGGCGGGCGTGCCGGTGGAGTTCACCGCCTGGGACGCGGACTCCGGCGCAGACGTCGACGCTGCCGTGCCTGAGGCGGTGAGCCTCTCCGCGTACCGCATCGCCCAGGAGGCCCTCGCGAACGTCGTACGGCACGCGCCGGGCGCCCCGACGCGTGTGTCGTTGTCGGTGTCGGTGTCCTCCGACGCGGAGGCGGACGCCCCGCGGCTCACCGTCCTCGTCGTCAACGGGCCGCCGCCCCGGCCGCCCGCCGCGCCGCTCGAAGTGGGCGGCACGGGGCACGGCCTCGTCGGCATGCGCGAGCGGGTGCGGCTCGTCGGCGGCGTCCTCGACGCGGGACCGCTGCCGGACGGCGGGTTCCGGGTCGCCGCCCAACTCCCCCTCGACTCCCAACGGTAAGGACTTCACGTGACGACGCGTGTCATCATCGTCGACGACCAGGCCATGGTGCGGGCGGGCTTCGCCGCGCTGCTGGCGGCCCAGAGCGACATCGACGTGGTGGGCGAGGCCCCCGACGGCGTGCGGGGCGTCGAGCTGAGCAGGCGCACCCATCCGGACATCGTGCTCATGGACGTCCGGATGCCCGAGATGGACGGCCTGGAGGCCACGCGCACCCTCCTCGCTCCCCCGCCGGGGGTGACCCACCGGCCGCGCGTCCTGATGCTGACCACGTTCGACGTCGACGACTACGTCTACGAGGCGCTGCGCGCGGGCGCGAGCGGCTTCCTGCTCAAGGACGCGCCACCGGCCGACCTCATCGCTGCGGTGCACGTCGTGGCCTCGGGCGACGCACTGCTCGCCCCCTCCGTGACGCGCCGCCTCATCGCGGACTTCGCGCGGCAGCGGCCCGCCTCCGGGAGCAAGGCCGCGCTGCGGCTCAAGGCCCTGACCGCACGCGAGACCGAGGTCCTCACCCTGGTGGGCCGGGGCCGGTCCAACACGGAGATCGCGGAGACGCTGGTGCTGGTCGAGCAGACGGTGAAGACGCATGTGAGCCGTGTCCTCACCAAGCTCGGCCTGCGCGACCGCGCCCAGGCGGTGGTCTTCGCGTACGAGTCGGGGCTGGTGTCCCCGGGCGAGTAGGGCGGTTCGCCCCCACTTCCGGCCCGACCCCCTACCCCCGTAGCACTACGCATGGGCTCCCCCGTATGACGACCGGTGCGGAACCGCTGCCGCACTCTCCTTCCCATCGGCACAAGCGAGCACGACGAGAGCGTGAAAGGGCACGAGATG
The DNA here is from genome assembly GCF_043202595.1 of Streptomyces sp. NPDC048172. NCBI lineage: Bacteria > Bacillati > Actinomycetota > Actinomycetes > Kitasatosporales > Streptomycetaceae > Streptomyces > Streptomyces sp. NPDC048172. Next base: position 276,726 of record NZ_JBIDAT010000006.1, read on the forward strand.
AGGCTGCACAGCGGCAAGCGGCACAGCGGTAAGCGGCACGCCGAGGCGGACGAGGAGCCCCAGGTGACCGGCGACCCGGGGCTCGCCGTCGAACTGCGCGGGGTCCGGCGGGTCTACGGGCGCCGGGGCGCCGTGCACGCGCTCGCGGGCGTCGACCTCGCCCTCCCCCGCGGCACCTTCACCGCGGTCATGGGGCCCTCCGGGTCCGGCAAGTCCACCTTCCTGCAGTGCGCGGCCGGGCTTGACCGGCCCACCGCCGGGTCCGTACGCCTCGGGGGCACCGAGCTCACCGGCATGAGCGAGAACCAGCTCACCGAACTGCGCCGCAGCCGCCTCGGCTTCGTCTTCCAGTCCTTCAATCTGCTGCCGTCGCTGACGGTGGAGCAGAACGTGCTGCTCCCCATGCGGCTGGCCGGGCAGCGCCAGGACCGGCACCGCGCCGACGCGATGCTCGCGCGGGTCGGGCTCGCCGACAAGGCGCGGCGCCGGCCCGGCGAGCTCTCCGGCGGCCAGCAGCAGCGCGTCGCCCTCGCCCGCGCCCTGGTCACCAGCCCCGATGTGATCTTCGCCGACGAGCCGACCGGCGCCCTGGACACCGGTACGGCCGCCGAGGTCCTGGGCCTGCTGCGGAACGCGGTGGACGGCCTCGGCGCGACCGTCGTGATGGTCACCCACGACCCGGCGGCGGCCGCCTGGGCCGACCGCGTGCTCTTCCTCGCGGACGGGGCCTTCGCGGGCGGGCTGGAGCGCGGTTCGGCGGAGCAGATCGCGGCGCGGATGGCCGCGCTCACCGCCCGTACCGCAGCGGCGGGCCCGGGCGCGATGGCGGGTGCGGCGGCATGAAGCTGAAGCCCAACGGGCTGGCCCGCGCGGCCGTCCGCTTCAAGCCCGCGTCCTTCGCGGGGACGTTCGTCGCGCTGCTGATGTCCGCGCTGATCGTCTCGGCCTGCGGCATCCTGCTGGAGACCGGCCTGCGCGCTTCGGTGCCGCCGCAGCGGTACGAGAAGGCGCCGGTCGTCGCGGCGGCCGACCAGTACAAGTACGTCGTGACGGGCAGCGGCGAGGACCGCGAGAAGGAAGCGGTGCCGCTGCCGGACACGGCACGGGTGGACACCGGATTGGCGGCGAAGGCCGCCCGGGCGCCGGGCGCGCGGGACGCGGTGCCGGACTTCACCTTCCCGGTACGGGCCGGGGACGGCCCGGACGGAGGCGGTTCAGCCGGAGACGGCCCGCGCGGGGACGGTGCGTTCACCGCGCACGGCTGGGGCTCGCACGCCTTCACCGGCACCCGGCTCAGCTCCGGTCGCGCCCCCCCGTACCGGCGAGGTCGTGCTCGACGCGGCCGCCGGGCGCGCCGCGAAGAGTGCCGTCGGCGACACCGTGGCGCTGCAGACCGCCGCCGGGGAACGGGAGTTCCGCGTCGCGGGCCTCGCCGAGGCCGGGGCGGCGGAGGCCGCCAAGGGCAAGGGCACCGGAGGGCCCACCGCCTGGTTCTCCGACGCCCAGGCCCCCACGCTGGCCGGGCACCCCGGCAAGGCGGACGCCATCGCCGTACTGGCCGAGGGCGGCGCGGACGCCGAAGCGCTCGCGGACTCCGTGCAGAAGGCCCTGTCCGGCTCCGGCGCCCAGGTGCGCACCGGTGACGACCGCGGTGCCGTCGAAGACCCGGGCCTGGCCTATGCCAAGGACACGCTCTTCGGCATCGGCGGCCCCTTCGGCGGCATCGCGGCCCTCGTCGCGGTGTTCACCGCGGCCGGGACCGTCGCGCTCTCGGTGGGCCAGCGGGCCCGCGAGTTCGCGCTGCTGCGCGCCGTCGGCGCCACCCCGCGGCAGATCCGCCGCGCGGTCGCCTCCGAGGCGCTGCTCGTCGCGCCGCTCGCCGGGATCCTCGGCACCCTGCCGGGCATCGGGCTCGCGCACTGGTGGTTCGGGCAGCTGCAGGACCGCGGCGCGGTCCCCGAGGCCGTGGACGTGCACGTCTCGGGCCTCCCCCTCCTCATCGCCGTCGGCACCGGGCTGCTCACCGCGCTCGGCGCGGGCTGGATCGCCGGGCGCCGTCCCGCGAGGACCAAGCCCGGGCAGGCGCTGCAGGAGGCGTCGGTCGAGCGGCTGCGGCCCGGCGTGCTCCGTACCGGACTGGGCCTGGCGGCGCTGGTCGGCGGCGCGTCTCTCACCGGCGTCGCGGCCGGTTCGTCCGGTGACAACGCCGCCGGTGCGGCCCTCGGCGTCGTCATGTGCTTCATGCTCGCCGTCGGACTGCTCGGCCCGCTCATCGCGCGGCTGTGCGCGGGCCTCTTCGGCCTCCCGCTGCGCGGCGCGGGCCCGGCTGCGCAGCTCGCCGCCGCCAACTCCCGTACGAACGCCCGCCGTCTCGCCTCCGCGATCACCCCGATCGTGCTCGCGATGGCCTTCGCCTCGACGTTGGTCTTCATGAACACGAGCGAACGCCACGTCGCCGACACTCAATTGCGCGCGGGCGTCACCGCGGACCACGTGGTCACCGACCCGGCCGGGCTCCCGGTCGGCACGGAACGGCGCGCGGCCCGCGCGCCCGGCGTGGACGCGGCCGTCGGCGTGCTGAGCACGCAGGTGCTGGTGCCGACGGGCTCCGGCGAGTTCAAGGCGCTGCAGGGCGCGGCGGCCCAGGGCGTCACCGGCTCCGGCGCGGAGCTCGCGAAGGTGCAGGACCTGGACGTGACGGAGGGGAGCCTCGACCGGATCGGCACCGGCCGTATCGCCATCGGCGAGACCCTGGCGGCCACGGCGGACGTGGGCGTCGGCGACCGGCTTCCGCTCTACCTCCCCGACGGCACCAGGGCCAGCCCCGAGATCACCGCGGTCTACGGCCGCGGCCTCGGCCTCGCGGCGGTGACCATGGACCGCGCCTCCCTGGCCGGGCACGTCACCTCGGGCTTCGACAGCACGCTGCTGGTGAGCGGCGGCTCGCAGCGGTCGCTGTCGGCGCTGGGCAATGTCACCGACGCCTCCGGCTACGCCACCGAGCAGAGCCTCGACGCCAGGACCGGCGCCTGGATGAACACCACGATGGCCGCGGTCCTCGGCGGCTTCGCCGCCGTCGCCGCCGTCAACACCCTCGTGATGACGGTCCTCGACCGCCGCCGCGAACTGGCCACCCTGCGCCTCGTCGGCTCCACCCGCCGCCAGGTCATGCGGATGCTCCGCTGGGAGAGCCTGCTGGTGTCGGGCGCGGGCGTGCTCCTCGGCACGGCGATCGCCGCCGCCACGCTCGTCCCGATGATGCGCGGCATGACCGGCCAGGCGCCGCACGTACCGCCGCTGGTCTACGGCTCCTTCGCGGCCGCCGCCGGAGGACTGGTCCTGCTCGCGGTCACGCTGCCCGCGCGGGCGGCGCTGCGCCGCAGGTCGTAGCGCATGCGTACGACCGACCACGCGCAAGGCCCCTCCCATGGCCCCTCCCAAGGCCCCTCCCACGGCCCCTCGCGCACTCCCTCACCCGACCGCTCGTCGCCCGGAAATCACGGAAGGACGCTCATGTCCGCAACTCTGGCTCCACCGCCACCGGTCCGTATCGGAAAAGCCGCCGTCGGGGCCCTCGCCATGCTCGCGGTCGCCACCGGCGCCCTGGAGTCGGTGCTGACGCCGACGCTCCCGCTCCTCCAGCGCGAGCTGGGCATGAGCCGGTCCCAGGGGGCGCTGCTCAGCGTCGTGCTGCTCATCACCGGCGCGCTGATCACCCCGGTCGCGGGCAAGTTCGGTGACCGTTACGGCGGGAAGCGGGTCCTGGTCCGGCTGATGGCGGTGGTCTCGGTCGGTGGCGCGGTGTCGTCGCTGGCGCCGAACCTGCCCGTGCTGCTGCTCGGCCAGGTGCTGCAGGGGGCGATGGTGGGGGCGCTGCCCCTGTCGTTCATCGTCGTCCGCAAGAACCTCTCCGAGGGCGAGTCGAAGGTGGCCATCGGGGTGGTCAGCGGGATGTTCGTCGGGGGCAGCATGGCGGGCACGCTCGCGGCCGGGCCCGTCGCCGAAGGGCTCTCCCGGCACTGGATGTTCGCGCTGCCGACCCTCGCGGTCATCGGCTCCACCCTGCTGGTGCAGCGGCTGATGCCGCTCGACGAGCCGGGCCGCCAGGACGACGCCAGGATCGACTGGCCCGGGCTGGGCCTGCTGAGCGGGACGCTGGTCACGCTCATGCTCGTCCTCGCGGCGGCGCCCGAGCTCGGCTCGCAGCCGCTCGTGCTCGTCGCCCTCCTCGCGGTGCTGGCCGCCTTCGTGGCCGGATGGATATCCGTCGAGCGCCGCGCGGCCTCGCCGATGGTCGATCTGCGCATGCTGGCGCGGCCCGCGATGTGGAAGGCGTGCGTGCTGACGTTCGTGATCTGCGTCGGGACCTCGATGGCGGTCTACCTCGTCCCGCAGCTCTTCGAGGTCTCCGCCGACTCGTACGGCTTCGGGGCCAGCGCCACCGAGATCGGCTTCTTCCTGCTGCCCGGCGCCGTCGCCGCCTCGCTGGCCGGGCCGCTCGGCGGGATCGGGGCGCGGCGCTTCGGCTCGCGCGCCGTGGTCACCACCGGGGTCGTCCTGATGGCCGCGGCGCTGCTCGCGCTGGCGGCCGTGCACGACGCGAGCTGGCACCTCGTCGTGGCCAAGATGGCGATCTCGCTCGCCAACGGCCTCTGCGTGACGGCGATGGTGACCAGCACCGCCACCTCCGTCGGCCAGGGCGACACCGGCATCGCCACCAGCCTGGTCCTGGTCACGCGCGTCGTCGGCTACGCCGTGGGGGCGCAGCTCGGCGGCGCCCTCCTCACCGCCGGGACCCCCGCCGGTGCCGACGACCCGGCCGAGTCGGCCTTCGTCACCGGCTTCGTCATCGCGGGCGCCGTCACCGCGCTGTCCCTCTTCGTCACCCGCACCATGAGCAAGGGAGTCAAGGAATGACCCGTACACCTACCCGTACCCGCACCGGTACGCGTACGACGCCGAGGCGTACCGCCCTGATATCCGGGGCCAGCATCGCGGGGCCCGCGCTCGCGTACTGGCTGAGCCGCTACGGATTCGCCGTCACGGTCGTCGAGAAGGCGGGCACCCTGCGCAGCGGCGGCTACCCGATCGACGTACGCGGCACCGCCCTCGAAGTCGTCCGCAGGATGGGCATCCTGCCTCGGCTGCGGGAGGCGCACATCGACCTGCGCCGGCTGACCTTCCTCGACGGGGACGGCGGCGAGGTGGCCTCGCTCAGCCCGCACGCCCTCACCGGCGGCGTCGCGGGACAGGACCTGGAGGTGCGGCGCGGGGATCTGACCGACGCGCTGTACGCGGCGGTCCGTGACGACGTGGAGTTCCTGTTCGACGACTCCGTCGACACCCTCGACCAGTCCGGCGACGGGGTCGACGTGACCTTCCGCGGCGGCGGCAGCCGTACGTTCGACGTGGTCGTCGGAGCGGACGGGCTGCACTCGCGCACCCGCGAACTCCTCTTCGGCCCCGAGGAGCAGTTCCACCGCTACCTGGGCTACTGCTTCGCCGTGTTCACCATGCGCAACACCTTCGGGCTCTCCCACGAGACCCTGATGTGGAACACCCCGGGCAGAGCCGCGGCGCTCTACGCGGTGGGCGGCGAGGACGAGGAGGTGCACGCCTTCTTGAACTTCGCCCGTCCGGAGCCTCCGTTCCACGTGTTCCGGAATCCGGGGGCCCAACGGGACCTGGTCTCGGCGGTCTTCGCCGACGCGGGCTGGGAGGTGCCCGGCATGATCGCGGCGCTGCGAGGCACGGACGACCTGTTCTTCGACGGGGTCAGCCAGATCCGGATGCCCCGCTGGCACAGCGGCAGGGTGGCGCTGGTGGGCGACGCCGCGTACGCACCCTCGTTCCTCACCGGGCAGGGCACCAGCCTCGCGCTGGTCGGCGCGTACATGCTCGCCGGTTCGCTGGCCGACCGCGACCACGTGTCGGGCTTCGCGGCGTACGAGCACGGCACCCGCGCGTTCGTGGCCGCGAACCAGGGGCTGGTCGGCGAGGGCGACGCCACGCTCTTCCCCACCACTGCCCTGGCCCTGGAGCGGCGCAACACCATGCTGCGCGGCCTCAGCGCCCTGCCGCCCGGTGAGGCCCGCCCGGCCCACTCGGCCCTCGCCCTCCCGGAGTTCGCACGCGTCTAGGCCGTGGGCCCTACGGGTCCTCTGGGCCCTATGGGTCCTATGGGTCCTAGCGGCGCACGCGGTGGCGGAGGTGGACGACCCCCGAAGCGAAGGTGCGGGTCTCGACGAGTTCGAGATCCGCCCGGCGCTCGTTCCGGGGGAAGTACGGGATGCCGCCGCCGACGAGGAGCGGGTAGACCCTGAGCCTGTACTCGTCGATGAGCCCCAGCCCCTCCGCCTCGGCGGCGAGCGTGGCGCCGCCGATCGCGATGTCGCCCTCCCCCGGCTCGGCCCGCAGCCGCCCGATCTCCTCGGCGAGGCCGCCGGAGGCCAGCCGGGCCTGGCCCTCCACGGCCGTCAGCGTGCGGGAGAAGACCACCTTCGGGAGCCGTCTCCAGACGGCGGCGAACTCGCGCGTGGAGAAGTCGAGGGAGGGGTTCTGGTCGACGGTCTCCCAGTACAGCATCGTCTCGTACAGCCGCCGCCCCAGCAGATGGACGCCGACGCCCCGGATCTCGTCGGTGGAGAGGCGGAAGACGTCCTCGTCGGGCACACCCCACGCGAAGTCCCCGTCCGGGTCGACGATGTAGCCGTCCAGAGAGACGCCCATCGAATAGGTCACCCTGCGCATCACAAATCCTCCTCGGCCCACGGACAACACGCGTTCCTCCGAGCCCCCCGTACCAGCCCTGCTGTTCACGCGCCCGGGAGCCCGCACCACGACGGTGCATGGCGGACCCCAGTGTTCCGGACTATTGCTGGAACAGGACCCGGAACGAGGCCATGTGTCCGGGCCGTGACCAGTCGGCGGGACGGTGAGTGCTGTGGTGCCCACGTGCACATGGGAACTGACGTTGCCCCGGGAGGCGGCCAGCATCGGGCTCGCCGGACGCGCGGCGGGCGTCGCGGTCCTCGTGCTGGGGGTCGGACCGTGCGGCGCGGGCGCGCTGCGGGACAGCGTCCGTACGGCGGCCCACTACCTGGTCACGCACAGCCGCGCACGCCGCTTCCGGCTCCTGCTGTGCACCGGCGAGGACCGGTGCGACATCGAGATCACCGACCGGCCCGGTGACGCGCCGCGGCCGGCGCAGGCGGCCGTGGTCTCGCTGCGCCTCAACGTGTCCCTCCCCTCCCGCCCCGCCCCTTCGGGCAGACGTTAGGAAGGGAGCGGACGCGTGTCCGACCGGCACGGCGACGACTCGCCGGATCACCGCATGCGGGCGCGGGTGGAGCTGCTGGCCGACCTCGTGGACCAGGCGCGCGACACGCTCCGCGCCCACCCCGCGGAGTCCCGGCGCACCATGACGGTCCTCGTGGCCCTCCTCGCCACCGTCCTCCAGGACGTCCTGCCCGAGGTCGATCCCGCCCTCTGGCGGCACGCCGAGCGGGAGATCGCCGCCTTCGAGGGGCCCGGCGAACTGACAGCCCAGGAGCGGGACATGGCGATGCGCCTGCTGATCAGCGTCTGGGGCATCGGCATCAGCGAGGGCATCGCCCCGCACGCCTGGTCCCCGTACGACGGCACGCTGCCGGCGCTCTGCGTCCACGTCGCCCGCGGCAGCGGCGCCTACGACCGCTGGCGCGACAGCGACTGACGGTGACGGGTGGGCCCGTATCCGGCCAGGTCACCCATTCGGCGGCGCCCGCCGGGCGTGGCTCCCCCTCCGGTTGTCTCATCGGGGCATCGTCGACGACGAGGAGCGAGGCATGAACGCGCCTACCGGCACCCCCGCGGACCCCCAGGCCACCACCGGCCGCCCGCCGTCCTCCGGCTGGCTGACCTTCGCCGGGATCATCATCCTGATGATCGGCTGCTCGAACGTGATCAGCGGCCTGGCCGCGCTGTTCAAGGACGACTACTACACGGTCTCCGAGGGCCGCCTGCTGGTCTTCGACTTCACGGCCTGGGGCTGGATCTGGCTCGTCCTCGGCATCCTCCAGATCGCGGTCGGCGTGGGCGCCGTGCGCGGCAGCGCGTGGGCCCGCGCGACGGGCACGGCACTCGCGGTCGTCGTCGCCGTCTGCCAGCTCGCCTTCCTGGCCGCCTTCCCCCTCTGGTCCCTGGTCGTCATCGGCCTCTGCGTCCTGGTGATCCACGCCCTCGTCTCCCCACCCCGCGGGGCGACCGGCGCCTGAGGCCGCGCCAACCGGGCTGATGGCCCTGACCCTGCCCAAGCTCGGGGACTCCAGCGCCCGTTCCTGGTGGCGCGTGGCCGCTGCCGCTGAGGGTCGGACGACGATGTCGTGGCTGTACGCGCAGGAGGCGTACCAGCTCTCCTACGGGCACGAACTGCATGGCTGAGCTGGCCTTTGAGGGCGTCGATGACGGCTTCGATCCACTGGCGGACACGGGTGATCTTCCCGTGCCGGACAGGCTCGTCCTTGCGGCCGCCGGGCCGCACCAGGCGGACCCCAGGCGGTCGGCGAGGAAAGCCTCGAACTCCCGGCCCGCGAACCCTTTGTCGCCGAGAATCACCTGGCCGGCACGCAGGAGATGGTGGTCGCGTTCCAGCAGCGTGGTCATCACCTCCCGCTCGCCGAGTTTCGGGGTGGCCAGGCAGCCGCAGATCGTCGTGCCAGGTCGGCACCTGGCGGGCCGGGGCCTCGATCACGTGGCTGATCAGTGGCCTTGCGGCGTTCAGGCGCTTGTTGTAGTCGGGGGGCGCCCGATCCGGCGAGAGGGGACCACATGATCGTCGGCCGAGCGTCCAGCCCCACAACACGTGGACCAGTGCCTCTTCGAAGAAGTCGTTTCGAAGCGAGTTCGGGGGCCACCGACACAGTGTTCTCGAAGACCATGTCGATGTGGACCGATGTCGCTGCCCGGGTTCAGTGTGTGGTGACCGGCAGGATTTCGTGCAGCCCGGCCTCGTGGAGCGCGTCGCGCACCGGGCCGCTTGCCGCGCTGATGGCGAGGCTGCCACCGACCTGGTTGGCAGCGTGCCGGACGCCGAGGATGGTGTAGAGACTGCCGGTCTCGCACAGGGTGATGCCATCAAGGTCGATCAGCAGGTGTCGCCCGTTGCCCCGGAGGCGTCGACGACGGCGTCGCTGAGTTCACCGACGCTGATCACATCCAGCTCGCCGACCAGGGCCAGGGTGATGAAGGGTCCAGTCTCGGTCCGGGCCCGGTGAACGGTCAGCCGGTCCATGCGTGTGTGTCCTCTCGTGGGCTTCCGCATGCGCGCTGTCGGCGTACGGGGGTGTCCCTTCGCCGCGTGCCGCGGTGTCCACTGCGTGTCCGCCGCCGGTGGCTTGGCAGATCAGGAGGTCCAGAGGTACCTGGACGGGGAGATGAGCTTCGGCTCGGTGTCGGAGTCCGCCCTCCGGGTGGAGGATGTCGGGTGTGCTCCGCTCGTAGCGTATCCAGCTCGGACAGACGCCACGTTCGAAGTCACTGACGAGGGCTCGCGCCTTGCGTTCAGCGATGCGGCAGGCTGTGGCGATGCCACCGAGGCGCACGGGGGGTTCGTACGGGACGTGTTCGAGCACGCGCGCGTGGTTGGCAATGCACATCCCTCGCCTTCACCGCTCACGTCGACAGGGGTCTGTGCCCCACCGACGCCGTGTTCACCGAGTGCTGGTCTCGCGGGGCCGGGGTCCGGCAGCGCGGCGGAGCCGGTTGGCGATCGCGAGGCCCAGTCCCTCCTCCACCGGCAAGGACGCGACGATGAGGTCGCACCCCTGTTGGTCGAACTCGCGCAGGAATCCGTACAGCCCGCGCGCGTAGGCCTCCATCGACGCGGGAAGCGACACCGTGGCGCGCGCCTTCACCGGAGCATCGGCGAAGGAGGAAGAGAGGAGAACGCCGACTTGGTGGCCGAGGTCCTGCGCGCGCTCGGCTTCGGCGATGACCTTCTCCGGCTCGACGAGGACGACCCGCGCCCGCGGCGCGTAGTGGGACGGATGCCGGCCCGGCGCCCTGACACTGCTCGTCGAAGGGACCGCCACAGGGTGCGCCAGTACCGATTCGAGGTCTTCGCGCGTCACCCCGCCCGGCCGCAGGATGCTGGGGGCATCGCCCGTGACGTCGACGATGGTCGACTCCACGCCGACCCCGCACAGGCCGCCGTCCAGCACGAAGTCGACCCTGTCACCGAGCTCCGCACGGACATGATCCGCTGTCGTGGGGCTGACGGAGCCGAACCGGTTGGCGGACGGGGCCGCGATGCCGCCGCCGAAGGCCACCAGCACCGCGCGTGCGACGGGATGGCCGGGCACGCGCACGGCCACCGTCTCCAGACCACCGGTGGCTTCCAGAGGCACCCGACGTCCGCGCCGCAGCACCAGCGTGAGCGGCCCCGGCCAGAAGTGTCCGGCCAGCAGGCGGGCGGCGGCGGGCACATCGTCAGCCCAGTCCTCCAGGCGCTCCGCGCTGCCGATGTGGACGATGAGCGGGTGGGAGGGCGGGCGGCCCTTGGCCTTGAAGATGCGCGAGACGGCGGCGGGATCTTCGGCGTCGGCTCCCAGGCCGTAGACGGTTTCGGTCGGCAGGGCCACCAGGCCTCCGGCACGCAGTACGTCGGCCGCCTTCTCGATGTCGATGTCACTGGTTCGTGCGGTCACCCTCGCGATCCTCTCACTGGTGCGCTCTCCACCATCTGTGGTCTCCCCGGCGATAACGACGAGCCCAGCACTGGCGACACCGGGTGGGACCCCTGTACGGAAGGCGGGCGTGCAGGCAGGGCTCCTACCGTGCCGAAGCGGCAGCTTCGCTCAGACCATGGGAGGCGACGAGCTGCGCGCTGCCGTCGGCCAGCCGGTAGGACGGCCCCACCACGGCACCCGTGCTCTACCTTCCGGACCGCATCCGTGCGCGTGCACCGCCGAGAACGCCGCCTGCGCCCGGGCGGTGAGCGTACGACTCATAGACCGTGCCTTATCGATCAAACTCCGGAACGGATTGTTCCACGCTTGTCCCCTGTTCAACGCGGCCGGAAGAATCAACGACGTGCGCCGGACTCCGAAAAGGCGTACGGACGGGGGGAGTACGTGAGCGCCTGTTTCAAACTCAGGCCGATGGTCGCCGGGATCCGGCGGGGTGGACGGTCCCCCGCCGAATTGCACAGCCTTCTGAATTAGCGCTGGTCCGGATAACTGTGCGGCCGGACGCGCAGCCGAAGCCCACCCCGGCATTCGGGTATACGGGTATCCGGGTATCCGGGCCGAATACCGCCACCACCTGCAATGTCACGGAGTCTGCCGGGTGCACCGCTCGGCGGGACACCATTCTGGCGCGCGCGACTGCCCGCTGCCGCCCCTGTGAGACGGCCTTACGGACCCGGGCAGTTCGGCACTTCCGACACGCCGGAGAACCCAAGAGAAGGGACCCACATGCGTATCAAGCGCCTCGCCGTCACCGCCGGGCTGCTCGCCGGCCTGGGGACCGTGGTCGTCGCACCGGCGGCCTCGGCTGCCCCGACGACACCGATGGCCCCAGTGGGCGTGACGCCCCAGACCGGCGTCGCCCCCCTGTCCTGCCCGCCCGGCGGCCCGGCCCCCGATCCGGGCTGGCGCTGCCTGTCCTGGTACCCGACGCTCTCGGAGTGCGACTGGGGCGTCCACGCGTACCAGCAGGCAAACCCGCACATTACCTGGGTCTCCTGCCAGTCCAGCCCGAACGGCTGGTGGGGCATGGTCTACCCGGAGTAGTGGTGTGTGCCCTGAACTTCGACGGCTTATCCAGCACCAACTTGCCGAACCATCAAGGAGAGGACCGACCATGTCGAAGAAGGCGCCCCACACCGGACGGGATGATCCCGCCCACCTGCAGATTTTTCTTCTCTCGACGTGGCATTCCGGTTGGCCGCCACGTCCGGATTCCGGTCGCCTTCTCATCAGCGCCGACCGCATGCCCCGCGGGAGATCTGCACCCGTTCCGGCTCGTGCCGACGCGCCGGGCGGTTTCACCTCGTTCACCCTATAGGGGGGTTGTACGCCGTCCGCATAGGCCGCTATGTTCGCAAATACCAACTGGTCCGAGTTGACACTTTCACGCCGGATCAGTGGCGACGGGGATGTAGGGGGACACGGGGGATGTCCGCTTTTGGACGCGTGCGCTCTTCAGCACGCTCACGTACGTATCAGAACACTCACTCGACAACCACAGACCCGGACGCGGTGCTCCGCGTCTCCGGGGTCTCCAAGAACTTCGCTCACGTCACCGCGCTCCGCGGCGTCGACCTGGATGTGGCGCCCGGGCAGGTGTACGGCGTGCTCGGGCCGAACGGGGCCGGTAAGACGACGCTGCTGCGCATCCTTCTCGGCCTGGTGCGCCCGGACAGCGGGACCGTCTCGGTTCTCGGCATGCCGCCGGGCACGGCCACCGCACTCCACTCCATCGGCGCGCTCATCGAGCGGCCCGCGTTCGTCCCACATCTCTCGGGGCGGAACAACCTCCGGGTGCTGGCCCGCGCCCGCGCGCTGCCGGACACCGAGGTGGAACGCGTCCTCGCGACGGTCCAGTTGGAGCAGCGGGCCGACGACAGGTTCGCCGGATACTCGCTGGGCATGGGCCAGCGGCTCGGCATCGCCGCGGCTCTGCTGGGCGATCCGCGGCTGCTCATCCTGGACGAGCCGACCAACGGGCTGGATCCCGAAGGTGTCGCCTCGATGAGGGAGCTGGTCCGGAGCCTGGGGACCGGCGACACGACGGTGCTGCTCTCCTCCCATGTCCTCGGCGAGGTGCAGCAGTTGTGCGAGCGCGTCGTGGTCATCGACCGCGGACAGGTGATCGCCGAGGACTCGGTCGAGGCGCTGCGCACTCGCGCGGGCGGCACCGTGCTGCACGTACGGGCCACGCCCGATGGGAAGGCCCGCGCGGTGCTGGTGGAGCACGCGCCCGGCGCCACCCCTCCACGCGAAGGCGGCGGGCCGGAGACCGGCACATGGCAGGTCCGGACCGCCCCCGACGGGGTGCCCGGCCTGGTGCGCGCGCTCGTCGCGGCCGGGGTGGACGTCCACGAGATCCGGCCCGAACGGCGGTCGCTGGAGGACGTGTTCTTCACGTTGACCCAGCACCCGGCCGACGCCCCGCACGCGGACGGTACGGGCCGTGCGGACGGTTCGGACGGCGATTCCGGCGACGGCGGGAGGAGGGCGGCATGATCGACGCTCTGGCCGCAGAGACCCTCCTGCTGCGCAAACGCCTCGCCCCCGTCGTGATCGGGGCGGCCTGGGTCGCGATGGTCCTGATCTTCGCGTTCGGCGTGCCGTACATCGTCTACCGCACGCTGGATCCGGCCAAGGACTCGGGCGACCGGGCCGATCTGCTGGACGTGCTGGTCCCGTCCTCCGTGGACAGCACCTCGGTGAGCAGCTATCCGCTGTTCGGCGGGGCGCTGATGCTGATCCTCGGAGTGCTGATCACCGGTTCCGAGTACCGGTGGGCGACCTGGGGCGCGCGGTTCACGCAGGGGCCGAGCCGTACCCAGGTGCTGCTCGCCAAGGCCGCCGCGGGCGCGCTGGCCGCCGTGGCCATCGCCGTGGTGGCCGCCGTCGCGGCCGTCGTGGCTTCGCTCGTGATCGCCACCGCCGAGGGGGCGCCGCGCGGGCTGCCGTCGGTGCCCTCCATGGCGGCCTCGCTCGGCGTCGCCGTCCTGATCTCGGTGGCCTGCATGAGCCTGGGCGCCGCCCTGGGCGTGATCTGCCGCGGCACCAGCGTGGCGCTGGCAGCGGGACTGCTGTGGATGCTCGGGCTGGAGAACGCGGTCTCCGGACTGGCCTCGATGGTCAACGTCCTGGAACCGGTCCGCACCGTGCTGCTCAGCTCCGCCGGCGGTTCGCTGGTGGCCGGGCTCGGCGCTCCCACTCAGGGCGCGGGAGGGACCCCCGGCGTGGTCGAGCACATGTCCACGCCCACCGCCTGCCTGGTGCTGACCGTCTACATCGCGGTGAGCCTCACCGCCGCCGTCGTGATCACGCGGCGCCGCGACATCGGCTGACCTGCGAACCAAGATCGCGAACAAGCATCCCATCGAACGTATCGAACGAGGAGTGACGTTGGCCCTCCATGCACCCGGGCTCGCCCGGCCTCGCCTGCGCCGCGATGTGGCGTTCCTCGAAACCGTCGGAGGTGTGTACGTGCGCCACCTCGACGACGCCTTCGTGGTGCGGGGCGCGGACGCGTACCGCTACCTGAACGTACTGCTGCCGTATCTCGACGGCGCGACCCCGCTCACCGACATCGTCGCCGGACTCCCGGAGGCGCACGCCTCCGCCGTGCGGTCCCTGCTGACCACGCTGGCTGAGCGCGGCGTGCTGGCGGACGGAAGGGACCCGCTGGCGGAACACGACAAGGAGACCGTCGACCGGTACGGCGGACAACTGGCGTTCCTGGACCACCATGGCGACACCGGCGGCGGCTTCGCGCGCGTCGCGGCGGCGCGGGTCCTGGTGGCCGGTGACGGCGCGGCGGACCTCGTCGCGGCGCTGCGTGCCAACGGGACGGGGAGCGGCGAGGGGTGGGTGCGGTCCGCCACCCCCTCAGAAGCCCTCGCGCTGCTCGACGGTCACGGGGACGGGGAAGGGGAAGGGGAAGGGGACGCTTCAGGAGCCGGTGCCGGGGTCGATGCCGTGTGCCTGGTGGCCGCGGAGCGTCCGAGTCGGCACCTGTTCGCGCTGGCGGACGCCTGCGCCGCGCGCGGCACCGCGTTCCTGCCGCTGCTCCGGGTCGGCGAACGGCTGGTGCTCGGGCCCTGGCAGGCAGACGGCCAGGGCGACGTCTGCTCCGCCGTGCTGCGGATGACCGACAACGCGCTCGACGGCACCGCGGCGCTGTGGCAGGCGGCCACCGCCGGACCGGGCGCGGCGGCAGCGCTCGCGCCGCTGCCCGGCAGGGCGGTCGCGATGGGCGTGAGTCTGGCCGGGTTCGAGGTGTTCAAGGCCCTCGCCGGGGTGCCCGCGAGCGACGTGCGGGACGCGGTGGTCGTCATCGATCCGCACCGGCTCACCGTGGCCACCGAGCGCTTGCTCCCCCACCCCTCCTCGCCCCACGCCGCCGAGCCCGCCGCGACACCCGCCGACCGGGCCGGAGACGCCGAGGCCGCCTCCGCAGATACCGCCGCGGACGCCTCGCCCGAGGAACGCGCCTACCGGCGCTACGAGCCCACCGTCGCCGCGACCGTCGGCATCGCATGCCGGTTCGAGGACGACGCCGCCGTCCAGGTCCCGGTCAAGGTCGCCGCGCTGGTGGCCCCCGCCCTCGCGCCGGAACCGCTGGTCGCCTTCGGCTCCCGGTCGACGCTCCAGGCCCGGCTCACGGCGCTGGAAACCATGGCCGCGCGGTACGCCGTGGGCGTGCACCGGCGCCTCGGGCTCTCTGCAGCTGCACAGGCGGGCACCGAGGACATCTCAGATGCCGAGGCGGTCGCGCCTGAGCGGCTCGCCACCTGGCTGGGCGCCCCGGTCACGGCTCCGGTCGCTGTTCCGGCCACCGATCTGGAGCACGGCGGACCGCTGTCCGTGGAGCGCGCGGCCGTGCTGGCCGGGCCGTGGGACCGGCAGGCCGCGCTGTTCGAGCCGGAGCCGACCGGGCTCGCGGCGGCCCCCACGGAGGCCGAGGCGCGGGAGCGGGCCCTGGTCGACGCCGCGGGGGCGCTCACCGTGACCGCGCTCGCGCGCGGCGAGGCCGAGCTACGGGAGGTGCCGCGCGCGCTGCTGGCCACCGGTCCCGACGCCGAGCGACAGGGCCGACTGTCCATGCTGCTGGGCGAGTTGGAGCAGGACGGCACGAAGGTCCGTACGTACGCCGCTCACGGCCCAGTGCCCGTCGCGATGGTGCGGGTAGGCGACGGGCACGACCAGGTCGTGGTGCGCGCCGGCGTCTCCTGGAGCGAGGCGGCACACGACGCGCTGCTGGAGATCCTGGGGCGTCGCCAGATCGCGGGCACCCCGTTGGAGACCGCCCCGCCGCCGCCCGGAAGCGGCTCCCGGGCGGCGGACCTCGGACGCCTCCTCCCCCGCGGCACCGCGGAGGACGGCGCGCCGCTGCACCGGCGGCACGGGAGCGGGGAGGTCCTGGCCGCCCTGCGCGCGGGCGGACACCGGGCAGCGGTCGTCGATCTCACGCCGCCCGACCTGCGCACCGTCACCGCCGTCAGCCGTGTGCTGCTGTTCACCGACCACGCCCCCGGGGAGGCACCGTGACCGCGACATCACTCACCACAGAGCTGCTCGAACTGGAAACGGTCAGCTTCGAGGTCGAGGAGATCTCCGACATCGGCCAGGACGCCGCGGGCTGGTGCAGCTCCAGCACCAGCACCTCCAGTTGCTCGTCCTGCTCCACCTCAAGCTGTTGCGGCTGCTCCAGTTGCAGCTGCAGCAGCACGAGCTGAGCGGTCGACGCGCGAGCCCCGCCGCCGGTCCGGGCGGCGGTCGATCCGAGCCAAGGAAGGAGGTTTCCGATGGGTCTCAGCGACGAGCTGCTCTCACTTGAGACAGCGACCTTCGAGGTCGAGGACATCACCGACATCGGCCAGGACGCCGCGGGCTGGTGCAGCTCCAGTTGCTCGTGCTCCAGTTGCTCGTCCTGCTCCACGTCGAGCTGCTGCTCGACGAGCACCAGCACCGGGTGCGGCGGCTGACCCGCAGGCGGTGGCGACACCACCCGTAAGAGGGGAGAACCGTGCCAAGCACCACCTGAACGACGGTCGACGGCACCACGAAGAGAACAGGAGAGAACCATGCCAAGCACCACCGCACTCGACCTTGAGCTCCTGGAGCTTGAGGCCACCACCTTCGAGATCGACGAGATCAACGACCCGTCGATGGAGATGGCCGCCAGCAGCTCCTCGTGCAGTTGCTCAAGCTGCTCGTCCTGCTCCACCTCAAGCTGCTGCGGGTGCAGCACCAGCACGTCGAGCTGCGGCTGAGCGCCGTACGCCTGAACGGCTGACCAACTGAGTTGAGCGGGGTGCTGCGGGCCACTCGCAATGGCCCGCAGCACCCACCCACTCAGGGTACTCAGCCGTAGCCCGCCCCTGGAGGCCACGCGCGCCGGGAGGCCATGCCGTGCTGCCTTGACGTGGAAAGACTCGATGGCGAAAGAGGCGAAAGAAGTGCCGAACCCTGTGCCGACGTTGCAGGACTCCCGCCCCACCCCCACCCCATCCGACACACGGCCCCGCGGCCCCGCGGATCACCGCACCGCGCTGGCACGCGCGATCGCCGCCCTGTTGCCGGACAGTTTCGGCTCCCGCTGCCCCGCGCTCGACATCGCCGTGCTCGGCGTCCCCGGTCACGAGCACCGGCTGACACTTCCGCTCGTCGGGCCCGACTCCGACCTCAGCCCCGGCTCCGGCTCCGACTCCGGCCCCGGTGTGAGCCTCCGCCTGTACGCGGGGAAAGTGATCGTCGCCGCCACGCCCGGCCGCCCCGGCCCGTGCCCGCGCTGTCTGGAGCGCCGCTGGACCGCCCGCAGGACAAGGACCGAACGCTGGGCGCTCGACGACCCGTTCGGCGTGCGCGCCTCCGACGCCGCACCGCCGCCGTCGCACCTCGCTCCGATGCTCGCGGCGCTGGTGGAGGCCGCCGTCGAGCCGGTCACCGGGCCGATGTACCCGGTGTGGGAAGTGGCGACGGGCACCGCTTCCGTACGCGAGTACGGGCTGCTGCGCGACTCCTCCTGCACCTGCGCGGAGCCCGCCGAGGACACCGCGGAGGACGCCCGTGTCACCCTGCGGCCCGCCCTGGCGTCCAGGCCGGGCGGCACCCGCTCGCGCGCCCCCGAGGACCTGGGGCTGCCGATGGACGCGCTGGCCAACCCCGTGTGCGGCATGCTGGGCGGTCCCGCCCTGCGCGCGTACCACGCCACCGCGACCGCACCGGTCAGCGGCTACTTCGAGGTCCGCAGCAAGTACGGGCTGCACGAGATGTGGTGGAGTGGGCACGCGGAGAGCTACCGGCTCAGCGAGCTGCTGGGAGCGCTGGAGGGGCTGGAGCGCGACGCCGGGCAGCGCCCGCGCCGCACCACCGTCGCGCGCCGCGCGGCGGTCGCCGAACTGGGTGTGCCGCACGTGGAGATGGAGGAGTGCGGCGTCTACTCCGAGGATTTCTACGAGCGGCACCCCGAACAGTACGTGCGCTGGTCCGAGCACCCCAGCGTGCCCTGGGTCTGGGGCTGGTCGCTGCGCGACGACCGGGCGCTGCTCGTCCCCGAACAGCTCGTCTACTACCTCGATCACCGCGAGGACCACCGCAACACCGTCCAGGAGTGCTCCAACGGCTGTGCCTCCGGCAGTTCCGTCACCGAGGCCGTGCTGCACGGGCTGCTCGAACTCATCGAGCGGGACGCCTTCCTGATCCAGTGGTACGGGGGCCTCACCCCGGCCGAGATCGACCTGGACACCGTCGGCCACCCACTCGTCCGGCAGATGCGTGCCCATCTCGGCCTGCTCGGCTACGACCTGCGCTGCTTCGACATCCGTGTCGACCTGCCGGTGCCCGCGGTCGGCGCCGTGGCGGTGCGCCGGGACGGCGGGCCCGGCACCCTCTGTTTCGCGGGCGGCGCCTCGCTGGACCCCGCCGACGCCGTACGCGCCGCGGTGTGCGAGGTCGCCAGCTACGTGCCGGGCTTCGAGGAACGGGTCACGTCCGCGCGGGAGCACAACGAGCGGATGGTGGCCGACTACGGCGCCGTGACCGAACTCGAACACCACGCCCGGCTGTTCGGCATGCCCGAGATGGCCCCGCACGCCGCGCACTGGCTGCGGCGGCGCGAGGCCCGCCCGCTGTCCGACCTGTATGCCGGATGGACCGCGGGCCGCGACGGCGGCGGGGATCTGTGCGAGCCGGTTCGGGAGATCGTCGGGCTGTTGGCCGACCGGGGCCTAGACACCGTGGCGGTCGACCAGACCACGCCGGAGCAGAGGGCCCTGGGGCTCACCACCGTCGCCACGCTGGTCCCGGGGCTGGTGCCGATCGACTTCGGCTGGCGGCGGCAGCGTGCCCTGACGTTGCCGCGCACGCGCTGGGCACCGTACGAGGCCGGTCTGGTCGAACGGCCGCTGACGGCCGAGCAGTTGCACCTCGTCCCGCACCCGTTCCCGTAAGGAGTGACGTCAGTGGCCACCTCGGGCGACGCCGTCGCGCTGGACTACGCGAAACGCATCTTCGAGCGACAGCGGGTGCCGCTGCCGCCGCTGGGCTTCCAGGTCGACTGGGCCGACCAGCCCGCACGTCACAAGCTCTACACCGACACCGTCAAACTGCCGCTGCCGTCGCCCTTCGAGGGGCTGCCACGGCTCACCCTCGACGCGGTGGGGCAGGCGGCGGCCAAGCCTCGCGGCGACCGGCCGCCCTCGCTGGAGACGCTGGCCTCCGCGCTGGCCTGCTACGGGCTCGCCGACCGGCGCACCGCGCCGAACTGGAACGAGGACAGCGCCCGCAAGCTCCGCGCCGACCAGGCGCTGTGGTCGCGTCCGACGGCCTCCGGCGGCGGCATGTACCCGGTCGAGAGCTATCTGGTGGCCGGGCGCGGGGCACCGCTGCCGCCCGGCGTCTACCACTACGACACCGCGCACCACAGCCTCGACCGGCTCTCGCTGGCCGACCGTACGGGCGACCTCACGCAGGCGACGGGTGTCGGGGCCGGGCTGTATCTGGTGGCAGCGGTGCGGTTCTGGAAGAACTCCTTCAAGTACAACTCCTTCTGCTACCACGTGGTCACTCAGGACTGCGGCGCGCTGCTCGCGTCCTGGCGCGCCGTGTTCGCGGCGGCGGGCCCGGTCATCGAACCGGTGATGTGGTTCGCGGACGCGCCGGTCGCGGACGCGCTCGGTCTCGACGGCCGCACGGAGGCGCCGTTCGTGGTCGTCCCGCTCGGTCCGCCCGTCTCCCCGGACGACGGCGTGCCGGTGCCGTCCCCGCCCACCCGGGCGTACCGCGGTGGAACGCCCGGCGAGCGGTACCCGCACTGGGAACGCTCGCGCCGCACCCGCAGGTTCGAGCTGGTGGAGCGGGTCCACGCCGCCGCGCTCCGCGGCGACGAGCCCCGGCCGCCCGCACGAGCCGCCGACCGCGGGGACATGTCCGCCGCGCCGGAGCCGGACGGCCGCACCGTGACCCTGCCCGCGCCGCTGCCCCGGGACGGGGACCATGATCTGGTCGGCAGCCTGCTGCGCCGCCGTTCGAGCTTCGGGCAGTTCGCGGCGCGGCCCCCGCTCGCCGCGGGGGACCTGGGCTGGGTGCTCTCCGCCGTCGACGACGGCGGGCGCGCGGGCACCGATGTGGCCCCGGCACCGCAGCGGTCGGCCTGGACCCGGCTGTGGGTGCTGGCCAACAGTGTCGAGGGGCTGGAGCGGCGCGCGTACGCCTACCGGCGCGACGGGCAGCACCATCTGCTCACCGGCGGCGCGGAGGTCGACTTCGGCGAGCTCCAGCGCAGTTACGCGCTCGCGAACTACAACATGCGCGAGGTGGCCGCCGTCATGGTGATCACCGGTCGGCTCCCCGCGCTCGTCGACGCCTACGGCGCCCGCGGCTACCGCATGCTCGGCGTCGAGGTCGGCCACGCGGCCCAGCTCGCCTATCTGGCCGCCACGGCACGCGGTCTGGGCGTCGGCGCGGTGCTCGGCCTGGACAACCTCACCGTCGACGGGCTCCTCGGCATCGACGGGACCGACGAGCACAGCATGCTCTACGTGCTGCTCGGCCACGACCGGCCCGGCACACCGGGTTACGACCACGCGCTGTGGCGGCCACGGCACCCGGAGAGCCACGCACGGCACGCACGCCATGAACGCCATGAACGCCCCGGACGTCCGGGAGGGATCCTCTGATGACCGACCTCGCCGCGCACACATCCGCCCCGCCCGGCCCCGATGCCGCCGCGCAGCGCTGGCGGCTGAGTGAGGGCTTCCTGCTGCGCGTGGCCGGACGGCCCGCCGACGTCGCGGCCGAGCTGCGCACCCCCGACGCCGTCGCGTGGGCCGAGCGGGTCTTCGCCCTGGAGGCCGCCCGCGACACGACTGGCGCCGCGCTGCGCGGCGGGCTGGAGGACGCCATCGCGGGCACCGCTCGCGAGGCACCGCACCGGGGCGCGCTGATCAACCTGCGCCGGGACGTCTTCAACGCGCGCCGCCCACGCCCCGCCACTCTCAGGGCCGCGGCGGCCGCGCTGCCGGACACCGTCCGTGCCCTGCTGGAGCGGTGGTTGGCGGACCTCGCCGCGCTGGCCGCCGAGCGCGGGCGCGGCGAGGAGGTGCTGGCGACGGACCTCGCGGCGGCCCGCGCACGCGCCCGGGTGCTGCTGGACGATGACGCGCTGCGCAGCGCCGTGCTGCTCCAGTCCGAGGTCCTGGAGAAGCACATGGACCGTTACCTCGACCCGGGGCGCAAACTCGACAAGCAGCGCCGGCACCTCGAACGGACGCTGCTGGAGCTGCTGTACCGCTCGGCGCTGAAGACCAGCCCGTTCTCCACGCTGACCTCGGTCGGGCTCGGCTGCTTCGGCCCCCTGGGGCCAGGCGGGTCCCCTGACCAGAGCCCCGGTGCGGGCCTGCCGTGCCCGGACTCACTGCGGCAGCGTTCCACGGCGGGGCTCAACGTCGCGGTGCTGGCCCGGCTGGCCGCGGTGATCCTCGCCGACGCGGAGTTGCGCGCCGACGTCCGGGTCACGCTCGCGCCCGGCGCCAGCGTCGAGGGCGACTCGGTGCGGTACGTACGTCGCCGTACGGCCGCGCAGCACGACCCGGACGCCGTCGTCGCGCTCGACAGCGTGCACGAGGACATGTTCTTCCTGCCCAGCGGCCCGGCTCTGGCCGATGTGGTGGAACTGGCCGAGGCTTCCCGGCCCACGCTGCGCGCGCTCGGGCGCCAAGTGGCCGCCGCGCGGCCCGAGCGCACCGTCGCCGAGGCCGAGAAGCTGCTCGGTCATCTGCTGCGGCTCGGCTTCCTGCTGGCCCCGCAGCTCCAGGTGGATCTGCGCGCCCCCGCCCCGGACGCCGTGCTCGCGGAAGCGCTCGGCGCCCACGGCCATCCGGCGCTGCGGCGGGCCGCCACGCACCTGACGCGCTGCGGCGAGCTGGTCCGCGCATACCCGCGCACGACCGGTCGGGGGCGCGCCGGGGTGCTGGCACGGGTGCGCGACGAGGTGCGTGCCGCTTTCGACACGGTCGGCGCCGACGCCGCGCTGATCCCGCGCACCCTGATCTACGAGGACACCACGGTCGGCGGCGCCGGGCTGGAGGCCGCACTCCCGGTGTGGGAGGAGCGCTACCTGCCGGACCTGGCCGACCTGGCCGACATCCTGCCCGCGTTCGACGTGAACGTGCCGCGCCGCCTCACCGCGACCGGCTTCTTCCGGGCCCGCTACGGCGTGGGCGGGCGGTGCGAGGACGTGGTGCGCTTCTGCCACGAGTTCCAGCGGGACTTCTTCGACCCGTACACCAAGCGGGCGATGCGGCGCCGTTCGTTCGACGAGGACAACCGCTTCGTACGGCAGGAGAACTGGTTCAAGATCGACGACATCTCCGCGCTGGACGACGCCCGCGAGGCCGCCTCCACCCATCTGCGCTCGCTGTACTCGGTGGCCGGGGACACGGAGGGCGAGGGCCCGCCGCCGGAGGAGATCCGGCTCGGCCCAGACTTCGTGGAGGCGGTGCGCCGCCGGTTGCCGGACGCCGGACGGGTACGCCATCCCTGGTCGTTCTTCGTCCAGTTGGCGGCCGAGCGCGGCTCCGGCCTACCCGGACGGCTCGTTCTCAACCAGGCGTACGCCGGGATGACGCTGATGTTCTCGCGCTTCGCGCACAGCCTCGACGCAGGTGGCGCCGACGCCACGCGCCTGATCCGCCACGTCCTCGGCGGCTACGCGCGGGACGGCGCGGTGCTGGCGGAGCTTCGCGGCGGCTACGAGACGACGAACCTCAACGTCCATCCCGCCGTGACCGACTACGAGATCGTCTGCCCGGGGGACGCCAGCACCCGCCCGGCGCACGAACAGATTCCGCTGGAGGACCTGGTCCTGGTGCACGACGCGGAGGCTGACCGGGTCGTGCTGCGCTCGCGGCGCCTGCGCCGCGAGGTCGTCCCCGTCTACCTCGGCTTCCTGCTGCCGATGGCGCTGCCCGAGGTGCAGCAGGTGCTGATGTGCTTCTCGCCCAGCGGCATGGCGCAGATCGACCTGTGGGCCGGCACGGGCGAGCCGGTCCCCGCCGAGGGCATCACCGCCTATCCGCGACTGGTGCTGGGCGACCTCGTCCTCCAGCGCCGGATGTGGAAGCTGAGCGTCTCGGCGTTCCCGTTCCGCGATCCGGCGCACTCGGACGCCGAGCACCTGCTGCGCGTCCAGCGCTGGCGGCGCGCGCACCGCCTGCCGCGCCGGCTCTTCGTCCAGACCGACGCCGCCGCGGCGCGCTCGGCCGTGGACGACGGGGCGACGGACGGCGCCGAGGGGGCGGCCGGTGCGGGCGAGGGTGACGGCGCCCGCAAGACGGGCCGTAAGCCGCTGCCCGTCGACTTCGACAGTTGGCTGTCGATCAACCTCCTGGAACAGCTCGCCCTCGGCGCCTCCGCACGGATCGTCCTGACCGAACCGCTCCCGGACACCGACGAGTTGTGGCTGCGGAACGAGGAGGGACGGCGCCATGTCAACGAGTTCCTGATCGAGCTGTACGACGGAGGTGGCCCCCGTGTCCGATGACTGGATCGCGCTGCACGTCTTCTACGCCAGCGACGCCAACCCCCTCATCACCGAGGCGGTACGGCCGCTGGTGGCCGAGCTGCGCCAGGACGGGGTGATCGGCGGCTGGTTCTTCCTGAAGTACTGGATGGAGGGCCCGCACGTCCGCGTCCGGTTCCGCCCGGCACGCCCGGAGTTGCGCGAGGAGGTCACGCGGCGGGCCACCGACGCGCTGGAGGCGTTCCTCAAGCGCCGCCCGGCGCTGTACGACACCGACATCGACGGGCTCGGCGACCTGTACAAGCAGATGTACCTGGCGGAGTACGGCCAGGAGCGGTGGGACGCGGAGTACGGCGACGGGCAGATGCCGTTCCGCCCCAACAACAGTGTCGCGCAGCTGCCGTACGAGCCCGAGTACGACCGCTACGGCGGGCCCGTCGGCATCGACATCGCCGAGTGGCACTTCGAGCACTCAAGCGACCTGGTGGCCCGACTGCTGGCCACGTCCAACGCGCACGTGCGGCCGGTGCTGCTGGGCCTGGCCGCCCAGCTGTCGCTGATGACCGCGTACACCTTCCTGCGGGACGGCGCGCGGGTGCGGCAGTTCTTCCAACGCTACCGGGACTTCTGGGAGACCTCCTACCAGGAGCGGTCCGACGACTACCACGGCTCGTTCGACAAGAGCTTCGAGCTGACCCGGGGCACCCTGGCCGAGCGGATCTCCCGGATCCGCACGGTCACGGCGGACGTCGCGGGGGCAGGCGCGGGCGCGGGCGTGGGCGGCGGGAACGCGCTGTCCGGGATCGAGCGGACCTGGCTCACCCACTGCGCCGAGCTGCGCGCCCGGGTGCGGGACGCCGCGGACCGCGGACGGTTGGTCTTTCCCGCGGACAGGCTGGAGCGCCGCTCCCCTATCGACGACCCGGACGCACTGGCGACAGTGCTGCTCAGCTCGTACATCCACATGACCAACAACCGGCTCGGCGTGGCCATCCTGGACGAGATCTACCTCTCGTACCTGATCGAGCGCGCGCTCGAACCCGCCGTGCGGGTGCCGTCATGACGACGCAGGAGGCGACCGACTGGCTCCAGGAGGCCAGGCCCCGGCTGCGTGAGGACGTGCGCATCGGACCGCTCGTCACCAAGGGCCCGACCGGCGTGCACCTCGTCGGTGACCGGCGTACGGGTGCCTTCGTGAAGGTGGGGCCGCGCGAGGCGTTCCTGATGGGCAGGCTCGACGGACACCGTTCGCTGGCACAGATCGGCGACGCCTACGCGGCCGAGTTCGGCAAGCGGCTGGCCGTCCAGCACTGGCGGCAACTGCTGGGCATGCTCGCCTCCCGCGGCCTGATCGAACCGGCCGACCCGGCCCGGCTGGACGAGGTACGCGAGCGGGCCGAGGCGGCGCGGCGTGCCGAGGGCCGCTCGCCGCTGCTGTGGCGGCTTCCGGTGCGGGGCGCCGCGGAGTTGGTGCCGGGGGCCGCGCGCCGCCTCGGCTGGCTGCTGCACCCGTTCGCCGTGGCCCCGCTCGGGCTGGCGGGCGCGCTGGTCGCGCTGGTCACACTGCTGCACTGGTCACAGCTCTACGGAGCGCTCAGCAACGCTCCGGGGCGCTGGTCGGCGACGGCGGTGGCGTTCGCCCTCACCTGGCTGACCATCGCCGCGCACGAGTTCGGGCACGGCGTCGCCTGCCACCGCTACGGGGGCAGGCCCACGCAGATCGGCGTGATGTGGCGGTTCCCGCTGATCGCCCCGTACTGCAAGGTCGACGACGTCGTCACCTTCCCTCGCCGCGCCCACCGCGTCATGACGGCGTTCGCCGGGATCTACGTCAATCTGCTCGCCCTGCTGCCGAGCGCGGCCCTGTGGTGGTGGGGCCCGGACGGCGGCTGGTGGCACGGCCTGGCCGGCGGGCTGCTGGTGCTGGGCACGGCCACGACGGTGGGCAACCTGGTGCCGTTCCTCAAGCTGGACGGCTACCACATGCTGGAGCACGCGACCTCCACCATGCATCTCCAGTCGGAGTCCTTCCGCTACGCCGGTGCCGTGCTGCGCGGCCGCACGTTCGCGCCGGAGGGCTACCCGCCCCGGGCCCGCTGGATCTTCACCGGCTATGTGCTCCTCACGGTCGCGGTGCTGGGGCCCGCGCTCGTCCTGCTGGTGCGGATGTGGTTCGTGACGCTGGCCGGTGTCTGGGGTGCCGTGGGCGCCGCGCTGTTCCTGCTCGCGGAGGCCGTGGTGGTGGCCGTGTTCCTGCGCTGGGCCCTGGTGTGGCGCAAGGTGGACAGGGACGGAAAGTCAGGGCAGCCGGAGAAGAAGGAGTCATGATGGACGCGCTCGCGATGGTCTTCGCGGTCCTGTTCGTGGTGCTGCTGAGCAGCGGGGGCTGGATGGTCTGGGGCGTGGTCGAGTCCCGCAAACGCTCCCGCGAACTCGCCATGGCACGCGAGCGCGAGGAGACCGAGCGGCTGCGCCTGCGGCTCACCGCCGAGGAGCGCCTCCAGGAACGCGCCGACCACATCTACCTGGACGCGGTACGCCGTCACACGGAGCTGCCCGACAGGCCCGACAACGAGGATGAGGGGCCGCGCGGGCGGGCGTAGAGCACCGGCGCCGTCGGCGTCAGCACCGCGCCCGGTTCCCCGGATCCCGTACTCCGATGAGTCGGACGGGATCCGCCCGTCGTGATCGCTCCCACCGACCTCCGCTGTCACGGCTACCACTCGCCCCTGCAGCGCGGAACGCGTCACCGTAGCCTGCACCGACTACCTCGCTGCGCAGAACGTGCTCCGAATCCATCGGAGCCCCGTCCGGAACAGAAGTCCGTGCTCACCATCCGCACCGCCACGCCCGGCAGGAACGCCGCCTACACCTCGCACCGCCCGGAGGTTGGCCGCGGCTGCTGGAAGACCGGCAGCGCGTTCGTGGGCGCCTGAAGGGTTCTCAGCGCGTCACTTCCGCCAGAACAGGTGGTGGACCACTCCGCTCGGGCTGGGGACCACGTCGAGGTGGAAGCGGTCGGTCAGCTCGTCCGGGGACTCCCACAGGCGGGCCCCGGAGCCGAGCGTGATGGAGGGGTTCACCACCACGTGCAGGGTGTCCACCAGGTCCGCCTCCAGGAAGGCGCGGATGGCCGTGGCGCCGCCACCGACGCGGACGTCCTTGCCCCGGGCCGCCTCCTTCGCCTTCTCCAGGACCTTGGCGGGGTCGTCGTCGACGAAATGGAAGGTGGTGTCCGACAAGGTGAAGGTCGGGCGGGTGTGGTGGGTCACGACGAAGACCGGGACGTGGAAGGGGGGCTCGTCTCCCCACCAGCCCTGCCACTCCTCGTTCTCCCAGGGGCCGCGCTGCGGGCCGAACTTGTTGCGGCCCATGATCTCGGCGCCGATGTTGTGGTCGTAGTCGCGGATGAAGTAGTCGTCCAGCCCGCGGCTGCCGCCCGGCTCCGCCCGCATCTTCCAACTTGCCGTGGTGCCGGCCCAGCTCATCAGGCTCATCGGATCGGCGTGGCCGAAGGGCCGCTCCAGGCTCTGCCCCTCGCCCGCGCCGAATCCGTCGCTCGAAACGGTGAAGTTCTGGACCCGCAGCAACTGCGCCATGGTGCTACCTGCTCCCGTTCGGTGATCTCTGATCATCGCTGTCGGAAGGGTAGACCCGCAGGCCCGGAAGAAATCATCGCAGCCGTGCCCACAGCACCTCCGCGATCTGGTCCACCGCCCCGTCCGGGCCCACGCGGTCGGAGACCGCCGCCCCCCTACCTCGTGGCCACCTACCGGTGCGTCACCGCTCGTTGGCCGGCCTGAGGGATACTCCCCGGTCTCCTCGTACCGCCGCCGAGCCTCGGCCGCCTAGGCCGGCTTCGCCGCCACGCCGTCCGGGCCGCCGTAGTTCTCCTCGCAGATCCGGCGGTCGTGCAGCCATGGTGCCACCAGGGCCAGCGACCGCACCCGCACATCGGCGGCCGCGAACGCGCTGACGTACATCGCACCGGCGCACACCCCCAGCGCGCCCAGCGACGCACCGTCCACCGCCGGATGCCCGGTCAAGAAGTCGGCCGCCGCACGCAGATCGCGCACCTTCTGCTCCGCCGACTCCACGTCGCGCGGCGCGCCGCCCGACGCGCCGGACCCGGTGAAGTCGAAGGACAGCGCCGCGAAACCGCGGGCCGCCAGCTGCTCGGCGTACCGGTCGGCCATCTGCTCCTTGGCGCTGGTCCAGGTCCCGGCGACCAGCACTCCCGGCGCGGGAGGAGCGCCGTCAGCAGGGTCTTGACGTGCACGAGCACCGGCTGGAGCAGGTGCTCGATGGCCCGGTAGGTGAGGTGCTTGGGGCCGCCGCGGGTGAAGCGGCGCAGGACCTGATCGGCCTCGGCGGTGCGGACGAGAAGCAGACCGCGGGCCTGATCGCCGCCCTGCACGAGGGCGTGAACGGGCCGGTGGTCACCAGGGACTTCCCGTCGGCCGGAATGGTCGAACTCGCGGCCAACGCCCCGCGACACACCGGCGAGATGTCTGGTCCAGAGCGCGGTCGAAACCGAGTTCGACGCCTACGCCTGGTTTCCCCTGGACCGGCTTCCGCAGCCCCGGGACTCGTGGCGGACCGGAACTCCTTCCGCTGAACGCCGGGTCGCTTCCCGCCGTATGGATGCAGTGCGGGACGGACGGCGGCCCGGGGTGCGGGCGTATCGCGCCGTGGGCGGCCCTGTCCCGTCATCCTGGTACGGACGGTCAAGGCCCATCGGCTCGTTGGTTGGAAGGATCCGAGGACTCATGCCTCCCGAGATTGTCGGTCGTCAAGGTTCCCTCGCAGGTGAGCGGTTCGGTATCGGGGCGAAGCCCCTCACGTTCGGCCGCAAGGCGGCCAACAGCGTGGTGATACGTGAGGAGAGCATCTCGCGGTTCCACGCGGAGGTGCGCCGCGAGGGCCACGGCTTCGTCCTGTACGACCTGGGCAGCAGCAACGGGACCTTCGTGAACGGGGAGCGTACGACCTCCCGCGTGCTCCAGCCCGGCGATCTGATCACCATCGGCGAGGAGACGTTCCGCTTCGAGGCGGCCGGCGCGATGGAGACCATCATGGACTTGTCCGTGCTGGAGGCGCTCACGCCGCCCCCGGCCGAGGTCCCGGTCCCGGTGCTCAAGGTCACGGTGTCGGGCGGCGGTCCCGTCGGGCTGGCGTTCTCCCTGCTGCTCGAATCCCTCCTCGGCCCGCGGGTGGCCGTCACGGTCTACGACAGCCGGTGGACCCGCGCCGGGGACAAGGTCGTGTGGAAGGACGAGAAGCAGGGCAACGTCAGACGCCAGCAGGTCGTCACGGTCCAGAGCCGCCAGTACCTGGGCCTGCCCGACGAGGTGCGGGCGAGGCTGTTCAAGGACGGCACGTACACCGAGATGTGGCCCGCGGGCCCTGACTCCGTCCAGGGCCACAACCCGCGGAACATCCGGATCGCCTTCGTCGAGGACACGCTCCTGGAGATGGCCAACGAGAAGCCGGACCGTATCCGCCTGTTACCCGAGCGGTTCGACCCCGTCGAGCACGAGAAGACCGCCGCTGCTGACCACGTGCTCGCGATCTGCGAGGGCAGCCGCTCCCGTACGCGCGAGCATTTCACCGAGAAGTTCGGCCAGGCGGACAAGTCGATCTATTCGCTGGAGGGCGCGCATCTCCAGGACGTGGTGCTGGGCCTGCGGGTCAGGTCCGGGCTCTCCGACCCGATGTCCGTGCTGCTGACGGTGGCGCAGAACCGGTTCCTGCTCAACTCCCTGCGCGGCGAGGGCTTCCTGAACATGCGCCTCACCGACGAGGAGGCCCGGGAGGTCGTGGGCATCGACCCCGTCCGGCGGGTCTTCGAGGAGTGCGTCGCCTCCCGCCCGTGCGTGATGATCCGCGGCGAGGACGGCGACTTCCGCTGCGACACCCACAGCACCCTGTTCCTGCCCGCCCTGATCAAGGGCTCCGCGCTGTGGAAACGCGTCCAAGAGGGCCTGAAGCTCTACGCCGTGCCCGAGGCCGACCTGACCGCCGTCACCGCGTTCCGGCTGGACATGGTGCAGCGCCCCCGGTTCACCGCGCGGCTGCACCCCAGGACGTCCACCGGCCCCGGCACGTACGGCTTCCTGCTCGGCGACGCCGCCAACGCCATCCACTTCTGGCCCGGACGAGGCCTCAACAGCGGCCTGGGATCGGCCATCTCCCTCGCCCGTACGCTCAGCGGCACCTGGCGGGGCCGGCCGTTCCGCGACGCGGACTTCGTCCGCCACGAGGCGGCCATGTCGATGCTCCAGTACCGGCACAAGAGCCGCGCCTGGAACTCCATGATCGCCACGGACGAGAACGGGGTGACCCGCGCCATCAAGGACAAGATCCAGCAGAGCATCACCGAGTACGCGCAGGAGGTCCCGGAGGTCCCGGAGGTCCCGGACGACGGACCGGCGCCCGCTACGGCCCCGCGGCCGGACCGCCCCTCCGACATCGGCGCGCTCATGGAGCAGCTCCGCGCGATCCGTACCCGCCTGGCGCCCCGCATCCCCGGCCTGCCCGACGACGCCACGCTGCGGGGGCACCTGGAGACGCTGGACAGCGCGACCCTCTACACCCTGGTGCGAAGCGGAGCGTGGGACACCCAGATCGTCGGAGGCGAAGAGGTCGACATCGACATCTTCTACCCCGGCGAACGACCGGACCCGGTCCTGCCCGCGGGCGCGAAAAGCTGACGGAACCGGGACCGGGACCGGCGCCGTACGACTCGGATCACCTTCGCGCCCTCACCCTGGGGCTACGGCACCGGCTCCGAGAGGAGGTCGTCCACCACGTTGCAGCGCACCGTGGGCAGATGCTCCGCGATCGCCTCGCTCATCATGGCTTCGCCCTCGGGGTCGACGTCCGGGCACCCCTCGCGGGTGGCGGGGTCCGGCCACCGGGCGTACGCCACCCAGGTGCCGTCGTCGGCCTGGTGCAGTCGGGATCCGTAGCTGCCGCAGTGCTCGTGCATCGCCTTCGTCACGCGATGCCCCCCGTACACCCGTCGTTCGAGATCGGCACAGTACCCTCAAGACCGCCCGGCGCGGCGCCCCTTGACGATCACCGGATCCGTCCCCCTCGCCACGGTGGCGAAATGGTGCGTGCCGGAGCCCGCCTCGAAGACCGCGCAGTCGTCTTCCGTGCGGAGGAACTCCGCTTCCTCGTGGGTGACGTCCGCTCCCGTTCGTGCCGGGATCCAGATCTCGGCCGTCGTGTTGACGGGGAGCGTGACGGTGAGGCGGAAGGTGTCGTCCGTCAGGGTCCAGTGGGTGGTGACCGGGCCGTAGGGGGAGTCGAAGCGGGCCTTGGACTCGCCGACCCCGCCTCCCGGGCGCGGGCGGATCAGGACGCGGCGGTAGCCGGGGGACGCGGGGGCGAGGGCGGCGAGGTGGGTGTACATCCAGGCGCCGACCGAGCCGTAGGCGTAGTGGTTGAAGGAGTTCATCCCGGCGTCCTGGAAGGTGCCGTCCGGGCGGACGGAGTCCCAGCGCTCCCACATCGTCGTGGCGCCGCGGTCGATCTGGTGGCCCCAGCTCGGGTACGTCCGCTGGTGCAGCAGCCGGTGCGCTGTCCCGGTGTGGCCGGTGGCGGTGAGGGCGGGGAGGAGGCGGGGCGTGCCGAGGAAGCCGGTGGCCAGGTGCCAGTCGCGGGCGCGGATCAGTTCGACCAGCCGGTCGGCGGCCGGGCCCCGGTCCTCCTCGGTGAGGAGGTCCATGGTGAGGGCCAGCACGTAGGCGGTCTGGGTGTCGCCCTTCACGCGTCCTCCGGCGGAGACGTACGCCGCGCGGAACGCGGCACGGACCTCCGCGAAGAGCCGCTCGTACGGCTCCGGGTCCCGCCCGAGCACTCGCGCGGCGCGCGCGGCGAGGTCGGCGCTGTGCGCGAAGCAGGCGGTGCCGATGACGTCCTTGGGGGTCTCCTCGTCGATGTTGAGCCAGTCCCCGTACCCCTCGGCGGGGCGCAGCAGGCCGCTGCTGCGCTCCTGGAGGTGGTCGAGCCAGCGCACCATCGAGGGCCAGCTCTCTTCGAGGATCCGCTCGTCGCCGTACGCCTGGTAGAGCGCCCACGGCACGGTGACGCCCGCGTCGCCCCAGCCCGCCACTCCCCTGCCGAGGGGGCGTACGTGGGGGGCGACGTCGGGGAAGGCGCCGTCCTCGGACTGGGCGTCGCGCAGGTCGCGCAGCCACTTGGTGAGGAAGCGCGCCGACTCCATGAGGTAGGCGGCGGTCGGCGCGAAGACGTTGATGTCGCCGGTCCAGCCGAGCCGTTCGTCGCGCGCGGGGGTGTCGGTGGGGACGGAGAGGAAGTTGCCGCGCAGGCCCCAGGTGATGTTGCTGTGCAGCTGGTCGAGGAGCGGGGAGTCGGTGGCCAGGTCGAGGGTGAGGGGCTCGTCGGTGTGCAGGACGAGGCCGGTCAGGTCCTCCAGGGCGGGGGTGCCCGGGTGGCCGGTGACCTCGACGTAGCGGAAGCCGTGGAAGGTGAAGCGCGGCTCGAAGGCCTCGGTGCCGGTGCCGGTGCCGGTGCCGGCGCCCTTGAGGGTGTACGTGTCCGTGGCGCGGGCCGAGCGCAGGTTCGCCGTGTAGAGCGTGCCGTCGGGGTTCAGGGCCTCGGCGTAGCGCAGCCGTATCCGCGTCCCGGCCGGACCGGACGGGCCGGACGGGCCCGCGACGGTGAGGCGCACGGTGCCGACCATGTTCTGGCCGAGGTCGAAGACGTGGACGCCGGGGGCCGGTTCCGTCAGCGCGCGCGGGGCCAGCTCCTGCGTCACGCGCGTGGGGGCGTCGATCTGGGCGACCGGTTCGGCGGTGACGCCGTCCACGGCGACCGCGTGGGACCAGCGGGTGTCGTCGTAGCCGGGCTCCGTCCAGCCCCCGGTCTCCAGCCGGGCGTCGTACTCCTCACCGGCCAGCAGGTCGGCGGACGTGACGGGGCCCGTCGTCGCGCGCCAGTCGGGCGCGGAGGCGACGCGGTCCGTCGAGCCGTCGGCGTACTCGACCTCCAGCTGGGCGAGGAGCGCCGGGTGGTCGCCGTACTGCCGGGGCCCGGCCCAGCCGACGCTGCCCGCGTACCAGCCCGCGGCCAGGCTGACCGCCAGGACGTTCTCCCCGTCGCGCAGCTGGCCGGTGACGTCGTGGGTCCGGTACTGGACGCGGCGGTGGTAGTCGGTCCAGCCGGGGGCGAGCCGGTCGTCGCCGACGGGACGGCCGTTGAGGTGGGCCTCGTACAGACCGAGGGCGGTGACGTAGAGGCGTGCGCGGGCCACCGGTTTCCCGGTGGCGAGCGGGAAGGCGTGGCGCAGCTGGGCCACGGGCGCGTACGCGGGAGGGGGCACCGGCCGGTCCTCGTGCCCGTACGGCGCGAGGAGGGCGACCGGGTCCCAGGAGCCGTCGTCGTACTCGGGGGCGTGCCAGTCTCCGGACGGCTGCTCGGCGGCGTCAGCGGCAGCGGTGACGGTGGCGGTGGCGGTGGCGGTCTTCCAGCCCGCGCCGGTCGTGAACCGGATCTCGCCGTTCTCGGTGGTCAGCTCCAGCGCGCCGAGGAGGCCCGGCGCGTGGCCATCGTTCCCGGGAGCGGGCGCGGGGTCGGCGGCCGCGACGGCGAGGACGTTGCGGCCGCGCCGCAGCCGGGCGGTGACGTCGGTGACATAGGGCGGCCGTCCGTCGACCACAGGGGCCGCGGCGTCGACGTGGTCGGCCTCCTCACCGTTGACGTACGCCGTGTATCCGCCGCCCGCGGTCAGGGTGAGACGGCCGCGGACCAGGCCGTGCGGCACCTCCACGACGGCGCGGAACCAGCGGGAGCCCGGCTGCCCGGCTGGCGTGCCGTCCGGGGACCAGATCCAGCGGGAGCCGTCGAGGGACGGCGGGGCGAGCAGCGCCTCGGGGGCGCCGATCCACCGCGCCGACCAGGACGAGGCGTCGAGCAGGCCCGTCTCCCACCACGAGGGCGGGCTCCACGCGGAGGCGTCACCGGCCTCGTCCCACACCCGCACCGTCCAGAAGTAGCGCGTACGGGGCCGCAGTACGGGCCCGTCGTAGGGCACCAGCAGGGAGGTGCCGGAGGTGACCTTGCCGCTGTCCCAGACGTCCGGCTCGCCGGGTCCACCGGGCGCGGTGAGGCGGTCGGGGCTGGTGGCGACGCGGATCCGGTAGGCGCTCTGGGCCTGTCCGCGTCTGCCGGGCTCCTCGGACTCCAGGCGCCAGCTGAGGCGCGGGCGGCGGACGTCGAGACCGAGGGGCCGCTCGGCGTACTCGACGGTCGGCCGGGCCACGCGGAGAGGGGAGGGGGAAGCGGAGGTGGCGGGTGTGGCGGGCATGGCGGAACGTCCTTTTCTCGTCGGCCCGGTGTGGTGGTGCGACGGCGTCGTTCACGGTTGGGCCGTGTCCGGCGGATCATGGTTGCCCTCTGCCGTAGCCACTGGGCAGGGGCTGCCCCGCCTGTCCGTCGCAGACCGCGGGTTGTGGGTGGTTGCGCGCGCAGTTCCCCGCGCCCCTGACGGGCGCTCCGCTGGAGGGCGCCGCGGGGAGCGCCCTTTAGGGGCGCGGGGAACTGCGCGCCAACCCACGACGACAGCCGCAGCCTGCAACGAACAGCACGGGGCAGCCCCTGCCCAGCCCGGAGACGAGGGCAACCACGATCCGCCGGACTCGGCCCAGGGCTACGGCTACGGCGGTCCGCTCACGCGGGGTGCCGGACCTGACGGCCGATCCAGTCGAGCTGAGCCTCCTGCTGGAACATGGCGCCGCCCTCGTGCCCGTTGAACGGGTAGACCGCGATGTCCTTGGGCCCGCCGTAGGCGTTGTGCGCGGCGAAGACCGTGGACGGCGGGCAGACCTGGTCCATCAGGCCGACGGAGAAGAGCGCGGGCGCACGGCCGCGCGCGGCGAAGTTCGCGCCGTCGACGTAGGAGAGGGTGCGCAGCGCCTGCTCCTCCTTGCCGCGGTGCATGCGCAGATAGCCCGCGATCTCCCCGTACGGCCGCGCGTCCGTGAGCGTGACCGCGCGGGCGAAGTGGCACAGGAACGGCACGTCGACGCAGACGGCCGCGAGGTCGGGGACGAGTCCGGCCACGGCGAGGGTGATGCCGCCGCCCTGGCTGGCGCCGAGCGCGACCGTGCGGGACGGGTCGGCCAGCGGATGGGAGCGGGCGGTCTCGACGGCCCGGACGGCGTCGGCGAAGACCCGGCGGTAGTAGTACGACTCCGGGTCCTCGATGCCGCGCGTCATGAACCCGGCGTGCGCCGGCCCGGAGCCGACGGGGTCCGGGGTGTCGCCGACGTTGCCGCCCGCGCCCTGGGTGCCGCCGCCCTGGCCCCGTACGTCCATGACGAAGTGCGCGTATCCGGCCAGCGGCCACAGGCACCAGCAGTGCGGCAGGCCCCGGCCGCCGTTGTAGCCCTGGAACTGCACGATCAGGGGCAGCGGGCCCTCCGCCGTAGCGGAAGCGGCGGCGGGCGCGGTGAACCAGCCCTTGACGGGGTGGCCCCCGAACCCGGCGAAGGTCACGTCCCACACGCGGGCGCCCGCGAGGCCGGTCTCCACGGGCTCGAAGGTGGCGTCTAGCGAGTGTGAACGGGTCTCGGCGAGGGTCTTCTCCCAGAACGTGTCGAAGTCGTCGGGTACGGCTATCTCCGGCCGGTAGTCGCGCAGTTGGTCGAGCGGCAGATCGAACTGGGGCATGAAACCTCTCTCACTCCTCGGAAGGGTTCTCAGCGGCAGACGAACCGCTGGACGACCTCGGCCGACAGCCGTACCGCGTGGATCTCGGCGGAGCTGTGGATCTCCTCGCGGCTGTCCAGGAGGATCCCCTCGGCGTCGGCGGTACGTTCGGACGTCGCGCGCGGCTCGACCCGCAGCTGGAGACCGGCACCGGCCAGGGCCGCGCGGAAGCGGCCGAGCTTCACCCGCCAGGGGACGCCGTGGTGGAAGTCGTCGCCGATCAGCGCTCCGGTGCCCGCGTCGAACATCCGGCACAGGTCGCCCGTGTAGTCGACGTCCGCCCACAGCCCGGCGAGCTCCTCCGGGTCCGCCGGGTCCACGTCGGGCGCGCGCAGCAGCCAGCGGGACGGCGAGAGCTTCTCCACCTCGACCACATCCGGGCCAAGCGCGGGGCGCGGCGCCGCCGCCGTGTACCGGAACAGCGGACCGGCCGTCTCGGCGCGCAGGGCCTCGCCACCCGCTCGTACCGCGTCCGGCGCCGGGAGGACCGACCAGGTGAACGGCGCGGGGTCGGTGCCGGGGTCGGTGCCGAGGGGGACCCGGCGGCTGAGGGTGACGGTGTCCCCTTCGAGCGTCAGATCGTCGGGGCTGGTGACGAGGCGGCGCTCGCCCGCCACGTCGGCGACCTGGCTGTGCTCGGCCTGCGCCCGGCTGAGCGTGACGATCCCGAGCGTCTCGTTGACGGTGAAGGAGCCCTCGCCGGTGACGACGGTGACGCCGTCCGGCTCGCCGAGGACGGACTCGTCGCCGCTGACCCGGGTGTCCTCGACGCCGCGCAGCGTGTACTCGACGTCGCCCTCGCCGGGCCGGAAGAACACCGTGTGGCCGCGGAGCCGGGCCAGCGGCTGCGCCGTCGCGGACACGAGGGTCATCCCGCCGCCCAGGTCGAGTTCGACGGGCAGGATCGCCGATTCCCCGGACGCGACGGAGAGCGGGGCGCGGCGCGGGAAGCGGACGTCCCCGCCGTCCAGGGCGACGACGAGGGTCACGTCGTCCCGGGCGCTGAGCGGCGTGCGGTTGCCGTAGTTGGCGAGGAGGACGAACGCGGAGGTGCCGTCCGAGCGTACGGCCGTGCGCAGCCGGTCCTCCTCGGGGTCGGTGACCGGCTCGGCGGGCTGCACGGCCCGCATGTGGGCCAGGTCGGGGCCGAACTCGGTGACGAAGCGGTTGAGCGGCGCGGTGCGGTAGAAGGGGGCGCGGCGCTCGCCGTACTCGCTGACCGGGGCGCCGAAGTCGTAGGACAGCAACGAGAATTCCGGTTCCTTCGTCATCCAGCCGAAGTCGCCGCGGACGGGGTTGGTGCCGCCGTGCATCATGTAGTAGCCGAGCATGATCGTCTCTACGGTGCCGAGCCGGGACAGGGCGCCGACGAGGACGTCGTCCGGCGCGGTCACGGGCCGGTAGGCGGCGCGCGTCGGGGAGCCGCCGCCCAGTTCGCAGAAGGCCACCGGGAGATGGCCCCGGTAGGGGTAGGTCAGGCTGCCGAAGACGGTCAGCCCGCTGTTGCGCGGCCTCGGGTGCAGGTCCATGTAGCCGCCGTAGCTCACCAGGAAGGTGTCGGCGGGCGGTTCCCCGGTGTCCGCGCCCCAGCCGGTCATCGAGAAGACCGGCGGGTCGATCCCGGCCTCCAGCGCGAGCTGCCGCAGGCGCTCCATGTGGGCGGTGAAATCCTTGCCCGTGGGGCCGCGGTGGTCGGTGGCGGTGTAGCCGAAGAGGGTGCGCCAGTCGTTGGGGGCGTGGGTGAGCTCGTTCTCCAGCTGGACGAGGAGGACGGGGCCGCCGTCCTGCCAGTACAGGCCGGACAGCTGCTGGCCGAGCCGGTCGTAGTAGCGGCCGACGAGCCGCAGGTAGCGCGGGTCGTTGGAGCGCTCGGTCAGCGGCATGCCGTAGAGCCAGGGCGGCAGGCCGCCGACGGAGAACTCCGCGTTGTTGTACGGGCCGACGCGCGGCGAGAAGAGCAGACCGTGCCGATGGCACAGCTCGGCGAAGCGCCGCACGTCGTTGCCGCCGGAGAAGTCGAACTCCCCCGGGCGCGGCTCGACCAGGTTCCAGAAGACGTACGAGGAGACCATGGTGCAGCCCGCGCTCTTGAGCGCGAGGATGCCCTGCTCCCACTCCTCGGCGGGGTAGCGCTGGAGCTGCAGCTCCCCCGCCACCAGGGGCAGCGGCTCACCGTCGAGTTCGAGGAAATAGTTGTTCGCGGTGAGCCGCCGCCCCCGCGGGTCCGTGCCGCCCCAGTGCGCGAGGTGGTCGCGGCGGAGGGTGAGCGCGGTGTCCCGCGCGTCGTGGACGATGCCGATGTCGTGCGTCATGCTGCGGTTGCGTCCTTCGGTCAGAGGTGTCGGGGGGCTCTGAGTGCTCTGAGGGCTCAGAGGTAACCGACCACGGGGGCCCAGCTCGTGGTGTCGTGCGCGGTGTCCCCGGCGGCGCCCGGGTCGACGATGAAGCGGAGGGTGTCGCCCGCCTTGACGGGCAGGGAGTCGACGGAGGTGGGGATCCCGACCCTGTTGCCGCCGCTCAGGCCGTGCGGGGTGAGCACCTGGCGGTCGCCGTGCCGGATCTGGACACGTACGCCGTCGCCGCCGAGGTCGGCCTTGGCGGCCTGGCCGCGGATCGCCACCGTGCCGTCGCGCGGCGCGGTCCAGGTCCGGGCCACCAGGCCCTTCCCTCCGACCGGGTGCCAGCGCCACTTGTTGAGCACGGGCAGCGCTCCGGCGGAGGGCCGCCAGGAGCCGTCGCCGTTCTGGTAGGTGAGGTCCTTCCAGGTGGCGCCGCCGTCGGGCGAGTGCTGGTAGCGCCACTGGTTGAGGCCCTGCCCGGTGGCGAAGTCCCGGGCCGCGTACCAGACCCGGCCCTCCCCCGTCGGCCCGGCGTTGCCGGAGACGGCGATCTTGTCGAAGCTGCCGCCCGAGACGGTGGTGGTGAGGCTGTCGCCCTTCCACAGGTTGCCGCGGATCACCCCGTCGGACCGCGTGTCGTCGCCGAGCGAGGCGACGGGGGGCTGTCCGTTGTCGACGATCGCGTTGGACTCGACGGTGACCCTGGTGTTCGGCCCGCCGGCGTGGATGTCCTGCAGGGCGACGCCCCAGCGGACGTTGCCGGTGAGGAGGCTGCCGCGGACGGCCACGTCGTCCGTCCAGCCCTCGTAGTTGACGCCGCTCTGGTCGGGCGAGCCGGACTGCTGGGTGAAGGCGACGATGTTGTTGGTGAGGTCGACGTCCGCGACATGGCCGAGGTAGATGCCGGTGGTGCCGGTCGTGACCCGGCAGCCCCCGGCGTGGCTGACGACCGAGTCCATGACGGTCACCCGGGTCATGGACTGCAGGGTGAGGGAGTTCGGGCACTCCTCGGGGCGGGGGTCGGGGGTGCCGTCGTCGTTGTTCAGGGCGAGGTCGGTGAGGACGGTGTCCTGGATGAAGTGCTTCCGTCCTTTGTCGTCGCCGAAGGCGATCGACACCCCGTTGTGCTTGCCGGTGATGTCGCGCATCCGTACGCCCTTGACGGCCCACTGGTCCTTGGACGGTTCGGCGTCTCCGCCGACGCGGATGCCCATGTGGGTGTGGTGGACGTAGAGGCCGGAGAAGGTCAGGCCCTCGTGACCGATGCCCTCCGCGCCCTTGTAGGAGGCGACGACGCCGTAGGTCAGCTTCTTGGCGCCACGCCCGTCGATCTCCAGGTTCCGCACCGCCCAGTGCGAGGGGTTGTAGAGGCTGATGCCGTTGTCCTCCGTGCCCTTGAGGATCCGCGGCCTGACCCCGCTTCCGTATGCGGAGACCTCGACGGGCGCCGCGGCCGTGCCGGAGCCGCGCAGCTTCATGGCCTCCTTCCATGCCGCGCCCCGCGCCAGCAGGATCCTGTCCCCCGCGCCGTACGTACGGGCGTTGACGGGCGCGAAGGTGCACCAGGGCTGCTGCGCGGAGCCCGGCCCGGAGTCGGAGCAGCCGGAGCCGGAGCGGTTGTCGACGTGGTACGTGGCGCTCGCCGCCTGCGCGGGTCCGGAGAGAGTCAGGGCGGGCAGCAGCACGGCCAGGGCGGTGGCGAGCAGGAGGGGGGTGCACGGGGAGCGGGTCATCATTGACCTTCCTCGGTACGGTCAGCCTCGGTGCGGTCGACGCGGACGGAGTCGATTGCTCCGGTCCAGCTGCTGGTGGGCTTGCCCATGTAGTAGTTCCAGCGGTTGAAGGGCTGCACCTTGAGCTGACTGACGGTGCCCTTCCAGCCGGGCACGGTCGCCATGTCCAGGACGTACTCGGTGTGTTCGGCGCCGGGGACGAGGGAGAACGCGATGCCCTTGAGCCCGGCCTCGTTGGTGGGGGGATAGCCGCCGTTCGGGATGTCGAACTCCGGCTCGTCCTCGGTGGTGAAGAGCAGATAGCCGGTGGGCCGGTTGTCGGGGTTGCTCATGCGGACGCGGACGTAGCGGTGCTTGTCGGCGTCGAGGCCCAGGCGGCCGGGCGAGAGCAGCGCGGGTTCGTAGCCGCTCTTGCCTCTCACCTCGCCGTCGGCCGTCGGCGCGGCCTTGTACCCGTCGGCGGGCGCCGGGGCTGTGGCACCGTCGGCGAGGGCGAAGGTGCGGAACCGCAGGCTGCGCTTGCCGCCGCCCTCGGGCCCGTGCCAGGAGCCGCTGGCGTCCACGGAGTAGTACTCGCGCCCTTCGGTGTGGAGCCCGGCGTCGTTGTAGCCGATGCCGTACGTTCCGCCGCCCGGGGTCTGGTACGGCGCGGCGATCTGCACCGCGTACGTCGCGTCCGGGTCCAGGTCCTTCAGGTTGGGGTGGACGCTGACCATTCCGCCCCCGGTGGAGACGCGGTCCGGGGCCACGGACCCGGTGAAGAGCGTGTCGGCCGTGTCGGTGCCGCCCTTCTTGAGCCGCACGACCCGCAGGAACAGCGAGCCGGTGGGCTCGCCCTTGCGGTACGCCCACAGGTCGAGCCGGGCGAGGCTCCCCTTGGTGGCCCGGAAGGTCTGCATACGGGTGTGGGTCCACGCGAGGTCGGCGTGCTGGGTGAAGGTGCCCTGGGAGTTGTCGGTGTCGGCGACCACGTCGGAGGCGGGGGTGCCCGCCGAGGGCTTGCTCACGTCGGGGTTGAAGGTCCATCCCTCGGCGCCGTCGGTGAAGTCCCAGGACTTCGCGGGCGGGTCGTCGAAGCCGATGCGGTCCACGGAGATCCGCCCGTCGGCCCCCGTGAAGCTCACGGCCAGCCGCCGTACGGTGCCGTCCCACGCCTTGTCACCGCCCAGCGGGACGAGGACGTCGCGGTCGGCGGCGGCGAGGCCCTTGGGCTCCTCGGGGTTGAGGTGGAAGGGCACGGTGCCGGTGCGGCCGTCCGCGGTGGTGAAGGTGACCTTGCCGCTCTTCGCGCGGGTGTCGTTGTCGAGTCGCATACGGAGCGCGGAGCGGTCCTTCGGCCTGAGCTCCAGGTCGCCCGGCGTCTTGAGTCCGGTCTCCTCGCCGCTCGCCCGCACGTCGAGCCTGCCGCGCTTCGCCGTGAGCGGCTTGTCGCTGGTCCACCCCTGCGTGTCGCCGTTCTTGGCGAACGACCAGGTGCCGGGCGCGTCGTCGGCCCGGCTCTTCGCCGAGTAGCCGACGGCGGGGGCCCAGCTCACGGGCGTACTGCCCGGGGCCGTCTCGAAGCGGAGGACGTCACCGGCGCGCACCCGTACGTCGTCGGCGTTGGTGGCCCGGCCCGTGGAGCCGATGTCGCGCCACGGCCCGGCGAGCGGGCGGCCGTTGCGGGTGAGGGAGACGGTGGCCTTGCCGTCCGGGTCCGTGGGCCGGGCGAAGCCGCGGAGGTTGACGGTGCCGGCGCGCGGCGCCGTCCAGGTGCGGGCCGTTCCGGCGGTGGAGGTGAACCGGTCGACGGTTCCGGCGGCGCTGGTGTACGCGCTCCGCTTCGCGTCCCACGGCAGCTGCTTCCACCTCTTGCCGTCGCGCACCGTGTACGTCCACGGTCCGCGGTCACGGTCGCCGGGCGGGCCGAAGTCCTCCGCCGCGTGGTCCAGGTCGCCCCGCTCGGCGACGGGGACGTTGTTGCTGCGGGTGAAGCGGGAGACGTCGCCGCCGGACTTGGCGGTCATGAAGCCGAAGGGCTCGTGGTAGAGGTTGCCGTTCAGCTCGGCCGCGACGGGGATGTCGTCGCCGAGCTGCGCGATGGCGCCGTCCGGGGGGTACGGGATGTGGGACTGGACGCCGTTGTCGGAGAAGACGTTGTCCACGACCTTGTTGCCCTCGTGGAAGTCGTCCGCGCCGTGGATGGCCAGGTACTCGATGCCGCCGCCGAAGTTGTCGGCGAAGTAGTTCCCCTGGATGGTGATCTTGCTGGTCCTGGACTCGTGGTCGATGGCGACCATGTCCGGGTTCGCGGTGTTGGGGGTGTCGGTGACGATGTTGTTGGCGATCAGGACGTTCCTGGCCGAGCCGAGGTAGACCGCCGCCGTGCCGAACGTCGTACGGCACGCGGCCTCGTTGCGCAGCACGGAGTTGGTGACGACGGCGTTCGTGACGTTGCCGAGGGCGAGGCCGTCCGGGCAGCCCGAGTCGATCTGGGAGGGCACCTTGGACGGGTCGCCGTTGTTGTTGTCGTCGTCGTGCAGGTGCACCCGGTCGACGACGACATCGGTGAAGGCGTTCTCCCCGCTCTTTCCGGGCACGCGCTTGGGCGGCAGGTCGGTGGCGCTCTTGTTGGTGCTGGTCACGATGCCGTGCGCGTTGCGGGTGCTCTCGACCCGGCTGATCCGCAGCCCCTGCAGCACGGACTGCGTGGTGGTGTACGGGCCGTTGTTGACGAGGTGCAGACCCGCGACACGGGAGTCGTGGACCTTGAGCTTCTCGAACACCAGCCCCTTGTGCCCGGGCGAGGTGAAGTTGGCCCGGACGCCGTACCGCATGTCGCCCTTGCCGCCCGTGGACGAGCCGACGTCGAGGTTGCGGACGGTCCAGTACGACGGGTTGTGCAGGAAGACCCCGGTGTCGAGGCTGTTCTTGACGATGCGGGGGCGCGGCCCCTGCCCGTACGCGTCGATCGTGACGGGCGCGTCCGAACTGCCCGTCCCCTTGACCGAGAGGCCCTCGCCGAAGACGGCGCCGCGGGCCAGCAGCAGCCGGTCGCCGGGGACGAAGGTGTGGTCGTTGGCCGGTGCGAAGCCGCACCAGGGCGCCTCGGGGCTGGTGCCGGGGTGCTTGTCACTGCAGCCGCTGCCGGAGGTGTTGTCCACGTAGTACGTGCGGCCCTCCGCGGCGCCGGCCGACTGGGGGTGCAGCACGGCCAGCGGCAGCAGCGTACCGACGGCGAGGGCGGTGGTCCTGCGTGCGGTCCTGCGTGCGCG
Organism: Streptomyces sp. NPDC048172; assembly: GCF_043202595.1. Taxonomy (NCBI): domain Bacteria; kingdom Bacillati; phylum Actinomycetota; class Actinomycetes; order Kitasatosporales; family Streptomycetaceae; genus Streptomyces; species Streptomyces sp. NPDC048172. The sequence continues at coordinate 319,530 of NZ_JBIDAT010000006.1, forward strand.
ATTCCTTCTCACAGCGGCACCTCAGCCCTTCGCCCAGGGCTCGTCGTCCCAGCCGTGCGCCTTGACCTGTTCCTCGGCAAGCTTGTGCCAGGAGGCGTCGAGGGCCTTGAGGGTCGTGCCCAGCGACTTCGAGCCGAGGAGATAGCCGTCGTAGAGGCTCACCACGGAGACGCCCTTGGGCGCGTCCGGCTGGCCGCCGACCCGCATCTTCTCGCTCCACACGCCCTGGGCCATGGACTTGGTGGCCTCGGGCGCCTTCGCGCCCTTGAGGACGGGCAGCGCGCCGGTGGCGTCCAGCCAGTCCTGGGTGTGCTCGGGCACGCTCATCCACTGCAGGAACTTCAGCGCGGCGTCGTACTTCGCGTCCTTCACCGTCGAGGGGATCATGTAGCTGGTGCCGCCCGCGTCCGCGCCGAACTGCGCGGGGGCGTCGGACGACAGCTCGGTGGTGCCCTTCGTGATCGTCGGGAAGGGCATGCTGGAGACCTTGCCCTTGACCCCCGCGAGCGCCCCGTAGCCGAAGGGGGTGCCCCAGGCCATGGCGGCCTTGCCGGAGCTGAAGTCGCGGACGTTCACGACGGAGGACGAGGACGGGGTGATGCCGGACCAGTTCTTGGTGGCGCACTTGTCGAAGACCCGCTTGAGCAGCTTCACCGACTCGCCGACCTCGGGGGTCTTGGTCGCGTCGAGGTCACCGCTGAGGATCGCCCGGTACCGCGCCTTGTCCGTGACCTCCGAGTTCTTGCCCTTGGAGCCGTCGGGCGCGAAGACATTGAGCTTGTCGTAGTACTTGTCGAGCAGCATGTTGGAGATCGTCTTGATCGTCCAGCCCACGCCGCTCGGCGAGCTGTCCATCGCCAGCGGCGCGTATCCGGCGCTCTTGAGCTTGCCGCAGGCGCTCATCAGGTCGTCGAACGTCTTCACCGGTGCCTTGACCCCGGCCTTGTCGAAGGCCTTCTCGTTGTAATAGAGGCCGGTCGAGACGACGTTGAACGGCAGGTACTCCTTCTTGCCCTCGGCGTTGATGCCCTTCCCGGGGCCGTAGTACTTCGGGTTGAAGAGGGACGCCCACTTCTTGTTGCCGTCGACATAGGGGTTCGGCTTCTTCAGCTCGTCGTCCAGCGTGTGCACCATGTGCGGCTGGTGCGGGGCCGAGTAGAAGACCAGCTCAGGGGCCGTACCGGCGGAGAGCTGGGTGCCGAGGGTCTTCTGGTAGTCGGCCAGCGGCAGCACGTTCGTCTTGACCTTGATCTTCGGCTCCGCCTTCTCGAACTTGGCGATGAGCTTCTCCCAGGGCTTGCCGAAGCTGCCGGACTGGTCGTTCCACTGGTTGGGCCCGGCAATGGTGATCTCGACCTTGCCGTCCGGACCCACGCCGTTGTCGGAGCTGGAGCAGCCGGAGAGTGCGGCCACCGCGGCGAGCCCGAGCGCGACGCACGAGGCCACGCCCTTCGTACGGCTCGGTCGGCGGAATCGTGAGCGCATGACAGTGCCTTCCGTGAAGGAGAAGGAGGGGGAAGCAGAGGGGACTTCGGTCACTTGCCGGTGCCGGGCAATCCGCCCTGGACTCCGGCGAGGAAGTACTTGGAGAGGAACGTGAAGAGCAGCAGCAGGGGCAGGCTGGCCAGCGTGTAGCCGGCGAAGAGCGGCCCCCACTCGGTGGCGTTCTGCCCCTTGAAGAAGGCGAGGCCGACGGGGATGGTGCGCAGCTTGTCCTCGGTGATGACCAGCAGCGGCCAGAAGAAGTCGTTCCACACGCTGATGACCGTGAGCAGCGAGACCGTGCCGATGACGGGCATCGACAGCGGCAGCACGAGGGAGCGGAACATCCGGGGGCCGTTCGCCCCGTCGATCCGCGCGGCGTCGAAGAGCTCCTGCGGGATCTGCGCGACGAACGTCCGCATCAGGATCGTCGCCAGGACGACGCTGCTCGCGATGTGCGGCAGGATCAGCACGGTCGTCGTGTTGAGCAGGTCGAGGTCGCGCATGAGCACGAACATCGGGATGAGGCTCGCCACCGGCGGCACCATCATCAGCATCACGACCATCGCGTACAGCACGCGGCGGCCGAAGAACTCGTAGCGCGCGAAGAGGAATCCGGCGACGGACGACAGCGCCACGGTGCCGACGATCGCGGCGAGCGCGACGAGGATCGAGGTGATGAAGTACGGCTGGATCTGCTGCCAGGCCGTGCTGTAGTTCTCCAGGTGGAACGGCCAGGTCGGCACCCAGTAGCTGTCGTTGAACTGCCCGTTCGTCTTGAACGACGTCATGAACATGAACAGGTACGGGAAGAGCGCCACCAGGGCGATCGCGCCGAGCACCAGGATCACGGCGCCCTGGCCGATCCGGCCTCCGCGGGCCCGCCTGCGCGCGGCGGCGGCCCCGCCCGCGTCCCGGCCCCGGCCCCGGTCGTGGTCCCCGGCCCGTACGGACGGGCGCGTGGGCTCCGCGCCCCGGCCCTTCACCGTCGCCGTCAGCACGTCAGAGCGCTCGGACATCGGAGTTCTCCTTCCGGCGGATCAGCGTGAGAGCGCCGCTGAGCAGTGCGGTGATGACGAAGAGGGTGGAGGAGAGGGTGGCGGCGTAGCCCCAGTCGCTGCCCTCGAAGGCGACGCCGATCATGCGGAGGACCGGCACCTGGGTGGCGTTGTCGGGCCCTCCCCCGGTCACCAGGTAGGCGGCGAACCCGAACTGCAGGACGGAGATCGTCGCCAGGAAGAACAGCAGCTTCATCTGGGCCGCCATCAGCGGGAGGTCGATGCTGAAGACGCGCCGCAGCCGCCCGCACCCGTCGAGCGAGGCCGCCTCCAGGACCTCCTTGGGGATGTTCTGCAGCGCGGTGAGGAAGACCAGGAACGGCAGGCTGGCCACCCAGGGGAAGCCGATGACGAGGAGCGCGGGGAGGGCTGTCGCGGGGTCGCCGACCCAGTTGTGCGCGAGGGAGTCGAGACCGATCGCGTTCAGCGCCTGGTTGAGCATGCCGTCGTTGGGATCGAAGATGAACGACCACACCAGGACCGTCACCACGCCCGGGAAGGCGAGCGGGAAGATCAGCACCGTTCGGAAGACGAACTGGAGCCGCTCGCTCTTGAGGCTGATCACCAGCTCGGCGGCGAGCAGCGGGAAGAACCACATCACCGTGACGCTGACCAGGAAGATGTATCCCAGGTTCTTGAACGAGTCCCACCACAGCTCGTCGGCGAACATGGTGCGGTAGTTCTCCAGGCCCACGAACGGCGAGTCGAAGCCGGGCCGCCAGTCGAAGAACGAGTGGTAGATGCCGCTGACCGCCGGATAGTAGGCCAGCACGCCCAGCAGCGCGAACAGGGGCAGCAGGCCGACGTAGACGAACCAGGGGAAGCGGCGCCTGCGCCGTGCCTCCCCCTTCTGCAACTGCGGCGTCGGGGCGGGGGCTGTCCGCTCCGCGACGGGACTCGCCATGGCTCGATTCCTTCCTTTACGGCGCGGCTCCGGCCGGAGGGTCAGGTCCGCACCGTGAGGGTGAAAGGTTTCACTCAGGTTTCCGGGAAGCTAGCTCTCGGGTGATCCGCGCGTCAACAAAGTGAGCCGAGAAAACTTCGGTAACCTCCTGTTCCCGCTCAACTCCTTGACGCTCCCCCTTGCGCGGCTTAGCGTCACGAGGATGAATCGATTCACCCGCTGGACCGCCGTGGTCGCCCTTCGGGACGATCTGCGCAACCGCCTGTTCGGCCACCGGAGTTGGGAACGGCTCGAACGGTGCGCCGATGTCCGGATCAGCCCGGCGGGCGGCGATCTCACGGACCCGGGCGCCGCCCGGATGCTCCGCGAGGCGGACGTCCTCGTCTCCGGCTGGGGAACCACCACGGGAGGCCGCGCCCTGCGCGAACTCGCCCCGCGCCTCGGCGCCCTGGTGCACACGGCGGGCAGCGTCCGCACGCTGGTGGACGACGCGGACCTCGCCGCCGGAGTGGCCGTCTCCTCGCAGGCGGACAACAACGCGCGGCCCGTCGCCGAGTACGCGCTCGCGATGATCCTGCTCGGCGGCAAGGCGCACTTCGCCGCCCAGCACACCTACCGCAGGCGCCGCGCGGCGCCGGACGAGTCCGAACTGCCCGCCGGGCGCGGCACGTACGGGCTGCGCGTCGGCATCGTCGGCGCCTCCCGCACCGGCCGCCGGGTCTGCGAGCTGCTCCGCCCCTTCGACATGGAGGTGCTGCTCCACGACCCGTACGCCGACGAGGCGGAGGCGGCGCGGCTCGGCGCCCGGTCCGCCTCGCTCGACGAGCTGATGGCGAGCTGCTCCGTCGTCTCCCTGCACGCCCCGCTGCTCGACACCACCCGGGGGATGATCACGGCCGACCGCCTGCGGCTGCTGCCCGACGGGGCCACGTTCGTCAACACCGCCCGTGGCGCGCTCGTCGACCAGGACGCGCTGGTCGCGGAGCTGGCCTCGGGCCGGATCCACGCCGTGCTCGACGTCACGGAGCCCGAGGTGCCGGAGCCCTCCTCGCCGCTGTGGACCCTGCCCAACGCCGTACTGACCCCGCACACCGCGGGCTCGGCGGGCAACGAGCTGCGCCGCCTCGGCGACGGCGCCGTCCGCGAGGTGGAACGCCTCACGCGAGGAGAGCCGCTCGCCCACCCGGTCGGCCAGGAACAGTTCTCCCGTACGGCGTAGGGACACGTCCCCGCCCCCTCCAGAAAAGGAACGCGCATGCACGACATGGCCGAGGCCCTGCGGGCCGGGCGGCGCGAGGATCTGATCGCCGGATACCGCTCCCCCGAGCTCTGGGACCGCGTGCGCGCCTCTCCCCTCGGCGGCCCGGCCCTCAAGGCGGTCGCCGCACGCGCCGAGGCATGGGCGGACGCGCCCGTCGAGCCGCTGCCGTTCTCCCTGTACCGGCGCTACGCGGAGGACGGCGCGCGGGCCCCGTTCCAGGACGTGTACTTCCGCAGGCGCCGCAACCGGCTCACCGACCTCGCCCTCACCGCGCTCAGCGAGCCGGACGGGGAGGGGCGCCGGTGCCTGGGGCCGCTGGAGGACCTGATCTGGGCCGTCTGCGACGAGTACGCCTGGGCCCTGCCCGCGCACCTCGAAGGGCTGACGGACCCCCGGCCGCCGCGCCCGCACGCCGAGCAGATCGACCTGTTCGCCGCCGAGACCGCCTTCACCCTGGCCGAGCTGCGCCATCTCCTCGCCGACCGGCTGGACCCGCTGGTCGCCGCGCGGATCCGCGACGAGGTGACCCGCCGCGTCCTGCGCCCGCTCCTGGACCACCCCGCGCCCTGGTGGGAGACGGCGCGGACGAACTGGTCGGCGGTGTGCGGCGGTTCCGTGGGAATGGCCGCGCTCCACCTCCTCGACGACGAGGACGCCGAAGCCGAGCTGGCTCTGATCACCTCCCGGATGACCGAGGCCATGCGCTGCTTCCTGACCGGATACGGCGACGACGGCGCCTGCCCCGAGGGGCTCGCCTACTGGAGCTACGGGTTCGGCTTCTTCACCGTCTACGCGGACGCGCTGCACCGGCGTACGGCGGGCCGCGTCGACCTCTTCGCCGAACTCGACGTCCCCCCGGGCAAGCTGGAGCGCATCGCCCGTTTCCCGGAGCGCGTCTTCCTCTCCGGCACGGCCACCGCCGCGTTCTCCGACAGCCCGCCGCACAGCACCCTCGACCCCGGGCTGGCCGCGTGTCTGAGGCGGCGCTTCCCCGCCCTCCCCCCGCCCCCGCCGGACCGCCTGAGGACGGAGCCGGTCAACACCATGGGCTCGTGGCCGACGGCCCTGCGCTCCCTGGTCTGGGCGCACGAGTCCGAGTCCGGCCCCGAGCCGTCCGCGCACACCGCCCCCGAGCCCGGCGGCTACCTCCCCGACGTGCAGTGGATGATCGCCCGTACGCGCACCCGTACGGGCGGGCACGAGGTGGCGTTCGCCGCGAAGGGCGGCCACAACGACGAGCTGCACAACCACAACGACGTCGGCAGCTTCGTCCTGGCCGTCGACGGCGAACCGCTCCTGGCCGAGCTCGGCCAGGGCTTCTACTCGGCCCAGTACTTCGGCCCCGGCCGCTACGACATCCTGTGCACCGGCTCGCAGGGCCACAGCGTCCCCCTGCTCGACGGCACGCCCCAGCGCGCGTCACGGGACGCCGCCGCCGAGGTCCTCGCCGCCGAACGGACCGCGCGGCGGACCCTGTTCCGGCTCGACCTCGCCCGCGCCTACCCGGTGCCCGCGCTGACCTCCCTCGTCCGCGAGTTCGCCTTCTCCGGGGGCAGCCTCGTGCTGCGCGACCGCCTCACCGCCGCAGCGCCCGTCGAGATCACCGAACGCTTCATGTCCTTCGCCCCGATCACCCTGGAGGCCCCGGGCCGCGCCCTGGTCCAGGGCAGCCGGGCCGCGCTGCGGCTGTCGTACGACGCGGACGCCTGGGAGGCACGGGTGCGGGAGCACGCCCACGTGTCCCATGACGGGACCGCCACGCCGGTCCGCAGCCTGGACCTGCTGCGCACCGCCGCCGAGGCCGATCTCACGCTGCGCGCCGAGCCCGTACGAGGCGGCTGACGCTCAGTCACTCAGCCGCTTCGGCGCAACGAGCTGGCGCGTACGACCAGTTCCGGCTGGATCACGATGGAGCGGACCGGCAGTCTGCCCTCCGCCTCGGCCTGGTCCCGGACCAGGTCGACCGCGGTGCGGCCGAACATGTCGCGCGGGCGCCGTACGGTCGTGAGCGGCACCAGCGTGGTCGCCGCGAACTCCATGTCGTCGTAGCCGACGAGCGCGATGTCGGAGGGGATGCGCAGGCCGGGCCGCTCGCCGAAGGACTGCACGAGGCCGACGGCCACCGAGTCGTTCGCCGCGACGATGCCGTCGGGGCGCTCGTCGGCCCGGCGCGCGGCGAGGGCCTCCCCCGCGTGCTGCCCGGCGGCGACGGTCCGTTCCCCGGTCGGCAGCACCTCGAACCGCACCCCGGGGTGGGCCTCCACCGCCTGCCGGGCGCCCTCGATCCGTTCGCCGATCTGCCGGACCGTGTCGGGGCCGCCCACGAACGCGATCGAGCGGCAGCCCTGTTCGATCAGGTGCGTCACCGCGCGCCGGGTGCCCAGCACGTCGTCGACGGAGACGGACGAGAAGCGGTCCGACGAGCCGTACGCGTCGACGAGCACCGTCGGGATCTCGCGTGCCGCGAGCAGTTCGAGGTCCGCGTCCCGCGTCGTCCCGGAGGCCAGGATGAGCCCGCGCACCCGCTGCTGGACGAACATGTCGATGTACTGCGACTCCCGCACCGGATCGCCGTCGCTGCTGGCGAGCACGAGGAAGAGACCTGCCTCCGCGGCGCGCCGCTCCACGGCGTGCGCCACCTCGCCGAAGAACGGGTTGCGGAGTTCGAGCGCGACGAACGCGAGCGTGTTGCTCTGCCCCGCCCTCAGCTGCCGGGCCGCCTCGTTGCGCACGTACCCGAGATCCTTGATCGCGCGCCGGATCCGCTTCGCGGTCTCCGGGGCGACGCGGTGCGGGGCGTTCAGGTGCTTCGACACCGTCCCCACGGAGACGCCCGCCCGCTCGGCGACCTCCCTGATGCTGACCAACGCCGCGTACCTCCTCGACCGCCACGAACCCGCACTCCGCCGATCTGCTCCTCGCTGACCTGCGGATGCGACCGATGATACGTTTCATCGACGCCGGTTCGTCAACGTCATGGCAGAGGGTTCACGCGGCCCAGGCTATCCGGCCGCGGACACGGTGCGTGCCCACGGCCGGGCGCCTGCCCTCGCGGCTCGTTACCGCTGGCTCGCGCGGCGGCAGGCCTCGTGGGCGAGCTGCGCGGGGATGTAGTCCTTCCGCATCTCGAAGTAGCAGGCCTGGACGGCCTCCGGGCTGCCCTCGGCCCCGAGGAGACAGGCCCGTTCGACCACTGCGGTGTCCGCGCCGGGATGCCGCTCCAGTACGTGGTAGAAGCAGCCCTGCGGAGTCGCCTGGACGGCGGGCGCGAGGGTCACGGCACCGCCGAGGGCGAGGGCGAGGCCGCTGAGGACAACGGCGAGACGCTTGAGCATCAAGGTTCCTTCCGGACGACGAGCCGAGTCGACTGATGACTCGGTGGAGTTGATCCGTTACCGAAAGTGCCCATGCGGGGATCGGGTGACGCGGTGAGCGGCAGGGAGCGGGAAGCGAACGAGGAGCGCGCGCGGCGCACTCGGGCCCGTACACCCGCGAGGGGCGGACGGTCAGGGAAGCAGCCCGCGACGGCGGGCGGTGACCACCGCCTCGTAACGGGTGCGGACGTCGAGCTTGCGCATGGCGCTGCGCAGATACGCCTTGACCGTCTCGGGGCGCAGCGAGAGGCGTGCCGCCGCTTCGGCGTTGCTGCAGCCCAGGGCGATCTGGGCGAGGACGTCCAGCTCGCGGGGTGCCAGCGCGGTGCGGGGCTCCGGTTCGCGCGGGGCGCCGAGTCCGGCCAGGCGCCGGGTGGCGTCCAGGAGCTGTCCGCGCAGCGTCTCGTCGTCCACGGACTGGGCGAGGGCCCGCAGGTCCGCGTGGAGTTCGCGGAGCTCCTCGGCGGCGTCGTGGCTCATGCCGCAGCCCGCGCCCGGCTCGTGGCCCGCGCCGTGGCGTGGGCCGTGGCCCGGTCCGGTCTCCGCCGCCTGGCGGAGCCTGAGCCGCCGGTCGACCTCGTCCCGTACGGCGAGTTCGCGCGCCAGCTGGCGGGAGGCGCCGACCATCGTGTCGGTCGCGCGCTCCCCGACCGGCGCGACGCCGCGGGACGCGCCGTACAGCACCCCGCGCACCGCGCCGGAGACGACGACGGGGACGGCGACGACGGAGCGGATGCCTTCGGTGAGGACGGGGGCGTCGTAGTCGTGGGTGATGGAGTCGGCAGAGCCGTAGTCCGCGACGGCGGCGGGGCGGCGTTCCACGAGGACCTGGCCGCCCAGCCCGGTCGCGGCGTGGACGGGGAGTCCGCGCAGGCCGGAGGTCTGCAGGCCGAGGTGCTGGGTCAGGTGGAGGACCTCGCCCCGGACGGGACCGCCGAAGGCCATGGGGAGGTCGGAGCGCCGCTGGGCCAGTCGCAGGGCCTGCCGGAAGGCGTCGCCGTCGTCGGGACGCATCGACATGTCCGCGTGCATGCCCGCGTGCATGTCCGCGTTCGGCTCCCTCGCCATTGCCCCTGCCCCTTTCCGGGGGTAGTCGGCCATCCGTGTGACCCGGAGCATAGGTCGACGTGACCCCGCCGCAAAGCGTCGGCCAACTCTGCGAGGAAGGTGCTGATGGTGACCAGCATCGGTCAAACCGCCGGTGAGCTCGGGGATGTCGCGGACCCCACGGCCGTACCGGACCGGGTCCGCGAACTGATGTCGTATTCCGGTTCGCCGCGGGCGTGCGCCGCGGAGCTGCTCTGCGACCGCCATCCCGCCGACGCCGTGGCCTTCACCGTCGTCGAGGCCGACCTGTCGTCCCGCGACCTCACCTACGGCACCCTCCGCCGGGAGTCGGCGCGCTTCGCCGCCGCGCTGGCCGGTATCGGCATCGGGCCGGGGGACAAGGTCGCCGTCCTGATGGGGAAGTCGGCCGAGCTGGCCGTGGCGCTGCTGGGCATCTGGCGGCGCGGGGCCGTGCACGTACCGCTGTTCACCGCCTTCGCGCCGCCCGCGCTCGCGCTGCGCCTGAGGGCGAGCTCGGCGAAGGCCGTCGTGGTCGACGCCGACCAGCGGAGCAAGCTCGCGCCCGGCGACGAGATGCCCGCCGTTCCCCCGTGGCGGGTCGTGGTCGTGGGCGGCGAACCGGGCGACGGCGACCTCTCGTTCGACCGGCTGCTCGGCGCGTACAGCGGCGACGAGCCGGAGGGCCGGGCCGCGGTGCTCGGCGGGGAGGCGCCGCTCGTCCAGCTGTTCACGTCCGGCACCACCGGCTCGCCCAAGGGCGTGCCGGTCCCGGTCAAGGCGCTGGCCTCGTTCCAGGCGTATCTGGAGTACGGCCTCGACGTCAGGCCCGACGACGTGTTCTGGAACGCCGCCGACCCCGGCTGGGCCTACGGCCTCTACTACGCCCTCCTCGGCCCCCTCGCCGCGGGCCGCCGCAGCCTGCTGCTGCACTCCGGCTTCTCCCCCGCGCTGACCTGGCGGGTGATGGAGGAGTTCGGGGTCACGAACTTCGCCGCGGCGCCCACCGCCTACCGCAGCCTGCGCGGCGCCCCGGAGCCCGCGCCCGACGGACTGCGGCTGCGTACCGCCTCCTCGGCCGGTGAGCCGCTCACGCCCGAGGTGATCAGCTGGGCCGAGAAGACGTTCGGCGTCCCCGTGCGCGACCACTACGGGCAGACCGAGCACGGCATGGTCATCGTCAACGGGTGGGCAGAGGCCGTACGCGCCCCCGTCCGGCCCGGCTCGATGGGCCGGCCGCTGCCCGGCTGGTCGGCGGAGGTCCTGCGGGACGACCGCGACGAGCCCGCCCCCGCCGGTACGCCGGGGCGGGTCGCGCTCCGGGTGGCCGACAGTCCGCTCATGTGGTTCTCCGGCTACACCGACTCCCCCCGGAAGACCGCCGAACGCTTCTCCGCCGACGGCCGCTGGTACCTGACCGGCGACGCCGGAACCCGCGACGAGGACGGATACTTCTCCTTCTCCTCCCGGGACGACGACGTCATCATCATGGCCGGGTACCGCATCGGGCCCTTCGACGTCGAGAGCGCGCTGCTCCAGCACGACCAGGTCGCCGACGCCGCGGTCGTCGGGGTGCCCGACGCGCTGCGCGGCGAGGTACTCGAAGCCTTCGTCGTCCTCCGCCAGGGCACGGTCGGTGACGACGTCCTCGTCAGGGAGCTGCAGCATCTGGTCAAGACCCGGTTCGCCGCCCACGCCTACCCGCGCGCCGTCCACTTCGCCGACGGGCTGCCCAAGACTCCCAGCGGGAAGATCCAGCGCTACGTGCTGCGGGACCGGCGCCGCAGGGAGCTGGGCGGCCGGTGACGCCCGTACGAGGTACTACCAGGACCAGGACCAGGAGTTCGTCTGCCATGCCCGTCTCCCGGCTGCTGCCGACCGAAGAGGCCGCGTACCTGCTCGGCCTGACGCGCGAGATCTCCGAGCGACTGCTGCGGCCGCGCGCCGCGGAGCACGAGGCGGCGGAGCGCTTCCCCCGCGACGTGTTCCGCACCCTGGGCCGCTCCGGGCTCCTCGCCCTGCCGTACCCGGCCGCTTACGGCGGCGGCGGACAGCCGTACGAGGTCTACCTCCAGGTCGTCGAGGAGGTCGCGGCCCGCTGGGCGAGCGTCGCCGTCGGCATGAGCGTGCACGTCCTGTCCTGCTTCCCGCTGGCCACGCACGGCACCGAGGCGCAGCGCGAACGCCATCTGCCGGAGCTGCTGAACGGCGACCGGCTGGGCGCCTACTGCCTGTCGGAGGAGCACGCCGGTTCGGACCCGGCCGCGATGACCAGCCGGGCCGGGCGCGAGGGCGGGGGCGAGAGCGGGGACGAGAGCGGGAACGGCGACGGCGGTGGCGCGTACGTGCTGCGCGGCGCGAAGGCGTGGACGACGCACGGCGGGCACGCGGACTTCTACACGGTCATGGCCCGTACCTCCGCCGACCGCGCCCGGGGCGTCTCCTGCTTCCTCGTACCGGCCGAAGCGCCGGGCCTCGAAGCCGATCCCCCGGAGCGCAAGATGGGGCTGACCGGCTCGGCCACCGCGACCATGCGCTTCGACGACGTCCGCGTACCGGAGGACCGGCTGATCGGTGAGGAGGGCCAGGGGCTGGCCATCGCGCTGGAGGGCCTGGACGCCGGGCGCCTCGGCATCGCCGCGGTCGCCGTCGGGCTCGCGCAGGGCGCGCTGGACGACGCGCTCGCGTACGCCCGGGAGCGGGAGACCTTCGGCCGGAAGATCGTCGGCCACCAGGGCATCGCCTTCCTCCTCGCCGACATGGAGGCCGCGGTCGCCTCCTCCCGGGCGACCGTGCTGGCCGCGGCCCGGCTCAAGGACGCCGGACTGCCGTACGGCCGCCAGGCCAGCATCGCCAAACTCGTCGCCACCGACGCGGCGATGCGGGTCACCACCGAGGCCGTACAGGTCCTCGGCGGCGCGGGCTGCACCCGTGACTTCCCCGTCGAGCGGTACATGCGCGAGGCGAAGGTCATGCAGATCTTCGAGGGCACCAACCAGATCCAGCGCCTGGTCATCAGCCGCGACCTGGCCAACTCGGCGCCCGGCCCCGCCACTCACGTCCGGGCCTGATCCGCTGCCTGCTCCCCACCGGCTCCCCAGTCCCACATGATCCGCAGCACGGCATCCAGGTCGCGGCCGCGCCGGGTGAGGGTGTACGTGACGCGCGGCGGCCAGCCGGCGGTCCGCTCGCGCACCAGCACCCCTGCCCGCGTGAGCTGGGCCAGCCGTTCGGAGAGCACCTTGTCGGAGAGGGCGGGCAGCGCCTGCGCCAGCTCGGAGTAGCCGCGGGTCCCGCTGTGCAGGAACTCGCGCAGCACCAGCGGCGTCCACCGGCCGCGCAGCGCGGCGAGCGTGACCTCCACGGGACAGTCCGGGCCGGGCCCGGGGTCCGGCCCCGGGCAGGCGTCCAGCAGCCCCGCCCCGTCGTGACCGTGGCCGTGATCGTGGCCGTGACCTACTGCTTGGTGAGCCACGAGCGGCCCTCCTAACGTCGTCTCCCATGCGCGTTCATCATCTCAACTGCGGTTCGATGCTGGCCGTCGAGCCTGTCGGGGCCCACGGTCTCGCTCCCCTGCCCGTGGTCTGCCACTGTCTGCTCATCGAGACCGAAACCAGCGGGCTGGTCCTGGTCGAGACCGGCTTCGGGCTGGCGGACACCGCCTCCCCGGCCGCCCGGCTCGGCGAGGACTTCCTCGGCTGGGCGCGGCCGCGCCTCGACCCGGCGGAGACGGCGCTCCGCCAGGTCACCCGGCTGGGGCACCGCCCCGAGGACGTACGGCACATCTTCCTGACGCATCTGCACCGGGACCACACCGGCGGGCTGCCCGACTTCCCCGACGCACTCGTCCACGTCCACGAGGACGAACTCGCCGCCGTCTCCGGCACACCGCACCCCCACTGGGCGCACGGCCCCCGCTGGTCCCCCTACGCCACCGACGGCGACGAGCGCTGGCACGGGTTCACGGGCGTCCGCCCGCTCCCCGGGCTGCCCGCCGACATCCTGGCCGTCCCGCTGGCGGGCCACACCCCCGGCCACACGGCGCTCGCGGTGCGCGGCGACGCGGGATGGCTCCTGCACGCCGGTGACGCCTACTACTTCCACGGCGAACTCCGCCAGGACGCCCCCGCCGCTCCCCCGCTCCTGGACACCCTCCAGGAACAGACGGAGGCCGACCGGGACCTCCGCCTCACGGGCGTGACCCGGCTCGGCGCCCTCGCCGCGGACCCCGCCTCCGGTGTCCGCGTCGTCTCGGCCCACGACCCGTGGGAGTTCCGGGCCCTGGCCCAGGAGGATCCGGCGGATCCCGGAGCCTGACGAGGCGCTGACGAGGCGTCAGCTCTCGTCTTCTCCGACCGTACGATGCGCGAGGCCGGTCAGGTGCCCGGCGTCCCCGCCGGGCACCGTCAAGTCCCGCGTGCACCACGCCGTACGCGCGCTGCGCGCCGCCATGGACGCCCCTCCGGATCCCGGCACCGGCGGACCGCGCCGCGCCGTCGCTCTACGCCGCGTGCAGGGCCAGGGTCGGGGAGAGGCGGGCGGCGCGGACCGCCGGGTAGAGGCCCGCGAGGGTGCCGATGACCAGGGTGGCCCCGAAGCCGCCCGCCACCGCCCACAGCGGCACCACCCAGGGCAGGCCGTCGAGGCGGGCGAAGACCGCCGTGGCCGCCGCGCCCAGCGCGACACCGGCCGCGCCGCCCAGGCAGGAGAGCAGCAGCGACTCCGTGACGAACTGGATGCGGATCTGCCCCCGCGCCGCGCCCAGCGAGCGCCGCAGCCCGATCTCGTACCGTCTCTCCAGCACCGAGATGATCATGGTGTTGGCGACGCCGACCCCGCCGACCAGAAGCGCGATGCCGCCGAGGCCGAGCAGCAGGCTGTTGAAGGCGCCCTCCGTCGCCGCCCGCGCCTGGAGCTTCGCGGAGGGGTCGGTGACCTTGACCTCCTGCGGGCTCTCCGGGTCGATGGTGGGCCCGAGCAGCTCGCGTACGGTGCTCACGGACTCGTCCGTCGAGCGCTCGTACACGGAGGTCGGGTGGCCGTCGAAGGCGAGCAGCCGTTCGGCGGCGTCCCAGCCGACGAGGGCCGAGCGTTCGAGCTCCGGGGCCAGCGGCAGCGGGTCGAGGACGCCGACGACCGTGAAGTACCGGTCCCCCAGCCACACCTGCTGCCCGGCCTTGCCGATCCCGAGCCGCCGCGCGGAGACATGGCCGAGGACGACGGCGGGGTAGCGCCCGCTGGCGCGGTTCAGCCAGGCGCCGCTGCCGACCTCCCCGCGTACGGTCTTCAGCAGCCCCTGGGACGCGGCCTGGACGGCGATGCCGCCGCTGTCGTCCTCCGGGATCTTCGCGCTGCGGCGAACGGACGCGTCGACCTCGCCCGTCGCGCCCGCCTGCTCCACCCCGTCGATACGGCCGACCTTTCCGACGGAGCTCTTCGGCAGCTTGACGTCCTCACCGGCGAACATCGCGTCGCCCGGCGACGCCACCAGCATGTTGGTGCCGAGCCGGTCGAGCCGCCGCATCAGCTGCTCCTCGCTGGAGGCGGACACGCCGACCACGGAGATCATCGTGGCGATGCCGATGGCGATGCCCAGCGCGGACAGGACGACGCGCAGCGGGCGGCTGCGCAGGCCGCCGGAGCCGACGTGCAGGACGTCGCGCGGCGAGAGCCGTGCCGGGGCGAGCCCGCGGTGCCGGAGGAAACGCCGGGCCATCAGGCGCTCCTCCGGGCCGGTACGTCCCGCGCGGGTCCCGGCACGTCGTCCGGCACGTCGCCCGTCACGTCCTCCACCACCGCGCCGTCCCGCAGCCGCACCCGGCGCGGGAGACGGTCGGCGACCTCCGCGTCGTGCGTGATGACCGCGATGGTCGACCCCGAGGCGCTGAGGTCGTGCAGGAGCGCCATGACCGAGTCGCCGGAGGCGGAGTCCAGCGCGCCGGTCGGCTCGTCCGCGAGCAGCAGTTCGGGGCCGCCGACCACGGCCCGGGCGATCGCGACCCGCTGTTTCTGGCCGCCGGACAGCTCGTGCGGCCGGTGGCGGGCGCGGTCGGCGAGGCCGACGCGTTCCAGCGCCTCGGCGGCCCGCCGCCACCGCAGGGCGCGCGAGAGGCCCGAATACAGCAGCCCCTCGGCCACGTTGTCGAGCGCGCTGATCCCCGGCACCAGGTGGAACGCCTGGAAGACGAAGCCCACGTGCCGGGCGCGCAGCGTGGAGAGTTCGCGGTCGGAGAGCGCCGCCACGTCGAACCCGGCGATCTCGACGGCGCCGGACGTGGGCCGGTCCAGCGTGCCGATGATGTGCAGCAGCGTGGACTTCCCCGAGCCGGACGGCCCGACGATGCCCACCAGTTCGCCCTCCTCGACGGCGAGATCGACGTCGCGCAGCGCCGTGACGCCGCCCGGGTACTCCTTCGTGACGCCCGTGAGACCCACGACTCGCGTCATAGCTTCGGCACCCCCACCTTCATCCCGGCGCGCAGTCCGCCGCCGCTGACCTCGACCCGGCCCTGCGCGAAGAGGCCGGGCTCGACGCGTACCTCGCGGGATCTGCCGTGCTGGACGACCTCGACGCCGAAGCCCTTGCTGGGCAGCGCGATCAGCGCCTCGACGGGCACCGTCAGCACGTCCTTCCGCGTCTCCCCCTTCAGCTCCACGGTCACGGGCGCCTGGTCCAGGGCGCCCGCCTTGTCCGGCGCGTCCAGGGAGACGGTGACCGGGACCTTGGGCGAGTCGTCCTCGGGGTCCGTGCCCTTCTTCGCCCTGGTGCCGACGGAACGGACCTCGCCGGGCGCCGACTCGCCGTCGGGGAGCGTGACGGTCACCTTGTCGCCCGGCTTCACGGAGCCGCTCTCCGCGACGTCGAGCTTCATGGTGACGACGCGCTCGGAGCCGGTCGTGGACAGTACGGGGCGTCCGGGCGCCGTCCTGTCCCCGACAGACAGGGCGGTGCTCTCGATCCGTACGGCGCCGGAGGCGAAGGCGATGTCCCGCTGGGTGACGGTGCCGGTCTCCTTGTCGCCGTTCGCCTCCTGCCAGCGCTTCACGGCGTCGGCGGTGAGGCCGGTGTACTCGTCGTCGACGGTGAAGCCGGTGTAGCCGAGCGCGGCGAGGTTCGCCTCGAACTGTCGTACGTCGTCGCCCGTGACGCCCTCCTTCAACGTCCGGTACATCGGCTCGGAGCCGTACAGCAGCCGTACGGAGTGGTCGTCGACCTCGTACAGCCGGCCGTTCCGCTTGATCACCGAACCGCTCTTGGGCGCCCAGGTCAGGGTGCCCGAGGCGGCACCGTTGATCTTCCGCTTGCCCGCGTGCCCGAGGGTGCCCTCCGCCTCGGCGCTCTCGCTGAGGTCCTCGCGCTGGACGGTGGCGGTCGCCGGGGGCAGGCCGCCGGTGCCGGACGTGCCCCCGTCGCCGTCGCCGCCGGAGGAGCCCAGGGCGACGAACGCGGCGGAGCCGCCCACCACGGCGAGGACCGCCAGCGCCGCCGCCAGCACGGTGCCGCGTTTCATCCGGGGGCGCTTCTCCGGCCGCGCCGCTCGCTCGTCCGTGCTCAACGGGTCTCGCTCCCGCACGCCTTGTGGGCCTTCGCCAGCTCCTTCTTCTCCGCCGCGTTCTTCGGCCTCGGCAGCGCCGCCGCCTGGCCCTCCTTGGGGACGGGCACGTCCACGCCGTGCTTGCGCAGGCACTTGGTCCGCTCGACCAGCGCGTCCCGCTCCTTCTGCGACATCGGGCTGCCGGGGCCGTTCTTCGGGGCCTTGTCCTTGCAGGCCTCGATCGCCTTCTTCATGGCGCCCTGGTTACTCCTGTCGACCTGGACCCCCGCCTGCGCGTCGTCGCCCTTGGGCTCGGGCATCTTCACCCCGTTGTCCCGCAGGCACTTGCGCCACTCCACGGCCTGGTCCGCCTCGGTCTTTCCGCCGCCCTGCGCCGCGGAGTCCTTCCCGTCCTTCCCGCCCTTTTCTCCGGAACTGTCGGAACATGCCGTGCCGAAAAGCCCCAATACGGCTACGCAGGCGACTGCGGCGGCGAGACGAGGGGGCATGGACGACTTCCGCATGACGTTCTCCTCTTCAACGGCGTTATCGGTGCGCGGAATACGCACACCGGGACCGTGCCGCAGGAGCGCCTTTCGTTTCTCTCAGCGAATTCGTTTACACCGACGAAACCCCCTTCTCCGATAGACAGGGTCCATGCGCGTACTTCTGGTGGAGGACGAGGAGTTTCTGGCCGAGATGATCGCCGAGGGGCTGCGGCGGGACGCCGTCGCCGTGGACGTGGCGCACGACGGCCGCGCCGCGCTCGACAAGCTCCGCTTCGGCGCGTACGACGTGCTCGTCCTCGACCGCGACCTGCCCCGGCTGCACGGCGACGAGGTGTGCCGCCGGGTCGTCGGGCAGCGGCTGCTCACCCGCATCCTGATGCTGACCGCCGCCGGGGACGTACGGGACAGGGTGGCCGGGCTGAGCCTCGGCGCGGACGACTACCTCAGCAAGCCGTTCGCGTACGACGAGCTGCTCGCCCGCGTGCTCGCCCTCGGCCGCCGCGCCCAGCCCGCGCTGCCGCCCGTGCTGGAACGGGCCGGGCTGGTCCTGGACACGGCCAGGCGCCAGGCGAGCCGCGACGGCCGCTATCTCGCCCTGTCCCGCAAGGAGTTCGCCGTGCTGGAGTCGCTGATGCGGGCCGACGGCGCGGTCGTCAGCGGAGAGGACCTGATCGAGCAGGTGTGGGAGGAGGACACCAGCTACCGCACCAACAGCGTCCGCGTCACGCTCTCCAAGCTCCGCGCCAAGCTCGGCGACCCGCCCGTGATCGAGACGGTCCCGGGCTCGGGCTACCGCGTGGGGGCGGGCCGGTGAACAGCGAACGGGCCCGGCTGACCGCCCTCTACACCGGACTGCTCATGCTGGTCGGCATCCTGCTGACCGGCCTCGTCTACGTCCTGCTGGAGCAGGGCCTCGACTCCCGGCTCGGCGTGGCCGTCTCCAGGGCCGTGCCCGCGAACGTCACCACGGAGTGGAAGCAGAGCAGCAGCACGCCGCGGCGGACGCGCCCGGCGCAACGTTCGGACGCGGGGGGCGAGATCGACCTGGCCGCGAAGGTGGGCGACGCCGCGGGGGACGCGGCGCTGAGCCGTCTGCTGACCGTCTCCGGCGTCTCCCTGGCCGTCTTCACCGTCGTCTCCGCCCTGCTGGCCTGGTGGATGGCGGGCCGCGTGCTGCGCCCCGTCGGCGTCATCACCGCGCGGGCCAGGCGGCTGACGGGCGCGAACCTGCACGAGCGGCTCGACCTGCGGGGGCCGCGCGGCGAGCTCAAGGAACTCGCCGACACCTTCGACCAGATGCTCGACCGTATCGAGCAACTGGTGGCCGCCCGCCAGCGGTTCGCGGCCAACGCCGCGCACGAGCTGCGCACCTCCGTCTCCGTCCAGCGCGTGGCCGCCGAGATCGGTCTGGCGGACGATCCGCCGCCGGAGAAGGTCGCCCGCATGCGGCACAAGCTCATCGAGAACGCCGAGTCGAGCCAGCGGCTCATCGAGAGCCTCCTGCTGCTCGCGGTCTCCGACCAGGAGCTCGCGCACCGCGAACCGGTCGCCCTCCACGAGGTCACGGCCGACTGCGCGGCGAACCTGCGGGAGGACGCGGCACGGCGCTCCGTCACCCTCGACGTACGGGCCGAGGAGCGGCTGCCGGTCGAGGGCGACGCCGTCCTGCTGGAGCACGCCGTGCACAACCTCATCTCGAACGCCGTCCGCTACAACCACAGCGGCGGCACCGTACGGGTGCGCGTCGGCCCTGACGCGCTGGAGGTCGTCAACACCGGGCCCGTCGTGCCGCCCGCCGACGTCCCGCTCCTCTTCGAGCCCTTCCGCCGCGCGGAGCAGCGCAGCCGCGGCCCGCGGGAGGGCGCGGGGCTGGGCCTGTCGATCGTCGCGTCGATCGTCCGGGCGCACGGCGCGGACGTACGGGCACGCGCGAACAAGGATGGGGGGCTGGCGATCCGGGTGGAGTTCCCTCAGCCGGCGGCCCCGGGGAATTCGACCCCACGGCCCGAACCCCGGCCGTCGGCGAACACCCTCGCCCGGTAACGCCGCAGGGCGATCGGGCCGATCCGGGACATCACCGCGAAGACCGGGGCGCCGACGGCTTCCCGGAACAGCGCGCGCTGCCCGTCGGTGGCCTCTTGCAGCAGCATTCCGAAAAGGACGGGGACCTTTCCGCGCGGCACGTTTCCGAGCCCTTTCCTGCCGACTTCGGCCCATTCCCCGGCGGTCAGATACCGGTCGATGAGCGGCAGCATTTCCGCCTCCTCGGCGGCGAGATGCTCGCCGAGCGGCGCCAGAAGCCCGTCGAGGGTGTCCACGAGCGCGTCGCGGTCCTCCGCCGCAGCGGTCGCCCGCCACCGGGTCACCTGGTCCTCGGCGCTCCGGAGCGCCGCGTCGACGGTCTTGTGCTGCGACTCCATCAGACCGACGAGGGGCGCCGCGTCCTCGGGCCCCCGGGCGGCCACCTTGGGCCAGCAGTGGTCGTCCTCGCTGCGGTGGTGCACATGCAGCAGATCGACGACCATGCCGACGTGCTCGCTGACCGTCAGCGCCCGCACCCGGTCACCGTCGGCGACTCCGCCGATCAGCGTGGGCAGCGCCGCGAACTCCCGCCGGAACATGGTGTGCACCGCGTACATGTCCCCGCTGTCCGCGGGCCGGTCGTCGTTCTGCTTCGCCATCACTTTCCCTCGCTGTAGTGGGCAGCGGCCGGTGCGAGCCGGTAGGGGTGCCGCTGCCCAGGAGACGGGACCCGGCGGGTGTAGGTCATCAGCTGACCGCCCCGCCCCGCCTCATCCGCACCGGAACACTTCGGCGCGGCGCGGGTACGGGGTGGCCCCGCGCTGCCCGAGGGCCCGATGTTCCCCTCTTGCAGAGCCACAACGGCCAGGAGCGGGGAACGGTTCAACCGGATCCGGATCTTTTTCCAGCGCGGCGTCACGCGTCGAAGGCGCCCAGCCGGTGCGCGATGGCCGCCGCCTCCCCCCGGCCCGAAGCGCCCAGCTTGGCGAGGATGTTGGAGACGTGGACGCTCGCCGTCTTCGGCGAGATGAACAGCTCCTCCGCGATCTGCCGGTTGCTGCGCCCCGCGGCGACCAGCCGCAGCACGTCCCGTTCGCGGGCGGTCAGGCCCAGCTCCGCCGCGGGTTCCGGGGGCGGGGTCGCCCCGTCACCGTCCTGCCGCAGCGGGATCCGCGCGCGGCCCGCGAGCGTGGCGATCTCCGAGGCCAGCGGCGCCGCGCCCAGCTCGCGTGCCACCGTCTCGGCCTCCCGCAGCAGTTCACCGGCCGTCCCCCGCGCCCCGGGGCCGTCCTGGACGATCAGGGCCTCCGCGAGCCGCAGCCGTGCGGTGGCCAGCAGCACGGGGGCCTCCAGCCGCTCGGCGGCGGCCACGGTCTCCGTCCAGCGGGCGGTGGCGTCCCGCCCCTCGGCGGTGAGCAGTTCGGCCTCGACCATCATCGCCTGCGTGGACCACACCGGTACGAACGTGGACTGGCCCTTCGTCCCCGCGCGGATCCGCTCCAGCGCGGCCTCGCGTCCCGGCCCGGCCACCGCGAGCCCCCTGGCACGGGCCTCCGCCGCCGCTGCCTCGTACAGCAGCGGCCAGCCGTAGCGCTGATGGCCGGGGGCTATGGCGTCGCCGACCGCCTCCTCCAGCAGAGAGCGGACGTCGAGGATCCGGCCGTCGGCGGCCGCCATGACGAGCGCGACCCGCGCCGCGGGCAGCGTGTGCTGCGGCTCCGGGTACGGCCCTGTGGTCCAGCTGTCGGACTCCTCCAGCCCCTTCCGGGCCTCCTCGTACGCGCCCCGGGCCACGGCCAGTTCGGCCCGCTGCAGGGCGAGCTGCGCCCGCGTGCGTACGCTCACGCCGCGGCGAGCCTCGCCCCGGGCGATCACGTCGTCCGCGTCGGACCAGCGGCCGAGCTGGACGAGGGACTCGGCGAGATTGCCGTCGATGAACGAGGCGGTGTCCGGCAGCCCGTGCCGGTCGGCCAGCCCGCTGCCCTCCTCACCGACCTCGGCGGCCTCCCCGTAGCGGCCGATGCCGTGCAGCGCGGTGGACAGATTGCCGAAGCCACGCAGCAGGACGTTGGCGTTGCCCGGCTCCAGGTCCTGCGCGCACACCTCGCGGGCCTGCGCGAGCCCGCCCTCGACGTCGCCGGAGTCGATGGTGAGCCAGGCCAGGGTGTGCCGCGCGGCGAGGCCGGTGATCCCAGCGCCCGTCACCCGGGAGAGCTCCACCGCCTGCCGGGCGGTCTCGACGGCCTTCGGGCCCGGCTGGTGCACGGCGTACCAGTGCGCGGCGTGGGTCAGCACGTCGGCGTGCACGACGGACGGCGGCAGGTCCTTCAGCAGCTCCTGGGCCCGGGAGATCTCCTCCCAGCCGTCGGACCGGGAGAGGTCGACCATCAGCTGGTACCGCTCGGTGAGGAACCAGGCCGCGCGCACGGGGTCCTGCTCCCCTCCCCCGAGCTGCCGCAGCGCCCGCCTGCACAGGGTCAGGGCCCGCTCCCGCTCCCCCGTGAGGCGCGCGGCGACGGTGAGCGCGGCGAGCAGATCCACGAAGTCCCCCGGCATGTCCGGGATGATGGCCGGACACAGGCCCTCGCCGACGCCCTCCCGCATCGTCCGGCGGCGCAGCTCCTCGGGGGTGTCGTCCCACAGCTCCAGCGCTCGTTCCAGGAGCTGGTGCTGCTCGGCGAACGCGTGGCGGCCGCGCGCCGCTCCCGCCGCGGCGATCACGGCGGGCAGCGCGCGGGCGGGGTCGCGGGCGCCGAACCAGTAGCGCGCCAGCCGCCCGGCCCGCTCCTCGGACCGTACGAGCGTGGGGTCGCCCTCCAGCGCCTCGGCGTAGCGGCGGTTGAGCCGGGACCGCTCGCCGGGCAGCAGGTCGCCGATCACGGCCTCGCGCATCAGGGCGTGCCGGAAGCGGAAGGACTCGCCCTCGTCGGAGGGCTGCAGGACGGCGGCGCCGACGGCTGCGCGCAGCGTCTCGATCAGCGCGTCCTCGGTGAGGCCCGTGACGGTGGCCAACAGCCGGAACTCCACCTCCGAGCCGCCCTCGGCGGCGATCCGCACCACGCGCTGCACCTCGTCGGGCAGCGCCTCGGCCCGGACCAGCAGAAGATCGCGCAGGGAGTCGCTGATGCCGCTGGGGGAGCCTTCGCGGAAGCTGCAGGCCAGCTCCTCGACGAAGAACGCGTTGCCTTCGGAACGTTCGAAGATCCGCTCCAGCGTCTGCTCGGACGGGGCCTCCCCGCTGATGGCGGCGAGCTGGCGGCGGACCTCGGAGCGGTCGAAGCGGGGCAGTTCGAGGCGGGTCACGGTGCGCAGCCGCTCGTACTCGGCGAGGGCCGGCCGCAGCGGGTGGCGGCGGTGCAGGTCGTCGGCGCGGTAGGTGGCGACGATGAGGAGGCGGCCGCCGGTGGAGGCGCGCAGCAGATAGCTGAGCAGCTCGCGGGTGGAACGGTCGGCCCAGTGCAGGTCCTCCAGGGCCAGGACGAGGGTCCGGTCCGCGGCGAGGCGCTCCAGGAGACGGACGGTCAGCTCGAAGAGCCGGGTGCGGCCGTCGGGCTCGGCACGGCCCCGGTCCATCTCCCCCAGCTCGGGCAGCAGCCGGGCCAGCTCGCCCTCCTGCCCCTCGACGGCGGCGTCCAGCTCGGCGCCGAGCTGACGGCGCAGGGAGCGCAGGGCCGTCGAGACGGGGTGGTACGGCAGCGCGTCGGCGCCGGACTCGACGCAGCCGCCGACGGCGACGACGGCCCCGTCCGCGGACGCCCGCCCGAGGAACTCCTGGATCAGCCGGGTCTTGCCGACTCCGGCCTCGCCGCCCACGAACAGGGCACGGGGTTCCCCGGCGTTCGCCCGGGACAGGGCCTCGCCGAGAGCTCTCAGCTCCGCACCGCGGCCGACGAGGACGGGGCTCACATGACTGCCGTACATGGAGCCGAGCATCGCACGTCGTACGAGGTCAGGGACAGTGGAAGGGACGTAGGCCGGGCGGCCCGTCATGCCGTGCGGAGGTCGTGCGCGCACCTTCCGGCGGCGGCACGGGCCGGCGTCCCCTCCTTCCCCGCCCGTTCGGCCTGTTCCGCCTCGCGGACGAGGCGGCGCCGCTCGGCGCGGGAGAGGGTTTCGGCCTGGCGGGCGGCCTGGAATTCATAGTGCATCATGGGGTGCTCTCCTTGGACGGGCTGGTCTTTCCTGGTGCTTCCAGCGTCGTTTCCAAGGTGGGCACCCCACATGGGGAGACTTCCTCATCTTGCCGCTCGGAGGTGCCTTAGAGGGGTGCCTCAGGGGGGCTTAGGCGTGTGCGGCGGATCGTGGTTGCCCTCGTCTCTGGGCTGGGCAGGGGCTGCCCCGTGCGGTGGCGTTGCAGGCTGCGGCTGTCGTCGTGGCTGGTCGCGGGGGGGGGCCCCCCCCCCCCCCGCGGGGCGGGGGGGGGGGGGGGGCGGGGGGCGCCCTGTCCCCCGCGCCCCTGCGGCCTCGGGGGCGCGGGGAACTGCGCGAGCGACCACCCACCACCCGCAGCCTGCGACCGGCAGGCAGGGGCACCCCCTGCCCAGCAGCCACGAGAGCGGGCGAGCGGTCGCCGGTCGTCAGGGGAGGAGTTCGACGTATCCGTCGGTGCCGTGGATACGGATCCGCTGTCCGTCCTGGATCCGCCGGGTGGCCTGGTCCACGCCCACGACGGCGGGCAGGCCGTACTCGCGGGCGATCACCGCGCCATGCGTCATCAGGCCGCCCACCTCCGTCACCAGGCCCGCGATCCCGACGAACAACGGCGACCAACTGGGGTCCGTGAACGCCGTGACCAGGATGTCGCCCGCCTCCAGGTCGGCGTCCGCCATGTCGAGGACGACGCGCGCCCTCCCCTCGACGGTCCCGGCGGAGACGGGCAGCCCGATCAGCGCGCCGTCCGGCGCGTCCTCCCGCCGGTAGGCGCCGGAGAGCCCCTCGCCGTCCGAGGTGAGTACCCGGGGCGGGGTGAGCCCGAGGTACGAGCGGAACGCCTCCTCGCGCCGCCGGACGAGCTGGTCGTCCACCCGGTGCGAGCGCGCGACGTCGTGGAACTCCTGGAACGTGAGGAAGAAGACGTCCTCCACCGTACGGAGCACGCCCGCCGCCACGAGGCGCCCGGCCTCCGCGAGCAGGGCCCTCTTGTAGACGAAGTAGCGGCTGACGATGCCGTACTTCGGGTACTCGCGGTACCCGATGAAGGTCCGCACCCGGTCGATCATCCGCTTGGTCTCGTCGGCCTTCCGCTCCCCGTCCGGGAGGGCCCGCAGCCGGGACAGCACGTCCCGTTCCTTCGCCTCCGCCTTCAGCCGCCCTTCCTCGAAGCGGCGTCCGGCGGCGCCCGGCGCGAAGTTCCGGACGTTGTCGAGGATCACGGGCACGAGCGTGGCGGGGCGTTCGCGCCACCGTGGCCTCGTGAGGTCGATCTCGCCGACGCAGCGCATGCCGTACCGGTCGAGGTAGGCCTCGATGGCGTCACGCGCCTCGGTCCCGCCGGGGAGCTTCGCCAGCTCGTCCAGGAAGCGTTCGTCCCCGCCCCCGCCTGCGGCGACCTCGCGCAGGAACGCCAGGGCCTCCGGGTGCGGGCGGATCGCGTCCGCGACGTCGAGCAGCGCCAGTCCCATCTCCGAGGTGACGTTGTCGGGCGCGGAGAGCGTGAGCGTGTCGGCCACGTTCTTCTCACCGAGCCACTCCCCCAGCCTGTCGTTGAGCCACCAGGTGGCCTCCATCCCGGCCATGACCGCCCGCATGCTCACCGGATCGCCGAGGATCCGCTTGTGCTCCTCGAACGCCTCCAGCAGGAAGTCGAACAGCGCCGGTCCCGTCCTCGTACGGATGTCGCGCTCCAACGCGGCGACGGACGCCTGGCTGCGCTCGATGAGCTCGCGGACGAGGGCGGGGTCGGTCTCGACGGGTTCGGTGGGCGCCGGGGGCGCCCCGTCCTGGGACTCCGAAGACTCCGGGAGCAACGGCACGAAGTCGTCGCGTTCGAGGACGGTCTCCAGGGCGTCCCTGGTCAGCGGATCCCCTCTCCCCACGAGGTCCAGGAGACCGGCGCGGCTCGCGGGCGAGGCCAGGCGCCGGGTGACGTCGACGAAGAGCCGCCCGCCCGCCTCGTGCATCGGCGCCATGGCCGTCAGCTGCCACACGGAGAGCCCCAGGGGCTTCATGGGGTCGGTCATCATCTGCTGGTGGCCGACGGAGAGATAGACACGGTTCTCCGGTCCACCGTCCTCGGGCACGGGGAACAGCGTCGTGATCGGGCGGCTCTGCACGATCTCGAAGCAGTCGCCGACGAGACACCACTCGATGTCCTGCGGACAGCCGAAGTGCGCCTCGATCCGCCGCCCGAGCGTGACGAGCCGTACGGCCTGCTCGTCCGTCAGCGCGGGCTGCTCCTGCTGCTCCGGGTCGACCGCCACTTCGTGCGTACCGCCGGTGGGCAGGGTCCGCACGGCACGCTGCTTCGCGGCGATCGTCCGGGCGACGACCTCGCCGTCCCGCACCGTGAAGACGTCCGGGTTCACCAGGCCGGAGACCAGCGCCTCGCCGAGCCCGAACCCGGCGTCCACGGTCGCGGCCTTCCGGTCGCCGGTGACGGGGTCGGCCGTGAAGAGGATTCCGGCCGCGTCCGGGAAGGCCATCCGCTGCACGACCACGGCCATGCCGACCGTACGGTGATCGATGCCGTTCCTCCGGCGGTACGTCACGGCCCGCTCGGTGAAGAGCGAGGCCCAGCACCGGCTGACGTGCTCCAGGACCGCCGCGTGCCCCATGACGTTCAGATAGGTGTCCTGCTGACCGGCGAAGGAGGCCGTCGGCAGGTCCTCCGCCGTCGCGCTGGACCGTACGGCGCAGGCGGTCCGCCCGTCGCCGAGCCGGGCGAGCGCGCCGGTGACCGCCGCCGCGACGCCGTCCGGGACGCCGACCCCCTCGATGGTCCTGCGGACCCGCGCGCTGAGCGTACGTACCGTCTCCCGGTCCTCCGGATCCACCCGCGACAGCGCGTCGAGCCACTCGTCGAGCCGCGCGTCGACCGCCGGGGCCGCCGCCATGACCTGCCGGAAGGCGTCCGTCGTCACGCAGAACCCGTCCGGCACGCGGACCCCGTCGAGCCGCGCCAGCGCGCCCAGCTGCGCGCCCTTGCCCCCGACGACCGCGACCCGCGTCCCGTCGGCCTCTGCCAGATCCCATACGTACCGCTCGCGCACCTGTGCCCTCATTTCCGCAGGTTGTGGCTTCGACGGACGATTCTGCGCCGTGACCGGGGCCTTGCCGCAAGCCCCCGGGTGCGCTATACGTTGAGAGTGGCGAGGAGAGGGTTCTCCTCGCCTTTGCCATGGGCCCGGACGGGTCGGCCCGCTACCGTGGTCGGCATGTCGGAGCTCCCGCCCGGTACGCGGGCGTCGCACGAGGACCGCGACCGCACCGTCGACGTGCTGCGGGTCGCCGCCGGTGAGGGGCGGCTCGACGCCGAGGAACTCGACACGCGACTGGAGAGCGCGCTCACGGCCCGAACGCTGGGCGAACTGGCCGAGCTCACAACCGACCTGCCGCCCGCGCCCCCGTCGGCGTCCACGTCCACATCCACATCCACATCCACATCCACATCCACGGATGTCCTCACGGTCGTGCAGCACGGCGGGAAGTACGTACGCGAGGGCCCCTGGTCCGTGCCCGCCCGCATCACGCTCCGCACGAGCGAGTGCCGGGTCACCCTCGACCTCACCCAGGCGGTGCTCGCCTCGAACGTCCTGCGGATCGAGGCGGACATGGTGCACGGCAAGCTGGTCCTCGTCTGCGCGCCGGACACGGTGATCGACACGAACGGGCTCAGCCTCGTCTACTCCAAGGTCAGGCTCCACCCCAAGAACACCGCCGCGGACGCCCCTCTCCGCGTCGAAGTCGTCGGGAACCTCCTGCACGCGAAGGTCGTCGAGCGAAGCCCCTGACGGAAGCGCCCCTACAGCTCGCGCTCGTACCAGATCCCCGGCTTGCCGCCGATGTCGGCCGGGTCGGCCGCTCCGGCGCGGACGAACCCCGCCTTGACCAGCACTCGTTGGGAAGCGGTGTTCACATGGGCCGTGGCCGCCCGCAGCGTACGCAGCCCGTACCGCTCCGCCGCCAGCCCGCACAGCTCCCGTACGGTCGCGGTCGCCACGCCGCGCCCGGTGACGTGCCGCGCGACCCGGTAGCCGAGTTCCGCGCGGCGGTCCTCGATGTCGACCAGGTTGAACCTGCCGAGGACCGAGCCGTCCCCGTCGACGAGCACGTGGAAGGCGCAGATCCCGGCCTCCTGCTCGGCCAGCAAGGCCTGGAACCGCTCCGTGAACCGGTCGAAGTACGCGTCGCCACGGTCCGTGACGGCGGCAGCGAAGAACTCCCGGTTCGCCAACTCGAACGCCAGCACCGCCGACGCATGCCCCCCACCCAACCGCTCCAGCCCAGCCACCCCCCGACCCTATCCGGCCACCTCGCCGAGACCACCGCCGCGAACTGGTGAGCGAGGCAAAATCGCGACCATGAAACTGCTGCCGAACTCGGATCTGTACGACACCGGCTACTGCGCCCTCTTCGTGCGCGGCACCTCCCCCGAGGCCCTTCTCGCCGGGATAGCGGGCGACGCGTACCACCCCGTCCAACTCGACCGCATGGAAGCCGAGATGATCAAGATGGCCGGGGAGGACCTTGAGGACGACGACGTTCCCGAGCTGGACTTCGACGAGCTGTGCGACAGCGGGATGATCTGCGACGAAGGCCCGTTGCTGCGCGCGGGCACCCACGACGGCTGGTGCTTCGCCATCGAATCGGAGGGCCCTTACCTCGCCCGGGAGGAGATCATCCGCGCCGCGTCCCGGGGCACGGTCGCGCTCTTGGCGTTACGCGTCGAGACAGGCCTCACCTGGATCTCGTACGCCGAGGACGGCGAGATCCTCTCCTCCTTCGACCCGCTCCTCCCTCATTACGACAACGGCAGCCGACCCGACGTGCTCGACAGCATCACCGGGTACCGGCAGGCCATCGAGCGCCGCGGCTCCATGGGGGCGCACGACAGCGCGCTACGGAAGATCCAGCACGCACTCGGCTGTGCCGTGCCCCAGGAGGCGGACGAGCCACGTCTGTTGGCCATCCGCATCCCGGGAGGCTACTGAGCCCGGCGCGGCCGGACGAGGGGCCGTTGCGGTTGGATGGCGGTGGGTTGGTTGGAGGGAACCTCGCGCTTCGCGGGTGGGCAGACGGAGGAGTGTGCAGTCATGGGGCAGTTGGATCGGGTGCGTGAGGTGGTGGCCGGGAACGCCTATCCGGGGCGGGGTGTGCTGTGGGGGCGGACGCTGGACGGGACGTTGTGTGCCGGTTACTTCCTGACCGGGCGCAGTCCGGCGTCCAAGGCCCGCGCCGTCCGGCACGGGGACGCGGAGCTGATCGTCTCGCCGACCGGCGCGTCCCGGCACGATCCGCTCCGGCACTACGTCGCGGCCCGCGAACGGGACGGGTGGCTCGTGTTCGGCAACGGCGAGCAGGTCGCCACGGTCTCCGACCGGCTACGGGACGGCCGTCGCCCCGTCGAAGCGCTGGGCGGGCTGGAGTACGAGCCCGACCCGCCGATCTTCACGCCCCGCATCACCGTGGTCGCCGACCTCCGCGCGGGGCGGGAGGCGTGGTTCGGCGCCGCGCGCCGCAGCCGGGGCGGGCGGACGGCGGCCGACGTGCTCACGCTGGCGGTCCGGGACCTGGAGCCGGGGGACGCCGTACTGATGACGACGTACCGCTCCGACGGCCGGACCGTCGCGACCGGCGAACCGTTCCTCGAAGCCCGGACCGAGGCCCACGACCGGGACGCGCTCCTGGAGGAGCTGTGGGGCGCGCTCTCCCCCGAACTCCGCGTGGCCGTCGCGGTCTTCGAGCCGGGCCGCCGCCTGGCCGACGCCACGATCCGCCACGAGGCACCCGTCTCCGGCCCCGATCCGGACGCGGCCGCGGCTCCGGGTGCCAGGACGTCACCGTCTCGTTGACCGGCGCCCCTCACCCGGGCGCGCGGCGCCGTTCTGGAGGCGGACCGGGCCGGGGCCTTGGCGGCCCAGGGTGTCGTCCGGGTTGAGCAGCAGGCAGGCTTTCATGGACAGGCAGCCGCAGCCGATGCAGCCGGTGAGTTCGTGCTCCAGGTCCTCGATGGCCCGGCGGCGCTCCTCCAGCTGGCGCTTCCAGATGAGGGAGACGCGCTGCCAGTCCTCGTGGGCCGGGGGCCGGTCGGTGGGGAGGGTGGTGAAGACCGCGGCGACGTCCGACAGGGGGATGTTGAGGCGTTTGGCCACGACGATCAGCGAGACGCGCCGGAGCATGTGGCGCGGGTAGAGGCGCCGGTTGCCGCTGTCGCGTACGGAGAAGATCAGGCCCTTGCGCTCGTAGAAGTGGAGGGCGGAGAGGGAGACGCCGGTCCGGCGGGCGACCTCACTGATCGCCAAGTGGTCCTCGGGGTCGACGCGCACCTCAGCCTCCCAGGGGTCTCTCCACGCTCAACGATCAGCGGTCAACGGGCGCCGCTACGGCTCCGACGGCCGAGGATGAGCGCGGCGACGGCGACCGACAGTACGAGACACACCGCCCCGACGCCCAGTTGTGTGAGGCGCCACGCCCAGGTGAAGGCCTCGACGCCGACTCCGGAGTGCCCGGCGGTGAGCTTCCCCGAGCTGATCTCGGCGGCTTGTTCCCCGTCCCCCAGTCGGTGGGTGAGGAGGCCGAGCAGGGCGGCGCCGAATGCCGCGATCACCAGCGCCTCGGCGGCCCCGCGCAGCGTGTTGAGGAATCCGGCGGCCATGCCCACGGCGTCGGTGTGCACCAGGGCCATCGCCTGCCCGTCGGTGATTCCGAAGGACGTGCCCATGCCCACTCCGATCATCAGCAGCGGCGCCGCGGTGATCAGCACCGTGTCCTCGGGGCCGAGCGCCATGAGCCAGAAGTTCCCGGCGGTGACGAGTCCGAGTGCCAGCACGATCAGAAGTCGCGCCGGTACGCCCCTGTTGACGAGGGCGACGGCGGCCAGGGGCATCGTCAGCACCGGCGCGGTCAGCAGCAGCATCGCCACCCCGGCCGCCGCCGGGGAGAGGCCGGTGGCGGACTGGAGGTAGGTCGGCAGGAAGACCAGCACGCCCAGGAACCCGACGGAGGTCGTCAGCGTGGCCAGGCTCCACCCCAGGAACGCGCGGTTCGCGACCAGCGCCGGATCGAGCACCGGCGAGGAGCTGCGGCGCTGCACCGCGCCGAAGACGACAAGGGCCACGAGGCCGCCGAACGCCGTGGCGAGGACGGCGGGATGCGCCCAGCCGAGAGCGGGGGCCTCCAGCAGGGCGAACATCCCCAGGGAGAGCGCGGCCACGAAGAGGACGCTGCCCGCCCAGTCGGTCCTGCCCCGTGCGGACCGGGACTCGTGCGCCCGCGTCGCCCCGAGGGCCACCAGCAGGCCGACGACGGTGAACACCGCGAAGCTGCCCCGCCATCCGGTCGTGGAGATCAACACCCCGGACAGGCTCGGTCCGACGGCGATGCCGATCCCGGCCATGGTGCCCATGAGCGCGAACGCCCGGTTGCGCGCCGCCCCTTCGTAACCGGCGGCCAGGATCGCGCCGCCCGCCGCCATGATCCCCGCGCCGCCCGCTCCCGAGACGACGCGCGCGATGTCGGTGAGCAGGATCGACGGGCTCACCGCCGTGACGAGGAAGCCGCCGGAGAAGACCAGCGCCGAGGCGATGAACGTCCTGCGCCGACCCACCCGGTCCGCGGTCGAACCCGCGACGAGCGTCATCGCGGCGAAGGCCAGGTTGTAACCGGCCACGACCCAGTTGAGGGGCGAACCGGCGGCCTCCAGCTCGCGGCCGATGCCCGGCAGGGCCACGGCCGTACCGGAGATGGACATCGCCACGAGCGCCACCCCCGCCAGGACTGCCGGAAGGGTCAGCGCCGAGGGCCTCGTCGCTGTGGCCGTGGCGGCCTTGGTGGCGGCGTCCGCCGTGGTGGTCTCCATGGTGCGCCCTCGCTCTCCTCGACGCCGGGGATCGCGGAGAAGCCCACCAGCTCAACTGCGGTTGAGGTCAAACCACCTGGTGAACGCGCCACCGGGGCCGGGGCCGGCCAGGGGACGGCCGTCAGCCGAAGTCGTCGGGGACGATGTGGAGTTTCTGCGCGATGCGGGCGAGGGCCTTCTGGTCGGCCGTGTTGAGCGAGTCGAGGACGATGCGGCGCACGGCGCGCAGATGCGTGGGCGCCGCCAGGCGGACGATGTCGAACCCGGCGTCGGTGAGTTCGGCGAGGGTGTAGCGGCCGTTGGCCGGGTCGGGTGTCCGTACGGTCCAGCCGCGCTGCTCGCAGCGCTTGACGACGTTGGACAGGCGGGAGAGCGATCCGCTGGCGAGGAAGGCGAGCTCCCCCATCCGCAGGCTGCGCCGCGGGGCCTCGGAGAGGTGGCTGAGCACGAGGTACTCGAACAGGGTGAGGCCGTGCTCCTGTCGCAGCGGCGACTCCAGCTTGGCGGGCAGCAGCAGGACGAGGGAGATCAGCCCCGTCCACGCCGCCTTCTCCTGCTCGTCGAGCCAGCGCAGCTCCTCCTCGTCCTCATGTTCGTGCTCGTGCTCGCCCGTACCGCTCATGGGCCCCTCACATCCCTCCGACGAAACCCGTCATCACTTTACGCTTGAAGTCATTGCCTGCTACTCTCACTTTACGCGTGAACTCCCAAGGGAGGGAGAGCGCCCCCTGTGAACAGGAAGAGGAACATCATGAGCACCGTCACCTTCGGCGTCACCCCGGGCTTCGGCGAGAAGCTCCACGAGGCTCTCGGCTACAGCGGAGCCGTCCGCGTCGGCGACCGGGTCGAGATCTCCGGCCAGGCCGGGGTGGACGACGACCTCGTCATCCCCGACTCGCTGGAGGACGAGATCGTCCAGGCTTTCGACAACGTGGAGCGCACGCTCGCCACGGTCGGCGCGACATGGAAGGACGTCATCCACGTCAACTCGTACCACAAGGTCGCACCGGGAGACGACGTGATAGGCGACGACCACAACCTGGTCATGGCCGAGCAGTTCCGGCGCCGCCTCGGTGGCCGCGCACCGATCTGGACCGAGACCGGCGTGACGGTCCTCGGCCTCGCCGCGATGCGCGTGGAGATCCGCGTCACCGCCATCGTCGGCTCCGACTCCGGCCCCGACTCCGGCTCCGGCTCCGACTCCGACTCCGGAGCCTGAACCTCACACCGGTGGCCGCCACCGTCCAGGTGATCATTCCGGTCAACGGCTCCGGATCCGGCTCCGGCTCGTTGGCCAGGCATGAGCAGACACCAGAAGGGGCGAAAGCACCGCAGCGTCAACCGCACTCCCCGCCCGGTGGGCCCGGCACGCTCCGGCCCCCGCGCCGCACGGCCGCAGGCCCAGGCGCGTCCCGCGCCCGTAGCGGCAAAGGCAGAGGCAAAGGCAGAGGCATCCGCACCTGAACCGGCCCACCAGGTGACGGCGCCTCAGAAGACGCAGGCCGCCCCGGACGATCCCGGAGAAGCGGACGGCCCCGTCTTCACCACCAAGGCCCGCGACGGCGGCCTCGGGGCGCACGCCGCCCGCACCTGGCGCGAGCTGAAGGCGTACGGCCGTTCCGGAGCGACGGCAGAGGACCTCGCGGCGTCCGTCGGCTACACGCTCCCCACCGTCCGCAAGCACCTCACCGGCCTGGCCCGCTTCGGCATGGCCGAGGAGACCGGCCCGAGCTGGCGCTCCACCGCCAAGAACCAGTGGGACGCGGCGGCCGAGCACGACCTCCCCGTCCGCTCCCCCGCGTAGCAGCCGGGACCCGGGCCGTCCCGGGGGCCGTCCATCCGTCGCGCCCCCCGGGGCAGGTCCGGTGCCTCTTTCAGGGCAGGCCGGCCGGGCCGTGGTACTTGTCGCCCGCGTACTGGGACAGCGCGGCCATCAGACGTCCGGCGTCGGCCGCGGGGATGCCGCGGCCGACGAACACCTCGCGCTCCGGGTCGCTGCTGGGCGGCTTGACGGACAGCGACACCGTGGCGCCCGATCGCTTCAGCCGCACGGCCGACAGATGCTCGAACTTGTACTCGTCCTTCTTCCGGCCCGTCATGGTCAGACCGCCAGGACTGACCGTGAGGCTGTCCAGGTCGCCGAAGAGCGCCTCCAGGCCGCCCTGCGCCCAGCCGTAGAAGTACCCGAAGACCGACCCCGCGCCCAGGCCGAGCAGGCAGAACTTCAGCACTTCGCCCCGGTCGGCGGAGAGCGCTCCCCCGAGCCCGGCGATCAGACCGGCCGCGGCGAAGATCCACATGAAGAGGTCGGCCCGCGAGCTGCCACGCGCCTTGGCCATCTCCATCCGGCCACTGGTGATCGCCACGTGCGCCCCGGGCGACGCGGGCGACGCGGGCCCCGCCGCCCTGTGCCGAACCGGCTCCGGAGTGATGACCCTGGTCGTCCGGGTGGCTCCCGTACGGCCCGGCGATCTGAGCGTGGCGTCCGGATCGGCCGCGAGCAGGGCGCGGGCCGCGTCGGCATCGCTCCGCAGGGCCGGGTCCTTCTCCAGCAGGCGCCGCAACAGCGGCTGGAGGGGCCCCGCGCGCCGAGGCGGCCGAGGCTCCTCGGTCAGGACCGCGGTCGGGTTCCGGCGCGGGTAGGGCAACTCGCCCTCGACCGCCTCGTACAGGGTCACACCGAGCGCGAACAGGTCGGCCGCGGAGTCCGGATCGGCGCCCTGCCACCGCTCGGGCGCCAGGTAGTTGGGCGAGCCGATGAGCATGCTGTCGGGGGTGAGCCGGTGGTCGGTGCGGGCCATCGCGATGCCGAAGTCCGCGAGCAGCACCTGCCCGGAGGCGGCGAGCATCACGTTCGCGGGCTTGACGTCGCGGTGCACGATGTCGGCCCGATGGGCGGCGCCGAGGGCGGAGAGGACCGCGGCGGCGATGCGGGCGACCGTCTCGGCCGGCAGGCACCCGTGCCGCTCGATCTCCTCGGCGAGCGAACGCCCTTCGACGTACTGCATGACCATCCACGGGCTGCCCCGGTGCTCCAGGGCGTCGTGGACGGTGACGATGTTCTGATGGTCGCGCAGCCTGGCCGCGTGCCGCGCTTCCCGCACGGCGCGTGCGATGCGCTCCCGCCGCTCCTCGGCCGTGGCCTGCCCCGGGAAGTGCACCCGCTTGAGGGCTACGCGCACGCCCAGGCTCTCGTCCTCGGCGAGCCACACCTGTCCGAAGCCCCCTGCGCCGAGGGGGCGGACCAGCCTGTAGCGGCCGCCGATCATTTCGCCGGTGCGGATCGTGTCCTCCATGGCGCTCCCCGGCGGTGGTGGACTCTCGGGCCAGATGAACGTGTGCATGCCAGAACGTGCGGCTGGCCGAAATCGTACCGGCCGACAGGCCCCACCGACTCCTCAAGTGGCTGATCGTCCGTCGCCCGCCGGGGCGGTTCCCCTGCCGCGGTTCCTGGTGTACAAAAGTACATGTACAAATGTTCTCTAACTGGAGGCGGCTATGACCGCGCACACGGCGGCGGACCCCGGACCGAGGAAGCGGGACCCCGAGGCGACGCGGCGGGTGATCCTGGAGGCGGCGGCGGAGCTCATCGTCGAGCAGGGGGCGGCGACGCTGACGCACCGGGCGGTCGCGGCGCGGGCTGGGGTGGCCCTGGGGTCGACCACCCGCTACTTCGCATCGATCGACGACCTGCGCGAGACGGCGCTGCGGATGCTCGGGGACGAGATCGACGCCTACCTCGCCCAGACGGAGCGGGACCTGGCGTCCGGCGACGACCTGGCGGAGTGCCTGGCCGCGTCGATGCACGACTTCCTGGCCGACTCCCGGCAGGTGCACGCCACCATGGCGCTCGTCACCGCGGCTGCCTCCGACGCGCGCCTGCGCTCGCTCGCGGTGCGCTGGACCGACCGCCTGACCGATCTTCTCGCCGTGCACGTCGGCAGGGAGCGGGCCGTCGCGGCCGAGGTCTATCTCGACGGGGCGATGATGTACGCCGCCCTGCACGACACCCCGCTCAGCCGGGAGGCCGTCACCCGGGCCCTCCGCGCGATCTTCGCCATGCCCGAGACCGGAGGCCGAGAGTCATGACCACGCTCGCCGCCCCGCCCGGTCCCGTCGCCAAGCTGTCCCGCGGCAGGCGCTGGGCCGCGCTCGCGGTGCTCACCGCGAGCCTGCTCGTCATCACGATGGACATGACGATCCTGAACATCGCGCTGCCCGACATGGCCGCCGAGCTCCACCCCACCAGTGCCCAGCAGTTGTGGATCGTGGACGCCTACTCCCTCGTCCTGGCCGGGCTGCTCGTCTCCGTCGCCGCGATCGCCGACCGCTGGGGACGCAAGCGGATGCTCGTACTCGGCTACGCCGTCTTCGCGGTCGCCTCCCTGGTCATCCTGGCCGCCGACTCGGCCGGGGAGGTGATCGCGGTCAGGGCGGTCCTGGGCATCGGCGGCGCGATGGTCATGCCCACGACCCTCTCCCTGATCCGCGTCATCTTCACCGACCCGAAGGAACGCGCCACCGCCCTGAGCATCTGGGCGGCGGCCTCCGGACTCGGCGCGGTCGTCGGCCCGCTGGTCGGCGGATTCCTGCTGGACCACTTCTCCTGGCACGCCGCGTTCCTCGTCAACGTGCCGCTCATGGTCACCGGGATCATCGCGGCCCTGCTGCTCCTGACCGAGTCCCGCGCGAAGAACCCCGGCCGGTGGGACGCGCCCGCCGCGCTCCTCTCCCTGGTCGGCATGGTCACTCTCGTGTGGGCCATCAAGCAGTTCGGTGAGGAGTCCAGCTTCGCCGTGCCCTCGGCCTGGCTCGCCCTCGGGATCGCCGCGGTGACCCTCACCTGGTTCGCGCTGCGCAGCCTGCGCAGCGACCACCCGCTGCTCGACCTGCGGCTCTTCGCGGGCCGGCAGTTCTCCGCCGGCGTCATCGCCGCACTCGGCGCGACGTTCTCCATGGTCGCGGCCCTGCTGCTGGTCGCCCAGTGGCTCCAGCTCGTCCAGGGCGTCAGCCCGGTCGAGTCGGGGATACGGCTGATGCCGATCGCACTCGCCGGATCCGTCGTCTCCCTCGTCGCCCCGCCGCTCAGCCGCCGCATCGGCTCCCGCGCCGTCCTGGCCGGAGGACTCGCGCTCGCCGGGATCGGCATGCTCTACCTCCGGCTCGCGGGCGACGGCCTGGACCTCACGCACATGACCGTCGCGCTCTGCCTCGTCGGAGCGGGCCTGGGCGCCCTCGCCATCGGCTCGGCCATGATCATGGGCGGCGCCCCGGCGGAGAAGGCAGGCAACGCCGGCGCGCTGGAGGAGACCGCCTACGAGTTCGGCGGCACCCTCGGCGTCACGATCCTCGGCAGCATCTCGGCCCTCGGCTTCCGGGCGCGGTTCACCGACGGCGCGGAGTTCGACACCCTGCACTGGGCGGACCCTGCCCTCGCCGGACAGGCGGAGGAGTCCCTCGGCGCGGCCGTCACCATCGCCGACAGACTCGGCATGCCCGGCCTCGCCACCCACGCGACCGACGCCTTCACCCACTCCCTCCAGACCGCCGGACTCATCGGCGGCGGCCTCATGCTCGCCGTGGCGTCCCTGGTGTTCTTCCTGACCCCGAAGGGCACCGACATCACCAGAGCCGCCCACTGACCAGCACAAGAACCGGTGGTCCGGGCGCCACGGCCAGGACGGCCTAGTCGTCGTCCTCGGCCTTCTCCAGGAGCCGGTCCACGCAGACCGCGACGGCGATCAGGAGTGCCGCGTCCGCGTCCTGGCGCTGCACGTCGATGGCGTAGGTGTCGCGGACGCGGAACCACTGGCGGGAGATGCGGGCCAGCCGCTCGCCCCCGTACTCGATGTCGTACTCCTTGCCGACGAGATCGCCGCGGATCTCCAGCTCGTCCCCGCCGGGCAGTTCAGCGCGGTAGACCTCGCGCATCGGGGTGAAGCGCTTCTTGCGGACGGTGGCGAGGGTCTCGCCGTCGCGCTCGATCCTCATGGCGTCGCCGATGCTGACGAGCTTCTTCCGTACGACGGCGACGATCTCACCCTGCGCGTCCTTCAGCTCGAACGTCTCACGCAGCCGCAGCGCCTTGCCGTCCACGAGGAACGCCTTGTCGCCGTGCTCGTTCTCGACCCAGAAGTCGTCGCCGATGCCGAAGACGCGTTCGCGTACGAGATATCTCATGCCTCCACCCTCCCACCCACTCCCCCGGAACGGGCGCAGCTCCTCGCCGCCCGGCGAGAACTCGGTCGGATGAGGACATGCTGGCCGTGCTCCACGAGGGCGAGGCCGTCGGCGCCGCCCAGTTCGACGAAGAGACCGACCCCGAGTTCCGCCACGCCGGCATCGACCTCTTCCTGACGGCGCGGCACCACGGCAAGGGGCTCGGCACCGACACGGTGCGCACGATGGCCCGGTGGCTCATCCACGAACGGGGCCACCACCGCCTGACCATCGGGTTCAGGGCAGGTCGCCGAGGTACACGGGGCTGTTCGCGGCCGTTTCCGTGCCGAGTGCCGCGAGCGGCGCCGTCAGCCCGAGCGGAAGCAGGGCCAGTTCGCCGACGGCGTGCAGAGGATGCCAGACGACGGCTGCCTGGGTGCGATCCGGCGCGGTCGCCGGGGACGTGGCGCCGGGGAGCAGTCGCGCCGTGAAGTACAGCTGGAGCTGCTGCGACCGGGTGCGGTGGTTCAGGTCGGCCGGGTGCCGGTCCGGCAGATACTCCCGGACCCAGAGCAGCTCGCCGATGGCGACCCGCAGTCCGGTCTCTTCCTCCACCTCCCGGCGGGCGGCCTCGGCAGCCGTCTGACCTGGTTCCACACGCCCACCGGGCAGAACGTGGAACTCCCGGTCACCGTCGCGATGCCGGACCAGAAGGACGCGGCCCTCCTGGTCCACGACAACGGCACGGGCGCTGACCCGCACCACGGGCGCCGTCACGTGCGGGAGTTGAGGACGCAGTCGGCGGCCATGTAGAGGGTTTCCGTTTCGGAGTGGAGGAGGGAGTCCTCGGCGGGGAGGGCCCGTTCGGTTGCGAGGCCGTTGAGGACGGTCATCAGGAATCTCGCGCGCCGGGTGTTGTCGCCCGGGGCGAGGGCGCCCTCCTGGGTGAGGCCCGCCAGCCAGGATTCGACGCGGCGCTGGCCTTCACGGTCCATGGCGAGGTACGCCGCACGCGCTTCCTCGGTCGGCTCGGGGGCGATGAAGGCTTCGAAGATCTTGCGCCACGCCTCTCGCGCCTGCTCCCCCGCGCCCGCGGGCGCGAGCACCTGGCGGAGGCAGTCCACGAGGCGGTCCCGGGCCGGGAGTGAGCGGTCGTGGATCCAGTCCCCGGTGGCCACCTGATCGTAGATGCAGGCGAGCACGGTGTCGCGGAGCTCGCGCTGCGTGGGGAAGAAGTGCCGCAGCGAGCCGACGCTCACCCCGGCGCGCGCGGCGACCGCCCGCACGCTCAGGTTCGCTCCCGCGTCCTCGCCGATCATCGCCACGGCCGCCGCGATGATCTTGCCCCGGGTGCTGAGCCCCGCAGTTTCCGGTTTCCGCTCCGTCACGGTCCTCGCCTCCTCTCCGCACACCGTACTAGTACACCGTGCTAGCGTCGCCCCCAGGGCACTAGTACGGCGTACTAGTCGAGGCCGCGGAAGGGGCTGGCGAATGTTCGAGGAGAGGCGGCGGCGTCGGGCCGTACGGCGGGTGCGGGCGGGAGACGGGCGGCCGCTGCGGCGCTTCCGCTGGTGGCAGTTGCCGGGGCGGGCGCTGTTCGAGCTGGCGCTGACGGAGGATCACGGCCGTACGGTGAGGTACGACGTGGACGTACGGCACTGGCAGAACCAGAGCTCCGGGAACGTCAAGGCGCAGCTGTACCGCGACGGCAGGCTGCACGCCGAGTCGAAGATCCCGGCGGTCTTCCCCGTGCCGGGCGGCGGCACGATCGAGGTGGCGATGAGCGGCTTCGGGATCAAGCGCTGCCACCACGTCGCCGCCGACGGGGCCGAGCGCCAGCTCACCCCGCACCCCGCCTCGGCCGAGGGCCGGCGCGCCCGACTCGACCGTGACCACCCGGCGCTGAGCCGCTGGATCGGCCTCTGCTCGCTGAGCGCGCTCCTCGTCGGTGTCGGGCTTCTGGTCCTGCAGATCGCCGAACCGGTCTCCGAGATACCCCCCGTCGCCGCCCGCGTCGGAAGCTTCGAGTCCCCCGTCCGCCTGCCGCTCTGGCTCAACATCGCGCTCGGGGCCGCGACGGCGATGGCCAGCGTGGAGCGGGCGCTCCGGCTCCGCTACCACTGGCTGCTCGACGGTGCGGCGAACTGAGTCTGGTTCAATTCGGCAGATCCGAGAGCGAGGGGACGGCGTGAGCGACGGCGACGGTGCCAGTGGCAGTGGAGGCGGGGGCGCCCGCGGGCGGCACATCGTGGTGCCGGGGCCCGAGGCCGGGTGGTGGCAGGCTTCCTCGTACCAGGGGAATCCGAACCCGGCGCTCCAGAGCGGGCTGTGGCAGCACGCCTCGGACGGACTCCGGCTCGTCGCCGGGCTGCGCCCGCCGCTGCAGGTGCTCGCCGCCCGGCTGCTGCTCCGGGTGGAGCAGAGCTGGGAGGAGCTGAGCGAGGTCGAGGTCGCGATGTTCCGGATCCGGGGAACCCAGTTCGCGCTCTGCGACATGAAGCACGGTCGCGCCGAGGTGCA
Source organism: Streptomyces sp. NPDC048172 (assembly GCF_043202595.1). Taxonomy (NCBI): domain Bacteria; kingdom Bacillati; phylum Actinomycetota; class Actinomycetes; order Kitasatosporales; family Streptomycetaceae; genus Streptomyces; species Streptomyces sp. NPDC048172. The sequence goes on from NZ_JBIDAT010000006.1 coordinate 359,435, forward strand.
GGTCTGGATCGGGAGGGACGCCGACATGGACCCCGCGCTCACGCTCCTGCTCGACACGCTCGGCATCGGCGACGAGGCCCTGAGCTTCCGCTGGGACGGGGATACGCAAACCTACGTCGACCTGCCTTAAGGCCTTAGGCCGTTGCCGCCGCCTCCGCCTTCGGGCCGCAGCGCATGCCGATGTAGACGCAGGGGGTGCCGTCGGGGAGGGCGGAGAAGACGACGGGGGTGTAGTCCTCGCTGAAGGCGGCGCCCACGCCCGTGCCCGCGAAGACCGTGTCGGTGACGGGGATCAGGTCGATCTCCAGGGGCTCGGAGAAGTCCTTCATGCCGTCGACGAACTCGTAACGGACGTGGGCCGCGCCGTCCCGTTCGGTGACGGTGATGACCACGCCCTCGCGGCGGTACGTGCCGAGGAGCGGGGCGAGGTCGACCGTGGGCGGGGTGGCGGGCGGGGCGAAGGGTTCCGGCATGGTCACGTCGGCGAGTTCGGCGAGGAGTTCGCGGTAGAGGGCCGCGTAGACCTCGCGGGCACCGCCGCCGTTGGTGAGCAGGGCGACCGCGACGCCCGCCGAGGGGACGACGCGCAGGTAGCCGTACTGGCCGATGGAGGCGCCGTCATGGCCGTAGCCCTGGACGCCGTTCCAGTCGTACAGCGTCCAGCCCAGGCCCCAGCCGTCCGCGCTGACCGACCACTTGTCCGGTGAGTCGACGACGCGGCGCTGCATCAGCTCGACGGACTCCTCGGAGAGCACACGCGTGCCGTCCTCGGCCACGCCGCCCGCGAGGTGCATCCGGGCCAGCCGTGCGAGGTCACCGGCGCTGGCGATGACGCGCCCGTACGGACCGGCCGAGCGCGGCATCAGGTCCCAGGACGGGGCCGGGTCGGGGTCCTGGCCCGGCTCGCCGAGATGGCTCATCGCGGCGCGGAAGCACAGCGCCTCCTCGGGCAGCGTCATGGTGTGCGTGAGGCCGAGCGGGGTGAAGAGGAGGTCCTTGAGGGCCTGGTCCCAGACCTTGCCGGTGACGACCTCGATGATCCGGCCCAGGATGTTGTAGCCGACGCTGCTGTACGAGAGCGCGGTGCCGGGCGGGCAGTCCAGCGCCACGTCCCGCGCGGCCGCGACGTAGGTGGCGAGGCAGTCGTCGCCGCGCCCGCTGTCGTACGTGAAGTCGCAGGTGAGGCCGCTGGTGTGGCTGAGGAGCCGGCGGGTGGTGATGACCTTGGTCGCCTCGGGGTCGGCGGTCCTGAACTCCGGGAGCACCTCCACCACCGGCCTGTCCAGGTCGAGTTGGCCCGCGTCGGCGAGCCGCATGATCAGGGTGGACGTGTAGAGCTTGGCGATCGAGCCCATCTGGAAGACGGAGTCGGTGGTCGTCTCGACGCCCGTGCCGCGGTGCAGGACGCCGGAGGCCAGCTCGTGGACCGTGCCGTCGACGAGGATCGCGAGGGACGCGCCGGGGACGTGATGGGCGGCCCGCAGCGCGTCGAGGCGGGCCTGCCAGCGGTCGAGGTCCAGCCTGCGGCCCGCGGAACTCCGGGCGCCCCACTCGCCCTTGGCGCTCCAGCTGCCCTGCTCGTCCCAGTTCACGTGCTGCGACATGTGTGCCCCCACTCGATGCGATCAGCGTGCGAACACCGTACGCATGAAGGAACACTGTACGCAAGGCGCGAACGGCGTCCGCTACCGTGAGGGCGGACACGTGCCGATGAAGAGGATGAAGAGGGAGCCGGAGGCGTATGGCGGGCGACGGGAAGCGGACCGGATCGGTGTGGACGCGGCCGCGCCCGCGGCAGCGGGAGCAGCTGACGCGGGAGCAGATCGTGTCGGCGGCGATCGAACTGCTCGACGCGGAGGGCGTGGAGGCCCTCAGCATGCGCAAGCTCGGGACGCGCCTGGGTGCCGCCGCGACGTCCCTCTACCGGCACGTGGCCCACAAGGACGAGCTGATGGAGCTGGTCGTCGACGAGATCTACGGCGAGCTGGAGGTACGCGCACCGGCCGGCCCCGAGCGGTGGCGCGAGGCCGCGGCCGAGACCGCCGCCGGGCTGCGCGCGATGGCGCTGCGCCACCCCTGGATCGCGCCCGAACTCGGCCAGGTCGGACTCGTCCACGTCGGGCCCAACGCGATGCGGATGGCGTCCGGGCTGGTGGCGCAGTTCGAGGCGGCGGGATTCCCGGACGACGAGAAGGACCAGGCCATGGGCGTGCTCACGTCGTACGTCCTCGGGACCGCGACCACCGAGGCCGCGTACCTCTCGCTGATCGCCCGCAGCGGGAAGAGCGAGGAGCAGTGGGTGGCGGACCTGCGGCCGGGCTTCGAGGAGGCGTCGGCGGACCACCCGGCGGTGCGCGAGGGCAGCTCGGCACGGCAGGACGTGACTCCGGAGCGGATCCGGGACGAGGCGTTCGACTACGGGCTCGACCGGGTCCTCGACGGACTCCAGGCCCGGCTCGACACGACGGCCCAGGCGTCCTAGCGGCGACGGCGCCCAGGGCGCGCCCCGGCGCGGGCCCCGGCGCGTGCCCCGGCCGGATTGCGTACGCGCGTGCGGCGGCGGGCCTTTGCCCCCTGGCCACGCGGCCCGGCGCGCGGTACATCACCCACATGACCCCGCACGGTGAGGAGACCCGGGAATCCGGGGGAACCGGGAGCGCGGAGGGGCGTCTCGGCGGCAAGGTCGCCTTCGTCACCGGCGCGGCCGGAGGGCTCGGCCGCAGCCATGTCCGACGGCTCGCGGAGGAGGGCGCCGACCTCGTGATCGTCGACATCTGCCGGTCCGTCGACACGGTGCCCTACGCGCAGTCGACGCCGGAGGACCTGGTCGAGGCGGTCGGCGAGGTGGAGGAGCTGGGCCGCCGCGTCGTGGCGCGGCAGGCGGACGTACGCGACCGGGACGCGCTGCAGGAGGCGTACGACGCCGGGCTCGACGCGTTCGGGGAGATCGACGTCGTGGTCGCCAACGCCGGGATCGCGCCGCTGCTCGTGGAGGACAGGGTGCAGGCGTGGTACGACGCCATCGAGGTGAACCTCACCGGCGCCTTCCACACCGTCGAGGTGGCCCTCCCCTCGATGATCGAGGCCGAGCGGGGCGGCTCGATCGTGATCGTCAGCTCCACCGCCGGGCTCGTCGGGATCGGCGGGGCCAGCAACGGCGGCCTCGGCTACGCCGCCTCCAAGCACGGGCTGGTCGGGCTGATGCGTACGTACGCCAACAACCTGGCCCCGCACAGCATCAGGGTGAACTCCGTGCACCCCACCGGCGTCGCCACCCGCATGGTCGCCGATCCGGCGATGGTCGAGTTCGTCGCGCAGGACCCGGTCCTGTCGGCGGGAGGGGCGAACGCCCTTCCGGTCGAGATGATCGAGCCGGTCGACGTGTCCAACGCCGTCCTGTGGCTGGCCTCGGACGAGGCCCGCTACGTCACCGGCGTCACGCTGCCCGTGGACGCCGGGTACATCAACCGCCGTTGATTCGCCACGTAGCCGTCGCCGAGCCGGAGGTGGAGCACCATGACCGGTCATCAGTACGCGGACACGATCCTGGTGGGCGGGCGCGTCAGGGTGTCGTCGGGCTGGGCCGAGGGGCTCGCCGTACGTGCCGGGGTCATCGTCGCGGTCGGCGGCCGCGAGGACGTGCTGCAACGGAGCGGCCCGGACACGCGGGTCTTCGACCTGGGCGGCGACACCGTCCTCCCCGGACTGCACGACCTGCATGTGCACCCCGTCTACGCCGGGATCCGCGAGCGGCGCTGCAAGATCCCGCAGGGCTCCAGCCTCGCCGAGACCCTCCGCATCGTGGCCGAGCACGTGTCCCGGGCCGCGCCCGGCGCGTGGGTCCTCGGCGGGCAGTGGGACGCGTCCGCGCTCGGCACCGTCCCCGACCGGACCCTGCTCGACACCGTCGCGCCCGGCAACCCCGTCGTCCTGGAGGACACCAGCGGCCACAGCTCCTGGGCGAACAGCGCGGCGCTCAAGGCCGCCGGGATCGGTCCCGGCACCCCGGACCCGCCGGGCGGCTACTTCGAGCGGGACGCCGCGGGCGGCCCGAGCGGGGTCCAGCGCGAGACCGCCGTCGACACGCTCGCCGCCTCGGCCCCCCGCCCGGCCGACGAGGAGGTCGAGGCGGCCCTGGAGTGGTCGCTCGGGGAGATGCTCTCGTACGGGATCACGTCCTTCACCGAGGCCGCGGTCGGGTTCACCGCCGGGCCGCACGCCGAACTGCGCGCCTATACGCGGCTCGACGCGCGCGGAGCCGTACGGCAGCGGGTCCGCCTCTCCCTCGTGTGGTCCCCCCAGGACCCCGTGTGCGAGGACGTGATCGCCACCCGGAACCTGTGCGCGAGCCGCCATCTCGCGCCCGACTGCGTGAAGATCTTCCTCGACGGGGTGCCGACCGACAGCCGTACGGCGGCCATGCTCACGCCCTACCAGGACACGCCGGAGGGACGGGGTGACGAGTCGAACCGGTACGGGATGCTCGCGATCGCGCCCGCCGCCCTCGACGAGGCCGTGACCCGGTTCGACCGCATGGGCCTCACGGTCAAGTTCCACGCCGCCGGGGACGCGGCGGTCCGGGCGGCGCTGGACGCCGTCGAGGCCGCCCGTACGGCCAACGGGCCCGGCCCCTGCATGCACAACGTCGGGCACTGCACGTTCGTGGCGAAGAACGACATCGAGCGCGCGACGCGGATCGGCGCGACGTTCGAGGTCTCGCCGTATCTGTGGCAGCCCTCCCCCATCTGCGCCGACATCGCGGCGGCCGTGGGGCCGGACGCGATCGAACGCGTCTGGCCGGTACGCGACATGCTCGAAGCCCGCGCCCTGGTCGTGCCGGGCTCGGACTGGTGCGTCGTCCCGTCGGTGAACCCGTGGTCCGCCATCGAGACGCTCGTCACCCGGCAGCGCCCAGGAGGCAGCGCCGACTCCTTCGGCGCGTCCCAGGCCATCACCCTTGACCAGGCGTTCGACCTGTTCACGGTCAACGCCGCACGCCAGGAGGGCATGACGCACCGCGTCGGCCGCATCGAACCGGGCATGCTCGCCGACCTCGTCGTGGTCGACCAGAACCCCTTCGACGTACCGGTCACCCGCGTGCACGCCACGGGGGTCAGGATGACCTTCATCGAGGGCGACCTGGCCTTCGACGCGTCAGCGCCCCGGCCCGCCGCTCGGTAACTTCTCTCGCGGCACCACGATGCGTGCCGTGCCCCCGGTCAGGTCGACGCTGGAGCGGGGCGGGGCGCCGTCGGTCTCGTCGTCGCGGAGCAGCAGTTCCACGCGGCGCTGCTCCAGCTCCGCCGTCTTGTTCCCGTTCACGACGGCCGTGAACTCGTCGAAGGCGATGCTCGACAGCGACCGTCCCGAGCGCCGCCGTACCCACGGGAGCACGCCCAGTCCCGTGGTCCACCGCCACACGCCCTCCGCGAGGGCGAACAGGGCCAGCAGACACACGAACGCCGGGAACGACATGAGCCAGATCGCCATGCGTCCAGCCTTGTCGGCCCGGGGCGCACGGGGATCGGCCGCGCGGAGGAGCTGCCTCCCCCGTGCGGCGGAGACCATTCCCGCAACCTCCGGGTTGCAGGAGCGCGCGCGATGTGCAACCGTGGGGTAGCAGGTTGAGGGCTGGCACGACGAAGGAGAAGGTCATGAGCTACGCAGGACACACCGAGACCGAGCTCGCCGAGCTCGACCGGATCGCGCGGCAGATCGACATCGACGCTCCGGCCGAGCGGGTCTGGGAGCTGGTCGCGCGCCCCGGCTGGTACGTCAACGACGGCACGGTCGAGGCCGAGCCCGACCTGCGGTACGAGGGCGACATGGCCGTGCTGCGCCATCCGACGCTGGGCGAGTTCCGGTTCCGGACGGTGGAGCTGGACAAGCCGCGTTACGCCGCGTTCCGCTGGATCGGCACCCCGTACCGGGACGAGACGACGCCCTCGACGCTGGTCGAGTTCTGGATCGACGAGCGGGACGGCGGCGGCGTGACGCTGCGCGTCGTCGAGAGCGGGTTCTCCGGCCTCGCCGACGACCCCGCCGCGTGGCTGAAGGAGCGCGAGGGCAACGACGAGGGGTGGCTCACCGAGCTGGCGGCCGCGAAGGCGTTCGCCGAGAAGTCCGCCGCGTGACCGCCCCCCTCCCCGTCATGTGTGCCGCGCTCGGGGATCCGACGCGCTGGGAGATCCTCACCCACCTCGGCAAGGGCCCCATGTCGGCCTCCGCGCTGGCCCGCGAGCTGCCGGTGAGCCGTCAGGCGATCGGCAAGCACCTGGAGGTGCTGCGCGAGGTCGGCCTCGTCGAGTCCGAGCAGCGCGGGCGCGAGGTCGTCCACGTCGCCGTCGGCGCCAGGCTCGGCGCACTGGCCAGGGAACTCGACCGTATCGGCCGCTCCTGGGAGAACCGCCTGCTGCGGATCAAGGAGCTGGCGGAGGGCCCCGGCCCGGCCGCTCCGGAAGCCCACGACTGACGACGTACGACGTAAGACGAGGGGACACGACCATGACCACGCACGACGAGCACGAGAAGCACGAGAAGCACGGCATCGGGATGCCGCCCGTCGCCGACCGGGCCGCCTTCCAGGCGGAGCTGGACAAGCTGCGGGTCCGCGAGAAGGCGCACACCCGCGAGGGCGACGCGATCGCGGCGGCCCGGCGCCGCCTGCCCATGGTCGAGGTGGCCGCCGACCTCGAACTGACGGGCCCCGACGGGCCGATGACCCTGCTCGACGCGTTCGAGGGACGGCGGCAGCTCCTCGCCTACTTCTTCATGTGGCACGACGGCCACGGGGCGGCCGACCAGTGCGAGGGCTGCACCTGGGTCACCAGCCAGGTCCAGGAGCTGTCCTACCTGCACTCCCGTGACATCACCTACGCGGTCCTCTGCCAGGGCCCGTACGAGGAGAGCCGCCGCTACCGGGACTTCATGGGCTGGGACATGCCCTGGTACTCGGCCCTCCCCTCGCAGGACACGCTCCTCGTCGGCCGCCGCGTCGGGATCACGCACCTGGTCTGCTACCTGCGTGACGGCGACCGCGTCCACGAGACGTACTGGACGACGGATCGCGGCGTGGAGGCGATGGACTGCAGCTACCGGCTGATGGACCGCACCCCGTACGGACGCCAGGAGCCCTGGGAGGACTCGCCGCCCGGCTGGCCGGTCGCCCGGCACGTCGCCGAAGGGTCCAGCCCGCTGCGCCGCGACGGGCGCCCCCTCCCCCAGTGGGCCCGCCTCGCCGCCGGACACTCCGACGATCTCGCGCTCAGGCGAGGGTGATCTCTACCGGGAGCTCCTTGATGCCGTTGACGAAGTTGGAGCGGACGCGGCGTACCTCGCCGGTGAGGCGGATGTCGGCGAGGCGGGGCAGGAGTTCCTCGAACATGACGCGGATCTCCAGGCGGGCCAGCGCGTTGCCGAGGCAGAAGTGCGGGCTGCCTTTGCCGAAGGTGACGTGGTCGTTGTTCTCGCGGGTCACGTCGAAGCGGTACGGGTCGGGGAAGACGGCCTCGTCGCGGTTGCCGGAGGCGAACCACAGGACCACCTTGTCGCCCTCCCTGATCCGCTTGCCGCCCAGCTCGACGTCCCGGGTCGCGGTGCGCCGGAAGTGGTAGACGGGCGAGGCCCAGCGCAGGAACTCCTCGACGGCGACCGGTATCAGCGCGGGGTCGGCCTGGAGCCGGGCGCGTTCGGCGGGGTGGTTGATGAGGGCGAGCATGGAGTGCGAGATGGCGTGCCGGGTCGTCTCGTTGCCCGCGACGACCAGGAGCAGGAAGTAGTTGTCGAAGTCCCGGTCGCTGAGCGGCACGCCGTCCATGGGGACGGTGTTGACGAGCCTGCTGACCAGGTCCTCGCCCCGGCCGCCGCGCCGCCGTGCCGCCAGCTCACGGCCGTAGGCGAAGACCTCCAGCGCGGCGGGGCTGCGGAAGGGCAGCTCGCGGTAGCGCTCGCTCTCCTCGCTGCCGAGGAGCACGTCCGCGTAGTCGGGGTCGGTGTTGCCGATGAGGCGGTTGCCCCAGTCGATGAGCTGCTGGGTGTCGTCCTCGGGCACGTCGAGCATCCGGGCGAGCACGTTGATCGGGAAGTCCGCCGAGATCTCCCGTACGAAGTCGAAGCCGCCCTTGACGAGCGCCGCGTCCAGCGTCCGTCCGGTCAGCCCGCGCAGGAACGTCGCGTACGTGGCGACGGCGCGCGGCGTGAACTGCTTGTGCAGGACACGGCGGAGCGCCTGGTGGCGCGGGCCGTCCGTCTCCAGGAGGGAGCGGCGGATGGCCCGCTGCCCCGCGTCGACCTCTTCGAGGTTGGTGAACCGGGTGGAGGTGAACGTCTCGGTGTCGCGGTCGGCGCGCACGATGTCCTCGTGCCGGGTGAGCGCCCAGAAGCCGCTGTTGGGGGCCGGTTCCGGCTGCCAGTGCACCGGGTCCTCGCGGCGCAGCGTGTCGAACATCCGCCAGGGGGTCGCGCCGTCCGTGAAGCGGTCGGTGTCGGCGAGATCGACCTGGGAGAGGGGCAGCGGCACCGGAGGCTCGGACGTGGCGGTGGACATGGGGCTCCTTTCACATCAGGACGGCGTACTCCCTGAACTCCCAGTCGGTGATGAACTGCTGGAACCGTTCGATCTCGTTGCGCTTGTAGGTGAGGAAGCTGTCGGTGAAGGCCGCGCCGAGCACCTCGCCGAGCCGGGTGTCGGCGGCGAGCGCGTCGAGCGCCTCCCCGAGGGTGCCGGGCAGCCGGGGCGCGTCCCCGCCGTATCCGTAGCCCTCCAGGGGCGCGGGCGGCTCCTGCTTGTCGCGGATGCCGAGGCCGACGGCCGCGAGGGTTCCGGCGACGGCGAGGTAGGGGTTGGCGGCGGCGTCGCCGAGCCGCATCTCCAGCCGGGCCCCCGCGCCGCGCTCGGGCGGCACACGCACCATCGCGCTGCGGTTGTCCAGGCCCCAGTCGATGAGCCAGGGCGCGAGGGTGTCGGGCCCGAAGCGCTTGTAGGAGTTGACGGTCGGGTTGAGCAGCGCGGCCAGCGCGGGCGCGTGCGCGAGGACTCCGGCGATGGCGTAACGGGCGCTCTTGGAGAGGCCGTACGGCTCGTCCGGGGCGTCGAAGACGTTGGCGCCGTCGGCGTCCACGAGGGAGAGGTGGAGGTGGAATCCGGAGCCGCCCTCGTCGTTGAAGGGCTTGGCCATGAAGGTGGCCATCCTGCCCTCCGTACGGGCGATCTCCTTGACGGCGGCCTTGAAGCGAAAGGCGCGGTCGGCGGCGTCCAGCGCGTACGAGTGGGTGAGGTTGATCTCGAACTGGCCGCTGGAGAACTCGTGGTTGCCCGCGATGGCCCCGATGTCCAGCTCCTTCATGTGCCGCATGGTGCGCAGCAGATGGCGGTCGGGGTCGCCGCGCCGCCCGGCGCTGTACACGTTGCCCGGAGCCGGGCCGTACGGGCGCCAGCCGGTGGTGGAGGCGGGGTCGGTGTCCGGCTCGCACAGGTAGTACTCCAGCTCGGGGCCGACGACGGCGCGCTGGTCCCGGCCGCACCAGTCCACGACGCCGCGCAGCAGGTCGCGGGGCGACTCGGGCACGGCGCGGCCCGTGGCGTGGTCGTACGCGTCGCCCAGGCACCAGGCGACCCCGGGCTCCCAGGGCAGCGGGTGCAGGGTGTCCAGGTCGAGGCGGACGCCGATGTCGGGGAGCCCGGCCTCCAGCCCGCCCGTGACGGGGACGACGTCGCCCTGCGGGGTGGTGTGGTAGACGGCGCGGCAGAACGACAGTCCGCTTCCGCACGCGTCGGGGAGGTGGTCGAGGAGGATGTCGCGGGCGCGGTCGACGCCGATGATGTCCGAATAGATCACCCGGACCACGTCGATGCCCTGGGCGCGCAGCGAGGTGAAGGCCGCCTCGGCTTTTCCTTCGTGTCCTTCGTGTGCATCGCTCACGTGAACTCTCCCTGCGGGGGCCGGACTCGCGGCGGGACCGTCCGTTCGTTTGGGATCAAACGTTACGAGCCCGGCCCCCGCCCGGCAAGACTCCCGGACGGAATCCACGCCGGAATCCACGGCGGAATCCGTAGGCGCCCGCACCCATGACAGACCCCGGGGAGGCGCCTATCGTACGGGCCCAAACGACACTCCTCGTCCAAGGAGCTCCGATGCCGGAAGTCCGCGGATTCTTCCCGCCCTTGACCGCCACGGGCCGCGCGGCCCTGATCCCCCCGCCCCCCTGGCACTACTCGGGCGACCTGCTCACCGTCGAGTACCGCACGGACCCGGCGCGGGTGCGCGAGCTGCTGCCCGCGCCGCTCGAACCCGCCGAGGAGGACCCCGGGGCCGTCGCGCTGATCTGGGCCGACTGGCAGTCCTGCGGGGAGAGCCGCGAGGAGCTGCTCGACCCGGTGCGCAGCCAGTACAAGGAGTGCTTCGCGGCCGTACGGTGCGGCTACCGGGGCCGGACGTACTCGCGCTGCGTCCACATCTGGGTGGACAAGGACTTCGCGCTCGCGCGCGGCATCCACCAGGGGTACCCGAAGAAGCTCGGCTCGATCCATCTGACCAGGCCGCATCCGTACGGCCCGGCGCCGCGGCTGGGGGCCGGGGCCGTCCTCGGCGCGACGCTGGCGGCGGGCGACCGGCGGCTGGCGCAGGCCGTGGTGACGCTGCGCGGCCCGTCCTCGTCCAACGGATTCGTGAACGCCCACGCCATGGCGCACCACCGGCGGCTGCCCGCCATCGACGGCCGGGGCCTCGCCCTCGACGAGCTGATCGCGAGCGGCGCCGCCTCCTTCGAGGGCGGGCAGCCCTGGGCGGGCGACGCCGAACTGGAGCTGTTCGAGGCGCCGTCCGAGGAACTGGCGGCGCTGCGCGTCGAGGAGCCGATCGGCGCGTACTACCGCCAGATCGGCGTCTGCTGGAACGGCGGCACCCAGCTGGAGCGGCGGACCGCGGGGAGCTGAGCGCCGGGGCGCAGGGGGCGGACCGGGATCCGGCCCGCCCCCTCCCCCCGATGGCCGGCGCACGGCACGTCATGCCGCGGCACGGGCGTCTCCTTCCGTTCCTTCCACGGTGTCGTCCTCCACCGCGGCGGCCGTGCCGATACCGCGGTACGTGGCGGGCCGCGCGGCGCGCAGCCACACTCCCCAGGCGAGGCCGAGGACGGCCGCGACGAGGACGAGCCCGGGGAAGATCCAGCGCAGCGGGTTGCCGGGTGCGACACCGAGCTGCGCGCCGAAGTTGGTGAGGCCGAGCGAGAAGATGACGGCGAGCGCGATGCCCGCGGCGAGCGGCGCGAGCAGCCTGTTCCACACGGACTCGTCCCCCGCCCCCGCCCCGGCCCCCGCCCCGCCGCGCGCTCCGGGGCCGCCCGCGAAGAAGCGGACGACGGCCGCCGAGGTGACGAGGAGCAGCAGGATCACGCCGAGCGCGCCGAGGTTGGTCAGCCAGGTGAAGAGATCGGCGACCGGGTCGCGCCCGGCCAGCGCGAAGGCGCCGACCACGGCGAAGGTGAGCGCCGTCTGCACCAGCGAGCCCCGGTGCGGCGAGCCGTGCCGGGGGTGCGCGGCCCCCAGGAACACCGGCAGCACGGCCTCGCGGCCGAGCGAACGGATGTAGCGGGCCACCGCGTTGTGGAACGAGAGCAGCGCCGCCAGCAGGCTGGTGAGGAAGAAGAACTGGGCGATGTCGGAGAAGGCGGGACCCGTGGCGTGCTCCCCCAGCACGAACATCATGTCGGCCCCGTACTTCCCCGCCATCGCCCCGGCCTCCCCCGTCCCCGCGCCGACGATCATGGCCCACGCCGTGAAGGCGTAGAAGCCGCCGATCAGCGCGACCGCGAGATACGTCGCCCGCGCGACCGTACGCCGCGGGTCGCGGCACTCCTCGCTGTAGAGCGCCGCCGACTCGAAGCCCATGAAGGCGGCGAAGACGAAGCACAGCGTCAGGCCCAGCGGGCCGTGCACGGCGGCGCTCCAGGTCAGCGGCTCCGCCGAGACGCCGTGCGGCGCGTGCGCGAACTGCCCGATGTCGAAGACGAGCACCGTGGCGAACTCGACGGCCAGCAGCACCGCGAGGACCCGCGCGCTCAGGTCCACGCGCCGGTAGCCGAGGAAGCCGACGAGCGCGGCGCAGCCGAACACCAGGACCCACCAGGGGATCTCCGCGCCCGTCCGCGCCTCGACGAAGTCCGAGGCGACGGCGCCGAAGAGCCCCGCGATGCCGATCTGCATCGCGTTGTACGAGAGCAGGGCCACGAAGGCCGTCCCGACGCCGGGCACCCGGCCCAGGCCCTGCGCCGCGTACGCGTAGAACGCGCCCGCTCCGGTGATGCGGCGGCTCATCGCGGCGTACCCGGCGCTGAAGAGCGCGAGGACCGCGGTGATCAGCAGGTAGAGCAGTGGGAGGCCGATGACCCCGGTGACGCCGAGGGACTGCGGGATGCCGCCCGCCGCCACGGTCAGCGGCGCGGAGGCCGCGACGACGAAGAAGACGAGGCCCGGAACGCCGATGCGCCGCCGCTGCGCCGCCGGAGGGACCTCTGCTGCCTGCTGGGATGGGACTGCCATACCGGACTCCCGAGAACGCGCTATCGTTTGAACCCGTACAATGCGCGATCGGCGTAATCGTACGGACCCAAACGACGTCCGGCAAGGGTCCGGGAGCAACGCGTGGCATGCGGGGAAGGCAAGTCGTGACCGAGCACCGTTCCATCACCGAGACCGAGAAGGCCGTGGAGGCCAAGCTCGGCGGCACCGACATCGAGCACGGCATCAAGCACGACCAGATGGCAGCGGTCGCGAACATCTACCGCGCGGCCGCCGCGGTCCGGCAGCACTTCGAGAACTCGGTGCTGCGCGGCGCCGAGCTGACGTGGACCTCGTTCGTGGTGCTGTGGGTGGTGTGGATATGGGGCGAGATGGAGACCCGGCACGTCGCGGCGGAGGCCGGGATCTCCAAGGGCACCCTGACGGGCGTGGCCCGTACGCTCCAGAACCGCGGCCTGCTCGAACGCCACACCCACCCCGGTGACGGCCGTCTCGCGCTGCTGCGGCTCACGCCCGAGGGCGAGCGGCTGATGCGGGAGGTGTTCCCCGCGTTCAACGCCGAGGAGGCCTTCGTGACCGAGGGGCTGACGAACCGCCAGTGCCGTACACTCGCGGACCTGCTGCGCGGCATCGTGGTGCACACCGAGCGGCACGGCGAGGAGCGCCGGACCGGGCTGCTGGACGGGGCCGAGCCCCGGCCGCGGCGCAGCGGGCGCCGCGCGGCACGGGACTGACGGGCGGCCGGAACAGTGCTCTTCGACCTCACCCGCGGCGAACTCGCCGCCCTCTTCGGCGCGGACCGGCTCGCGACCGTCCCCGCCACCGCCTTTCCGCCCGAGGCCGCTGACACCGGGGGCGCGCGCCTCCTGCGGACCGTCGGGGCTCCCACCGGGACGCTCCTGCTGCGGGGCTCCGGCGAGGACGGCGGCAGGCTGCCGCTCGTCCGGGACGTCGTCGACGTCGAGGACTTCGAGGGCGTCGAGGACTTCGAGGAAGCGCCGGAGGGCGCGGGCGCGTGGCCCGTCATCGGCTGGCTGCTCAACGCCCACCTCGCCCTCGACCCCGGCTCCGGCGCGGTGCACGCCTTCGACGCCGACGAGGAGTCCGTACGGCAGCTCCACGCGGACGTCTCCTCCCTCGTCCACGTCACGCTCCGGTTCCAGCACCTGCTGGACTCGTTCGCCTTCGGCGGCGGGGACGACGGCGAGGACGAGGACTTCGAGCGGCTGGAGGACGAGGTCGGCCGCATCGTCCAGGAGACGAGCGCCATCGACCCGCTCCCCTTCGAGGACGACGAGACCCTCTGGTCGGTGATCGGCGAGGAGATCGCCATGGGGCAGCGCTTCACGGGCGGATGAGGGCGTCGAAGAGCGACTGCTGCGCGGGGTCGTGCGCCGCGGTGTCCTCCGGGTGCCACTGGACGGCCGCGAACCAGCCGCCCGCGTCCGGGAGTTCCAGCCCCTCGACCGTGCCGTCGGCGGCCCGCGCCGTGACGGTGAGCCCCGCACCGAGGCGGTCCACGCACTGGTGGTGGAAGCAGGACGCGGTCACCTTCTCCTCCCCCGTCGCGCGGGCCACCAGCGAGCCCGGCACGAGGGTCACCGGGTGGACCAGGTGCCGGTGCTCGCGCGCGGGGCCGCCCATGTCCTGGCGGAGGGTGCCGCCCAGCGCGACGTTGACGAGCTGGAGGCCGCGGCAGACGGCGAGCAGCGGGAGCCCGGCGCGCAGAGCGTGCCGGGCGACGGCCAGGTCGAAGGCGTCCTGCTCCTCGTCCACGTCGTAGACGGCCTCGTGCACCCGGGCGTCGGCGGCGTACAGATACGGCGCCACGTCGCCCCCGCCGGGCAGCAGCACCCCGTCGCAGCGCGCGAGCCGCTCCGGTACGCCCTCCGGCGGGCCCGGGTGCATCATGAACGGCTCACCTCCCGCTCGTACGACGGCGTCCGCGAGGGCGCGGGCGGTGACGACGGCCGCGTAGCGCAGCGCGGAGGCGGAGGCCGAGAAGCGCTGGGGCAGGGCGATGAGGGGCGGCGGCCCCGTGCGGCGGGCGGGGCTCAAAGGCGGATCCAGGTCGTCTTCAGCTCGGTGTACTTCTCCAGCGCGTGCACCGACTTGTCGCGGCCGTTGCCGGACTGCTTGTAGCCGCCGAAGGGGACGGTGAGGTCGCCCTCCTCGTAGCAGTTGACCCAGACCGTTCCGGCCCGGAGTGCGCGGGAGAGGCGGTGCACGGTCGTCAGGTCGGAGGACCAGACGGCGGCGGCGAGGCCGTACTCGGTGTCGTTCGCCACCCGGACCGCCTCGTCGAGGGTCTCGAAGGTGAGGACGGAGAGCACGGGCCCGAAGATCTCCTCGCGGGAGAGCCGCATGTCCGGGGTGACCCGGTCGAAGACGGTGGGCTCCAGATACGTGCCGCCGGGGACGCGTGCGAGCCGTTCGCCGCCGGTGCGCAGCCGGGCGCCCGCGGCGCGGCCCGAGGCGATGTGGCCGAGTACGGTCGCGAGCCGGGCCTCCCCCGCCACGGCGCCCATCTCCGTGGCCGGGTCGAGGGGGTCGCCGACGCGCAGCGCGCGGGCCCGTGCGACGACGGACTCCACGACCTGGTCGGCCACCGAGGCGTGCACCAGGAGGCGGGAGGGCGCGGTGCACATCTCGCCCTGGTTGAAGAAGATGCCCGCCGCCGCTGCCGAAGCGGCGGCCTCCAGGTCGGGGGCGTCGGGCAGCACGAGGTTGGGCGACTTGCCGCCGAGTTCGAGCCAGACGCGCTTGAGGTTGGAGTCCGCCGCGTACCGCAGGAAGTGCCGTCCCACGGCGGTGGATCCGGTGAAGGCGAGGACGTCGACGTCCGGGTGACTGCCCAGCGCGCGTCCCGCCGTCGGGCCGTCGCCCGCGACGACGTTGAGCACCCCGGCGGGGAGCCCCGCCTCGTCCGCGAGCCGCCCCAGCGCCAGCGCGGAGAGCGGGGTCAGCTCGGAGGGCTTGAGCACGCAGGCGCATCCGGCGGCGAGCGCGGGGGCGACCTTCCAGGCGGCGAGCGAGAGCGGGAAGTTCCAGGGCACGACCGCGCCCACGACGCCCGCGGGCTCCCGGCTGACGAGCGCGAAGGCGCCGGGGTCGGTGTGCGGCGCGGTGTCGTGGAGCTTGTCGGCGAGCTGGCCGTACCAGCGGAACGTCTGGGCCACGGCGCGCAGTTCGACGCCGTACGACTCGGTCACCGGCTTGCCGTTCTCCAGGCTGACGGTGAGGGCCAGGTCGTTCCTGTGCTCCTCGACGAGGTCCGCGAGCCGGAGCAGCGCGCGGCCCCGCTCGGCGGGGGCGAGGCGCGGCCAGGGGCCCGCGTCGAAGGCCGTGCGCGCCGCGCCGACGGCCAGGTCGATCTCCGCCGCTCCCCCGTCGGCGACGGTGGCCAGCACGCGTCCGTCCCTCGGCGAGACGACGGGGAACGCGGCGCCGGAGCCCGCCTCGTCCTTGCCCGCGACGCGGTGCTGGGTGGCCAGGGCCAGCCCCTCCGCGCGGCGTACCCATGCCGCGCGGTCGTCGAGCCGCCGCTCCTCGTGGTCCGCGGTCATCGGCACCACCACCTCCCCGGGCACCGCCAGGTCGTTTGGCCTCAAACCATAGCGTGGATCCCCTTGCGGGGAAGGGGGGTTGACCCCGGTGAAGCGCGCCGCCTAAATTGTTTGACCTCAAACGAATTACCGCGTCAGCGGAACACGGAACGGAGAAGGCGATGGCTCCCCGCGCACTCGCCTCCACCGCCACGGTGGCGGGCGTACCCGTCGACACCCGGCACTGGATCGGCGCCGAGCGCGTCGCCTCGCCGGCCACCTTCACCGACCGCTCCCCGATCGACGGCACCGCGCTCGCGTCCCTCGCGCGCGGCGGCGCCGAGGAGGCCAAGGCGGCGGTCGCCGCGGCCCGCGCCGCGTTCCCGGGATGGGCCGCCACTCCGCCCGCCGAGCGCGCCCGCCTGCTGCACGCCGTCGCGGACGGCGTGGAGGCCAGGACCGAGGAGCTGGCCCGGGTGGAAACCGCGGACAACGGCGCGCTGCTGCGCGCGCACCGCCGGGGCGTCATGCCCCGCGCCGCGCACAATCTGCGCTTCTTCGCCGACTGGCTGCTCCGCCTCGGCCACGACGACTTCACCACGCGCGGCCACACCAACCACGTCTCCTGGGACCCCTCGGGCCCGGCGCTGCTCATCACGCCGTGGAACGCGCCGCTGATGCTGGCCACCTGGAAGATCGGCCCCGCGCTCGCCGCGGGCTGCACCGTCGTGCTCAAGCCCGCCGAGTGGGCGCCGCTGACGGCCTCGCTCTTCGCCGACATCGCCCACGGCGCCGGACTGCCGCCCGGGGTCCTCAACGTCGTGCAGGGGTACGGGGCCGAGGCGGGCGCCGCCCTGGTCTCCGACCCGGGAGTGCGCCGGATCTCCTTCACCGGCTCCGTGCCCACGGCCCGGCACATCGCCGCGGGGGCCGCGGAGCGGCTCGTGCCCGTCAGCTTCGAGCTGGGCGGCAAGTCGCCGCTGCTCGTCTTCGCCGACGCCGACCTGGACCTGGCCGTCGACCTGGCCGTCGAGCAGTACGACAACGCGGGGCAGGTCTGTCTCGCCGCCACCCGGCTGCTCGTCGAGGAGCGGATCGCGGACGCCTTCCTGGAGCGCTTCCTGGACCGGGCCGGGGCCCTGCGCCAGGGCGACCCCCGCGAGGCCGACACCGACGTCGGGCCCAGCATCCACCCGCGCCACCTGGAGCGCGTCGACGGCTTCGTGCGCCGCGCGCTCGCCTCCGGAGCGCGCGTGGCGCTCGGCGGCGGCCCGCACACGGAGCTCAACGACGCCACCGGAGGCACGTACTACCGCCCCACCCTGCTCACCGAGGTCGCGCAGCACTCCGAGATCGTGCAGGAGGAGGTCTTCGGGCCCGTCCTCACCCTCCAGACCTTCCGCACGGAGGACGAGGCCGTGACCCTCGCGAACGGCACGCGCTTCGGCCTGGCAGCCACCCTCGCCACCGGCGACCCCGCGCGCGCCGACCGCGTCTCCGCGCGGCTGACGGCGGGCACCGTCTGGGTCAACTGCTTCTACGTGCGCGACCTCGCGGCCCCCTTCGGCGGCTCCCGCGAGTCGGGCATCGGCCGCGAGGGCGGCGCGTGGAGCTTCGACTTCTACTGCGACGTGAAGAACACCGTGACCGCACCGAAGGGCTGGCAGCAGCATGGGTGAGATCGCCGGAGCGGGCCTCCTCGCGCACGTGCCCACCATCGTCCTCCCCGAGGAGCAGCGCAGGGAGCTGAACGGGGGCCAGGAGATCAGCCTCGTGCCGGGGCTGCGCAGGCTGCGGGCCGAGGTCTTCGAGAAGCTCGACTACGACACCGTGGTGGTCCTCGACTCGCACTGGGCCACCACGGTCGAGTTCGTCGTCTCCGCGCACGCGCGCCGGGCCGGTCTCTTCACCTCCGAGGAGCTGCCGCGCGGCATGTGCCGGATGCCCTACGACTACCCCGGCGACCCCGAACTCGCCGCCTCCGTGGCGCGCTTCGCCGAGCGGCACGGCACCTGGATCACGCCCGTGGACGACCCGTACCTGCCGGTGCACTACGCGACCGTCAACCTGTGGGCGTACCTCGGCCAGGGCCTGCCCGGCAAGCGCTGGGTCTCCATCGGGGTGTGCCAGACCGGGGACACCGAGGACCATCTGCGGCTCGGCCGGGCGCTGCGCGACGGGATCGCGGCGCTGCCGGACCGCAGGGTGCTGCTGATCGCCTCCGGCGCCCTCTCGCACACCTTCTGGGGCCTGCGCGAGCTGCGCGCGCACGAGGCGAGCGACCCGGTGCACATCCGTACGCCCGAGGCGCGGGCCGCCGACGAGCGGCGCGTGGAATGGTTCGAGGAAGGCGATCACGCGCGGGTGCTGCGCGAGATGCCGGACTTCCTCGCGTACAAGCCGGAGGCGCGTTTCGCGCACTACCTGATGATGATCGGCGCGCTGGGCGAGGGGAACTGCCGGGCGCCGGGACGGGCGTACAGCGACTACGAGAACTCTGTCGGCACGGGACAGGTGCACCTGTGGTTCGACCGTCCGGCCGAGGGCTGGGAGGCGGCGGCGTGAGCACCGTCGAGTACCGCCGCGTGCTGCTGGACGGCGCCGTCGTCACGGTCGTACGCGAGGGGGACGAGCTGGTCGCGGGCGACGGGCGGCGCGTCCGGGCGGACGCGGCGCACCATCTGCCGCCCGTCGAGCCGACGAAGATCGTCGCCGTGCACCTCAACCACCGCAGCAGGGTCGAGGAGTTCGGCACCGCGCTGCCGCCCACGCCCACCTACTTCCACAAGCCGCTCTCCTCGCTCAACAGCCACGGCGGCGCCGTCGTCCGCCCCGAGGGCTGCAAGTACCTCAACTACGAGGGCGAGATCGCGCTCGTCATCGGCCGCACCTGCCGCAACATCGCCCCCGCCGACGCCGCGCACCACATCGCGGGCTACACCCTCGCCAACGACTACGGGCTGCACGACTTCCGCGACACCGACGCGGGCTCGATGCTGCGCGTCAAGGGCTCCGACACGCTCTGCCCGCTCGGCCCCGGGCTGGTGACGGGCTGGGACTTCCACGGCAAGTGGCTGCGTACGTACGTCAACGGGGACGTCGCGCAGAGCGGTTCGACGGACGAGATGCGCTGGGACATGCACTACCTCGTCGCCGACATCGCCCGCACCATCACGCTCGTCCCCGGCGACGTCCTGCTCTCCGGCACCCCGGCACACTCGCGGCCCGTACGGCCCGGGGACGTGGTGGAGGTCGAGGCGGAGGGGCTGGGGCGGCTCACCAACCACATCGTCAACGGGCCCGTGCCCGTGCGCACGGACTGCGGGGCGCAGCCGACGGAGTCGGAGGAGGTCCGCTCCACGGCGCTCGGCGGCGACTGGGAGCTGCGCGGCGTGCGCGCCCCGCGGCGCTCCTGACAAGGAATCAGCAAGACCAGGAATCACTAGGAATCACCAGGAATCAAGGAATCTGGAGGCCCCATGAGGGTCATCGTCAACCGCGACGTCTGCCAGCACCACGGGCAGTGCGTCTTCTCGTCGCCCGACGTCTTCCGGCTCGACGAGGACGGCGAGCTGGTCTACGACGCGGCACCCGACGACGCGCTGCGCGACGACGTCGAGGACGCGGCCGACGTCTGCCCGCTCCAGGCCATCACCGTCCAGGACTGAGGCGCGGGCTGTGCCGGGTCCCGGGATCGCGATCGTCGGCGCCTCCCTCGGCGGCCTGCGCGCCGCGGAGCAGCTGCGCGCCGCCGGGTGGGAGGGCCCCGTCACCGTGTACGGGGACGAGAACCACCTCCCGTACAACCGGCCCCCGCTCTCCAAGGAGGTGCTCGCCGGGCGCGCGGCCCCGCACACCACCGAGCTGCGGCGCCGGGACAGCACGGGCGACGTGCGGTGGCGGCTGCGGCGCAGGGTCGTCTCGGCCGACGTGACCGCGCGCACGCTCACGCTCGCGGACGGCTCGGTGGAGCGGTTCGAGGGGCTGGTGGCCGCGACGGGCATCCGGCCGAGACAGTTGCCGCTGGCGAACGGGGACGGCGCTCCCGTCCGTCATGTGCTGCGCACCCGGGACGACTCCGAGCGGCTGCGCGACGCGCTCGCGCGGGGCGGCAGGGTCGTGGTCGTCGGTGCGGGCTTCATCGGCTGCGAGACCGCGGCGACGGCGCGGACCCTGGGCTGCGAGGTCACGGTCGTCGCGCCCGAGGAGCAGCCGATGGAGGGGCCGCTGGGGAACGGGCTGGGCGCGGTGTTGCGCCGCCGCCACGAGGCCGAGGGCGTGTGCTTCGCGCTCGGCCGTACGGTCGCGCGCTTCGGGCCCGACGGCGTGCTGCTGGACGACGGGACGCTGCTGGGCGCGGACACGGTGGTGGAGGCGGTGGGCTCGCTGCCGAACACCGAGTGGCTGCGCGGCAACGACGCGCTCGACCTGAGCGACGGGGTGCTGTGCGACGGACAGCTGCGCGCGGGCGGTCTGCCGCACGTCGTGGCCGTCGGGGACGTGGCGCGCTTCCCCAACGCCCGTTACGACACGCGGGCGCGCCGGGTCGAGCACTGGTCGGTGCCCGGCGAGACGGCCAGGCACGCGGCCCGTACGCTCCTCGCCGGGCTGGCCGGCGAGGAGCCTACGGCGGCACCGTTCGCACCCCTGGCCTCCTTCTGGAGCGACCAGTTCGGGATGCGGGTCCAGTCGTTCGGCGCTCCTGGCCAGGCCAGGAGCGCCGAACTCCTGGAGGGCGACCCGCACTGCGCCGAGACGCCACTTGTCGTCGGATACCGCACGGGGGAACGGCTCCTCGGGGTGGTCGCGCTCGGCGGCGCCGGTGCCTCGTCGGCAGCGGGACGTTACCGGTCCGCGCTGACGACGGGTTCTGCGGGAGAGGTGGGTGCGGCGGGGGCGGGAGTCACAGCTCCACCACCGGCAGCACCCTGAGGGACGCGTCCTCCGCCGTGTTCAGGTAGAGCCGCTCCTTCTTGCCCTCCTGCTCCAGCTCGATGATGAGCCGGTACTTGTAGACACCGGGCGCGATGGTGCTCAGGACGGTGCCCGCCCAGTAGTAGTAGACGGGGGTGTACGGGGAGCGCATGCGGTCGGGGCCGCCGTAGACCTTGATGTCGGTGCAGACCTTGGTCTCCGCGACGTCCTGCTCGTCGCCCGCCTCGCTGTCCAGGAACACGATGTTGTTGATCTTGGGCATCGGCGGCCAGTTGCCGTCGGGGCGCTTCTCCATCTCGATCGGCCGGATGAGCCAGTTGAGCACCTGGCCCTGCTTGCAGAACGTCTGCAGGTGGGAGGTGCCCTGTCCCACGCCGCCGACGCTGTTGTCGATCATGTAGAGCGCGTCCCGCAGGCTGCCGTTCCTCGTCGCCTTCTCCATGTCCACCAGCGTGAGGACATTGAGCTGCACCGAGTTGAGCTGCCCGGGGTTCTGCTTGACGTCCAGGCTCTGGGTCATCTGTGCTCCTCCCTCAGCCCGCGACCAGGACCGCCGACAGCGGCGTCGTCATCGGTTCGGTCCGCGCGCCCACCTTGAACTTCATCTGGTACGGGATCGCGCCCTTGGCGCCCGCCTTGAGGGTCCCTGTCCAGTACGCGACGTCGGTGCCGGGGTAGACCCTGCGCTCCGGCTCGCACAGCGCGTGGTCGATCAGGATGCTGTCGATGCCGACGTACGCCTCGCACTCCAGCGAGAGGACGGTCCAGAGGATCTTGTCCCCGACCCGCACGGTCGTCCGCAGCTCCTCGGTGCCGAACCCGGCGGAGCCCTCGGACTTGTTCGTGTCGTACAGGTACAGGTTGCCGCTGAGGCTCCTGGTCGCCAGGGCGCCCACGCAGTCGATCACGGCGCCGATCGACACGGGGGGCCTGGAGTTCGTGGACTGTCGTGCCTGAGCCATCGGTCTCCTCACCTCTCCTGGGCCAGGTGCTGCTGCGGCTGCCCGTACGACGTGAACGTGGGCGGCGGCGAGGGCGGGACGGGCAGCATCCCGACGCCCCGCTTGGTGAACCCGTTCCGCTTCGGCTCCGTGATGACCTTGATCTTCGACTCGCACGTCATCCGGACCGGCTCCCAGACCAGCTCCCCCTCGCGCGCGGTGAGCGCGTGGAGCTCGATCTCCATCGTGTACGCGTAGGTGCCGGGGCGGGACGAGTCGACCGTGGCCGACCAGTACCAGCCGTCGGTGACCATGTCCGGGGAGCCGTACTCGGCGGGGTAGATCACGTTCTTGTCGACGGCCTCGCCCGTGACGTCCGTGATGATGGGCGTCTGGTGGACGCGGGCCGGGTCCGTGGCGGCGGGCGAGTCCAGGGGGACGATCTCGCCGGTGATGTCGATGATCTTCTGGCCCGGGCGGCGCGCGCCGCGCCGGGGGCTCTTCACGGCGGTCCGCGCGCCGACGCTCGCCTTGATCTCCTCCAGCTCCGTGGCCAGCTCGGGCCCCTTCGCCGTGCCCTTGGGGCTGAGCCCGGCCAGCGCGTCCAGCGCCTGCTGGTCGCTCTGCTGCACCCGCTCGGCCTGGTAGCCCTTCGGGACGGTCGGGGGGATCGACCCCAGGCCGTACGGCAGCCAGTTGAGCACCTGCTCGTTCGCCTGCGAACCGTCCATCCAGTAGGTCCCGTTGATGGCGGTGACCAGATCGGGGGTGCCCTGGTTCTCCGAGCCCTGCAGCTTCATGTTGTCGAACAGATAGGTGTTGCCCCTGAGGGTCCTGGAACGCAGCGCGTTGGCGACGTCCACCAGCACGATGATGGCTAACTGTTGGCTCATGGCCTCAACCTCTTCGCCTTCGCCGGAGTCTCTGTCACACGCACGTCAACGCCGGTGTGTCGACGTGGATCACGCTGGCTTCGCCGTCGTACATCTGGATTTCCAGCCGGTAGCGGTGGGACTCGCCGGGCGTCAGATACGCCGGGACCACTCCGCTCCACACCTCCAGATGGAGGTTCTTGCTCTCGGTGGGCTGGGCGCCCGAGCCGTTCGACGACCGGCCGCCGTTGGAGCTCTCCGCGCCCAGGAACGTGATGTTCTTGATGTCGGCGGGCGTCTGGAGGTCCAGCGCCAGGATGGTCCAGTTGATGGTCTGGCCCGGCTTGCAGTAGGTCTGCAGGTCCGGGGTGCCCTGCCCCGCGCTCTCGTAGGGGCTGTCATCGATCATGATGAGGTTCCCGTTGCGCAGTGTCCCGTCGGAGAGCGCTCCTATGACGTCAACGACCAGGACGATGTTCACGTGCTGTTCCATCGATTTGCCCTCCTCGTGCCTAGAACTGGTCCCGGACGAGCGGCACCTTTCCGAATTCCGTCCTCTCGATCTCCGGTGACAGCCTGGGCACGAAATTCAGCTTGAAGCTGTAGCCGGTCTTCTTGATCGACTCCGGGTTCGCCTCCCCGTTGTTGAAGAGCGACAGCGCGCGCGGCAGGGACTCGATGAACAGCCGCTGCACCCCGATGGGGCCGAGCGTCTCGTCCACCCGGCATCCCGCCGCGTACACGTCGTCGACGGACGCCGTGAGCGTGAGGGCCCTGCCCTCGCGGTGGTTGGTGAACTGGACGTCGTGCGCCAGCTCGTCCAGGTCCAGCGCCCCGGCCTCGCGCAGCGAGTCGGAGAGCGTGCTCAGCGCACGCGCCGCCGAGTACTGGGTGTCGTTGAGATGCAGCACGTCCCCGCTGCGGCCCGCGAACTCGAACTGCTGGGTACGGGGCCCCGGCCCCTCCGTCCGGGGCCCCCGCACCATCCGGTCGCCGAGCTTGAGCCGGAGCAGCGGCGCCTCGTGCCCGTGCAGGCGCGTGACGACGAGCTCGCCCTCCTCGCCCTCCTCGACCCAGCGTCCGTCCTGGTCGACGATCTCCACGAGGTGCAGCCCGGGGACCGAGGCGAGATACGGCGAGGCGGGGTCCAGCTGCAGCCCGATGGTCTCGGCCTGCGTCGCGGCGAAGTAGCTGAGGATCGCCAGGTTCGGGTACATGGCGTGCAGCTCCGCGCGCTTGCGCTGCGAGAGCACCCCGCTCCCGTACAGGGCGACGCGGAAACTCTCCCGGGCTTCCTGTCCAAGTCCGGCGCCGAGTTCGGTGAGGATCGCGACGCCCGCGGTGATCCCCATCATGGCCTTGGGGCCGCGGTAGGAGAAGATGTGCTCCAGCACGGTGGGGCCCACGGGGCCCGCGCCGATGTAGTTCACATGCGGCACGTTCTGCAGGACCCCGCCCACCATCGTTCCGCTGCTCCACATCTGGTAGTCGGCCAGCGTGGTGAAGAGCCACTTGGGGTCGCCGCCGGTGAGGTAGCGCGGCAGCAGGTAGTTGCCGATGAAGTCGCCCGCGTGCTCGTACGTCTCGTGCAGCTCGCTGATGGGATAGACGGTCTCGACGGGCCGTCCCTCGCTGGTGCCGCCGCTGGCCACGATCTCGAATCCGCCCCGGCTGAGCGGGACGACGAGCCCCGGCCGCGAGTCCATGAAGAACTCGCGCTGCGTCTCCTTGTCCGAGAGGGGGACGCGCTGCCACTCCTCGTACGTCTCCGGCACGCTCGTGCAGCCGGCTCCGCGGAGCCGGTCGCGCCACAGGGGGTTGAGCGCGGCCGTGTGGACGAGCTGCTGTAATCGGCGGAGGACCAGGGCGTCCTGCACCTCGTGCTCGATCTCGGCGTACGGCGCGCCGCAGGCCCTCTCGCACTCCCGGATCTTGCTGAGGAACGAGGGGAGCGACGGGACGGCGTCGACGGACGCGGGGGTCAGCTCCGCGTCGGGGATGAGCCGGCGCACCAGTTCCCCGGTGTCGTCGGGCGACAGCCGTTCCTGAGGGCTTTGCACCATGGTCATGAACAACCTCCGTTTCTCCGCGGATTCCAGTGCGTGCCGTGCAGCGTTCTTCCCACTCCCCTGATTTCTTCGAGCAGCATGCGGAAGTGGTCGACGGTGATCTCGTGATTCATCATCACCACGCGCAGAGCGGCGACGCCGTCCACGTTGACCTTGGAGATGAAGAACCGGCCCCGGAGCTTGACACGATTCCGGATGGCTACCTGCAGTGCGTGCACGTCCTCTTCCGCCACACCGTGCGGGCGGTAACGGAAACAGAGGATGTTGGCCTCGGGACGGTGCACGGTCTCGAAATCGGGCTCCGCGTGCAGAAGGTGGTACGCCTGCTGCGTCAGCGCGCAGAGATATTCGACCTTCTCGGCGAAGAGCGCCCGGCCGTACATGGCCCACAGCACCCACAGGCTCATGATCATGGGGCGCTTGGTGCACTCGAAGTTCCGGTCGCCGCTGTCGAGTTCCGTGTAGATGTCGGGCTTCTCGTCGAAGACGTAGCTGGCCCGCTGCCGGAACGCGCCGCCGCTCGCTTCCCTGTCCCGGTAGAAGAGCAGGGTGCAGGGGGCGGGCACGAAGGTCATCTTGTGCGCGTCCCAGGTGAGCGAGTCGGCCTTCTCGATGCCGCGCAGCTTGTGCCGGAACCGGTCAGAGACGAGCAGACTCGCGCCGTGCGCGCCGTCGACGTGGAGCCAGATGTCCCGCTCCCTGGCCAGGTCGGCCAGCGCGCCGATCGGGTCGAAGGCGCCGACCGAGGTGGTGCCCGCCGAGGCGACCAGGCAGAAGACCCGCAGGTTCGCCCGCTCGGCGGCGGCGAGCGCGGCGCGCGCGCCCTCGATCGAGATCTGCCGGCGGCCGTTCAGCGGCAGCCGTACGATCTGCGCCTCGCCGATGCCCATGACACCGGCGGCCCGCGAGACGCTGTAGTGGACGTCGTCGCTGACGGCGATGGCGGGCCGGGCGCCGCCCTCCAGTCCGGCGGCACCGTCGGGCCAGAAGCGCGGGAACTTCTGGTTCCTGGCGGCCAGCATCGCGGTGAGGTTGGCCAGCGAACCGCCGGACGTCGTCACCATCGCGAACCGGCCGGGCTCCCAGCCGATGAAGCGGTTCAGCTCGTCGGCCATGAGCCGCTCGGCCACATTGGGCAGCTGGCCCGCCTCGTAGAACGAGGACGGCTGGTTCAGCACCGAGCTGACGAACTCGACGACACCGCCCAGGGGGACCACGCCCGAGAACTGCCGTCCCATGTATCCCGGTGAATGCACCGGAATACCGGTCCTGATGTAGAGATCGAGTATCTCCTCCAGTTTCTTCTCATCGAATGGCGCGATCTTTTCGCACTCCTCGGTCATCAACGCCTTGGCGTCCTGCGAGAGTGCCGACGGATCGACGAGATCCAGCCCTCTGACCGAGAGATCGGCGAGATGTTCCGCCAATTTGGCGATGGCCGTTTCCGAGTTCCTCCGGAAGAGTCTCGGGTCGAACGCGTCGCGCAGAGGTGACCCCTGGAGATCCGGGGCCACTGTCGCGTGAGAGGCGCCGGCCCCGAAAGGTCCGGACGTCATGTCCGCCCCCTCCGCCCATTCGGGGTCCGGCGCGCTCTCCAGTCGAGGTTCCGCCATAGAAGTCTCCGCTAAAGCAGGGAATAGAGCTATGACAGCGGACATTTAGTGCAATATTGTACTTTCCTCTCGCGGTCTCCAGCATGCCGAGGTGGAGAAACGGTGTCCAGGCCCGTCAGGAACTGAGAGTTCCCGTTCCGAATGGAGTCATAAGTTCAGCGGAGAGCTCGCGAGCGCGGCCTGGGGCGGATGAGGCGGGGCGTCTGCGTGCGGAGGAGACGCCCGCCCCTCCGCGGACCCCCCGTTTCCCCTCCGCCGGAAGGGGAACAGGAGGGTCGCCCCACCCGTCGAGAGACCTCCAGGAGGACCCCGGATGAAGCGCGCACTCGTCGTCATCGACGTCCAGAACGAGTACGTCACAGGCGGCTTACCCATTGCCTATCCGAACGTGGAGCACAGCCTGGGCAACATCGCGGACGCGATGGACGCCGCGAGGGCGGCCGGCATCCCGGTCGTCGTCGTCCAGCACACCGCACCCGAGGAGTCGCCGATCTTCGCTCGCGGCAGCCACGGCTTCGCGCTCCACCCGACGGTCACCGAGCGCCCGTACGACCACCTCGTCGAAAAGTCTCTGCCGTCGTCCTTCACCGGGACCGACCTGGATGACTGGCTCCGCGGCCACGGCATCGACACAGTGACCATCGCGGGCTACATGACCCAGAACTGCGACGAGTCCACGGCGAGGGCGGCCGCGCACCGTGGCTACACCGTCGAGTTCCTCTCCGACGCCACGGGCACCCTTGACCTGTCCAACCGCGCGGGCGGCGTGAGCGCCGAGGACCTGCACAACTCCGTCCTGGTCGTCATGCAGTCCGCCTTCGCCGCCGTGACGACCACGGCCGACTGGCTGGAGACCGTCGAGAAGGGCGGGACGCTGGAGAACCCGAACATCATCGCCAGCACGGAAACCGCGCGCGAACGGGCCTCGGACACGTCGGACTGACGCACCCCCGGGGCTCCGGCGCCCGCCGTACTACCCCCGGCCGCGCGGCGGGTGCTGTACCCGCCGGGTCCCCATCCGCCGTAGAACATCCGATTCCGGCCGAGAAACGGCCTGAGTTTCCAGCCACGCCCCCGCGCCGGGCCGCCAAGCCGTTCGTGCTCGCCCTCACCTCAGGGCTGGGCAGGGGCTGCCCCGCCTGTCCGCCGCAGACTGCGGGTTGTGGAGGGTTGCTCGCGCAGTTCCCCGCGCCCCTAGAGGTACGCGGCGCTCCTCGGAGCGCCCCGTCAGGGGCGCGGGGAACTGCGCGACGAGCCACGAAGCAGCCGCAGCCTGCAACGCACAGCACGGGGCAGCCCCTGCCCAGTAGCCACGGCACAGGGCAACACGGCCTACGCGCCCGACGGCGCGACCGGCAGCGCGGCGAGCCCGTCGAAGTGCAGGCTGGGCAGCCGCGGCGGCTCCGCCGGCCCGGCCAGCGCGAGCCGGGGCAGTCCGGTGAGGAGTTCGGCCACGGCTGTACGGGCCTCCATGCGGGCCGGGTTCGCGCCGGGGCAGGCATGGACGCCGCGGCCGAACGCGAGGTGGCCGCGCGGGGTGGCCGCGGGGCGGTCCGGGTCGTAGGAGCACGCGTCGGCGAGGTGCTCCTCGTCCCGGTTCGCGCTGCCCAGCAGGGGGAGCACCAGGCTCCCGGCCGGGAGAGGGTGCCCGGCGAGCACGCACGCGCGGGTCGTGGCCCGGACCAGCCCCCGGTGCGGGGCCGCGTACCGGAAGGTCTCCTCGACGGCCTGCCGGGCCCGCTCCTGGGGCGCGGCACGGGCCCACTCCCACAGCTCACGGCGGCGCAGCAGCTCGTAACAGGTCCCGGAGATGACGTGTGCGGTCGTGACGGTTCCCGCGACCCAGTGGACCAGGAGGTTGTGCACGACGTTGGCGTACGACATGGCGGGGACGGCGTGGCCATGGCCGTGGAGGTAGACGCTCAGCACCCCCCCGCCGTCGGGCGGGACCGTCCCGAGGAAGGCGGTGGCCCACTCCTCGTACGCGCGGAGCCGACGGGCCGCCTCGGCCTTGGGCTCCTCCGGGCCGGGCGAGAGGAGCGTGGCCATGTCCTGCGCCCAGGCGGCCACCCGCGGCACGTCCTCCTCCGGGACGCACAGGGCGGCCGCCATGAAGCGGTGCACCAGCGGCACGGCGTAGTCGGCGACCAGGTCGGCGCGCTCGCGCCGCGCGAGACCGGCGGCCAGCTCCCGCGCTGCGGCCCGGACGGTCCCGGCGAGCGGGTTGATCCGCGGTCCCGACCACGCGGCCAGGACGGTGGCGCGCAGCGGGTCGTGCGCGGGCGGGTCGATGTCGACGACGCCGGTGACGTCCTCGCACGGGAAGGCGGGCAGTTCGGCGACGACGGCGGGCGGCAGCGTACGGCTGGGCCGCCCGCCGAGCGCGTACGCCGAGGAGAAGGTCTCCGGGTCGTCCAGGACCCGCTGGACCTCCCGGTGGCCCAGCACGAGCCAGGCGCCGCCCATAGCCTCGCTGCGCACCACCCGGCGGCCCTCCCGCCGCCAGGCGTCGAGCTGGGGCGTGGGGTCCTCGGCCGCGGGGTCGATGTCGGCGTCCGTGCCGGTGCGCGGCATGGCGTCAGCCTCCCAACGCCCCGGGCGGGGCCGTGAGGTGAACGAACTTCCGGTGCGATCACTATCGCGCACACCGGCCGCCGTGCGAACCACCCGGCGACCGCCCGTCAGCTCTGGATGCCGCCCCCGCCCGGCCACACGCCGTCCGCCCTCCTCCGCCCGAGGACCTTGCTCGCCACCCGCGTCGCCAGGGCGGTGGGCGTTCCGTCCGCCGGGACGACCCTGGAGTCCACCTTCGTGATCCGCAGAGTCTGGTCGAGCTCCTCCGGGCCGCTGCCGAAGCGGTACGTCACGTCCGTCTCCGTCTCCTCAGCCTTGCGGTACACCACGTACAGGGCCATCTGCTCCACCTCTCCGCACAGTTGTCACTCCCGCGTCCCCGTCGCCTCCTCCAGCGCCCGGCGCAGCGCCGCGGCGCTCTGGAAGCCGATCTGCGGCGTCTCGACCAGTGCCTCGTCGATCACGTCGGCCAGCGCCCGGGGGACCTCGGGGTCGCGGCGGCGGACCGGGACCGCGGGCTCCTGGAGCACCACCTGCCACGGGTCCTTCGCACGCGGGAACTCGCGGGGCGTCGCGCCGGTCAGCATGTGGTACAGGCACGCCGCCAGCGCCCATACGTCCACCGCAGGCGCGGCCTTGCGGAAGTTGACGACCTGCTGCCGGGGCATGAACTTCGGCTTCCCCGCGGTCGCCCCGGTGCGGGTCAGGCCGCTCAGTCCGGCCTGGTCGAACGCCTTGCCGATGCCGAAGTCCGCGATCTTCGCGGTGCGGGAGCCGTCGACCGCCTCGTGCAGCAGGATGTTGGACGGGCTCAGGTCGCGGTGCACCACGCCCTGCCCGTGGGCGTGTTCGAGGCCCTTGAGCGCCTGCAGTGCGATCGGCACCGCTTCCCCGACGGGCAGCCGTTCGCCGCGCCGGGCCAGCAGCCGGTCCAGGCTGCCGCCCGTGCAGAACTCGGTGGTCAGGTAGAACGTGCCGTTGGCGAACCCGGCGTCGTGCAGAGAGGCCACGTGCGGATGCCCCAGCGCGCGGGTGAGGGCCACCTCGCGCAGGAACCTGGCCCGCGCGATCGGGCTCGCGGCCACCTTCGGCAGCATCACCTTCAGCGCCACCTCGGCGCCGGTGGCCTCGTGCTCGGCGAGATAGACCGCGCCCATGCCGCCCTTGCCCAGCTCCCGGATCACCGTGTAGCCGCGGATGGCCTTCAGGTCGGCGTGCCCGTCCTGCGCCAGCTCCAGCAGCAGCTTCAGCACCGCCGCGGGCTCGGCCTGGCAGGAGGCGCACAGGACCTCGCCCGCGCGCCCGCCCGCCTCGTCGCCGACGTCCCGGCCGCACTTGGCGCAGTGGGCGAGGACGAGGGTGGCCTGCCCGGTGACGCCGACGCGCAGCACGGTGTCCCCGAGCCGGATCTCGTCGCCGTCGGCCAGATCGTGCTCGGGGTACGACTCGGCCGCCGCCTCCTGCGCGGAGAGGCCCTCGCGCCGCTGGCCGATCTTGTCCCCGTTGACGTACGTGCCGTTGAGGCTGCCGAAGTCGCGGATACGGATGTCCGGCGGGTTGATGTCCAGCAGGCAGTGGTGGCGGGAGACCGTCTTGTGGCGCGCGTCGTCCGGCACCCGCGGCGAGCAGTCGCGGGAGCGGCCGAGCACGCAGGTGGCCCGCTCCTCGAAGACGTACTCGCGGGGTTCGAGGCCCCCTTCGACGAGCTTGAGGGTGACGGTGGCCGGTGACGTCATCGTTCTCCTTCGGTTCGTACGAGCGCGCCCCGGGAGATGAAGGCCAACTCCCCGCCCGCGCCGTCGGGGACGCTGCGCGCGTGCGTCGTACTCCGGCCCATCCGAATCCCCGTTCGCCAACGGGCCTCGACTTTACCGACGCCGCTCATGGAGGATCATCGGTCGGGCAATCTTCGGAGGGAGACGCGGTGGAACGCGCGGCGATGGACCTCGATTCCTACACCGCCAGGGCCCGGCAGGGCCCGTGCTTCGTCTGCGCCTACCTGGCGGGCGACCCGGACTACCGGCACGAGACGGTCTACGAGGACGAGGCCCATGTCGCCTTCCTGGACCGCTGGCCGACCGTGCCGGGCAAGGTGCTGGTGGCGCCGAAGGCGCACATCGAGCACGCGGTACGGGACCTGGACGAGGCTGCCTTCACCCGGCTGATGCGCGTGGTGCGCAGGGTGACGCTGGCGGTGGAGGCGGTCTTCGCGCCGGAGCGGACGTACCTGCTGTCGTTGGGCAGCCAGCAGGGCAACGCCCACCTGCACTGGCACATCGCGGGGCTGCCGCCCGGAACCCCCTACGAGCACCAGCAGTTCCACGCCCTCATGACCGAGAACGGGGTGCTCGCCCCCACCGCCGAGGAGTCGGCGGACATGGCGCGACGGCTGCGGGCGGCCCTCGGTGGCGGGGGCGAGGGCCGGTTGCCGTCGGGGGAGCGTTCGTTAGGGTGACGAGCGGGGAGAGGGCGGAGACGACGGGGGGCTCGTGGTGGATGGGGTGGCCGGAGCGGGGCCGGAGGTTGCGTTAGGCGGACGGCCGGGCGCGGGGGCGGTGGGCGGGTGAGCGGCCGGTCGGAACACGCGGTGCTGCCCCGCCCGTTGGGCGCCTGGCTCGGGCTGGTCGCGGTGCTCGCCGCGCTGGTGGTCGCGGCGGTCGGGGTGCTGTACGCGGGGCACAGCGAGCCCGGCAGCGTGGACAGATGGATCGTCGCGCCGACGGAGGACAGCGTGCGGCCGCCGTGGCGGTACGCCGCGCTGGCCACGGACTTCTGGGGTGAACCCCTCGGTGCGGTGGTGCTGGTCGTGGCCGCCGTCGCGGGCTGTCTGCTGCTGCGGCACCGCCGCGCGGCGGTCTTCGTCGTCGTCGGCGCCGTGCTGACGGTGGGGACGGCGACGCTGCTCAAATTCCCGGTGGGGCGCACCATCCACGGCGAGGGCAACCTGTCCTATCCGAGCGGGCACACCGCCTTCGTCACGGCGCTGGCCCTCATGGCGGCGATGCTCGCGACCGGCCCGCTCGGCCTCCGCGGGAGGGCGGGCCTGGCGCTCGTGCTCGGGGCCGCGCTGGCCGCCGGGGCCGCCATGGGCTGGGCGCAGGTCGCGCTGGGCGCGCACTATCCGACCGACGTCCTCGGCGGCTGGTGCACCGCGCTGGTGGTGGTCCCCGCGAGCGCGTGGCTGGTCGACCGGGCGGCCGATTCCCGCAGACCGCCCGGTCGTTGACGGGCCGTCAGGACTCTGTCAGGCCCGGGGGCGGAAGACCGGCTTCACCGGGCGTCCGCCCAGCCAGGGGCCGGGGTCGGCGGCGTCCAGCGCCTTGCGGTACGCCGCGCACGCCTGGGCGACCACGTCCACTGTCCGGTCGATGTCGGCGTCGCTCAGCGCGTCGCTCACCACGAACGAGGGGGCGAGCACTCCGCCCGCGAGGAGCTGGCGCAGGAAGAGGGTGCGGTACGGCTGCGACGGCTGCCCGTTCTCGTCGAGGGTGGCGAAGACCAGGTTGCTGGCCCGGCCCCGGACGACGACGTGGTCGCCGACGCCCATGGTGGCCGCGGCGTCGCGGACCCCGGCGGCGAGCCGCTCGCCGAGGGCGTGCAGCCGCGCGGTGACGCCCTCCTCGGCGTAGGTGGTCTGGACAGCCATCGCGGCGGCCAGGGAGTGCGTCTCCGCGCCGTGCGTGGTCGAGAGGAGGAACACCCGTTCGCCGGAGTGGCGCAGTCCGCCCCGTTCCATCAGCGCGCGGCGCCCGGCCAGCGCGGAGACGGCGAAGCCGTTGCCGAGCGCCTTGCCGAACGTGGAGAGGTCCGGGACGACCCCGTACAGCCCCTGCGCGCCCGCCTCCGACCAGCGGAAGCCGGTGATCATCTCGTCGAAGACGAGGACGCAGCCGTGCCGGTCGGCCAGTTCGCGCAGTCCGGCGAGGTAGCCGGGCGGGGGCTCGGTGTGGGTGGCGGGTTCGAGGATGAGGCAGGCGACCTCGTCCCGGTACCGGCTCAGCAGCTCCTCCGTGGCGGCGAGATCGCCGTAGGGGAAGGACAGCGTCAGCTCGGTCGTCGCCGCCGGGATGCCCGCGGGCATCGGCGTCGTACCGATGAACCAGTCGTCGACGGAGAAGAAGGGGTGGTCGCCGCAGACGGCCACCCGTGGGCGCCCGGTGACGGCGCGGGCGAGGCGTACGGCGGCGGTGGTGGCGTCGGAGCCGTTCTTGGCGAACTTCACCATCTCGGCGGTCGGCACGGTCGCCAGGAAGCGTTCCGCGGCCTCGGCCTCCACGAAGGAAGGGCGGACGAAGTTGCCGCCGCGGTCGATCTCGCGGCGCACGGCCTCGGTGACCCGCGGGTGGGCGTGGCCGAGGCTGACGGACCGCAGCCCCGAGCCGTACTCGATGTAGCGGTTGCCGTCGATGTCCCACACGTGGGCGCCTCGGCCGTGGCTGATGACGGGGGCCAGGTTCTCGGGGTACTGGTCGTCGCCCTTGGCGTACGTGTGCGCGCCCCCGGGGATCATGGCGTGCAGCCGTTCGTTCGCCGCCTGTGAGCGGGGCAGTGCGGGCTGTTCGGAGTCCACGGTGGGTTCAGCTCCCTTCCTGGTGCAGGGCCTGGGCGAGGCTCGGTGCCTCGCGGTCCCGCTGGGACATCGAGGTGGGCGGCAGCGGCCAGGGAACGGCCAGCTCCGGGTCGTCGAAGGCGATCGTCACGTCCTCGGCCGGATCGTGCGGACGGTCGATCCGGTAGGAGGTGTCGGCGGTCTCCGTCAGCGCCTGGAAGCCGTGCGCGCAGCCCGCAGGGACGTACAGCGTCGTCTGCGTCTCGCCGGACAGCTCGAAGGTGGCCACCGTGCGGTAGGTCGGCGAGTCAGGGCGCAGGTCCACGACGACGTCGAAGATCCGCCCGTACGAGCACCGCACGAGCTTGGCCTCGCCCTTGCCGGAGCGCAGGTGGAGGCCGCGCACCACGCCCCGTACCGAGCGGGAGAGGCTGTCCTGGACGAAGGCGTCCGGGTCGAGGCCCACCGAGCGGACGACGTCGGCGTCGAAGGTGCGGCAGAAGAAGCCGCGTTCGTCGGCGTACGGAGTCGGCTCGAAGAGGAACGCGCCGTCGATCTCCGGGACTTCGGTGGCTTTCATGGGGTCTCCCGCGGGGCGGTCGCCTGGAACAGGGCCGTGGTCAAGGCGGTGAACTGGTGGTCGAGTTGCCGGACGGTCTCCTCGTTCCGCCCGGCGAGGGTCCGGCGCAGCTCCGGCGCGTGCTTCTCCAGCTCCCGGAACTGTTCCAGCAGCCGGTCGGCATCGACCTCGCGGGCCGGATGGCAGTACGCGCCGAGGCCCATCCCCGCCATCAGCGCGTCGCTCTTGGCCGCGTAGCTGACCGCGAGCGTCGGCGTTCCGGCCTTCAGCGCGCAGATCAGGTTGTGGTAGCGGATGGCCACCACGGCGTCCGCGGCCGCCGTCTCCGCCATCAGGTCGGCCAGGGAAGCCACTTCGGCGGCCGTGACCAGGGGCGAGTCCACCGCTTCGAGGATCGCGGCGACCACCGTCGTGTCGCACTCGTCGCCGGTGAGCAGCCGGACCCGTCTGCCGTCCTCGGCCAGCGCGCGGACGAACCGGGTCGTCCCTTCGAGATAGCGGCGGTGGATCTCGTCGGCGCGGGCGCGGTCGTCGTTGCCGCCGTGGAAGTCCATGACGCCGACGCAGACCGTGCCGTCCGGCGTGCCCCGGGGCGGCGACGGCAGGGCGAACGCGAGGTCGGGGTACACCTCGTCGCGCGCTGTGTCCACGCCCATCTCCCGCATCGCGTCGCGGGACTCGGCGTCCCGGTACGAGCGGTACGCGGCCAGCCGCGCCGACCAGCGGACCAGGGCGCGGGTCGGCCGGTCGGCGATCGGCGCCGCGCCCACGCCGACGAGTGCGACCCGGGTGCGGAAGAGGCGGCCGGCCGCGCAGAGCAGGAAGAGGGAGTAGGGGAAGCCCCACGGACGCAGCGGCAGCGTGGCCTCCAGGACTCCCATGCCCGGCACGATCACCACCTCGTGCTTCCGGACCCAGGCGGCGGTCCGGAAGACGTCGACGAGTTTGCCGAGGCCCTTGCCCGCCATCGCGCCCGCGCGGGACGCCGTCCGGTACTCGCCGTGGTACCAGTGCAGCCGCGTCGCGGGGATCCGGTACCGGGCCGTGACGGTCGCGGGTCCGCCGCACAGCGCGTCGACGGGCGAGGCGGGGTGCGCCTCGCGGAGGTATCCGAGCACGGCCTCCAGCGAGCCGTCGTTGCCGAGGTTGCCGGAGCCGAGGAGGCCGAACACCCCGACGCGTGGCGGGGTTTCACGCGGGGACCTCATGCCCGTCGGCCCTCACGTCCGGCGACGAGCTCGTCGAGGGAGACCGTGAGCGCCGCCGGGTCGGCCGGGGCGCGGTCCTCGACGCGCTCGCCCGCGCCGGGGCGGGCCCGGCTGGTCATCCACGAGGCGAGGTGGCGGTAGCAGGCGCGCCGGTCGGCGGTGGAGAGCGGCGCCCGCCGGATCGCCTCGACGAAGCCCCAGACGTACTCGGCGAGCAGCCGGGGCGTGGGGTGCAGCGGCCCCGACCTGCGGGGGTCGAGGTTGACGCAGCGGGAGCGCTTGGAGGGGTTCGCGCGCTCGGCGCGGGTGGGGTGGTCGCGGCGGAAGTACAGCAGCTCCGGCACCTGGTGGAACGGCCCTTGCAGGACGATCTCGGCGACGAACGTACGGTCCGCGTGGTGGTAGCTGTCGTGCGGCCGCACCCGGCGCAGCATGTCGGCCCGCATCAGGCCGTAGAAGTCGTCGCCGCCGGGCTCGAAGAGGAAGCTGCGGAAGCGCTCCGGCGCGCGCGGAGAGTCGGTGGCGAGCGAGTACTCGTACGGGACCTTCACCTTGCCGTCGCCGTCGATGACCGCCTGGCCCGAGTGCGCGAGGACCACGTCGGGGTGTGCGTCCAGCGCCTCCACGCAGCGCCGCAGCAGGTCACGGGCGTACAGGTCGTCGTGCGAGGCCCACTTGAACAGCTCGCCACGGCACCGGGTGAAGACGTAGTTGTGGTTGGGCGCGGCGCCGACGTTCCGCAGCAGCCGGAGGTAGCGGATCCGCGGGTCCTTCGCGGCGTACTCGCGGCAGATCTCCTGGGTCCGGTCGGTCGAGGCGTTGTCGGAGATGACCAGCTCGAAGTCCTCGTAGGTCTGTCCGAGCAGCGCGTCGAGCGACTCGGCCAGGTACTCCTCGCCGTTGTAGACGGGAAGGCCGATGCTCACACGGGGAATGGCGGTCAAGGCGTCCTCACTTCGGGGATGGATTTCCGGTGGTGCTCGCGCAGGGCGGAGCGCAGTTGCAGCCACCACACGGCCGAGGCGCTGACGGTCGCGGCGGCGACGCCCCAGGCGGAGCCCTCCGTCCCGGCCGCGACGGCGCCGCCGAGACCGCCGGTGACGTAGCAGGCGGAGGCGAAGAGCTGGCAGCGCAGGCTGCGCCGGGCGGCGGCGAGCGCGCGCAGTCCGGCCGCGGCGCCGGTGCCGAGACCGGCACCGGCGACGCCGAGGGTGGCAGGGACGATGAGCTGCGAGGAGGCGTGCCAGACGTCGCCGAGCACGAGCTCTCCCGCGCGGTCCGGCATCAGCAGCAGCGCCGCGCCCCACAGCAGTGCGGCGGCGGCCTGCCCGCCGCCGATGACGAGGCAGAACGTGGCCAGCCGGTGCGGGGCCTGGCGCAGCACGCGGGCGGCCTCCGCGACGGTGACCAGCGAGAGCCCCATGAGCAGCGCGAGGAACGGGCCGAGGAGCAG
Source organism: Streptomyces sp. NPDC048172 (assembly GCF_043202595.1). NCBI lineage: Bacteria > Bacillati > Actinomycetota > Actinomycetes > Kitasatosporales > Streptomycetaceae > Streptomyces > Streptomyces sp. NPDC048172. The sequence continues at coordinate 396,291 of NZ_JBIDAT010000006.1, forward strand.
TTCGGCGCCGCGGATCACGCCCACCGCGCTGATCCCGACGATCGCCCCGAGCCCGTAGGCGCGGAGCTGGGCGGCGCCGCTGTTGCTGACGTTCTCGACCAGGTAGCGGTAGCCGAGGTCGCGGTGCTCGCGCAGCCAGCCGCGCGCCCCGGCCGTGCGGGGCCGGATCCCGGACTGGAAGCAGCCGTACAGCGCGGGCACCGCCGCGGCGACGCCCCAGGCGAGCACGAAGGCGCCCACGCTGCCCACGCGGGCCGCGACCAGCATGGCCGGGACGAGCGCGGCGCACCACATGAGGTCGTTGACGAGCGCCTTGCGCCCGGTGCCCGCGGCGAAGAACGCGAACCGCCAGGCGTCCTGCAGCAGCAGCGCCGGGAGGACGACGCCGAGGCAGGCGAAGCCGGGCCCGATCCGGCCCCCGATGCCCAGCCCGACCGCCAGGGACACGGCGCCGAGCGCGGTGCCGACGCCGAGCGCGGTGCCCACGGAGCGGGCCACCGCCGCGCGCCAGTCCGCCTCCGGTACGCCGCTGAAGCGCACCATGAGCGGGTCCGTGGCCAGGCCGCGCGAGACGTTGAGCACCACGCCGTAGGTCACCCAGGCCAGGCTGAAGACGCCGAAGGCGGTCAGCCCGAGCGAGCGGGCGACGAAGATCCCCACCGCGAAGTTGTTCATGCTGCAGACCGCCTGGTCGGCCAGTCCCCAGGAGAGCCGGCCGGCCACGGCCCGACGCGTCGACGGCCGGGCGTGCCTGGCCCGGCCCGGTGGTTTCGTCGCCCTCTCCTCCTCGGTGGTCATGGACGTCATGCCTTGATCAGGTCCGCGCTGCGCAGGGCCTCGGCCGCGGCGGCGACGGTGTCGAAGGGCAGCCCGGACCGCTCGGCGACGTCCAGCAGGGTGTGCGCGCCGTCGGAGAGGCTGAGCACCCAGAGCATGGCCATCTGGGCCTGCTTCGCGTCGCTCCGGCCGCCGAGCGAGTCGTACAGCCCGCGCCGTCCCAGCTGGGGTTCGCCGTACGGGCTGAGGTTGACGTACCGCCGGTTGCGGTCGAGCACGGCGAACGCCTCGCGGCAGACGGCGAGCGTGTCGGCCATCGCCTCCGGGGTGACGAAGCCCAGGTCGTCCGCCGAGGTGTGGTACTCGGGGTAGCCCGCGTAGGGGGTCCGGCTGAGCGAGCCCACGCCGAGGTCGAACCCGGGCGAGCAGTACTGCCGCTCGTCGTAGCCGTACGGGGTGAACTCGGTGACGCGGTGCGGGCGTTCGGACGTGCTCAGCACGTGCCGCAGCACCCGGTCGATCTCCGCGTCGCCGCGCCTGCTCTGCTTGTACGTGAGCTGCCCCGGGTCCCCGGCGCAGGCCAGCACCAGCCCGTGCTTGACCAGGTCGATCCGCTCGGCGTTGCGCGCCAGCCAGGTGATCGCGCCGATGGTGCCGGGCGCGAAGACGAACCGGTAGGTGTAGTACGGGGTCCCCTCCGCCAGCGCGCGGGCGAGGTACGTCGCCACCGCGATCCCGGCCAGGTTGTCGTTGGCCAGCGACGGGTGGCAGACGTGGCAGGAGACGATCACCTCGTCGGGGACCTGCCCGGGGACGACGTGCTCGGCGTAGGTGAGGTGCCCGTCGGCGAGTGTGGAGTCGATACGTACCTCGTACTCGCCCTCCGGCAGCGCGTCCAGGGTCTCCTGGGCCAGGCAGAATCCCCACTCCGGCGTGTAGTAGCTGGTGCGGTACGGCACCCAGGACGGGTGGTCCGGCAGGGTGTGCAGGTGGGCGCGGAGTTCGGCGAGGGGCATGGTCCGCGACACGGGCACGCTGTAGCCGAGGACGTGCAGGCTGGACGCGGCGAAGTCGATGACACGGTTGCCCGCGGCGTCGGCGACGTACGCGTCCCGGATGTTCCACTCCTGCGGCACCGTCCAGTCGAGCACCTGCGTCCCGGTCGGCACCTCGTGCAGCTGGAGCGGGAGGTGCTCGCCGACGATCGCCAGGGTGTCGCGCACCCCGTCGCCCGTGATGCTCCGGCAGAGCGGGTACATCCGCTCCACCAGCGCGTGCATCTCCTCGCCCACTCCGGGGCCCGCCCCCGCCATCAGCGCCACCGCAGGGTGTCGTCGACGGTTCCGGCGTCGGACGCCGCGCGCAGCACGGCGAGGCGGGTGAAGCGCTGCTCGAAGTCCGCCCGGGTCAGCCCGTGCTTCCGGTAGGCGTCGGCGAGTTCGACCGCGCCCTGCTTCACCGTCCACTCGCAGTCGAAGCCGGGGATCGCGGCGCGGAACCGGGAGAAGTCCACGCGGTACGAGCGCAGGTCGGCGCCGGTCTCCCCCGTGATCACCACCTTCGCGCCGGAGACCGCGGCGGCGACCTCGTCGGCTATCTCGGCGACCGTGACGTTGTTGACCTCGCTGCCGATGTTGAAGGCCCGGTCGTGCACCGCCTCGCGCGGCGCGGTCAGCGCGGCCGTGAAGGCCCGCGCGATGTCGGCGGCGTGCACCAGCGGGCGCCAGGGGGTGCCGTCGGAGAGCACCAGGACCTCGCCGGACAGCAGCGCGTGGCCCACCAGGTTGTTCAGCACGATGTCGGCGCGGAGCCGGGGCGAGTAGCCGAAGGCGGTGGCGTTGCGCATGAACACCGGGGTGAAGTCGCCGTCGGCCAGGGCGTGCAGATCGTCCTCCACCCGCACCTTGGACTCCGCGTACGGCGTCACCGGGCGCAGCGGGGCCTCCTCGGCCACCAGCTCGTCACCGCCCGCGGCGCCGTAGACGGAGCAGGTCGACGCGTACAGGAAGCGCCGCACCCCGGCCTCGCGGGCCAGCCGGGCCAGCCGCGTGGACGCGTGGTGGTTGATGTCGTAGGTGAGGTCGGGGGCCAGCGATCCCAGCGGGTCGTTGGAGAGCGCGGCCAGATGGATCACGGCGTCCACCCCGGCCACGTGTTCGGCGGTGACGTCCCGCAGGTCCACCCGGTGCCCGGCGGGGTCCGTGGGAGACGGTCCCAGCAGGCAGTTGGCGAAGAGGCCCGCGTCGAGCCCGACGACATCGTGCCCGGCGGCGGTGAGGACCGGGGCCATCACGGTGCCCAGGTAGCCCTGGTGACCGGTCAGCAGTACGCGCAAGGTTCATTCCCCCAGGTCGAGAGTGAGTTTGGTGACGTCGAACGCCTCGGCGTAGCGGGCGTGGCATTCGATGCCGCGGATCCGCGCGAGGCCGAGGAAGGCTTCCCGGTCGTACCAGGACCGGTGCCGCTGCGAGGGGTAGTGCTCCTGCAGCAGCCCGACCTTCCGCTCGGCGATCTCGGGCGGCAGCGGCTGGTAGGCGGAGGGGCGGCCGAGGTCGCCGTCCCACTTGACGATCTCGTAGCCGAGCACGAGGTGGTCGCGGAACGCGGTGGGCACGAGCTGCGCCAGGCCCCGGTGGTCCTGGTGCGCGTCGGCGGTGCGCGGGGCGAGCACGAGTTCGGGATCGGTGCGCTCGCGCAGCTCCTCGACTGCCGCCTTGGCCTCGTCCCAGCGCGCCGTCATCCGCCCGTCGGGCAGCTTGAGCACGGTCAGCCGCAGTTCGGCGCCCGGGCAGAAGGCGGCGAGCGCGGCCCGCTCCTCCTGCTCCCGCTCGGTGCCGCCGCCGGAGAGCACCAGTGCGTCGACGCGGAGGCCGGGGCGGGCGAGGCACATCGCGAGCAGCGTGCCGCCCGCGCCGATGGCGATGTCGTCGCAGTGCGCGCCCACGGCGACGATCCGTTCCAGGCGCCCGGCGCCGAGCCGGATCACGCTCTGGCTCCGGCGGCTCCGGCGGCCCCGGCCGCGCCCACGGCGTCGCGCTCCCACACGGCCCACGGGCGGTCGCCGCGGGCGTAGGCGGAGTCGAGCGCGGCACGCTCCTTCACGGTGTCGGTCGGCTTCCAGAAGCCGCGGTGCTGGTGGGCCACCAGCCGCCCGCGCTTGGCCAGCTGGGCGCAGCCGTCGGCGACGAGGTCGCCGCCCTCCGGGATGTGGTCGAAGACCTCCTGGCGGAGCACGAAGTAGCCGCCGTTCTCCCACAGCGGCAGCTCGCTGACCGCGGTGATGCCCCCGACCAGTCCGTCGTCGCCCAGGTCCACGCAGTGGAACGAGGACTGCGGCGGTACGACCAGCATCGAGGCACCGGCGTCCCGCCGGGAGAACCGGTCGATCATCTCCGGCAGCGGCGCGTCGGTGAGCACGTCGGCGTAGTTGGCGAGGAACATCTCGTCGCCGTCCAGGTGGTGCCGCACCCGGCGCAGCCGCTCCCCGATCGGTGACTCGATGCCGGTCTGCGCGAACGTGATCGTCCAGTCGGCGATGTCGGTGGACAGCAGCTCGGTGCGCCCGTTCCGCAGGACGAAGTCGTTGGACGCCGTCTCCTCGTAGTTGAGGAAGAACTCCTTGATGTGGTGCGCCCCGTAGCCCAGGCACAGGATGAACTCCGTGTGCCCGAAGTGCGCGTAGTACCGCATGACGTGCCAGATCAGCGGGCGCGGGCCGACCATCGCCATCGGCTTGGGCATGTCGTCGGAGTCGCCGCTGCGCATCCGTAACCCGTAACCGCCGCAGAACAGTACGACCTTCATCGCTCCACCTCGACAATGCTCAGTTCCGGAATGGGGAAGACCAGCCGGCCGCCCCAGTCGTGCACGTAGGACAGCTGCTCGACGAGCTCGTCCCGCAGGTTCCACGGGAGGACGAGCACGTAGTCGGGCCGGTCGGCGGCTATCCGCTCGGGCGGCAGGATCGGGACGCGGGTGCCCGGGGTGAACCTGCCGTGCTTGTAGGGGTTGCGGTCGACCGTGTAGGCGAGCAGGTCGGGCCGGATGCCGCAGTGGTTGAGCAGGGTGTTGCCCTTGCCGGGGGCGCCGTAGCCGACGACCGTCTCGCCGCGCTCGGCGGCCTCGATGAGGAACTTGAGGAGGTCCCGGCGCACCTTGGCGACCCGCGCGGAGAACTCGGTGTACCCGGACAGCTCCTGGAGGCCCGCGGCCTTCTCCCTCGCCAGTACGTCGGCGACGCGCGGCGAGGGCTCCCCCGCCGCCCCGTCCGGGCGGGCCCACAGCCGGATGGAGCCGCCGTGGGTGGGCAGCAGCTCGACGTCGACGAGCGAGAGCCCGCCGCTGGCGAGCGCCCGGATCGCGGACGCGACCGTGTAGTACTGGAAGTGCTCGTGGTAGATCGTGTCGTACTGGTTCTCCTCGATCAGGGTCAGCAGGTGCTGCACCTCGATGGAGACCCAGCCGTCGTCGGCGACGAGCGCCCGCAGCCCCTGGGTGAAGCCGACCACGTCGGGGATGTGCGCGTACACGTTGTTGGCCACGACCAGGTCCGCCGGGCCGTGCTCGGCGCGGACGCCCGAGCCGGTCTCCGGGGACAGGAACTCCGTGAGCGTGGGCACGCCCGCGTCCCGCGCCGCGCCGCCGACGTTCACCGACGGCTCGATGCCCAGGCAGCGGATCCCCCGGTCCACCACGTGCTTGAGCAGATAGCCGTCGTTGCTCGCGACCTCGACCACGAACGAGCCGGAGTCCAGGCCCACGCGCTCCGCCGCGTCGCTGACGAACGTCCGCGCGTGCTCCACCCACGAGGTCGAGAAGGAGGAGAAGTACGCGTACTCCTTGAACGTCTCCTCGGGTGTGATCAGCGGCGGTATCTGCGCGAGCCAGCACTCGGTGCAGACCCGCAGATGCAGCGGGTACGCGGGCTCCGGCTGGTCCAGCTGTTCCGCGGCGAGAAAGCTCTCACAAGGCGGTGTCGCTCCCAGGTCGACGACGCTCGCCGTCGCCGTCGAGCCGCAGAGCCGGCATCGTGTCATTTGTTGCCCCCCAATATTTCGGTCCGCCCCGCGATCGCGGTGCGGTACCCCTCCACCAGGCGCTCCAGCCCCACGGCGGGGCTGAAGCCCCGCTCGTAACGGAGCCGGGCCGCCCGGCCCATCTCTTGGTTGCGCTCCGGCCCGTCCGTGATCCGGCGCAGGCAGGACGCGAGCGAGGCGGCCTCGCGCGGCCGGTGCAGCAGCCCGGTCACGCCGTCCTCGACGAGTTCGGTGAAGGCGCCGTGCCCGGCGGCGACGGCCGGGACCCCCGCCGCCATCGCCTCCACGACGACCAGGCCGAACGCCTCCAGCCACGTCGAGGGAGCCACCACGGCGACCGCCCGCGCGATCGCCCGGCGGCACTCCTCCGGGCCGTACAGCCCGACATAGCGCACGTCGTCCCGGCCCACCGCCCAGGCGGTCACCTCGGCCTCCAGCGGCCCGGTGCCCGCGATCACGAGCGGGACGCCCGCGCCGCCGCCGTCGGCGATCTCGTCCCACGCGGCCATGAGCAGCCGCAGGCCCTTCGTCTCGGCGAGCCGCCCGAGGTAGAGCACGTGCTCGCCGGGGCCCGTCCGCCGGACGTCCGGCTCCGGCACGAAGTTGTGCTTCACCGCCAGCCGTTCGGCGGGCATACCCGCCCGTACGAGGACGTCGCGCTGGGCGGCGGAGATGCAGAAGAACCGCTCCACGCCGGTCCACCACCGCCGCCGGTTGGCCGTCAGGCTGACCGCGAGCGGCACCGTCGCCAGCCGGGAGTCGCGGTAGCAGCCGTGCCGGACGGCGGGCAGCGGCACCGACGAGCCGACGCACTCGGTGCACGGCTGTCCGTCGCGCTGCAGGGTGCCGGGCGGGCAGACCTGGGTGTAGTTGTGCAGCGTGGCCACGGCGGGCACCCCGGCGTCGGCGCAGGCGGCCAGCACCGCGGGCGACAGCAGCGGGAAGACGTTGTGGACGTGCACGACGTCGGGGCGCTGGGCACGCAGCCGGGCGGCCAGCTCCCTGCGGACCGACGGGTTCCACGGCACCAGCAGCGGCACCGCGGCCTTCCCCGGCAGGGAACGCGCCGCGATGTCGTCGCTGCGCCGCTCGAACGTCTCCACCCGGTGACCTGCCGCGCGCAGCAGCGCCACCTCCTGGTCGACGACCTTGTTCTCCCCGCTCGGCTGCGCCGAGGCGTAGCGGTTGTGCACCACGAGAACGTGCATCGTCGAGGTCACCTCCTTCCCCTGGCCCAGCTCGGGACCCGGATGTGCGGCGTCGTGGGTGTCACGGGCGTCATGAGCGGCGCGGGCGCGGTGGGCGTGGCCAGCAGCGAGGCGGCCAGGGCCAGATGCAGCAGGTACGGCGAGGCGTCGCCCAGCCCGGCCTCGGTGTACGACGCGATGGCGCAGTAGCTGATCAGGAAGATCGCGCAGGCCCGCGCGAGCGACGGGGGCCGCAGCAGCGCGACGCCGCCCAGCACGAGGATGATCGCCGACACGAGGACGACACCGGCCCAGCCCTGTTCCTGGTAGACGGCGTACCAGCTGTTGTCGATGGGCAGCCCGCCGAACGACTTGTCGCCCAGGCCCATCCCGAAGAGCTTCTCCCCGGTCGTACGGGGCGCCGCCAGCAGCGCGTCCCAGACCTTGGCACGCCCGGTGAGGCTGGTGAGGTACTCCTGGCTCTGGCCGCGCAGGAACCACGCCCGGAGCGCGGGAGCGAACCCCACCCCGGCCACCGCGACGATCACCACCGCCCAGGTGAAGAACCGGCGCGCGGCGGCGCTGGTCAGGACGAGCGAGCCGATCGCCAGCGTCAGCCCCATGAGCATGCCGAGCGTGGCCGTACGGGTGTGGGTCAGCGCGAGCAGCACGAGCGAGGGCACGATGATGACCGCCGCGCTGGCCTTGTCGGTCCTGCGGCCGAGGACGAGCAGCACGGTGAGCCCGATGATCACCGCGGCGTACTGGCCGATCTGCGGCGGGGTGAGCGGCCACAGCGCGCCGACCAGCCGCCCGCCGTAGAGCTCGGGCATGGCCGCGCCCGGCGAGACGAGCGCTCCGGCGGCGACGGAGCCGAGCACCGCGAAGTACATCCGGATGTGGTGCCGTACGAACGTCAGGCCGCCGTCCCACCAGCGGGTGAGCAGCCAGAGCGTGGCGATGAAGAGGGCCAGCCGCCCGCAGCGGAACAGCGCGCCGAGCCCCGACTCCAGCTGCAGGCTGGAGATCACGCTCGGCACGAGCAGCAGCGTGAGCAGCAGCACGAAGGCGCTCGACCGGATGCGCAGCCGGAGGTTGAGCCCGAGCGCCAGCGCGAACGCGCCGACCAGCGCGCCCATGGTGACCAGCTGGATGAGGGAACGGGGCAGCGGGATGATCGTCTTGGCCCCGGCGGAGCCGAGCGTGTTGAGGATCAGCAGTCCCCACACGATCCCGACGGCCTTCGGCGTCCCCGCGCCCGGTGTGTCCGTGCTCATCTCACCCTCCGGCCTGCGGGTCGAGGGTGCTGTCCTTGTCCTGCTCGTACGGCGGCCCCTGCCACTGCTCGAAGTCGAGGATCCCGCTGGGGTCGTGGGCGACGAACTTCCACGGTCCGCTGTAGTCGTTGTCGTGCCAGCGGTTGTGCTGCTTGCGGGTGATCGCGTCGGCGATCCGCTTGCCCTTGTACGGCGACCACTTGGGATACGTGCCGAAGTTGGCCAGCACGGCCATGCGGTCGCACTTCACCGTGCAGTCGACGACGGACTTGTCCAGCACGAAGCGGTTGTGGTGGATGTTCACGCGCTGGGTCTTCCAGCGGCAGTCGTCGTAGAGCGGCCGGTCGGCGATGGACGGCCGTGCGCAGCGGTCGGTCTTCTTCACCAGCAGCGTGCAGTCGCCGGAGGAGGTGTTCGCCGGGCTGTTGCAGAACCGGTCGGCGTTCTCCCACAGGGTGATCCCGGACCAGTTGTTCTCCAGCAGGTTCCGGGAGACCTCGATCTCGTCCGTACGGGCCTTGATCCGGGGTTCGCCGCCGGACTCGGAGAAGTAGAGGGTCGCGAACGGGAAGCTGTCGCCCTTCTTGGCGTACTTGCGGCCGTCCACCCAGTTGTTCCGCCGGATCGTGTTCTCGCGGATGACCGCGTTGTAGCTGGTCTCGTAGATCAGGGCTGCGCCGTCGTTGGTCTCCAGGACGTTCTTCTCGATGCGGAAGTCGTTGTTGTTGGTGTCCGCCCACAGCCCGGTCCCGCGGTTGTCGTGCACCCAGTTGCCGCGTACGTCGGCGCCGTCGACGGCCCAGAACTTCACGCCGCCCGTGCAGCCGCAGCCCTCGCGCCGCCGCTCCCAGTCGTCGGTGTTGTTGCCCACGATCTCGTTGCCCTCGACCAGCAGGTCGGTGAGGCGGCCCTTGGACTTGTACGCGTTCATGCCGTACTGGCCGTTCGCGCGCAGGCAGTTGTCGCGGACCCGCTGGCGGTCACCGGCCATCAGCCCGGCGCCGGAGTTCTTCTGGATCTTCGAGTTCGCGATGGTCCATCCGTCGGCCGAGTCGTGGTTGACCACCCCCTCGTCCGGCGGCGCCACGAAGCGCTGCACAGTGAGGTGGCGGACGGTCACGTCGTCGCCGGAACCGCCGAACGCGTACCGGTTCTTCTTCCGGCCGTCGAGCACGGCGCCCGGCGCGCCGAGGTAGCGGTTCCCCTTCTTGGGGACGACCTGGGCGTACGGGTCCGGATCGAGCCTGTGCGTGCCCGGCCGTAACCAGAACGTCGTGCCCGCCGGGCGGCTCTTGGTCTTCGCGGCCAGATCGCCGACCTTCCCCGGATCGACCGTGACCGCGCCCGCCGGTGCCTTCGACGGCCCCGCCGCGGGCTTCGCGCAGACCCGCGCCACGGGCGTGTGCGGTCCGGAGGCAGGCTTGGACCGCGCGTCCTTGCCGCCTCCGTCCCCGCCGCCGTCCGGCGAGCTGTCGCAGCCGGTCATCGCCAGCAGGGCCAGCACCAGCGGCGCTGCGGGCAACGCCCGGTGCCACCTCGTGATCACACGTCCTCCCTATCCGCGGAACCTGAGTACGGTCGTGAACTCCCCCGACGGCGCCGTGCCGTCGGCGGGGCCCGTGCCGACCAGCGTCGTGGCCGGTGTCTTGCGCCCGAAGCCCGCGGAGTACCAGCCCAGCGGGGCGTCGGCCTCGCCACGGTGCGCCCGCCAGCGCAGCTCCCCGGGCAGGTCGAGCACCGCGGAGCGGTCCTCGTCGTCCCGGGTCCAGGTGAGCACGGCGCGGTTCCCGGTCAGCTCCGCGGCGATCTCCGGGCCGAGGTGGAACGCCAGCCGTACGGCCGCCGGGCGCGGGGCGTGCGCGCCGCGCCCGCCCCGGACCTCGTCGACCACGCGCAGCTCCCCTCCCCCGGCGGCGAGCTCCACGCTGCGGCGGTGCACGGCGGGCGCGTAGCCGTCGTGCTCGGCGCTCCAGCGGGCCGTCCCGCCCTCGGCGGCGCCGCCCGGCTCCGCGACGAGGACGCGGCTGCGGGCGTGCCGGGTCCACAGGAACGGGCCGCCGGAGACCGACTGGTCCGCGCCGTTCAGCTCCAGCGTGTTGTGGCCGAGGGTCGAGCGGAAGTACCGCCGCCACTCGGGCTCCCCGTGGTAGCAGTACGTCCCCGGGTCGGCCAGCACCTCGACCCCGTCGTGCCGGACCTCGACGGAGAGCGCGTCGGCGTGGGCGTGCGCGGCGATGGACAGGAAGCCGTGCGGACCGCCGTCGCAGCGGCACCAGATCTCCCCCGGGCCGCGCAGGATCGTCATGCCCGCGTCGGCGAAGTGCGCCGGCCGGGCCGCCGGGCGGGACGCGGCGGGTGCGCTCCCCCGCTTCGGGTACGGCCGGACGAGCGCGGCCAGCAGCGGCGTACGGACATCGGTGCCGGTCACCTCGGGCCACCAGCCGAGCCGCCCGAAGACGGCGTCCCCGGTGGCCAGCAGCGAGGCCCAGCGGTCGGTGCCCGCGCCGTCCACGACCAGGCCGTGCCCGTCGTCCGCGTCACCCTGGCGCGGCGGCCGAAGGTGGCTGTCCACGACGGCCGCGAGCGCGTCGGTCATCCGCAGCAGCACCAGCCGGACCGTCGGAGGGACCGGTACGCGCGCGGCGTCCGCCTCGGCCACCGCGGCGAGGCCCAGCTCCAGCACGAGCCCGTGGTACTCGGTGGCCAGCTCGCGGTTGAGCCCGGAGGGAAAGGTGTTGGCGCGCAGGTGCCGGTCCAGCGAGCGCAGCGCGCCGGTCCGCCAGCGCGCCGAGTCCGGGAACCAGTCGAACGCGCAGGCCGCCGCGGCCTGTCCGGCGGCCTCGGCGATGACGTGGTTGTTCGCGGAGGACCCCCGGCTGGGGAAGGCGGCCAGCCAGCGCTGGTGGTGCCAGATCTGGTTCCGCGCCACCGGGTTCTCCTCGAAGAGCCCGGCCGCGCCCGGCCAGCCGTCGAGCAGCCGCCGGATCCACACCCAGGAGACCAGCCGGATGCCCAGTTCGATGCCGCTGATCCAGTGGACGCCGCGCAGCGGCGCGTTCGCCCCCCACCACGCGCGCAGCTGCGCGGCGACGCGCTCGGCGTACCGCTCGTTCCCGCTGAGCGCGTAGGCGGAGGCGAGCACGGTGAGGTACTGGTGCCGGGACGGCTCCCAGATCTGCTTGATGTCCCCGGACGCCTGCTCGTCCCGGTAGGGCACGTCGAAGGCGTAACCCCAGGGGGCCCGGCGCCCGGTCTTCGGGTCGTACCACCAGTCCGGGTCGGCCAGGTCGTCGCGGGGCACGCCGAAGAACTCCGCGTGCCCGGCCATCAGCCGGTCCGCCTCGGCGAGGAGGCGTTTCGCGGCGTCGGGCGGCACCGTGGCGAGCGTCCCGGCGGGCAGGGCCGAGGTGAAGCGGGCGCCAGTCACGCGCGGGGCCTCCGGGCGTACCCGCCGCCACAGCCGCCTGCGCGCCGTGTCGGCGGCGCGGCCGCCGACCTCCCGCGGCCCCATCCGGGACAGCCGCCGCAGGTACCAGCCCGCGCTCCCCGAACTCACGGTCATCGCGCCCCCGCCAGGGCCCCCGTCAGGGCCACCGGCACGCCCCCGGCCAGGCTCGTCCGCACCGCGAGGGTGGCCGCCGTGGTGGCGGCCAGCGACTCCAGCGGCACCGGCATGGGCCCGCCGGTGCGCACGGCCCGTACGAACGAGGCCAGTTCGGCGTTCTGCCCCTTGTCGCGAGCCTTGGGCAGCCGCGAGCTGACCCACTTTTTGCGCCCGGCGCTGTTCGCGTACACCGAGGCGCGGACGAAGTCGTCGAGCCGCAGCGCCTTGCCGTCGGCGACCATGTCGAGGGTCTCCTTGGGGAAGCCCGCCGCTCCGGTGGTGACGTAGCTGAGGGTGGCGGTGGAGCCGTCCGGGTAGCGCAGGACGATCTGGAGGTCCTCGTTGCCGGACGTGCCCACCGCGTACGCCGAGACCGGGTCGGCGCCGAGCAGCCAGCTCGCCGTGTCGATGAAGTGCCCGCCCTCGCCCGCGAACCGCGAGCCCTCGGTGTCCTGCTGGAGGTACCAGCTGCCGTGGTCCAGCCGTCCGGCGTTGACGAGGTAGCGGAGGCTCGCCGGTCCCGACCGGGCGCCGAACCGCTTCCTGGCCTCCTGGAGCAGCGGCGCGAACCGCCGGTTGAACCCCACCTGCAGCCGGTCGTTGCCGGACTCCTCGACCGCCGCGAGCACCCCGGCCAGATCCTCCTCGGTGAGGGCCAGGGGCTTCTCCACGAAGACGGCCTTGCCGGAGAGCAGCGCCTTGCGGGTCAGTTCGGCGTGCGAGCTGTGCCGGGTGACCACGAACACCGCGTCGACGGACTTGTCGCCGAGCACGGCGTCGAGGTCGGTGGTCGCCTCGGCGAAGCCGAACTTCCGCTTGGCGTTGGCGGCGGAGAGCGCGGTGGTGGTGACGACGGTGGAGAGCGTCACGCCGTCGCGCCCGGAGAGGTGCGGCAGCAGCATCGACGTCGCGTAGTTCCCCGCGCCGACGAACGCGAGGCGCACCGGCGCGTTGGTGCCGCGCGCCGGGTTCCGCTTCCCGCTCGTGGCGGGCACGGCGACCGAGGGCACGACCGCCTCCGGGGCGTCCTCCGTCTCCCCCTTGTCCTCGGACTCGGGGTAGCGGAAGAGCACGGCCACGGCCTTCAGTTCGCCGTCCTTGAGGCTCTGGTACGTCCCGACGGCGTCGTCGAACTCGGCGGTGCGGGTGATCAGGGGCTCCACGTCGACGCTGCCGCGCGCGGCGAGGTCGAGGAAGCAGGCCAGGTTGCGGCGCTCGGTCCAGCGCACGTAGCCGATCGGGTAGTCGCGCCCCTCCAGCTCGTACTCCGGGTCGTACCGCCCGGGGCCGTACGAGCGAGAGAACCGGACGTCCAGTTCCTTCTCGTAGTACGCGTTCCACGGCAGGTCCAGGCGGCACTTGCCGATGTCGACGACCCGGCCGCGGTCCCGGCACAGCCGGGCCGCCAGCTCGACGGGCTGATTGCTGCCGCCGCCCGCCGCCAGATACACCTGGTCCACGCCGTGGCCGCCGGTGAGCTCGGCGACGGCGGCCTCCACGGCGGCGGACGCGGGGTCGCCGCAGACGGCGGCGCCCAGCCGCTCGGCCAGCTCGCAGCGCGCCGGGTCGGGGTCGACGCCGACGACGCGGGCCCCCGAGGCGGCGAGCAGCTGCACCACCAGCTGGCCGATCAGCCCGAGGCCGATGACCAGCGTGACGTCGCCGAGCTGCGGCTCGCCCCGGCGGACGCCCTGCAGCGCGATCGAGCCGACGGTGCCGAAGGCGGCGTGCCGCGGCGCGAGTCCTTCCGGCACCGGGGCGTAGAGGTTCTTCGGCACCCAGTTCAGCTCGGCGTGCAGCGCGTGCTCGTTGCCCGCGCAGGCCACGAGGTCGCCGACGGCCACGTCGTCGATCCCGGCGCCGACCTGCTCGACGACCCCGCACAGCGAGTAGCCCAGCGGCGTCCAGGAGTCCAGCTTGCCCATCACCTTGCGGTAGGTGGCGGGCACCCCGTTGGTGGCGACGCTCTGCATGACCTTGGCCACCTGGTCGGGGCGGGAGCGGGCCTTGCCCACCATCGACATCCCGGCCTCGGAGACCTTCATGAGCTCGGTGCCGGTGGAGATCAGCGAGTAGGCGCTCCTGACCAGCACACCGCCCGGCTTGCACCCCGGTACCGGGACGTCGAGCAGCGCCAGTTCGCCGCTCTTGTAGTTCTGAACAACCTGCTTCACACGGTCTCCTTGGACGTCGCGCCGCGATACCAGTACTCAAGAGTCAGCACATGCCAGAGATGCTTGGAGAAGTCCCGCTGCCCGGCGGCGTCCTCGGCGACGAGCCGGGCCAGCGCGTCGCGGCGCAGGATGCCGGAGCGGACGAGCACACCGTCGTTCGCCACCTCGCGCACGAGCGGTGCCAGGTCCCGGCTCATCCAGGCCCGCAGCGGCGCGCTGAACAGGCCCTTGGGCCGGTAGACGATCTCCCGGGGCAGGACCGAGGTCGCCGCCTCCTTGAGGACGGCCTTGCCCTGCCGTCCGACGATCTTGCGGTCGCCGGGCACGGCGAACGCCGCCTTGACCACCTCGACGTCCACGTACGGCACCCGTACCTCGGTGGACGCGGCCATGCTGGAACGGTCCGTGTAGGTGAGGTTGAGGCCCGGCAGGAACATCCGGGAGTCGCCCAGGCACATGCGGTTGACGAAGTCGTCGAGCTCGTTGTCGCGGTAGATGTCCGCGTGCTCGGTCAGTACGTCCTCGACGGTCCCGGCCAGGTCCGGGTCGACCAGGGCGAGCAGTTCGTCCCGGTCGTACATGGTGTAGCTGCGCCGGAACGCGGTCTCCTCGGGCAGGTCCGCGAAGGAGAGGAACCGTTTGGCGAAGCGCACCGAGCGGTAGCCCCGGCGGGCCGTGGCGACCGGCAGACGGTCCACGGCCGCGGACAGGCCGCGCCGCAGGGGCCGCGGGACGCGCTGGTAGCGCAGCGCGAGCAGGTTGGCCAGGTGCTTGCGGTACCCGGCGAACAGCTCGTCGGCGCCCATCCCCGAGAGCATCACCTTGACCCCGGCCTCCCGGGCCGCCGAGCAGATCAGGAAGGTGTTGATCGCGGCGGGGTCGCCGATCGGCTCGTCCAGGTGGTACGTCATCTGCGGCAGCAGGTCGAGCACGTTCGGGGCGATCTCGATCTCGTGCAGGTCGACGCCGAACCGCGCGGCCACCTGCCGGGCGTAGCGCAGGTCGTCGGGCATCGCCTCGAACTTGGCGTCCTCGGCGCGGAATCCGATCGTGTAGGCGGAGATCCCGGGCTGGTGGCGGGCCGCGAGCGCCGTCAGGTAGCTGGAGTCGAGGCCGCCGGAGAGGAAGGTCGCCACGGGGACGTCGGAGAGCATGTGCTGCCGGGTGGACTCCTCGACGAGGGCGGCGAGGTCCGGCTGCTCTCCGGCCAGGGCGCGCTCGCGGGCCTCGGCGGCGACGTCCTTCAGGTTCCAGTACCGGCCGCGCTCGGTCCGGCCGTCGGGCCTGATCCGCAGCCAGCTGCCCGGCTGCAGCTTCTCGGCCTCGCGGAACGCGCACCGGGTGTCCGGCACCCAGTAGTACAGCAGCGAGGCCACCAGCGCCCCGTGGTCCACCTCCAGCGAGCCGCCGGTCGCGGCGGCGAGCGCCTTGAGCTCGGAGGCGAACACCAGCCCCTGGCCGCGCCGGAGCAGGAAGAGCGGCTTGATGCCGAGCTGGTCGCGGACGAGGACCAGCTCGCCGGTGCGCTCGTCGAAGATCCCGAACGCGAACATGCCGCGCAGCCGGGGCAGGCACTCCGTGCCCCAGCGCCGCCACGCCTCCAGCACGACCTCCGTGTCGGAGGTGCCGCGGAACGAGACCCCGGCGGCCGTGAGTTCGGCCCGTAACTGGGGCGCGTTGTACAGCTCGCCGTTGTACGTCAGGGCGAGCCCGTCCGAGACCATCGGCTGGGCCCCGGTCCCGGACAGGTCGATGATGGCCAGGCGGCGGTGCCCGAGCTCCACCTCGCCGTCACCGGCGGGGTGGCTGTACCGGCCGGCCCCGTCCGGTCCGCGATGGGCCAGGGTGTCGGTGAGCCGGTCGGTCACGGCCTTCCCGTCCGGCCATCGATACGTGCCTGCGATGCCACACACGTGCTACCGCGCCTCCTGATCGTTGTCCGGGCCCCGTGAGGCCCACGCGGGCGGCCGCTCCGTCTGGTGCTGGCCCCCCGTCCCGTTCTGCCGTGCCAGCCGTTCGCTGTGGCCGCGCAGCGCGGTGTGCAGCCCGTCCCACAGCGTGCCGTCGGTCCGGTCGCGCGGGTCGGGGTCGATCAGCACCACTCCGTTCACCGGAACGCGCTGGTCGGCGAGTTGCCGCGCCACGGTGTGCAGCCACGCGGCGCTGCCGTGCCCGGCCCGTACGACGAGCACGGTCTGCGTGCCGAGGTACTGCAGGTCGGTCCACGCCGTGCCGGGCGCGACCGAGCCGACGCCGATCCTGCGCTCCTGCGGCGGTACGTCCGCGGCGCGCTCGGCGCCGATCACCGCCGGGTCCCCGGGCCGTTGGCGGTGGTTCGCCAGCTGCGGTCCCGGCAGCCCGTCGACGATCACCACGGGGCCCTCGGCGGCCAGCGTCCGCCCCAGGTCCAGGGCGATCTCGCCGGTGGTGCGCGCGCAGCCCAGCTCCAGCAGCGACAGCGGTTCCGTGGAGCCGCGCACGGTGCGGGCCAGCGTGGCGGTGAGCCGTTCGCGCGCCGCCCTGGTCCGTCTGCGCTGCCACAGCCCGCCCGTACGCGACGGCAGCTCCGCGATGACCGAGGCGCCCAGGTTCGAGGCGATGTCCCGGCGCAGCACGGGGCGGTCCGCCACCACCGAGCTGACCGCGGCCGCCGCGAGACCGAGGACGAGGCCGAGGACCATCCCGATCCCGGCGTTGGTGGCACCCGTCTTGACCAGGGAGTGCTCCACCGCGCGAGGGGCGTCCACGATCTGCGTACCGGCGATGATCTTGGGTGTGCCGGTACGCGCCTCCGCGGCGCGCTCGTCGAAGTCGGCGATACGGGAGTTGAGTTCGGCCCGGCGGGCGAAGAGCGACTCGATGCTCGCCGACGCCTCCGGGTTGGTCTCGGGCGACCGGCCCCCGATCGCCTTGTTGACCGAGGCGAGTTCGTCCCGCATGCGGTCGCGCTGGTCGAGCAGGGCCTTGGACTCGGCCTTCGCGGTCGCCTTCATCCGCCGCACATGGTCCGCGACGAACGCGTCGGCCAGCGCCCTGGCCCTGGACACCGCGTCCGCCTCGCTGTCTCCCGTCACATCGATCTGCAGCAGATTGTTGGTCACGCCGGTGCCCCGGTAGTCCGCCATGAACTGCTCCGGGTCCTCCGCCGACTTGAGGGTTTTCAGGGCCTTGGCCGCGATCCGCGTGGTCCCCAGCAGCTGGACGTCGGTGCGGATGAGCGTTCCGGTGTCGTTCGGCTGGTCCTCCGCGTGGGTGACCAGCACCTTGGTGACGGCGCTCGGCGGCGGTGGCCGCAGAACCGCGACCGCGGCCCCGGCGAGCAGGCCCAGCAGTGCCATGAAGCACCAGAGGCGGCGGCGTCTCCGTACCGCCACGACCAGCCCTTGCAGGTCCAGCAGCGGAGTGGCCGGAGTGGCCTCCGACGACTCCGGAGTCTTGCCTTTCGTCACACAGAACCTCCCGTCGCGTCGTCGCCTGCCGCGACCGACGCCGTGGCGCGGGGCGGGGGCCTCCCGGCGGTCCGCGCCGCGCGGGCCCGGACGCTTCCGGCGACGACGATGCCGACGACCTCGTGCCCCGCGTCGGTGCACGCCTCGGCGATCCCGGCCAGCTCCCACGCCGTCCAGGTCCCCGCGCTGAGCACCACCAGGGCGCCGTGCTCGGTGCCGCGGTCCGGCACCAGCGGCCGGGACACCGGAACCTCCACCACCCGCAGCGCCAGCTCGCCCTCGGCCTCGGTGACGAGCTGTCCGGCGGCGAGACGCGCGGTCCCGTCGCCCTCCGGCACGACGGCCAGCAGCCGCCTGGAGCCCCGCAGCCTCTCGCGCAGGCGGGCGCACACCCGCCGGTAGCGGATCTGTCTGCTGGCCTCGTCGCCGGACATCTGCGGGGGCGGCACGTCCCACCGGGTGTCCGTGCCCAGCAGCCGGCGGATGCCCGCCCGCGGCCCGCCGCCCCGGGGCCGGTGCGCGGGCACGGGCCCGCCGGGCACGTCGACGGTGCCCAGCACCGTCGAGTCCAGCGCCGCGGCGATCTCCTGCTCGGTGCGCGGGCGGCGGCTCATCCGCGCCGCGGCCAGATGGCCGACGACCCCGAACAGGAAGAAGAGGAGCGCCCCGGCGACGACGAACTGCGTCCGCGTCGGCGGTGCCTCGCCGGCCGGCCGGGCCGCCGGGCCCATGACGACCATGCCCGCCTTGCTGCTCGCCGGGTCGGCCTCGTCCAGCTTCTTCATGGCGTCCTGCAGCGAGGTGCGCAGCTTCTCCAGCTCGGTACGGGCCTTCACGCCCTCGACCGTCCGGCCCGGATCGGCCGACTTGGCCAGGGCCGTGATGCGGCGGTTGGTCTGCGCCACCTTCTGCCGCAGCACCTCGGGCTCCGTCGCCGCGTCGGACCCCGACTGGTCCTCCGAGTCGGCGCTGTCACCCGCGAGCCGCGCGGCGAAGCTGACGAACTGCTGTGCCACCCGGTCGGAGAGCTGCTGCGCGCGCTCCGGGCTCTCGGCCGTACCGGAGATCTTGATGATGTTCCCGTCGGCGGCCTTGGCGCTCACCTTGCCCCGCAGGTCGGCGCCGGTGACGCCGGGCCAGCGGAGCCGGGTGGCCGCGCGGTCGGCCACCGCCGAACTGCTCGCGATGTCCGCCTGGGTGAGCAGCTCACGCTCCTCCCACTGCCCCGGCAGCAGCACGGACGCCGCTGTCGTGTAGCGCGGCGGGAACAGCACCGAGGTGCCGTACCCGACCAGTGCCCCCACCACGGCGAGGACGGTGAGCAGCCGCCAGCGCCGTCGGAATATCCGCCCGATCGTGACCAGGCGTATGGTCTCTTCGCTCAACGGCGACGCCTCTTCCCTGTCTTGCGCTTCCCTTTTCGGTCCCTGATGGCTTCGGCGTAGGCGGCGAGGAGCGCGCGCTGGGAGTTGCGCCAGGAGAGCGGCCCGCTGACGCGCTCCTGGCCGGTCTTGCCCATCCGCGCCCGCTTCTCGGGGTCGTCCAGCAGCTGGGCGACGAGCCCGGCGAAGGCTCCCTCGTCGTTGGCGGGCGCGTAGACGGCGGCGTCACCGGCGGAGACGCGCGCCTCCTTCAGGTCGAACGAGACGATCGGCCGGCCCATCGCCATGTACTCCAGGACCTTGTTCATCGTCGACACGTCGTTGAGCGGATTGCGCGGGTCGGGCGAGAGGCACACGTCCGCGGTGGAGAGGTAGCGCACCAGGTCGGCGTCCGGGATGCGCCCGGTGAACTCCACCTGCTCGGCGAGCCCGAGCTGCTCCGACAGCTCCACCATCGCGTCGAAGGTGTCGCCCCCGCCGACGAACACCGCGTGCCAGTCGGTCCGCCCGTGCTGGTCGCGCAGCTTCGCCAGGGCACGCAGGGCGTAGTCGACGCCGTCCTGGGGGCCCATGACGCCCAGGTAGCAGAGCAGATGGGGCTTGCCGCGCTTCAGCCCGGGCTCGGCGGGCACGGGCTGGAACCTGTTGTTCTCGGGGGCGCTGCGCACCACGAAGACCTTCTCGGGGCGCCGCCCGCCGCGGCTGACGGCGACGTCGCGGTAGCTCTCGTTGGTGGCGAGGACGACGTCGGCGGCCCGGTAGGTCAGCCGTTCCAGCGCGCACACGGCGCGGTAGAGCAGATCCTCGCCGCGGTCGAACCGCGAGAGGTACAGCTCGGGCACCAGGTCGTGCTGGTCGAAGACGAACTGGGCGCCGAGCCGCTTCAGCCGGAGCGCGGGCAGGAACAGCAGGTCGGGCGGGTTGCAGGCGTGCACCACATGGACCGGGCCGACCTTGCGGGCCAGCCGGGCCGTGTGCCAGAGCGCCGATCCGTACTCCCGCAGGTACCCGGCCGGTCCCCCGGTGGCCGCGCGCATGGGGTAGCGGTGGATCCGCACCCCGTCGATCTCCGCCTCGGGCTCGGTGTCCCGCTTGGTCCCCCGCGGGCAGATGACGTCGACCTGCCACCCCGCGTCGCGAAGCGTCGTGCACTCCTGCCACACCCGCCGGTCGAAGGGCACCGACAGGTTCTCCACCAGGATCAGCGCGCGCCGCGCGGGACGGCCGCCGCTGATCCCCTCACCGATCGCGTCACCAGGCAAGACCCAGGTACCCCTTTTCGGTCCGGCGCGTCTCGGCGTCGGGAAGGCGGACGAGATCGACGATCACCGGGCCCTCGCCGTGCGGCAGCGCCGCCAGCACGGCCGGGTCCCTGGTCCCGACCAGGCACACCTCGGAGTGCTCCAGCACCTCGTCGACGGAGTCCGCGAGCAGCTGCGCGAGGTGCGGCAGCCGGGTCTCGATGTACTCGCGGTTGGCGCCCATCAGCCGGGAGAGGCTCACGTTGGCGTCGTGGATCCGCAGGTCGTACCCCTTGCCGAAGAGCCGCTCCGCGAGCTCGACGAGCGGGCTCTCTCGGAGGTCGTCGGTGCCGGGCTTGAAGGAGAGCCCGAAGAGGCCCACCCGGCGCTTCCCGGTGCGCTCGACCAGCTCCACGGCGCGCTGCAGATGGTCGGAGTTGGACGGCAGTACGTGCGCGAGGATCGGCACCGAGATGTCGGCCCGCCGCGCCGCGTGGACCAGGCTGCGCAGGTCCTTGGGCAGGCAGGAGCCGCCGAAGGCGAAGCCGGGCCGCAGATAGGCGGGGCTGATGTTCAGCTTGCGGTCGGCGAGGAAGACGTCCATCACCTGGTGCGAGTCCACCCCGAGCGCCTGGCAGACGGCGCCCAGCTCGTTGGCGAAGCCGATCTTGAGGCCGTGGAAGGCGTTGTCCGCGTACTTGATCGCCTCGGCCGTCGGGACCGGCACCCGGAACACCTCGCCGGGCAGGCCCTCGTACAGCGCCGCCACCGTGTCGCCGCTCGCCGCGTCGAGCTGGCCGATCACCGTCTTGGGCGGGGCGAAGAAGTCCCGCACGCTCGTGCCCTCGCGCAGGAACTCCGGGTTGACGGCGACCCCGAGGTCCACTCCGGCCGTGCCGCCGACGGCCTTCTCCAGGATCGGCACGAGCAGGTTCAGGCAGGTGCCCGGGAGCATGGTGCTGCGGAAGACGACGGTGTGACGGCCGTTCTTCTCCGTCAGCGCCGCGCCGATCTCCTCGGTGACCCGCTCCAGATACGTGGTGTCCAGGCTGCCGTTGGGCGCGGACGGCGTGCCCACGCAGACCAGTGACACCTCGCTGCCCATGACCGCCTCGCGGACGTCACGGGTGGCGCGCAGCGCGCCGGTCCGTACGACCTCGGCGGTGAGTTCGCCGATCCGCTCCTCGACCACCGGGGCCTTGCCGTCGTTGACCAGGTCGACCTTCGCCTGGTTGACGTCCACCCCGATGACCTCGTGCCCCAGGCTCGCCAGGCAGGCGGCCGACACGCAGCCCACGTAGCCGAGCCCTAAGACGCTGACCCTCATGTTCCGTTCTCCATCCGCATCAGTAGGCCCCCTGTCCCCGGAGCACCGCACGCAGCGTCTTCCACAAGATCACCGTGTCCAGTGCGAGCGACCAGTCCTCCACGTACCGCAGGTCCAGCCGGACCGCTTCGTCCCACGGCAGGTCGCTGCGTCCGCTGATCTGCCACAGCCCGGTGAGACCGGGCTTGACCAGCAGCCGCCGCCGGATGTCCGGGCCGTACGCGGCGGACTCCTCCGGGAGCGGGGGCCGCGGACCCACGAGCGACATCGAGCCGGTGAGCACGTTGAACAGCTGCGGGAGCTCGTCGATCGAGTACCGGCGCAGCACCGCTCCGACCCGGGTCACGCGCGGATCCCGGCGGAGCTTGAAGAGCAGTCCCGCACCCTCGTTGCGGTCGGCCAGCGCGGCGCGTACCGCGTCGGCGTTGGCGACCATGGTGCGGAACTTGAGAATGGTGAACTCGCGGCCGTCCTTGCCGACCCGGCGCTGGCGGTAGAAGGCCCCGCCCCGGCTGCCCGTCAGTACGAGGATCGCCACGAGCACCATCAGCGGCGCGAACAGCACCAGCAGGATCGCCGCGCCCAGCCGGTCGACGATCTCCTTGACAGCCCGGCGGCCCCCGGTGAAGGCGGGCATGCTGACCCGCAGCAGCGGGATGCCGAGCACCGCGTCGACGTGCAGCCGCGGCCCCGCCACCTCCATCAGCACGGGGGCCACGACCATTTCGGCGTCGCTGCCCTCCAGGTTCCAGGCCAGCCGCTGCAGCCGGTCCGGCGACCAGTGGGCGTCCGGGGTGACCGCGACGACTCGGTAGCCGTCGCGCCGGACATGGAGCGCGACGTCCGACAGCTGGCCGACGACGGGCACGCCGTCCAGGTGGTCGCCGTCGGGCGCGAGGCCGTCCTCCGTGCACACCCCGTCCACGCGCCAGCCGAGGTGCGGGAACTTACGGGCACGGGTGATCAGGTCCCGCACGGTGGCGGGGCTCCCGGCGGCGAGCACGGGTCTGAGGCATCTCCCCTCCTTCCGCTGCCTGTGCAGCCACAGGCGCAGCAGGTACCGCGCTGTCATGGTGACCAGCGCGATCGTGGGGATCGCGACGAAGATCCAGAGCTTGATGTTGCGCGAGGTGAGGGCGATCCCGCCGAGTGCCAGCACGACGACCGCCGCGAACAGCGAGCGCCCGAGCCGGCGGAACTCCTCGGCCCCCTGGCCGAGCACGGCCGGGGCCCACGCCCGGCTCACCCCGAGCGCCCCGAGCACCAGCAGTTCGGTGCCGAAGGCGAGAATGCCCCATTTCTCGTGCCAGTTGGCCGCGTCACGGGCTCCGAAGAAACCCCCGATCGCGCCCACCACGACGGCGGTGGCCACGGTGTCGCTGGTGATCACGGTACGGCGGTACCGCTGCTCCCAGACGGTCGCGGGCTGGCTGACGGCCCCGTTCGCCAGACGCCCGCGCGCCGACGGAAACGGGCTGACTAATTCCCCCTGCTGCACAGGACCCCCCCAGGGCCAGTGGTTCGAGGTGTTCGCCTCACACTGAGTTCACCGGGAGGCGCCCCCGCCCCCCGTGCCGCGCACTTCCTCCCCCCGGGAGGCCCCCGCCTCCCGCCATCAGTTCCCGGCTGTTGCAGCGCAAGGTGAACAACCCACCCTGGCGACAGCGGAGTCGCGTATCCGACCAGACTTTCGAGGCACGCGGCATCCCGACGAAACCTCGGGTGCTCCCCGCACCCAAAGCCCCCTCCCGGGCTCCGAGGTTCGATCACCCCTGTGTCTGGCGCCGGAGTTGTGACTGCTGGCTGACCGTAGCGCCGGACCTATAGATCATTATTTGTCGCCTAGTGTCCAAACATGCGAAGCACGGTCAATGTAGACCATCCCGGCCCGTCTGAAGAGAGGGCCGTGTGCAATTTGTGCTCAATCCTTGAACCCAGAGCTACCGTTCCGTGACCCGGCGCGGGCGCCTCGACGACCAGGACATGCCTCATGACCTGTGCGGAAGCCCCTTCTCCGGGTCCCCGGCCCCCTCTCCCCCGGACCGCTCCGGAACCGCTGCCCGGACCGGTCTTAGAGGAGCTCACACAAATGACTGATGGTGCGGATGTGCCCCGTCGTGGGTCGGCCGGGACCCATCGCCATGGGCCCCGGCCGAACGTACGGGGACGAACCGCTCCGCTTACGACTCGGCCGAGAGGAACTGGCTCTCGGGGGCGTCGGACGGGGACGAGGGCGCCGCCCCCGTGACCTCGGCGGGCATGTCCTCCGTGGTGCTCGCGGCGCTGGACGGGGCCGACGCGGTCGACACCCCCGGTTCGGAGGTGAGTTCGACGCCGTCGTTCCCGGGCTCCAGCCACGGGTTGGCGTACACATTGCTGCGCGTCGCCTGCCGGGCCGTCGCGAGTGCCAGATGCTCCGCCCGGGCCGACGGCGGTCCGTCGGTCGGTGGCGAGTACGGGACCAGGCTGCTGATCCACGCGATGATCTGCACGCCGGGCACCGTGAGGGTCGTCCCGTCGAAGGACGACGCGTACCGGCGGGTGGACGAGCTGTTCTGGTAACTGCCGGAGAGCGAGAACGGCCCAATTCCGACGCTGCTGCGGATCGAGGTGGCCTGCGTGGCCCGCTGGAGGTCGGTGGTGCCCCAGTTCGCGCTTATCTTGATGTCCCTCGCGACGATGAAGGCGGAGGGCAGGAGGGAGAAGATCCCCTCGTTCTTGTCGCTGATCTCACCGCTCGAATAGTCGCCGGGACGGCGGCCCGCCGTGCTCCACCCGTGCAGCGAGGCGAGCCCGCTGTCCAGCCAGCGGCGGCGGATTTCGATACGGCCGAAACGGAACGAAATCGTCATGTTCGACGTCTCGCTGTGCAGGCTGTACTGGGTCCTCTCCGTGGTTCCGGCCGCACCGATGCGCCACAGGCCCAGGTTGATTCCGCCACCCGCTCCGTAACGGGCGAACCGTGACTCCTCGTTGAGCCGCAGTCGGCTGGACTGGAGCGTCAGTGAGGTGAAGTTCGCGGCGCCGGATTCGGCGAACCAGTTTCCGGGGAACGCCTCGCACAGATGCCAGAACATGTTGGCATCGATGAGACTTCCCTTCCTGGTCTGCACATACGTCTGCCGGGCACGGGAGAAGATTCCCGCGAGGCTCGACTGCTGGAACTGGCCCAGGGTCGCCAGGGCGCTCTCCACGACACCGGGGCTCGCCGCCTGCAGATCCTGGTAGGCGAGATCCACGGGCCCCTTGAGCACGGGTGCCAGGACGGCCCACTTCCGCTGGTCCTCCGGCTTGCTCAGGTCGTACTGGAGGAAGTTGGTCGTGTAGCTGAGCAGGGCGGCGTTGTAGAGCGCGAACTTGTTCTTGTAGTTGCGGTACAGCGGGGAGTCGACTTTCACGGTCACGGGAAGACCGTTCTCGTCGAAGTCCTGGCCGTCCACGAACAGCAGGTTGAATGCCTTGTCGTACGCCTTCTGCCCCTCGGGGTCGGGCGGCGACGGATTCACATTCGCGCGGACGATCTCGCCGTAGACGTTGTCGGTGCTGACGCCCCCGACCGCGTACGCCGGTGTCATCAGCGGAACGGGATCCACCAGCGTGGCGAAGTTCTCGCTCGCCGCCACGGAACCGTTCGGATTTCCGGGTGACCACGGGTTCGCGAACTGCGCCGGGTCCACGGGATTTCCTGGAAGCTGCAGCGCCATGTACGTCGAGGCGCGCCGCGCAATTGACTGTCCACCGCCGACTCCTGAAGGAGAGACGGTGAGCGCGTCATAGATCGCGTCATAAATCGCTTGCAGAAGCTGTTTCTGTTCGATGGCCATGGGCTTCCCCCCTCAGTTCGGCCACCGCCGGATGAGTGTGGAGCATGACTGGATTCCTACTCCTGCGGAACACGAGCGTCAATGAGAAAGGGGACGCCCGGGAGAAGTGCGCGGAATTCGTCCGGATCGCGGTCAGAAAAGCTTTGCACGCCTGTGTTCTCAGGGCCTGCTGGTACGAATGGGCAGGCACGCGCGAATGAGGCCGCACGGGCGGCGGGCAGCCCCGGACCGCACGGGCGCGAACTTGCCACCTCCCGCCCCCGTACCGGCGGCCACGGCGTCCCATGGCCCGTTGCCGCGCACTGTCGTCGGGCATACGCTTTCCGTGACGGTTCGCCCTGGACCTCGGCGAGCGGTGTTCCCATGGCCGAACGGCCGTGGTGTGTGCGCTCCTTGGACTGCCCCGACGCCAGGGCCCGCCTCGCCGTGTCACGCAGCGGCCCCCGGCGCGTTCCCTTCCTCCACGACCTCGGGCGGAGAAGGGAATGGGGGGTGGCCTGGGCTGCGAGGTTGGGGCCTCGTGTCCCGGGCCGTAGGGCGGCCGTCTCCGAGCCATCCGGGGGCGGCCGACCGCGCGGCCGCCGACACCTTTGGCCAGTTGCCGTACTTTTCAACTTTCCACCCCTGATGCATTTATGCGTCCCCGTCACGCCGCGAAGCGGAGGCAGAGCTTCGGCCCGCGGGTCCGTGCGGACACGCCGGTCACCCCTGGCGGGTGACGTACGGGAGCCCGCCGCCGGGGGACCCTCGACGCACGACAAAGGGGGGTGGCGGCCATGACGGAGGGCTCAGCACCGTCGGGATCAGCACCGTCAGGACCGGAGGAACACAGCCTGCAGCGTCCACCGCCCGACGCGCCCGCGTCGGATCCGCGTGTCACGCCCCTCGCGATCGGAGGCGTGGTCTTCTCCGCCGCGGCGCTCCTCCTGGCCGGCCTGTTCCAGATAGTCGTGGGGCTGGCCAATGTCATCGACGACAACCAGAGCGAGCCGCCGAAGAGTTACGTCTTCGAGTGGGGGACGACGGGCTGGGGCTATCTGCACCTCGCCTTCGGGGTCGCCGCGGTGATCGCCGCGCTCAACCTGTTCAGCGCGCGGCCCTCGGCCCGTGTCATCGGCATCGTGGTGGCGCTGCTGAGCGCGGTGAAGAACTTCTTCTTCGTACCGATGGACAGCGTCTGGTCGGCGGTCATCATCGGCCTGGACGTGCTGGTCATCTGGTCGCTGACGCGGTACGGCCCTGAGCAGGCACGGAAGGTGTACGGGGTTTGACCGTGGTGCGGCGGGTCGCCGAGCAGCTGGTGCATGTCAGCGTGCTGGACCTGGCGACCAGACTGGCGGCGCAGGCGTTCCTCGCGGCTCTGCCGATGCTCTTCGCCATCGCGGCGTACTGCCCGGACGCGGTACGGGACCAGTTGCGGTCCTCCCTCCGGGGCCTCCTGGGCGGCGACGGCACGGCGCTGGGCCAGGTGGACAGCGTCTACGCGGGCGGCGCGTGGGAGTCGGAGACCTGGGGCGCGGTCAGCGTGGTCGTGGCGCTCGTGTCGGCCACAGCCCTCAGCCGGGCCCTGCAACGCCTGTGCGAACGCTCCTGGCACCTGCCGCATCTCGGTCTGCGCGCCATGACGTGGCGCTGGGTGGTGTGGCTGCTCGTCTGGAGCGTCGCCCTGGTCTTCCAGGGCGTCCTGCGCGGCGGGTTCGGCGCGGGAGGCGCCGTCGGCATGCCGCTCCAGGGCGCGGCGGCGGTGGGGCTGTGGTGGTGGACCCAGCACCTGCTGCTGGCCGGCCGGGTCGGGTGGCTGTCCCTGCTGCCGGGCGCCCTGCTCACGGGCGCGGGCGCCACGGGGTTCGCGGCGGCGTCGGGCCTGTGGATGCCCCGCTCGCTGCGGCAGAGCGTCGAGCAGTTCGGCCCGCTGGGCGCGGTGTTCACCGTGCTCTCCTGGCTGATCCTCTTCTGCGCCACGGTCGTCGTGTGCGTCGCGGTCGGTCAGGTGCTGGCCCAGGAACGTGCGGTACGGCGCGTGCTGGGCATCCCGGAGGGGAACGAGGGCGGCGGCGCGGGGACACGACGGAAATGAGAGCGGCGCCCCGCGCACGGCTCGTTCAGTCGTGCGCCGTGGCCACCCTGCCGTCCTTCGCCGCGCGGGCGAGCGCGTCGTGGTCGTGCTCGTTCTGGTCGGCGTAGTGCTCGGCGAACTCGGCGACGGCGTGGTCGAAGACCTCGCTGCTCCCCAGGTAGGCGGCCGTGGCGATGCGGTCGCCGGAGCGCGCGTGGGCCCGCGCCAGGGCCGCGCCGCAGACCTGGCCGAACAGACGCATGGTCTTCGGCGTCATCACGTCGGCCTGCGGGATCGCCTTCCAGTCGCGCAACTGGCGGATGTAGAAGTCCCGCCGCTTCCCGTCGATGCCCTCCACGCGCTCCCAGCCGAGGAAGATGTCGCTCGTGGCCTGCATCATCCGCTGCCCCGCCACCACCCGCTCGCCCTGGTTGACGAAGGGGAGATGGGCGACGTGGTCGGCCAGCACCGATTCCTCGGCCTCCTTGGCCTGGAGCATGAGCGGGTCGGTCTCGTCCTTGCCGAGGAGCAGGATGATCCAGCACCGGGTGCCGACACTTCCCACGCCGACGACCTTGCGGGCCATGTCGACCACGGTGAACTGCTCCAGCAGCGCCCTGCGGTCCGAGGCCAGGCTCTGCGCGTAGCGGTCGACGAGGTTCCTGAGCCGCTGGTCGAGCTGGTGCCACTCGCTCCTGGGCAGCAGGTCCCGCAGCGGCACCACGAGGGGCGGGTCGGCGGCGATGCGCAACTCCCCCTTCGCCCGGCGGGTCAGCTTGTCGAAGGCCTGGAGGTGGTCGCGCGTACGCGCCTTCGCGAGGGCGCGGGAGAGGCGTTCGCGCGCCTTGGGCGTCAGCTCCGCCGCCAGCGCGGTGTAGAGCTCGTCCGCGTCGGTGTGCGCGTACCAGACGTCGAGGTGGCGCATCCCCGCGAAGCCGGTCATCGCCTCGCGGTACGAGCGGGCGGTGGCGCGGACGACCGCCGCACGCTGCTTGGCCGTGTACCCGTTGCCGCGCCCGGCGACGGCGAGGCTCGCGGCGAGCCGCTTGACGTCCCACTCCCAGGGGCCCGGCAGGGTCTCGTCGAAGTCGTTGATGTCGAACATCAGGCGCCGCTCGGGCGAGGCGAGCAGCCGGAAGTTCAACAGGTGCGCGTCACCGCAGAGCTGTGCCTTGATCCCCGTGGTGGGCGTGGTGGCCAGGTCGGCGCTCATGAGGGCCGCTGCGCCGCGCAGGAAGCGGAAGGGCGACTCCAGCATCCTCCCGTAGCGCAGCGGTACGAGTTCGGGCAGCCGGGTGGCGGAGTGCTGCTCCAGCACGGCGACGGGGTCGGCCCTGTCGGGCGCGGGGGTGTAGTGGGCATGGCTGTCGCGCGGCACCCGGGAGCGGACCGCCTTGCCGTGCGCGGCGCGTTCGGCCGCCGTATGGGAGTGGTTCCCGGTCCAGGTCATGGCCGCGCACCCTTCTGTGCGGAGGACACCGGTCTGTACGTCCTGCTCTCGTCCGGCTCTCGTCCGGTTCTCCGACTCTCGGTCCGGGCCGGTCGGCGGGCATCACACCTCGCGGGTGACCGCCGTGCGGCCGGGCCCGAACCCGTCCCACGGCGGGGGCGGTTCACCCGCGGGGAGGGTGGCCGCGGGCGGCGGTACGGGGAGACGCTGCACGTCGGTGCGGGGAGCTGGTGCGGAAAGCTGGTGCGGGGAGCTGGTCATGGCGGCCTTGGCGAGCCTTGTCGTCGCGGTGGTGCTGGGTGGCTACGCGCTCGTCTCCGCGCGGGCCGCCTCCGCCGCCGTCTCCGGGCCGATGGTCTTCGTCGCGGCCGGGGTCGCGCTGGGGCCGCTGGGCCTCGGGCTGATCGGCGGCGAGCGCGACGCCGAGGCGGTCCAGGTGCTGCTGGAGGCGGCGCTGACGCTGGTGCTCTTCGCCGACGCGGCGCTGGTGGGCGCCGGGGAGCTGCGCCGGGGCGGCTCCCTGCCCTCGCGGCTGCTGGCGCTCGGGCTGCCGCTCACGGTCGCCCTCGGCGCGTTGGCGGCCTGGCCGCTGCTGCCGGACCTGGGCGTGTGGCAGCTCGCGCTGCTCGGCACGGTCCTCGCGCCCACCGACGCCTCGCTGGTACGGCCCGCGCTCACGGACATACGGGTGCCGCCGCTGGTCCGGCAGGGGATCAACGCCGAGAGCGGGCTGAACGACGGCCTGGCGGTGCCGTTCTTCGTCGTCTTCCTGGCGGCGTCGGGCGGCGGTCCCGGCGGCGGGTCCGGCGGCGAACCGCCCGGCGTGGGCGAGGTGTTCGCGCTCGCGCTGCCCGTCTCCGCCGCCTGCGGGATCGCGCTGGGCGTGGCGGGCGGCGCGGGACTCGCGGTGTCGCGGCGGCGCGGCTGGGCCGAGCCCGAGTGGGCGCGGATCTTCCCCGCCACGCTGGCGCTCGCCGCCTTCACCGCGGCCGACGCCCTGCACGGCAGCGGCTTCATCGCGGCGTGGGTCGCGGGCCTCGCCTTCGGGAACACGGCGCGGCGCGCCGGGGCCGGGAACCGCCCGTCCGCCGAGCGGACCGCCGACGGGCTCGGGTTCACCGACCAGCTCGGGGCGCTGCTGACGGTCCTGGCCTACTTCGCCTTCGGCGCCGTGCTGCTCGGGCCCACGCTGGACGGCATGACCTGGGCCACGGCGGCGTACGCGCTGCTGAGCCTCACGGCCGTACGGATGCTGCCCGTCGCGCTGTGCCTGCTGCGCTCGGGGCTGCGCGGGGCGACCGTGGCGTACGTGGGATGGTTCGGGCCACGGGGCCTCGCCTCGATCGTGCTGGGGCTGCTCGTGGCCGAGGCCGACGTCCCGGGAGGCGGCACGGTGGTGGCGGCGGTGTCCCTCACCGTCGGCCTGAGCGTGACGGCCCACGGTCTCAGCGCCGCGTGGCTGGCCGGGGCGTACGGCCGCTGGTACGCGGACGCCGCGGCGCGCGACCCGGAGCTCCCCGAGGCCGCCTTGGAGCCGGGGTCCGGGCCCGGCGTCCGTACCCCCTTCCGGGGCTGAACGGAGGGGGGAGGCCGGGCGTCAGCGCCGGGTGGCCGTGCGGACCAGACCGGCGAGGGCGAGGGAGCGGCTGTGCGCGGGCCAGGCGATGTGGGTCACGATGGGCGGCGCGTCGTGCAGCGGTACGGCCGCGTGCCCGGCCCAGAGCGAGGCACGGGCGGAGTCGGGGAAGACGGCCACCGTGCGCCCGAGGGCGATCAGTTGGGCCAGCTGCGTCTGGTCGTGGATCTCGGGCCCCGGCCCCGGCTCGTAGACCCCGTTCCGGGACCAGCGGGCGAGGGGAAGGCCGGGGACGTCGGTGACCTCGGCCAGCGACAGCGTGCGGTGCGCGGCGAGGGGGTGTCCGGCGGGCAGGACGGCGATCTGCCCCTCGGTCATCAGCTCCTCGCTGTCGAACCCGGCCAGGGAGTTGAACGGCGTGTGCATGAGCGCCACGTCGGCGCGGCCGTCGCGCAGCATCTCCCCCTGCTCGCACATGCCGCTCGGCAGCACCTCGATCTCGGCGGCGCCCGGCTCGGCCGCGTAGGCGTCGAGGAGCTTCCGCAGCAGCTCGTGCGAGGCGGCGGCCTTCACCGCCATCACCAGACGGTCGCGGGAGCCGCCCGGACCGTCGGCGGCACCGGCGCGGCGGGTGCGGCGCGCGGCGGCGGTCGTCGCGTCCAGGGCCGCGCGGCCCTCGTGCAGCAGGACCTCCCCGGCGCCGGTGAGGGAGACGCGGCGGCGGTCGCGCTCCAACAGGGAGACGCCGAGGCGCCGTTCGAGCTGCTGGATCGCGCGGGACAGCGGCGGCTGCGCCATGCCGAGACGCTCGGCGGCGCGGCCGAAGTGCAGCTCCTCGGCGACGGCCACGAAGTACCGCAGCTCACGGGTCTCCAGGGTGTCGGGAGTGTCCATGGCCTCACCGTACTCCGGTGATACCGCACGGGTATGACAGGACACCGCATCAGTGTTGGCCGCACCGCCGGCGCCGGGGCGAGCATCGGTCACGTGAAGAACACGGACATGAAGGACACAGCCATGAACGCACCTTCCCTCTCCCTTCCCGGCGGCACCTGGAACCTGGGCGACCGGACCGTCACCCGCTTCGGCTACGGCGCCATGCAGCTCGCGGGCCCCGGGGTCATGGGCCCGCCCGCCGACCACCAGGGCGCGCTCGCCGTCCTGCGCGAGGCCGCAGCGCTCGGGATCACGCACATCGACACCGCCGGGGTGTACGGGCCGCGCGTCACCAACCGGCTGATCCACGAGGCCCTGCACCCCTATGACGCCTCGCTGCGCCTGGCGACCAAGGTCGGCGCGACCCGCGACGAGAACGGCGGCTGGCCGCACGCCCGGCGGCCCGCGGAGCTGCGCGACGCCGTCCGGGAGAACCTGGACGACCTCGGGCTCGACACGCTCGACGTGGTCAACCTCAGGCTCGGGGACGCGTCGGGGCCCCGCCCCGGCTCGCTCGCCGAGCCCTTCGAGGCCCTCGTCGAGCTCCAGGAGCAGGGCCTGATCCGGCACCTGGGGGTGAGCAACGTGACGGCGGAACAGGTCGCCGAGGCGCGGTCGATCGCGCCGATCGTCTGCGTGCAGAACATGTACAACCTCGCCCACCGTCAGGACGACGAGCTGATCGACGCCCTCGCCGCGGAGGGCATCGCCTACGTGCCCTTCTTCCCCCTCGGCGGCTTCACCCCGCTGCAGTCCACGGCGCTGTCCGCCGTGGCCGGCCGGCTGGACGCGACGCCGATGTCCGTGGCCCTGGCCTGGCTGCTGCGGCGGTCGCCGAACATCCTGCTCATCCCCGGCACCTCGTCGGTGGCGCACCTGCGCGAGAACGTCACCGGCGCGGGCCTCCCCCTCACCGACGGGGACCTCGCGGAGCTGGACGGAATCGGCCGCTAGCCGTGCTCTGCGGCGGTGAGGACGAGGGAGACGTTCTGGCCGCCGAAGCCGAAGGAGTTGCTCAGCACGGCCTCCTGGGCGGCGTCCCGGCGCTCCGCGACGACGTCGAGGGCGATGTCGGGCCCGACCCCGGCCGTCGTGAGGTTGCGGGTCGGCGGGATGACGCCGTGCTCCAC
Organism: Streptomyces sp. NPDC048172; assembly: GCF_043202595.1. Taxonomy (NCBI): domain Bacteria; kingdom Bacillati; phylum Actinomycetota; class Actinomycetes; order Kitasatosporales; family Streptomycetaceae; genus Streptomyces; species Streptomyces sp. NPDC048172. The sequence continues at coordinate 428,717 of NZ_JBIDAT010000006.1, forward strand.
GCTGAGGACCGCGATGAGCGCTTCGAGCGCGCCCGCGGCGCCGAAGAGATGGCCCAGCGACGCCTTGGGGGCCGTCACGGTGGCGCGGCCGAAGAGCTCCCCGACGGCCCGCGCCTCCGCGAGGTCCCCGGCCGGGGTGCCGGTGGCGTGGGCGTTGACGTGGCCGATCCGCCCGGGAGCGAGGCCCGCCTGCGCGAGGGCCTTCCGCATGGCCGCGATCTGCCCCGAGCCGTCGGGCGCCGGGGCGGTGATGTGGTGGGCGTCGGCGGCGATCCCGGCGCCCGCGAGCACCGCGCGGACCCGCGCGCCCCGGGCGGCGGCGTGCGCGGCGCTTTCGAGCACCACGACGGCGGCGCCTTCGGCGAGGACGAACCCGCTGCGGTCGGCGGCGAACGGCCGTGACGCCGAGGCGGGTTCGGCGGTGTGCCGGGACAGCGCCTGCGCCTGGGCGAACCCGGCGACGGTGATCGGGGTGACCGCGGCCTCGGCCCCGCCCGCGATCACCACGTCCGCCTCCCCGGCGCGGATGAGCCTGGCCCCCAGGGCGAGCGCCTCGGCGCCGGAGGAGCAGGCCGAGACGGGCGTGTAGGCCCCGGCCCGCGCGCCGTACTCGATGCTGATCAGCGCGGCCGCCGCGTTGGGCATGAGCATCGGGACCGTACGGGGCGAGACGCGCCGGGTCCCGGACTCCTCCAGCACGTCGTCCTGCCGCAGCAGCGTACGTACGCCGCCGATGCCCGTGCCGATCGCCGAGGCGAGCCGGTCCGGGTCCACCCCGGGGGCTCCGGCGTCGGCCCAGGCCTCGGCCGTCGCGGCGAAGGCCGCCTGCTGCGAACGGTCGAGCCGCCTGGCCCGGGCCGGGGGCAGCGCCGCGGCGGGGTCGGCGGCCATCGTGCCCGCGACCGTGCCGGGCAGTCCGGCGTCCCCGTATCCGTCCAGGGCGCCGCCGCGGAGGCCGGACTCCCCGGCGAGCAGGGCTTCCCAGGTGGAGGTCACGTCCCCGCCGAGGGGCGTGATCGCGCCGAGTCCGGTCACGACGACTTCGGTCCGGTGCATGCGCTTCGACCTTTCTTGTATGCCATACAAACCTGCGGACCTTGTTGTATCACATACAATCCGGGCGTGGAGAAGAAGCGAACCGAGGCAACCGAGGCCCGGGCGGCGGCGACCCCGGCGCACGACCGCGGCCGCGCGACGAAGCGCAAGCTGATCGAGACCACCGCCCGGCTGAGCGAGGAGCGGCCCGGCGCCGAGGTGAGCGTCGCGGAGATCGCGAAGGCGGCCGGGGTCTTCCCCAACCAGGTGACGTACCACTTCGGTTCCAAGGACGCGCTGCTCGTGCACGCCGCCTTCCTCGGCCTGCTGCACGACACCCGGCGGGTCGAGCGCCTCGGCCGCCAGGCCCCCGACGCGGCGGCGTTCCGGCGCAACGTCGCCCGCGCCGTGCTCTCCCTGCCCGCGCTCCCGGCGGTCGCGCGGGCGCTCGCGGCCGCCGTCTCCAAGCCCGAGCTCGCCCCCGTGGTCGACCGGCATCTCCAGCTGCTGTTCCGGCAGTCCGAGCGGTACCTGGGCCGGCTCGCCGAGGCGCGCGGCTGGAGCACCCGGCGTCCGCTCGGCGTGGAGGCCAGGACGTTCTGGAGCACCGCGCTCGGCGCGGTGCTCCTCGTCCGCGCCGGAGCGCACGGCTCCGCCACTGAACTCGACCTCGCCGGGTCACTGACCGTCGAGGACGGATCTGGACAGCGGGAGGTCAGAGGTTCTCCGCCTCCCGGGGTCCGTAGGTGACGAGGGCCCAGATCACCAGGACGTCCAGCGCGATGATCATCACCGACCACACCGGGTAGTACGGGATGAAGAAGAAGTTCTCGACCGCGCTGAGCAGGGCGACCACGATGCCGACGACCCTGGCCCACATCTTGCCGGTGATCAGGGCGATCCCCGCGGCCAGGACCACGGCGCCGGAGATCAGCTGGAACCAGCCCCATGCCGTGATGTCGAACTCGTACACGTAGTCGCGCCCGAGCACATAGAAGTCGTCGTCGATGATCGCCGCCAGCCCCAGGATGACGTGGTACGCGCCGATCATGATCATCACCCAGGTGGCGAAGGCGATGCCACCGACCGCGAGCGGCTTGGGCCGGGAGCGGGGCGCGGGGGCGGTGACGGTCGGCCGCTCCGGCGACGACGGCGAGGACTGGCCGGAGATCTGATCAGTCATGTCCGGTACCTCCTTTTTCTTCAAAATCAGCATCCTGCGCCGCGCCCGCCCCGGAATCATCCGCCGCGGGTGACTCGGGGAACGGGGCCGAAGCGAGAATGGGAGCGGGAGAGCGGAACTGCCGGGCCACTGCGGAGGTGACGCCATGGGCGAGACCCAGGGAGGCGAACGGCGCGGTGGCGGCGGCGAGTTCGAGATCCGCATCAGAGGCACCGTCGGCGACTCGTTCGTCGCGGCGTTCGGGGAGCTGACGGTCACGCGGCACCCCGCGGAGACGGTGCTGCGCGGCGGCGGGCTGGACCAGGCCGCGCTCTACGGCATCCTCGACCGCATCCAGGCGCTCGGGCTCGAACTCGTCGAGGTGCGGCGCCTTCCCCCGCCCGAGAACGCCGCGAGGCCCTCCGGCCCCTCCTGAGGGCCGGATTGCCCCTGTCCGGCACATGGCGCCCGCGTCAGGATGCCCGGTGAACCACCCGGCAGCCGGACGAGCGGAGGACGCCATGTCAGCCACGGCGCAGCACACGCGGCCACGTCCACGGCCACGTCCGCGAGTCGGGCGGGCGCCCGCCGTGCCGCGCGCGGACGTGCTCGAAGGGCGACTGCGGGAGCTGGGCCAGGACGCTCCCGGGGCCGACGCGGCGGTGGCCGCCTGCCTGGAGTGGGTCGCCGGGACGCTCGTGGACCTCGCCGCGTCGCTCGATGACGCACGGGCCGCCGAGGTCCTGGTGGAGGGGGCCTCGGAGATACTCGCCCAGGTCGTCGGGGACAGGGCCGGGGACGCGGCCGGGGCCGCGCGGGCGGACGTCCACGGCACGCTGACCGAGCGGGAGCACGAGGTGCTGGTGGCGCTCCAACAGGACGATCCGCTCCGGCAGATCGCCGCGAGCCTGTTCATCTCCCGGAACACGGTCAAGAGCCACACCCGGGCGCTCTACCGCAAGCTCGGCGCCTCCACCCGCACCGAGGCCCTCGCGCGGGCGCGGGAGCTCTCACTCCTGCCGGACGGGGCGCAGGGCGGGGTCCAGCACGGAGTTCACAGCAGCTCCAGCTCCCGTGCCCGGCGTACGGCCGCCGAGCGCCGGCTCACCTGCAGCTTGCGGTAGATGTTCTTGAGGTGGGTCTTGACGGTGTTGACCGACAGATACATCTCGGCGGCGATCTCCTCGGTGGTCATCGTGCGCGCCAGGAACTCCAGCACGTCGCGCTCCCGCCCGCTGAGCGTCCCCGCGACGGTCGCGCCCAGTTCCTGAACTTCGTCTCCGGGCAGGGGCGTTCCGGGGCCGGGAAGGGCCACGGAGCCCGGCGTACGGCCGAGGTCCTGGGCGACGGCGCAGACCAGGTGCACGGCGCGTTCGAGGCCCTCGGTGGGCCAGGGGCCCGCCATCGCCGCGCACAGGCCCCGGATCGCCGCCGACGCGGGCAGCACGCGCCGCGCGCAGAGCCGGGCCACCTCGCCCGCCAGCAGCCGCAGCGCGCCGACCGGGGCGTCGGGCAGCACCTGCAAGGCCCGCTCGGCGAAGGCGAGTTCGTGCCGCGCCGCGGACAGCTGGCCCCGGCCGAGCGCTGTCCAGGCGGCCACCACGTGCAGCGCGGCGCAGGAGCGGTCCGTGGCGCCCGGGGCGCGCGCCGGTGTCCGCCGTGCCCTGTCGGCCAGGTCGGCGGCGGAGCGCAGCCGCCCCCGTACGGCTTCGAGGAGCGCGAGGCCGATCAGGCAGTCGCGGTGCAGCGGGCTGCCCTCCGCCGCCGAGGCGGCGGCGGAGGCCGCCGCCAGCAGCGCCCGTTCCGCGTCCTTGAGCCGTCCGTGCCGCAACTCCGCGTCCCCGTGGACGTAGAGCGTCAGCGCGCTCAGCTCCGGGTGCCGCTCCAGCGCCGCCCGCGGCAGCCGCGCGCACAGCTCCACGAGCTCGCCCGCCGCGGTGCGCGCGGCCACGGGGTCGGCCGAGCGCGCGGCCTCCGTGCGGATCACGGCACGGGTCAGCCGGGCGGCGAGGGCGAACGCGTCGCCGTCCGGCGCCGCCGCCGGTTCACCCGCCTCCCCCGACGCGTTCGGCGACGCCTCCCACGTCCCCTCCCACGCCCCCTCCCGTGACGCTTCCCGCAGCGCCTCGGCGCAGCCCTCGGCGTCCTCGTGGGCGAGGGCCAGCGCGGCGGTCACCAGCGCTGTCGCCGGTTCGCGGACCTCGGCGGGGATCCGTGCGAGGGCCCGCAGGAGCCGGTGGGCGAGGGCGTCGGGGAGGCGGTCGGCGGAGAGGCCGAGGACGCCTCCGACGGCCAGCCGTTCGACGACCAGCCGGGCCGCGCGGGCCGGGTCGTGCGCGGCGAGGGTGTGTTCCAGCGCCTCGACGAGCGGGCCGTGCGCGCCGAGCCAGACGGCGGCGCGGAGGTGCAGCCCGGCGAGCTGCCCGGACGCCTCGTGGCGCAGCCGGAGCCGGAGCACGTCGCGGAACATGGGGTGGCACCGGTACCACCCGTGCCCCACGGGGTGCAGGAAGGTGTTCTGCTGCACCAGCGCCGCGAACTGACCGGCGGCCTCCTCCCCCGCGACCGCCGCCGTCAGCTCGCGGTTCATCCGGTCCAGGATGCTGGTGACCAGCAGCAGGTGCCGCATGGGAGGCGGCTGGACGTCGAGGACCTCCTCGGCCAGATAGCTGACCACCGCCTCCTCGTCCCCCGCGAACTGGGCCACGAAGCGTGCGGGGTCCGGGTGTCCGGCCATCGACATGGCCGCCAGCCGCACACCGGCCGCCCAGCCCTCCGTCCGCTGGGCGAGGCGGCGTACCCAGGAGCCCGTAAGGGTGACACCGTGCTGTGCCAGCAGTGCCGCCGTCTCCTTCTCGGTGAACGCCAGGTCCGCCGTGCGCAGTTCGGTCAGCGCACCGGCCAGCCGCTGCCGGTGCAGATGCAGCGGTGGGTCCCGGCGCGAGATGACCACCAGGCGGATGGACGGGTAGGCGTGCCGGAGCAGCAGCGTGATGTCGTGGGCGGTGAACGAGCCCGGGTCCGGCTGGAAGTCCTCCAGTACGACCACGACGGGCGCGGTCCGCCGCGTCAGCGCGTCCGTGAGGCGGACGGCCGACAGCCGGTCGTGGTCGGAGGGCGGCGCGGGGGCGAGGTCCTCGTCGGTCACCTCGATGCCCGCCTCGCGGAGCCTGGCCAGCATGCGCGGCCAGAAGACCTCCCTCGGCTCGTTCTCGCCGTCGCAGGCCACCCAGACCACGGGGCCCGGCGGTCTGGCCGTATGGGCCCACTCGGTGACCAGGGCCGTCTTCCCCGCACCGGCCGGGCCGACCACCACCGTCAGCGGTCCGCGCACGCCCTGGACGAGCCGCGAGACGAGCCGGGGCCTGGGGACGAGCCAGCCGGGGAGCGGGGGAACGGCGGCGCGCGCTCCCGTGGCGCCGTCCCCGGCGTCGTGGTCGCGGGACGCCGGGACCGGAGGATCACCCATGGCTGCACCTCGCTCCTGACGGGCGGTCGCGCGGCCTCCGGGACCCCGGGGGTCCGGGGAGCGGCGCGTGGTGCGCATGAGTGTGGCCTCGCCCCGGGCGGAGCGGACGCGGCGCGAACCGCTTTTCACCCGGGTGACGTTGTGCGCCGGCGGGACCCCTGCGGGCCCCGCCGGCGGATTCGGTGCCTCCCCTTCCGGGTTCGGCTCACACGCCGTGCAGCGCGGCGATCAGTTCCTCTTCGCGCTCCTTGGTGAGCGAGGTACGCACGACGGTGGGGCTGAAGGGCCTCAGGGCCTCGCGGACCCGGTCCGGGGTCGAGCGCCGTACGAGCGCGAAGACCGCGGCGCGGCCGGGCTCCAGCTGGCTCGCGACCTCCTTGACGAACGCGTCGTTCATCCCCACGTCCGTGAGCTTCCCGCCGATCGCGCCGCTGGCCGCACCGACGGCCGCGCCGAACACCGGCATCAGGAAGAGCATCCCCAGCAGCGTGCCCCAGACGGCACCGCTGGTCGCTCCGGCCGCCGTCGTGTTGATGGACTGCTTGACGTGCAGCTTGCCGTCCATGGTCCGCCACGCCAGGGCGGAGTCCTCCAGGTCCAGCAGCTCCTGCTTCGAGAGTTCCTGTGAGAGACGGAGAACGGCCTCGGCCTTCTCCCGGTCGGAGAAGCCGAGCACCACGAGTTCGGTCATCACTTCCTCCTGTGCAGGCGGCCAGGGACGTGGCCGTCCGATTTCCCGGCACTTGCGCGCGGTTCGGGCTCGCCCAGCTTGGAGGCCACCGCCAGCAGCTCGGCGGCCACCGGAGCCAGCGCCTCCTCGGTGAGGAAGCCCTCCGCGAGAGGTACGCCGCCCGCGCCGCGGACGGCCTCCCTCAGGCTCCTGGCCCAGACGTGCTCCAGGAGTACGAACACCGCCGCGGTGCCCGGGGCCAGCTGCTCCCCGACATCGCGGATCTCGCCCAGCGTGAGGCCGAAGGCCATGCCCTGGTTCAGGGACGGGAAGGCCTCTCCGGCGTCGTCCAGCGTGCCCTGCTCCAGGCCGAGCAGCGCGCTGACGGTGTCGCCCATGCCCTCGGCCTGGTAGTCGAGGGAGTTCAGGTCGCCGCTGCTCTCCTTCTCCACGAACAGCAGGTCGAGGACGCGGATCTGCCCGTTCTCCTCCAGCAGCTCCAGCTCGTCCACGACCGGCTCGAACCCGGCGTCCGCCGTGAATCCGAGGCTCAGTATCTGCACCGGTCCGATCCCGGTCACGATGTCTCCTCTCCTCGTCCGCACCTGCGTCCATCCAGCGGCAGGCGCGGCCCGCGCGCATCACCTCCCGGGGGTGAGGCCCCGCGGCGCCGCTGCCGCGACGGTGGGAGACACGGCGCGGCGTCCGCGCCCGCCACCGTGCGACGAGGGGACGCACCATGCGGGGAGACACGGCAGGCGGTACGAGCGGCGACCCGGAAGCGGCCGGTACGCCGCGGGAAGGGGACGCCGCGCCGACGCAGGAGGATCCGAGGGCCGAACTGGAGCGGCTGCGGGCCGAGGTGGCCGAGCTGCGGGCCCGTACCGGGACGGGGACCGGGACCGGGACGGAGACCGGCAAGCGGCGCCGCGCGCAGCTGTCCGGCCTGCGCCGCGCGCTGGCCGCGGTGCTCGTCGCGCTCGTCGCCGTCTGCACCCTCGCCTCCGTGGTGGGGGTGTGGGGCGCGCGGACGACGCTGAACACGGACCGCTGGGTGGCGACGGTCGGCCCGCTCCCGGCCGACCCCGACGTCAACGCCGCGGTCTCCCGGCGCCTCACGAACCAGCTCTTCGTCTCGCTCGACGTGCGCGAGCGCCTGGAGGACGCGCTGCCGCCGCGCGCGCGGTTCCTCGCCGCGCCCGTCACCGACTCGGTGCGGGACTACATGCGCGCCCGGATCTCGAAGATGCTCAAGAGCGACACGTTCGAGGGCCTGTGGACCGGTGCCAACCGGCTGGCGCACGCCCGCCTCGTCGCCCTGCTGGAGGGGAAGGCCAAGAACGTCCAGGTCAAGGGCAGCACGGTGACCCTGAACCTGCTGCCGATGGCCAACAACGCGATCGCGGCGCTGGAGCCCGAACTGCCGCAGCTCTTCGGCAAGAAGCTGGACCTCCCGACGCTGACCTCAGGCGAACTGCCGCCGGGGCTGCACGAGCGGATCGAGAAGGCGCTGGGCGTCTCGCTGCCCGAGAACTTCGGGCAGATCACCCTCTACGACCGTGACGAACTCCGGCAGCTCCAGCTGGCGGTGCTCGTCTTCAAGCGTGGCCTGGTGGGCCTGGTGATCGGCACGTTCGTGCTGCTGGGCCTCGCGCTGTGGGCCTCCCCGGCCCGCCGCCGCACGCTGCTGCAGCTGGGCCTGTGGCTGGTGGTGTGCGTGACGGTCCTGACGAGCGTGCTGCGGGCCGTACGGGACCAGCTCCTCGGGCAGGTGCCCGAGGGGGTGTACCGGGACGGGCTCCGCGCCGCGATGTGGCACGTGTTCGCGACGCTGCGCGAACGCGGCGACCAGCTGCTCTGGTTCGGCATCGTGCTGGCCGTGCTCGCCTACGTGGTGGGCCCGGGACGGCTGCCGGTCGCGGCGCGCGGCGGCGTCCGGCGCGCGGCACGGGCCACCGGTACGCGCGTGGCCACCGCCGCGCACGGGCTGCCCGCCCGTACGGCGGTACGGGCGTGGACGCGGCGGCACGCCGACGTCCTGCGGATCGCGGGGCTCGCCGTGGCGGCCCTGTGCGCCCTGCTGCTCTCCTCCTGGACCGGGCTGCTGGTGGTCGCCGTGCTGCTCGCCGCCTACGAGATCGCCGTGACGCTGCTGGCGCGCGGCTCACCCGCACAAGGTGAGGTTGCCGAGCCCGCGCCCGGACGACCCTGAACCCGAATCCTGAGCATGGACCGCAGCCCGGAAGGGAGCGCCCTCATGGCCGCCGACAGGAGCACCGCCGTACCCGGACCCACCGCCGACGAGGCGGGACGGTGGCGGATGTGGGGGCCGTATCTGAGCGAGCGGCAGTGGGGCACGGTGCGCGAGGACTACAGCACCACGGGCGACGCCTGGGAGTACTTCCCCCACGACCACGCGCGCTCGCGCGCCTACCGCTGGGGCGAGGACGGGCTGGGCGGCATCTGCGACGAGAAGCAGCGGCTGTGCCTGGCGCTCGCGCTGTGGAACGGGCGGGACCCGATCCTCAAGGAACGCGCCTTCGGCCTCACCAACGGGGAGGGCAACCACGGCGAGGACGTCAAGGAGTACTACTTCTACCTCGACAGCACGCCCAGCCACTCCTACATGCGGTACCTCTACAAGTATCCGCAGGCGGCCTACCCGTACAACGACCTCGTGGCCACCAGCCGCGCGCGGGGGCGGGGCGACTTCGAGTACGAGCTGCTGGACACCGGGGTCTTCGACGACGACCGGTACTTCGACGTCACCGTGGAGTACGCGAAGGCCGGGTACGAGGACGTGCTGATGCGCGTCACCGTGGAGAACCGGGGCCCCGACGAGGCGACCGCGCACGTGCTGCCGACGCTGTGGTTCCGCAACACCTGGTCGTGGGGCGAGCCCACGGTCAGGCCCCGGCTGCACCTGGCGGACGGCTCCCCGGACGCGGCCGTGGTCACGGCCGACCACCCCCTGCTCGGCCGTCACGAGCTGCGTGTGACGGGGCGGCCGAGGGTGCTGTTCACGGAGAACGAGACGGACAACGAGCGGCTCTTCGGCTCCCGCAACGCCTCCCCGTACGTGAAGGACGGCATCGGCCGCCATGTCGTGGACGGGGAGGAGCACGCGGTCAACCCGGCCCAGGAGGGCACCAAGGCGGCGGCGCACTGCGTCCTCGCCGTGCCGCCGGGCAGCTCCGCGACCGTACGGCTGCAACTGGCGCGCCCCGAAGCGCCGTTGCACGACGTGGCGTCCTTCGACGCCGTCTTCCGCGACCGGCGCGCCGACGCGGACGCGTTCTACCGGGGGCTGACGCCGTCCACGGCCGGCGAGGACGAGGCGCGGGTGCTGCGCCAGGCGCTGGCCGGCATGCTCTGGTCCAAGCAGTACTACGGCTTCGACCTGGAGGCGTGGCTCGCCGAGCACGGCCTCGACCCGTGGAGCCCGCCGCCGCGCGACCGCGCCGTGCGCAACCGCGAGTGGTTCCACATGGACGCCGACGACGTCATCTCCATGCCCGACACCTGGGAGTACCCCTGGTTCGCCGCATGGGACCTGGCGTTCCACACGGTCGCGCTCGCGGTGGTGGACCCGGCGTTCGCCAAGGAGCAGCTCGAACTCCTGCTGCGCGCCCCGTATCTGCACCCCAACGGGCAGATCCCCGCGTACGAGTGGAACTTCGGCGACGTCAATCCGCCGGTCCACGCCTGGGCCGCGTACTTCGTCTACAGCCTGGAGGAGCGCCTCACGGGCCAGGGCGACCGGGCCTTCCTGGAGCGGGTCTTCCAGAAGCTGCTGACCAACTTCACCTGGTGGGTCAACCGCAAGGACCCCGACGGGCGCAACGTCTTCCAGGGCGGCTTCCTCGGCCTGGACAACATCGGCGTCTTCGACCGCAGCGCCCCGCTGCCCACCGGCGGCTCCCTGGAGCAGGCCGACGGCACCGCGTGGATGGCGCTGTACTGCCAGACGATGCTGCAGATCGCCGTGGAGCTCACCGAGGTGGACCGCAGCTACGAGGAGCTGGTGCTGAAGTTCACCGAGCACTTCATGTGGATCGCCGCCTCGATGGACCGCGTCGGGGACCTCTCCGACGAGCTGTGGGACGAGCGGGACGGCTTCTTCTACGACGTCCTGCGGCTCCCCGACGGCCGGGCGACCCGGCTGCGGGTCCGCTCGATGGTGGGGCTGCTGCCGCTCTGCGCGGCCACCGTCTTCCGCCCCGGGCAGCTCTCCCACCTGACCGGCCTGCGGGACCGGCTGCGCCGCTTCGCCGACCGGCACCCGTCCCTGGCGGCCACGGTCTCCTCGGCCCAGGCCGGTGCCGAGGGCGGGCCCCGGCTGCTCTCCGTCGTCGACGAGAAGATGCTGCCCCGGGTGCTGGGCTACCTGCTCTCCGAGGACGAGTTCCTCTCCCCGTACGGCATCCGGGCGCTCTCGCGGTACCACGCCGCGCACCCTTACACGTTCGAGGCGGACGGCAGGCAGCTGCGGGTCGGCTATCTGCCCGCCGAGTCGGACTCGGGCATGTTCGGCGGCAACTCCAACTGGCGGGGCCCGGTGTGGTACCCCGTCAACGCGCTGCTCGTACGGGCGCTGCTGAACCTGTACGGCTTCTACGGCGACGGGCTCACCGTCGAGTGCCCCACCGGCTCCGGCAACCGCATGACGCTCTACGAGGTCGCGCGCGAGCTCTCCTCGCGGCTCACCCGGATCTTCCTGCGCGACGGGGACGGCCGCCGACCGGTGTACGGAGGGCTGGAGAAGTTCCAGAACGACCCGCACTGGCGGGACCTGATCTCCTTCCACGAGTACTTCCACGGCGACAACGGCGCGGGGCTCGGCGCCGCCCACCAGACCGGGTGGACGGGGCTGGTGGCCGTCCTGATGACGGTCTTCGGCGACCTGGCACCCGAGGGCTTCGCTCCCCGGACGAGCACGACGGAGGAGGGGACGACGTCATGACCGCTCTCCCGGCACAGCCGGTCGTCCACGAGGTCAACACCCGGGTGTGGCTGCGCGAGGTGACGGAGCAGCCGGGGCGGCCCCCGGCCGGGCTCGGCGACGTGCCCGGCGAGGCGTGGGACGCGCTCGTGCCGCCGGGCGTCGACGCCGTATGGCTCATGGGCGTGTGGGAACGCAGCGCGGAGGGCCGGGCCCTCGCCCTGCGCGACCCGGAGCTGCGGCGCTCGTTCGCGGAGGCGCTGGGCGAGGTGCGCGACGAGGACGTCGCGGGCTCGCCGTACTGCATCCGCCGCTACGAGGTCGACGCGGCGCTCGGCGGCGCCGAGGGGCTGGCCGCCGCGCGGGCGGCGCTCGCCACCCGAGGCGCGGGCCTGATCCTGGACTACGTGCCCAACCATGTCGCGCCGGACAGCCCCTGGGCCCACGAGCACCCGGAGGACTTCGTGCACGGCACGGCGGAGTCGGAGCAGTCGGACCCGGCGGCGTATCTCCGGGTGGGCGGCCACGTCCTCGCCCGGGGCCGTGACCCCTTCTTCCCGCCGTGGCCGGACGTGGTGCAGCTCAACGCGTTCGCCCCGAGCATGCGCCGGGCCACCACGGACCTGCTGATCCGGATCGGCGGGATGTGCGACGGGGTGCGCTGCGACATGGCGATGCTGCTGATGAACGACATCTTCGCCAAGACGTGGGGACAGAGCGCGGGCCCGCCGCCCCGGGAGGACTTCTGGGCCGCCGTCCTGGACGGGGTCCTGCGGCACCACCCGGACATGACGTTCATGGCCGAGGCGTACTGGGACCTCGAATGGCCGCTCCAGCAGCAGGGGTTCGGCTTCTGCTACGACAAGCGGCTCTACGACCGGCTGCTGCACGAGAACGCGGCCTCCGTACGGGCGCACCTCACGGCCGACGAGAGCTACCAGCGGCGCCTCGTACGGTTCCTGGAGAACCACGACGAGCCCCGCGCGGCCGCCGTCCTGCCCGCCGGGAAGGAGCGCGCGGCGGCCGTCGTCATCGCCACCGTGCCCGGTGCGACGCTGTGGCACGAGGGCCAGTTCGCCGGGCGCCGGGTCCGCGTGCCCGTCTTCCTGACCCGCCGCCCGGACGAGAGGCCCGACCCCGCGCTGCACGCCTTCCACGAACGGCTCCTGGCCGCCGTGCACGGCAGCGGCATGCGCACGGGCCGGTGGCGGCTGCTGGAGTGCACGGGCTGGCCCGACAACGCCTCGTACCACGACATCCTCTCCTGGTGCTGGACGGGACCCGCCGGAAGGCACCTCGTCGCCGTCAACCTCTCCCCCCGTCCGGCACAGGCCCGCATCCCCCTGCCCTGGACCGAACTCGCCGCGCGGCACTGCCGACTGACCGACGTGCTGGCCGGCGACTTCCACTGGGACCGCTCCGGCGAGGAACTGACGGGCCCGGGCCTCTACGTCGGCCTGGAGGCGTGGGGCGCCCACGTCCTGGCGGTGGAACCGGGCTAGGCCGTGCCCGGCGGATCATGGTTGCCCTCACCTCAGGGCTGTGCAGGGGCTGCCCCGTGCCCTGCCTTGCAGGCTGCGGCCGTCGTCGTGGCTGAGCGCGCAGTTCCCCGCGCCCCTCAGGCCTCAGGGGCGCGGGGAACTGCGCGACAAGCCAGGAAGCAGCCGCAGCCTGCAACGAACAGCACGGGGCAACCCCTGCCCAGTTGCCACGGCAGAGGGCAACCATCATCCGCGGGCCAGGCGCAGGACGCGGCGCCAGTCCGGGCGGGGACGAGGTGGGGGGACGCCAGGGCGGCGGCGGGGGACGAGGACGCGGAGGGCGCCGGGGCGTGTGGTGCAGCGGACCGGGGTGGGGAGGTGGAGGGCCTCGCCGTCGATGCCGACGGGAACCGAGGGCTGGTCGGCGCGCACGACGACCTCGGTGGCCGTCCCGCCGACGAGGCCCTCCGCGCGCCGCCCGCGCAGCAGCCCCGCGGCCTGCGCGGCGCTCGCCACGGTGACGCCGACGACGCCGAGCACCCCGCCGTCGAGCCGGGGACGCCGCCCGAGACCGGCGATGTCGCCCATGCCGTACGGGTTGTTGCTGATCAGGAGCGCCTGGGGCCCGTCGAGGGTGAGCCCCTCGCCCTCAGCGGTCAGCCGGGCGCCCTGATGGCCCATCAGCACGTCGGGCAGCAGGGCGGCGACGGTGCGCGTCTTGCCCTCGCGGTACGAGTCGCTCTGGACGACCTCGGCGTAGGCGCCGAAGGAGGCGTTGTTGACGAAGACGCGGTCGCCCGCGAAGGCGAGGTCCACGCGGAGTTCGACGCCCTCTCCCCCGCGCAGCGCGTCCAGCGCCTTCGCGGGGTCCTCGCGGTCGAGCCCCAGGTCGAGGGCGAAGTGGTTGCGCGTTCCGGCGGGGATCACGAGGAAGGGGATCCCGTGTTCGGCCGCGACGGCGGCGACCAGCGCCTGGGTGCCGTCCCCGCCCGCCGCTCCCAGCAGGTCGGCGCCGTCGGCGACCGCCGTGCGCGCCAGCTGGGCCACGTCCCGCGTGCCGGGCCCCTCCAGCAGGACCGTACGGGCGCCGAGCTCCTCGGCCCGCTGTACGAGGCCGAACCGGCCGACCTTGCCGTCGCCGGAGCGGGGGTTGAGGAAGAGCACGGGGTGACGGGCCGGGACCACCGCGCGCTCGGGCATCCGCGCCGGCCGGTCGGCGCGTACGAGCGCGGCGCGCCCCGCGCCCACCGCGCCCAGCCACAGCGCGGCGGAGGCGGCGACCACCCAGGCCAGCCGCGCCGAGGTGTAGAGCACCAGCACGCACACCGGGGCCGCGACGGCCAGGAGCAGGGCGAGGATCCGCGGGACGCCGCGGCGGGTGAGCGCCCACCACGCCGCGGCGAGGAACACCGCGAGCCCCGCCGCGCCGACGGCCAGCAGCGCGAGCGTACGCAGGCCCGCGAAGACGAGCAGCACGGCGACCGCCGCCACCGCCGCCGCCAGCGCGGCGCGCGCGAACCACCGCTCCGGGGGGTGCGGTTGACCGTCCATGGGGCGCCTCCTCATTCCTCGCCCGATTCCGGCGCGGGGGTCCAGCGCGCGCCCGTCTCCTCGCGGAACGCGGCGATCGCGGCTTCCACCGTGGGGAAGAAGTGCCGCGGGTCGATCGTGCGCGTCAGCTCGTAGCGCTCGATCTTGCGCCGCACCGGGTCCTTCAGCTCGGCGAACACCAGGCTGATCCCCCGCCCGTTGAGCTCGACGTCCAGCTCCTCCAGGGCGTCGGACGCGGTCGTGTCGACGTCCGTCACGGGCTCGGCGGCGATGAGGATCCAGGCGGGGGGCGGGGTGCCCCGGGCGAGCCGTTCGACCTCGGTGCGGAACGTGTTGACGTTGGCGAAGAACAGCGGCGCGTCGAACCGGTAGATCACCAGCCCCGGCAGCCGCTGCGCGTGCGGATACGAGCGGATGTCGTGGTAGCCCTCCAGCCCCTCCACCCGGCCGAGTACCGTCTGATACGGCCACCACGACCGCCGGAAGACGTTGAGGATGGAGAGCCCGACGGCGATGGCGATGCCCGGCAGCACCCCGAGCAGCGCGACGCCCAGGAACGCGGTCAGGGAGAGCAGGAACTCGGCCTTGCGCTGCCGCCACAGCCGCCGCGAACCGGGCAGGTCAGCGAGGGAGAGCGAGGCCGTGATGACCACCGCGGCGAGCGCGGGCTGCGGCAGGTCGCGGAAGAGGCCGGGCAGCAGCACGATCATGAGGATGATCAGGGCCGCGCCGACCACCCCGGTGAGCTGGCTGCGGGCGCCGGAGCGCTCCGCGACGGCGGTGCGCGAGCCGCTGGTGCTGACGGGGAAGCCCTGGAAGAGGCCTGCCGCGAGGTTGGCCGCGCCGATCCCGGCCATCTCCTGGTTGCCCTGGACCTTCTGTCCGCCGCGCGCGGCGAACGCCGTCGCCGTGGAGATCGTGTCGGCGACGGAGACGAGCGCGATGCCCAGCGCTCCCGCGAACAGCACGCCCAGGTCGTCGAGTCCGACGTCGGGGAAGGTCAGCGGCGGGAAGCCCTTCGGGAGCGTCCCCACCGTCTCGACGCCGTGGTCCCGCAGCCCGAGCAGGGACGTGGCGCCGATCGCCAGCACCACCATCACGATCACGGCGGGGATCTTCGGCAGCCACCGCTGCAGCACGAGGACGAGCGCGGTCCCCGTGATCCCCACGGCCGCCGCGGCGGCGACCGCGTCGCCGTCGGCCAGGCCGTCGAGGAACCCGGCGGCCTCGGCGATCAGCCCGTCGGCGTCCACGGAGAACCCGAAGAGCTTCGGCAGCTGCCCGATCAGGATGGTCAGGGCCAGCCCGTTCATGTAGCCGATCATCGTCGGCTTGGAGATCAGGTCGGCGACGAAGCCGAGCTTCGCCACCGACGCGAGCGCCATCACGCCGCCGACCATCAGGGCCAGCATCGAGGCCAGCGCGACGGCCCGTTCGGGGTCCCCGTCGGCGGCGACCAGCGGCACGATGGTCGCCGCGATCATCGGGCCGAGGGAGGAGTCGGGGCCGAGCACCAGGATGCGGGACGGCCCGAACACGGCGTAGCCGAGGAGGCAGGTGATCGACGTGTAGAGCCCGGTGATCGGCGGCAGCCCGGCCAGCTCCGCGTACGCCATGCCCTGCGGCACCAGCAGCGTGGTGAGGACGACCCCGGCCACCAGGTCCTTGACGAGCCACTCGCGCCGGTAGGAGGTCACGGCCCGCGCGCCGGGCAGCACTTCCAGCATGGGCACCGCCCTCCAGCGTCGGGCCGAACGCCTGGTGCGGCATTCTCCCGCCGCGCCCCCGGGAGCCGCCTCACCCGTGCCGGGGGAGGCGGCCCGTACCGGGGAGGCGGCTCAGTGCTTCAGCGCCACCTTGACCGCCACGATGACCAGCCCGAGGCACAGGTGCACCGTCCCTTCCACGGCGATCCGCGGCCGGGACGCGCCGACGCGCGCGGCGCTCACGGACGCCCACACGATCTGCTGGCCCACCGCCGTGACCAGCGCCAGCCAGGCGCCGCCCCGCGCGGACATGCCGAGCAGCGGGCTGAGCGCCACGGCCACGGAGGGCAGCACGGCGGCCTCGACGACGGGCCACTCCCGTACGGCGACGAGCCGCGTCTCGTGCCGGCTCCAGCCCCGTCCGGCGGGCCGCTCGCCCGCGAGGCGCGTGTAGACGTGCGCGATCCAGAACACCAGGCCGGTGACGAGGAGCAGCACGATGAGCCGGAGCCTGGGGAGTTCGCCCGCGGTCTCCGCGCTGGCCACGACCGAGGCCGCGAGCAGCGAGCCGTAGACGGCACCGGCGCAGTCGTTGCCCCAGCGCTCCGCCTCCGGCCGCGGTCCTGTCTCCGAGGTTGTCGAGTCGTCCACGCCGTCTCCTTCCCCGCACCCCCGATTCCCGCGCGGACGGCCCCGTTCGGGAATCGCCTGCCAGGGGTGATACGGAGCCCGGCGGCATCGGCGAGCCTGAGCTCACCGGACGGATCGGAGGTCTGCCATGGACGACTATCCCCTGCTCGACGTGTTCTGGAGCATGCTGATCTTCTTCCTGTGGGTCGCGTGGATCGTCGTGCTCTTCCACGTCGTCGTGGACATCTTCCGCAACGAGGAGCTGGGCGGCTGGGGGAAGGCGGGCTGGCTCCTGCTCGTCCTCGTGGTGCCGCTGATCGGCGTGCTGATCTACCTGATCTCGCAGGGCTCGCGGATGGCCCGGCGCAGCACGCAGCTCCGGGGAGCCGGGCTGGCGCTGGACCCGGCCGAAAGCCCCTCGGGCAACGGCACGCGGGACCTCGAACGGCTCTCGGCGCTGCACCGCTCGGGCTCCCTCACCGACGCGGAGTTCGTCCAGGCCAAGCACCAGATCCTGCCCATGTGACCCCACTCGGGCAGCCGGACACGGGAGGCGAGCGCATGGACGAGCAGTCGCCCGCCGGCCAGCGACGGGTACTCGCCGCACTCGCTCTCGCGCAGTTCATCTGCAGCTTCGCCGGCTCCAACATGAACGTGATGATCAACGACATCAGCGAGGACCTGGACACCACCGTCCAGGGCGTGCAGGTGGCGATCACCGTCTTCCTGCTGGTGATGGCGGCGCTGATGATCCCCGGCGGGAAGCTGACCGACCGATACGGCCGCAAGCGCTGCTTCGTGGCCGGACTCACCGTCTACGGGATCGGCGCCCTGGTGAGCGCCGCGTCGCCGGGGCTCGGCGTGCTGATCCTCGGCAACTCGGTCCTGGAGGGCATCGGCACAGCGCTGCTCATCCCGCCCGTGTACATCCTCGTCACGCTCCTCCACCCCGATGTGGCCTCCCGCGCCCGTGCGTTCGGGGTCGTCATGGCCCTGGGCGGCATCGGGGCCGCGGCGGGCCCGCTGATCGGCGGGCTCATCACGGCGGGGCTCGGCTGGCGCGCGGCCTTCGTGTTCCAGGCCCTGGTGATCGCGCTGATCATCCTGCTGGGCCGCCGGATCGAGGATCCGCTGCCGCCGGAGCCGGACACGCCGTTCGACACCGCCGGTGCCGTCCTGTCCGCCGCCGGGCTCCTCCTCGTCGTCATGGGCATCCTGGCCGCGGACGACAACGGCTGGCTCATGGCGGGCCTGCTCGCCGCCGGGGCGCTGGTGCTCTGGTGGTTCTTCCGCTCCGTCCGCGCCAAGGAGGCGTCCGGCACGGAGCCGTTGCTCTCCCTCGGCCTGTTCCGCAGCCGGGTCTCGAACCTCGGGCTGATCACCCAGAACGTGCAGTGGCTGCTGCTCATGGGGACCTCGTTCACGGTGGCCGCTTACCTCCAGGTCGTACGGGAGTACGACGCGGTGCGGACGGGCGTGATCTTCACCTCGGCCACCCTCGGGCTGCTCGCCACCTCGCTGCTCTCCGGGCGCTTCGCCAGGCGGCGCGCCCAGCGGACGCTGATCGTGACCGGCTTCGTCGTCTCGATCCTCGGCATCGCCGTACTGATCGCCCTGGTCGCGAGCTACTCCACCGCGTGGGCCTTCGTGCCGGGACTGCTGCTGATCGGGCTCGGGCTGGGCATCATGCTGACCCCGTCGGTCAACGTCGTGCAGTCGAGCTTCGAGGAGGAGCAGCAGGGCGAGATCTCCGGGCTCTCCCGCAGCGTGTCGAACCTCGGCTCGTCCTTCGGCACGGCGATCGCCGGGACCATCCTCGTCTCCGGACTCAGCAAGGGCGCGTACGCGACCGCGATGGCCGCCCTGGCGGTCATCGGGCTCGGGGGGCTCGTCGCCGCGGCGCTCCTCCCCCGGGAATCAGCGGGGGTGACGGCACCGCGTACCGACGCCGTGTCATGAACCGCCGCGTCATGAACGGCCGTGCCCGTTGGCGTGCCCGTTGGCCAGTGCCAGCGCCAGCGTGGGGGCGGGAGGGAGAACCTCCGCGAAGCGCGTCTGCCGGAGCAGCCACAGCATGCGCGGGTGCGGGCAGACGAGACGCGTGACGCCGCCCTGTGCCGTGACGCGCCGGTGCGCCCGCGCGATCAGCCGCACCCCCGAGCAGTCCAGGAACTCCGCCGGGGTGAGGTCCAGCACGATGCGGGGGGCCGGAATAGCGGTCAGCCGGTCCACATACGGGGACACGATGATTTCCGCCGCGATATCGAGTTCCCCGTGCAGCTCGACGACGAGAAATCCGGAGAACCGGAAGGTGCTGACATAGGGGTTCAGTTCCAGGGTTTCGTACTCCATGGCATGCGGTCTCCGCTGCACGAACCGCCGATCGCGGCAGAAAGTTGAACAGGGTCACGCTGGCCGGGGTCCAGGGCCAAGTGCTATCCGGAATCACGCGTGGGGGCGGGCCTGCGTCCTGGCCCGGCGGGGGAAAGAGGCTATTCCCCGACGTTCGCCCCCCGTACCCGTTCCTGCTCACCATTCCGGTTTTCCTCACGGAACTATCACAACGGAACAGATAATTGCATTTCAGCGGCCTGGTACGGCCGTGTCAGCGGCCTGCAAGCCCGTCCTGCCACCGTCGTGACGTGAGGAGAGATACCCATAGCGGCCCAATGGGGGCCGGGCCCGTCCCGGTCCGGGGCTACCGCCTCGCGCAGGTTCGAATCCTGCTCTCTCCGCTCGGCACGAAGGGAATGCGAGGGGATGCGGGGGAATGACGAACTGGGCGTACAGCGGTGTGATCGTGGCCAACGAGCACGCGGGCGGGGCGACCCCGTCGCCGGCCGATCGGGTCGCCGCCGTCTGCGGCACGCTGCTGGACGAGGTGAGCGTCGTCCGTACCGCGCACGCGGGGCACGCGCGCGTCCTCGCGGCCAAGGCCTCCAGGGACGGCCGGGACGTCGTCGTCGCGGTCGGCGGTGACGGTACGGCGAGCGAGGTGGCCGCCGGTCTGCACGAGGCCGCTACGGGCGCCGGGCGCGGACCGTGCTTCCTGCCGCTGCCCGCCGGGACCGGCAACTCCTTCTACCGGGAGGTCTGGCAGGACGCTCCCTGGCAGGAGGCGCTGGCCCGGAGCCTGGGCACGGCGGAGCCCCGCGTACGCCGTCTCGACCTGGCCCGCCTCGAACCGACCGGCGCGACCGTGCTCCTGGGCGCCTGCTCCGGGCTGGTCGCCGAGGCCCTGGTGACCGCCGCGGCCCTCACCGGGATCGCGGGCCGGGCCCGTTACGAGGAAGCGGTGGCGGCCACGCTCCGCCGGTTCGCACCCCACCCGGCCCGGATCACGGTCGACGGAGAGGTGGTCCACGAGGGCGGTGTCGTGCTGGCCAACGTCGGCGGCGGGCGGTACCGGGGCGGCGGCTTCCTGCTGCTCCCCCGCTCGGTCCTGGACGACGGCCTGCTGGACGTCTGCGTGGTCTCGGACCGACTGGAAGCGCGCGAGCTCCCCGGACTCACCCGGGACGGCCGCCACCTGGAGCGGCCCGGCGTGCTCTACCGGCGCGGGCGCCGCGTCGAGATCGAGCGCACCGACGGGGAGGACCTCGTCTTCGAACGGGACGGCGAGGTGCAGCGCCCGGCGCGGCGGCGCTACGCCGTCGAGGTCCTGCCGGGCGTGCTCCCCACGCTCGCCCCACCACCGGACCGGACGAACCGTACGAGGGGACAGGCATGAGCGGCACGGAGAACTGGTCGTTCCCCATGCGTGGACGGAACACGTTCACCTGGGAGTACGGCACGGAGCGCGAGCGCCTTCTGAGCCTCTATCAGAAGGGCAAGGACAAGCAGTGGGACAGCGGGAAGCGCATCGACTGGTCCCTGGAGGTCGATCCCTACGACGTGCTGGGCACGCCGGAGACCTCGCTCGGCCTCTACGGCTCCCGGCAGTACGCGCGCCTCGACGCGAAGGCCAGGAACGAGCTGCGGCAGCACATGGCCGCCTGGGAGTTCAGCCAGTTCCTGCACGGTGAGCAGGGGGCCATGATCTGCTCGGCGCGGATCGTCGAATCGGTGCCCGACATCGACGCCAAGTTCTACGCCGCCACGCAGGTCATGGACGAGGCCCGGCACACGGAGCTGTTCTCCCGCTTCGTGCACGAGAAGATCGAGCTGGCCTATCCCATCAGCCCGCACCTCAAGGCCCTGCTGGGCGAGGCGCTGAACGACTCGCGCTGGGACATGCCGTACCTGGGGATGCAGGTCCTCATCGAGGGGCTGGCGCTCGCCGCGTTCGGGATCCTGCGCGACAGGACGACCAAGCCGCTCCCCAAACAGATCCTCTCGTACGTCATGCAGGACGAGGCCCGGCACGTCGCCTTCGGGCGGCTCGCGCTCCGCGACTACTACCGGGAGCTGACCCGCCGGGAGATCGCCGACCGCGAGGAGTTCATCGTCGAGGGCTGCTACCTGATGCGGGACCGGCTGCGGATGCAGGAGGTCTGGGAGACGCTCGGCTTCGACATGAAGGAGTGCATGGAGTACATGAACCGGGCGCCCCGCATGCGGGCGTTCCGCTCCCGCCTCTTCACCCGGATCGTCCCCTGCGTGAAGGACATCGGGCTGTGGGGCGAGAAGGTGCGCCAGGCGTACGCGGCCATGGGCGTACTCGACATGGCGGGCAGTGATCTGCTCAAGCTCATGGCCGACGACGAGGCCCAGGCCGAGGCGCTGGACGCCGAACGGCGCGAGCTGGAGGAGCGGCAGCGCGAGGTGCACGACGCCATCGCGGCGGCGGACGACGGCCGTCCGGACACCGGCCCGGACACCGCGTAGGAACCGTAGGAACCGGGCAGCCCTCCACCCCCTCACCCGCGCGTGAGGACGAGCACGGCGTTCTGGCCGCCAAAGCCGAAGGAGTTGCTGACGGCCACCTCGACGCGCGTCCGGCGGCTCGCCTTGGCGACGACGTCGAGGCCGATCGAGGGGTCCGGGGAGTCGAGGTTCGCGGTCGGCGGGACGACTCCCCGTTCCAGGGTCAGCGCGGTGGCCGCCGCCTCGATGGCCCCGGCGGCGCCGAGCGCGTGGCCGGTGACCCCCTTCACGGACGTCACGGCCGGGCGCTCGCCGAGGACCCTGCGGATCAGCCTGCCCTCCATCGCGTCGTTCAGCGGCGTGGAGGTGCCGTGCGCGTTCACGTGGTCGACGTCCGACGGGAGGGCGCCGGCGTCCGCCAGCGCGGCGCGCAGGGCGAGTTCCGCCCCCGTGCCCTCGGGGTCGGGGGCCGTGGCGTTGTGGGCGTCGGCGGACGCGCCGTAGCCGCTGATCCGCGCCCGTACGCGGGCCCCGCGCGCCCGCGCGCCCTCCGGCCGCTCCAGGACGAGCACCGCCGCGCCCTCCGCGGGGACGAAGCCGTCCCGGCCCGCGTCGAACGGCCGGGAGGCGGCCATCGGTTCGTCGCGCCGCCGGGAGAGCGCGCCCATCTGGTGGAAGCCGGAGATGATCGAGGGGATGAGGCACGCCTCGGTGCCGCCGGTGAGGACGACGTCGCAGCTGCCGTTGCGCAGCATCTCGCGCGCGACGCCGATCGCGGTGGTCCCGGAGGCGCAGGCGGTCGCCGTCACGAAGTTGGGTCCACGGGCGCCGTACTCCATGGCGAGATACCCGGCGCTCATGTTCACCGCGAGCATCGGGATCAGCAGCGCGGAGACCTTCTCGGCGCCCCGCTCGCGCAGGATCTGGTGCTGCTTCTCCCAGGTGGCGGCGCCCCCGATCCCGCTGCCGAGCACCACGCCCACCCGGGCGCCGTCCCACGTCCCGGGGTCGAGCCCGGCGTCGGCCAGGGCCTCGGCGGCGGCCGCGAGGGCCAGCTGACTGCTGCGGTCCAGCCGCCACGCCTTGCGGCGGCCCACCGCCTCCGCCGGGTCGAAGCCGGGTATCCAGCAGCCGAAGTCGGCCGGTACGCCCGCGAGGGCGGGCACAGGACCGGCCGCCGTCCCCTCGGCGGCGAGCAGACTCGCCCAGGTCGGCGCGGTGCCCACTCCCCCGGCGGTGACCATGCCGAGGCCGGTGACGGCGGCGTGGAAGGGGGCGTGGATGGGGGCGTTCGGCGTCCTCATGAGGACGTTGCCGTCACGAGTTTGGTGTCGACGACCTCGGCAGCCTCGGCCATGGTGTGGTGCGGGTTCAGGTCGTCGTCCGAGAGCGAGATGCCGAACTCCTCCTGCGTGGCCAGCGTCAGCTCCACCAGCGCGAGCGAGTCCAGCTCCATGTCGGTGAACGTGTCCTCCGGGCCGACCTCGTGGGCCTCGACGCCGAAGCCCTGGGACAGCAGGTTCACCAGACGGTCGTAGGTACTGCTCATGTGTCGCACTCCTCAGATCGGTAGTCGTTCATGGGCGCTCAGAGCGGGGTGACGGCGGGCCAGCGGAGCGCGCACGCCCCCCAGGTCAGTCCGCCGCCGAAGGCCGTGAGCACGGTGCGGTGCCCCGGCAGCAGCTCGCCGGTCCCGGCGGCGTGCGCCAGCGCGAGCGGGACCGAGGCCGCGGCGGTGTTGCCGACCGCGTCCAGGTGCACGGGGAAGCGCGACCGCGGGAGGCGCATGCGGTCCGCCGTGGCGTGCAGGATCCGCAGGTTGGCCTGGTGCGCGACGATCCGGTCGATGCCCCGGGCACTCCATCCCGCGCGGCGGGCCACCTCCGTGGCCGCGTCCGCCATCCGTTCGACGGCGGCGCGGAAGACGGTCCTGCCCGCCATACGGAAGTACGGGTCGGCCTCCCCCGCCGTCACCGCCCGTACCGGAGCGCGGGACCCGCCCGAGCGCACGGTGATCAGGTCCTCCCCCGTCCCGTCGCTGCCGAGCAGCAGCGGCCCGAGCGCGCCCGGTTCCGTAGAGTCGCCCGCGCGCAGCACGACCGCGCCCGCGCCGTCCCCGAAGATGGCCCGCGTGGAGCGGTCCGCCGGGTCGAGGATGCCGCTGAAGGTGTCCGCGCCGATCACGAGCACGCTGTCCGCGCACTCCGCCGCCAGCAGCCCGCTCCCGGCGGCCAGGGCGTACAGGAACCCCGTGCAGACGGCCCCCACGTCGAAGGCGGGGACGGTGCCGAGGCCCAGCTCGGCGGCGACGGCGGGTGCCGTGGCGGGGCACGGTCTGTCGGGCGTCGTGGTGGCCAGCACCACGGCGTCCACGTCCGGCACCCCGGCCGACTTCAGCGCCCGCAGGCCCGCCTCCACCGCCAGCCCTGAGGTGGCCGTACCGGGTTCGGCGACGTGACGGCGGCGGATCCCCGTGCGGCTGGTGATCCACGCGTCGGTGGTGTCGAGCTCCCGGGACAGTTCCTCGTTGGTGACGACGCGCGGCGGGAGCCAGGAGCCGAGTCCGGCCAGTACGGCCGCGCGGGGGCTCATCCTCCGCCCCCTGCCACGGCCGCCCCGGCACCGGCCGCCTCGCGGCTGACCTCGCCGAGATATCCGGAGACGTCGAGGTACGAGCGGAGCAGCCGCTCCTCGGCGTAGGGGCAGCCGTGGCGCAGCAGGTACTCCTTGACCGCGGGCTGTGCGCGGCGCAGGTTGCGGCGCGGCATGGAGGGGAAGAGGTGGTGCTCGATCTGGTAGTTGAGGCCGCCGAAGAAGAAGTCCGTGACCCGGTTGGGGGCCAGGTTGCGGGAGGTGACGACCTGCCGGGTGAGCCAGTCCAGCTCCTCCGTCGCGCCGTCGCGGACCGGCAGGCCCTTGTGGTTCGGGGCGAAGAGGATGCCCATGTAGAAGCCGAACAGCGCCTGGTGGACGACGAGGAAGGCGACCGCCACGCCCGGGGAGAGCAGCGTGAAGACGACCGTCAGATACGCGGCCAGATGCAGCGTCAGCAGGCCGAGGTCCAGCGCGGCGTGCCGCTTCAGCGCCCCCTTGCGCGCCGCCACATAGCCCGAGGCGTGCAGCCGCAGCCCCTCCATGAGGATCAGCACGTAGAACATCCACGCCTGGTGGCGCACGATGAACCGCGC
Organism: Streptomyces sp. NPDC048172; assembly: GCF_043202595.1. Taxonomy (NCBI): domain Bacteria; kingdom Bacillati; phylum Actinomycetota; class Actinomycetes; order Kitasatosporales; family Streptomycetaceae; genus Streptomyces; species Streptomyces sp. NPDC048172. Next base: position 453,357 of record NZ_JBIDAT010000006.1, read on the forward strand.
GGCGCGGCCGTCGCCCTTCTTGTGCCGGTCCCCCGCGTCGAAGATCACCTGGCGGCGCAGGATGTCCGGGTCGCGGGAGAGGTGGTTGGGGTGGTTGTGGTGCTTGGTGTGGTGCCCGACCCACCAGCCGAAGCTCACCCCGGTCAGCAGGTTGCCGTGCGTGTAGCCGATGATCTCGGTCGCGCGCCGGGTCCGGTAGATCTGCCGGTGCCCCGCGTCGTGGCCGATGAGGTCGGTCTGCCCGAAGCAGACGGCGAGGCAGGCCGCGACGGCCAGCTGCCACCAGCTGTCGCCGACCAGCACGAACGCGCTCCATCCCCCGGCCAGCAGCACGAGGTTGGACGCGATCTTGAACGAGTAGTAGACGGGCTGCGCGTCCAGCCAGCCCGCCGTCCGCACCAGCTCGGTGACCTCCCGCAGCTCGGCACTCCCGACGGTCTCAGCAGTCGTAGCGGTCTCGGTGGTCTCTCCGGAACTCATGTCGCCTCCTCCAGGCCCATGTGACGAAGGCGGGTCCGCTGCATCCGCCGGGCCCACTCGTGGCCGGTCTCCAGCCGCTCCTCCGGCGTGGTGTCCACCAGGCGGCGCCCGGGCCACACCTCGTAGTCGCCGAGCAGCCGCCTGTGCGCCTCGACGCCCTCCTGGAAGAGCCGCTCCCGGCGCAGGAGCTGCTCCGTCGTCGGGAGCTTCTCCCACAGCGCGTAGCCCTCCCGCATCAGCTCCAGCAGCCGCGGCTTGTCCTCCGGGTGGTCGAGCAGGTGCGCGCGCACGACCGAGCTGCCGACGGTCAGATGCCGGATCTCGTCGATCCCCGCGCCGCGCTCGATGTCGGCCGCCGCCGGGTCGAAGACCCGCCACTTGCGTTCGCTGAGCTCCGCCGCCGGGGCGAGGACCCCCTCGACCAGCACGGTCAGCACCAGCACGCCGCCGATGAAGTCGCGCTCCTCGCGCAGGACGCGCAGCCCCAGCGTCTCCAGCGGCTCCAGGATCCGTTCCCGGTCCTCGGCCGCCAGCGCGTCGACCGTCGCGGCGAGCCGGTCCTCGGCCACGCCGAGCCGCAGCAGGTGGCGCCGGAAGACCATGCTGTGCCGGGCCTCGTCGAGGAGCTGGGTGGCGTAGAACTCCATGGTCCCGACGTCCGGCGCCAGGGCCACCAGGTGGCCGAGCGCCCGGGTGGCCTTCTCCTCGGCCACCGAGCGGTACGCCAGCTCCTGCGTGAGCGCGCTGTTGAGCGGCCCGGGACGGGAGACGGCGTCCGTCGGCCGTACGTCGTCCGCGTGGCCGAGGACGTTCCCGCGCAGGGTGCCGTGGGGCACGGCGCCCAGCCAGTAGCGCAGGTCGCAGTCGGCCGCCGTCAGGGTCAGGTGCGAGGCTCCGTCCAGGAGCGAGGGCGCCTGCTCCCAGTCCGCTTCGGCCGGGGTGCCGGGTGACGGTGACGGTGACGGTGACGGTGACGCCATCATGATTCCCTTTCCGCTCGGTGGTTCATGGGGCCCGGGTGCAACGCGTCGGCGAAGCTCAGCAGCGGAGGACGGTCGGTGTGCGCCGCGCCGACGACGTGGGCGACGACCAGCTCGTGGTCCCCGAGGGCGACGGTCCGCTCGGTGCGGCACGTCAGCCAGGCGGCGGCTCCGCTCAGCCGGGGCAGGCCCTCGGCACCGTCCGCGTCGTCCCCGGCGAGCCAGGCCGTCGGCGGGAGCTGTGTGAGCCCGCGCGGCCGGGTGCGGCGGGCGAAGTGGCGGGCCAGCGCCTCCTGTCCGGCGGAGAGCCCGTTGGCCACGAACACCTGGGCGTCCAGGAGCGCCCGTAACCCCCGGCTGCCGGAACGGAGCGCCACGCACGCGAGCGGTGGGGCGCCCGTGACGACGGTGAACGTACTCACCGTGACGCCCTCGGTCTCCTCGCCCTGGCCGCTCGTCAGCACCGTCACGCCCGTCACGAAGTGACGCATGACCGCGACGAGGCCGGTGTCGGGGTGCGGTGAACGGGTCGCGGCGGACGTCATGTCAGCTCGGCCTCGTAGTCGGCGCGGAAGCGGTCGTACGCCGGGTGCCGCACGGGCTCGAACCGCACCCCGAAGGGCTTGAGGTAGTTGCCGAACAGCGCCCTGTCGCCGAAGAGATGGATCGGCAGCGCGAGCAGCGCCCACTCGAAGCCCCACAGCCAGATCCACGCGAGCGCCAGGAGGCCCTGGGTGACCAGGGAGTGCATGACGTTGTAGAGCAGGTAGTAGATCCGGGGCAGTTCGCCGCCGTGCCGCCGGTACCGGACGGCGCCGGGGAGATAGCCGACGAGGTCGATGTAGACGAACAGCACGACGGCCGGGACCCAGCGCACGTCCGGCAGGTGGGCGAAGAAGAGCACGAGGGCGACGAGCAGGCCGAGCCCGTACTCGGCGCGGACGAGGGCCGCCGTCACGGGGGTCATGAACAGGTTCCTGGTGTCCATCAGGCCACCGCCGCCGCGACCGCCCGGGCCAGCGCGTCGTCGCCGACGACGGTGCCGGAGGCGAAGAGGCAGAGCACGACGCGGGCGATGGTCTCCTTCATGACGCGCTCGGCGACGGGTTCGAGGATGCCCGCGAGGCTGGGGATGCCGAAGTCGAACGCGGCGCGGAAGAGGACCCGCGCGCTCTCCCCCGGCTCCCCGGACGCGGAGACGTGCCATGTGCCGGTGAACTCCTCGAAGTCCCCGTCGAGCTGGGCGAAGGAGATGGTGAGGGCCTGCCGGTCGAAGTGGTCCGACTCGGTCCAGCGCAGGATGCCGTTCCGGAAGTACACCTCCCAGTCGCTGGTCTCCTCCCCGTCGTCGATCGCGTGGACGGAGACGGAGCGCACCACGGGCACCAGCTCCGGGTACCGGGCGAACTGCCTCACCCGTTCGTACACCGCGTCCGGGGGGACGCCGGTGAGTCCGATGGTCACCTCGACGCTACGCATGGATCGTGCCGCTTTCTCTCGTCGGTGCGGGGCGGGCATGGGGGACATGGCGGGCGGCCTGGGCGCGGCAGGCGCGGTCGAAGGCCTCGTAGAGGAACGCGGTCTCGGCCGGGGTCAGCACGGCGGGCGGGGTGAGGCGCAGCACCAGGTGCGAGTTGAGGGAGTGGTTCGCCACCACCCCGTTGTCGACGAGTTCGACGAGCAGGTCCCCGGCGGGCCCGGGGACGGTGAACTCGACGCCGATGAGCAGCCCTTTGCCGCGCACCTCGCGCACCAGGCCGCCGAAGTGCCGCCGTGCGATGCGGGAGATCTCCCTCAGCAGTTCGCGGCCCAGGTCCTGGGCGCGCCGGACGAGGTCCCCCTCCTCGACGGCGGCCAGCGCCCCCTGGACGGCGGCCATGGCGAGCGGGGTCGCGGAGAACGTGGACGTGTGGATGTACGGGTCCTTGTCGAAGGCGCTGAAGACCTCGGCCGAGGCGAGCACGGCGGAGACCGGCAGCACGCCGCCGCCCAGCCCCTTCCCCGCCAGCAGCATGTCCGGGGTCACCCGCTCCTCGACCGCGCCCCACCAGTGGCCGAGCCGCCCCAGCCCGGTCTGGATCTCGTCCAGCACGAGCAGCGCGCCGTGCTCCCGGCACAGCTCCCGCACCGCGCGCAGATAGCCGACGGGCGGGATGACGACCCCGGCCTCGCCCTGCACGGGTTCGAGGACGACGCAGGCGCGGCCCGGCATCGTGGCGAGCAGCGCCCCCAGCGCCTCCGCGTCGCCGTAGGGGACGTGGTGGGTGCCGGGCAGCAGCGGCCGGAACGGCTCCTGGAAGACGGCCTTGCCGGTGAGGCTCAGCGCCCCCATCGTCTTCCCGTGGTAGCCGCCGTGCGCGGCCACGAGCTGGTCCCTGCCGCGCGTACGGGCCAGCTTGACGGCCGCCTCGACGGCCTCCGCGCCGGAGCACGCGAAGTGCACGCGTTCCAGGCCCGGCGGGGCCGTACGGAGCAGCGCGTCGGCGGCGAGCGCGGCCTGGGGCTCCAGGAAGAGGCGGGTGGCGACGGGGTGCCGGCGGAGCTGCTCGGTGACGTACCGGACGACGGTGGGGTGCCGGGCGCCCATCAGGAAGACGCCGTACCCGCCGCAGTTCAGGAAGCGGCAGCCGGTGGCCGTGGTGACCCAGGCGCCCTCCGAACCGGTCTCCTGGTGGCCGCCGAAGAGTTCGCCGAGCGTCGCCCGTCCCTTGCTCAGCCGGGTGCGGTAGAGCCTGCCGATGTCTTCACGGGCGAGTCCTTCGCCGGGGTCGGTCATCGTCGCGACGCCCTCCTCAGGCCAGCCGCAGCGGGTGGCCCGCCGCGTGATCCAGGAGCGGCCGGGCGCAGCTCGTACGGGAGGGCGGGTGGAAGGAGAGGCCGTGCGAGGCGGCGGCGAGACGGGCGATGTCGTCGGAGCCGATGAACGCCATGCCGCCGAGCAGCTCCACGGCCTGCCCGACCGCGTCCCGGACCGCGTCCTGGGCGCCGTAGCGGGCCACCAGGGCGCGGGCGAGGCCGTCGTTGCCCACGGCGCCGTCGCGGATCATGCGGGCTGTGCCCTCGGTGAGCAGGTGCGCGGTCTCCAGCCGTGTGAGCAGGGCGGCCCGTTCGGAGTCGCTGCCCCGGTCCGCCGCGAGGACGCGCTCGACGAGGGCGCTCGCGATGCCCACGTACGAGGCCGTGATCAGCAGCTCGAACCAGATGAGGCCGACGGTCTGCAGCTCGTCCAGCTCGCCCTGGTCCCCCAGTTCGGTGCGCATGAGCTGCTGCTCGTCGACGTGCACCGCGGTCAGCCGGACCTCGTCGCTCTCGGCCCCGGCCAGGGCCGAGCTCGACCAGAAGGGGTGGACGGTCAGCCCCTCGGCGTCCTTGGGGACGAGGACGACGGCCATGTCGTGGGTGCCGTCCGGGTTGGGCAGGGCGACGCTCGCCGTGAGCAGGTCCATGGAGCGCGAGAGGCTGCAGGGCTTCTTGGCGCCGGTGATCAGGAAGCCCTTCTCCGCGGGCCGGGCCTCGACGGTGGGGCTGAGGATGCCGCGCCCGGGCCGCCCCTCGGCGAAGCCGGAGGCGACCAGCAGCCGCTGCTCGACGATGCCCTCCAGCAGCGCCCACTCCACGCCCGCGCTCTGCAGGCTGTCGGCGAGCGAGAAGAGGGTGGCGACGGAGAAGTGGTGCATCGTGGTGGCCACGGCGAGCGAGGGGCTCGCGGCGGCCAGGGCCCGGGTGACGGCGGTGGCCTCCACCGGGTCGGCGCCACTTCCCCCGTACGTCTTGGGGATCACCAGTCCCGGGCCGCCGTGGCGGCGGAAGAGCTCGACGGCCGGGCTCCCCGGCCGTTCCAGCTCGGCCGGGGGCACGGCGGCCAGGCTCTCCAGCAGGCCGGGCAGATGGGCCTCGCAGACCCGGCGGGCCGCGTTCAGCGCGCGCATGGCTTCTCCTCGGTGCTCCGCTGGGGGTTCCGCTCGATGTTCCGTCCGGTGTTCCGCTCGTACGGCGTGAGCCGCCGCCAGGCGCCGAAGACGGCCTCCTTGGGGCGGGAACCGGTGCTGATGCTCACGCCCTGCATGTGCGTGGTCCGCAGGATCGGGTAGTTGGCCTCGCCGAACACCCCGCCGGTCAGGCCCGTACCGCCGTGCGTGGGGAGGTAGGGCAGGAAGCCGATGTGGGAGTCGTTGACCTTGAGCAGTCCGCCGCTGGCCACGCGGGCGAGGAACGCGTCGACCGTCTTCCCGTCCCTGGCCCACAGCGAGTTCCGCAGCCCGTACCGGTTGGTGTTCACGAAGTCCACGAAGCTGTCGAGCAGTTCGCCGTCCGGGGTGTCCGGTGCGGCGACGACGAGGGGCAGCAGCGGGAAGAACGTCTCGTGCCGTACGGCCTCGATCTCCCGTGCCCCGTCGAGGCCGCGCACGAGGACCACTGTCGGCTCCAGGAAGATCCCGTGCGGGTCGCGGGTCTCGTCGAGCCGCATGGCGTGCCCGCCGCAGACCACCTCGGCGCCCTTGTCCCGCGCGTCCTGGAGGCAGGCGAAGAACTTCTCGGAGCGCAGCACCGGCGTCAGCAGGACGTCGTCCTCCCACGGGTGGCCGGGCCGGACGTGGCCGATCTGCCGTACGAGGCGCTCGACCAGCCCCTCGGCGGCCTCCGGGTGGACCAGCACCAGGTTGGGGATCATGCACAGCTGGCCGGAGCCGTAGAAGCTCTCGGTCAGCGCCTCGGCCGCCAGGTCGAGATCGGCGTCCTTCCAGACGGTGACGATGTCGTTCCCGGCCAGCTCCAGGATCGGCTTCTTGCCCGCGGCGACGCAGCGGGCCTCGAACCGGGCGCCGTTCTCGCTGCTGCCGAAGTAGATGATGTCGTCCACGGCCGGGTGCTCCAGCCAGGCGGAGAGCAGGGGCGCCGGGTCGCCGCAGACGGCGTTCAGGGTCCCGGGCGGCGCGCCCACCTCGGCCAGCACGGGGCCGACGATCTCCTGCATCACGTACATGACGCCGAGCGGGGCGCTGCGCGGGGCGCGGACCACGAGGGCGTTGCCGCCCATCACGGCGGTCACGCCGAGCAGCGCGCTGGACAGGGGCGCGTTCTGCGGCGGGTTGAGACACACCACGCCGTCCGGCCTGCGGCGGACCTGGAGCCGCCGCTCGCCCCGGTGGAACTCCTGCAGCATCTGCGAGCGGTAGAAGCCGAGCGACTCGCTCCCGAAGCAGTCGAGCATCCCCGACACCTGCCAGCGGGCGAGGGCCAGCGGATGGCCCTCCGCGACGAGGAGCGCCGCGATGTCCTCGGCGTGCTCCTCCAGCCGCCGGCGGAGCAGCGTGCCGACCTCGTCGAGCCGGGTCTCCAGCGGGAAGGCGCCCCACTCCGGCGCGGCGCGGGCGGCCGCTTCGACCGCCCGTTCCACCGTCGCGCGGTCGGCCTTGGCGACGCGGCCCACCACGGTCCCGGGGCAGTCGGCGGGCGACAGCCGCCCCTGCTCCAGCTTCCGCTTCAGGGTGAGGCTCGCGAAGACGTCGTCGAGGAGGGAGCTGGAGTCGAGCACGTAGACCCACTCCTCGGCGGGTACGGTCCGGCCGTCCACGTAGGAGGAGTAGCCGGGCAGCGGCGTCCCGTTCCGGCCGACGCCCGGGTGCCGCTGCGTGATCCTGGGGAACTCCTGCGTACGGTCCACTCCCGCTCCTTCGGTGCGGAGAATCCGGGGCGGCGGTCCGGCCGCCCGTCTCCACCGACTCTCACAAGCACCGCTGAGAAGGGGCTGAGACGCCGCTGACATCCGCGCCTCAGCCGGTTCCGGGCGGCCGTGCCTACCGTCGGGGGCGACCCGGCCCGCCGATCCCGGAGCGCGAGGCATGACGCAGACACCGGAAACCCTTCTCACCCGGCTGGAGACGGCGTTCACCGCCGTGCGGAAGTACGGGGAGAACCCCAGCTCCTTTCTCGCCCTGAACGCCTCGAACGCGTTCTTCCTCGGTTCCGGAGGAGAATGCGTCGCCTACCGGGAGGCGGGCCCCTTCCTCGTCCAGTTCGGCGGGGTCTTCGGCCCTCCGGAGCAGCAGAGCACCGTGCTGCGGGAGTTCCGGGCGTACGCCAGGTCGCGGCGCCGCCGGATCGTAGGGGTCCAGCTCCAGCGCGCGGACACCGGCGTGTACGCCGCGGCGGGCTTCACCCTCAATCAGGTCGGCAGCTCCTACGCCGTGCGGCTCCCCGAATTCACGCTGCGCGGGCCCGAGTTCATGAAGCTGCGCAACAAGGTGTCCCGGGCACGCAGGAGCGGCCTCACCGTGCGCGAGGTGCCGTACGACGCGCACCGCGCGGACGTCCGGGAGATCGACGGGGCGTGGCTGCGGGGCAAGGGCCGCCATGCGAAGGAGATCGAGTTCCTGGTCGGCGAGCTGGGCGGCCCCCTCCAGCGGCACCGCAGGCTCTTCCTCGGCTCGCTCGACGGCACGCCGCGCGCGTACATCTCGTACTCCCCCGTCTACGGGTCCCGCAGCGGCTGGCTGCACGACCTCAGCAGGCGGATGCCCGGGACGCCGCCCGGCGTGATGGAGGCGGTCAACGTCGCCGCGACGGAGACCTTCACGCGCGAGCGGGCCGAGTGGCTGCACTTCGGGTTCACGCCGTTCACGGGGCTGGACGCGCGGCTGGAGGTGGAGCCGCACAGCGCGCTCACCGGGAAGCTGATGCGGCTGCTGGCCGAGCGGGGCGACCGCGTCTACCCGGCGCGCAGCCAGCTCGCGTACAAGCGGAAATGGGGACCGCACCTCGTGCTGCCCGAGTATCTGGCCTTCGAGGGCCGGGCCAGCCTGCGCGCTGTCTGGCACGTGCTGCGGGTGACGAACTCGGTCTGAGCCCGAGGCCCTTCAGCGCAGCAGCGTCTCCTTCTGCAGGAGGACCTCTTTGAGCGTGTTCCGCATTCCTGGACCGGGTTCGATGCCGAGTTCGGCGGAGAGGTGGCGCCGGACGCGGTGGTAGGTGTTGATGGCGTCGGCCTGCCGTCCCGAGCGGTAGAGCGCGGTCATCAGCTGTTCGCAGAAGCGCTCGCGCAAGGGGTGCCGGGTCAGCAGCTGTTCCAGTTCGGGAACCGTCCTCTGGTGCTGCCCGAGCTTCAGCCGCGCCTCGACGAGCAGTTCGCGCGCGATCAGCCGGGTCTCCTCCAGCCTGACGTAGGCCATCCGGCAGATCATCCCGCCCCCGGCGTCCAGCAGCGCGGGGCCCCGCCACTCGGCGAACGCGCCCGTGAGCGTCTCGATGCTGCGCTCGGGATCGCCCGCCAGGCAGCTCCCGGCGCGCTCCACGGCCTGGGTGAAGCGGAAGGCGTCCACGTCCTCGGGGGCGACGGCGAGCAGATAGCCGGAGTGCGTGGTCCGGACGAGATCCCGTGTCGCCGGTTTCCCGGTCTGCTCGGCGAGGACGCGGCGTAAGCGGGCGATGTGCGACTGGAGGGAGTTCTCCGCCGTACGGGGCGGCCGCTCCCCCCACAGTTCGTCGAGGAGATCCCCCGCGAGCACCGGCGTGCCGGGGGTGAGGGACAAGGACGCGACGATGGCCCGGAGTTTCTCTCCCGGCACTTTCACCGGCACTCCCTGCTCGACGAGTTGCAGCGGGCCCAGAACACTGATCTGCATGTGACACTCCCCCGTGAACCATGAGCTGTGAACGGTGAATCTAGAAGCGATCGCTTTCCCAGGTGCCCGGTGCCGTGTAGGAGCACATCCACTGCTTCCACGGGGCGCGCGCGGACACGGACCGCCGCCGGGCATGCGGGCTCGTCGTCAGAGAAGCTGTCAGGACGGCGGCCAGGACGGCGACTTCCTCGGCGGTGGGATTTCCGCGCACCACGCGGAGGCGGAACGGCACGCGGAGGCGGGACGGTCCGGCCCCGGTCATACCGGCGGATTCCCGTGCTTGCGCGAGGGGAACGAGGCGTGCTTCGTCCGGAGCACACGGAGCGCTTCGATCAGCACCCTCCGGGTGTCGGACGGGTCGATGACGTCGTCGACCAGCCCCCGCTCCGCGGCGTAGTACGGATGCATCAGTTCCTCTTCGTACTCCTTGACGCGCCGCGCGCGCAGCGCGTCCGGGTCGGCGGCGCCGGAGATCTCCCGCCGGAATATCACCTCGGCGGCGCCTTCCGCGCCCATCACCGCTATCTCGTTGGTGGGCCACGCGAAGGAGAGATCGGCCCCGATCGACCGGGAATCCAGCACGATGTAGGCGCCGCCGTACGCCTTGCGCAGAATGAGCTGGATCCGGGGCACCGTGGCATTGCAGTACGCGTAGAGCAGTTTCGCGCCGTGCCGGATGATTCCCCCGTGCTCCTGCTCGGCCCCGGGCAGGAATCCGGGCACGTCGACGAGCGTCACCAGGGGAATGCTGAAGGCGTCGCAGAACTGGACGAACCGTGCCGCCTTCTCGCTGGCGTGGATGTCCAGCACCCCCGCCATGACGGCCGGCTGACTGCCGACCACCCCCACGACCTGGCCGCCGAGCCGGGCGAGCGCGCACAGCACATTGCGGGCCCAGGAGGGCTGCACCTCGAAGTGGTCGCCGTCGTCCACGATCTCGCCCAGGACGTCGCGCATGTCGTAGGAGCGCCCGGGATCGGCGGGCACGATCTCCAGCAGCCTGCCCGTCGTACGCCCCACGGGGTCGTCCGTGGCGGCCTCGGGCGGCAGCTCCCGGTTGTTCGAGGGCAGCAGCGACAGCAGGTACCGCACGTCCTCCAGGCAGCTCTCCTCGTCGTCGTAGGCGAGCGACGCGACGCCGGAGGCGGTGGCGTGCACGTCCGCCCCGCCGAGCTGTTCGCGCGTCACCTCCGCGCCGGTCACCCGCCGCACCACGTCGGGCCCGGTGAGGAACATCTGCGAGGTGCCCCGGACCATGAGCACGAAGTCCGTGAGGGCCGGGGAGTAGGCGGCGCCGCCCGCGCACGGGCCGAGCACCACGCTGATCTGGGGGATCACGCCGGAGTTGCGGGTGTTGCGCTGGAAGATGCCGCCGTAACCGGCCAGCGCCGCGACGCCCTCCTGGATACGGGCACCCGCCCCGTCGTTCAGACTGACCAGCGGCGCGCCCGTCGAGGCGGCCAGGTCCATCAGCTTGTGGATCTTCTCCGCGTGCGCCTCTCCGAGCGCGCCGCCGAACATCCGGAAGTCGTGCCCGTAGACGAAGACGGTCCGGCCGTGCACCTCTCCCCAACCGGTGACGACACCGTCGGTGTACGGCCGGTTCTCACGCAGTCCGAAGCCGGTGGCCCGGTGCCGGCGCAGCGCCTCGACCTCCGTGAAGGTGCCGTCGTCGAGGAGGAGGGCGAGGCGCTCCCGGACGGTGAGCTTCCCCTTCTCCCACTGGGCCCGGGTGGCCCGCTCGTCGGATCCCGTACGAATGGTCTCGCGGATTCTGCGAAGCTCGGAGACGCGTCCGTCCGTATCGGTCCTCATGACCTCTTCCCCCGTGGAAGTCCTCATGTCCCGCTCCAGGAATCCTTGAGCCGGACTGCCAATTTCGCACCGGTCACTGACAGGCCGCTGAAACCACGGCTTCAGCCGACGGCTGGTCAGCCGGACGACAGCGTCCGGAGAACCGCGGCGGCGGTGACGGCGTGGATCCCGTTCCCCGCGCCGGGAGGGTGCGAGATGAGGTCCACGAAATAGGCCCCGTGCCGGAGCGACAGATAGTGCGTGCGCTCCGAGAGGAGCCGCAGCCTCTTGCGCACCGGGGCCCGGTCCTCCTCGGCCACGGCCGCCGAGCGGCTGACGTCGTACGGCCCCACCAGGACCACGTCGGCGCCCGCGTCGCGCAGCGGCCCGGCGATCCTGCGCAGCTCCGCCTCGGTGGCGTCGGGGTCGAACGAGCCGGGCAGCGCGTCCTCGGTCCCGGCCACCACGGCGGCCAGGTCCCCCCGGAACGCCAGCGCGTCGGCCAGCTGCCCGGCTCTGACCCCGGCCGTGCACGTGTCGTACCGGCCGAAGTTGCGATAGGCCAGGTCCGGACGCTCCGACCGCAGCGCCGAGGCGACGAGGTCCGCCCAGGACCGGGGGGCGTATCCGCGGCGCGGCCTCCTGACGAGCGCCGCCGACCCCCCGAGCACGACGAACCGCCGCCACGGTGCCCCGCCGACCATCTCCGCGGCTTCCTCGACCACCACAGCGCTCACCTGCACACACGACCGTCGGACCACCCCGCCCTCACGCGGGCCTCTCCCCTATTCGGTCCGCACGCGCCGTTGGATGGCGGAACGGCCAAGGGGCCGGGTACCAGCGCCCCGGCGGCGTACGCGCCTCCGGGCTGACCCCCGTGCAGTCCGTCAGCGCTGCGGCCGCCGGGGCGCTGGTACCCGGCCCCTGAGGCAAGGGTGCGTGCCGGGGCCCGGCCCGGTCTTTCAGCTCAGCGCACAGGTCTTCAGTCCGCGCGCACTGGCATGTGCTGTCGAGCAGGGGGTCCGCCAGGTCCCGCACGTTCCGCTCGGGCAGCGGCAGCAGCGACCGCGGGAACTGCAGGACCAGCGCCCGCGCGTCCGGACCCTCCGGCGCGAGCACGAGGGTGTGGGGGCGTGAGCTGTCCCGCAGGGTCAGGTCCCCGGCACGCAGCAGTGCGCACCGGCCGCCCTGCTCGCCCAGCAGGGCACCGCGCACGACGCAGGTCAGCCCGGAAGGTCTCCCCCCCCCGGCGGGCCTCGCGGCGCGCGTCGAGCGGAACCCACATCTTCGCGCTCACTTCACGCCACAGGGCGAACCGCTCTTCCGAAGCGACCCCGCCGGGGCAGAGCGCGCCCGAGCCCCAGTCCGAGCAGTCCGGCGACCGCGGCAGCGGCGCAGCTGAAGAGGACGACGTGCGTGTACGGGGCCAGGTCCGGGTCCGGCGAGGAGTGGGCGGGGAGGATGGCCGCCAGCGCGGCGATGCCGAGGGCGCCGCCGATCTGGCGGACGGCCGTGTTGAGCCCGGTCGCCCCGGCGAAGTCCCTGGGTTCGACGGACAGTGCCGCCGCGCTGGAGACGCCGGTGCTGACGGCGCCGATGCCCGCCCCGGCGAGGAGCCCGACGGGGATCCACATGCGCCACAGCGCGGGCTGCGCGGTGAGCGCGGTGGCCAGCCACGCTCCGGCCGCCACCAGGGTCACGGCGCCGAGGAACACGACGGGGCCGGGCGAGCGTCTGCTCAGCGAGCGGCCCACCAGGACCGCGACGGCGGCGGACAGGACCGCGCCGGGGCTCATGGAGAGCCCGGCGGCGATACGGGACCAGTGCCAGACGTCGACCACGAACAGCGCCCCGACCAGCAGCCAGGCGTACAGCGCCGCGCCGAAGAACAGGGAGACCAGGTTCGCCAGGGCGAAGGTCCGGCTCCGCCACAGCTCGGTCCGCAGCGCGGGCACCGGGTGCCGTCGCGCCCGTACGAGGGCGAGGGCGAGCAGGAGCGCTCCGGCCGTCAGGGAGAGGACGGTCCGGGGGTCGGTCCAGTGCCAGTCGGGGCCCTGGGTGACACCGAGCACCAGGAGCCCCGTCCCTCCGGCCAGCGTCAGCGTGCCGAGCACGTCGGGAACGCCCTTCGCGGTCCCGGGAGTCGGCCGTACCGCCCGGATGCCCGCGAGGAGGGCGAGACCCAGCGGCACGTTGATGAAGAACACCGCGCGCCAGCCCACCGCGTCGATGAGGACGCCGCCCAGGCTCGGCCCGGCGGCGGCAGCGGCGGACGCGGCGGCGCTCCACACGCCGATCGCCGCCGGTCTGCGGTGCGGGGCGACGTCGGCGAGGACCACGGCGAGCGACGCCGGGATCATGGCGGCGGCGCCGAGGCCCTGGAGTGCGCGCGCCACCAGCAGCAGGGGAAGGCCGGGCGCCAGCGCGCAGCCCAGCGACGCGAGCGTGAACACCCCCATGCCGACGGTGTAGAGCCGCCGTCGGCCGACCACGTCCGCGAGGCGGCCCGCGGGGGCGAGGAAGGCCGCGAACACCACGGCGTACAGGGAGATGACCCACGTCAGCGAGGTCACCGAGGCGCCGGGGAACGACGCGTGCATGTCCGTCACCGCCAGATTGGCGACGGTGGCGTCCAGGATCGACAGGAAGATCGCCCCGGAGGCGAGGGTCACCACCGTCCGGTACGTCGGCTGCCGCGTCACGGTGACGGTGGCGGTGTCCGGGCTCATGGCCATGAGGGTCGGCTCTCCTCGACGCTGTCTGTCGCTCTCGACTCTTCCAAGGCCCGTACGGGGGCGCTGGCAGGTTCCAGCCGTCGTCCTGGACCTACGTACGTCCCTACGCCCTTACGTCCGTACGGCGCCCGGCAGTCGGGGCCAGCGCCACGCGTCGGCCAGCCGGGTGAGGTCCGGATCGTCGCCGACGACGACGGGGTGCCCCACGGCGCGGAGCATGGGCAGGTCGGAGACGTGGTCCCCGTAGGCGTGGCACCGCCCGGCGGGGATGTCCCGTGCGGCCAGCAACTCCCGTACGGCCACGGCCTTCTCGTCGCCGGTCATCGTGGCCAGGAGGCGCCCGGTCAGCACCCCGTCCACCGCCTCGGGGCGGGCGGCGAGCACGGCGTCGGCCTCCAGCAGATGCGCGACCGGGTCCAGGCAGGGCGCGAACGAGCCGGAGACCAGCACGATCAGGGCGCCCCGGCGCCGGTGCTCCTGCAGCGCGGCGAGGGTGCCGGGGACGAACGGCCCGTCGCCGTGCCCGGCGGCGACGGCCGCCGCCAGCTCCGCGGCGAACCACTCCCGGCCCTGCGCGGCCAGGTCCCGGGTCCGCGCTCCGGCGTAGTACCGGTAGTACGCGCGTGACACCTCGGCGCGGGGCAGTCCCCGCTGTACGAGGTCCCGCAGCCGCCCGAGGGCGTGCTCGTACGCGGAGGGCGGCCGTCCGGCGGCGCGGAAGTGGTGACGGAGGAAGGCGGCCATGGAGTTGACGGCGATCAGGGTCCCGTCGACGTCGAAGAACGCGGCCTCTCCCGTACGTCCCGCCCCCGCGTCAGCCCCAGGCAACGGGGACCTCCTCCCAGCCGCCCAGCACGGAGAAGTCCTTCCAGCGCAGCTGCTCCTCGGGGACGGCCAGCCGCAGGGCCGGGAACCGTTCGAGGAGGGACCGCAGGCCCATCGCCAGCTCGGCCCGTGCCAGCCCGGCGCCGATGCAGAAGTGCGAGCCCTGGCCGAACGCCACCTGGGTACGCCTCTCCCGCCGGATCAGGAAGCGGTCCGGTTCGGGGTAGAACTCCGGGTCGCGGCTGGCCATGCCGACGGCCGCGAGGACCGCGGAGCCCTCCGGGACGCGTGTGCCGCCCAGCTCGACGTCGGCGGTCGCGATGCGTATCGAGGCAGCGCCGCCGGGCCCGTTGAGCCGTGCCATCTCCTCGGCCGCCTCCGGGTACAGCGAGGGGTCCGCGCGCAGCAGCGCGAGCTGCTCGGGGTTCAGCAGCAGCGACGCCGTACCGCCGCACAGCGTCGTCACCGTCGTGTCGTGCCCGGCCAGGAGGATGAGCGCGCCCAGCCCGACGATCTCCGACTCCGAGGGCTCCCCCTCCCGGTCGTGGATGCCGGTCAGGGCGCTGATCAGGTCGTCGCCGGGGTCCTCGCGCTTGGCGCCGACCAGCTCGGCGAAGTAGGCGCGCATGTCCGCGTTGGCCCGGCGGATCTCCTCGGCCGGGTACTTCGTCAGGGACATGAACCGGTCGCACCAGGCCCCGAACCTGCCGTGGTCCTCGAACGGCACGCCCAGGGTGCGGCAGATGACGCGGAGGGCGAGCGGACGGGCGTACGCCTCGACGAGGTCGGCCTCCGGCGGGCCCGCCTCCATCGCGTCGAGCAGCTCGTCGCAGACCTGCTGGATGTACGGGCGCAGCCGCTCCACGCGCTGCGCGGAGAAGGCCCGGTTGGCCAGCTTGCGCAGCCGGGTGTGGCGCGGCGGGTCCATGGTGAGCATGCTGTCCGGATCGGGCTCGACGACCTGGGCGCGGGACGCTCCGGGGCGGAACAGCGCCTCCCTGCTGAAGCGGCGGTCGGAAAGCACGGTGCGTACGTCCTCGTGCCGGGCCACGAACCAGGCGTCGTCGCCGGTCGCCAGCGTGATGGGGCAGACGGGCTCCTCGCGGAGCGCCTCGGCGTACTCCTCGGGGGGCCTCAGCGGATCGGACCGCTTCGAGGGGTACGTGAACCTCGGGGTGTGGTCAGCCATCAGTTTGTCTCTCCTTTCCGGGAGGGCTGCGGGACGGAATCGGACAGCGCGGCGCGCACGCACGCGTCGACGCCGCGCGCGTCGAGAGCGGGGAGGTCCTCCAGCGCCCGCGTCACCTCGGGGGAGACACCTGTCGCGGCGAGCTTCTCCCGTACGAGCGTGCGGTGCGCGGCCCTGGTCTCCGGACCGGCGGCCCCGAGGGGGCGGTCGCGGCGCGCGGTGCGCACGCGGCCGTCGCGCAACGTGACCCGCAGGCGGGCGCCGACGGACTTCTCCGCGTCCTCGAACGTCGCGCTGGGGGGCCGCACTCCGAGCCCGGCGTCCGCCGCGGCGCCCGGCCCCATGAAGTCCGTGAGCCACGTGCGCGCCCGTTCGCCGCCCTGCCGCAGCGCCTCGCCCAGCGGCGCGGTGGAGCCCAGCACCCGGCGGCTGATCCCCCGGTCGTACTCCAGCCGTACGCGTGCGGCGAGGGCCCAGCGCCGGGGGTCACGGGTGGCGGGCTCGGCCAGGTCGGACGGGCGTACGGAGCCGGTGAGCAGGGCGGTCGCCACGTTGTACGCGACGGAGACGTTCAGCGCCATGATCGCCGACCGCTCGCGGTCGAGATACGGGGCGCCTTCCGCGTCCATGGTGAGCGTCAACCGCGCGGCGGAGACGGTTACTTCGGCGATGGCGTCGATCTCGGCGGGGGTGAGCCGGGCGTGGAGGCGTGCCGCGCAGTCGATGGCGGCGTCGACGTAGGCACCGGCGGGGTGCGTCTTGAACGTGAGCGTGTCGGTGTGCCACCGCTGTCCCAGCCCGGCCGTCACCACCTCCGGCGAGGGGACCTGGGAGAACTTGGCGAGCAGCCCGCCCGGGTGTTCGAGGATGTCCTCCGCGCCGCGCAGCCCCGCGGCCGCCGCGTCGCAGGCGTCCAGCGCCGTACGGACCGGGACCGCGGCCGACAGGACCTTCGCCTCGGAGCCGAGCAGCGCGCGGCGCAGCGGCCACGGCGGGGCCGCCAGCGCGATCCCCCAGGCGTCGGTCCACCGGTCCTCCGGCGCCCGCGCGCCGTGCAGCCGCGCCGCCACCGCGCCGACGAGCTGCGTGTACGAGGTGCCCTGGCCGCGCAGGGTGCCGAGCGCCCCGGCCGCGGTGACCCGGGCCGCGCACTCCCCCGCCGCGACGACGGCGGCGAGCAGGTCCGTACCGGCCAGCCGCTGCGTACGCCGGTACGCGAGGGGTACGCCGACGGAGGCGTGGGTGACGTGCCCGGCGTACACGCTGTCCTCGTAGTAGAGGCACGAGGAGAGCGCGGCCATCACGTACGCCGCCCTGCCCGGGTCGTCCGCGAGCGGCGAGCCGAACGCCGTCACCAGCTTGCGCCCGAGGGGGTGGCCGAGGCTCGCCCGCAGCACGGCCAGATGGGACAAGACCTGGCTCGTCGCGTACTGGGCGACCCGCTCCGGAAGGTCCGAATGGCGGAGGCCCGCGGCCCACCCGGCGAGCTTCCGCGCGAGCGGCGCGTCCACCGGACCGCCGGTCACCGGGCCGCCCTCCCCGCCGGGTGCCCGCGCGCCCGGCGGCGCGCGTCGATGGCGCGGACGGCGCAGGTGGTGGCGAGCACGGAGGCCCGCGCCGCGGCCAGGGCCTCCAGCGCTGCGGCGCCGAGCCCTTCGTCGTCGGGCGCGCGCCGGGCCTGTCCGGCCGCCGACGCCAGGCGCAGGGCGCACTCGACGGACGCGACGCACGCCTCGTCCAGTGCGGCGGTCACTTCCCGGGTCACTTCTTGACGACCAGGAACCGGCCGAGGACCAGATAGTCGATCTCGGTCTTGAGGAAGCAGTCCAGCGCGTCGGACGGCGCGCACACGATCGGTTCGCCCGCGACGTTGAACGAGGTGTTGATCAGGCACGGCACACCGGTCTCCGCGCGGAAGCTCCGCAGCAGCCGGGCCAGTCCGGGGTTCGAGCGGTCGGTGACGGTCTGCACCCGGGACGTGCCGTCCACGTGCGTCGCGCCCGGGATGCGGTCGCGATACTCCGGCCGGACGGGGAAGACGAACGTCATGTACGGCGACGTGGTCTTCTTCCCCATCTCGAAGATCTCGGCGGCCTCCGACTCCAGGACGACCGGCGCGAACGGCCGGAACGGCTCCCGGTGCTTCACCCGCGTGTTGATGACGTCCTTGATGTCGGCGAACGCGGGGTTGGCGAGGATGCTGCGGTTCCCGAGGGCCCGGGGGCCGTACTCGGCGGAGCCCTGGAACCAGCCGACGACGTTCTTCCCGCCGAGCAGCTTCGCGGTGTGCCCGGCCACGTCCTCGGGGGCGAGCTCGGTCCACTCGACCAGCCCGGCGCGCCCGCGCAGCGCGGAGAGCAGGTGGGAGTCGTCGTACGAGGGCCCGAGATAGGGCGTGGTGCGGGCGGCCGAACGCCGCCTCCGCGTACGGCCCTTCAGCAGGCCCGCGTAGGCCGCCGCGCCGATGGCCACGCCCGGGTCGCTCGCCCCGTAGCTGACGTGCATGTCCTCGAACCGGGAACCCTCCAGCAGCTTGGTGTTGTTGACGCAGTTCAGCGCGAGCCCGCCCTCGTAGAGCACCCGGGGCAGATCGGTACGGGCCTCCAGCTCGCGCAGCTGGTGGGCGGTGACGACCTCCACCATCTGCTGCGCGGCGGCGGCCACCCGGGCGCGGAAGGGGGTCTCCTCCCGCCGCCCCTCCTCGCCGTCGAAGAGCCGGTCCAGCAGCGGGTAGTAACCCCGTGTCCCGCTGGGGTCGTTGGCGAGGGCGAGCGTGTAGCGGCCGCTGTCGTGCAGCTCGACGACGTGCTCCAGCAGCGGATTCTTGGCGGGCGGCGGGGCGTACGCGGCGAGGCCCATGACCTTGTACTCGTCGTTGTTGGGCATGAACCCGAGATAGCGGGTGATCTCCCCGAAGAGCAGGGCCAGCGAGTGGGTGACGCCGATGCTCGACTTCTCGAAGACCTCGATCTGCCCGTCGCGCACCTCGCCCAGGATGGACGAGAGCCGCTCGGCCCGCCCGTCGCTGACGAGGAACGCGGCGTCCCGCTCGCCGGAGAGGTGGTAGCCGCACATCAGGTGCGCCAGATGGTGCGGGACCGGGAGCAGCTTGCCGGGCGGCAGCTCGTGGCCCGTACGCCGCCGGAAGTCGGCGAGGACCGCCTCCTCGCTCACCAGGCCGCCGTACAGCTCGCCGAACCGCCGCAGCCGGTCGAACTTCTGCTCCACCGTCAGGCCGCTGCCGCTGATCTCCTGGATCATGGTGGCGACCACGTCCGGGGAGAAGGACCAGGGGAACGCGACCGCGTCGACGTCCTCCAGGCGCACGTCGCCCTGGGAGAGGCACCACCGCAGCGCGTGCGCCGGGAAGTCGGAAGTCTTCTTCTCGCGGTTGAGCCGCTCCTCCTCGACCGCCGCCACCAGCTCGCCGTCGACGCAGAGCGCGACCGCCGCGTCGTGGCCGAGGATGCTGTGCCGGTCGATGCCGGTGGCCCCGTAGAGCCGCGCGAAGGTGTCGGCGCCCTGGGAAAAGCCGTTGTAGCCGAGAATGATCACACCGGGCTCCTTGGATGGCTGCCGTGCTGTCGTACTGCCGTGCCACGTGGGTCGGCCCCATCCTCGGAAGACCGGCTGACAGCGCCCTGAGACGCCGCTGACATCCGCCCCTCAGCGCACGGCAGGTGCCGTTCCGCCGGTGGGGGCGGGCGGGTCGAGCACGGACCACAGGTGGTGCAGCGCGTACGAGCGCCACGGCCGCCACGTACCGGCCAGCTCGGCGGCGGCGCGCGCGGAATCGGGGCGCGCGGAGCCGGGGCGGCCGATCCGCTCCAGCGCGTGGCGTACGCCCAGGTCGGTCGGCATGAAGACGTCCGGGTCCCCGAGCGCCCTCATCCGGATGTACGACGCCGTCCACGGCCCGATGCCGGGCAGCTCCAGCAGCCGCCGCTCGCTCTCCTCGCGGTCGGCTCCCGGACCGAGGTCCACGCGGCCGGAGGCGAGCGCCTTCGCGAGCGCGTGCACGGCCTTCTTGCGCGCCCCCGGCATGGGAAGGGCGGCCGGATCCGCGTCCAGCAGCGCCTCCGGCGTGGGGAACACATGGGTGAGTCCGCCCACGGGGGCCGCCAGCGGCTCCCCGTACCGCGCGGTCAGCCGCCCGGCGACGGTGCGGGCGGCGGAGAGCGAGATCTGCTGGCCGATCAGCGCCTGCACGGCGAGTTCGGAGGCGGTCACATGGCCGGGCGAACGGAGCCCCGGCGCCGCACGGACGAGCGGGGCCAGCACCGGGCAGCCGCCGAGCGACGCCGCCACGGCCTGCGGATCCGCGTCCAGGTCCAGCAGCCGGCGGCAGCGCTGCACGGCGGCGCCCAGGTCCCGGATGTCGTCGAGCCGCAGGCGGCACCAGACGTACCGCCCGGTGTCCCCGGGGGCCAGGGCCACGGCCCCGGTGGAGTGGGGCAGCGCGAGGACGCGCCGGTACTCGCCGTTCCCGTTCTCCTCGACGTACTCCTCGACACCGGGCACCGCGCGGACCGCGAGGAACCGGAACAGCCGGGCCAGGTCGATCGGCGGACGGACGGCCAGCCGGAGTCGCAGCGGCCCGGGTGCGCTGCCGTGCTCCCGGCCCCTACTTCTGTCCCTGTCCCCGTCCCTGCCCGTGTCCCTGGCGCGGCTCCGCAGCTGCGACGGGGTGCACGCGAAGACCTGCCGGACCGTCTCGTTGAACTGCCGGACGCTGGAGAACCCCGCCGCGAACGCGACGTCCGCGAGCGGCAGTTCGCTGGAGTCGATCAGCGTACGCGCCGTCTGGGCCCGCTGGGCGCGTGCGAGCGCGAGCGGTCCGGCGCCGACCTCGGTGGCCAGCAGCCGGTGCAGCTGGCGTCGGCTGTAGCCGATCGCCGAGGCCAGCGCGCCGACCCCGCCCCGGTCGACCACGCCGTCCGCGATGAGCCGCATGGCCCGCCCGGTGACGTCGGCCCGCGTGTTCCACTGCGGGGAGCCGGGGACGGCCTCGGGGCGGCACCGTTTGCAGGCCCGGAAGCCGGACGTCTGGGCCGCGGCGGCGGACGCGTAGAAGCGCACGTTCTCCCGCTTCGGCGTGACCACCGGGCAGCTCGGCCTGCAGTAGATCCCGGTGCTGGTCACCGCGACGTAGAACCAGCCGTCGAACCTGGCGTCCTTGCTCCGCGTCGCCTCGTACCGCTCGTCGTCACCCATCGTCCCCCTCCCTCTTCCCCATCCTGGCGCGCGCGAGGGTGCGGCTCTGGCGGGATTCGGCCACGGTCGTCGCGGCGGAGGGCCGGGGGTGGGGCCCGCACGATGGCGGCCGAAACCCGCCAGCTTCACCGGCCGCGCCGCGCCACAGTGAGGCATGGACATGGAGCCGACGCACGGAACAGAGGCGGACACCTCCTACCTGCTGCCCGCCGCCGAGGCCCGCGCGCTGCTCGACGGCGCCCCCTGGTCCCGGCTCGCGATCCTCGGGGACAGCGTGGCCGAGGGCGTCACGGAACCGTATCCGGGGTACGGGGCCGCGCCCTGGTCCCACCATCTGCTCACCGCCCTGCGCGCCGTCCGCCCCGGGCTGCGCCACCTCGGCCTGGGCCGCCGCCATCTGCTGACCGCCGAGGTCCGGAGGACCCAGCTGGCCGAGGCGCTGGAGTTCGGCCCCGATCTGGTCGTCGCGCTGTGCGGCGGCAACGACGCCCTGCGCAGGGAGTTCGACCCGGACGCCACGGAGTCGGAGCTGCACGCGCTCCTCGCGCCGCTGGCCGGGACCGGGGCCACCCTGGTGACCTCCGGCTTCTTCGACATCGCCGCCAACCCGCACTTCGACGAGCGGTACCGCTCCGTGGCCCGCGGCCGTCTCGCCGTGCTCTCCTCCCGTATGCGCGCGGTCGCGGACCGGCTCGACGCCGTCTGCCTCGACATGGGGAGCCACCCCTCCTGCCAGGACCCCTCGATCTGGAGCACGGACGGCATCCACCTCAACGCCCGTGGCCAGGCGGTACTGGGCACCGAGATCGTCCGCGGCCTGGCGCGCCGACTGCGGGCCCCGGCGGGGGTACGCGGCGCGCGGGACCTGTGAATTCTCCCGGCTGCGGCTTGCACCCCGCGCGTGTTCACGTAAACATGCATAGGGGCCCGCACACCGCGTCGCCCGGGACGACCACACAGGAGCAGCAGCGCATGCCCGTTCTGGAGATCGACGACGAGGGCTTCCTTCTCGACGGCAGCCCCTTCCGGATCCTCTCGGGAGGACTCCACTATTTCCGCGTGCACACCGAGCAGTGGGCGGACCGGCTGCACAAGGCCCGGCTGATGGGGCTCAACACGGTGGAGACGTACGTCCCGTGGAACCTCCACGAGCCACGGCGCGGGGAGTTCCGCATGGCGGACGGGCTCGACCTGCCCCGCTTCCTGGACCTCGCGGCCGACGAAGGCCTCCACGTACTGCTGCGCCCGGGGCCGTACATCTGCGGCGAGTGGGAGGGCGGCGGGCTGCCCTCGTGGCTGCTCGCCGAGCCGGGCGTCCGGCTGCGCTCGCAGGACCCGCGCTATCTCGCGGCCGTCGACGGCTACTTCGAGGCGCTCTTCACCCGGGTCGGCCACCAGCTGGCCACCAGGGGCGGCCCGGTCCTCGCCGTCCAGGTGGAGAACGAGTACGGGGCGTACGGGGAGGACACCGCGCACCTGGAGCACCTGGCGGAGGCGCTGCGCGGGCACGGCGTCGACGTGCCGCTGCTCACCTGCGACCAGCCCGGCGACCTGGGACGGGGCTCCCTCCCCGACGTGCTGGCCACGGCGAACTTCGGCAGCCGGACGGCGGACAACCTCGCCGTGCTGCGCAAGCACCAGCCGACCGGCCCGCTGATGTGCATGGAGTTCTGGAACGGCTGGTTCGACCGGTGGGGCGCGCACCATGTGACCAGGGACGCCGCCGGGGTCGCCGGGGAGCTGGACGAACTGCTGGCGGCGGGCGGCTCCGTGAACTTCTACATGTTCCACGGCGGCACCAACTTCGGCCTCACCAACGGCGCGAACGACAAGCACACCTACCGCCCCACCGTGACCTCGTACGACTACGACGCCCCGCTCGACGAGGCGGGCGACCCCACCGAGAAGTACGCGGCCTTCCGTGACGTCATCGCCAAGTACGCGCCGGTCCCGGCGGAGCCCGTACCGGCACCGGGCCGCAAGACCGCGCTCGCGGGCGTCCAGCTCACGGAGTGCGCCCCGCTCCTCCCCCACCTCGCCGTACTCGGCACACCGGTCCACAGCCCGGTGCCGCTGACGATGGAGCAGCTCGGGCAGGACTTCGGCCTCGTCCTCTACCGGACCACGCTCCCCGCCGCGGGCCCCGCCCTGCTGGAGACCGGTCCGGTCGGCGACCGGGCGCAGGTCTTCCTCGACGGCCAGCCCGTGGGCGTACTCGAACGGGAGAGCCACGAGGGCACGCTGGCCTTCACCGTGCCCCGCGCGGGCAGCACGCTCAGCCTCCTCGTGGAGAACCAGGGGCGCGTCAACTACGGGCCCGGCATCCACGACCGCAAGGGCCTGACCGGCCCGGTGCTGCTGAACGGCGCCGAGCACAGGGGCTGGACGCACTGGTCCCTGCCCCTGGACTCCCCGGCCGTCTGGGACGCGCTGCCCTTCGCGCGGACCGCGCTCCCCGTGGTCGGCCCGGCGTTCCACCGCGGCGTCTTCGACCTGGCCGACCCGGCCGACACCTTCCTCCACCTGGACGGCTGGTCGAAGGGCCTCGCGTGGATCAACGACTTCGCGCTCGGCCGCTACTGGTCGCGGGGCCCGCAGCGCTCCCTGTACGTGCCCGGCCCCGCGCTGCGCCGGAACGGGAACGAACTCGTCCTGCTGGAGCTCCACTCCCCCGGCCACGCCCGCACCGTCGACCTCCGTACGCACCCGGACCTCGGGCCCACCGAGGAGTGAGCTCCGGGTGAGCCCCATGCCGTTCGGCCGGCGCACCGAGGTGCACCGGCCGAACGGGTGTGGGGGGTGGTGGATCCGGTGGTGGCTCAGGTGGTGGATCCGGCTGTGGATCAGGTCGCGGAGCGCTTCCACCGCTGGTTGTCGGCCGCGTCGTCACAGGTCCACTGGACGACCGTGGCCCCGTCCTCGTTCGACCGGTTCTGCACGTCGAGGCACTTGCCGCTGTGCCGGGCGACGAGCGTGACGCTCTCCCCGGCGCCCGCGTCCTTCACGGTCCAGCGCTGGCTGTCGCCCTCGCCGCAGGCGGACTGGACGACGGCCGCGCCGTCGTCCTTGGACGCGTCGCTCACCTCCAGGCACTTCCCGCTGTGCCGCAGCATCGCGCGTACGGTGCCGTCGCCCGCGTCCTGGAGCCAGACCTGCTGGTGGAGGCCGCCGCCGCAGGACCACTGGTCCACCCGCGCGCCGTCGTCCAGGGACTCGTCGGCGACGTCGACGCACTTCCCGCTGTGCTCGGCGGCGAGCGTCTCCCAGGTCCCGGCGCCGCTCACCTCGCCCGCCTCGGCGTCGACGGAGATCTGCGGGTAGTAGTCCATCGTCATCGTGTCCCCGGTGGGGAACTCCAGCGGGAGCCAGACGTACTGGGAGTCGTTGACGTTCCCGCCCATCGAGTTGCCCCAGCGGTCCCCCATGTAGAGGTACGAGGTCCCCGAGGAGCCCTGGACCGGCAGGACGTAGGCGGTCTGCGAGCCGTACGCCTTGGAGTCGCCGATGTCCTGGAGTCCGGACCAGTCGCCGGTGATGCTCTCGGCGCTGCTGTACTTCTGCTGGTTGGGCGACCAGCCGGTGGCGCCGGAGGTCAGCAGGAAGTAGCGGCCGTCGCGCTTGAACATGGCCGGGGCCTCCCGCGACTGGCCCTCCCACAGCTTCCGCACCAGCTTGTCGACCTTGGTGTAGTCGTCGTTGAGCTTGTAGAGGTGCAGGTCGCGGTTCTCGTTGGCGGCGGAGATCATGTAGCCGGTGCCGTCGTCGTCGACGAACGTGGTGATGTCGCGGGACATGTGGTCGAGGGGGCGGAAGCTGCCCTTCCAGGCGTAGTCGCCGTCGACGGTGTCGGAGACGGCCACGGCGGCGCGGGCCTCGCCGTAGTCGCTCGCGTTCTCCTTGTGCATCCACATCACGAACTTGCCGGTGGCCTTGTTGAACATGACCTTGGGGCGTTCGATGTTGGCGCTCTCCAGCTCCGGGTCGGTCTTCTGGGTCAGGACGTGCTTGCGGAACTCCCAGTTCTTGAGGTCCTTGGAGCGGTAGGCGGAGACGTAGCGGAAGGTGTTGTCCTCGTTCCGGTTCTCGCCGAACCAGTAGTAGTACCCGTCCGCCTCGACCACGCCGCCGCCGTGCGCGTGCACCACCTCCCCGTTCGGGTCGGTGAACTGCGTGCCGTTGGTGACGGTCGCGGGTGCCGCCTGTGCCGTGCCGGTGCCGAGCGAGGTGAGGAGGGAGACGAGCAGCCCCGCGAGCGCCGCGCACAGCAGCACGACGGTGCCTCTCCTTCTCCGTATCCCGGGGTGCGTCGCTCTTCTCCGCGGCTCTGCGCGCATGGGCCTCTCCCTGTCGGGGTGGGGTGTGGGGGGTGTGGGGGTGACGAACCGGCGTGTTCACGTAAACACGCGATTGCGGGAGTGAGTCTGGAAACCCCGTCCGGGCCTGTCAAGGTTTC
Source organism: Streptomyces sp. NPDC048172 (assembly GCF_043202595.1). NCBI lineage: Bacteria > Bacillati > Actinomycetota > Actinomycetes > Kitasatosporales > Streptomycetaceae > Streptomyces > Streptomyces sp. NPDC048172. The sequence continues at coordinate 478,649 of NZ_JBIDAT010000006.1, forward strand.
TGTCAGGATCCGGCCCGCGCGGCATCCCGCGCACCGTGTTTGACCAGGTGCCGCTGATTGCGCCAACATGCCCGGAAGGGCTGGCCACGGCTTCCCTGACACCGAAAGGCCGGTCTCCGATGACGACGAAGCGCACCGCGCGCGCCCAGCGCGCCCGCCCGCCCAAGGGACCGTCCATGGCGGACGTCGCCGCGATGGCGGGCGTCTCCTCCCAGACGGTCTCGCGCGTGGCCAACAACCGCGAGAACGTCGAGGAGGCCACGCGCGAGAAGGTGCTGGCCGCGATGAAGGTGCTGGGCTACCGGCCCAACACCGCAGCCCGCGCCCTGGTGACCGGCAGATTCAAGACGCTGGGCGTCATCAGCTTCGACATCAGCGCCCACGGCAACGCCAGGACCCTGGCCGCCATCGCCGACGCCGCCCGCGAGGCGGACTACTCGGTGAACCTCATGGGCGTACGCGACCAGACCGAGGCCGCCGTCCGCCAGGCGTTCGAGCGCCTGATGCTCCAGTCCGTGGACGGCGTCGTGCTCGTCGAGTCGCAGATCCTGGACACGCCGTCGCTCCGGCTTCCCCCCTCGATGCCGGTCGTCGTCGCCGACGGCGACACCGGACACCGCTACCCCCACGTCGACTTCGACCAGGCGCACGGCGCCCGGAGCGTCGTCGCCCACCTCCTCGAACTCGGCCACCGCACGGTCTGGCACGTCGCGGGACCCCGCGACTCCTTCGCCGCCCGCCGCCGCGCCGAGTCCTGGCACCGCACCCTCAAGGAGGCCGGGGCACCGACCCCCGCGCTGCACTACGGCGACTGGTCCGCCGCCTCCGGCTACCGCGCGGGACGCGCGCTGGCGAAGGACCCCGAGGTGACGGCGGTCTTCGCCGCCAACGACCAGATGGCGCTGGGCGTCATCCGCGCCCTGCACGAGGCGGGCCGCGGTACGCCCGAGGACGTGAGCGTCGCCGGGTTCGACGACATCACCGAGGCCGAGTTCTTCCTGCCGCCGCTCACCACCGTGCGCCAGGACTTCGACGAGGTGGGCCAGCGCTGCGTCACCCTGCTCCTGGACCAGATCAACGGCAGGACCGAGGGGGCGCACCGGCTGTCGGTGGAGCCGACCCTGAAGGTGCGCCGAAGCACGGCGCCGCCGAGCACGCGCGCGTAGGACCTCCCGGCCCGTAGGCCCGAAACCCCCCCTCCCCTCCCACCCTCCCGGCCGCGCTCGTCGCGCCCGCTTGTCGCGCCCCGCACCTTGACGCTCCCAGGTGGGGGTGCCACCATCGCGCTACCGATGTTTACGTAACCATGCGCCATCGGCCCCGTCCTCATCCGGCCGTTCCCGGCTTCGACGGCGCGCCCTCTTCTCCGTTCTCCCTCGCCTCCACGCCTGACCCGACCCGACCTGACCTGTCGGTCACCGACGCAAGGAACAGCCATGACCCTCTTGTCGACGCCCGCGAGATCAGCTCCTCCCCCGCGGCGGCGAGCGCGGCCACGCCGCGGGCGGCAGGCGCGGGCGGGCTGGGGCTTCGCGGCTCCGTTCGTCGCGGTGTTCGCGCTGACATTCCTGGCGCCGATCGGCTACTCGCTCTATCTGAGCCTGTTCCGCGAGCAGTTGATCGGCGGGACCTCGTTCGTCGGCCTCGACAACTACGAACATGCCCTGACCGACGCACAGTTCTGGGAGGGAGCGGCCAGGGTCGGCCTCTTCCTGCTCGTCCAGGTCCCGCTCATGCTCGGGATCGCACTGCTCGTCGCGCTGGCGATCGACAGCGGACGGCTCTATGGGAAGGCGTTCTTCCGCATCGCGGTCTTCCTGCCCTACGCGGTCCCGGCGGTCGTGGCCAGCCTCATGTGGGGCTTCCTCTACGGCACCCGCTTCGGCCTCGTCGGCGACCTCAACGACGCCTTCGGCACCGCGCTGCCCGACCCGCTCTCCCCCTCCCTCGTCCTCGCCTCCATCGGCAACATCGTGACCTGGGAGTTCACCGGCTACAACATGCTGATCTTCTACTCCGCGCTCCGCATCGTGCCCCGTTCGCTGTTCGAGGCGGCGGCCATCGACGGGGCCTCGGAGTGGCGGATCGTCACGGCGGTCAAACTGCCCGCCATCCGCGGCGCGCTGGTCATCGCGACGATCTTCTCGATCATCGGCAGCTTCCAGCTCTTCAACGAGCCCAGCATCCTGCAGAAGCTCGCCCCGAACGCGATCACCAGCGGCTTCACCCCCAACCTGTACACCTACTCGCTGTCCTTCTCCGGACAGCAGCACAACTACGCGGCGACGGTGGCGATCGTCATGGGCGTGATCACCGCGGTCATCGCCTACGCCGTCCAGCTCCGCGGGATGCGGAAGGCCGACCGGTGACCACGACGCTCTCTCCCCGTACCGGCCCGGACGCCCCCGCCCCCGGCCGGCGCCCCCGGAACAGGCCCCGCCCGCCCCGGCGCCCGGCCACCCCGCTCAGCCCCCGCCGGAGCATCCCGCTGACCGCCGTGACCGGGCTCGTCCTCGTCTACACGCTGCTCCCGCTGGCCTGGCTGTTCATCAACGCCACCAAGAGCCAGAAGGGGCTTCTCGACTCCTTCGGGCTCTGGTTCAGCGACGACTTCCAGCTGTGGGAGAACATCTCCCGCACGCTCACCTACGACGACGGCGTCTTCACCCGCTGGCTGCTCAACACCCTGCTGTACGTGGTCGCGGGCGCGGGCGGCGCCACGGTCCTCGCCGTGCTCGGCGGCTACGCGCTGGCGAAGTTCGACTTCCCCGGCAGGCGCGCGGTGTTCGCCGTCGTCATCGGCGCGGTCGCCGTCCCGGGGACGGCGCTCGCCGTGCCCACCTTCCTGATGTTCAGCGAGCTGGGGCTCACCAACACGCCCTGGGCGGTGATCCTGCCGTCGCTCGTCTCGCCGTTCGGGCTCTATCTGATGTGGGTCTTCGCCCGCGAGGCCGTCCCCGACGAGCTGCTGGAGGCGGCACGCATCGACGGCTCCGGCGAGCTGCGCACGTTCTTCCGGGTCGCCCTGCCGCTGCTGATGCCGGGAACGGTCACCGTGCTGCTGTTCTCCATGGTCGCGACCTGGAACAACTACTTCCTGCCGCTGATCATGATCAAGGACCCGGACTGGTACCCGCTCACGCTCGGCCTCGACTCCTGGAGCGCGCAGGCCCAGACGGCGGGCGGCGAGGCCGTCTTCGACCTCATCCTCACCGGGTCCCTGCTCACCATCCTGCCGCTCATCGCGGTCTTCCTGCTGCTCCAGCGGTACTGGCAGTCCGGCCTGGCCGCCGGAAGCGTCAAGGAATGACCGGCCACTCCTCCCCTCCCCCTTCCCCGCACTCCTCTCTCACCACCTCCGGGAGCACCCTCATGAGAACGACCACGCCCCGACGCCTTCCCGCCGCGCTCGCCGCGGCCTGCGCGCTGGCCCTCACCGCCACCGCCTGCGGCTCCTCCGACGGGGAGTCGGCGGGCGCCAGCGCGAAGGACGTCCGGGCCGCGCTGAAGAAGGGCGGCACGGTGACCGTCTGGACCTGGGAGCCCACGCTGAAGAAGGCCGCCGCGGACTTCGAGAAGAAGTACCCCGGCGTGAACGTCAAGCTCGTCAACGCCGGGACCGGCGACAAGCAGTACACCGCCCTGCAGAACGCGATGTCCGCGGGCTCGGGCGCACCCGACGTCGCCCAGATCGAGTACTACGCGCTGGGGCAGTTCGCCCTCGGCAAGTCGGTCGAGGACCTCGCCGCCTACGGTGCCGAGAAGTACGGCGACAGCTTCAGCAAAGGCCCCTGGAGCGCGGTGCGGCACGGCAAGGCCATCAGCGCGCTGCCCATGGACTCCGGCCCCATGGCGCTCTTCTACAACAAGAAGGTCTTCGACAAGCACCACATCGACGTGCCCAGGACCTGGGACGAGTACGTCGAGGCCGCCCGCAAGCTGCACAAGGCCGACCCGGACACCTACATCACCGCCGACACGGGCGACGCGGGCACCACCACCAGCCTCATCTGGCAGGCCGGGGGCCGCCCGTACAGGACCAAGGGCACCGAGGTGAACGTCGGCTTCGACGACGCCGGGACCAGGACGTACGCGAAGACCTGGCAGCGACTGCTCGACAAGGACCTGGTCTCGCCCGTCACCACCTGGACCGACGACTGGTACAAGGGCCTCGGGGACGGCAGCATCGCCACCCTCACCATGGGCGCCTGGATGCCCGCCAACTTCACGTCGAACGTCAAGTCCGCCGCCGGGGACTGGCGCGTCGCCCCTCTCCCGCAGTGGAAGAAGGGCGACTCCGCCAGCGCCGAGAACGGCGGCAGCTCCCTCGCGATCCCCAAGGCCGCGAAGAACAAGCAGCTCGCGTACGCCTTCCTCCAGTACGCGGCCACCGGGCAGGGCGCCACCTCACGCATCGACAGCGGCGCCTTCCCGGCCACCAGGAAGCACCTGGAGTCGGCCGCGTTCCTGGAGACGAAGTTCCCCTACTTCGGCGGCCAGAAGGCCAACAAGGTCTTCGCCGAGTCCGCGCGCCGCGTCGGCGCCGACTGGTCGTACCTCCCGTACCAGGTGTACGCCAACTCGGTCTTCAAGGACACCGTCGGCAAGGCGTACGTCTCGGACACCCCGCTCAGCAAGGGCTTCGCGGCCTGGGAGAAGAAGAGCGTCGACCACGGGAAGGACCAGGGCTTCACCGTCAACGAGTAACCCCACGGCCGACGCTCCCCGCTCCCTGTTCACGCGAACATCCCGTCACCGCCGACGTGCGAAAGGAAGCCATGACCCCCCACACCACCCCCCGTTCAGGCCGCCGTACCCGACGAGCGCTGGCAGGTCTGCTGCCCATGCTGCTGGCCGCCCCCATGGCCCTCGCCTCCGGCGGGCCCTCGTCCGCCGCCGAGCCGGGCCCGGAGGAGCTGGACCCCGGCCAGTTCCAAGGCGTGAACTGGGCGCGTCCGGGCGACAACTTCGCCGACGAGCCCCTCGTCCTGGAGGGGCTGGACGCAGCCGACGACTACGACACGGTCAGAGCCAAGGCCGACGCCGTCTACGGCGGCTTCCAGGAGACCGGCGTCAACACCGTCCGGCTGCCCGTCAACACCAAGTCCGTGGGCACGCCGTGGTGGGACGCCTACACCGGTGCCATCGACGCCGCGACCGCCAAGGGCCTCAAGGTCGTCCTGTCCTACTGGGAGGACGGCGCGTCCTCCGACGGCCGGATCACGGACACGGCCGCCTTCGACTCGATGTGGGACACGGTCGCGGACAAGTACGCCGACGACGACCACGTCTACTTCGAGCCGATGAACGAGCCCCACGGCTACAGCGCCACCGAGTGGGCCGACCTCGCCGCCACCTGGATCACCGACCGCCCGCGGATCCCCAAGGACCGGATCTTCATCAGCGGCACCGGCTACAACGACGAGGTCAAGTCCGTGTGCGCCGACAGCAGGCTCGACGGGACGTATCTCTCCCTCCACCACTACGCGTTCGGCAAGGAGGCCAAGGACTACGACGGCTGGGTCGCCGACCTCAAGAACGGGATCGGCGACTGCGCCTCCCGCACCGTCCTGGACGAGTTCGGCGCCCCCATGGACGACGAGCCCGACACCGGCTTCGACTACAACGACGCGGACAGCGGCGAGAACTTCGTCCGCTACCTGCGCGCCGACACCGACACCGTCCGCGACCTCGGCATGGGCGCCATCTACTGGCCCGCCCTCGGCGGCAAGCACCAGGAACGGCCCACCTACGACTACTACTCCCTCTTCGCCCTCCAGGGCACCGGAACCGAGCTGTCCCTCACCCCTCGTAACCCCAGCGGCATCGACCGGCTGAAGCACGCCTGGGGACACGACGCGGGGCGGCGCGGCTAGCGCGGACGCTGCGCGGGTATTGCGCGGGTATTGCGCGGGTATTGCGCGACTTTGGCCGGAGATGTTCACTCGTTCCATGTGCCCGGCGAGGGCCGAGGGCCAGGGCGACGGTGAGGCGGTGGAGGGCTTCGGCCCGATCATGGACGACACGGAGTGGTTCAACAGGGCCGTCATCGCCCATCGGGAGTCGGCCGCCGCCTACCGGGAGATCGGCGACCGGCGTGGCGAGGGCGCCTCGCTCGACGCGCTCGGTCTCGCGCTGCAGGAGGCGGACCGGCCCGACGAGGCCGTTCGCGCGCACACCGACGCCGCCGCCCGCCTCCAGGAGGCCGGGGACCGGAACGGCCGCGCCGAGGCGCTCGACAACCTCGGCCTCGCGCTGCAGGGCGCGGACCGGTGCGAGGAGGCCGTCGCCGCCCACACGGAAGCCGTCGCGCTCCGCCACGAGGCCGGGGACCGGGACGGCGAGGCCCGGGCCTGCAACAACCTCGGGCTGGCGCTGCAGGGCGCCGGCCGGTCCGAGGAGGCCGTCACCGCCCACACCCGAGGCCTGGAGATCTTCCGCGAGCTCGGCGACCCCCGGGGGCAGGCCGAGGCGCTGGACGCGCTCGGTCTCGCGCTGCAGGAGGCGGAGCGTTTCGAGGACGCCGTCGACGCCCACGCCCGCGCCGTCAGCCTCTTCCGTACGACGGGCGACCTCGACGGCGTCGCCAACGCCCTCAACAACCTCGGCCTCGCCCAGCAAGGCGCGGGGGCGGAGCGCAAGTACCGCCGCCCGCCGGGGCTTTGAGGGCGTACGGGCAGGCACGTCCGCGATACGCGGGATACGGGGATACGGGGATACGGCAGGCTGACTCTCCGGCCCCCGTACGCGATGCCCCGGAAGGAACACCATGGCGTCAAGCCCCGGTCCCTCTCCCGAACCCGAACCCGTCCCCGCGACGGCCGTCCCGCCCCAGGCGGCCGCCTATCTGGCGCGGCACCCCGCCCCGTTGGCGGCGGCCGACGCGCTGATCCGGGACGGGGAGGGGCGGTTGCTCCTCGTCGACCCGACGTACAAGCCCGGCTGGGACCTTCCCGGCGGCATGCTGGACGACGAGGTTCCGCACGAGGCGCTGGAGCGCGAGGTCCGCGAGGAACTCGGCCTGGGGACGGACCGGCTGCGCGTCGGGCGGCTGCTGGCCGTCGACGCGCTCCCGCGCGAGGCGTACGGGCGGTCCCTGCTCGCCTTCGTCTACGCCGCTCACGCGGACCCGGCCCCCGGCATCGGTGAACTCGCCCTCCAGAGCGCGGAGATCCGCGCCGCCGCGTGGGTGGCGGAGGACGAGGCCCTGGAACGGCTGCCGGAGCGGCTGCGGCGCCGGGTGACCGCCGCGCTGGCCGCCGAGCGCGGCGCGCACACCGCCTGGCTGCACGACGGGCACCCCGCCCCGGCCGACGGCCGGGACCGCCGGGCGATGCTGCCCGCGCCCGCGATGGCGGTCGCCGCCGTCGTCACCGACCAGGCGGGCCGCGTGCTGGTGGTCCGGCGCACCCGGCGCGGTTCCTGGGACCTGCCGGGCGGCACGGCGCACGCGCAGGAGACGCCGGAGCAGGCGGCCGTACGGGCACTCGCCGGGGAACTCGGCCTCGTACCACCGGAGTTGGGGAGGCTGCTGGCCGTGGACAGCGTCCCGGCCCGGCTCCCCGACCGCGCGGCGGCCGTCCACGTCTTCCATGTCGGCCCGCTCTCCCCGGAGCAGGCCGCGGCCGTCCTCCGGCCCGACGGCGGGGTCACCGCCGCCGAGTGGCTGACGCCGCGCGAGGCGGCGGCCCGCCTGCCCCACCCCGCCGGGCAGCGTCTGCGGCACGGGGTGGAGGCGCTCGCCGCGGGGAGCATCGCGCACCTGGCGGGCGGCGAGGTCCGCACCGGCTCCCCCGTCGGCGTGTCCGCCGAGCGGCGGACGGAGGAGGAGTCCGTCTGCGCTCTCTCGATGCCCGAGCTGATCGCCCAGCGCCCCAAGCTCCTGGTCGGTGCCGCGGTGATCTGCACCGACGAGAGCGGGCGCGTCCTCGTGGTGGAGCCCGCCTACGGTCCCGGGGGACGCTGGCAGCTGCCCGGCGGCGGCATCGACAGCGACGTGGGCGAGACCCCGCGGCAGGCCGCGGCGCGCGAGGCCCGCGAGGAACTCGGCCTTCCGCTGCGGATCGGCCCCCTGCTGGGCACGGACTGGACCACGCCAGGACCCGACCCCAGCCACACCCAGGGCCTCGCCCGCATCACCTACCTCTACGACGGCGGCGTCCTGGACGCCGAGACCCTCGCCGCCGTCGAGCTGCCCCCGGCGGAACTCTCCTCCTGGCGGCTCGTCGCCCCCGAGGGCCTCGACGAGGTGTTCGTGCCACGCATCGCCGGCCGGGTCCGCTGCTGCCTCTCCGCCCGGGGTTCGGACGGCGGGGCCGTCGACCTGGTCGACGGCCGCCCGTACTGCGAGCTGGGCCAGCAGGCACACCCGGTGGAGGGGCTCACTTGACGCAGACCGAGTCCCCCCAGGCGCTGGCGAAGGACTTCAGCTGGCCGCTGGTCACCCAGACCAGCTTGTTGTGCTGGCTGCTGGAGTCGGCGACCTGGTACTTGCCGGACTTGGAGCTGTAGTCGAGGACGGCGATCCAGTGCAGGGTGGAACCGGTGGAGCGGCCGTTCCACTTGGCGCACACCGCGAGGTCGCCGCCGAGCATCGACACGCCTCCGGCGCGGACCGTCGACAGCGCGTCGCCGAAGCCGCCGGTTCTCGCCTGGTCCACACCGATCCGCTTGAACCCCGCGACCACGCCGACCTCGTCGCTGATCTGGCCGGTGCCGCGGGTGTCGTTGGTCATGCGCAGCACGGTGCGGCGGGCGTGGTCGATGGCGTCACCGCGGTGGTCGACGTCGGTCCACTTGCCGGGCGTGCGGCCCAGCCGCAGCTGAACCGAGACGAAGGCGGCCGGGCCGCAGTCGTAGGCCCACGTGGACAGTCCGCTGCCGGACTGCGCCACCAGCACGGACTTTCCTTCCTTCGGGTCGGGACCCGGCTTCCGCGGCGGGCTGAACAGGAAGGTCCAGGTGGTGTAGTCGACGGTGCCGGAATCCTTCAGCTTGCACTTGGCCTGGTACTTCTTGACGCTGGACAGGGTGAGCGAGCCGAAGTCGCCGTCGACGGCCATCTCGTAGCCGCGTTCGACCAGCAGGGCCTGGGCGGCCCGGACGGCGTTGCGGTTGTCCGAGTCCTGCTTGGCGGTGGCCTTGCTGTTGTCGAGCAGTTTCTTCATGGTGAGCGGCCCGGCCCAGCCGTCCTTGACCAGGCCGTGGGCGCCCTGGAACTTCGCGACCGCCTTCTCGGACACCGGGCCGTAGTACCCGTCGGCCGTGGTCTTGTACCCGTACTCGGTCAGCAGGTACTGCAGCGCGGTGACCTCGGAGCTCGTCGAGCCCGGTTCGAGGTCGACCTCGCGGGAGGACGGAGCGGCCGCCGTCGCGGCGAGCGCCTGCGAGCCGGAGACGCCGAGAGCGACGGCGCCCGCACCGGCGGCGATGGACCTCAGGAGAGTACGTCGAGTGGGCATGGGTCGGGCCTTTCTCACGAAGGAAGGGGGGTGCCGAGGCGCGACAGGGTCTGTGTGACCAGGGCTGTGGGGCGGGTCGCGCCCGGCTCGGTCGTGTGATCGCTGTGGCGGACAACCAGCGGCGTCGGCCTGCCGTTGACCCTAATGACCGAAGCCCCGTCGTGGCGCTACGACTTCGACCGATTCTCGGGGCGGCGGGGCCTAGGTCTTCGGACTAGGCCTCGCCTGACGGCGCACCGTGGAAGTCCGTGGAGGGGAGGTGCGGGCGCGGTCCTCGCGCCCCGTCCGGCCTTCGCGCCAGAACGGCGAGAGAGCCTCCCGCCAGCGCGTTTCGGGCTATCGTCGATGCTCCGCTGTGGCCGCGACGCCAGTCACTGGAGGATCGCCTTGGAGATGGTACTGCCGGAGACGGTGAGAGGCGCCTTGCGCCTGGCCGACCGTCAGTTGCGGATGCTGGCACCCGACGACGTCAACGGGATGTGCGCCGCGGTCCGCCGGGCCGCGACCGCGATCGGGCCGGTCGAGACGTTCTACGTGGGCCTCTACCAGGGCGACAACACGCTGGTGATGCCCTACATCTTCAGTGCCGGTGAGCATCTCAGCGCCGATACCTCCCGGTTCGGCAAGGGCGGAATGTCGCACTGGATCAGGGCGAACGCCAAGCCGTACCGGTACGCGTACGACGACGGCCGCCGTTGCCACGTCGGTGCCCCCATGGGGGACGGCGTCCTCAGCCGCGACGTGGTCGCGGTGCCGATGTTCGGGCCCGAGGACGACACGGTCATCGGCATGGTCAACACACTGTCCCCCCTCCCCAATGTCTTCGACGACACCTTCGTGACCGCGCTGGAATGGCTGGCCCAGGCGCTGGCGCTGTCTCTGGAGGGCAGCGCCCGACGGCCGGAGCGGGAGCGGTTGTACCGGGGATTCCCCGAACTGGACCCCAGTCGGCTCGACTTCCCGACCGACATGCTGCATACCGCGACCGACTGCCTGGACGAGGTGGCGCTCGCGGTGGAGACGCTGCAATCGCGCGTGGACCTCCTCGACGGGACTCAACTGCGGGAGGAGCTGGGCCGGATCAAGGACCAGTGCCGCCTCGTCGGAACCGAACTGGCGATGATGGTGCTGAAGATTCCGATGCCGCAGGACCGTACGTACCCCGAGACGCTGACGGCGCGGAAGCGGGAGATCGCCGACCTGATCGCTCACGAGTCGATGACCAACGCGATGATCGGCCGACGGCTGTTCATATCGGAGAAGACCGTCAAGGCGCACGTGAGCAACATCCTGCGCAAGCTGGGGATCCGGCAGCGTTCCGAACTGGTGTGGTTCCTGGGAGAGAAGGCCGTCGAATCCGCCCGGGCACACGCGGCGCCGGGCGGGGCGGCTACCACTTGACCTGGTGGAAGTCCATCGTGCCGAAGGTCGTGACGTCCATCACGTAGCTCCACAGCGCGAACCGCCGCTGATCGGCACGGCGATAGGTCTTGCCGAAGCCGTTGTCGAGGATCTCGGTCCAGCCGTCGCCCTGTCCGTAGTGCGCGAACAGCCGCTCGTTGCGCCGCAAGGCGTCCTCCCCGGACTCCGCCGGGGTCTGGTAGATCACCTCGTGCAGGCGACCGTGCCAGCGAGTGAGAAGCAGTCGGCCGCCGTCGATGACGTAGGCGTCCACGACCGCACCGGGAGCCTTCTCATGCGGCCCCGACGCCTCGATCTCACCGGGCACCCGCACCTCGTCAGCGGCACACAGCAGCTCCAGCAACGGCAGCTCATCCGTGGGTCGGTTCATGAGGGGTCACTCTAGGCCGCTGCCGGGACCGTCCGATCGTGGGTCCGGACGTCCAGTCGGTACAGGGGCAGCGAACATCTCCGCGACTCTCCGGGCCGTAGTGGCGGGTGTGCGCCGCTGGATCCAATAGCAGGAGGTGAGGGCGACGGTGCCGATCAGCACGCTGGCGAGGGTCAGCCCGACGTAGAGCCACGCGCGCTCATGCCCCCAGGCTCCGGGCGAAAGCGTGTGCAGGGCCTGGGTCATGCCGACCCCTACGCTCGCGGCATACACCACCCCGCCGAGGAAGAGCGCGGTCTTCACATGGCGACCGGACCCCGCGCGGACGTTGACGCGGGACTGCCACGCGATGAGAGGAAGGCCGACGCGCCTCGCGATCTCTTCCTCCAGGCCGATCTTGTAGCCGATCAGGGCCCGGGTCATGTTGTTCAGGTAGAGCCCGTAGGTGATGACGATGGAGACGCCCAGCGGCAGCCACATCAGCAGAAAACTCTTCCCGCCTCCGAACGCGACCGTCGCGGCCAGCGCGATGACGGTGCTTCCCGCGGCGAGAATGCGATCGCCCGAGGTCGTCAGGGTCGAGATGCGGCCGCCCACATCCCGGCACTCGTCGATCAGCCAGTTGACGATCTGCTCGTCGGAGAACTGCTGCGTGGGCTCCGGGTCATGCCGCTGTCCAGACATCGGATCAGGCTCCCACGGCGGCGCCCCGCCTCACATTCCGCGCGCCTGTCTCGTCGTAGGGCTGGAGCGAACACGCTCCCGCGAACAGAGCAGCCGTTCCGCCCGGCGGAGGAGCGGCTGGCACGGAATGGAGAGCCTTATGGAAGCCCGTCTCAACTTCTTCACCAACCCGGTCGCGTCCAAGGTCGTGAAGAGCATCGCCGCGGCAGGCAAGCCGATAGCGGACTCGTCGCTGCCCGCCGCCACGGCGGAACTGGTGGCGCTCCGCGTCAGCCAGATCAACGGCTGCGGCTTCTGCGCCGACATGCACACCAAGGACGCGGCGAAGGCCGGGGAGACCGCGCAGCGCCTCCACCTGGTCGCGACCTGGCGCGAGGCCACGGTCTACACCGACGCCGAACGGGCGGCCCTGGAGCTGGCGGAGCAGGGCACCCGGGTCGCGGACGCGGCCGGAGGCGTGCCGGACGAGGTGTGGGCGAACGCCACCAAGCACTACGACGAGGAGCAGCTCGGCGCGCTGGTGTCGATCATCGCCCTCCTCAACGCCTTCAACCGGCTGAACGTCATCGCGCAGAACCCCGCGGGCGACTACCAGCCCGGCCAGTTCGGCTGATCCGGAACGGCCGGCCGCCGCGGTCCGGGACACGGGGCCCGGACCGCGGCGGCCGGGCCCTGCCGTCCCCGCCCCGTCTCTTCCCTCCACTCGTCCTCCCAGGAGCCCTCCAGCATGTCGACGATCACCAACCTCAACGAGCTGACCGGCCACTACACCCTCGATCCCCGCCACACCCGGATCGGTTTCGTCGCGCGGCACACGATGTCCACCAGGGTCCGCGGCCGGTTCGAGGAGTTCGAGGGCGACGCCTACCTCGACGGTGACGACCCGGCCAGCTCCGGCGCGCGGCTCACGATCCAGGCCGCGAGCATCCGGACGGGCAACCGGCAGCGCGACGACATGCTGCGGGACAAGTTCCTCGACGCGGACGGCCACCCCACCCTCACCTTCGCCTCGACCGGCCTGCGGCAGGTCGACAGGAGCAACTACCAGCTCTTCGGCGATCTCACCCTCCGCGGCCTGACCAGGCCCGTCACCCTGGACGTGGAGCTGACCGACGGCGGGGACGGCATGGAGGGCGACTTCTACGCCGGTTTCACGGCGAGCCTGACGATCAACCGCAACGACTGGGGCGTGAACTGGAACGCGTTCACCGCGTTCACGCTCAGCCCGAAGGTGACGCTGGAGTGCGACGTCGTCGCGATCCGCCGACCCTGAGCCCGTTCCCCCTCCGCAGGGTGATCGCACGGTCGCGGTGGGGTGCTTGGCAAGTATCCAGGATTCTGGTTACTGTGCACTCGTGAACGCATTCGACGAGCGGTTTCTCACCCGGAACGGTCTGGCGGCGCGCCAGCTCGCGGCCCTGCTGCTGGGGCACGAGCCCGACACGCGGCTGCCCCGGGTGCGGGACCTCGCCGAGGAGCTGGGGTGCGGGAACGGCACCGTGCAGGCCGCGCTGCGGCTGCTGGAGGAGTCGGGTGCCGTCGAGACGGCGGCGCGCGGGCACCTCGGGACGTTCCTCGTGCGCTCGGACCGGTCCGTGCTGTGGCGGCTGTCCGGGCTCGGCACGCTGCTGGCCGCGATGCCGCTGCCGTACTCGCGGCGGTACGAGGGCCTGGCGACCGGGCTGCGCACGGCCTTCGACGAGGCGGGAACGCCGTTCGCGATCACCTTCATGCGGGGCGCCGGGGCGCGGACCACGGCGCTGCTGGAGGGCAAGGTCGATCTCGTCGTGCTCTCGCGGTTCGCCGCCGACCGGCTGATCGAGGAGCACTCCGGGGACCTCGAACTCGTCGTGGACCTGGGTCCCGCCACCTACGTGGGGGCGCACGGCCTGCTGCTGCGCGAGGGCGCCTCGCTGGACGCGCCGGGGCTGCGGGTCGCCGTCGACCACGCCTCGGAGGACCAGCGGATGCTGGCCGAGCGCGCCTTCGCGGGCCGCCCCGACGTGGAGTGGGTGGAGGCGTCGTACATGCAGCTCGGTGACCTGTTCGAGCGGCGCGAGGCCGACGTGACGGTCTGGAACCTCGACGAGGTCCAGGGCCGCCCCACCATGCGCGCCGAGGTCCTCCCGCTCGGGGACGAGATAACCCGCGACCTGTCGCTGCGGAACTCGAAGGCGGCCGTCATCGGCCGGGCCGAGAGCGGGACCGCGCTGCGTGCCGTACGGGACGCCGTCGATCCCTCCCGGGTCACGGCCCTGCAGAGCGAGGTTCTCCGGGGTGAGCGGATGCCGTCGTACTGACCCCCCCACTCTCCGTCTTTCTCAAGACCCGCTGGGCGCCGCCTCGTTCGCGCCCGGAGAATCCAGAATCCCGATTTCTGTGGAAGGAGACCGTCGTGGACGACCAGCTCGCCCAGCGCATCCAGCTCTTCCGGGAGGGCGGCCAGGTCCGGCCCGAGGTCGCCGACTTCGTCGCCGGTGAGCTGGCGGCGCTCGCCGACGAGGGCAGGCCCGTCACCGAGGAGAGCGCCGGGATGCTCACCAGCCATCTGATGATGGCGCTCACCCGGCTGCTGAACGGCGAGGCGATCGAGGAGTTCAGCACCGACGAGCAGATCGCCGCCGAACTCGCCGACCGTCCCGCGGCCGTCGCCCGCGCCCGCGCCACGGCCGAGCGCGCCCGCGCCGAACTGGGCGCCACGCTCCCCGAGTCCGAGATCAACTTCCTGGCGATGCACCTGGCCGTCCTCGACCAGCGCGTCTCCGGCTGACCACACAACACCCACCCCCCCCCCCCGCTCGAAGACGAGAGAGGTACCCCTCATGACGAAGATCCTCACCGGCGGTGTCGGCAAGACCGAGGCCGCGAACGCGGTCAAGGAGCTCGGGCTCGACGGCGTCGAGGTCACCGTCTCCAGCGACATGGACGCGGCGATGAAGCTCCGCGCCGGGCAGGCCGACTACTACCTCGGCACCTGTCACACCGGCGCGGGCGCCTCGCTCGGCGTCCTGGTGGGCCTGATGGGACAGCCCGCCTGCCACACCTTCGGCCGGTCCGTACCGACCGAGGAGGAGGTCGAGGCCCTTCTCGCCGACGGCAAGAAGGTCTTCGGGTTCTCCATGGACCAGATCGACACCGTCGCTCCGCTCATCGCCCGCGCCGCCGCACGGCGCGCGGCCTGAGGGACCGGCCACCGCACCGGGCTGAGGAAGTGACCCCGTGAGTACCGCAACCGAGCTGGCGGCCTCCGCCTCCCTGGACTTCACCCTGCCGCAGGAGCTGACCGTCATCGCGCTCTGCGCGCTGACCGCGTTCATCTCCCACATGGCACTGGCCGTCTTCAACGACGGCGTACGCCCCTTCATGCTGGACTTCATCCAGGGGCGCACCACCCGCACGGCCACCACGGCGGTCTCCTTCGGGCTCTCCGCCGGGTTCATCTTCGGGCTGGGGGCGCCGATGGCGCTCTCCTCCGGTGTGCTGAACCCCTGGCTGCTCTTCCTGCCCACCGACGTCCTGGGCCTGCTCTCCCCGAAGAAGTGGCTCGCGCCGATCCTCGGCGGGGCGTGGGGCGCCGTCGTCGTCTTCGCGCTGGGCGGCGCCAACAACCTGGCGCACGACCTGCCGGTGGACTTCCTGACGGCGATGCAGCAGATGTCCACGCCGATCCTGTTCCTGTTCACGCTCTTTCCCGTGCTGGCCATCACCAAGCAGTTCGGCCGCAAGTGGGGCGCGATCTCGGGCGTCCTCGAACTGGCCCTCGTCGTGATGACGATGAAGCTGTGGCCCGACATGTTCGCGGGCGCGCTGGCCATGGCCGTCGGCGTGCTGATGCTCATCGGGCTGGCCGTCCGCCGCGACCTCAAGCAGCGCGCGGCCGACCGGGCCGCGGCGCTGGAGAACGGCACGGCGGCGGACGACGGGAAGAGCGGCGAGGAGGCCGCCGAGGACCCGATGGCCTCGCTGTTCAGCGCGAGCGCGGCGCGGCTGCGGCGCTATCTGCCGCTCTTCATGCTGCTGGGCGCCGGGGTCTGTCTGCTGGCGCAGATGCGGATCTTCGGCGGCGGCGAGGCCACCAGCTTCCTGATCGCCAAGGGGCACATCTCCGAGGCCGCGCAGGTCGACTTCTACCGCGTGTTCGGCTTCATCCCGCTCATCGCGACGACGGCGCTCGCCTCCGGCGCGTACGGCATCGCGGGCTTCACCCTCGTCTACCCGATCGGGTACCTGCTGCCGAACCCCTTCCTCGCCCTCGTGGTCGGCGCCGCGGTCTTCGCCCTGGAGGTGCTGGCCCTCTCCTGGATCGGCCGGATACTCGGCCGGCTGCCGAGCGTGCGCGACTCCTCCGAGCACCTGCGCAGCGCGATCTCCGAGTCGCTGCAACTGGCCATCCTCTTCGGTTCGCTGATGGCCGCGAACGCGATGGGCGCCGGGCTCGGCATCCTCATCGTCGGCGGGCTCTACCTGCTCAACGAGGCCATGGGACGCCCCGTCGTCCGCATGGCGGCGGCACCGGCCGCCGTGATCGTCGGCGGCATCCTGCTCAATGTCCTGTACTGGCTCGATCTGTTCACCCCGGTCAAGGGGTGACCACCGGGCACCGGAAACCGGAAGGGCACCGCACCATGAGCACACCGCACGCCTCCGGGCCCCTCGTGCGGACCGTCGCGGGACCGCTGTCCCCCTCGGCCGTCCCCGGCCCCGTGCTCGCCCACGAGCACCTCGTCCTCGACCTGGACCTCAAGGGCGACGGGGCCGCCGTCCTCGACGTGCCGCGCCACGAGGCACACGTCACCCGCGAACTGGCCGGACTGCGCGAGCACTTCGGGCTCTCCCTCGTCGTGGAGCTGACCTGCCGGGGCATGGGACGCGACCCGCGCGCCCTGGCCCGGATCGCGGAGCGCGCCGGTGTGGCCGTGGTGGCGGCGACCGGCTGGTACTACGAGCCGTTCCACACCCCGGAGCTGGACGGCGCGAGCGTCGAGCAGCTCACGGACACGCTGCTCGCGGAGGTGCGCGACGGGCTGGACGGTACGGACGTACGGCCCGGAGTGCTCGGCGAGGTCGGCAGTCACGGCGAGGTGCCGAGCGCCCCGGAGGCCCGTTCGCTGCGCGCCGCGGCGCGGACGGCCCTGGCCACGGGGCTGTCGGTGGCCACGCACGCCCAGCTCGGGCAGGGCGGCCTCGCCCAGCTCGACCTGCTGACCGGTGAGGGGCTGCCGCCGCACCGGGTGAGCATCGGGCACCAGGACCTGCTCGACGCGCCGGACACGCACCGGGAGCTGGCGCGCTCCGGCGCGTACGTCGCCTTCGACACGGTCGGCAAGGAGAGCTACCAGAGCGACGAGACCCGGCTGCGGCTGCTGCTGGAGCTGCTGGAGGCCGGTCACGCCGACCGTGCGCTGCTGAGCTGCGACATCTCACGCCATGGCTACCTGCGTACCGAGGGCGGACAGGGCTACGGGCACCTGTTCCGCTCGTTCCTGCCGCAACTGCGCGCCGTCGGCGTGGACGAGGACCTCATCGATCTGATGACGCGACGCAATCCGCTGCGCTTCCTGACCGGCGCGAGCACCGAGGAGATCTGAGAATGGCTGACGCGCCTGACGTGCCTGATGGCCCTGCCGAGCCCGGCACGGCTGAAGCGACCGACGCGGCCGACGCGCCCGGCGGGGCGCCCGGCGTCGCCGGGCCCGCGCTGCCGCCGACCTTCCCGCTGCCCACCGTCCCGGTCGAGGACGCCGTCGCGCGGCAGTTCCGGCTGCTGGAGGCCACCGCGGCGCACTTCGCCGGGCACGAGCTGTTCGCGGCCGACGTCGGCGTGGTTCCCGGACCGGGGCGGCCGCGCACCACCGCGCGGGTCGAGGCCGTCCTCGCCGACTTCTTCGGTACCGAGGACGCCGCGCTCGTGCAGGGCGCGGGCACCGGTGCCATCCGGGCGGCGCTGAGCGCCGCGGTGGGGCCGGGCGAGCCGTTGCTGATCCACCGCGCGCCCGTCTACCGCACCACGGCCGTCACGCTGCGCGGGCTCGGCGTCGAGACCGTCGAGGTGGACTTCAACGACCCGGCCGCGCTGCGCGACGCGCTCGCCTCCGGACGCTTCCGGTGGGCGTACGTCCAGCACACGCGGCAGCGGCTGACCGACTCCTACGACCCGGGCGAGGTCCTGGCCGCCTGCCGCGCGGCGGGCGTACGCACGCTGGTCGACGACAACTACGCCGTGCTGCGCGTGCCCGCCAGCGGCGTCGAACTGGGCGCCGACGCCTCCTGCTTCTCCCTGTTCAAGCTGCACGGCCCCGAGGGCGTCGGCGTCGTCGCGGGCGCGTCGGACCTCGTGGCCGCCGTGCGCGCCGACAACTACTCCGGCGGCGGCCAGGTGCAGGGGCACCAGGCCCTCGACGCGCTGCGCGCCCTCACGCACGTACCGGTGATGTGGGCCGTGCAGTCCCGCACCGGCGAGGAGGCGGCCCGGCGGCTCGCGGCCGGGGAGGTGCCGGGCGTCGCGGAGGTGCGGCTCGCCAACGTGCAGGACCGCTGCCTGCTCGTACGGCTGACGCGGCCCGTCGCGCGGCGGCTCCCGGAGGCCGCGGCCCGGTTCGGCGCCGCGCCCTACCCGGTCGGCTCCAACTCGCGCTACGAGATCGCGCCGCTCTTCTACCGGATGTCCAGCTCCACCCTGGACGACGCCCCCGCACTGGCCGACTGGGTGGTCCGGATCAACCCCATGCGGGCCGGTGCCGATCTCGTCCTGGACATCCTGCGCCGTTCCCTGGCCGCGCTCGACGCCGAGGACGCGTCCGGCCGCCCGGACCCCGACGTACCGCATCACCAGCTTCACACGAAGGACTGACGTGTTCCTCGACAGCCTCCTGGCCCGCAACCCTCAGCTCGCCGAGACCGCGGCCGAGCTCCACCGCCGCGGCGAGATCCCGCCCGACACGTACGTCATGGATCTCGACGCCGTCGGGGAGAACGCCGCGCTCCTCGCCCAGGAGGCGGACCGGCTCGGCCTGGGGCTGTGGTTCGTCGTCAAGCAGATCGGCCGGAACCCCGAGCTGATCAGGGCGATCTCGCGGAGCATCCCCGCCTACGCCGCCATCGACGCCGACGAGGCCCGCACCCTCCACGCCGCGGGCGCCCGCGCGGGCAACCTCGGCCATCTGGTGCAGATCCCGCGCCGGGAGCTTCCCGAACTGCTCGCCCTGCGCCCCGAGACGGTCACCGTCTACGACCTGGCCAACGCCCGCGCCGTCTCCGAGGAGGCCGCACGGCTCGGCCTCGTCCAGGACGTCCTGGTACGGATCGAGGGCGCGCCCGGCGCGGTCTACCCGGGGCAGGAGGGAGGCGTTCCGCTCGACGGGCTCGACGCGTTCGCCGCCGTGCTCGAAGAGCTGCCGGGCGTACGGATCGCGGGCGTGACCGCCTTCCCCTGCGTCCTGTGCGACCCGGTGACGGGCGAGCCCGCGCCCACCCCCAACTTCGACCTGGCGCTCAAGGCGCGCGCGCTGCTGGCCGGGCGCGGGCACGAGGACCTGAAGCTGAGCGCGCCCAGCGCCACGTCCATGGCCACCCTCCCGCTGCTCGCCCGGCTCGGCGCCACCCACGGCGAGCCGGGGCACGCGCTGACCGGCACGACGCCGCTGCACGCGCACGACATGGCGCAGCCGGAGAAGCCCGCCTACGTGTACGTCACCGAGGTCGCGCACACCCTCGCCGACGGCCGCCCGGCGCTCTTCGGCGGCGGCTTCTACCCCCGCTCCCACCTCCGCACGGCGCTGCTGCCCCGTACGGGCCTGCGGCTGCCGGTGCAGCCCGCGCCCCCCGAGAACATCGACTACTACCGGCTGCTGGACGCGCCGGACCCCGCCTCCGGGCACGGCGTGCGGCTCGGCGAGACCGCCCTGCTCGCCTTCCGCACCCAGATCTTCGTCACCCGCTCCAAGGTCGCCGTCGTCGCGGGTCTCTCCTCCGGCAGGCCGCGGCTGACCGGCCTGTACGACGCACTCGGAAGGGAGCGGTCATGAGCAGGACCGTCATCGTCGTCATCGACGGCTTCGGCGTCGGCGCGATGCCCGACGCGGGAGCGCTCCGCCCCGGGGACGTCACGGCCGACACCTGCGGCCACGTCCTCGACCACGCCCGCACCTTCGGCGCACGGCCGCTGCGGCTGCCCATGCTCGGCGCGCTCGGCCTCGGCCTGGTCCACCCGCACCCCGACCTCGCGCGGCGCACGCATCTGCCGGTGGCCGCCGGGCGGGCCGCGCTGGGCTACCCGGGCGCCGACACCTTCGCGGGCCATCAGACGATGATGGGCGCCGACTTCAGCCACGTCACCGTCGCCCGGCTCGCCGCGCACCTGGACGAGGTGACCGAAGCCCTGCGCACCGCCGGACACCGGGTCGAACGCCTCGACGGGCGCCCCCTGCTCGTCGTCGACGGCGCCGTCCTCGTCCACGACAACCTGGAAGCCGACCCGGGCATCAACTGGAACGCCACCGGCCGCCTGGAGGACCTCGCCTTCGACCGTATCCTCGCCATCGCCCGCACGGTGCGCGCCGTCGCGCCCGTCGCGCGGGTCATCGCCGTCGGCGGCCACGCGGACGGCCCGCTCCCCCGCTACGTGCGGGACGGCGACGGCGGCACCGTGGGGCTCGACACCCCCGCGACCGGCGTCTACCGCAACGGCGGCCTGGAGGTCCAGCACCTGGGCGCCCCCCTGGACCACACCAGGCAGCTGCCCGCTCTCGCGGCGCGCGCGGGCATCCCCGTCACGCTCGTCGGCAAGGCCGCCGACATCCTGGCCGGCGAGACGGCCGTACGGCGCCCCGCCGTCCCCACGGCCGACGTCTTCGCGCACACCCTCGAAGCCGTCCGGGCGCCCGGCGACGACGCGCTGGTCGTCGCCAACGTCCAGGAGACCGACCTCGCGGGCCACCAGCAGGACCCCGGCCGCTACGGCGCCGTCCTGGAGCAGACCGACGCCGGGCTCGCCGCGCTCGTCTCGCTCCTGGACCGGCCCGGCGACCGCCTCGTCGTCACCGGCGACCACGGCAACGACCCGACGATCGGCCACGCGTACCACACCCGCGAGTACGTCCCCGTCCTGATCCACCGCCCGGAGGCCACCGGCGTCGAACTCCTCCCCGACGCCCACTCGCTCGCCGACGTCGGCGCCACAGCCGCCGCCTCCCTCGCCCTCGACCCCACGGCCCTCGCCAACGGCACCCGCATCGGGCGGACGGACGAGGTGGCCTGAGGGGCGGCCGGATCGGTGGCCTGAAGGCGGCCCCCGCGCGGATCGCGAGGGGGCTCGGCTCATCCGCCCGCGGTGTCCTCGTCCTCCCAGCGCAGCAGGTCGCCCGGCTGGCACTTGAGCACCTCGCAGAGCGCGGCGAGCGTCGCGAAGCGCACCGCCTTGGCGCGGCCGTTCTTGAGCACCGCCAGGTTGGCGGGCGTGATCCCCACGCGGTCCGCGAGTTCGCCCACGGACATCTTCCGCCTGGCCAGCATCACGTCGATGTCGACGGCGATCGGCATCAGATGACCTCGTCCAGCTCGGCCTGCATCCGCGCCGCTTCGACGTCGCGGGCGACGGCCTGGGCGAGCAGCATCCGCAGCACGAGCACGATGAGCGCGACTCCCAGAACGGCCAGGCCGATCCCGCCCATGATGACGGTGACGCCCGGGTCGTCCCGCTGGCCGGGCGCGTTCAGGGCCGTGACCGCGAACCACACGAGAGCCACCACGACGATCGCGCCGATGATGACGTCCACGTACCGGAAGGCGGCGTGGGAGAACACGGTTCCGCGCCGCACCATCGTCACCAGCCGCCACACACAGACCATGACGACCTGGGCCGCCCCGATGCCCAGGACCGTGATCACGCGCAGCGGGGTCAGCGGGAGCGCCCCGTCCTCCGGGTCGCTCCCGCTGACCAGCGCCCACACCATCAGCGCCTGGACGAACACGGTGCCGGTGAGCACCACCACGAGCACGGCGCGCAGCGCGCGCACTGCCAGCTTCCCCATGGCCCGTCCTCCCATCGATCCACGATGGGAATCTATCGAATATCGATAGGTGAAGCAAGGGTTGCGACGGAGGGCGGGCGACGGTTCCGGTCGGGGTCGTCGCGGGACGAGCCGCTGGCCGCGCGGAAGATCACTACCCTGAACGGGTGCTCTCCTACGACGAGTTGACCGCCCCCGAGCGCGAGGTGTGGGACGCGTTCCCCGAGGGACGCCCCGTGGATCTGCGTACGGGCGTGCCCGAGGACGACCAGGTCGCCCGGGGCGGCGGCTGGGGGCCCGGGCGGACGGTGCGGGCCGCCGTGGTCGTCGCGCTCCTCCAGGACGCCAACGCCGCCCGGCCCGGCGCCGTCGCGAGCCTGAGGCTCACCGGAGCGCGGCTGACCGGCCCACTCGACCTGGCGGGCGCGGAGATCGCCCACGCCCTGTGGCTCGACGGCTGCTGGTTCGAGGAGGGCATCGACCTCTCCGGCGCGGCGACCCGGTCGATCGCGATCAGGGACAGTCGGGTGCCGAGCGTGGAGGCCGGACTGATCCGTACGGAGGGGCGCTTCGACCTGCGGCGTACGCGCGTGGAGTGCGGCGCCGCCTCGCCCTTCCACCGCAGGGTCACCGCCCTGTCGCTCATCAACGCCCATGTGAGCGGCGCCGTGAGCCTCAACGGGGCGGAGGTCGTGGCGCCCGGGGAGTGGGCCGTGTCCGCCGGTGGACTGGTCGCCGAGGGCGGCCTCTACGCCCAGGACGGCTTCGTCGCGCACGGCGAACTCCGCCTCATGGGCGCCCAGTTGCCGGGCGGGCTCCATATGCGGGGCGCGCGGCTGGAGCGGCCGTCCCCGCGCGGGGTGGCGCTCGCCCTGGACAACGCCGTGGCCTCGACGCTCGACTTCTCCAGCGGCTTCACCGCGCACGGGACCGTACGGCTGCGGGGCGCCCAGGTCTCGGACAGGGCGACCTTCGCGGAGGCCGTCCTCGCCGGGCCGCCCGACGGTGGCGGCCCGTGCCTGGCCGCCCCGCTGCTGCGGGCCGTCGACCTCGACCTCACCCTCGCCGGGCGCCCGTCCGGCGCCGTGGACCTGCGCGGCGCGCAGGTGTCCCAGCTGTACGACACCGGGCCGAGCTGGCCGGACGTCGTGGAGCTGGACGGCTTCGTGTACGGCTCGCTCATGGGGGACGACGAGGCGGGGCGGCGGGACGCCGTGGCCGGTCGCGTGGCCTGGATCCGGCGCGGACCGGGCTACAGCCCCCAGCCCTACGAGCAGTTGGCGAGCTGGTACCGGAGGGACGGCCATGACGACGACGCCCGCCGCGTGCTCCTGGCCAAGCAGCGCCACCGGCGCGGCACGCTGCCCCCGGTCACGCGTGCGTGGGGGTATCTGCTCGACGCGACCGTCGGCTACGGCTACCGCCCCTGGCTGGCCGGAGTGTGGCTCCTCGCGCTGACCGTGCTGGGCACGGCGGCCTTCGGCGCGGGCTCCCCCGCTCCGGCGAAGCCGGGCGAGGGCGCCCCGTTCCACCCCCTCGTCTACACCCTCGACCTCGTGATCCCCATCGGCGGCCTGGGCCAGCGCACCGCCTGGTACTGGCCGGACGACGGCCTCCAGGCGCTGGCCCATGCGCTGATCGCCCTCGGCTGGGTGCTGACGACCGCCGTCGTCGCGGGCGTGACCCGCGCCCTGCAGAAGAACTGACGGCCACCGGAAGAACCGGCGGCCGTCCCCGGGCGCACTACCCACGCGCGGGGATCTCCGTCTACGCTGGCGGTGCAACTGGTTCGCCCCACCCGCCAGGTGGGACGCGTCGTAAGAGGGAACCCGGTGGGATTCCGGGACTGCCCCGCAGCGGTGAGTGGGAACGAACGCCGTCATGAGCACTGGGCCCGACGAACAGGGCCTGGGAAGCGACGGCCAGTAGGAGCCCTCCGGAACCGGTATCCGGTGTCCGGCAGGCAAGCCCGCGAGTCCGAAGACCTGCCCGTTGTCCGCGTACGCCCACGCGTGTGCGGTACATCCCGGTGACCTCGCGGGCAGGTCGGCGTACACAGCTCAGGCGGACGGACGCACGCCGCGCGTCCCTTCTCCGCCGCTGTCCGTCCCCTTCGCGCCCTCGTCCCGTCCCCGGGATCCGACGAGACATCTCGCGAAGGAGATCTCCGTGACACCGAAGTCCGCAGCCGCGGCAGCACGGGCCACCGTGGCCACCGTGTACGGCTACCCCCGTCAGGGCCCGAACCGAGAGCTGAAGAAGGCCGTCGAGGGCTTCTGGAAGGGCCGCGTCACCTCAGAGGACCTGGGCCGCACCGCGGCCGAGCTGCGCGAGGCCAACTGGACCCGGCTCGCCGAGGCGGGCGTCCACGAGGTGCCGACCGGCGACTTCTCGTACTACGACCACATGCTCGACGCCAGCGTCATGGTCGGCGCCGTCCCCGAGCGGCACCGCGCGGCCGTCGAGGCCGACGCGCTGGCCGGGTACTTCGCGATGGCCCGCGGCACCCAGGACGTGGCGCCGCTGGAGATGACGAAGTGGTTCGACACCAATTACCACTACCTCGTCCCCGAGCTGGGCCCGGACACCGACTTCACCGCGAACCCCGCCAAGCAGGTGGCCGAGCTGAAGGAGGCCCTCGCGCTCGGCCTCACGGCCCGGCCCGTCCTCGTCGGCCCGGTCACCTATCTGCTGCTGGCCAAGCCCGCGCCGGGCGTCGCCGCCGACTTCTCGCCGCTGAGCCTGCTGGAGCGGCTGCTGCCGGTCTACGCCGAGGTCCTCGCCGATCTTCGGGCCACGGGCGCCGAGTGGGTGCAGCTCGACGAGCCCGCGCTCGTCCAGGACCGCACCCCGGAGGAGCTGGAGGCCGCGGCCCACGCCTACCGTGAGCTGGGCAGGCTCGCCGACCGCCCCCGGCTGCTGGTCGCCTCGTACTTCGACCGTCTCGGGGACGCCCTCCCCGTGCTGGCCAAGAGCCCCGTCGAGGGGCTGGCCCTCGACTTCACGGAGGCCGCCGCCGCCAATCTGGACGCCATCGCCGCCAACGGCGGCCTGCCCGGCAAGCGCCTGGTCGCGGGCGTCGTCAACGGCCGCAACATCTGGATCAACGACCTGGAGAAGTCGCTCTCCACTCTCGGCACCCTCCTCGGCCTCGCCGACCGGGTCGACGTCGCCGCCTCCTGCTCCCTCCTCCACGTCCCGCTCGACGCCAGGGCCGAGCGCGACATCGACGCGGAGGTGCTGCGCTGGTTGGCGTTCGCCCGGCAGAAGACCGCCGAGATCGTCACCCTCGCCAAGGGGCTGGCCCAGGGGACGGACGCCATCGCCGGGGAGCTGTCGGCCAACCGCGCCGATCTCGCGTCCCGCGCGGGCTCCGCGCTCACCCACGACCCGGCGGTGCGGGCCCGCGCCGCGGCCGTCACCGAGGCCGAGAAGCACCGCTCCCAGCCGTACGCCGAACGCGCCGCCGCCCAGCGGAACCACCTCGGGCTGCCGCTGCTGCCGGTCACCACCATCGGCTCGTTCCCGCAGACCACCGCGCTGCGCACCGCGCGGGCCGACCTGCGCGCCGGGCGTATCGACGAGGCGGCGTACGAGGAGCGCATCAAGACCGAGATCCGCGACGTGCTGGCCTTCCAGGAGAAGGCGGGCATCGACGTCCTGGTGCACGGCGAGCCCGAACGCAACGACATGGTGCAGTACTTCGCCGAGCAGCTGTCCGGCTATCTGGCCACGCAGCACGGCTGGGTGCAGTCCTACGGCACCCGTTACGTACGCCCGCCGATCCTGGCCGGTGACATCTCGCGCCCCGAGCCGATGACCGTACGGTGGACTACGTACGCCCAGTCGCTGACCACCCGCCCCGTCAAGGGCATGCTGACGGGCCCCGTCACCATGCTGGCCTGGTCCTTCGTCCGCGACGACCAGCCGCTGGGCGACACGGCCCGCCAGGTCGCCCTCGCGCTGCGCGACGAGGTGAACGGCCTGGAGGCCGCCGGGACCTCGGTGATCCAGGTCGACGAGCCCGCGCTGCGCGAGACGCTGCCGCTGCGTGCCGCCGACCGCGACGCGTATCTGGCGTGGGCCACCGAGGCGTTCCGTCTCTCCACCGGCGGGGTGCGTCCGGACACGCAGATCCACACGCACATGTGCTACGCCGAGTTCGGCGACATCGTCCAGGCCATCGACGACATCGACGCCGACGTCATCAGCCTGGAGGCGGCCCGCTCGCACATGCAGGTCGCGCACGAGCTGGCCGACCACGGCTACCCGCGCGAGGCGGGGCCCGGGGTGTACGACATCCACTCGCCCCGCATCCCCAGCGCGGAGGAGGCGACGGCGCTGCTGCGCAAGGGACTTGAGGCCATCCCGCCCGAGCGGCTGTGGGTCAATCCGGACTGCGGCCTGAAGACCCGCGGCTGGCCGGAGACCCGCGCCTCGCTGGAGAACCTGGTCGCCGCCGCGCGCACGGTCCGCGAGGAGCTCCCCGGCCGCGCGGACTGACCGCCCGCACCCCAGACCGTGGCCCGGGGGCGGTGGGCAGGTGGCCCTTCCACCGCCCCGGGCCACACTCCTGTCGCCGGATCAGCGGAGCCCCTCGTAGTCGGGGCCCACGGTGAGGGTGACGGCGCCCGGGACGACTCCGCCCTCGCCACCCCGGGTCGCGGGGTCCGGCAGGCGGGAGGCGAGGACCTCGGCGGAGCGGCGGAGGTTCTCGGGGTAGCTGACCGTGGTCTTCTCGACCTCCTTGGTGGCGTTTCCGGTCGTCGTCACGGTGAAGCCGAGGGCGCGCAGGTCCTTGGCGACGTCGGCGGCGCGTCCGTCCTTGCCGGTGCCGTTGAGCACCTGGACGCGGACGGAGCGGGTGGGGATCGGCTTCTCGCGGGCCGCCTTCTTCAGCCGCTTCTCGTCCACCTCCTTGTCGTGGGCGAGCTTGTCGAAGAGCCGGGCCGCCTGCGGGTACTGCCAGACGACGTTGGCCCGGTCGGAGGGGACGTCGGCCTGGCGCGGGTAGTTGGGCACGGTCAGGAAGGCGAGGCGGTCCTTCGGGATGCCCTTGACCTCGTTGGCCAGGTCGTACAGCGGCTTGAGTCCGGCGAGTTCCTTGTCCGTGGTCAGGGACTTGGTCGTGGAGTCGAGGAAGTCGTACAGGTCGTCGGGGCTGGTGAGCTTCGACTGCGCCTTCTCGGCCAGGGCCCGCATGAACTCCTGCTGGCGGCCGATGCGGCCGAGGTCGGAGCCGTCGCCGACGCTGTAACGGGTACGGACGTAGCCCAGGGCCTTCTCGTCCTTGACCGTCTGGCAGCCCGCCTCCATGTCGAGGTGGGCCTTCTTGTCGTGGATCGGCTCCTTGGGGCAGACCTCGATGCCGCCCAGCGCGTTGACCATGCCCTTGAAGCCCTGGAAGTCCACCGACATGAAGTGGTCCATGCGCAGCCCGGTGTTCTTCTCCACGGTCTTGATGGTGCAGGCCGCCGCGGCGCCCACGTCGCCCTTGCTGCCGCCGATCGCGAAGGACTCGTTGATCTTGAAGGAGTGCGGCGCCGACTTCTTCCCGTCACCCCGCTCGCAGGAGGGGATACGGACGTAGGAGTCACGGGGCAGCGACATCACCGTCGCCCACTCGCGGTTCGCGGCCAGGTGCACGACCATGAGCGTGTCCGACTGCATCGTCTCCAGGCCCTTGCCGTACTTCGCGTTCGCGCCCGCACGGCTGTCCGAGCCGACGACCAGGATGTTCTTCGAGCCCGGGCTGAGGTTGTCCGGGCGGTCGCCGCCGAGGCGGTGGTCCAGGTCCGTGGCCGTGATGTTCCCGTCGAGGTGCTGGTACATCCAGTAGCCCACCCCGGCGACGCCGAGGATCAGGGCCGCCAGCACGCCTCCGGTCCACGCGAGGATCCGCCCGCGGCGGGTGAGCCGGGTCTTCGGCCTCTTCTTCTTCCTGCGACGTCCGCGCCCCGGACGCTCGTCACGCACGGCCGGGCTCCGCCCCGGCACGGCGTATCGCACTCACGTTCATGAGGTCGCACTCTACATAGCTGTAGAACCAATGGGCGAGCATTCGCCGCTCCGGAACGGCCGGAGAGCCTTCCTCTACAGTGACTGTCGAAGTTACGGTGTCCATCCGGCATGCCGAGTCCGCGCATGCCCAGCAAAAGGAGCGACGGCCCGCGATGGGTGAGCCGCCAAGTACCCGCACCACCAGCAGCACCGCCCTGACGAACCCTGCCTCCGGCGACCACGGATGAGCGCCGTCCTCGGTCTGCTCGCCGTTCTGGTCCTCACCGCGGGCACCGGATATTTCGTCGCCCAGGAGTTCGCCTACGTCGCCGCCGACCGGCTCGCGCTCGCGCGGGAGGCCGAGGCGGGCGACAGGAGAGCCGCACGCGCCGTGAAGGTGCTGGAGAAGCTCTCATTCATGCTCTCGGGCGCCCAGCTCGGCATCACGGTCACCGGCCTGGTGGTCGGTTTCCTCGCCGAGCCCTCCGTCTCAGCGCTGCTGCGGCCGGCGCTGGAGGGCATGGGCCTCGGGAGCGGGGCCGTCTCCGGCATCTCCGTCGTCACGGGCTTCGTCGTCGCCACCGTGCTCCAGATGGTGCTGGGCGAGCTGGCCCCCAAGAACCTGGCCCTCGCCGTCCCGGAACGGCTCGCGAAGTCGCTGGCCGCGTCCACCCTGGCGTACCTCAAGGCCGTCGGCCCGATCGTCCGGGTCTTCGACAGCGCGGCGAACGCCCTGCTCCGCAAGGTCGGCATCGAGCCGGTCGAGGAGCTGCACCACGGGGCCACGCTGGAGGAGCTCAGCCATCTGATCGACGAGTCCCACGAGCAGGGCGCCCTGCCCCGGCACACCGCCGACCTGCTCGACCACGCCCTGGAGTTCTCCGAGCGCACCCTCGGCCAGGTGATGGTGCCGCGCGCCGAGGCCGTCTTCGTCCGCAAGGACGCCTCGGCCGCCGAGGCCGTCGGGCTCATCGCCGAGCACGGCCACTCCCACTACCCCGTGCTCGGCGACCACCCCGACGACGTCGCCGGGGTGCTGGGCGTACGCGAGCTGATGCGGCTGCCCGCCGACCGGTTCGACGACAGCACCGCCGCGACGCTCGCCCGCCCCGCGCTGCTGCTGCCCGACACCCTGCCGCTGCCCGACGCGGTGGCGCGGATGCGCGAGCGCGACGACGAGTTCGCGGTCGTCCTCGACGAGCACGGCGGGCTCGACGGCATCGTCACCTACGAGGACATCGCCGAGGAACTCGTCGGCGACATCGCGGACGAGAGCGACACCGTCGTGGAGCTCGCGGTCGCCGACGGCGCCGGATGGCTCGTGGACGCCGGGCGCCGCCTGGACGAGGTCGCCGCGGCGACCGGCGTCGAGCTGCCCGAGGAACAGGACTACGAGACGGTCGCCGGGTTCATCGTCGACCGGCTCGGCCGCTTCCCCACCGTGGACGACCGGCTGACCGTGGACCTGCCCGACGGGGACCGCGCCGCGATCCACGTACGGACGCTGGACCGCCACGTCCCCGACCGCGTACGCCTCGAACGCCTTCCGGGCCCGGGCCCGCACCTGGAACAGGGCCCGGCCGACGCGCGTGAGAACGAGGAGGAGACGACCTCATGAGCTTCCCCATCGCCCTCCTCGTCACCCTCCTGCTGCTGATCGGCAGCGGCTTCTTCGTCGCGGCCGAGTTCGCGCTCGTCGCCGCCAAGCGGCACCGCGTCGAACAGGCGGTCGCCCAGGGCGAGCGCGGCGCGAAGGCCGCGCTCGCCGGGATGCGGGAGCTGTCCCTCATGCTGGCCGGGGCCCAGCTCGGCATCACCGTGTGCACCCTGGGCCTGGGCTCGATCTCCAAGCCCGCCGTCTCCCACGCCCTCGACCCGCTCCTGGAACGGCTCGGCCTGCCCGCGAGCCTCAGCTACGGCATCGCGTTCGCCGTCGCCATGGTCCTCGTGGTCTTCCTGCACATGGTGCTCGGCGAGATGGCGCCCAAGTCCTGGGCCATCGCCCACCCCGAGCGCTCGGCGATGCTGCTCACGCCGGCCTTCCGCGCGCTCGTCACCGTCGTACGCCCGCTGATCTGGCTCTTCAACAGGGTCAGCAACGCTCTCGTACGTCTGTGCCGGGTCACCCCGCGCGACGAGCTGACCTCGGTGCACAACCGCGAGCAGCTCACTCAGCTCGTCGCCGAGTCCGCACGCCTCGGCCTGATCAGCCCCACCGACTCCGGGCTGCTCACCAGCTCCCTCACCCAGCCGCTGACGCCGGTCGGCGAACTCCAGGTGCCCGCCTCGCGGATCACCTCGGTACCCGCCGACGCCGACCTCGGTACCGTGCTGCGGATCGCCGCCGAGAAGGACCTCACGCGCCTTCTCGTACGCGACGGGGACGCGGTCACCGGCTCGCTCCACGCGCGCGACGCCCTGGTCGCCCGCTCCCGGGGCCGCGAGCTGACGGCGGCGGGTCTGGCCCGCCCCGTCCCCGAGCTCACCGAGGCCACCACCGCGGCCCACGCCGTCGAGACCCTCCGCGAGGCCCGCACCACCCTCGCCGTCGTCCGCGACGCCGCGGGCGAGCTGACCGGCCTGATCAGCCTGGACGACCTCCTGGCCCGCCTGATCGAACCGGAACCCACCGCTGCCTCTTCGCCCTGAGCACGCCCGCTTGCCGGGAGCGGGACGGCGGTGGAGCGTGCGGGGATGACCACGTCTCTCGCGCACCTGAGCGATCCGCACCTCACCACCGGCCCGCTCGGCGGCGCCCCCGCGCAGGGCCTGCACCGTGCCCTGAGCCGCGTCCTGACGCTCTCGCCCCGGCCCGACTGCGTGGTGATCACCGGCGATCTCGTGGAACGGGGCGCCCCGGAGGAGTACCGCGCGCTGCGCGAGGTCATCGGCGGCTTCCCGCTGCCGCTGCACCTGGCCGCGGGCAACCATGACGATCCCGCGGCGCTGCTGGACGAGTTCGGCGGCACGCCCTTTCTGGGCGGCGCGGAGGGCACGTCCTACGCGGTGGAACTCCCCGCCCTCACGCTGATCGTCCTGGACTCGACCGTCGCCGGGGCACCGGGAGGGCGTCTGGGGGCGCCGCAGCTGGAGTGGCTGGACAGCGTCCTCGCCCGCAGGCCGCGGACCCCCGCCGTCGTCTGCCTGCACCATCCGCCCCTCCCCGTCGGCATCCCGTTCCTGGACAGGATGGGCCTGGAGAACGGGGAGGAGCTGGCCGGTCTACTGGCCCAGCACGGCAACGTCGTACGCGTCCTGGCGGGTCATGTGCACCGCCAGGTCACGGCCGCGTTCGGCGGAAGTGTCCTGGCCACCGCTCCCAGCACCCACCTGCAGAGCGGCCTGGTGCTGCACGACGCCGTACCCGGCCACCTGCCGGAGCCCACGTCCTTCCTCCTCCACCTTCGCAGCGGTTCCGCGTGGGTCACCCACACCGTTCCCATCAGCCACGGCGCGGCACCCGTCGGCTATTTCTAGGGTCTGCAAAAAGGTTCTGGATTTCGGATTCCAGAGGGCCCGGAGCAGTACTCTTTGGGAATTCATCCGGCAGGTCCCGTTCAAGCGGACCTGTTAGTGGTGGAATTCCAGTGGCAAGGGGGAGCCATGGCGTCCAGGGGTGGAATTCTGGTTCTGGGGTGGGTCGTCGAGGGTGTGGCCGGGTCGGCGGCCACCTGGGCGTTCGCCCACATGGGAGAGGACGAGACGCTGTGGACGCTGGTGGCCGTGGGGGCTGTCATGGCGCTCACCGCACTCGTCGTGGAATCCAACGTACTCGCGGTGGCGCTTCTTCTGGGGTTGCTGGGATTCACGATCCCACTGGTGGGAGCGACGTATTTCGAGGGCCGTCAGGGAAAACCGATCACCAGTGTCGTGAAGGACGAACCGGGAAGCGGGACGACGGTGGGGAACACCGTGCGCAACAAGGGGAACTCCGGCGGTCCCGACGAGAGCCCGAGCCTGACGAACCCCGGGCCGCAGCCGTCCGGCCCGCCGTCGGAGCCGCTGCCCAGCTCCCCCGGCGACGGGCTGTAGCCCGTCGCCGGGGGACGGCCGGGGTCAGGACAGCTCGAAGCGGTCCAGGTTCATGACCTTGTCCCAGGCCTTGACGAAGTCCCGCACGAACTTCTTCTCGGAGGCGTCGCTCGCGTAGACCTCGGCGACCGCGCGGAGTTCCGCGTTCGCGCCGAAGACGAGGTCGGCGCGGGTGCCCGTCCAGCGGACCGCTCCGCTCGACGCGTCCCGGCCCTCGAACTCGTCCTGCGCCTCGGAGGTCGCCTTCCAGGTCGTGGCCATGTCGAGCAGGTTGACGAAGAAGTCGTTCGTCAGCTTGCCCGGGCGCTCGGTGAGGGCGCCGTGCCGCGAGCCGCCCTGGTTGGCGCCCAGCACGCGCAGGCCGCCGACGAGGACGGTCAGCTCGGGCGCGCTGAGGGTGAGCAGGTTGCCCTTGTCGACGAGGAGGTACTCGGCGGGGAGCCGGTTGCCCTTGCCCTGGTAGTTGCGGAAGCCGTCGACGGAGGGCTCCAGCGCGGCGAAGGACTCGGCGTCCGTCAGCTCCTCGGTGGCGTCCACGCGGCCCGGCGTGAAGGGCACCTCGATGTCGTGCCCGGCGTCCTTGGCCGCCTTCTCGACGGCCGCGCAGCCGCCGAGCACGATCAGGTCGGCCAGCGAGACGTGCTTGCCCCCGGAGGCCGAGGAGTTGAAGGACTCCTGGACGCCCTCCAGCACGCGCAGCACCTGCGCGAGCTGCTCCGGGTCGTTGACCTCCCAGCTCCGCTGCGGCTCCAGGCGGACGCGGGCACCGTTGGCCCCGCCGCGCTTGTCGCTGCCGCGGTACGTGGAGGCGGAGGCCCAGGCGGTGGAGACGAGCTGGGCGACCGTGAGGTCCGTACCGAGGACCTTCTCCTTGAGGGAGGCGACGTCCGCGGCGTCGATCAGCTCGCCGGTGCGCTCGGGCAGCGGGTCCTGCCAGAGCAGCGTCTCGGCGGGGACCTCCGGGCCGAGGTAGCGCGCGACGGGGCCCATGTCACGGTGCGTCAGCTTGAACCAGGCGCGGGCGAAGGTGTCCGCGAACTCCTCCGGGTTCTCGTAGAAGCGCCGGGAGATCGGCTCGTAGATCGGGTCGTAGCGCAGCGAGAGGTCGGTGGTGAGCATCCGCGGGCGGTGCTTCTTCTCCGGGTCGTGCGCGTCCGGCACGTTCTCCGGGGCGTCCTTCGCGACCCACTGGTTGGCTCCGGCCGGGCTCTGCGTCAGCTCGTACTCGTACTCGAACAGGTTCGTGAAGAACCCGTTGCCCCACTGGGTCGGGGTGGACGTCCAGATGACCTCCAGGCCCGAGGTGATGGCGTCCTTGCCGATGCCGGTATTGAAGGAGCTCTTCCAGCCGAGGCCCATCTGCTCCATCGGCGCGCCCTCCGGGTCGGCGCCGACGTTGCTGTCGGGGCCCGCTCCGTGGGTCTTGCCGAAGGTGTGGCCACCGGCGATGAGGGCGACGGTCTCCTCGTCGTTCATCGCCATGCGGCGGAACGTCTCGCGGATGTCGCGGGCCGCGGCGATCGGGTCCGGATTGCCGTTGGGGCCCTCGGGGTTGACGTAGATGAGGCCCATCTGGACGGCGCCGAGGGGCTCCTCCAGGTGGCGGTCGCCGGTGTAGCGCGTGTCACCGAGCCACTCGGTCTCCGGGCCCCAGTAGACGTCCTCCTCGGACTCCCAGGCGTCCACCCGGCCGCCCGCGAAGCCGAAGGTCTGCAGGCCCATCGTCTCCAGCGCCACGTTCCCGGTGAGGACCAGGAGGTCGGCCCAGGAGATCTTCTCGCCGTACTTCTGCTTGACCGGCCAGAGCAGCCGACGGGCCTTGTCCAGGCTGGCGTTGTCCGGCCAGCTGTTCAGCGGGGCGAAGCGCTGCTGCCCCGAGCCCGCGCCGCCGCGGCCGTCGCTGATCCGGTACGTACCGGCGCTGTGCCAGGCCATACGGATCATCAGCGGGCCGTAGTGGCCGAAGTCGGCGGGCCAGAAGTCCTGCGAGGTCGTGAGCACCTCGGCGATGTCCCGCTTGACCGCCGGGAGGTCGAGGGTCTTGAACGCCTCGGCGTAGCTCCACTCCTCGCCCATCGGGTTGGTGACGGGGGAATTCTTCGCCAGGATCTTGAGGTTGAGCCGGTCGGGCCACCACTGGCGGTTGCCGCCGCCCTGCGTCGGGTGCGCGGCGCGTCCGTGCGCGACCGGGCAGCCGCCTTCGGTCTCCGGGGTCACCTCTGCGGCATTGGCATCATTGTTCTCAGGCATGGGCATCCTTCCGGGCCAGACGGTTCACGGCGCTCGGGAACTGAGGGTGTGCGAACGGCCTCGGTGCGGCGATGCGCTCGGACAGGCCAACTGCCCGGAGGGGCACGTCAGTTGAACCGTCACCGGCATTCCCTGGACGCCGTCCTGTGTATTGGCTCACGCTGGAACCGATCCTACGATGGACACAATCCAAGTCAATACGAGAACCAGGGCGTGCGGGCACCGGTTTCACAGATCTTTCCGTCAGTAGACGCAGCGATGGGTGGTGGGCATGAGCGACCTGCTGGAACGGCTGCGCGCGCGTGGCTGGCGGATGACCGCGCAGCGCCGGGTGGTCGCCCAGGTTCTCGCCGGCAGGCACGTCCATCTCACCGCGGACGAGGTGCTGGAGCGCGCCTCCGTCCTGCTGCCGGAGATCGCGCGCACGACCGTGTACAACACGCTCGGTGAGCTCGTCGCGCTCGGCGAGGTGACCGAGGTGTCCAGCATCGGCCGCGCCAAGCTCTACGACCCGAACGCGCACCGCCCCCACCACCATCTGGTCTGCACCGACTGCGGCACGATCCGCGACGTCCACCCCGACGGCGACCTGCCCGACGGCCTCCCGGAGTCCGAGAGCTTCGGCTTCGTCGTCCACGCGATGGAGGTGACGTTCAGGGGCCTGTGCGCGGACTGCGGTGCGCTGTCCGGGTGAGCCGCGCGCCTCCTCCGCCGGTCCGGCCCACCGGTCCGGCCGTACGGGAGCTTACGTTGCGGGCGTGGACACGGGCGTGAGCGTGACGCGGGAGTGGGACAGGCTGAGCGAGGTCGTCGTCGGACGGGCCCCCGACTTCACCTTCCCCGCCGACCTGAGCCAGCTGGAGACCCTCTCCTTCCTGCCCGCCGCCCTCCTGGACCGGGGCCCGTCCCTCGCCGGAAGGCGCTGGTCGGAGGCGGCGCCGGAGTGGTTCGCGCGCTGCCAGGAGCAGCTGGACGCGCTCGCCGCCTTCCTCCGGGGACGCGGGATCACCGTCCACCGGCCCCGCCCCCTGAGCCCCGCCGAGCGGCGGATCCACGAGGAGTTCGCCCCCGTCTCGCTCCAGCACTTCGTCCGGGACCCGATGATCGTCATCGGGGACACGGTGATCGAGGCCTCCCTGCGCATGCCGCACCGGGCCAAGGAGCGGTACGGGCTGCGCCCCCTCTTCCGCGAACTGGTCGCGCGCGGGGCCCGCCATGTGGTGGTCCCGCCGGGCTGCCCCGCGCCCCTCCCGGAGATCGCCACCGCCGAGGGCCCGTTCCTGGAGGGCGGCGACGTGATGCTCTTCGGCGAGGACGTGCTCGTCGGCGTCGGCGAGGGGCGGTTCGCCACCGACGAGGCGGGCGTGGACTGGCTCCGCGAGCTGCTCGGCGACCGTCACCGCGTCCACCCGGTCCCCCTCCACCCCCGCGTCCTGCACCTGGACGACGGGCTCGCGGCGCCCCGCGAGGGCCTGGCGATCGTGGCCCGCGAACAGTTCACCGAGGGGATCCCCCGCCTCCTCGCCGACTGGGACCTGATCGAGGTCTCCCTCGACGACGCCCTCGAACTCCTCGCCGCGAACGTCCTCGTGCTCGAACCCGGCGTGGTCGTCCTCGACAGCAGACTCCCCCGCCTCGCCGAGGCCCTCACCGCCCACGGCGTCACCGTCCACACCCTCGACTACGACGCCGTCACTCCCTTCGGCGGCGGCTTCCGCTGCTCGCACCACCCGGTCCGCCGTGAGCGGCGGGATTCACCGGTGGGCCAGAATGTTCGGGGGACGGCCGGGATCCTGCCTCCCTGACGAGATTTTCAGTCGATGACGGAGAGGTTCGGTCCGCAGAGTGACAACCGCGAGTGACCGCAGAACCGCGATCCTGGAGTCCGCCGCGCGCGTCATCGCCCGGCGCGGGGTCCGGGGGCTGCGCGTCGAGGAGCTGGCCGCCGAGGCCGGGGTGTCCACCGCGCTGATCTACTACCACTTCAAGGACCGCGCCGGGGTCCTGCGCCGGACCCTGGAGTTCATCAACGACCGCGCCGAGCGGTACACCACCGGGGGCGAGCCGGGCGCGGAGCCGCAGGAATCCCCCAAGCCCCGGGAGCCTCTGGAACCCCTGGAGCCCCGGCAGGAGCTGGAGCGGGCCCTGCTGCTCGAACTGCAGGACGACGAGCTCGTACGGGAGAACAGCACGGCCTGGGGAGAGCTGCGGGCCAGCGCCGTCTTCGAGCCCGACCTGCGGCACGACCTGGCCAAGGCGTCCCTGACCTGGGTGCAGGCCGTCGCCGACCTCCTGGGCCAGGTGCAGCCCATGGCCCCCGCCGGCACCCTCGCCCTCGCCGCCGAGCGGTTGACCGCGCTGCTGGAGGGGCTGAGCATGCGCTGGCTCAGCGGAATCCTCCCCCTCGCGCACGCCCGCGCGCTGATGCGGGAGGCGATCGCGGTGGAGCTGGAGCGGCTGGAGCACCCGTAGGTGTTTGACTGAAAGTTCAGTCAGTGTGACAGTGAGGGCACGACACCACCACCGGAGACTTCCGTGCCCCCTTCCCCTTCCCCTTCCCCTTTCTCCCGACGCGGCGCGCTGCGCTCCTTCGCCGGGTTCGGCGCGGTCGCACTGGGACTCACGGCCTGTGACGACGAGGGCGGCGCGGCGCCAGGGCGCCGGTTCGGCGCCGAGTGGGAGAGCCACAAGCGCACCTTCATGTCCTGGCCCGCCCTCGAATCGGTGTGGGGCGACCAGCTCCCCGGCGTGCGGCGGGACATCGCCCGGGTAGCCCGCACCGTGGCGGAGTACGAGGCCGTGGTGATGATGGCCAGGCCCGGTCAGCGGGCGGCGGCCCAGAGAGCCTGCGGTTCCGAGGTCGAGGTGATTCCGCTCAAGGTCGACGACCTGTGGGCACGGGACACCGTTCCGGTCTTCGTCGAGGAGAAGTCAGGGAAGGTCCTGGGCGTCGACCTGAACTTCAACGGCTGGGGAAAGAAGCAGGAGCACAGGAACGACGCCGAGGTCGGCCGGGAGATCCTCGCCGAGTACGGCATTCCCCGTACCAAGGCCCCGTTCGTCGGCGAGGGCGGCTCGTTCGAGACCGACGGCGAGGGCACCCTGCTGATCACCGAGAGTTCGATCGTCAACAGGAACCGCAATCCGGGGAAGAGCCGCGACCGGATCGAGTCCGAGATCAAGCGCACGCTCGGCATCGAGAAGGTGATCTGGCTGAAGGGGGTGCGCGGCCAGGACATCACCGACGCGCACGTCGACAGCCTGGTCCGCTTCACCGAGCCCGGCGTCGTCCTCGTCGACAAGGCGTACCCCGGCAGCCCTCCGGACGTCTGGTCGCGCTCGGCGGAGCAGGCGAAGAAGGTGCTGCGGAAGGCGACCGACGCCCGGGGGAAGCCCTTCGAGGTCGTCGACCTCCCGCAGCCCGACCTCTACGAGATCTCCGGCCGGGGCGACGACTTCGTCTCCACCTACGCGAACTTCTACGTCGCCAACGACGCGGTCTTCATGCCCCGCTTCGGCGACGTCAAGGCCGACGACCGTGCGAAGGGCATCCTCCAGGAGCACTTCCCCAAGCGCGACATCGTGCCGGTGAAGATCGACAACATCGCCTCGGGCGGGGGCGGCATCCACTGCTCGACCCACGACCAACCAGGCGAACCAGCCGCGTAGGGCAGGAGACTTCCCGTCTCAGCGGCCTGACCCGGGCGCCGGGCGCAGGCGGCGCAGCCAGCTCTCCGTCTGGGAGAGGTGGCTGCCGGCGGCCGCGGCGGCGGCCTGGGGGTCGCGGGCGGCGAGCGCCGCGATGAGGGCCTCGTGGCCGAGGTCGCTGGCGACCCGGAACGCGGCGGTCTCCTCGGTGCCGTAGACGCTGTAGTGACGGCCGCGGGAGCGGAGGATGTCGCAGAGCGCGGCGAGGGTGTCGTTGCCGCTCGCCGCGCTCAGGGTGGCGTGGAACTCCCGGTCGAGGTCGTGGAGTTCGTCGTCGTCCTCGGTCGACGACAGCCGTGCGTGCAGGTCGCGCAGCCGCTCGACCACACCGGGTGCGGCGCGCGCGGCCGCCAGGGCGGCGGCCTGCGACTCCAGCGCGCGGCGTACGTCGAAGAGTTCCAGCAGGCCGTCCAGGGGCAGCACGTCCACGGTGGCCGCGAAGCCGACGAGCATCTGCGCCGGTACGAGCGCCGAGACGTAGGTGCCCGAGCCGTGCCGGGACTCCAGCATCCCGAGGGCCGCCAGCGAACGGACCGCCTCGCGCAGGGAGCCGCGGGAGACGCCGAGGCGGGCGCAGAGCTCGGGTTCGGGCGGCAACTGCTGGCCCGGGGCCAGTTCGCCGCTGCCGATCATGGCGCGCAGGCCGCGCGCCGCCGTGTCCGTCGCTGCCATCTCGCCTGCCCCCGTTGTCCGTTCCGGCCCCTGGTCCTGGTTCTGGTCGTGGTGCTGCTCGCGCTCCGCGTCACCGTACCGCCGACGCGGGAGTCATCTGATGACTCTACTCCGGGGCCCCTGGTCCCATGCGTGCCCACCCGCGTAACCTCCCTGGCGATCCACGAAGTCATCAGATGACTCCAGGAAGGGACCCTCGTATGCCCGCTGCCGATCCGCCCGATCTGCCTGATCCGACCGGTCCGCCCCGCGACGCCCTCGCCGACTGGGCCCTCGATCCGGCCGTCCGCCACCTGAACCACGGCTCCTACGGCGCGGTGCCGCGCGAGGCGCTCGCGCGGCAGCAGGCGCTGCGGGCGGAGATGGAGGCCGGTCCCGATCCGTGGTTCCGTGAGCTGCCCGAACGGGTGGCGGAGGCCCGTACGCACGTCGCCCGTTATCTGCGCGCCCGGCCCGAGGAGCTGGCGTTCGTACCGAGCGCCAGTGCGGGCGTCAGCGCGGTGCTGGGCAGCATCACGCTCGCGCCGGGCTCCGAGGTGCTGCTGACGGACCATGTCTACGGTGCCGTCGCCTGGGCGGTCGAACGGGCCGCGCGCCGGGACGGGGCGTACGTCCGCCGGGTGCGTCTGCCGCTGGGGGCCGACGAGGGGGGAGATCACCGAACGGGTCGGCGCCGCGCTGGCCGAGGGGCGCCCCGTCTCCCTCCTCGTCGTCGACCAGATCACCTCCGCGACCGCCCGCGTCCTCCCCGTGGCCGCACTGGTGTCGGCCGCCCACGGGGTCGGCGCCCGCGTCCTGGTGGACGGCGCGCACGGTCCCGGGATGCTCGCCGATCCCCTGGCCCACGCGGGCGCCGCGGACTACTGGGTCGGCAATCTGCACAAGTGGGCCTGTGCCCCGCGCGGCACGGCCGCCCTGGTCGCGCGGGGCGCACTGGCTCAGGAGCTCCACCCCGTCATCGACTCCTGGGGCGCGCCGGAGCCGTTCCCCCGACGCTTCGACCACCAGGGCACGGTGGACCTCACCGCCTGGCTCGCGGCCCCGGCCGCGCTCGACCTCATCGAGCGCCGCTACGGCTGGGACGCCGCCCGCGGCCGCATGGAGCAGCTCGCCGACGAGGCGCAAGGCATCCTCGCCAGGGTGCTGGCCGCGGAAGCGGCGGAGTTGACGGCCTGTCAGGCGCCCGCCATGCGACTCGTTCCGCTGCCGCCGGGACTGGCGGGCACCCAGGAGGCCGCGCACGCCCTGCAGCGTCTCGTCTCCGCCCGTACGGGCTGCGACGCCGCCTGCACCACCTGGAACGGGCGCGGCTTCCTGCGACTGTCCGCGCACCTCTACAACACGTCCGACGACTACGCCCACCTGGCCGAGCACCTGCCCGCCTGCCTGGAGGAGGCCCGGTCCCGCTCCGCGGACGTCCCGGCATGAGAGGGCCGGGAGGTGAGGGGCCGCACCCCCGGAGGGTTCAGGACGGGCGGCGCTCGCGCCGGAAGGCGCGCGGGGGCAGTCCTACGCGTCGCGTGAACAGCCGCGTGAAGTACGCCGGTTCCGCGTAGCCGATACGGCGGGCGATGGACGAGACCTTGAGGTCCGTGGTGGCCAGGAGGTGCTTGGCGGTGTTCAGCCGGGTGCCGAGGACGAAGTCCTTCGGGTTGCAGCCGGTCGTGCACCGGATCTCGTCGCGCAGCGCGGCCGGGGGCAGCGAGAGCCGTCGGGCCTGCTCGGCCACCGAGATCGGCAAGTGGGCGGAGTGGGTCAGCTCCTCGACGGCCGCCAGGGGGCGCGTCGGCGGGGTGGACCGGGAGCGGCGCAGCGTGGCCAGGAGTTCGTGGAGGCCCGCGGCGGACGTGGCGTCGAAGGCGGGTTCGGACTCGTCGCAGACCGTGGCGAGTTTACGGATGGTGCGGCGGGCGGGGGCGGCAGAGGTGAGGGGAACGACGACTTCGTCCTCGTTCTCGTCCTCGTCCGGGGCGGGGACGAGGCCACGCCGCGCGCAGGCGGTCACGGCGGCGCCCGTGAATCCCGCGAAGCACACCGTCCAGCCGGTACCGCCCGGTCCGTAGCGGTGCGGGATGCCGGGCAGGAGCCACAGCAGCACCGGGGCGCCCACGCGTACGCGTTCACGTCGGCCCCAGGAGAACCAGCCGGAGCCCGACAGCAGGACCAGCGCGACGTGGTGGTCCACCACGCGCGGACCCGCACCGCGAGCGGGCACGTCCCGCACGCCGAGGGTCGTGCAACTCAGTCCCGCGTGCGGCTCTTTCGGCGTCAGCACCGGTCGCCACTGCCACCGCTCAGGGCGCGTTCCGCTCATGCCGTAGCACCCAACAAAAGTGCAAGTGTCAGCGAATACCGGGAACTTGGCGAGCTATGTGACATGTGAAATTTTACATGGCACAACACTCCGTGTGCATGACAGCCAGGTGCGGACACCTGCGACCACGCATGCGCACGGCCCCGAAGAACTCGGAGGCTCTCTTGATAGCCAGACCCCCCATTTCGAGAACGGGGTTCTACCTTCTGGTAGCCGCCCTGGTCATGTGTCTGGGGGCGGGGTACGCACTGATCGCCCCCGCCGCCGAAGCGAAGCCGACGCCTGGCAAGGCCCCCGCCAAGGCACCCGCACCGAAGTCCGTCCCCGCTCCCGGACAGGCCACCCCCGACGCGCTCGCCGCCAGCCTCGCGCCCGGCAGCCCGGCGAAGGACGCCTCGCCGGAACGGGCCGCCACCCTGATCCGGCCCCATGTGGCCAACACCGGCGCCACCGCGCGCAGGCTGGCCCGCTCCGCGACAGGGAAGGCCCAAGCGGGCTGCAACGTCGGCGACTTCGCCTCGAAGACCGGCCCCGCGCTGATCGACCAGATCAAGGCGTCGGAGACGGCGTGCGTCAACACCCTGTTCTCCGTGACAGGCGCCGACGCCCGCGCGCTCTTCCAGGAGTCGCAGATGGTCACGGTCGCCAACGCCTACCGGGACACCGCCGCCGACTACCAGGGCGACAACAGCTCCTCGATCACCCAGCTCGTGCTCTACCTGCGCGCCGGTTACTACGTGCAGTACGGCGACCCCGACGGCGTCGGCGAGTACGGACAGGCGCTGAAGACCGCCATCCAGGGCGGCCTCGACGCCTTCTTCCACTCGTCCCACGCGTACGACGTGACGGAGGCCAACGGCCAGACGCTCTCCGAGTCGGTGATCCTGATCGACAGCGCCATGGAGAACGCCCGCTACCTCGACGTGGTCAAGAAGCTGCTCTCCGGCTACGACTCCTCGTACGACAAGTTCTACTGGATGGTGAACGCGGTCAACAGCAGCTACACCGTGCTCTTCCGCGGCAACTGGCTGCCCGAGTTCGTCGACGCCGTGGCGGCCGACAAGAGCGTGCTCACGCTCCTGCGCGACTTCGCCGTCGAGCACAAGGACCTCATCGGCACCGACAAGCAGTTCCTGACCACCAACGCGGGCCGGGAGCTGGGCCGGCTGGTGCAGCACGACAAGCTCCGCGAGGCGGTCCGTCCGCTGGCCAAGGAGCTGCTCGACGCCACCGCACTCAACGACCCCGCCACGGCCGCGCTCTGGGTCGGCGTCGCCGAGATGATGGACTTCTACGACAAGGAGAACTGCGACTTCTTCGGCACGTGCGACCTTCAGAAGCGCGTACGTGAGGCGGTGCTGCCGGTCAAGCACACGTGCGGCGAGACCCTGGAGATCGTGGCGCAGAAGCTGAACGACGAGCAGCTGGCCGAGTCCTGCAAGAGCATGCTGGGGCAGGACGCGTTCTTCCACGGCGTGGCCAAGGACACCGGCCCGGTCAAGGACGACAAGAACACCAAGCTGGAGGTCGTCGCCTTCGACTCCAGCCTCGACTACCAGACCTACGCGGGCGTCATCTTCGGCATCGACACCAACAACGGCGGCATGTACCTGGAGGGCGACCCGGCCAAGGAAGGCAATCTGCCGCGCTTCATCGCCTACCGCGCGGAGTGGTCCGACAAGTTCGAGATCTGGAACCTCAACCACGAGTACACGCACTACCTCGACGGCCGGTTCAACATGTACGGCGACTTCGAGGAGAACATGAAGACCCCGACGGTCATGTGGGTCGAGGGCTTCGCCGAGTACATCAACTACGGGTACCGCGACATCCCCAACGAGAAGGCGATCGAGGAGGCGGGCAAGAACACGTACGCCCTCAGCACCCTCTTCGACACCACGTACCAGAACACCAACACGACCCGCACGTACCAGTGGGGCTACCTGGCGGTCCGCTACCTCATCCAGTACCACCCGGATGACGTCAGCGCGCTGCTGGGCCACTACCGCAACGGTGACTGGGAGGCCGCGCGCACGCTGCTGACCAGCACCATCGGCAACCGTTACGACGCCGACTTCGCCGCCTGGCTGAGCAAGTGCTCCGCCGGTGACTGCGGCGGCACCGCCGCCGCGCGGTAGTCCTACCGATGACCCGGTGCCCCGTCCGCGACCCGCGGGCGGGGCACCGCCGTCGTCGTACGGGGGACGCGCGCGGCGGCGCGGCGTCACCCCGTGCTGTCGCGGACCACCGGTTCGGCGGGCACCAGCAGCCCCCGGCCCGGAACCGCTTCGCGCCGTACCTGG
The DNA here is from genome assembly GCF_043202595.1 of Streptomyces sp. NPDC048172. Taxonomy (NCBI): domain Bacteria; kingdom Bacillati; phylum Actinomycetota; class Actinomycetes; order Kitasatosporales; family Streptomycetaceae; genus Streptomyces; species Streptomyces sp. NPDC048172. The sequence continues at coordinate 521,872 of NZ_JBIDAT010000006.1, forward strand.
GCGAGCAGACGGCGTACCAGCTCGGCGGCGATGTCCCGCAGCGGCAGCCGGACCGAGGTGAGCGGCGGGTGCAGGAGGCGGCAGATCGGGCTGTCGTGGAAGCCGACGACCGCTACGTCCCGGCCGACGGCCAGGTTCTCCGCCTTCACGGCCTCGTACGCCGTGAGCGCCAGCATGTCGCCGGTGGTGGCGATCGCCGTGGGACGGTCGGGGCCGCGCAGCAGGGCGCGTACGGCCGCGACGGTCCCGGTCGCGTCGTCCCCCCGGGCAGCCGTCAGTTCGAGCGCCGTCGAGGCATCGAGACCGTGCCGCTGTACGCCGAGGCGGAAACCCTCCTTGCGGTCCGCCATCCAGGGCAGCTCCGGCTGGGAGCCGAGGAAGGCGACCCGACGGTGGCCGCGTGCGGCCAGGAGCTCCACCACGTCGGTCATGGCACCGGTGTTGTCGAGATCGACCCAGTGCTGCGGCGTGCCGGGGGCCGTACGGCCGAAGGCCACGAACGGCACACCGGCGCGGGCGACATGCTCCACCCGCACATCGTCGCTGAGCACGTCGGACAGCACGAAGCCGTCCACCTGCCGGGCCGCGATCAGCTCCTCGATCGCGGGGCGCGGGTCGGTCACCCCGGGCGGCGGGCGGAAGAGCAGCACCCGCTGCCCCTCGGCACCGGCGGCGTCGACCAGGGCCTCCAGGAAGCCGCCCATCAGCGGGTTGGGGTCGAACGGGTCGTCGACCGGGGCGAGATAGCCGATCGTGCGCCGCGAACCGGTGCGCAGCGAACGGGCCGACTGGTCCGGCTGATAGCCGAGCCGCTCGACCGCCTCCATCACGCGGGCCAGGGTGTCGGCGCGTACCCGCTGCGGGGCGTTCAACGCGTTGGACACGGTCTGCCGGGAAACACCGGCTGCGCGCGCCACCCCCTCGATGGTGGCTCCGGAGCGGCGCGGCCGGCGCTTTCCCTGCGTCATCTGCTCTCCGTGTCTCGCGGCGGCCCGGTCGGGGCCGCCTGTGGGGGCGGTGCGGTGCTCCGCGGACAGGGCGTACGGTACGCAACGGACGTCACCCCGCCGCCGCGACCAGCGTCAGCAGCCCGCCGCGCGGTACGGAGACCGTCGCACCGCCCGGGACGTCACCGGCTCCGAGGTCGATCCTGCCCCGGTGGACCAGCCGTCCGCGCGCGTCCCTGACCGTCGCCTCGGCCGTGCCCTCGCCGCCCACGAGGCGGACCTCCGGATCGGCGTCCGCGTTGGCGACCAGCAGCTCGCGCCAGGCCGTGCCGTCCACCGCCACCGGCAGCGGGGCGTACCGCGCCACCACCACGGTCTCTCCGCCGTCGGCCGTGATCATCGGATAGCCGAGGTCGGGCCGGGCCGGGAGCAGCGCGCCGAGCTGGAGGACGTCGGCGCGGTCGCGGAAGACGCCGAGCCAGAACGCCAGCGCCTCGTGCTGCTCCGGCGTCTGCGCCGCCAGGTCCACCGATATCTGCGGGACCGAGAACAGCACGTCGATCAGCTGGCACGCGATCCGCTCGGGCGGTTCGGCCGGGTGCCACATCAGCATGTCCGAATGGACCGCCACCGGGCCCGCGACGAGCCGGAGGTCGACGGTGCGCTGCCGGTTCTCGACTGTGCTCAGCGGGCAGTCGGTCGCGCGCACCATGCTGACGTACGGCCACAGCCCCGGCCCGGTGTACGGCTGGCGGTGCTCGACCATCGCCTCGGGGTCGGCGGCCGTGATCCGCTCGTGGATCCGGCCGAGCAGCCGCTCGACGCCCTCGGCGACCGTCGCGCAGTCGGCCTCGGGGCCGGGCGCGGGAGGGTCGGGCACGACGAACCAGTCCACGAAGTCGATCTTCAGCCCGTCCGTCCCCCACTCCTCGACTGCCCGCGCCAGCCGGTCGGCGAGATGCTCGCGTACGACCGGATAGCGCGGGTCGACGACGATCGCGTGCAGATGGTCGACGCGTGCCAGCGCGTACTCCTGGAACTTCTCCCAGACCGTGCTCTCCCGCCCGACGAACGGCAGCGCGTACCAGAGCAGGTACGCCACGCCCAGTTCGTTGACCCGCCGCACGTGGTCGGCCGTGCCGGGCAGGGAGACCGGCTCCCAGTCGCCGCAGTGGCCGTAGCCCCGGGCACGGTCCGCCGTCATCCAGCCGTCGTCGACGATGATCGTGCCGAGGCCGAGCTCCTTGCCGAGGGCGGCCTGGGTCTCGACGGCCTCGGGGCTGACGTCCTGGTGCAGCGCGTACCAGGTCGAGTACGCGGGGCGGCGAGCCGCGGGCGGCACGGTCACCGTACGGCCGCCCAGCCACCAGTCGGCGACATCGGCGAGGCAGCGGGCGAAGTGCCGGTGCGAGAGGTCGATCCGTACGGTCAGCTCCCCCGGCGCCTGCGCCCAGCACCGGAACTCCCCGCTCTCCTCGACCACCCCGGCGCCTACGAGCACGTCCGTACGGTCCGTGGCGAAGACGCACAGCCCCACGTCGCCGGTGCCGACCAGCGCGGCGACCGGCGCGCCGCGCGCGAGGGACACCTGCCGGGGCGGCGACCAGGCGGTGGGCAGCCAGGCGTGGCCGCGGGTGTCCGGGGTCCAGAACGCGGTCGCGTCCACGCACGGCACGCGCCATTCGACCCGCGCATCGCCCTGGCCTGACGGCTCTTGGCGGGCCGCGCTGATCTCGATCACGCCGTCGGCCCACTCGCTCCGCGTCACCTCGCCCGTGACCAGCAGCTCCAGCCCGCCGGCCGACAGCCGCGCCGTCCGGCCGGGGGCCGTGGCGGGGGCGTGCGGTTCCCAGATCTCGTCCATGTCCGTTTCCTCAACCCTTCGTCGCTCCGGCCAGGAGGCCGGAGATGAACTGCCGTTGGAGGACCAGGAACAGCACCATCATCGGCAGGGCCGAGACCGCCGTGCCCGCGAGGATCGCTCCGTAGTCGGTGCTGCTCTCCATGCCGTGCAGCGTCGCCAGCGCCACCGGCAGGGTGTGCGTCTCGGGATTGCGCAGGGCGATCAGCGGCCACACGAACTGGTTCCACGAGCCCAGGAAGAGGAAGACGGACAGGGCCGCGAGCACCGGCCGCATCACGGGGATGACCACGCTCCACAGCACCCGCAGCTCGCCCGCGCCGTCCACGCGGGCCGCGTCGAGGAGTTCGTCCGGCAGCCCGCTGAGGGCCTGGCGCATCAGGAAGATCGCGAACGGCACGCAGAGCGCGGGCAGCACGATCGCCTGGTAGCTGTCCAGCAGCCGGAAGTCCATCATCATCTGGAACAGCGGCACCAGCATCACCTGGTCGGGCACGACCAGCGTGGACAGCAGCAGGGCGAAGAGGACCGTGCGTCCACGGAACCGGAACTTGGCGAACGCGTATCCGGCGAGCAGCGCGATGATCAGCGCCCCGAGCGTCTGCAGCCCGGCGATGGCAAGGGAGTTGCCGAACACCCGCAGCAGATCCACCCTGCCCTGGAGGTCCGACAGGTTCTCGCCGAGGTGGCCGCCGGGCACCAGTTTGGGCGGCCAGGCGAAGACGTCCGAACTCTTCTGGGTGGCCGAGACGATCAGCCAGTAGAAGGGGCCCACCGAGAGGCCGGTGAGCGCGGCCAGCGTCAGCGTCAGCGGCAGGCCGCGCAGCCCGCGCACTCCGCGCACTCGCGGCATCCTGGTCATTCGCGTTCTCCCATCAGCCGCATCTGGACCGCGCCGAAGACGACCACGATCAGCGTGAGCGCGTAGGCGATCGCGGAGGCGTATCCGAAGTCGAAGTGGTGGAAGCCGTTCTCGTACAGGTACATCGAGACGGTGAGGGTGGCGTTGTCCGGTCCGCCGCGCGTGAGCACGTACGGTTCGTCGAACAGCTGGAGCGTCCCGATGGTGGAGAGCACGACGGTGAACAGCAGGATCGGGCGCAGCGCGGGGACGGTGACGGACCAGAACCGCCGCACGGGGCCCGCGCCGTCGACCATGGCCGCCTCGTACAGCTCCTTGGGGATGCCCTGGAGACCGGCGAGGTAGATCACCGCGTTGTAGCCGGTGTAGTGCCAGGTCAGGACGAGGACGACGGCCATCCGGGCCCAGAACGGGCTGCCGAGCCAGTCCACCTTGGGCAGGCCCACGCCGCTGAGCACCCAGTTCATCGCGCCCTGATCGCGGTTGAGCAGATAGGCGAACATCACGCCGGTGGCGACCAGCCCCGTGACGGCGGGCATGAACACCCCCAGCCGCCACACGGCCCGCCAGCGCACGAAGGCCGAGTTGAGGCCGACGGCGACCAGCAGCGCCAGACCGAGCATGACCGGCACCTGCACGGCCAGGACCAGGCCGGTGTTCTTCAGCGCCGTCCAGAACAGCGGATCGTGGAGCAGACGGCGGTAGTTGGCGAGCCCGGCGTCGCGGGTGTCGGCGCCGGAGCCGGTGGTGAACGAGAGCCGCAACGAGGCGAGGATCGGATACGCCTTGAACACGGCGAAGGTGAGCAGGGCGGGCGCCAGCAGGAGATACGGCATGGCGCGCCGCACCGTGAACCGTTTCGGCCGACTCTTCGGCCTGCTCTTCTGTCTGCTCTTCGGCGGCGCGGGCCGCTGTTCCACGGCGGTGGCGGCGGTGCTCATGCGAGGGAGCGCCGGGTCTGCTCGGCGAGCTGCTTCGCGGCGTCCTTGAGCACGGCCTCCGGGTCGCCGCCCTTGACGAGCACCTTGACCTGCGCGTCACTGGCGAGCTTGAGGGCGCGGGCGAAGTCACCGGAGTAGTACGTGGCGTCGGCGCCCGCGTCGAGGAGCCCGGTGAACGTCCGCAGCACCGGCTGACCGCCGTAGTACGGGCGTTTCTTCCCGTACGACGGGTCGGAATAGGCCGCGGAGAGGGCGGGGAAGACGCCGCCGGAGTCGAACATCTTGTTCATCGCGGAAGGCTTGGTCAGCACGTGCTCGACGAACTTCCAGGCCGCCTTCCGGCGCGGGCTGGAGCCCGCGACGGTGAGATACGTCGAGTTGACGATCGCGGACCGCTTCCCTCCGGCCGTGACGGCCGGGGGCCGGGCGAGCCGCCACTTGCCGGACTGGCCGGGGAACTCGGTCTCCATGTAGTGCGCGCCCCACGCCGCCTGGGGGGCGACCGCGACCTTGTCCGCCCTGACCAGCTTGTCCCAGCCCTTCTTGCCGGAGGCGTCGCCGACGAGACCGGCGTCGTCGAGGCGCTTGATGAGGGTGAGCGCGGTGACGGCCTCCTCGGAGCCCAGCGTGACGTTCCCTTCCCGGTCGAAGTAGAAGGCGCCCTGGAGCTGCATCAGCGACTGCAGGAAATCGCAGTCGGGGCCGGGAGAGGCGGGCTTGTTGAGGCCGATGAGGAAGACCCCGGGGTTGGCGGCCTTGAAGTCGTCACCGGCGTCGATGACGTCGTCCCAGGTCGCGAAGGTCTTCGGGTCGATCCCGGCCTTCTCGAACATGTCCTCGCGGTAGAAGAGGCCGAGCGGGTTCACCTCCCACGGCAGCGCGCGGGCCTTGCGGTCCTTGTCCCGGACGCTCGGCCACAGTCCCTCGGCGAACCGGTGCTCGTACTTGTCGGCGCCGAAGGCGGACAGGTCCGCGAGGCCGCCGGGGAACTTCTCCATGTAGCCGGGGAGGTAGTCGCAGCCGATGTGGAGCACGTCGGCGAGGCCCTTGCCGTCGGCCGCCATGCCGACGGTGATCTTGTCCCAGATCGCGGGGTTGCCGACGTCCCGCACGTCGACGGTGACGCCGGGGTTGTCCTTCTCGAAGGCGGGGACGACGCCGCGGAGCGCGTCGGCGGCGGTCGTCCAGGACCAGACGGTGACCTCGCCGGTGGCGGCGTCGCCCCCGGAGGCGGACGGCGAGCCGGTGCCGGTGCACGCGCCGAGCGCGGCGCCGGAGGCGAGGGCGAGGAGGCCCGTACTGGACACGCGGAACAGATCGCGGCGCGATATGCCTGACATCTCTGACTCCTAGGCGCACTGAGGTGGCGAGGGTTGGGGGTCAACTCCGCGGGGAGGCCGTCGCCCGGAGGGCCGAGGCGAGCCGGGCGGGGGTGTCGTGGTGCGTGGTGGCGTGGGGCGAGAGCCGTATCCATGGGCCGCGCAGGGTGGTGACGAGACCGGCGTCGGTGAGCGCCCGGTGGAGGGCGACGGGTTCGACACCGGGCAGGCGCAGCCGTGCGATACCGCTGCCGGTCCCGCCTTCCGTCTCGGCGCCCGCGGCGTGGGCGGCGTCCAGGAGGCGGGCCAGCGACTCGGTGACGAGCCCGGCGATCCGCTTGACGCCAACGGAGCGTACGAGATCGAGCCCGGTCCGCAGCGCGGCGACGGCGTGGCCGTCGGGGTTGGTGAACGTGTGCGCCACGGCCCCCGGCAGCACGGGCCGGGGATGCGCGTGCTCGCCGAGCGGATCGCGCACCCCGGACCAGCCGCCGAGCCCGGGCCGGAGCAGCTCGGCGACACGGTCCCGTACGAGCAGCAGGGCGGCGCCCCACCCGGAACGCAGCCACTTCTGCCCGCCGGAGGCGAGGACGTCGGCCGCGTCGGCCGCGAACTCGACGGCACCGAGGGCCTGTACGGCGTCGACGACGAGCACGCGGCGGGGTCCGATGAGGTCCTTGAGCTCGGCGAGAGGGGTACGGAAACCGGTCGTGGCGTCGACGGCGCACACGGAGACGGCACGGAGTCCCTCGTCCAGGTGCGGTCGTACGGTGGCGGCCGTCACGGGCCCGTCGACCATCCGCACGGTGAGCCCGCCCCGCTCGGCGGCGCGGAGCCAGGGGTACACGGCGGCGGGGAAGTCGGTCCGCGCGACGAGCACGGCCCCGGGCCCCCGCAGGGCGTGGGCGGCGGCGAACATCCCGTGGGAGGTGGAGCTGACGAGCGCGACCTCGTGCCGCGCGGCACCCAGCAGCGCGGCCCCGGCCCGCACTGCGGCGGCCTCCTCCCGTTCGGCCTCGGCCAGCGCCTCGACGGGATGTCGCACGGCGGCGGCGACGGCCCGGGTGAGAGTCTCGCCCACGTCGGCGGACAGGGGGCCGAAGCGCGCGAAGTCGAGGTAGCCGGGCGGCTCGCAGAACCGTCTCAGGTACTTCTCGTCGGACGGCGTGGAGTCGGTGATATGAACGTTCATATCCAAGGGTGAGCCGTTTCGTGTGACGGAAGAGCTGGGATTTGATCGTTCAAATTAGCGGCGCGAGAGTGGGCCGACAAGGCCCCGGACGGAACGGAGTGGGACGCGGGACGGCGGCGAGCAGAGCGGGACACCCCTGACCGGTCAACGACAGCTCTTGTCACGGGGGTTGGCGTGGTGCGCTCGCGTACCTACTCTGTACGCCGAACATGAGTGCTGCTCACCTTTAAGGATCTCCATGAAGGCCAAGGTCCAACTCCCCCGCCGCAGGCTCAGATCCCTCACGGTCGCCTCGCTGCTCCTCGCCGTGATGGCCCTGGTGCTCGGCCCGATGCCCAGCTCCGCGGCCGAGTCCGACTGGTGGGAGCCGACGGCGCGACCCGCACCCGACGCGCAGGTCAATGTCTCGGGCGAGCCCTTCAAGGGCACCGACGCGCAGGGCCGCGTCCGGGGCTTCGTCGACGCCCACGACCACATCATGTCCAACGAGGGTTTCGGCGGCCGGCTGATCTGCGGCAAGCCGTTCTCGGAGAAGGGCGTCGCCGACGCGCTCAAGGACTGCCCCGAGCACTACCCCGACGGCTCCGGCGCCATCTTTGACATGATCACGAAAGGTGGCGACGGGAAGCACGACCCCGACGGGTGGCCCACGTTCAAGGACTGGCCCGCGCACGACTCGCTGACCCACCAGCAGAACTACTACGCCGGGATCGAGCGCGCCTGGCGCGGCGGCCAGCGGGTGCTGGTCAACGACCTGGTCACCAACGGCGTGATCTGCTCGATCTACTTCAAGGACCGCGGCTGCGACGAGATGGACGCCATCCGCCTTGAGGCGAAGAAGTCGTACGACATGCAGTCCTACATCGACAAGATGTACGGCGGCCCGGGCAAGGGCTGGTTCCGGATCGTCAAGAACAGCGCGCAGGCCCGCGACGTGATCAAGCAGGGCAAGCTGGCCGTCGTCCTGGGGGTCGAGACCTCCGAGCCGTTCGGCTGCAAGCAGGTCCTGGACAAGGCGCAGTGCAGCAAGGAGGACATCGACCGCGGTCTGGACGAGCTGCGTGAGCTGGGTGTGAGCAGCATGTTCCTCTGCCACAAGTTCGACAACGCCCTTTGCGGGGTGCGTTACGACTCGGGCACCATCGGGACGGCCATCAACGTCGGCCAGTTCCTGTCGACCGGCACCTTCTGGAAGACCGAGAAGTGCCGTGGCCCGCAGCACGACAACCCCATCGGCGGCGCGGCGGCGCCCGAGGCGGAGAAGCGGCTCCCGAAGGGGGTGTCCGTGCCCTCCTACTCCGCGGACGCGCAGTGCAACACCCGCGGGCTGACCGACCTGGGCGCCTACGCGATGCGCGGCATGATGAAGCGCGACATGATGCTGGAGATCGACCACATGAGCGTCAAGGCCGCCGACCAGGCCTTCGACATCCTGGAGTCCGAGGCGTACCCGGGCGTCATCTCCTCGCACAGCTGGATGGACCTGGGCTGGACCGAGCGGCTCTACAAGCTCGGCGGGTTCGCCGGGCAGTACATGAACGGCTCCAAGGACTTCGCCGCGGAGGCCAATCGTACGAAGGAGCTGCGCGAGAAGTACAAGGTCGGCTACGGCTACGGCACCGACATGAACGGCGTCGGCGGCTGGCCCGCTCCGCGCGGCGGTGACGTCCCGAACCCGGTCAAGTACCCCTTCCGCAGCACGGACGGCGGCTCGGTGATCGACAAGCAGACCACCGGCGAGCGCACCTGGGACTTCAACACCAGCGGCGCCGCGCACTACGGCATGGTCCCGGACTGGATCGAGGACATCCGCATCGTCGGCGGCCAGGGCGTCGTGGACGACCTCTTCACGGGCGCCGAGTCCTACCTCCGCACCTGGAGGAACGCCGAGAAGCACAAGTCCGGGAAGAACCTGGCCTCGGGCGCGGCCGCCACGGCGTCCTCCTCGGAATGGTGGAACCCGCTCGAAGGCTTCACCCCCGAGAAGGCCGTGGACGACGACACGGGCACCCGCTGGGCCAGCGAGTGGAGCGACGACCAGTGGCTGCGGATCGACCTCAAGTCCGCGCAGCCGGTCAAGCGGGTCACCCTCGACTGGCAGGCGGCGTACGCGAAGTCGTACCGCGTCGAACTGTCGGAGAACGGCACGGACTGGAAGACGGCGCACGCCACGGCCTCGGGTGACGGCGGCCTGGAGACGGCGCGGTTCGACAGCACTCCGGCGCGCTACGTACGGATCAAGGGGCTGGAGCGCGGCAGCAAGTGGGGCTACTCGCTCCGCGAGGTCGGCGTCTACAGCGACTGACGGCCCCGGCGGACCTCGACAGCTACCCGAGCCGGTCGCTCAGGTAGCTGTTGAGGACGCGCTTGCACTCGGCGATCAGCTGGAGATCGCCCTGCGGGTCGGTGCGGAAGGCGAGTTTCAGCACGCCGTCCGCGCACTCCAAGGCCACCCGCATGGCGATCTCCAGTTCGGCGTCGTCCTGGTCACCGGTCAGGGAGGCGATCAGCGGGCCCAGCCGTCCGGCGACAGCGGTGTTGTTGTCCTGGGTCGGCTCCAGGGTGTGGTCCTCCCCCGCCGCGCCGAAGTCGACGACGCCGAAACCGGTGACCGTCCGGCGCATGCGTACGAACTCGTCGACGGTGACGTCGACGAGGTCCGGGACGCCCGCGGGCTCCTCACGCTCCAGCCGGTCCGCGACGCGCGCCAGGAAGGATTCCAGGTTGCGCGCGGCGAGCGCGCCGATCAGCCCCTCCTTGTCGGAGAAGAACTGGTAGAGGGTGCCGATGGGCACCTCGGCCCTGCGGGCCACCTCCTTGGTGGTCAGCGCGGCGTGACCGACCTCGTCCAGCAGCTCGGCGCAGGCGTCCAGCAGCCGTTCGAAGCGCTCGGCGCTGCGCTTCTGCACCGGCAGACGGCGCAGCGCCCCCGCGGCACGCTCTTGGTTCGCGCTATGGCTCACGCTTTCCACCTCCCACCCAGGAGGTTAGATGAGCCCTGCTCATATTTCCGGCGGTCGGGCGGGCCCGTCAGGCCGTGCGGCGGTCCAGGCGGCCGTGGTAGCGGACCGCGGAGACCGTGCCGTCGTCCTCGCGGACGAAGCCGACGAGGGAGCCCGGGGTGCCGTCCGGGGAGAGGGTGACCAGGGTGTCGGGGCCCGCGAGGACGGCGCGGTCGGCGCCCTCCAGCTCGATCACGTACTGGCCCTCCTCGGGCCGGGCGGCGTGGGCGACGACGGCGACCTCGCCGGGGCGCTCACCGGGGACGACGGAGATGGTCCCGTAGAAGCCGCAGTCGTACGTGCCCTGGAGCGCCTCGGCCAGCTCGGCGGGGACGGGCCGCGCGGCCTGCGGGGTGACCTCGATGCCCGCGGCCTCCAGGACCAGCTTCTCGACCTCGCCGACGATCTCCTCGCCGTGCAGGGAGTTGGTGAGGACCGTGTAGGCCAGGCCCGCCGACGGGACGAGGACGAGGCGGGAGGCGTAGCCGATGGTGAGGCCGTTGTGGGACATGGTGGGGTGGCCGCCGGTGTGGGACAGGTGCCAGGCGAGACCGATGTCGTGGCCGTCCACGCCCTGGCCCGCCAGCGGTTCGAAGAGGCGCGCGGGCGCCGCCTCGGAGGCCGACCAGGCGGCGTAGTGGAGGAGGTCGGTGACGTTCGAGACCACTCCCCCGCCCGGCACGTCCCAGCCGGGGAGCTGCCAGTGGCGCTGCCAGCCGCGGTCGACCAGGAGTTCGGGGGCGCGTGCCGCGTCGCGGCCGTGCGGGGCCGCGACGCGGTGGAAGATCGCCTCGTCCGCCGTGGTGCAGGTGAGCTCCATCCCGGCGGGCTCGATGACGAGTTCGCGCAGCAGCTCGGCGTAGCGGCGTCCGGTCGCGCGCTCGACGGTGGCGGCGGCCACCATGATGCCCGGACCGCTGTACGTGAAGTCGCTGCCGGGCTCGAACATCAGGGGCTGCTCGATGAAGTGCCGCAGCGAGGCCTGGATGCTGTCGTCGGTGCCGCCCGCGAGGATGCGGGGCGCGTCGGCGATCATGTTCTGCGCGTCGATGCCGGAGGTGTGGGTGATCACGTGCCGGAGGGTGATGCGCGGGTCGATGCCCGCGTCCGGCGCGAAGAGCGGCGCCACCGGGGCGTCCAGCTCCAGCTCCCCCCGCTCCAGCAGCCGTCCGATGACGGCGCCCAGCAGGGTCTTGGAGATCGAGCCGACCTGGAAGAGGGTGTGCGCGTCGACGGGCAGGGGGTGGCGGACGTTGGTGACGCCGTAACCGGCGGTCAGCGTACGGCCGTCGAGGGTGACGCCGATCGCGGTGCCGGGGATGCGGTGCTCGGCGAGCAGCTCGGGGACGGCGGCGTCGAGGCGGGCGCGCAGCTCGTCCAGGGGCTGGTGGTGCGGGGTGTTCACGGTGCGTGTCCTTACGAACGGAGGGGTGAGGTGGGCCGGGGCGGGGCGGGGCGGTCGGTGGCTCAGGCGCCCGCGCCCGTACGGCTGCGGGGGTCGAGCCGGTCGCGGAGCGCGTCGCCGAGCAGGTTGAACGCGAGGACGAGCGCGACGAACGCGAGTGCCGGGTACGCGGCGAGCCAGGGCTCGGTGAGCATGTGCTGCTGGGCGGCGGAGATCATGCTGCCGAAGTCGGCGTCGGGGGGCGCGACTCCGAAGCCGAGGAAACTGAGCGCGGCGTAGGCGCCCTCAGCGGTGGAGAGGTTGATCGCGGTCATGATGATCAGCGGGGAGCTGATGTTCGGCAGGATGTGGCGGTACATGATCCACCACTTGCCGCGCCCGCAGAGCCGGGCCGCGTCGATGTAGCTGCGCGTGGCGACCTCGATGGTCGCGCCGCGCGCGATGCGCGCGAACCTCGGAATGATCACCAGGCCGATGGCGACGGCGGCGTTGACCAGCCCGCTGCCCATGATGGCGAGGACGAGGATGGCGAGCAGGTACTCGGGGATCGCGAACAGCAGGTCGGTGAAGCGGGAGAGCACACCGTCGGTCACGCCGCGCAGGAAGCCCGCCGCCGTGCCGCAGGCGGTGCCCACGACGATCGCGAAGACGACCGCGATGAGCGCCGCCTCCAGCGCGGGCCGCGCCGCCGCGACCACCCGGGAGAACTGGTCCCTGCCGAGGGCGTCCGTACCGAACAGGTGGCTGGCCGTGGGGCCCTGGAGCTGGGGCCCGACGTTGAGCTCGTTCGGCGCGTAGGGCGCGAGCGCGGGTCCGAGCAGGGCGGCGAGCACGTAGAGGAGGAGGACGACGAGGGCGGCGTTGGCGAGCACCCCGTGCACGGGCCAGCGGCGACGGCGGCGCGCGGGCCGCCTCTCCGGCGCGGACTCGGCGGGAGGCGAGGAGGTCGGTGAGGACATGTCGGTTCCTAGGAGCGCGCGATGCGGCGGTCGACGAGCGGGAGGAGGAGGTCAACGACGAGGTTGCCCAGGATGAACGCGGCGGCGAGGACCAGCGCCTGGCCCGTGGCCTGGCTGAAGTCGCGCAGTTCCAGGGAAGCGAGGATGCCGCGGCCGAGACCGGGGAGGCTGAAGATCTCCTCGACGATGAAGAGGCCGCCGACCAGCAGGCCGAAGATCATGCCGATCAGGGTGAGCACGGGCGGCAGGGCGGCGCGGAGCGCGTAGACGTAGGTGACGCGCCGCTCCGCGATGCCGTTGGTCCGCGCAGTGGCGACGTACGGGGCCGAGAGCACCTCCAGCATCGAGGACCGGGTCATCTGCATGATCAGCGGCGCGGTCGGGATGCCCACGGCGAGCGCGGGCAGCAGCATCATCTGCAGGTTGGCGCCCAGGCCCTCGCTGACGGGGATGTAGCTCGGCGAGTACAGGTTCCACAGGTAGTGGCTGGCGATGTAGAGCGCGAACGAGCCGGAGACGAAGGCCGGGAACGCGAAGGCGACCAGCAGCGGCAGCCGTACGGCCCAGGCGCGGGCGCGGTGCGCGCGGGTGGCGGCGTACACCCCGGCCGGGATGCCGATCACCACGGCGATGGCCAGGCCGAAGAGCGCCAGCTCGAAGGAGACGGGCGCCTGCTCGGCGATCACCTCGCGGTTGGCCTGGCCGGAGAAGGGCGAGGTGCCGAAGTCGCCGTGCAGGGCGTCGCCGAGCCAGCTCAGGTACTGCGTGAGGAGGGGACGGTCCAGGCCGAGGGAGTGCCGGATGTTCTCGATCGTCTCCGCCGACGCCTTGGGGCCCGCTATGAGCTGTGCCGGGTCGCCGGGGGTCAGCGCGCGGCCCGCGAGGAAGACGAGGGCGGAGAGCGCGAGCAGGACGGCGGCGGCGCCCAGCAGCTTGCGCAGGGTGTAGAGGATCAACGGACTGCCTCGCTCACCGTGTCGGCGCCGGGCGTGGCCGCCGCGGCGAGGGCGCCGGGCTTGACGCAGCGTACGAGGTGGTCCTCGGCGTCCTCGCCGCCCTCGCCGTGCGCGGCGAGTTCGGGCAGCGCCTCGTGGCAGCGCGCCTCGGCCACCGGGCAGCGCGTCACGAAGCGGCAGCCGGACGGCGGGTCGATCGCGCTAGGCGGCTCTCCCTCCAGGACGATGCGGCGCGTACGTTCCCCCGTGTCGTTCGGCAGCCGCGCCTCGGTGGAGCGCAGGGCCACGGAGTAGGGGTGCAGCAGCCCGGTGTCGAAGGCGGCGGCGGGGGCGATCTCGACGATCTGCCCGAGGTACATCACGGCCACCCTGTCGCTGAAGTTCCGTACGGCCCGCAGGTCGTGGGAGATGAAGACGTACGCGACCCCCGTGCGCTCCTGGAGCCGCTTGAGCAGGTCGAGGACCTGCGCCTGGAGCGAGGCGTCGAGCGAGGTGACCGCCTCGTCGAGCAGGATCAGCTCGGGCCGCGCGACCACCGCGCGGGCGATGCACACCCGCTGCTGCTGGCCGCCGGACAGCTCGTGCGGGTACCGCTCCCCCGTCTCGCGGGGCAGGCCCACCTCTTCGAGCGCCTCGGCGGCGCGCTCGTCGCGGGCCGCCCTGTCGAGCTCCGGCAGGGCCTCGGTGATGCTCTGGCGTACGGTCATCCGCGGGTCGAGCGCGCTGGCCGGGTCCTGGAAGACGGCCTGTACGGTGCCGCGGGCCTGCGGCGTACCGGCGCGGGCGGCGTCGGCGCCGACGTGGACGCTCCCGGTGCCGGGCTGTTCGAGCCCGACGATCACCCGGCCCAGGGTCGACTTGCCGCAGCCGGACTCGCCGACGACGCCCAGGGTCTGGCCCGCGTGGAGCGTCAGGCTGACGTCGTCGACGGCGTGGACATGGGGGCGGGGGCCGCGCAGCGAGGTGCGGCGGACCTTGAAGTGCTTACGGACGTCCTCGACACGCAGCACACGGTGGTGAGGGGGCGCGTCCGTTCTCGGCGTGGTGGTGCTCATGCGTCGCTCTCCGGGGACTCGGGCTCGGGGTGCTGCTCCGGCTCGGGATGCTGCTCCGGCTCGGGGTGGTACTCCCTCGGCTCCCCGCGGGCGGCGGCCAGGAGCGAGGCGGTGTAGCCGTGCTGGGGATCGCTCAGGACCTCGCGCGCGGGGCCCTGTTCGACGATGCGGCCGCGGTACATCACGGCGACGCGCGTGCACAGCTCGCTGACCACGCCGATGTCGTGGGTGATCAGCAGCAGGGACATGCCCGCGGCGGTGACCCGTTCGCGCAGCAGCTCCACGATCTGGGCCTGCACGGTGGCGTCCAGCGCGGTCGTCGGCTCGTCGGCGATGAGCAGCTGCGGCTTGTTGATCAGCGCCATCGCGATGATGACGCGCTGCCGCATGCCGCCCGACAGCTCGTGGGGGAAGCTGCGGCGCTTCACCCGTACGTCGGGGAGCCCGACCTGGCGCAGCACCTCCTCGGCGAGGTCGATCGCCTCGGCCTTGGTGACCTTGCGGTGGGCGCGGACGACATCGGTGAGCTGCTTGCCGATGGGGAAGACCGGGTTGAGGCTGGCCAGCGGGTCCTGCGGCACCCGGGCGATCCGGGTCGAGCGCAGGGCACGCAGCCGGGCGGCGTCCAGGCCGAGGAGGTCCTCCCCGCCGAGGGTGACGGTGCCGGAGGTGAGCGTGGCGTTGTCGGGCAGGGTGCGCAGCACCGTGGAGGCGAGGGTGGACTTGCCGGAGCCGGACTCGCCGACGAGCCCCACCCGCTCCCCCGGCGGCAGTTCGAAGCTCACGTCGTGCAGGGCGGTGTGCTCCTGGCCACCGCGCCGGTAGCTGAGGGTCACGTCGCGTACGGACAGGGCCGCGGCCCGTTCGTCGGGCACCTCAGCGACCTGCGCGGTCGTTCGCGCGGTCGTCATCGCGCTACTCCTTCGTCACGCCGGCCAGGAAGGCACGGCTCTGGCTGGGCGGCACGGCCACGTGCGCGAGGTTGTCGCGGTAGGCGGCGAACATGTTGTTGGCGAGCAGGGTCACCGTCGGGTAGACGGTCCGTGCCTCGTAGCGGGAGATCTCCGCGAGCTTCTCGTGGTACTCGGCCTGCGAACCGGCGCTCCGGGCCTCGTCGATGAGCTTGCTCAGCTCCGGCGGCGTCGGCCCCTGGCGGCCCTCGGCGGGCAGCACGTACTGGAGGGGGTTGGGGTAGTACGACTGGGCGTTCCAGGAGAGGTCGTAGCGGGGCCCCGTGAGCCGGGCGCTCCAGTCGGCGCGCTCCCGGGGGCGCAGCTGGACCTTGATGCCGACGCGCGCGAGCTGGTCCTGGAGCAGGGTCATCATGTTGTCGGTACCGGGGTCGTAGCCGCTGATGTACATCAGCGTGGTGGTGAACCCGTGCGGGTAACCGGCCTTGCGCAGCAGCTCCTTGGCGCGCTTGAGGTCGGTGCGGTGGTGGGGCAGCTCCTTCACCGAGGGGGCGTGGTCGCCGGAGGGGAGGTAGCCGCTGGCGCGGGCGCTGCCGTGGTAGGCGCCGCGTGCCAGCTCCTCGCGGTCGACGGCGAGGGCGAGCGCCTGGCGCACGAGGCGCTTGTTGAGGGGCTTGCGCTTGTTGTTGATCTGGAGGAAGACCGTCGAGTCGGTCTTGGCCTGCCGGAGCGTCACGCGCTTGTCGCCCTTGAGCGAGTCGGCGCTCGCGACGTCGGGGAACATCAGGTCGATCTTGCCTGCCTGGAGGTTGGCGACCTGGGTGGCGACGTTGGGGATGTAGAGCAGGGAGAGCGCGGGCGCGGCGGTCTTCCGGCCCCAGTACGCGCTGTTCCGCTCGAACTGGAGCTTGCTGTTGGCCCGGTAGTCGGTCTGCTTCCAGGGGCCGGTGCCGACCATGGTGAGCGCGGGGTTGGTGGAGCGCGCGGCGTCCTTGCTCATGATCGCGCAGCCCCAGACCAGGGGGTTCGCCATGTTGTTGATGAACCCGGCGTCGGGCTTGCCGAGGCGGAACCGTACGGTCCCGTCGTCCACCTTCTCCACGCCCTTCAGCGTCGGGAAGACCTCCTGCTCGATCCCGTCGGGGCTCTTGTGCAGCCGCTGGAACGAGTAGACGACGTCATCGGCGGTGAGCCGCTTCCCGTTGTGGAAGCGCACGCCGTCGCGGAGCGTGAAGGTGTACGTACGGCCGTCCCCGGACTTGCTGAACCGCGTGGCCAGCGCGGGGTGGAGCTTCCCTTCGCCGTCCGTGCTGTAGAGGCACTCGTAGGAGAGCTGCCAGGCGAAACGGTCCGCGAACATGCTCGACCCCTGCGGGTCCAGGGTGCTGGGGGCCGTCGTCTCGGCCACGGTCAGCCCGTCGGGCCGGGCGCTGCTGGAGACCGGGGCCGCGCAGGCGGACAGGACCAGGGCGGCGGCGAGGCAGAGCACAACCGTCGCCACGGGGCCGCGTCGTCGCGGTAGGGGCATTCGATCCTCACTTCACCGGCGCTCGCGGGAGGAGCGCGGCAGAACATTGGATTCCGCTGATTTTGCAGTGCAAAACCTTGTGTTGCAGTGCATTCAGCGGGACTCTAAGTGCAGGGTTCAACCAACGCAAGGGATGTGGTGAGATCCAGGAGCGACGCCGAAGCAGCCCCCTCCGCCGGACAGTTGCGCACGTCGCGCACCATGGACCCCGCGGCCGCCCGCCCGGCACCCTCACCGGGACGACCGGCTCCGCGTCATGTCCCGGCAGCGAGATTCCACGAGGAGAACCGCTCTTGAACGACCCGTTGGCGCCCACCCCCGGCGCACGCAACAACTCCGCCTCGCTCCGCCGCGCGCTGGCGATCCTCCTGAAGCTCGGCGACGACGAGGACGGGCGCGGGCTCACGCTCAGCGAGCTGGCCACCCAGCTCGGCCTGAGCAAGGCCACCGTCCTGCGGCTCGTCCAGCCGCTGATCGACGCCCACTTCGTGCAGACCCTGCCGGGCGGCGCGTACCGGCTCGGCTGGCGCAACGCGCAGCTGGGTCAGGTCTATCTCGCGGGCACCGATCCGCACCGCGACATGCGTGACGTGCTGGAGCGCCTGGCGGAGTCCACCAGCGAGACGGTCCACCTGGTGACGGCCGACTTCCCGCACGTCGTGTACGTGGACAAGGTCGACAGCCCGCACGCGGTGCGCATGGCCTCACGCATCGGCAGCACCCAGCCCGCGTACTGCACCAGCGTGGGCAAGGCGATGCTGGCGCACGCCGACGCCGGGGCCGTCGACGCGGTGATCGCGGCGGGCACGCCCGAGCGCCTCCCCAACACCCTCACCGACGGCGCCGCGCTCCGCGCCGACCTGGAGAGGATCCGCGCCCGCGGCTGGGCCCTCGACGACGTCGAGAACGAGGACGGGGTCCGCTGCGTGGCCGCCCCCGTCTTCGACGCGCAGGGGGCGGCGACCCGCGCGATCAGCGTCTCCGCGCCACAGGTGCGCATGCCCCTCCAACGGGCCCACGACATCGCGCCGTTGGCCGTGGCCGCCGCGCGCGAACTCTCCCTGCGCCACGGCGGCCGTGCGTAGCACGCGGGTGTCCGCTAGCGCAGGATGCGGGGGTTGGTACCGGGCTTGACGCCGAAGACGAAGACGCGGTCGCCGACGCGCAACAGGCGCCAGAGCGCCGCCGCGTCGGGGAGGCGGAGGTTGACGCAGCCCGCCGAGCCGCTGCTGTAGAGGTAGCGGGTCGTGCCGTGCAGGGCCTGGCCGCCGTCGAAGTACTGGGAGTACGGCATCGGTTCGTTGTCGTAGAGCCGGGAGACCTCGTGCCGGACGCGGCGGAAGATCTTGTGCCAGCCGCCGCGGGTCTCCAGCCCCTGCCGCCCGGTGCGTACGGGGATCGGCTGAAGGGCGAGCTTGCCGTCGCGGCCGGTCTGCACCCACAGGATCTGCCGGGCGAGGTCCACGCACACCACGCGGTACGTACGGCGCGGACATCCGGCGCGCGCCGCCGGGCTGGAACGGGCCTGCTGGACGAGGACCGTACGGTACGTGGCGACGTCCGCCATGCCCGTGGCGGGGATCTTGTGGCGCTGCTGGAAGGCGCGGATGGCGCGGCAGTCGGCCTCGGACTGCCGCCCGTCCACCGGGCGCTTGAGGTGCCGCTCCAGCTCGCGCTGGTAGGGGCCGGTGTCCGCGCGGCACGCCGCCACCACGGGGGACGCCTCGCGCGCCTGCGCGGGGGCGGGCAGCAGCGGGACGAGCAGGGCCGCGAGGAGGAGCGTGAGAAGGGGCAGGGCGGCGGGGGATATTCGGGCCGTGCCGGGCCTGGCGCCGGGCCGGTGCGGTGCGGTGCGCATGCTCCAGAGGTAGCGCCACGCGCCCCGTGCGACACGTCGGGCGGGGCCGGTCGGGTGTCGGGCACCGCGTCACCCGAACACCGCACGAACGTGCGCTTCCGGCGGCTGTCCGTAGCGTAGATGCTGGTCGGAGCCGGTCCGGGCTTCGCCCACGGGGTTCCACGAGAACGGGGTGTCCGGTGGCCCACAGCGCTCGCCCGGGGGACCAGCACGCGCCCGGCGGCGCCGGGACCACTGGCGCCGGTCGCTGGGCGATGCTCGCCGTACTGTGCGCCAGCCTGCTCCTGGTCGCGATGGACGCCACGATCCTCAATGTGGCGCTGCCCTCCCTCATCGACGACATGCACCCCAGCGCGCTCGAACAGCTCTGGATCATCGACGTCTACGGCCTGGTCCTCGGCGGTCTCCTCGTCTCCGCGGGAGCCGTCAGCGACCGCTACGGCCGCAAGCGCCTCTTCGTCACAGGCTTCCTGCTCTTCGGCGCCGCCTCCGTCGTGGCCGCGACGTCCACCGGCCCCTGGCAGCTCATCGCGGGGCGCGTGCTGCTGGGCGTGGGCGGCGCGATGGTCATGCCCAGCACGCTCTCCCTGATCAGGACGATCTTCCAGGACCCGAGGGAACGGACGCTGGCCATCGGCATCTGGGCCGCCGTCGCCGGAGCCGGTGCGGCCGTCGGGCCGCTGATCGGGGGCGCGCTCGTCGGCACGTTCAGCTGGTCGGCCGCCTTCTGGGTCAACGTCCCCGTCGTCGTGGTCACGGTGATCGCCGCGCTCCGCCTCCTGCCCGAATACAAGGACGCGGGGCACGGGCCGCTGGACTGGCCCGGCGCCGCGCTCTCGGTCGTCGGCGTCGTCGCCCTGGCCTGGGGCATCAAGCACGTCGCGAAGGGCAGCGCGGCACCGGCCGACGTGGCGGCCCTGGTCCTGGGCTTCGTCGTGCTGGGGCTCTTCGCCCGCCGTCAGCTGCGGCTTCCGGACCCGCTGCTGGACGTACGCCTGTTCACGAACCGCGCCTTCACCGCCGCCGCGCTCGCCACGCTGCTGGCCATGCTCGCGATCGGCGCCGCGCTCTTCCTCGTCTCGCTGTGGCTCCAGTACGTCCACGGCTACTCGCCGTTCGCCGCGGGCCTGCGCACCCTCCCCGCCGCGCTCGCCACGCTGGGCGGCTCGCTGCTCGCGCCGCGCCTGATGGAACGCGTGGGGGTGCGCGGGGTGATGGCCCTCGGCCTCACCGGGCTCCTCGCGGGCTTCCTCGTCCTCGCGCTGGCCCCGACGCCGACCACGTACCCCGTCGTCGCCATCGTCCTCGTCGCCATCGGCCTCGGCGACGGGCTCGCCATCACCGCCTCCGCGGCGACCCTGGTCTCCGCCGTCCCCGCCGAGCGCGCGGGGCAGGCCGGCGCCGTGTCCGAGACCAACTACGAGCTGGGGGTCGGCCTCGGTGTCGCCCTGCTCGGCTCCATCCACGGCGCGGTGTACGCCCGCCACATGGCCGGGCGGCCCGCCATGGCCCGCGACTCGATCGGCGGCGCCCACGAGAAGGCCGAGGCGCTGGGCGGCGTGCGGGGCGAGCAGCTGATGGCGGCGGCCCGCACCGCCTTCGACGACGCGCTCACCACCACCGCGTACGTCTCCGTCGGCATCGTCGCCGCCGTCACCCTCCTGGTCGTCGGCCTGGTCCCGCGCGGCTTCAGGGTCGACTCGGCGCACTAGCCCTCACGAGTCCGAAACAAAAACCGTTCCGAAACAATATCCGTTAGTGCTAGATTCGACGGCATGAAGAAAGTGAGCTTCGCCGAGTTCGGCGGTCCTGACGTCCTGCACCTCATCGACGCCGAGGAGCCCCACGCGGGCCCCGGTCGGATACGTATCGCCGTACGGGCGGCGGGCGTGAACCCCGTCGACTGGCGGGTCCGCGAAGGCCAGATCCTCGCCGCGCATCCACTCCAACTGCCCGCCGGGGTCGGGCTGGACGCCGCCGGGGTGGTGGACGAGGTCGGCGAGGGCGTGGCGGGGGTCGAGCCCGGGGACCCCGTGTTCGGCGAGGGCTCCAGCACCTACGCCGAGTTCGCCGTGCTCTCGCACTGGGCCCGGATGCCGGAGGGCCTCTCGTTCGAGGAGGCGGCCGGGTACCCGTCCGTGGTCGAGACCGCCCTGCGCGTCCTCCGCCAGGTCGGCGTGAGCGCCGGAGAGACGCTGCTGGTCAGCGGCGCCTCCGGGGGCGTCGGCTCGGCGGTGCTGCAGATCGCCCGCGAGCGCGGCATCACGGTGATCGGCACTGCCGGGGCGGCGAACCAGGAGTACCTGCGCGGCCTGGGCGCCCTCGCCACGACGTACGGCGAGGGCTGGGTCGAACGGGTACGGCGGCTCGGCCGGGTCGACGCGGCCCTCGACATCGCGGGCTCGGGCGTGATCCGCGAGCTGGTCGAGCTGACCGGGGACCCGGCGAAGGTCGTCTCGACCGCCGACCTCGACGCACCGAAGCTCGGCGTCCGCTTCTCCGACACCGCCGGGAGCATGCCGGACGCGCTCGCCGAGGCCGCCGCCCTGATCACGCGGGGGAAGCTCCACATCCCGGTCACGAGGTCGTACACGCTCGCCGAGGCCGCCGCCGCGCACATCGACAGCCAGGCCGGGCATACGCGCGGGCGCCGGGTCATCGTCGTCTGAGCGCCGGGGGCCGCACTCCGCGTGCGGCCCCGGCGCCTTCGCTTGCGGCCCCTCAGACCTCCAGCTGCGCTTCGATTCTGCGCAACTGGTGCCGCGCCATCGCGAGATTGGCCCGCTCGGCGTCCAGCACGAGATAGAGGAAGAGGCCGTTGCCGCTCTGCGCCTTCAGGAGGCGGATCAGGTGGTACTGGCTGTCGAGGGTGATGAGGATGTCCTCGATCCTCTCCTGGATGCCCAGGTGCTCCATCGTGCGGAGCTTGGCGCGGACGACGTCGGTGTTGCCCGCCGCCGCGACCTCCAGGTTGAAGTCCTTGCCGCCGCCCGCCGTGCCCAGCGCCATGCCGCTGGTGTAGTCGACGAGCGCGGCGGCGAGCGTGCCGTCGATGGAGTTCATCGCGTCTTTGAGAGAGGCGTCGGTGTTGGCCATGACGTGTGTCTTCCTTTTCGGTTCGTGGTGGATGTCAGGAGCTCGGGAGGTTCCGGCGGCGGCGCTCCAGCGGCGGCCGGGCGCCGGTGCGGGAGGACGCCGCCGCCGCTGCCGTGCGGGAATCGGCCGCCGTACGGGCATCGGCTCCCCGCGCGGACTCGCCGGACGCGAGGGCCTGCGTGGCGAGTTCGCCGACGCGGGCGGCGCAGCGGCGGCCTTCGAGGTGGAGACGCCCGACGTTCAGCCGGTCGTCCGCGAGGAGGGTGAGCACGGCCGAGGCTCCGGCCGCGTACGTCGCGACGTAGCCCCGCTCGCCGTGGATGAGCAGTTCGCGGAAGGTGCCGCGCCCGGCCGCCTCGTTCATCTGGTACGCCACGCTCAGCGCGGCGGCGGTGAGCGCGGCCAGGGACTCGGGTTCGGGCGGGGGCGCGTCGCCCGGCGGCGCGGCGGTGTCCTCGGCGAGGACCAGGCCGTCGACGGTGGCGACCAGGGCCCCGGCGAGCTGCGGTACGTGCGCCCGCAACCTGCCCAGCTCCTGCCGGACTTGGCGGACTTCGGCCTCGGCCGACATCAGTGCTCTCCTCTCGGCGCGTTGTCTGAAGCCGCGGATCACAGAGCCTCCAAGGCGTCTCTGAGCCTGCGCAGCAGGGCGACGTCCGGGTCGTCGAACACCGGCGGCGGGCCGTCTTCCAACGGCGCGCGCGGAACCTCCGGAGACGGCAGCGGCTGCGCCTGCTCGGGGACGGGGATGGGGACGGGGGCAGGGGCGAGGGCAGGGGCAGCGGCGGGGGCGACCAGCCCGGAAGCCGCCAGTTTGCGCAGGTCGATGAGCGTGTGGAAGGCGGGGCGGCCCAGCGCGCGGGCGATCTCGCACGCCGTACGCCCGCCGTCGGCCAGCTCCAGGACGGGCCGCCGCCGGGCGGGGACCCGCACCCCGGGCGGGCACGCCGTACGGGTCACCGGCAGGGTGTCCGTGCCCGCGTCCGGCCAGACGCGGTCGAGGAGCGAACGCCTGCGGACCGTCTCGCGCTCCACCGCTTCGGCGGGGACGGCCCGGAAGGCGCCCAGCCAGTGGCGCACCCCGTGCCGGAACCGCCCCGGGCCGCCGCCGGGCGCCAGGACGAAGAACGCCGCGTCGTACAGCGCCCCGAGCTGGCACAGCTCCAGCACCCCGCCGGGCACCCGCCCGGTCTCCACCAGGTGGCGGGCGACGGATCCGTACGGCCCCGCCTCGGCGACGGCGGCGTGCCACACCTCGTCCGGCAGGGATCCGCCGGTGGTCAGCAGGACGTCCAGGCCGGGCGCGGCCGGGCTCTCGGCGTGCGCGATCTGCCCGTCGAGGAGGAAGAGCGTGCCCCAGGCGCGGGTGAAGGCGCCGGTGGCGCGCTCGGCGGCGAGGCGGCGCAGCAGCGGCGAGACGGCCGCGGGCTCCCCCGGCGGGCGGGGTCGGCGGGAGGGGGCGACGGCGGCGGGCATCACAGCACCATCCGCGTGGCGATGTCCTCCAGCCGGATCCTGGCCATCGCCAGGTTGCCCTCGTCACGCCCCACGCACAGGTGCAGGAAGACGCTGCTGTCGAAGGCGGCGCCGACGAAGCGGAGCAGGTGGTAGCTGTCCGCGTTGGTGACGATCACGTCCTCGATCCCCGGGGACGGCGGCCCCCCGGCTCCGGGCCCGGCCACTTCCTCGGGCGGTGCGAACGTGCCGTGCTCGGCGACCATCCGGGCCACCTCGGCCGCCTCGCACGCCGACGCCTCGTGGTCCCCGCCCGGGGCGTCCCCCGCGACGCCCAACGCCAGCCCGCTGATCCAGTCGATCACCGCGGCGCTGCGGGCGCCGGGCAATCGCATGGCCTCCCCCAGGCATTCGTCGATTCCGGGCACGCTGGACTCCCCTCCCCGGGCACGGCATACGGCGACGTCCGGTACGTGTCTCCCGCGCATGACGGGGACCACCGAAAGTGACGTTGAGGCTACGCATCGAGGAATCGACCGGGTGAACTTCCCGCACTTTCCCCTGGAACATGCCAGGTCTGCATGACAGTTGATCGCCAGGCTTACGCGCCTGCCCGTTCCGGGAACGAGACTGATCACCCTTGCCCGACGGCCTGCCGTTCCGCGCAGGCACCGAACGTCGCGAGCAGACCGAGGAGCCGGGAGTCGGCCTCCTCGCCCGTGGACCGAGGGGTGAGGACGAGCGCCGCTCCGTCCCGGTGACCGCGTACCGCGGAACCGGACGGCGGGGTGTAGGCGACCAGCGGCGTACGCCTCGACTCCCCCGTCGGAGAGGGCGGGCCGACGGTGCCGGGGAGGTGGCGTCGCGCCTGCGTCAGGTTCCTCAGTACGAGCGTGACCCGGAGCCGCGACCGCGTGACCAGCGGCGCCGCCTCCGCGTCGGTCCGGGCGCGCACCGCACGCATCCCGGCACGCTCCAGCACCTGGACGAGCGCGCGCCCGAGCGCCTCGTCCTGCTCGACGACCAGGACGCGCGACGGGTGGCGGGCGCTGAGGCGCGGGGTGAGCGCGCTGAGGAACGCGGCCGGATCCGTGCCGGGCGGGTGAGGGGAGTGGGAGCGGAGCCCGTCGGCCGGGCCGGGGCAGGCGAGTCCCACGGTGAGCAGCATGGGGACGTCCGCGGAGGCGGCGGCCCCCCGCAGGGACTCCAGCGCCGCCCGGGGCACCGTGCCGCCCGGCGGATCGACGAGCAGGACGGCGGGCCGCTCACCGGCCCGCGCGTCGGCCCGCGCGCCGATGTCGTCGCCGGACCGCATCACCTCCGTACGGCAGCCGCCGCGCTCCAGGGTCCGCAGCGTGTCCGGGCCCGGATCGGGCCAGAGCAGCACGGGCCGCACGTACGCGCGGGGCGCGAGCGCGAGTTGCGGGGCGGGGTGCCGCGGGACGGAGGACGGCACGGGGCGCGGCACAACTGACGGTGCGGGGATCTTCGGTGGCGGGTCGGTCCGGGTGGCCGGAACGAGGTCGGCGCGGGGCGCGGGGCGGCTCGGCGTAACCGTCCCGCGCCGTGCGCCGAGCGGCAGTTCGACGATGTACGCGCTGCCGCCCGCCGCCTTGGACGTCCGCCGGGTGCGGACCTCGCCTCCGTGCGCTTCGACGATTCCGCGCAGGAGGGAGGTGTGCAGGGGATGGTCGTCCCCGTACGGGCCGTGGGCCTCGATCCGCACGACATCGCCGTGGCGGGAGGCGAGAACGGTGACGGGCTGCTCGGAACGGCCGTCCGGCCCCGGCCTCGTGGCCAGGTCCGTCAGCAGATGGGCGAGGGCCACGGTGAGCCGCCCGGCGTCCACCTCGGCCTCGATCGGGGGCACGCCGAGGGTGAAACGGAACCGGTCGGCGCCGGAGAGGGCGACCGCGCGGTCCAGCGCCGTGCGCAGGACACGGTCGAGCGGGGCGACGTCCTTGCGCAGGTCCGCCGCGCCGGGGTCGCCGAGGCGCTGGCAGTCGAGCACGTCCCGCACGGCGCGGGTCATCGCCGCGTGCCCGTCGGCGATCCTGCGCAGCGGCGAGGAGCCGCTCCCGGCGGACGGCGCCGCCTGCCCGGTGGCGTCCAGTTCGGCGAGCGTCCGCGCCAGCGGGCCGTGCAGGACGAGGTGGTCGAGGGCGGCCAGGAGTTGCGCGTGCCGCGCGGCCAGGCGGTCGTTCGCCCGGTCGGGCCGGTCGGCCTCCTCGGTGCGCCGTGCGGTCGGGCGGAGGGCGCTGAAGGTCATCACCGCCCCGATGATGTGCTGCCCTTCGCGTACGGGCGCGGTGGTCAGGTCGACGGGGAGACGCGTGCCGTTCCGCGTCCACAGGGTCTGCCCGCGCACCCGGTGCTTGCGGCCGGAGGCAAGCGTGTCGGCGAGCGCGGACTCCTGGCGGGGCAGCGGATGCCCGTCCTGGCGTGAGTGCAGGATCAGTTCGTGCAGGTCCTGCCGGTCGAGGTCGGGGGCGCGGTGGCCGAGAAGCCGCGCGGCGGCCGGGTTGACCATGACGCACCGTCCGGCGGTGTCCGTGCCGATGACGCCCTCGGTGGTGGCGCGGAGGATCGTCTCGGTCTGCCGCCTCCAGCGTGCCAGCTCCGCCTCGGCCGCCCGGGCCGCGGTGCTCTCGTGCACGGCGAGGACCAGGGTCCCGTCGCCCGCGCCCGGGAGCTGACCGTCTTCGAGGTACGTGCTCGCCACCTCGGCGGTGAACTCGGCGCCGTCCGTCCGCCGCGCCGCCATGCGCACCGGCGTCGCCCGCCGGTGTCCCCCGCCTCCCCGGGGCGGACGCGGAACCCGCCCCGCGTCGAACCCGGGGAGCACGTCGAGGAGTTCACGCCCGGGAAGCGGCGCGTCCGACCCCTCGAACATGGCCAACGCCGGCGCATTGGCGCTGACGATCGTGCCGTTGGCGTCGACGAGCAGGACGCCCTCCACCAGCGCGTCCCACAAGGCGGGAAGAGGGCCCGCTTCTCGGAGAGTTCCCCCGTTCACCGCGACACTTCCTTTCACAACTCGGCGACGACCAGGAGCCTATCCAGGAGAGGTGAGTGGTGACGCCATCCAGAGCGTGTGAGCGGGCTTCTTAGGGATTCCTTAAGGAGTTCATCAGGCTTCCCTGAGCTTCCACGTGATCGACTCTCCAGAAAGCAATTCCAGAAGAAGAAGGGGGGCGGGGGAGATGGTCGCCCAGCCGCCGAATCCGGTGTTCGGAAAGGTGACATGGGGCGCCGATGAGACCGGCGCGGGCGTCCGCCAGGAGGACGTGACCCTCTTCGACGGGACACGCACCGGATCGTCGGCGCCGCCGTCACCGACGCCGACGCCGACCCCGACGCCGACCCCAACGGCGACCCACGCGGATCCCGCGGCCCGCACCCGTCCCCGCACCCGCTTCCGTGTCCCGCATCCGCTGGGGCTGTTCGTGACAATCATGGTCGTGGGCGTCGCCGCCTCGGCGGTGGTGTACGCGGCCACGCACGCGTCCTCGCACGTCGACGGCCCGTCGCCCACCCCCGCCGAGCCGTTGCCGTCGACCACGGCGCCCGCGCGCCCGGCGCCGTCCGCCCCCGCGAAGGCCCCGCCGCCTCGCTCGTCCCCCGTCGACGAGAAGGCGCTGTCGCCCGGTGACCGGGGCCACGCGGTGGCGGAGCTGCAACGGCGGTTGCGGCAGGTGCGGTTCTACCCGGGGCGGATCGACGGCACCTATTCCGCGGCCGTCGAGGTGGCCGTCCGGAGATTCCAGAGTGCGCGGAGCATCAGCGCGACGGGCACCTACGGTCCGACCACGCGAGCCGTGCTGGAAAGGGAGTCCGACTGACCGCGCCCCTCTCCCTCCGCGCCGCTCATGAACTGCTCATGGACCGCTTAAGAAAGAGGAAAGAGTTCCTCAGGAGCCCTCTCCCCTGCCGTCAATTCTCTCTCCCGCCCTCGCGAAAGGGCGCCCGAATGATCCTCTAGGATGCTCGAATGCCACGAGAACCACGTCCGCGACTGGTGTCCGTCGGAGCCTGGATTCTGGCCACCGGCGCGGCCGTGGCCCTCTCCTGTTTCGGCGTCTACGGCGTACTCCTGAACACGGGATACGACCCCCCGGTCGCCCTTCCCGTGGAAGAGCCGACGCCGAATGCCGCACCGCCTCACGGCCCGCGCACGTCTTCCACGCACCGCCCCGGATCCCCCGCCTCCCCCTCCCCCGTCCCGTCGTCGCCCTCTCCTTCCCCGAAGAAGTCGGAGCGGGCCGGGAATCCCGAGCGACGCCTCAATTCCCCTGCCCCGGACGCGCATTCCGCACCCTCGCCCACGCGGCGCCCCACCCGGAATCCGAAACCCGCGGACGGCGCGGTGAAGGGCGCGACGGTGCCGGGCGGACGGGCCGTCTTCGACATGGGGAGGAATTCCGCGACCCTCGTCTCGGCGACGCCAGAGGCGGGCTGGAAAATGCGCGTCTGGGATTCCGCCACGTGGATCCGGGTGACCTTCACCAAGGGCGGCTCCTCCGCGACGGTCTTCTGCCGCTGGGACGACTCCGCGCCCCGCATCGAGACCTACAGCGAGTAAGCACACAGGGGGCAGCGCACAGCTGGCGTCGCACGGCCGGTCGCCCCGGGAGGCGACCGGCCTCGTCGCTCTACGCGGAGCGGCGCTTGCGGGCGAAGGCCACGAGGCCACCGCCCAGGACGACCACGGCGGCCGCGATCCCGACGAGCGTCGGGGTGTTGCTGGAGGAACCGGTCTCGGCCAGGTCCGCACCGCCGCCCGGCCGCGGCTCGGCGGCCGGGGCGCTGCTGGAGGTCTCCGGCGAGCTCGGCGCGGCGCTGGTGGGCGCACTCGGCGGGGTCTCGGAGGGCTCAGAGGGCTCAGCGGGCTCGGAGGGTTCGGAAGTCTCCGACTCGCTCGGCGACGGCGAGGGCGACTCGCCCTCGCACACCGGCGAGCTCTTCGCGTCCTCCCACGAGAACTTGTCGTCGTCCCCGGCCGTCACCTTGACGCTGACCGGAAGCTCCTTGCTGTGCTCCGGCAGGTCGATCTTCTTGTGGAACTCGCCCTTGAAGGACGTGTCCACCAAGGACTCGTCACCCGCCGTGACGCTCAGCGAGTTGTCGTGCTCGGCGCTGTAGCCCGTCAGATCGACCGAGACCGCGGAGCAGTCCACCGACCAGTCCTTGCTGTGGGCCTGGGCGGGAGTCGCGGCTATCGCCGTGCCGAGGAAAGCCGCCGCCCCCGTCGCCACGATCGCCGTCGACCGCTGCCACCTTCGGCGCATTGCTGTCATGTTCTTCCTTCCGGGAGAGAAATTGTGCCTACCGTCGGGAGTTTAGTCAGCGGGATTCTTAAGGGAGGCTCAGTCATCCCTTAAAGATTCCTGGTCAGCATCTTGTTTCAGGGGCCAACCAGGTTGCGCGCATTAGGATTTCGAGCACCGGACAGAACCACGCGGCACAGGAGAGAAAAGTGAACAGCGCGATGCGCCAAGCAGAAGTGGACGCCGACGGCGGGGCCGAGGTGATGCGCATTCCCCCGGGCGGCGGCGTCTCGGAGGTGAGCGCGTGCGGATACTGCGGGCGGCAGATCTCCCAGCCGACGGGCTGGGGCTGGCAGGCGTTCTGCACCGACAACGGGGGCGCCTGCGAACGCGCGTCCGCCGCGCAGCGCGACCGGAACCGCCACGCCCCCGGCCTGACGGGCCAGGTCGCGCTCGTCTGGGACATCGTCGAGCAGTTGCAGCACGCGGGCGAGAACCTCGCGGTCTCCCTCACCTCGGGGCTCAGCGCGGCCGGGGTCGAGCAGGCTCTCGCACGACAGCGCGCGGAGTCCGCCGCCGAGGTCGCCTCGGCCCACGCGGACCGCGAGGCGGCGCGCGAGGAGACCGCGCGGGCATGGGAGCAGGCGGCGGAGGCCACCCGGCACGCGCACGACCAGGAGCAGGCCAACGACCTGCTGACCGAGAGCAACGAGCAACTGCGCGCGGACCACACGCATCTGACGGAGCGGCAGGAGGAGGCCGCCCGGACCGCCCAGGAGGCGTCGGCACGCGCGGCACAGGCGCTCTCCGAGCGTGACCATCTCGTCCAGCAGGTGCAGAGCCTGGGCACCGCGCTCGAAGAGGCACGCGTCGAGGCGGCCGCCGCCCGCTCACGGGTCGGCGAGCTGCAGACCGCCGTACAGGTGAGCCAGGGCGAGGCCACGGCCGCGCAGGGTGAACTCGCCCACACCCGGGAGCAGTTGGCGGCGGCCCAGGAGGAGTCCCGGCTCCACGAGGCCGCCGCGCAGGAGGCGAGGGACACCGCACGCGGGACCGAGAGCGCCCGTAAGCAGCTCGAATCGGACGCGGCCCAGCTCCGCCAGGCCCACGCACAGGTGCGCGGCGAGCTGAACCAGGCCCTGGTGGCCGCCGAGGACGCCGCCACCGCCGGGACCGAGGCACGGCAGCTCCTCCAGGAGGAGCGGACGCACGGTCAGGAGCTCCAGCGGACGATCAGCGAGAGGCAGGCGGCGCTGGCCGCGCTCACCACCGAGCTCGAAGCCGCCCGCGCCGAGGCCGAACGGGCCCGTGCCCAGATCGACCAGATCACCCGCCAGGCCATGGCCACGGCCTGAGCGACCGCCGTCACCGCCTCACCCGAGCGACGGAACAGCGGCAGAACAGCGCCACAGCAGCGGCCGAACAGCGACAGGACAAGGAACGACACCGACGTGGAAACCGACCGCCTCTCCGTGCACACAGTCATGACCCCGGGCTCGACCGTGCCGGGCGGAGCCCTGACCGGAGAGGTGACCCTCGTCAGCGAGGGCACCCACCGCACCGTCGACCTCGTGGCTCTCGAACTCACCGCCGACGCCCCGGCCCGGAACAGCACGGCGGTCCTCCACCACCTCGCCGTCGGCGGTCCCTTCGAGCTGGGCGCCGGAGAGCCCCACGTGGTGCCCTTCGCGTTCACCGTGCCGCACGGGACGCCGTTCACCGAGTGGTACGGGCAGCCGGTGGGCGTGACCGTGGGGGTACGGGCACGGGTGCGGACGGCGGGGGCCGACAGGACGAGCGCGCGGGTGCTCGTGAGCGTCCGGCCGCTGCCCGCGCAGGAAGCCGTGCTGACGGCCCTCGACCGGCACGGCTTCGGCTGGTCCTCCGCGGACCTGAGCCCCGTGCCGCGAAACGGTGGGCACGCCGCCCCCGTCGCCCAGCGTGTCGAGTTCACCCCGCCCCCGCGCTACGGGCCCCACCTCGACAGCGTCGCGGTCATCTTCCTCGCCCGTGATGATGAGCACCGCCCCTGTGTCCCCGGCTGTGTCCCCGGCGCGCTCGACGTCACGCACGCGCGTGTGCCTCTTGCACGCGCCCCCACGCTGACCCACCATGGCCTCACGAACCAACGGTAGGAAGCCACGTCACAGCTCCCACGGCCCTCCCCAGGAAGAGAGACCGCCATGCGCGCCGCAACGGTATCCAGCTTCGGTGGTCCCGAGGCCGTCGACGTCGTCGAGCTCCCGGTGCCCGAGCCGGGTCCGGGGCAGGCGAGGGTCAAGGTGGCCGCCGCCGCGCTCAACCCGGTGGACGCCGCGATGCGGGCGGGCGCCTTCGGCGGCGACGGGGAATGGATCGGCCTCGGCTGGGACGTCGCGGGGACCGTGGACGCCGTCGGGGACGGGGCCGAAGCGCTCTGGTCGGCCGGCGACCGCGTCATCGGGCTGGCCACCGGCCACCACAGGCCCCTGGGCACCCACGCCGAGTACGCGGTGCTCGACGCGGAAGCCCTCGCCCCCGCGCCCACCGAGCTGGACGACGTGCAGGCCGCGACGCTCCCCCTCAACACACTCTCGGCCCTCCAGGCGCTGGGCCTCCTGGGCCTGCGCGCCGGGCAGAGCCTCCTGGTCACCGGCGCGGCGGGCGGCGTCGGCACCCACACGGTGGAGCTGGCGCGGCTGCACGGGCTGCGGGTCACGGCGCTCGCCTCCCCGGGGGACGAGGAGTTCCTCGCCTCCCGGGGCGCCGACCGCTTCCTCCCCCGCACCTCGGCTCCGGAGCCTGCCGCGTTCGACGGGGTGCTCGACGCCGCCGTCCTCGGCGACGACGCGCTCGCCGCGGTCGCGGACGACGGCGCCTACGTCGGCGTATGGCCCGGCCAGGAGCCCGGGGCCGAGCGCGGGATCCGGGTCGCGGCACTGGACGTACGCGCGGACGGCGCGCAGCTCAACGAGCTGGCCCGGCTGGCCGACCAGGGCGTGCTGCTGCCCCGCGTCGCGCGCACGTACCCGCTCGGGGAAGCCGCAGCGGCCCACGCCCACCTGGCCGCTCCCGGCGTGCGCGGGCGCCTGGTCCTCGTCCCCTGAGTCCCTCGAAGCTCCTCAGCAGGCGAACTCAGCCGCGTGCCATGGCGATCACGCCCTCCAGCCGCTCCCCCGCCTCGTAGATCATGTACGGCACTCCCCTGTCGGTGCCGAAGGACGGCGCGGCGGAGCGGCCGTTCTCCGGTGCCGGGCTCCGCGAGTCGTAGAAGACGCCGAGGTGCTCGCGGCGCGCGAAGTCGGTGCCGACCTCGGTGATCAGGACGTTGCCGCCGCTGCCCTTGTCGGTGTGGTAGACGACGTACGTACGGCCGTCACGCGTCAGCAGATGCGCCCCGGAGACGTCGGAGGCGCCGACCTCGGCGTGGTCGATCAGCGGCTCGGGGTCGAACTTCCACGTGCGGCCGTCCGCCGACCAGCCCCAGCCGATGTCACGGTGGTTGGAGGCGTCGTTGCGCATGAAGAGCATGACGTAGCGGGCGTCCCGGCCGGGCAGCGCGTACGGGAAGACGCGGGCGTACGAGGCCTCGGTGGTCCCCTTGGGCAGCATCGCGGTGGTGAGCACGGCGCGGTCGTACGTGAAGTGGACGCCGTCCTTGGAGCGGGCGAGGCGGGTCGTGGTGTTCTCGCCGTGGAAGTACAGCCACATCTCGCGCCGTTCGGCGTGCCACATCACGTGCGGGGACGAGACGTGGCTGACGGAGTAGTGCGGCTTCCAGACGTTGCCGACGACCGGGTTGCGCGGATACTCGGTGAACGGCCCCTCCAGCGAGTCGCCGTAGGCGAGGCAGATGCCGCCGGGCTTGTCGTGCGGGGCGTAGTAGAGGTAGTAGCGGCCCAGCGGCTCCGGGAGTCTGTCGTAGACCCCGCGTACGCAGGGGAAGATGATCTCTCCGGTGGGGTTGTACTTGAGGTCGCCCGGCTTCAGCAGGGTGCGCACGTGCCGGTAGTCGGGGAAGCCTCCGGGGGCCGAGGCCGAAGTCGAAGCCGATGCCGTGCCCGGCGTGCCGAGGCCGAGGAGGGTGCCCCCGGCGGCGGCGGTGGCCGTGGCCGTGGCGTTGCGCAGGAAGCGGCGGCGGTCGAGTGTCATGAACGTGCTCCCTTCCAGGGGGTGTTCCGGATCGGTGGAGCCGTGGGATCGGGACCGGATGGGTTCAGAGCCGGGTGGCCGCGGTGACGACCAGTCCGCCGAGCGCGACGCACCACACGTACGGCAGGGTGCGCAGCATGACCTGCTGCGGGCTGACCCCGGCGTACTGCGCCGCCCATACGGTCTGGGTGCTGGTCGGGTCGGCGACGCCGAAGATCTGGTTGTACGAGGCGGTCAGCCCCAGCACGGCGGCGGCCGGGTAGACACCGGCGGAGATGAGGACGCCCGCGATGCCCGCGCCCAGTCCGTAGACGTTGAGCGGCCCGCGGTACAGGCACAGCGGCGCCAGCAGCGTGAAGACGACGACGAACGCGGCGGGGTGCCCCGGGCTGACGGCCTTGACCAGCGGGTCGAGCGCCTCGACCGCGCCGGGCAGCTTGACGGCGGCCAGCAGGATGCCGATCGCCACGAAGAGCGTGATGGGCGGGGCCGCGACCTCGAACCCGGAGTACAGGGTGCGCAGCAGCCGCTTGTTCATCTCGCGCGGGCGGGTGGTGGCCACCAGCGCGTAGAGGACACCGGCCAGCATCGAGGGGATGATCGCCAGTTCGAAGCCGAGCGCGAGGACGAGCGGGACGGCGGGCGCGAGCAGCGCGTACCAGGGTGCGTCGCCCAGCCGCCGGGAGCGCCCGCGCCGCCGGTCGCCGTCGCCGTCGTCGGCGGGCCGCTTGTCGAGGTCGGCCAGCGACCAGGTGTGCTCGACGCCCCGGCGGCGGGTCTCGACGAGGACGTAGAGGA
Organism: Streptomyces sp. NPDC048172; assembly: GCF_043202595.1. Taxonomy (NCBI): domain Bacteria; kingdom Bacillati; phylum Actinomycetota; class Actinomycetes; order Kitasatosporales; family Streptomycetaceae; genus Streptomyces; species Streptomyces sp. NPDC048172. The sequence goes on from NZ_JBIDAT010000006.1 coordinate 555,415, forward strand.
CGGCGAAGACGGCGGCGAACGGGAAGAGCCGCAGCATGAACGACTTCACCGTGTCCAGCGGCAGTTCGAGCGCGGTGGAGAAGAACTGCCACACCGGCAGCTCGAACGGCATGCCCGCCGCGATGCCCATCAGGATGGTCCCGGCCGCCGTCGTCTTCGGCACGCCGACGGCGATCATCGCGGGGATGCCGATGATGCCCGCCATCATGGCGGCGGGCGCGGAGCCCGTGACGGTGCCGACGAGCGCGGAGACGGCGAGCACGCCGAGCGCGACGACGGTGGGCCGGTCGCCGCCGAACTCCACGATCTTCCGTACGAGGGTGCTGGCGATGCCGGTCTCCTCCATCAGCTTCCCGAGCCAGGAGCCGATCAGCACGGCGAGCATGGTCGAGGCCAGCGCCACCGAGCCCTCTTCGAGCACCGTGTCGAGGAGGCTGTTCTTGCCGGTGAGCGGCGCCCCGGCGACGAGCGCGACGGCCACGCCCAGCAGTACGAGCGCGAAGGCGGTGGGCAGCTTGCGGGCGAGCATCAGCCCGACGCCCGCCAGCATGATCAGGATGATGACGATTCCCATGGCGGGCCTCAGTCCTCTTCGAGGGCACGGACCGCGCGCGCGAGCGCGGCGGTGAGCAGGAGGGGGGTGCGGCCCAGGCCGCAGCGGGCCGCGGCGTAGCCGTGCGCGGCGAGTTCGTCGGCGCCCGCGACGTGGCCGGTCATCCGGTGCCGCCCGAGGCGGAGCGCCGTGTGCCCGAGGCGCTCGCGCAGCGCGCGGCGCAGCGTCCGGTCGCCGTGCAGCAGGCAGTGCGCCTCCTCGTGCGCGAGCGCCGCGCGGCGCACCGCGCCCACAGGGAACCACTCCCGCCACCCCAGCAGTCCGACGACCTCCTCGCCGAGCGCGAGGGTGTCGGCGTACAGCTCGACGGCGGGCGCGGGCCGCGACACGTAGCGGGCGAGCAGCAACCGCTCGACCCCGCCCTCGCGTTCGACGACCCGAGGCGTGCCGTGCCCCGCGCGCGGCTCCGCGTACGGGCCCGCGGGCCCCTCGTACGGCCCCTCGGCGGCGGCCAGTTCGGTCCCGAACGCGGTCGCCGCCTCCGCCCAGCGCAGCAGCCGCGCCGGGTCGCGGTTCTCGTGGGTGGGGGTGCGGGCCAGCAGGCGGGCGCCGAACTCGGCGTCGTCCAGGGCCGCCAGCTCCGCACACGCCGCGCGGAACGCGGTGCGGCGGGCGGGGGAAAGCGCCAACTCCCCGGTCGCCGGGCTCATGCGCGGGCCTCCAGGACCGCGACCACCGGTTCGTCCCCGGCGCGGGAGCGCAGTTCGCTGCGGGCGAGGGCCAGCAGCGGCTCGGCGTCGAGCACCCCGGAGAGGTCGGCGATGCGCGAGCCGAGGAGCAGCCGCAGCGCGGGGGCGCGGACGCCGCCGTCGCCGTACGTGGTGGACTCGCGGATCAGCTCCGCCAGCACCTCCGGGGCCTGGGCCGCCGTGGTGGTCGCGATGCGGGCGTCGGCGGCGTGCAGCCGTACGACGCCGTCGGCGTCGAGGACCCGGACCGGGTGGCGGGAGCGGCGGAAGCGGCGGCGCAGTTCGGTGCCGTAGACGGTGTGCGCGGGGGTCGCGGCCAGGACATCGACGGCGGCGGGGTCGGTCTTGAGGCTGGCCGCGGCGGCCGAGAGGCGCTCGGCGTCGTCGGCGCGGTGGGCGCGGTCCTGGGTGCGCAGCTCGGTGGCGCCGGTGGCGATGGCCCGTACGGTGTTGGTCTGCGGGTCGACGGTGACCTCGACCTCGACCGCCGCGGGCGCCGCGCCCTGGGCGACGACGGCGGCCTCCGCGTCACCCCGTACGCCGAGGATCTGCTCCTGCGTGGCGCCGGGGATGATCCGTTCGATCTGCTCCCGTACGAGCGCCATCGCGACGCCGATGGGGCTGATGACCTCGCTGTGTTCGGCGATCCGGCCGGTGAGCCCCATGGCGGCGGCCAGGTGCGGGGTGACGGACGCGGCGCCGCCTCCGCCGCCGACGAGGACGGCCGCGTCGCGGTCGAGCCGGTAGTCGCGGACCATCGCGTCGACGACCTCGCGCACCTGCCGCACGCCCGCGTCCAGGATCCGCGTCGCCGCCCCCTCGACGTCCGTGCCCAGCGCCTCCGCCAGCGGCGCCAGCGCCGTACGGGCCACGGCCGGGTCGCAGGCGGCGAAGTCGCCCTCGGGGACCCGGCCCAGCGCGTTGGCCGCGCAGGTCATGGTGAGCGCGAAGCGCCCGCCGTCGGCGTCCAGGACCGCGTAGTCCCCGGGGTCGCCGTCGAGCGGGCTCGCGGTGGCGAGCCGCGCGCCCTCCAGATCCTCGGGCTTGGCGTAGCAGGCGTACGGCAGTCCGGCGATGTGCGCGCTGCGCGGTCCGACGGCGTGCACCGTGCGGCGCGGACCACCGCCCGCGCCGCCCGCACCGCCCGCACCGCCCAGCCGCACCATCGAGCCGCCGCCGACGCCGACCGTACGGACGTCGAGCGCGGAGAGGTAGGAGGGCTTGCCGAGGATCGTGGCGTGCCGGACGGCGACCTTGCCGCGCCGGATGACGCTGATGTCGGTCGAGGTGCCGCCGGTCTCCAGGAACACGCCCTCGCTGACCCGTTCGCGCATCAGCGCCCCGGCCACTCCGGCGGCCGGTCCCGACAGCACGGTCAGCAGCGGGCGCCGCCGCATCTCGGCCAGCGACATCACGCCGCCGTCGCAGCGCATCACCATCAGCGGCGCGGTCACCCCGGCGGCGGCGATGCTGGAGTCCACCAGGTCGGCGGTGGCCAGCATCTTCGGCAGGATCGCGGCGTTGACGACGGCGGTACGGGTGCGCTTGCGCAGTCCGTAGAGCGAGGTGATCTCGTGCGCGGCGGTCATCGGCAGCCCGTACGGGCGTGCCGTCTCGATCACCGCCTCCTCGCCGTCCGGCAGGTCGACGCTGAACGGCTCGCTGGCGACGAGCACTTCGGCCCCGGCGGCGGCGACCTGTTCGACGGCGGCGCGGACGGCGGCGGAGTCGCCGGGGTCCTCGATGTGCGCGTAGTGCAGCGGGAACCGTTTGCCGGGGACGAGTTCGAGGCGGGCGAGCCCCGCGAGGCGCCTGGTCGGCAGGGCGCCGGGGCCCGTGCCGATGCCGAGGAGGCCGACGGGCGCCACGTCGCCCTCCAGCAGCGCGTTGGTCGCCTGGGTGGTGCCGTGCGCGAGGAACGCGACGTCGTCGGGGTCGCACCCGACGTGCTGCAGCAGCCGGTCCAGCGCCTCGACGATGCCGTGCGCGACGCCGTCGGCGTGGTGGTGGCTGGTGGGGACCTTCACCTGGGCGACGAGCTCCAGCGTGGCCGAGTCGACCGCCACGGCGTCGGTGAAGGTCCCGCCCACGTCGATGCCGACGCGGATGCGGTGCGGTGCCATAGGGGAACACCTCCTTGTGTTCTGCGGAATGGCGCCGGTGGCGCCGGTGGCGCCGGTGGCGCTAGTAGCCGCGTACGTCGGGCCAGTGACGCTGCACGCCCGCCCGGTCGAGCACGCGGGCGAACTCCTCGAACCGCTTCTCCTCCGCCTGCACCTGGTGCGGCTGGACGCCCTCGTCCAGGCAGTGCGCGGCGAGGGCGCCGGCGGCCTCGCCGACGTTCCACTCCACGGGGTGGAGGCGGTAGCAGCCGTTGGTGATGTGGGTGGTGCCGAGGTTCTTGCCGCCGGGCAGCAGATTGCGCACCCGGCGCGGCACGAGCGCGCCGAGGGGGATCTCGAACGGCACCGAGCCGATGTCGACGTAGTTGTCCCCGCCGGTCGACGGGTGCAGGTCGATGCGGTAGCCGCCGACGCCCACCGAGTCGCGGTGCCGGGTCCCGCCGTACGGCCCGACGAGGTCGATGGCGACGTCGTGCTCGGTGACGGTGGTGACGGCCTTGACGCGGCGGGCCTCGCGTACGTACGCGGACTTGGCGAGGCCGTCGGCGGTGCCCGTGACCTCGGGGCGGAGCCGCAGCCCGGGGAAGCCGGTGCCGCCGTCGGGGCGCGGGGCCTCGGTCTGCAGCCAGTACAGGACGGACCGCGACAGCTCCCGGGCCCCGGCGAGCGCGGCACGCCCTGTCTCCTCGCCCGCGCCGACGAGGGGCTTGAGCCAGTAGTCGTTGAGCGGCCAGTTGACGAGCGTGACGTCGGAGTCGAAGGCGCCGGGCCTGAAGAGCCTGCGGGCGAGGATGCGGCGGAACCCCCACAGCTCCTTGTCGCCCGCGTCGGCGCTCTGGTCGGCGGTCACATCGAGCGGGTCCACGTCCGGGTTGGGCGCGAAGGTGCGCTCGACGGGCGCGAGGGAGCGCGGGTCGGGGGCGAGGAATCCGAGCAGCGGGCCGGGCCAGAAGGCGGGGCGGTACGAGCGCCAGAAGGCGTAGTCGTCCGGCCGGTCGGCGGTGTGGTCCTCGCCCTCGTGGTGGGAGAGCGCGAAGCAGACGGTGATGCCCTGCTGGTTGAGCGGGTCGGCGGCCTCGGGTGCGTGCGGCTCGTCGTACTCGGCGCGGGCCTCGGCGCCCAGCCCGTACTCGACACCGGCGAGTTCGAGCAGCTCGCCGGTCTCGGTGGCGTCGATGACGTACGGCGCGGTGAGGGTGCGCCGGGCGCCGTCGCGTACGTCCTCGACGGTGACGGCGCGTACGGCGTCCCCGTCGGTCTCGGCGCCGACGGGCCGGTGCTCGGTGAGCACGGTGAGCCGTCCGGCGGCGCGGTGCGGGGCGAGCATCGCCTCCAGCACGGCGAGCGCGACGCGCGGCTCGTGGCACAGCTTGCTGACGCGCCCGGCGCCCGGGTTGAGCCGCGACAGCCCGGCGGCCTCGGAACGCAGCGGATACCAGCGGCGGTAGTGGTCGCGGATCTCCTCGCGCAACGCCCGGTACGAGGCGGTCACGCCGAACTCCTCGACCCAGGGGTGCTCGTCGGGCGGCACGGCCTGGGCGGTGAGCTGACCGCCGATCCAGTCGGTCTCCTCGGTGAGGACGGCCGTACGTCCGGCGCGGCAGACGCTGAGCGCCGCGGCCACGCCGCCGAGGCCGCCGCCCACGATGAGGACGTCGCACTCGGCGGGGAGGACAGAGGGGTGGGACATGAGGGTGCGTGCTCCTTGCTGGGTGTCGTACGGGCGGATGGGGTGGGTCGATCAGGCGTGCTCACATGCCGGGCGGAGGTCCCGCCGTGCGCCCGGCGCGGAAAGCGCAGGCGACCAACGGCCGCGCGTCCGGCTCGCCCTCCGTCAGCAGGGCGGTGAGCGTGCGTACGGCGGCGGCGCCCAGTTCGGCACGGGGGATCTCGAAGCCGGTGGGTTCGGGCCGTCCGGCGAGGTCGGCGGGCGGCGAGCCGAGGAGCGCGAGCGAGACGTCGGCGGGCGCCGAGAGCCCGGCCCCTTCCACGGCGGTGAGCAGGGCCCGCCAGGCGGCGCCGGTGTCCGTCTCCTCCGCGACGAAGGCGGTGACGCCCTCGTCGCGCCGCGCGCGCACCCACTCCGGGGTGATCCCGGACGCCGGTTCCGCCACCCGCACGACGGGCTCGGCACCGCCCGGCGGACCGGCGAGACCCGCCTCCGCGAGCGCGGTACGGAAGCCGCGCTCGCGGTCGGTGGAGGCGGGCGCGTCGTCGTCCTCGCGGACGAGGACGACCCGGCGGTGGCCGAACGCGGCGAGGCGCCGTACGACCTCCGCGCTGGCGTCCACGTAGTCCGCGCCGACCCAGGCCAGGCCCGAGAGTTCGTCGCGGCGGCCGATGTGCACGGCCGGGTAGCCGTCGTCGACGAGGCGGCGCAGCGCGTCGGCGGGGACGTGGCGCCCGAGGAAGAGACAGCCGTCGGCGAGCCGCACCCGCTCCAGCGCGCCGCCGGGGCTGGACCCGGTGAAGAGCACCAGGTCGAAGCCGCGCGCCGCGGCCTCCTGCTCCACGCCGACGAGGAACGGGTAGTACGAGTGCTCCACCGCCGTCGGGAAGGTGCCGGTGAAGCTGAAGACGCCCAGCAGGTTGTTCCGGGCGGCGGCCAGCCGCCGTGCCGCGGGGTCGGGCACGTACCCCAGCTCCCGCGCCGCCTCCAGGACCCGTTCACGGGTCTCGGCGTGCAGCGCGATCCCCTGCTTGTTGCCGCCGAGCACGAGCGAGACCGTCGTCTGCGAGACCCCGGCGAGCCGCGCGACCTCGGCCTGCCGCGGCCGCCCCCGCCGCCCCGTGCTCGTGACGACGCGCTGCGGACGATTCTCGGCCATGATCGACTCCTCCACTAATACGCATTAGTCCCCGACATCGAGGAAGGGGTGGGGTGCTAATGCGAATTAGCCAGCACTGTGCCGCCGTGCGACAGTGCTGGTCAAGGGTCTTCACGGGCTAATACGGACTAATACGTCAGCGGCCGGAGTGGCCGGTTGCGGGGTCATCCGCGACATGGCGGGGCGCGCACGCGCGGGGCACCATGAGATTCCCCGATCCCCTCCGCACCGGAGGCTCGCCATGGGGCACGGCTCCCGCTGGGCGCTGACAGTGCTGGCCACCTTGGCCACCTTCGGCGCGCTGTGGATCGGGATCACCGAGCTCGCCGCCGCAGGCGACGAGGCCGCCCTCGCGCTGGCTTCGACGGCGAGCGCAGCCATCCTCAGCGCAGGAGGCTGGTACGCGGCACGCGATCCCCAACGACCGGGCCCCGCACCGACTCCGTTACCGGACCGCCCACTGATTCAGGGCACCCTGCCCCGGGAACCACTCGCCTTCCAGAAGCGCGAGCATCTCCTCAAAGGCATCGAGAGCACAATGCGGCTCCGCGGCCCCACGCCTGTCTGCGCCCTGGTCGGAGGTCGCGGCGTCGGTAAGACTCAGCTCGCCGGAGCGTACGCGCGTGCGCGGCTCGCCGCCGGGTGGCAGGTCGTCGTCTGGATCGTCGCGGAGGATCACGGCCAGATCGTCGCGGGCCTCGACGCGCTGGCCGAGGCAGTCGGAGTCAAGGACGGCATCCAGGACGCCCACCTCTCCGCTCTCGCGGCCCGTCGATGGCTGGAGCGGCTACGGGAACCGGCTCTCCTGGTCCTCGACAACGTCACCAGCCCCGACGAGGTGGGGAACTGGCTGCCGCGCACCGGGTCGGCCCACACACTGATGACGAGCACATCGCGCTCCGTGGGTCACCTCGCGGCCACGGTGGACGTCGGGGTGTTCTCACCTGGTGAGGCGGACGCCTTCCTGCGCTCGCGCGGGGGCGTGGACGGCGGCGCGGAGTCCGAGGAACTGGCCGCCGAACTGGGGCACTTGCCGCTGGCCCTCGGCCAGGCCGCATGGCTGATCCGAATCCAGGGGCTGAGCGTGGCGGCGTACCGGGAACGCTTCCACCGGTTCCGGGCGAGTCAGGTCATGCCGCGGGTGCCCGGCGAACCGTATCCGGCCGGGGCGGCCGAGGCACTGCTTCTCGCCGCCGCTCACGCCGAGACAGGTGAGGGCGCGCCGACCACCCGCCGCGTGGTCGAACTCGTCTCGCTCCTGTCCCCCTCCGGCGTGCACCGTGCCCATCTCCACGCCATGATCACGGACCGCGAATCCTCCGAGATCGACGCTTCGATCGGCCGCCTCACGGAATCGTCGGTGGTCACCCTCACTCTGAACGGGGACGCCATCGTCATGCACCGGCTGGTGCAGCGCATCGTCCGCGACCGGCTGCTCCATGAGGGCCGACTCGGAGTCCGGGTGGACGAGGCCGCCACTGCCCTTGGCCGTCTGATGCCCGACCCGCGCGGCGGCGACCCACTGCGCGACGAGACGGACCAGCGCATCGTCGACCACGTCCTCGCCCTGTGGGGAGCAGCGGAGCCACTCGATGACGACGCCCGGCGCGGACTGCTGAGTCCACGCCGCGCCGTGGTGGGGCTGCTCGTCAGGCACGGAGAGCTGAACCGCGCTTGCGGTGTGGGCAGGGAGATCCTGGCAGATCACGAACGCCTCCTCTCGCCCCTGTCAGACGATGCGCTCCAAGCGTTGTCGGCTCTTCGAGACGCATGTCTCATAGCTGATCAGGACCAACAGGCGGTCGAACTGAGCGGTCTGAAAGTCGAGCGACTTCGGAGCGTGAACGGCCCGGACAGCCTTCACACCCTCGCCGCCGTCAACGCACTGGGATATTCGCTCGAAAAAGTGGGCCGACTCGACGAGGCGCTGTCGCTCCATGCGCAGAATCTGGCCGATTGCCTGCGAGTGAACGGTGATTTCGACAAGATTGCCCTGATGGCGCAGATCAATATCGCCAGCACATTGAGGTCCATGGGCAATGACCGACAAGCGCTCCCCCTGTTCGAGAAGAACCTGGCCGACAACGAGCGCACCTTGGGCCCCGATCACGATTCGACGCTCAACGCACGGGGCGAACTGGCCCGCATGTACGAACGAGTAGGCCGTCACGCCGAATCCCTCGCCCTGTATGAAGTCGTCCTACGGGATCTGCACCACCGGCACGGCAGTCCCCAAGGGCACGAACTCCTCTGGTGGGGGCGGTATCAGGCACTCGCCGTGCAGGGCGCGGGTCGTACCCGCGAAGCCGTGGAACAACTGGAATCGCTACTGGAGGGCGGCGTGCGAAGCCTCGGCGCACATCACCCGGAGACGATATGCGTGCGCCTCTTCCTGGCGCGCGCCCAGCTCGCAGCCGGAAGGCCCTCCGCCGCCCTCGCCCTCTTCCGGCAGTGCGTGACCGACCGGGAACGCGTCCTCGGGCCGGACAACAGGCGCACCCTCAACGCACGCCGCAATCTGGGGCTCGCCCACCTCGCCACGGGCAGGCCTTCGCGCGCGGTCACCTGTCTGCGTCCGCTCCTCGCCGACTACGAGCGCGTCCTGGGGCCGGGCCACCCCTATACGGAAGGCGCGCGCCGCGACCTCGACCGCGCGATGTCCCACCCCAGACCGGCCCTTGCACTCTTCCCCTCTCGTGCTCGCGGGGTCCCACCCGGGTCCGGACGCTGACCTGGTGATCCAGCCCCGTACCGTGGGCGGCGTCGGAGTGGGAGGAGCGGAGGCGGGTGCGGCATGGCGAAAGAGGTCCGTGATCTGCCCGTCGTCGCCGCCGGTGCGGTGGACACGCCGTTCGGGATCGTGGGGTACGAGGAGGTCGTCGCGTGCGACACGACCTGGGGCGAGCACTCGCACGCGTTCCATGAGCTGCTCTGGAACGAGCGCGGGGCCTCGACCGCCGTGGTCGGGGCGCGGGTGTGGACGATCACGCCGTCGCTGGGGCTGTGGATGCCCGCGGGCACGCTGCACTCCGCCTCGGCGGTGGCGGGGACGTGGCTGCGGGCGGGGTTCTTCGGGTTCCACACGACGCCGTTCCTCTCGGACGTGCCGGTGACCGTCGAGATCACCCCGCTGCTGCGGCTGCTGCTCGAACGGCTCGGTGAGCCGGAGCTGTCGCCCGCCTCCCGGACGACGACCGAGGCGATGGTCCTGGACGCGCTCGAACCGTCGCCCCGCGAACTGCTCGTCCAGGCGCCCACCTCGGCGTTCCTCCGGCCGATAGCCGAGGCGCTCCGCGAGCACCCGGGCGATCAGCGCACCCTCGCGGACTGGGCGGCGGAGCTGGGCGTGAGCACCCGTACGGTCACCCGGGCCTTCAACGCGGAGACCGGCACCAGCTTCGCGCGCTGGGTCGCGTCCGTCCGGGCCCAGCACGCCGTGGCGCTGCTCACGCGCGGCTGGGACGTGGAGGCCGTCGCGGAGCAGGTGGGGTACCGGTCCGCGAGCGCCTTCGGCGCGGCATTCCGCCGGACGACCGGGCTGACGCCGGGCACGTTCCGCACCTCCTGAAAGAGCCCTGGGACCGCCCGGCAGCCCCCGTACGGCGGGGTCGGTGTCCCATTCGCTACATCCGCTGTCTCATAAGGCCGATTGCGACACGGCCACCCCTCTCCTTAGGATGGCAAGGCAAGCCTTACCTAAGTGCTTGTGCAGTGTGGTGCGCACTCCACGGCGGCATTCCCGGGACCCAGACGTGCGAGGACCGGCACCTCCCGCCCCCGGACAAGTGGAGTTACGAGTTTCATGCGTTCACATCGCCTCAGGTCGCGCCGTCTCCGGCTGTGCGCGGCGACCGCCGCTCTCCTCACGCTCGCGGCGTGCGGCAGTACGTCCGCCGACGACAAGGACGAGGACGGCGGCAAGGGATCGGGAAGTTCTTCGGGGGGCTTCCCGATCACGATCGAGCACGCGCTCGGCAAGACGACCATCGAGAAGAAGCCGCAGCGCGTCGCCACGGTGAACTGGGCCAACCAGGAGGTGCCGCTCGCCCTCGGCGTCGTCCCCGTCGGCATGGCGTCCGCCGACTTCGGAGACGATGACGGCGACGGCGTCCTGCCCTGGGTCGAGAAGCGGCTCGGCCAGCTCGACGCGAAGACCCCCAAGCTCTTCGACGAGACCGACGGCATCGACTTCGAGGCCGTCGCCGACACCAAGCCCGACGTCATCCTGGCCGCCTACTCCGGGCTGACGAAGAAGGACTACGACACGCTCAGCGAGATAGCCCCCGTGGTCGCCTATCCGGACGCCCCCTGGTCGACCCCCTGGCGCGACGTGATCCGGATGAACAGCAAGGCCATCGGCCTGGAGGAGAAGGGCGACAAGCTGGTCGACAAGCTCGACGGCGAGATCAAGCGGACGGTCGCCAAGTACCCCCAGCTCAAGGGCAAGTCGGCGATGTTCATGACGCACGTCGACGCCGGAGACGTCAGCAAGGTCGGCTACTACACGGCCCACGACACCCGGGTCCAGTTCCTCAACGACCTCGGGCTGAAGACGCCGGGCAGCATCGCGAAGGCGTCCAAGGGCACGAAGAAGTTCGCGCTGACGCAGAGCGCCGAGAAGATCGACGCGTTCGACGACGTGGACATCGTCACCGGCTACGGGGACAAGAAGGGCAAGCTCCTCAAGACGCTCCGCAAGGACCCGCTGCTCTCGAAGATGCCCGCCATCGAGCGCGACTCGGCGTTCCTCCTCCCCGGCAACACCACCCCCCTGGCCACCGCCGCCAACCCCACCCCGCTCTCCCTCTCGTGGGTCCTCGACGACTACGTCAAGGGCCTCGCGAAGGCCGCGGACAAGGTCAAGTGACGCCGTCCCGCACCCGCGAACGGACACCGGACGCCGCACCGGACGCCGCCCCGCCCCCGGACGCCGCCGCACCGTCGCGGCGTCCGGTGCGGGAACGGGCGCGGGCCAGGGTGCTGTGGCTGGCCGCCGCGCTCGTGGTGCTCGGCGTCCTCGCGCTGGCCTCGCTCGCGTTCGGGGCCCGGGACGTGCCCTGGGGGGACGTGTGGGCCGCGCTCGGCGGGGCCGACTCCTCCCTCGGGGAGGCGGCGGCGAGCAAGCGGATCCCGCGTACGGTCCTCGCGGTGCTCATCGGCGCGGCGCTCGGCCTGGCGGGGGCCGTGATGCAGGGGGTCACCCGCAATCCGCTCGCCGACCCGGGCATCCTCGGGGTCAACATGGGGGCCTCGCTCGCGGTCGTCACGGCCGTCGCGTACTTCGGGCTCACCTCCCCCGCCGGCTACATCTGGACGGCGATGACGGGCGCCGCGCTCGCGGCGGGGTTCGTCTACGCGGTCGGCAGCCTCGGCCGCGGCGGCGCCACCCCGCTGAAGCTCGCGCTCGCGGGCGCCGCCATCTCCGCCGCGTTCGCCTCGCTCGTGACCGCCGTGGTGCTGCCCCGCAACGACATCGCGGGCGGCTTCCGGCTCTGGCAGATCGGCGGGGTGGGCGGGGCCTCCTTCGAACGTACGGGGCAGGTCGCGCCGTTCCTCGCCGTGGGCTTCGTGCTCTGCCTGCTCTCGGCGCGGGGGCTGAACTCGCTCGCCCTCGGCGACGAGGTCGCCGCCGGGATCGGCGAACGCGTCGCCGTGGTGCGGGGCGTCGCCGCGCTGGGCGCGGTGGTGCTGTGCGGCGCGGCGACGGCGGTGGCCGGTCCGATCGGCTTCGTCGGCCTCGTCGTCCCGCACACCTGCCGCCTGCTGATCGGCGTGGACCACCGGTGGCTGCTGCCGTTCGCCGCGCTGCTGGGCGCCTCGCTGCTCACGGCCGCCGACGTGGTCGGCCGGGTGGTGGCCCGCCCGGCGGAGGTCGACGTGGGCATCGTCACCGCGCTGCTCGGCGCCCCCTTCTTCATCTGGATCGTCCGCAAGCAGAAAGTTCGTGCCCTGTGACTGCCACTCATCCGCCGTCCTCCGTCCGGGACGTGGCCCGCGGCCGTGTCCGGCGGGCGCTGCGGCGGCGTACGGTCGCGACCGTGCTGGCCCTGCTGGTGGCCGTCACGTTCGTCGCGTACCTGATGGTCGGCGACACCTACTATCCGTTCGGCGACGTGATCCGCGTGGTCTTCGGCGAGCAGGTCCCGGGGGCCTCGTTCACCGTCGGACGGCTGCGGCTGCCGCGCGCGGTGCTCGCCGTCGTGGCGGGCTTCAGCTTCGGCCTGGCCGGGGCGACCTTCCAGACGATGCTGCGCAACCCGCTCGCCAGCCCGGACGTCATCGGCATCAGTTCGGGCGCGAGCGCCGCCGCGGCCCTCGCGATCGTCACGCTCTCGCTGGACGAGACGCAGGTGTCCGTCCTCGCGGTCGTCGCCGCGCTCGCGGTGGCCCTGCTCGTGTACGTCCTCGCGTTCCGGGACGGCGTGGTCGGCACCCGCCTCATCCTGATCGGCATCGGGATCTCCGCGATGCTCGACAGCGTCATCTCCTACGTCCTCTCGCAGGCCGCCGAGTGGGACCTCCAGGAGGCCTCGCGCTGGCTCACCGGCAGCCTCAACAACGCCGCCTGGACCGAGACGGTGCCCGTGCTCGTCGCGCTGGCCGTGCTCGGCCCGGTGCTGCTGAGCCGGGCGCGCCACCTGTCCGCGATGCAGCTGGGCGACGACACGGCCGCCGCCCTCGGCGTACGTACCGAACGCACCCGGATCACGGTCATCGTCGCCGCCGTCGGGCTGATCGCCTTCGCCACGGCGGCGGCCGGGCCGATCGCGTTCGTCGCGTTCCTCTCCGGGCCCATCGCGGCCCGGCTCGTCGGACCCGGCGGCTCGGTGCTGATGCCCGCGGGGCTGGTCGGCGCCCTGCTCGTCCTCGTCGCCGACCTCACCGGCCAGAACGCCTTCGGCACCCGCCTGCCCGTCGGCGTCGTCACGGGCGTGCTCGGCGCCCCCTACCTCGTCCATCTGATCGTCCGCAGCAACAGGACGGGAGGGTCCCTGTGACCACGCACCACACTCTCGCCGCCGAGGGGCTCAGCCTCGGGTACGGCGACCGCACCGTCATCGACGCGCTCGACCTGGAGGTCCCGCCCGGCCGGGTCACCGCGATCGTCGGCGCCAACGCCTGCGGCAAGTCGACGCTGCTGCGCTCGATGTCCCGCCTCCTGGCCCCCCGTACGGGCCGCGTCGTCCTGGACGGCAAGGAGGTGCACCGGATGCCCGCGCGCCAGCTCGCCCGTACGCTCGGGCTGCTGCCGCAGTCGCCCGTGGCCCCCGAGGGAATCGTCGTCGGCGACCTGGTCGGCAGGGGCCGCCACCCGCACCAGGGGATGTTCTCCCGCTGGAGCGCGGAGGACGACGCGGCCGTCGCGGCGGCCCTGGACGCGACGGCCACGAGCGCGCTCGCCGACCGCTGCGTGGACGAGCTCTCCGGGGGCCAGCGGCAGCGGGTCTGGATCGCGATGGCCCTCGCCCAGCACACGGACATCCTGCTGCTGGACGAGCCCACCACCTTCCTGGACGCCAGCCACCAGGTCGAGGTCCTCGACCTCCTGACCGACCTCAACCAGGCGCGGGGCACGACCATCGTCATGGTCCTGCACGACCTCAACCTCGCAGCGCGGTACGCGGACCACATCCTCGCCCTCGCGGACGGCACGCTGCACGCCGCCGGTCCCCCGGCGGACGTACTGACCGAGGACACGGTCCGTACGGTCTTCGGGCTCGACAGCCGCATCATCGAGGACCCCGTCTCGGGCCGCCCGCTCATGCTGCCGATCGGCCGCCACCACGTACGGCTGCCGCGCGAGGCCTCGCCCGGGACGGCAGTCGAAGAGGCGGCCGACGCCGAGGTCCGTACGTGACCCCCCAACAGCCCCTCCCCCCGAAGGAGTTCCCCGTGTCCCGCACCTCCCCGGACGGTTACGTCCCGCTGCGCTCCCGGAGCGAGCTGCGCGAGGTGCTGGGCGAGCCGCACCCGATCGTGATCGACAAGGTGCACGACCGGCTCACCGAGGACGACCTCGCCCTCCTCGCCCGTTCGCCGTTCTGCCTGCTCGCCACCTCCGACGCGCGGGGCGCCTGCGACGTCTCCCCGCGCGGCGGCGTCCCCGGCTTCACGCACGTCGTGGACGCGGGCACGCTGGCCCTGCCCGACCACCCCGGCAACCGGCGCGGCGACAGCCTGCACAACATCCTCGACAACCCGCACGCCGGGCTCCTCCACCTCGTCCCCGGCAGCCGCGACGTCCTGCGGATCAACGGCCGGGCCCGGATCCTCACCGACGCCCCCTTCTTCGACGCCATGGCCGAGAAGGGACGCCGCCCGCAACTCGCCCTCCTCCTCGACATCGAGGAGATCTACCGCCACTGCGCCCAGTCCCTGCACCGCTCCCGCCTGTGGGCCCCGGAGGCGTACGGCCACGCCGACGGCGTCCCACCAGGTGCCACGCCCGAGGACGTACCCGCAGCTCAACGGGGGTGACGTCCCACAATGTCCCCCACCGGCGGCATCCCGTGGACCCCGGGACGGGCGGCCCCGGCCGAGCAGTGCCGCACGTGGACGTACAAGTACGACATCGAGAACAAGGTCAGCAACATCACGGCCAGCAAGCTCCGGCTCGGCGTCACGGAGTGCTGGGACGCGAAGGGGCTGACTCTGCGCTCCAAGACGGAGATGGACTTCAGGGACACCACCGCGGGCGACTTCCTGTGGGGCGTCGAGGGCAAGGAGGGCAAGCTCGTCTACGACATGGCGCAGCCGCACTTCTTCGCGCTGCGCCAGACGGCGGACTTCAAGTCCTGCCTCGCCACGGACCAGTCGCCCGTGTGCTTCCACAGCACGGTCAAGTTCGAGGTCCACATGCAGCCCAACAAGCCGATCCTCATTCCGCAGGCCGAGATCTACCTGGGCGACGGGGGCGACGAACAGCCCGCCGACTGGGACCTCGTCTACAAGGGAGTGGAGTGACGGGAGGAGTGACGGGGGTGGAGTGACGGGAGGGAAGTGACCCGGCGGCTCCCGGCTCCGGCCTCATCGGTGACGAGGCCGGAGCCGACCCGTACACGGGTCCGTGCGCGGATCCGTGTACGGACCCGTGTACGGGCGTACGAGGCGGTGACCCCGGGGAAATTCACTCGTTTGGCCGAGCGACGAAGGCGACGGCCGTCGGCGGTCGACAGCCGGGATCCGCCTCGGGAAGGCCAGTTGCCCATGCCCGCTCCCCCGCGCCAGCCCCGGACCACCAGCAGGCGTCTCGCCCCCGACCAGGCCGAATCGGCGCTCGTCGGGCACTACGCCCGCTGGGTCCGGCTGGCCTATCTCGTCCTCCCCGCCGACCTCGGCAAGCACCGCCGCGTACTGATCGCGCACGGCCTCGTGCAGCGCGCGCTGCCCCGCGTGCGCTCCCCGAAGCCCGCGGCGCGCGTCCCCGCCCAGCGGAGTCCGGCCGCGGCGGCGGCCGGGACCGCCGTGCTGCGCGAACGCGTGGTGCGCGCCGTGCTGGCCCACGAGGAGCCGCGCGGCTGGCCCGAACGCCTGCTGTCCCCGGGGGCGTTCCGGCCCCTGCTGCCCCGCGTCTGGGGGCTGCGGCTCTTCCCCCACCCGGGCGGGCCGGACGAGGCAGCGCTCGACCGGGCGCTCACCGGGGTCCCCGCGCCCGCGCGGGCGGCGTTCGTACTGCGCCGTCTCGAAGGGATGGACGACAAGGAGACCCTGGCGCTGCTGGCCGCCGCCGGAGCGACGGACCCGGCCACCGCACTGTCCGCCTCGTACGCCCTGGAAGAGGCGGCGCCCACCGAGGCCACCGCCTCCTCCGACGGGCACGAACACCCCTGGGCCGCCGGCGCGTTCGACGCCTGCTCCCTCCGCACGCGCCCCACCGACCTGCGGCGCCGCCGCCGTCGCTTCCGCCTCGCGCTGCTCCTCGGCGCGGCGGCCACGGCGGGGGCGGTGGTCCTGGGCGTGACCGGCCCCGGGGGCTCCGACCCGTCCCCGACCCTCCGGGGGGTGGTGGCGGCGCCGGACGAGCTGGCGCGCACGCCGCGCGACGCGTGGGCCGACACCGCCCGGGTGGACTTCACCGCGTGGCCCGCGCGGGGCGCGCGTACCGGCGACAAGGACCTGCTGACGCGCGCGCTCGCGGCGTGGGAGGACCCGCCGCGCGACGTACGCGTCACCGCCGCCGACGGCACCGGGACGGACCCGGTGCGCGCGGGCGTACGCCTGCTGTACGCCGGGGACGTGGGGCAGCGGGCGGTGGTGCTGCTGCACGCCCCCGAGCGGCTGATCCGCTACAGCGAGCCGCGCTCCCCGGGCGGTGCCCGGACGCTCGGCTTCACGCGCGTCGACGACGCGGACGTGACGACCGCCGCCGCCGTGGCCATGGGGCGCGAGGACGGCCGGGTGTGGTATCTGACGGCGCCGTGGATCGCGGAGGCGCGGACCCGCGACCTGCTGCGCCCGGACACGCCCGCCCGCCCCCTGACGAGGACGCGCGAAGGCCTCACGTCCCCCGTCCCCACCCCCGCCGCCCGTTCCGGCGGGGCGTGCGACACCTGGCCCGCGCTCCAACTGCGCTCCTCCGCCCGCATCGTGGAGAAGCACGCCTTCCTCGTGACCGACCTGGGCGGCGCCGCGCCCGCGCACCTCTCCTACACCCCGCTGCCCGGCGAGGGCGCCCCGCCCCGCCAGCCGCGCGAGGCCACGGGCCCCGAGGCGCTGCGCGCCTGGGCCCGTACGGCCTGCGGCCTGCCGGAGTTGCACGCGCAGGACGTACGGGCGGTCAACGTCTGGGACTTCGCCGAGCAGCGCCTCCCCGAGAACGGCGGCGACGCGGTGTGGTCCTGCACCCGCGCCACCACCTGGCGGGGGCCCGGCGAGATCCAGGTCCGGCTCCGGCAGCCGGTCGGGAACACACGGCTCGTGGCCGGCGACCGGTCGACGGCCGCCTGCGGCCGATTCGGCCAGCACCTCGTCGCGGGCACCGTATGGAAGAGCGGATCCGGCCACCGCTACGTCCTGGCCGCCGGAAGCCGCGACGTCACCGACCTCGCCCTGCGCGGCGGCCCGGAGACGACAACCCACGGCCGGACCCTCCACAAGCGCCTCCGCACCACCGACGCCCACCCCCACCTCACCGGCGAACTCCGCGACACGAACACCCGAGCCACGCTGTGCGTCTCCTGGACCCGACACTGCCGGTGACGGTGGAGGCGTTAGCGTCGGGGCGAGAGGACCTGGACGAGGGGAGGAGGGCCGGATGACGCGGACGGCCTTCGACGAGTCCGAGCGCCGGACGTGGGCAGGACGCGCCGACGCCTACGCGAACAGCTTCGCCAAGCTCTGCGCGTACCCGGTCCCGCTGCTCCTGGACGCGGCAGGTGTACGGGCCGGAGTACGGGACCCGGCGCGGGTCCTGGACGTGGGCACGGGCACCGGGACCGCCGCCGCTGCCGCGTACGGGCGCGGAGCGAGGGTGACGGCGGTGGACGCGGCACCGGACATGGTCGCGCGAACAGCACGTGAGGTGCCGGGAGTCGAGGCTCATGTCGCCGCGCTGCCCCACCTCCCGTTCCCCGACGCGGCGTTCGACGCCGTGATCGGCAATTTCGTGCTCAACCATGTGGGGCGGCCCCGGGAGGCCGTGCGGGAGCTGCGCCGGGTGCTGCGTCCCGGCGGGCGCGCCGCGGTCACGGTGTGGGCGGCGCCCCCGGCCGCCGGACAGGCACTGCTCGGCAGGGCCGTCCAGGCGGCGGGCGTGAGCCGCCCCGCCCATCTCCCGGCCCTCGCCCCCGAGGAGGACTTTCCGCGCACCGAGCAGGGCCTCGTGGCGCTGCTGGCCGAGGCGGGGCTGACGGACGTCGTCGGCGAGACCCTGGCCTGGGACCACCGGACGACCCGCGAGGAGTGGTGGAGCGGTCCGGCCGCCGGAGTCGCGACGGTCGGGCAGGTGGTGACGGGGCAGTCCCCCGCGGTCGTCGCGGAGATCAAGGAGCGTTTCGCTTCCCTCGCTGAGGAGTTCGCCGACGGCGACAACGACCCCGACGGCGTGCTGGTGCTGCCTCACAAGGCCCTGCTCGCGCGTGGCCTGTGCCGGGCGGGGTGACGGCCCGTACGGCACAGGCGGAGGGCCTGGAACGGGTCGTTCAGGGATGCAGGGTGGGGCGGTAGATCAGTTCCTGGGTGCGGCCGTCGAGCGTTCGGGTCTCGATCAGTTCGAGGTCGAAGTCGGCCCCGCCTGCGAAGAGCGGGTCGGCGCCGGTGCGGCCGGTGATCACCGGGAAGAGCGTCACCTGGACGAAGTCGACGAGACCGGCGGCCATCAGTGCCCGGTTCATCGACAGGCTGCCGTGCGAGCGCAGCGGCACGTCGGACTTCTCCTTGAGCAGGGCGACGACGTCGACGGCGTCGCCGCTCGCCACGGTCGCGTCCGGCCAGTCGAGCGGCTCCTCCAGGGTGCTCGACACGACCGTCGCGGGGAGGTTCCTCATCCGGGTGACCCAGGGGTCGCGCACGTCGGAGTCCTCGGTGCTCTCGGCGAGCATCTGTGCGAAGTCCCGGTACGTGGTGGCCCCGAAGATCATCCGCTGCTCCGCCTCGTACAGGGAGAGGCGGTGGTCGAGGAGCTCGGGGCCCTGCTTGCCCCAGTAGCCCGTCCAGTCCCCGCCTGCGGTGCCGTAGCCGTCGAGGCTGGAGAAGACGTCGAACGTATAGGTCGCGGTCATGATGCCGTCCTCGTCGTTGAGTGCGGTCGGTTCCCTCTCGGTGGTACGGACCGCCGGGCCCGGCCGGACTCATCGGCGGTGGATCACTCTCGTGGGCCGACCGTGAGCACGATCTTGCCCTGGATGTGCCCCCGGGCGGCCCGCTCGTGCGCGGCGCGCGCCTCCGGCAAGCGGCTCCTCACCCGCGCGCAGGACGAGGGCGTGGCGCGCGGGGACATCGACGCCACCGACCTGTTCGCGCTGGCCGGGGCCCTCGCGTGGCTCGGCGACCAGCCCGCGCTCGCACCCCGCGTGGACCGTCTCTTCGGCGTCGTCACGGACGCGGTCCTCACGGCCCCTGCCGCCCGCCCGCAGGCCTCGCAGGCCCCCGTTCCAGCGCGCGGCGCAGCCGGGCCAGGCCCCTGCGGGCGTGGCTCTTGACGGTGCCCAGCGGGACCCCCGTCGACGTGGCGATCTGCGCCTGCGTCAGGTCCGCGTAGAAGGCGAGGGAGAGCACGGTGCGCTGGGGGTCGGGCAGTTCGGCCAGCGCCTGCCGCAGCACGACCCGGTCGGTGAGTTCCTCCGCCTCCTGGCGGGGTGCGCACGCCGGGCCCGCACAGCGCGCCACGGCGTGCGCCACCCGGGCGCGTCGCGCCCTGGCCTCCAACGCGTCGGCGGTCTTCTTCCGGGTGATCCCGGCGATCCACGCCCCGAGCGGCCCGCGCTCGGGGCGGTAGCCCGCCCGCCCCCGCCAGAGCGCGAGGAAGACCTGCTGGGCGACGTCCTCGGCCTCGCCGGTGTCACCCAGCGCGCGGAGCGCCCGCGCGTGCACCGTGCTCCGCCAGCGGCGATGCACGGCCTCCAGCGCCTCCATGGCCTCCGGCGCTCCGGCGGCCAGCGCCGCGCCCAGCTCCTCCTCCGTACGGAGCCCCGCACGGGTGCGGACGGGGCGGGTCGGACAGGGTGGCGACGGCTCGTCCGTCATGGCGACTCCTAGTGCAGAGGGGGAGTCAGCCGAATCTGCTCGCGGCCCGACTACGCGGCCAACACGCGTCGTTGGTGCGTCGTATCGTGAGCCCGTGACCGACGACGGACGGGGCGCCGAAGCCCCGTACACCGACACGGGCGTGGGTCTCGCCACGGGCGCCGTCGCGCGCCTCATGGGCGTCGCGCCCACCACCCTCCGCTCCTGGGACCAGCGTTACGGCATCGGCCCCGCCCACCGGGAGGGCCACCGGCACCGCCGCTGGGGACCCGCCGACATCGCCGTGCTCGAGGAGATGTGCCGCCTCACCTCCGGGGGCGTCCCGCCCGCCGAGGCCGCCCGCGCCGCCCGCTCGGGCGCCCACTCGGGCGCCCGCCCCGACATCCGGCTCGATGCGCGTCCCGCCCTTCCCGGCCGTACGGACGTTCCCGGCTCCCCCGGGCGGCAGGAGTGCCGTGGTCTGGCGCGCGCCTCCAAGCGGCTGGACGCGCCGACCCTCGACGAGCTGCTGGCCTCCACCCTGGCCACGCGCGGTCTGCACTCCGCGTGGGACGCCGTGATGATGCCCGCGCTACGGGCCGTGGGCCGCAAGTGGCAGACGTACGGGGAGCGTTACGTGGAGGTCGAGCACCTCCTCTCCTGGCACATCTCCTCCGCCCTCCGCCGCGTGCCCCTGCGCCGGGCCGAGCGGCACGCGCCGCCGGTCGTGCTCGCCGGGGTGCCGGGCGAGCTGCACACCCTGCCCCTCGAAGCGCTCGCCGCCGGGCTGGGGCAGCGCGCGGTGCCGGTGCTGATGTTCGGCGGCGCGGTGCCCGTGGAGGCGCTGATGGACGCGGTACGGCGCGCGGGCCCGGCGGCCGTGCTGCTGTGGTCGCAGTCCCGCGCCACGGTCAACCAGCCGCTCGCCCGGCAGGTGAGCTCCCTCGTGTGGGGCGTGCGCGGCGCACGCGGCCGCGCGCTGGTGGTGACGGCCGGTCCCGGCTGGGCCGGACGGCGGGTGAGCGGCACGGCCTCCCCCAAGAGCCTCGGCGAGGCGCTCACGGTGCTGCAGGACGCGGCGGGCGAGGCCCGGCGCGCACCCTGACGCGCCGGGCGGCCCGCCAGCCCGCCCCTCCGCTCTCCCGACCGGGCGCTCTCCGACCCTCCGCTCTCCCGACCCCCGCTCTCCCGACCGGCCGTCATCGGCCCCGGCTCGCCCTGAAGCGGCTCAGTCCGTCGGCCAGTTCGACGACCGGTGCGGGGTAGTCGATACGGGCACGGTCCAGGCCCGCGAGCCTCCAGGGCTCGTGCACGGCGGGCCCGGCCAGCTCGGCGAGTTCGGGGACCCAGCGGCGTACGTAGGCGCCGTCCGGGTCGTGGCGCCTGGCCTGCCGTACCGGGTTGAGCACCCGGTGGGGTCTCGTGTCGGTCCCGGTGCCCGCCATCCACTGCCAGTTGAGCTGGTTGTTGGCCACGTCCCCGTCCACGAGCAGGTCCAGGAAGTGCCGGGCGCCGATCCGCCAGTCCACGAAGAGGGTCTTGGTGAGGAAGCTCGCGGTCAGCAGCCGGGCGCGGTTGTGCATCCAGCCCTCGTGACGGAGCTGGCGCATCGCGGCGTCGACCAGCGGGTAGCCGGTGCGGCCCGCGCGCCACGCCGCGATGTCCTCGGCGGCGTTCACCTCGGTGCGCCAGGGGTCGTGCCGCCCCCGGTAGTCGCGTACGGCCGCTGCCGGGCGGGCGGCCAGCACCTGGTGGTGGAAGTCGCGCCAGCACAGCTGCCGTACGAACGCCTCGGCGCCGACCCCGCCCGTCGCGCGCGCCCGGTGCACGCATTCGACCGGCGAGAGCGTGCCGAAGTGGAGGTGCGGGGAGAGCCGTGAGGTCGCGTCGCCCGCGAGGTCGTCGTGCCGCTCCTCGTAACGCTCGATCCCGTCCTTCAGCCAGGCGTCGAGCCGCTCCCGGCCCTCCGCCTCGCCGCCCGCCGCCAGCCCCGGGGAGACCGCGCCCGAACGGTCCCTGGACGGCAGCGGATCGGAGCGCGTCCCCCTCGGTACGGGCACATGGGGCGGGGCGGGGAGGGCCAGCCGGGGGGCGACGCGTGCCCAGTTGCGGTGGTAGGCGGTGAAGACGGCGAAGTGGTCGGAGCCGGAGGGGGCGATCGCCCCGGGCGGGACCACGGTCACGACGTCGTACACCCGCAGGGAGCGGCCGTCCCGGAGCAGCGCGTCGTGCAGCCTCCGCTCGCGGGTCTGCGCGTAACGGCTGACGCCCGCCGACACATGCACGGCGACGGCCTCGGCCTCCCTGGCGACGGCGAGGACCTGGGCGACCACGTCCCCGGCGCGGACGACGAGGCGGCCGCCGCGGGCGCGGAGTTCCGCGTCGAGGGAGTGGAGGCAGTCCGCGAGGAACGCGCGCCGGTTGGGCACCGCGAAGCCCGCGGCGGCCACCCCCGTGTCGTGCACGAACAGGGGCACCACCCGGTGTCCGGCGCGCAGCGCGGCGGACAACGGCGGATGGTCGTGCACCCGCAGGTCGGAGGTGAACAGGACGACGACGGTGGACATGAGCGCTCCCGGGCTGCCTGGAACCGTGTGCTGCCCTGTCCTTCGGCCGTCGGCCGCCCTCCGGATGCACTTCGGTCAGGGGTGCGGCAGACCGGCGGCGAACTGGTACACGCTTTCGACGGTCGCCTCGTACAGCTCCGGAAGGGCCGTCTGGAACATCAGCTCGCCCGCATGGCATGTGCCGTCCACCGTCCGTACGGTGGCCTCGACGCCCGCCTCGACGAGACTGCGGTGGTAGGCGAGTCCTTCGTCGCGCAGCAGGTCGAGCTCGTTGACGGAGAGGGCGTGGGGCGGCAGTCCGGACAGATCCTCGGCGGTCGCGTGGTAGGGCCAGCAGAGCGGATCCGTGGCGTGCTTGGCGCCGGGGTCGTAGACCTCGACCTGGATCGCGGAGGCGTCGCACTCTATGAAGTACCCGTCGTTCTCGACGAGCGAGGGCAGCGCCGCTTCGCGCTCCGCGACGCTCGCACCGTAGAGACCGGAGATGTACGGGGCCAGCGCGTAGACACCGTCGACGGCCGCGAGCCTGCCCTCGCGTCCGGCGCGGAGCGCTGTGGCCAGCGCGAGGTTGCCCCCTCCCGACTCGCCCGCGACGGTGAGGGTGGAGACGCCCAGCGTCGCGCGGTGCCCGTGCACCCAGTCGAGCGCCGCCGCGCAGTCGTCGAGACCGGCCGGGAACGGGTGCGGACCGAGCGCGCCGCCACCGTTGCGGAACTCGACGCCGATGACGACGAGTCCCTTGGCGGCCAGTCCGTCATGGAACCGTGCGTAGACGGGGCCCGAGCCCTTCAGCATCACCATGCCGCCGCCGTGCAGGTACAGGATCCCGGGCAAGGGGGCGGAGGAGCCCGCGGGCCGCGTCACGTACAACTGGATGTCGTTGCCGACCGGGCCGCGGATGGTCTCGGTGGTGTGGTCGAGCCCGGCTGTCGGCTCCAGGCCGTCGACGAGTGAGGCGAGGAGTCCCTCGATGCCCGCCTCCGCCGCCGCGACGAATTCGAGCAGCTGCTCCCGGGGAGCGCCGGGGCCGAGGGGGGCGGGCGCGGTGTTGTCGCCGAGACCCACGGGGATCAGCGCGTCGACGAGCCGGGGATCGGTCCGGGGGTCGGTGCCCAGGCTCAGGGCGGGGTCGCCCAGGCGTCCGGGCCGTTCGATCGCTCCCGTGGATTCCGGATTCACTGTTCCACCAATCTGTCGCGGTCGAGGCACGGTCAAGGCGCGGTCGAGCGGGGCCTCCATGGCAATCTTCGCGAACGTCGGCCGGTCGGTGAAGTCATGCGCAGAGAGCGCTGCCCGACGACGCGAGGGAGCGGGTGGCTCCGCTGCCGCCACCCGCTCCCGCTCCTCCCGCTCCTCCCGCTCCTCCCGCTCCTCTCGCTCCTCCCGCTCCCGAGAAGCGCCGCCACGCCCGTGAGGGTCAGGCTCCGGGCCGCACCGGGCCGACCTGGGTGCCGCTGGTCACCTTGAACTTGCCGTCGGCCACGGAGGTGCCGGGGATCTCCCCGTCCGGGGCGCGGAGCGTGAAGGACGCCTCGTCAGCGGGAACGCCGCGTCCGCCGTTCCGTACCTGGATGTCGAAGTGCACCGGGTGGCCGGGACCGAACGTCACCGTCTCGCCCTTGCCGCCCCGCCGCTCGGGGGTGACGCCGACGTCCTTGCCGTCGTGCGAGAACCGTACGTCCGTGGGCGCACCGGCCAGCTCGCACGGCGCGTACCCCTTCGGCGCGGTGAGCGTGACGCGGTAGTGGTGGTGCCCCGCGCTGTTGCCCCCGTCGGTGATCTTCGCCAGGTGGTTGGCGGGACGGCACGCGGAGGGCGCGCTGTCGCCGGGTGTCCCCGAGGAAGCCTGCGCGACTCCCCCACCCGCGGCACCCGCCAGCGCGGTGACGGCCAGCACGGCGGCGATCTTCCGGTGGATACGCATCATGAACACTCCTTGCCTTGCTCGATGGCCCCGCCGGGTGTTCACCGCCGGAACCATGGTCAACAGGAGACCTGCCCCGTCACTCTCACGGAGAATGTCCCGAAAACGTCACGAAAGATCGACACGCCCGATCGGCACCCGCTCGGCGCCCCCGGTCGCAACGGCCCTCCGGGGCGGGGCCGGGTGGACCCCCGGGTGGCACCGACCGGCCCTGGGGCGGGGCACTGCGGCGGCGGAGGCTGAGGGGAGAGACCGGTTTCCGACCCCGGTGAGGTGGATCCCGTGAAGCACCGCAGGATCGAGAACGTGATGACGCGCGAGGTCGTCCAGGTGGAGGCCCGGGCGCCGTTCAAGCGGGTGGCGGAGCTGCTGGCCGAGCACCGCGTCAGCGGCCTGCCGGTGACGGACGCGGCGGGGCGGGTCCTCGGAGTGGTCTCCGAGGCCGACCTGCTCACCCGGCAGTCCGAACAGGAGGACCTGCGCCGCGCCGACCTGGAGCGGCACAGCGCCCCGGCCTGGCTGCGGCGGCTGGCGCGGGGCCGCGCCGGACGGCGCGATGCCGCCAAGTCCCGTGCCGCGACGGCCGAACGGCTCATGACGGCACCCGCCGTGACCGTACGCCCCGAGGACACCGTCACCGACGCCGCGCGGACGATGGCGCGGCACGGGGTGAAGCGGCTGCCCGTCGTCGACGGGGACGGCCTGCTGACCGGCATCGTCACCCGGCACGATCTGCTGCGGGTCCTGCTCCGCGAGGACCCGGAGATCCGCGCGGAGGTCGTCGAGGAGGTGCTGGGCAGGACCCTGTGGCTGGCCCCGAACGCACTCGGCGTCGACGTACGGAACGGCGTCGTGACGCTGGAGGGCCAGGTGGAGCGCCGCAGCGAGATCGGCATCGCCGTGCACATGACGGAACGTATCGACGGCGTCGTGTCGGTGGTCGACAAGTTGACCTATCGCCTCGACGACTCCCGCCTCCCGCCCGTCACCACCCGGTCGCCGGACGGGGTGGACGAGGCGTGGATGCGCAAGTTGTGAGACCCCGGCCCCCGCATCGCCCCGTACCGCAGCGCACACACGAACGCGCACACACGAACGCGCACACACGAACGCGCACACACACTGGAGAACCCGATGTCCGACGTCCCGCGCACCGTCAGCGATGTGATGACCCATACGGTCGTCGCCGTCGGCCGCCACGCAGGCTTCAAGGAGATCGTCAAGATCATGGAGCAGTGGAAGGTCAGCGCCCTGCCCGTCCTGGAGGGCGAAGGCCGCGTCGTGGGCGTGGTCTCCGAGGCGGACCTGCTGCCCAAGGAGGAGTTCCGCGACACCATGCCCTCCCCCGAGGGCCGGGTGCGCCGCGTCTCGGAGCTGGCGAAGGCCGGGGCCACGACCGCCGAGGAGCTGATGAGCACGCCCGCGGTGACGGTACGCCCCGACGCGTCCCTCGCCGAGGCCGCCCGCATCATGGCGCGGCGTCAGGTCAAGCGGCTGCCGGTCACCCACGCCGACGGGATGCTGGAGGGCGTCGTCAGCCGCAGCGACCTGCTGAAGGTCTTCCTGCGCGCGGACGAGGAGCTGGCGGACGAGGTACGCGGGAAGCTCGCGGACCTCTTCCCCGCACCCGTCGAGCCGCTGCGCGTCGACGCGTCCGACGGCGTCGTCACGGTCACCGGTACGGTGCGCGACGCCGCGCTCGTACCGCTCGCGGCGTATCTGGTGCGGAGCGTCGAGGGCGTGGTGCGGGCCGACTGCCGCCTCGTCGGCCCGGACGACGCCTGACCTCCGCCCGTCGACGGGGTCCGTTCAGCTCGTTGCGGCGCGGGGCCGCACGGCGGAGGCTGGTGGGGGCCGAGCGAACCCGCCGTCCGGAGGGGGCACATGAGCGGCGCACGAGAATTCTCGCGGAGCGAGCCGATACGGGTCTTCCTGCTCGACGACCACGAGGTGGTCCGGCGCGGGCTGGCCGACCTGCTCGGGGTCGAGGACGACATCGAGGTGGTCGGCGAGGCGGCCACGGCGGGGCAGGCCCTCGTACGGGTCCCCGCGCTGCGCCCGCACGTCGCGGTGCTCGACGTCCGGCTGCCCGAGAGCGACGGCATCACCGTCTGCCGCGAGCTGCGCGCCCAGCTTCCCGAGCTCGCCTGCCTGATGCTCACCTCCTTCGACGAGGAGGAGGCGCTCCTCGACTCGATCATGGCCGGGGCCTCGGGCTACGTGCTCAAGCAGATCGAGGGCGCCGACCTCGTCCAGGCCGTCCGTACGGTCGCCTCCGGCGGATCCCTGCTCGACCCCACCGCCACGGGCCTGCTGATGCGCTCCCTGCGTACGGGGACGGGTGCGGGCACGGGTGCGGCGGGAACGGGCGCGGGCGGGGGTGCGGGGTCCGGGCCGCCGGAGCGGTCCGGGCGGGACGCGAAGGTCGCCGAACTGTCCCCCCGCGAGCAGGACATCCTCCGGCTGATCGGCGAGGGCCTCACCAACCGGGAGATCGGCCAACGTCTCTACCTCTCGGAGAAGACCGTCAAGAACAACATCTCGCGGCTCCTGAGCAAGCTCGGCGTCCAGCGCCGCGTCCAGGCAGCCGTCCTCGCGAGCGGCCTGGACGACCCGCCGGACGACGGGGGTGGTACGCCCGGCCGGCCAGGAAGGTGACCTGGCTCCTCACGAGCCGTCCCCCTCGTCCTGGTCCGAAGCCCCCGCCTCCGCCCCTGACTCCGCTCCCGCTCCCCGCGGCAGCGGCACCCGCCAGCGCAGCCGGGCCCCGCCGCCGTCCGGGGGCTCCAGCTCCAGGGCGCCGCCGAGCCGTTGGGCGCGCTCGGCGAGGTTGCGCAGGCCGCTGCGGCGCGGCTGGCGGGGATGCTCCGGCAGGCCCCGCCCGTTGTCGGTCACGGACAGCGTCAACTGGCCGTCACCGACCGCCAGATGGACGTCCACCGCGCTCGCCTCCGCGTGCCGGGCGACGTTGCTCAGCCCTTCCTTCAGCACCGCCACCACCTGGTCCGCGAGCGGCACCGGCACGGAGGTGTCCACCAGCCCCTCCATCCGCAGCGCCGGGGTGAAGCCCAGCATCCGCGCCGCCTCCTCGACCGTCTCGGCCGTACGGGCCCGCAGCCCGGCCTGCTCGCCCTCCGGGTCGAGCGTCTGGAGGCCGAAGATCGTCGAGCGGATGATCTTGATGGTGCTGTCCAGGTCCCGTACCGCCCGCGTCAGCCGCTCCCGCATCTCCGGGCGGTCGGCGAGCCGCTGCGCGCTCTGCAGCGTCATGCCGGTGGCGAACAGCCGCTGGATCGCCAGGTCGTGGAGGTCCTTGGCGATCCGGTCACGCTCCTCCAGCAGCGCCATCGCCTCCGCGTCCCGGCGCCGCTCGGCCACCTCCATCGCCAGCGCGACCTGGCCCGCGAAGCCCAGCGCGGGCGCGATCTCGGCCTCCGCGAACGGCACTCCGCGCGCCGCCCGCGCCAGCACCAGCACGCCGCGCGCGCCCTCCCCCACGCCCGCACCCGTGTCCGTACCCATCGGCACGGCGACGGCGGGCCCCAGCCCCTCCCAGGCCGCCCCCGTTTCCCCCACGCGCGGATCGCGCCGTACGTCCGTGCTCGCCACCGGTCCCCCGGCGGTGAACGCCTCCTCCACGAAGCCGTCGTGCCACCCCCGCGCCGGTCCCCGGAACGCCTCGGCGCCCAGCCCTTCGGCCACCCCCGTACGGAGTCCCTCGCCCCCCTCCACCGGCAGCACGACGGCGGCCAGGTCGGCGGAGACCACGGACTTCGCGCGCTCCACGATCAGATCCAGCACCTCGCCGCGCGGCGCGCCCGACAGCAGCGCGCCGATGACCTCGGCCCCGGCCGCCGACCACTGCTCGCGCCGCCTGGCCTCCTCGTACAGCTGCGCGTTCTCGATCGCGACCCCGGCGGCGACGGCGAGGGTGGAGAGCACGGCCTCGTCCTCGGCGTCGAACTCCTTGGCCGAGCGCTTCTCGGTCAGGTAGAAGTTCCCGAACACCTCGTCCCGCACCCGCACCGGCACGCCCAGGAAGGAGTGCATCGGCGGATGCCCCGGCGGGAATCCGTACGACGCCGGGTGCTGCGACAGCTCCTCCAGGCGCAGCGGCTCGGGGTGCCGGATCAGCTCGCCCAGGATGCCGTGGCCGCGCGGCAGTTCGCCGATCTCCGCGACCTGCCCGGGCCCCAGCCCCACCGTCAGGAACTGCGAGAGCCCCCGGTCGTCCTCCCCCGCCTTGTCGACCACGCCCAGCGCGCCGTACTGCGCGTCCACGAGGACGACGGCCGCCTCGACGATCTGCTTGAGCACCTGCGAGACGTCGAGCCCGCGCCCGATCGACAGCACCGCCTCCAGCAGCCCGTGCAGCCGGTCCTGCGTCCCGCGCACGTCCCCGATCCGCCGCTCCAGCTCCTCCAGCAGCTCGTCCAGCCGCAGCCGCGGCACTCCGGTTCCGCCCCCGGATCCACTCTCCATCATCCCCGCCCCACCCCGATCGGCCCGGCAGTCGGCTCTCCGCTCTCGGCATCCCCCGCAGGCACGCCATGCTGCCGCCGTACGGGCAGCGGCGGAAGGGCCCGAACGCCCGGGGCCGGTAGGGTCCACGGGCATGAGCGTCGAGGTGGAGGTCGTCCGCGAGGCGACCGACGAGGTGGTCGAAGCAGTGGCGCGCCTGCTGCCGCAACTCTCGGGCACGGCTGGGACACCGGACCGCGCGTCGGTGGACCGGCTGCTGCGCGGCGACGCCGGCACGCTGCTGCTGGCCCGGACCGGGGACGGCCGGGCGGTCGGCATGCTGACGCTGCTCGTGGTCCCGCTGCTGTCCGGGGTGCGGAGCCGCATCGAGGACGTCGTGGTCGACGACGCGGCCCGGGGCCACGGCGTGGGCGCGGCCCTCACCCAGGAGGCCCTGCGCCTCGCCGAAGCCGCCGGGGCCCGCACCGTCGACCTCACCTCCCGCCCGTCCCGGCAGGCGGCGAACCGGCTCTACGAGCGCCTGGGCTTCGAGCTCCGGGACTCGCGGGTCTACCGGTACCGGTTCGCCGTACGGCCGTAGCGCGGGGCCCGTGGCCCGTGGCAAGGGAGTCCTACTCGGCCTTCGGTTCCGCGTTCCCCTTCGGGGCGAGGAGGAGGGGCAGGTAGACCTCGTCGACGATCTCGGCGATGACGTCGTCCGGGACCGGGGTCCCGTGCAGCAGGTAGTGGCTGCGCAGCAGTTCGACGGCCACGGTGGCGCGCCGGGAGGTGAGCACCCACGACTGGATCTCGCCCCGCTCGGCCGCGCGCCCCAGGGCGCACTGGATCGCTCCGGGGCCGAGGGTGGACGTCCGTTCCCTGACGGTCCGGGCGAACTCCGGGTCCCGCACGATCTCGGTGAGCAGCCCACGGAGAATGTCACCGTGCGTCCCCGCCATGCTCTCGGACAGGTGGCGCAGCACGGCGACGACGTCGCCGCGCAGGTCTCCCGTGTCGGGCGGGTCGGCCTCGCGGCTGCGGAGCGCCGCCCAGGCGTCGACGGCGAGTTCGGCGCGGCTGGACCACCGGCGGTACAGGGCGGCCTTGCCGGTACGCGCCCTGGAGGCCACCCGCTCCATCGTCAGCCCGGCGTAGCCGACCTCGGCGAGCTCCTCCAGGGCCGCGTTCAGAATGGCGCTCTCCAGCGTCGCGCCACGGCGGCGCGGCCCCCTTCGATGGTCACCGACCGGCTCGACCGGCTCGACCGGTCCGACCGGTCCCACCGGCGCAGCCGACTCGCTCGGCCCGCCCGGCTGATCCGTGTGGGTCGGAGGCATGACTCCCAGCCATTCGTCGAGTACCCGTTGTCCCGCTCGGGCGCCGACTCTAGCCTGAATTTAGAGAACTAACCGTTCTTTAAGCGTCGAGGACTTCGAGGTGTCCATGACCGAGACCATGACGACGCCCCAGCCGGAACCCCCCGGCTTCCCCAGCGACCGCACCTGCCCCTACCACCTGCCCGAGCAGTACAACCGCCTCCGCGACAAGGCGGGTTCGCTGCACCAGGTCACTCTCTACGACGGCCGGAGAGCATGGGTGGTGACCGGCTACGAGACAGCACGAGCGCTGCTCGCCGACCCCCGCCTCTCCTCTGACCGGAACCACGAGGGCTTCCCCGCCACCTCGCCCCGGCAGGACGGCCTCCGGGACGCCGAACCGGCCTTCATCGGCCTGGACCCGCCCGAGCACGGGCCCCGGCGGCGCATGGTCATCAAGGACTTCACGGTGCGGCGGGTCAAGGCCATGCGGCCCGGCATCGAGCAGATCGTGCACGGCTTCCTGGACGAGATGATCGCCTCGGGGCCGCCCGCCGACCTCGTCAGCCGGTTCGCGCTGCCGGTGCCCTCCATGGTGATCTGCCAGCTGCTCGGCGTGCCGTACGCCGACCACGACTTCTTCCAGGACGCCAGCAGACGGCTCGTCCAGTCGGTGGACGCGGCGGAGACCCGCGCGGCGCGGAGCGAACTGGCGGACTATCTGGACGACCTGGTCGCCGATGTCCAGCACGAGGGCCGCGAGCCACGCGAGGGCCTGCTGGCCTCCATGGCCGCCGAGCAGGCCGCACAGGGCACGGTCCGCCGGGCGGAGCTGGTGTCGAACGCGATCCTGCTGCTCGTCGCCGGACACGAGACGACGGCCTCCATGACCTCGCTCAGCGTCATCACCCTGCTCGGAAATCCCGAGCAGCACGCCGCGCTCATGGCCGATCCCTCACTCGTTCCCGGCGCCGTGGAGGAGTTGCTGCGCTATCTCGCGATAGCCGACGTCGCCGGGGGCCGCGTCGCGAAGAGCGACATCGAGATCGACGGCCGCCTCATCCGGGCCGGTGAGGGCGTCCTCATCTCCAACTCCATGGCCAACCGGGACAGTTCGGCCTTCGAGGACCCGGACACCCTGGACGTACGGCGCGCGGCGCGCCATCACCTGGCCTTCGGCTACGGAGTGCACCAGTGCCTCGGCCAGAACCTCGCCCGGCTCGAACTGGAGATCATCCTCACCACCCTCTTCGACCGCCTGCCGACCCTGCGCCTGGCGGTCCCCGTCGAGAACCTGACGCTGCGCCCGGGCACGACGATCCAGGGCGTCGACGCCCTCCCCGTCACATGGTGAGGGCGGTACGGGTGACGGCGGACCGTGACGTCTGCGTGGGCGCGGGCCTGTGCGCGCTGACGGCACCCGAGGTGTTCGACCAGGACGACGACGGCGTGGTGACGGTGCTGCTCACCGAGCCCGACGGCGAGACGGGGGCCGCGGCCCTGGAAGCCGCCGCGCTGTGCCCGTCGGGCGCGGTACGGGTCACCGAGTAGTACGGGCCACCCCGGGGGAGCCACCGGCGGGTGGCTCCCCCGGACTCCGCGGCGCACGACCAGGGCCGCTCAGGCCGCCTCCGGCAGGCCCCAGACCCGGCGCAGCACCTCGCCCGTGAGCACCTCTTCCGGCGGGCCCTCGGCCATGAGGCGGCCGTCCTGGAGCAGGAGGCAGTGGTGGGCCTCGCGGGCGGCCGTCATGTCGTGTGTGGCCTGTACGACCGTGGCCCCGCCCGCCACCGCCGCGTCCAGCGCGGTGCCGATGCCCGCCCTGGCCCGCTGGTCGAGGCCCGTGGTCGGTTCGTCGAGGAGGAAGAGGTCCGGCTCCTGGGCCAGCCCCTGCGCGACCAGGGCCCGCTGGCGCTGTCCGCCGGACAGCTCGCCGAGCTGGCGTCCGGCCAGGTCGAGGATGCCGAGCGCGCGCATGCACTCCTCCACCACGGACCGGTCATGGGCACGGGACCGCCGCCAGGGCGCCCGATGCGCCCACCGGCCCATGGCGACCGTGTCCCGGACGGTGAGGGGCAGCGCGTCGGAGACGGCGCTGCGCTGCGGGACGAAGCCGGGCCGGGAGGGCCGCGAGTGCCGGGCCCGCTCCAGGGTGCCCGCTGTGGGCGACAGCACTCCCGCCAGCAGCCCCAGGAGCGTCGACTTGCCCGATCCGTTCGGGCCGACGACCACGGTGTTCGCCGACTGCGGTATCGCGGCGGTGAGTTGGCGCAGCACCGGGCGTCGCCGGTAGCCCGCGTCGATGTCCCGCAGCGCGACCTCGGCCGGCGCGTCGTGTGCCCACATGATCCACCTCTCCTCAGCTCTCCTTGTAATGGAAATCGTTTTCACTATAAGCTCCCGGCCATGGCGTGGTTGACCGGCCCGTTCGAAGCGGCCTTCGTCCAGCGGGCCCTGTGGAGCGGGGTCCTGGTGTCCCTGATCTGCGCGCTCACCGGAACGTGGGTCGTGCTGCGCGGCATGACCTTCCTCGGCGACGCGATGTCGCACGGCATGCTGCCGGGCGTCGCGCTCGCTTCCCTCCACGGCGGGAACCTGCTGGTCGGCGCGGCGGTGAGCGCGGGGGTCATGGCCTGCGGGGTGACGCTGCTCGGCCGCGTCCCCCGGCTCTCCCAGGACACCGGCATCGGGCTGCTGTTCGTGGGGATGCTGTCGCTCGGCGTGATCGTCGTCTCGCGCTCCCAGTCCTTCGCGGTCGATCTCACCGGGTTCCTCTTCGGCGACGTACTGGCCGTACGGGAGCGGGACGTGGCCCACCTCGCGGTGGCGCTGGTGATCACGGTGGCGGTCTCGGCGCTCGGCCACCGCTCCTTCCTGGCGCTGGCCTTCGACGAGCGCAAGGCGCACACCCTGGGACTGCGACCGCGGCTGGCGCACGGGGCCCTGCTGGGGCTGGTCACGCTGGCGATCGTCACCTCGTTCCATGTGGTGGGCACGCTGCTCGTCTTCGGGCTGCTCATCGCGCCGCCCGCCGCCGCGCTGCCCTGGGCCCGGCGCGTACCTGCGGTGATGGCGGGCGCGGCGGTGTGCGGTACGGGCGCGACGTTCACCGGACTGCTGCTGTCCTGGCACCTCGGCACGGCGGCCGGGGCGACGATCGCCGCCGTCGCCGTCCTCTTCTTCTTCGTCTCCCTCGGCGCCGCCGGACTACGCGACCGCCTACGCATACGTGCGCGCGGTCGCGTTCGCGTGCGCGTTCGCGAGGAGACCACGCCGCATCTGCCCGCCGATCTCCGGAAGGAACGCGAGACCTCAGCATGACGCGCAATCGACACAGGACCACGCCGGTGCTCGCCGCCGCTCTCGTCCTGGGCACCGTTCTCGCCGGGTGCGGGGGCGGCGGCGAGGACGACAAGTCGCCACGGGCCGCTTCGTCGCCCGCCCCGCACGGCTACGTGAAGGGGGCGGAGGAGGCGGCGGAGCAGCAGTCACGCCTCGTCCTCACGGAGAGGGGGAGCGGAAAGGTCCGGCTGCTGGACCTCGTCGAGGGAAAGACCCGCACCCTCGGCAGGGCCGACGGAGTGTCCGGCCTGGTCACGGACGGGCGGTTCGCCTACGTGAACTCCGGCGGCGGGACGCAGGTGTTCGACAGCGGGGCGTGGATGGTCGACCACGGCGACCACGTGCACTACTACCGCGCCAAGCCCCGCTCGCTCGGCCGGATTCCGGGCGGCAAGCCGGAACACGTCTACAGCAGCCCTTCGCTGACGGCCGTCACCTTCGCCGACGGCACCGCGAAACTCCTGGACCACGCGCGTCTGGAGAAGGGGAAACTGCGTACGACGGCGACGCTGGACGATGCCCGGCGGGGCCCCGTCGTGCCGTACGAGGAGCACGCGCTCATACCCGTCCCCGGACCGGGAGGGAAGACGGCGGTCGAGGTCCGCGACGCGAAGGGCGAGTCCGTGACCACCCTCAAGGAACCCTGCCCCGATCTGCGGGGATCCGCCGTCACGCGCCGCGGTGCGGTGTTCGGCTGCGCGGACGGCGCGCTGTTCGTGAAGGAGAAGTCCGGCGAGCTCGTGGCCGAGAAAATACCCTTCGGCCGGAAGGTCTCCGCCAAGGAGAGGCCGGAGTCCTTCCAGCACCGTTCCCAGGGGACCACGCTCGCGGCCAGGGCCGGTGACTCGGGTGTCTGGCTCCTGGATGTGGCCGAGCGCCGCTGGCAGCTCGTGAAGACGGGGCCCGTGACGGCCGTGAACGCCCCGGGCGACGGGGCTCCGCTGCTCGCGCTCGACCGGTCCGGGAATCTCACCTCCTACGAGATGCCCGGCGGAAAGCGGCTCGCGTCCCGGAAGGTCCTGGCGGAACCGCACGACGGAAAGGGCGCCGCGCCCGTCATCGAGGTGGACGCGAGCCGGGCCTACGTCAATGACGCGGCGGCCAAGAAGATCCACGAGATCGACTACAACGACAACCTGCGTGAGGCCCGTTCGTTCCCGCTCGGCTTCTCCCCCGCCCGCATGGTCGAGACGGGCCGGTGACGGCGGACATGAGACGAACGGGAAAGGCGGCCGCGCTCGCCGTCGCCGCCCTCTGCTGCGCGCTCCTGGCCGGACTGGTCGGCTGCTCCTCCGAGGAGGACGGACGGCCCACCGTCGTCGTCACCACGAACATCCTCGGGGACCTCACCCGCAATGTCGTCGGCGACGAGGCCGAGGTGCGGGTGCTGATGAAGCCGAACGCCGATCCGCACTCGTTCGGCGTCTCGGCAGCCGAAGCCGCCGAGATCGAGGACGCCGACCTCGTGGTCTACAACGGCCTGGGCCTGGAGGAGAACGTGCTGCGGCATGTGGAGGCCGCCAGAGAAGCGGGCGTACCGACGCTCGGCGTCGGCTCGGCCGTCGATCCCCTCACCTACGCGTCCGACGAGTCGGCGGGGCAGAAGGACCCGCACTTCTGGACCGACCCCTACCGCGTGAAGAAGGCGGTCGGCCTCATCGGCGACAAGGTGAGGAAGGAAGTCGACGGAGTCGACAGGAAAGCGGTCGACGGTCAGGCCACGGCCTACGGGAAGAAGATCGAACGGCTCGGTGACCGGATGCGCGAGACCTTCGACGCGATTCCGCGGAACCGGCGCAACCTGGTGACCAACCACCATGTCTTCGGCTATCTGGCCGAGCGCTTCGACCTCCGCGTCGTGGGCGCGGTGATTCCGAGCGGCACCACCCTCGCCTCCCCCAGCGCCGCCGATCTGAAGTCGCTGACGCGGGCCATCGAGAAATCCCGCGTCAAGGCCGTCTTCGTGGACTCCTCCCAGCCGGACCGGCTGGCGCGCGTGCTCAAACGCGAGAGCGACGTGGATGTCGCGGTCCTCCCGCTCTTCTCCGAGTCCCTCACCGAAAAGGGCAAGGGCGCCGCCACCTATCTCCAGATGATGCGGTCCAACACGGCGACCCTCGAACGCGGACTGACCCGTTCCTGACGCCTTGATGCCCTGATGCCCCCTCCTGAAAGGAATGCACCCCATGATCGATCGACCCCGCATACGAAAGGCGTCGGTGGCGTCCGCCGTTCTCCTCTCCTCCGTGCTGATCGCCGCGTGCGGCGGAGAGGACAAGGAAGCGGACTCCGCCAAGGCGAACTCCGAGAGGAGCGGCGCCGGAAAGGGCGCCGCGCACGTGGAGAAGCCTCTCGCGGTCACCTACGACGGCGGGATCTACGTACTGGACGGCGAATCCCTGAAGGTGGCCAAGAAGGTGCCTCTCAAGGGATACAACCGGGTCAATCCGGCCGGTGACGACGACCACGTCATGGTCTCCACGTCCGAGGGCTTCCGGGTGCTCGACGCCGCTCAGCAGAAGATGACGGACATCGAGTTCAAGGGTGCGGAACCCGGGCACGTGGTGCAGCACGCCGGAAAGACGGTGCTGTTCACGGACGGCACCGGCGAAGTCCGTATCTTCGACCCCGCCGGTCTCGGAAAGGGAAAGCCCGAGGTCGATACGTACAAGTCTCCCTCACCGCACCACGGGGTCGCCGTGGAGCTGGAGAACGGCGAGCTGGTGACGACCCTCGGAACCGCCAAGAAGCGCAAGGGAATCGCCGTCCTCGACGAGGAGCGCAAGGAGATCACGCGCAACGAGAAGTGCCCCGAGGTCCACGGCGAGGCGGCGGCGAAGGACGAGGCCGTCGTCATCGGGTGCGAGGACGGGGCGCTGGTCTACAAGGACGGCAGGATCAGCAAGGTGGACAGCCCGACCGCGTACGGGCGGATCGGCAATCAGCGCGGCTCGGAGAAGTCGTCCATCGTCCTGGGCGATTACAAGAAGGACCCGGACGCCGAACTCGAACGCCCCGAGCAGGTCTCCCTGATCGACACGGAGAAGCGCACGATGAAGCTCGTCGACCTGGGCACGAGCTACAGCTTCCAGTCGCTCGCACGCGGTCCGGAGGGCGAGGCCCTGGTGCTGGGCACGGACGGCAGGATCCACGTCCTGGACCCGGACAACGGCAAGGTCACCAAGTCCCTCCCCGCCGTGGGCAAGTGGCGCGAGCCCATGGACTGGCAGCAGGCCCGCCCGCAGCTGTGGGTCCGTGGGGACACGGCCTATGTCACCGACCCCGAGAAGAAGAAGATCCACGCGGTCGATCTCGCGTCGGGGAAGAAGACGGCGACGGGCACCTTCGACCGCAAGCCGGGCGAGGTCAGCGGCGTACTGCCGGACCACTGACGCCCGGAGCCCATCCCCGCCCCGCCCCGCCGTGTACGGTCCTCGTGCGGTCGGAGTGCGGGGGCCGCGCCCTCTCGTGGGCCCCTCAGCGACCCCGTCGGCGAAGGTCCCGGCCGCTTCGGGTAGAAACGTGGCTCGCGGCGGAATGCGACGGCGTCACCGAGGGCGTCACGGTGCGTGCGTGATGCGGGGCGTCGTGCCAGGGGGTACGGAGGAGTGCGGCTGTGCGAGTCATCGCGGACAGGTACGAACTGGTCGAGTTCGTGGGCCGGGGCGGCATGGGGGAG
This sequence comes from Streptomyces sp. NPDC048172, assembly GCF_043202595.1. NCBI lineage: Bacteria > Bacillati > Actinomycetota > Actinomycetes > Kitasatosporales > Streptomycetaceae > Streptomyces > Streptomyces sp. NPDC048172. The sequence continues at coordinate 592,619 of NZ_JBIDAT010000006.1, forward strand.
GTCTGGGAGGGCCGGGACCGGCTCATCGGGCGCCGCGTCGCGGTCAAACTGCTGCCGGACCACCAGCACGGCCCGGCCGCCGACCTGTTCTTCCGCGAGGCCCGTACCGCGGGCGGTCTGAACCACCGGGGTGTCGTCACCGTCCATGACCTGGGCCGCGACCCGCGCGACGGCACGCTCTACCTGGTCATGGAGTACGTGGCCGGGCGCGATCTGGCCGACACCCTGCACGAGGACGGCCCGCCGCCGCCCGCGCAGGGTGTCGAGTGGGCCGCCCAGACCGCGGCCGCGCTGGCCGCCGCGCATGACGCGGGCGTCGTGCACCGGGACCTGAAGCCCGCCAACCTCATGCTCACCACCGGCGGCGAGGTGAAGGTCCTCGACTTCGGCATCGCCCGCTTCATGGCCGCCACCGACAAGGCGAGCCAGGTCATGGGCACGCTCGCCTACATGGCGCCGGAGCGGTTCGCGGAGCACCCCGGCGACGCCCGCAGCGACCTGTACGCCTTCGGCTGCGTTCTGCACGAACTGCTCACCGGGGAGACCCCGTTCAAGGCGGGCGACCCGGCGTCCGTGATGAGCGCCCATCTGAACAGGGCCCCCGCCGCGCCGAGTTCGCTGCGCCCCGGATCTCCCGCCGCTCTCGACGACCTGGTCCGGCGGCTGCTCGCGAAACAACCGGCCGACCGGCCGCAGTCCGCGTCCTTGGTCCATGACGAACTGCGGGCTCTGGACCTGGCTTCGCTCCAGGTCACGACGCCCGCCGCCGCCAGGCCCTCGACGGCGCCCGCCACGGCTCCCCCCACGGCTCCCGCCGCTCCCGCCGCTCCCCCCACGCCTCCGCCCGGGGTGCATCAGCTGCCAACGCAGACGGCCGCTCCCGCTCCGTCCGTACCCGGAAACCCACCGGGCACGGCGGACGGGCCCGCGACGACGCCCCCGGCCCTCAGCCGTCGCCGTACCCTGCTGCTCGGCCTGGGCGGGGCGGCGGCGCTGGCGGCCGGCGGCACCGGGGTCACCCTCGCCCTGCGCGGCGGCGACGACACCCCGCCTCGGCCCAAGGTGCACCCGTGGCGCCACGACGTCGCGGACAGCATCGGGATCCCGGCCAAGTTCACGGTGGCCGACGGCGTCCTGTACCTCTCCGGCGAGTCCACGGTCACCGCCCTGGACGCGCGCACCGGGCGCAAGCGCTGGGACGGTCCCTCCGACTTCTCCCCGCAGCGGCCCGCGTTCGCCCACGGGACGGTGTACGTGGGCGGCCTGGGCGGCCACGAGGGCCTGTGGGCGCTGGGCAAGGACGGCAAGAAGAAGTGGATCTTCCCCACCGGGAACCTGGTCGACACCAGACCGGTCGTGAGGGACGGAATCGTCTACTTCGCGGGCAACGACAAACGCCTGTACGCCGTGCACGCGAACAGCGGGCGGAAGGTGTGGAGCGCTCCCTTCAAGGGCGAGACGTACGCCTCTCCGACGGTGGCCGACGGCACCGTGTACCTCGCCACCTCCGGCAAGGGCGGCACCCTCTACGCGCTGGACGCGGCCAGCGGCGCCAAGAAGTGGACCTTTCCCGCCGGCTACAGCATCCCCCAGACACCCGTCGCCTCCGGCGGGCTCGTGTACGCCGTCGGACACGACAAGCTCTATGCGATCCGCACCGACCGGGGCACCAAGAAGTGGTCGGTCCCGTCCCACGGGAGGGAGGTCCACCTCGCGGGCGGCACGCTCCATGTCGGCGGCGCCACGGGCGAACTCGAACTCGTCCACGCGTACGCCCCGCGGACGGGGGCCTCGAAGTGGAGCCACGAGGTGGACACCGCGCCGTCATTTCCCACCCGGCTCGCGGCGGCGGGCGGCCTGGTCTGCATCGGCGACACCGAGCCCGGGCGAGGCAGCGTCTACGCCCTCGGCACCGAGGACGGCTCCGAGCGCTGGTCCGCCTCGACCGGGACCGGCAGGCGCAAGGCCAAGCTGGGCGAGGACCTGGTCATGGCGTACGGCTTCGTGTACGTCGCCACCGCTGACGGCGTGGTGGCCCTCGACGCGGCCACGGGAGCGACGCCCGCCGGAAGCTAGGCCGTGTCTTCAAAGTCCCGTCTGCCCGGAGGCTTCGCGGACGCGTAGGCCATGGCGGACGGATGCGCGCGGACGCATACTGGTGGAGATGACAAAACCAGCCGCACCGAAGCGGTACTTGCCCACCAGCCCCTTCAAGGCCCCGGTCACGCTGCCTCCCGAGCAGTTCGCCGTGGGCGACCGGGTCTCCCACGACATCTACGGGCTCGGTCGCGTGATCGGCGTCGAGAACGGTCTCGCGGTGCTTGTGGATTTCACCTCGGAACAGAGGCGGGTCATGAGTCCGTACACCAAGATGAGCAAGCTGTAGGACTTCCGTGCCCGTCAGGGCACGCCCGCCCTCTCGCAACCATGTCACCAATGGGAGACGCACCATCGACCCGACCTTGATGTTCTCCGCCCCGGAAGGGGCGCCCCGCCGCGCCACCGCAGCCTCGCCGCCTCCGGCGACGAACCCTTTCGAGGCTCAGGGCCCTGAGGAGAACGAGACCCCCCTGCCCAAGAGCCCGCAAGCATCCGTCCCGGGCACGGATACGGCCTCGACCGCCGGTTAGGTCTTCGCTGCGGTACGCGACGGGACCACAGGGCCGGGCGTCCTCTCTCCGCGGAAGGCGCGGCGGGAATCCACGGAGCCTGCTAACTTCTACATTGCTGTAGTTTTACTTTCCCCGTGGTCGCCCTGCCCCACGTCCCCTCACGTGAAAGGCCCCCATGAGCGTCAATCTGTCCAAGGGACAGCGGATCAGCCTCGCCAAAGCCGACGGCGGGTCCCTCACCGTCGTACGGATGGGGCTCGGCTGGAAGGCCGCGCCGCGCAAGGGGTTCCTGGCCAAGCTCACCGCGCGCGAGATCGACCTGGACGCCTCCGCCGTCCTCTTCGCCGAGGGGCAGCCCTCGGACGTGGTCTTCTTCCAGCACCTCGTCAGCGACGACGGCTCCGTACGGCACACCGGCGACAACCTCGTCGGCGGCGCCGGACAGGGCGGCGACGACGAGTCGATCCTCGTGGACCTGGAACGGGTCCCGCCGCACATCGACCAGATCGTCTTCACCGTGAACTCGTTCACCGGCCAGACCTTCGAGCAGGTCGAGAACGCCTTCTGCCGCCTCCTGGACGAGACCAACGGCCAGGAGCTGGCCCGCTACACGCTGACCGGCGGAGGCCCGTACACCGCCCAGATCATGGCCAAGGTCCAGCGCGCCCCCGGCGGCGGCTGGCAGATGTCCGCGATCGGGGCACCCTCGGCCGGACGCACCTTCCAGGACCTGATGCCCACCATCGCCGAACACCTCTAGCCGTTCCGGGAGAAGTTCCGGGAGAAGGGATCACGCATGTTCGGCATCGGTGAGGGCGCGATCCTCGTCATCGTCGTCATCCTTCTGCTCGGCGCCAGGAAGATCCCCGACCTGGCACGGTCGGCGGGACAGTCGATGCGCATCCTCAAGAGCGAGGCCAAGGCCCTCAAGAGGGAGGGCAAGGACAGCGGGGACTCCCCGCCCCCGCCCCCGGCGCCCGTACGCCCCGGCAGGCCGGAGGACCACGGACACGACGGCGCGGAGCACCGCTGACCGACTCGGCGCAAGCTGCGCCACCGCCACGCCACCGCCACGCCACGCCACGCCACCACGGCGCCCCGTGCGTACGGACGGTACGTACGGGCGCTGAGTTTCCGTCAACGACGGCGGCGCCCTCGACCCCGCGCGCCCCGGGAGCGCCACGCGCGCCCTCTCCGCACCCTCGCGTCCGCGCTCCCCCGCCGCGGGACGTCGTCCCGCTGACCCGCGACTGAGGGGCGAACCTGCCCGAACTCGCCCGTGACCGACCGGCCCGGCGCGCGACAGCCTCTCCGCCTCGTCTCATCAGGCCGAGAACCATCCCCCACTGTTTGGTTGTAAGCCACACTGGGCCGGACATGTCCGTCTTCCTCGCCCGTGCCCGCGCCGCGAACGGCACCGCCGCCCGCGCGGCCGGTCATGCCCTCGCGGGCAGCGCCCTGGCCGCCGGGCTGCATGACGCGCTGACGGACTCGGCGATCTCCTTGCCCGCACTCGCGCTCGCGGCGGCGGTTCTCGCCGCCATCGCCTATGCCGTGCTGCGAGGCGAACGACCGCGCTGGAGCGTCCTCGCTCTCGCGGGAACACAGGCCCTGCTGCCCACCCGCCTGTCCCTGGCCGTCGCCGCCACCGCTAGACGTTGGCGTGAGCACCTGTTCGTCGCGCTGGGGCTGGCGTCGCGCGCCCTGACCACGCCCGCGCCGCCCGCCACCGGCTCTCCCCCGCCGTCCCCCACGACGCTGCCTCCGGCACACTCCCTCACCGTCCTGCTGGACCGCGTCCAGCCCTGCGCGCCCTGATCCGACCACCGGGGCACGCCCCCACGACGCCCTGCCCGGGCCACACCCTGCCCGGGCCGTCCCCTGCCAACCTGCCACCCGTCCGGCTCCGGCGGCGACGCTCGCGAGCCCGCAATTCCACCAAAGCCTGCCATGGAGGTACACATGTCCGCATTAGGAGCCGTTCGGGGCGGAGTGAACCGCGTGCTGCGCCCCTTCGGTGTCCAGGTCGTCCGTGGGCACAGCGACGACCCGGCGATCCAGCCGTACGTGTCCGCCCGCAGGACGAGGGCGGCGGCCCGACGGGCGGGAGTGTCCGTCGAGGACTATCTCGACCGCTGGAGCGCCGCTCCGGGCGCGACCGCCGAGACCGTGGACGCCCTCCTGCGGCTGGCGGACCTCGGCGAGCATGTGGAACGTGTGTGTGAGATCGGTGCGGGATCAGGCCGGTACGCGGCCAGGGTGATCGCCGCGACGCACCCGGACACCTACGAGATCTACGAGACCGCGGAGGACTGGCTGCCCCACCTGAGGTCGCTGCCGAACATGGTCGAGCAGCCCACCGACGGGCACACCCTGAGTGCCACCGCCACCGAGTCGGTCGACCTCGTGCACGCGCACAAACTCTTCGTCTACATCCCGCTCGTCGTCACCCTCGGCTATCTCGACGAGATGGCCCGGGTCGTGCGCCCGGGCGGGGCCGTCGCGTTCGACGTGGTGAACGAGAACTGCCTCGACGACGCGATGACGAAGAACTGGGTCTCCAGCGGCGCGACCATCTACGGCATGATCTCGCGCACGTGGCTTCTCGACCGCATGGCTCAGCGCGGCATGTCCTTGCTGGGCAGCCACTTCATCCCGCTCAGCGGCGGACAGACCGAACTGCTCGTGTTCCGGCGGGTGTGACCGAGGACGCGAGGACGCACACGGCCCGTCGGTGTCCGGCGGGCCGTCGGCGGACACGCACCGGTCTCACTGCTCTACGTGTCGGTGTCCGGGCTCCCTGAAGGGTGCGGAGGGAACGCCACGTCGATCTTCGGGAGGACGACACCGTTCACCGAGACGCGCAGTTTCGGCCTTCGCCCACGGCGGAAGACCACGGTGCGGGTGTACGTCCCGTCGGTGTTGACCGGAGGCGGCTGGTGGTCCCGGACGTGCGCGAACACGCCGTCGTCGGTGACGGCCCAGATGACCGTGTCGTCGAAGCCGGGGCCGAGCAGTCCCTTGAAGTCGTCCTGCGGAGTGATGGTCACCTTCACCGCGGTGAAGGACGGCGGCTGGTCCGGCAGCGTCTCCTTGCGGACCGTGGTGGCCCTGCGGCTGATGCTGACGGACGCCAGCGTGGACTGGTCCAGCCGGTGGCTGAACGGATTGCCGTCGGAATCGGTGCCGTTGGCGAAGAGGGTCCAGTTGTAGACGCCCTCGGTGTGGACCTTCGCGAAGGTGTTGGTGTAGATCCCGTCGCCGTTGACGTCGTGCAGCAGGTCCGTGCCGTCGACGAACAGGCCGCCGGGATCGGGGTTGCAGCGGGGCAGGCCGTCCCAGTCGTACTTGGCGAGCACCGCGTCGATCAGGGCCTCCCGGCCGCCCGGGCGGTCCTTCCGGTCGCGGCTCCTGCGCTGCTGCCGCTGGATGTCGTCGGGATCGAGGGCCGCCACCAGGGACCCGGCGCCCTCGGCGGGCGCGTCGAGAACGGCGCGTACGGTCGCGCCCCGTACGGGCTCGGCGTCGTGCCGGATCTCCACGGCCAGCTGGATCTCCTCACCGGTCAGGTAGTCCTTCTTGTCCAGCGACAGGACCGACTTGATGTGCAGGTCCTCGAAGGCGAAGACGTCCTCCAGGGCGATCGGCCTGACCGTCGGGCCGCTGAACCGCCGGACCCGCCAGGTCGCGGTGCCGCCGCTGAACGCGCTCGCGTTCGGCACGCCGAGGTAGAAGTGCCCTTCGAACTCCTTCACCGTGATCGATTCGAGCTGGAACTTCGTCCCGTCGAACCGCGCGATCTCCACCCGGTCGATCACGTCGGCGGGCGTCGGCGGGTCGAGGAGCTTGAGGATCGCGACGCCGAACCGCTGGGCCTGGGTGGTGTCGAAGAAGATCTCCGTCGGGGACGGCGGCGGGGGATCCCCCACCGTCTGGGTGAACCGGGTCAGCAGCTTGCTGGCCTCCTGCGACAGCGAGAACATCGTCGCGTAGGCGTTGATCAGGTTCCCGACGTTGAGCGCTGCCACGAAGTGCCCGGCCCCGACCAGGCTGTTGAGCACCGTGAAGTTGGGCGCCGAGCCCAGGGCGATCGTGAAGAGGTTCAGGTCCGTCGTCGGCCCGGTGATCTGGTTGATGGCCGGGTCGAGCTTGGCCTGCTCGAACGTGATCGGGTTGCCCGGGGCCGCGCCGGGGCCGATCTTGATCACCCCCGTGTTCTCGTCGCCGTCGGTGGCGACTCCGGCGGTGAAGCGGACGTTCGGCGGGAACCCCTGCTCCTGCAGCTTCCTGAGGCCGAAGAAGAGGCCGTCGCCGATCGGGGTGCAGCTTCCGGGCACGCCGAAGACCGCCGGTCCGAGATCGCCGTTCGCGACGTTCTCGGGGGTGTCCAGCGGGATCACGTCGGTGATGAACGGCGGACCCGCCGGATTCGAGCTGCGGAACGCGCAGTTGGGGTCCTCGAAGACGGTCACACCGATCCGGTCGAGGGCGTTGACTCCGGCGCGGAACTCTCCGAAGAAGTTGATGAAGACGCGGGCCGCCGTCTTCGCGTTGTCCCAGCGGTGCTCGGCGCCCATGCTGCCGGAGCGGTCGAGCATGAGCTGCACGCGCTGGGGCCGCGAGGTGATCGCGGTGGCGGCGGCGCCGTGGCCGGTGAGGAACGCCGCGCCGCCGACGCCGGGGTACACGACGTCGACGGTGAACGTGACCGGCGAGTTGCCGTAGACGCCGGGAAGCGGCACCGGGGTCCCGAACGTGTCGACCAGTTGATACGTCTGGCTCGTCTGCGCCGCCGAGGGCAGGCCCTGGATCGCGATCGAGCCCTGGTGCCCGAACCGGTAGGTGGGCACCGGCGCGGGAAGCACCAGGCCGTTCGCCGGGTCGGTGTTGCGGACGACCGTCGGCGTCGCCACGGGGCCCGCGGCGCCCTCCGCGGTCACCGTCAGGAAGGCCTTCTCGATGAGTGTGCCCGGCAGGCCGTTGTAGGCGGCCACCGGGTCGCAGACGACCAGGATCACGTTGGAGTTGAAGTGGTTGTCCACCCCGTAGGTCCAGTTGACCTGCGCGGCGGCCGACGCCCGCACCTCGTACTGCTCGTCGAGCACACCCGCCTCGGACGGGTCCTGGATGTTGCAGGTGAGGGAGGTGACGCCGCCGTTGGTGCTGCGGCTGGCGCTGACGTCGCGGCCGGAAATGCTGGCGCTGTCCACCGTTCCGGCGGTGGCGAGCGCGTCGAGGTTCACGGAGCCGCCGGGCGCGGTGACCCGGACCAGCGTGAGGGAGAGCCCGGCGGGCGCCGGGTCGGGGTAGGTGAGGGTGAACGCGCGCGGGACGTTGTTGAAGTCGAGCTGGGAGTCGACGACGAGCGCCTTCGACCCGGAGATGGTGTAGGCGTCGGCGGCCGGGGTGTTCGGTGAGATGGCAGGCATGGTCGTTTCCTTCGCGTCTCCTAGATGGCGGTGACGATGCGCTTGGCGAAGAGGTCGAAGTCCCCGCTCCGGTCGCTTCGCCACAGGACCCAGATCCCCTGCCCGGGTACGAGCACCGGGTGCGGGTTCTGGTCGTTCGCGGGGTTGGAGATCACCTGCTGGGCCGAGCCCCAGACCAGGGTGGCGGGGTCGCGCCGGCGCAGGAAGATCTCGTTCCCGGCTCCCCCGACGGCCCGGGTCGCCAGCAGGAAGACGGTCCCGTTGGCGTCCCGGACGGCGGCGGGCTGGATGTCGCTGTCGCTGCTCGGGACGTTGACGATCGAGCCGGTCTGCCAGGACCCTCCCGCGGCGTTGACGACCTTGACCGGGGTGTCCTTGTAGAACACCATCGCCTCGGTGCCGCTGACGCCGACCACGAAGGGATCGGTCCCGGCCAGCGGCGAGGGCGTGACGTGGTCGACGGCCGAGGCCGCCGCCGCCGTGGGCGTCAGACGGCCGAGCGTCATGGTGTTCCCCGCGGTGGTGACGTAGGCGAACCACACCACTCCCCCGGCCGCCGCGGCGTGCAGACCACCGGCCGTCCCGGGAGTCGCCGGAGCGGGGAGCGCCACCGGGGTGGTGTCCACGAACGTGCTGTCGGTGTGGCGGTAGCGGCGGAAGAACCAGCCGTTGGTGGCCGCCTGCCGGACGAAGAAGGTGACGATGTCGCCGGTCAGGACCCCGAACGGCGTCTCGTCGGCTGTGTTCGCCGTCGCCGACAGGGACTGTTCCGAGGCGGCGGGCAGACCGGCGAGGGTGGCGCGCTTGAAGACCACGTCGGTGGTGGCGTTGGACAGGATGCCGTTCTGATAGGCGACCACGAACTCGCCGCCCGGCAGCGGGACCGCCGTCGGTTCGACGCGGGTCGTGCCGCTGGTGACGGCCACCGCGGGCGGGAATCCGGCCTCGGGCGCGGCCAGGTCGATCCGGGTGCCGAAGATCTGGTTGACGCTGCCCACCCGGGGCGAGATCCAGAACGCCGCCAGCCCGTTCAGGGAGTCGAGCACGAACGCGCGCCGCACGGTGTCCGAGCCGGGGGCGGGTGAGACGGGCAGGTCGGCCGTGGTGGGCAACTGCCCGGCCAGCAGGGCGTTGACGGCGTCCCGGACGCTGATAGGCGGCCGTCCCACCCCGGCGCGGTAGTCGTACGGGTCGACGCCCAGCACGTCGTTGATCAGGCTCGCCGGTGGCAGCAGGAGGCGGCGCTGACGGCGGTCGGCGATCTGCGCGTCGGTGACGACCGCCTGCCCGCCGAGGCGGTTGAGCACCGCCAGCGTCGCGTACGAGTGACCGGCCAGGTGCGGCCCTGGCGCGGCGACGGGGTAGGCGCGGACCACCCACTCGCGGCGGGTCCGCGCGCAGGTCTCGACGCCGAGCCCGGCGTGCACGAGGGCGGGCTCCTCGTCGGGGGTGAGCAGGCGTTCCCACACGTCGAGTTCCACCAGCACCTGCTGGTCGGAGCCCGGCGTGGTCAGCGGCGCGACGACCGGCACCCCGAGCTTGGCCGCGAGCGCGGCGGAGCCCGGCTGGCTCTGGTGCAGGGGCTGCGCGGAGAACGCCAGGTCCGTCTTCAGCGTGACGTCCAGGCCGTCGACGATGAAGCGGCCGACCTGCCGCAGCGCGGTGTCGAGGTTCGGGAGCGTGCCCGCCGGGCCCTGCGTCCCGGCCCGTACGGTGAAGTCGTTGGAGAGGCCGCCGGTGATCCGGTAGCCGTCGTTCCCGTCCGGCACACCGTCGCCGACGTACCACTTCAAGAACGCGCGCAGCTCGAACTTGCGGATGTCGTCCAGCAGGTTCCAGTCCGCGTCCACGATGGGCACACCCTGCTGGAGCCGGACATTGACGTGCGCGAGCAGCGGATTGAAGGTGCTCGGCGTGATGGTGGCCATGAGGCGACTCCTTGCGGGCTTTCCGCCAGACGGTCAGAAGACCAGCCAGATGGTGCGTTCGAGGGTGCTGGCGGGGTCCTTGGCGATGGCGATGTGGGTGCGGTAGTTGATGAGGATGTCGGTGCCGTTGAGCCGGGCCGTCAGGCCGAACTCCCGGAGCGTGCTGGTGGCGTGGAACGCGTCCGGCCAGGCGGGCACGCCCGGCCCGAGGACCGCCTTGAGCTGGAGGGTTCCGGTCGGCTGCGCCGAGACCGTGCCGTTGGCCGGGTTGATGAACTCGATCTGGAGCTGCGCGCGCGGCACCAGGTGCTGGTGGCCGTCGACCAGCGCCGTCTGCGTCGGTGAGGGGTTCGGCGGGCCGCTCGCGTCCCAGGCGGCCAGCCCCGCGCCGACCGCGAGCCCGACGGTCGCCTCGGACACGGTGGGCGTCCCGCGGACGAACCCGGCCAGCAGGCGGCGGCAGTCGGCGACGATCGTGTTGCGCACCCAGCCGCGGTCCCACACGGGGCTTCCGTCGGCGGCGTACAGGACGTCACGGAACCGGCCGTGGAGCCCCTCGGTGGCGTGCTCGCTCCGAGCTGCGGCGTTCGTGCTCATCGGCTTCGCTCCCCTCACTGCGGGGGTGGTCGGTGGGTGCGCCAGCGCAGGCTGGTCAGGTCGGCGGGGTCGGCCGTGATCCCGGTGGCGTCCGGGTCGGCGGGCGGTGGGGTGGTCAGCCGGGCGCTGCCGGTGACGCCCCACCCGGGCAGCACCGCGGCGACGGTCTCGCCGGGCGCGCCGAGGTGGTCGATGTCGGGGTGCTTGTCGGCGTAGGTGTCGGTGAGGTCGGCCGCGGCGGGGTACACCGGTTCGAGCTCGGCCCGGGGAGCGAGCCGGACGACCGTACGGACGTTGAGCGGGACGAACCGGTGCAGCACCGCGCGGAGGCGCTCGGCCATGCTCTCGTCGAGGAGACCGGAGACCGCCTGGGTGAGGTGGAGGCCGACGGTTCCGCGGGTGTAGACCTCGTCGTCGCGGAGCGGGTCGGCGGCGGTCTCGCCCGCCGGGCGGTGCGGGGTGTACGAGACGAGGTCGTCGAAGGCGCCCAGCCGCCGCAGCCGGTCGAGGTCGGAGAGCACGACGGTCGTCGATCCGGCGTAACGGTGCAGCGTTCCGGCGTCCTGGAACGGCCCCGGGCCGACGCCGGAGTGGCCCACGGAGCGGTCGCTGCGGTACAGCAGCCACTGCGCTCCGCCGACGGTGACGGGCGCGGGCCAGGTGTCGCCGGGCGCGCCGGAGGTGACCTCGGCGGCGCTCCCGCCGACCGGGACCGACCACAGGTCGGAGCCGCCGCCGCGGTCGGAGCGGAAGAACACCCGGGGGGTCAGCCCTGCCCGTACGGTCAGTCCCGGTTCGCGGTCTCCCGCGGTGGTGCCGGGCGGTACGGGGGTCAGCTCGGCCTCGGCGCTCCACGCGCCGCCCGGGGGCCGGTTGCGCTGTCGCAGCGACCAGGCAGCGCCGCCGACGGTCCCCTGCCTGGCCCATACGGCCCAGATCCGGCCGTCCGGGTCCCGGCCGAGGCTCGGTTCGCGGCTGGAGAGCGCCCCGCCGGTGAGCGGCTCGTCGCCGGACCAGGCGCTGCCGTCGAACCGGAGGGTGCGGATCTGCCAGGCCTGCCCGTCGTGGCGGGCGTACGCGAGTTGGACGGCGGTGCCGTCCGCGGTCGCGGCCAGGTCGGCGATCCGGCCGGGGGCGACGGCGGTCAGGGTCTGGGCCGGGCCCCAGTCGATCCGGTCGCCCCAGTCCCCGGCCGCCGCGGAGTTGGCCGGGCCGAAGCCCAGCGCCGCCGCGGCCGTGGAGGCGCGCAGGTCCACGGTCAGCCGGGCGTCGCCGCCGCTGCCGAGCGAGCTGAGGCGCAGCGCGCCGCCGGGGGCGGCGGAGGCGGTGACGACCGCGGACAGCCGGGCGTTGAGAACGGCCAGGACGTCGGTGATGCCCGGGGCTTCCGGGTCGGCGAAGTCGGTACGGGCGAACTGGGCGCCGAAGGCCCGTCCGGCGGCGTCGCGCAGCACCAGGAACGAGCCGTGCGGGATGCTGAACGGCGTGCCGCGGTCGCCGGTGAGCACGGCCGGGCCGGGTTGGCCGGTGGTGCCGAGGGCGAACGTGAGCTGCCCGTCGGGCGTGCCGGGCCGGTCCACCCAGGCCAGCAGGATCCGGCCGGGCTGTCCCGCGCCCGCCGGGGGCAGCGCGGCGGCGGCCGGTTCACCGCCCGTGAACAGCGGGACCGAGTCGCCCCACTGCCCGCCCCGGTACGACTTGACGTGCACGCGCCCCACCGGAGCGGCGGGCAGGTACGGCGAGCCGTCGAAGGCGTTGACGGGGACGCCGAGCTCCCCCGGCACCGGGGGCCGGGGGAACGCGTGCCCGGACACGGCGCGGCGGGCGGCGCGGTCGTCGGCGGGGCCGAGCGGGTCGGACACCGCGTGGAACACCCGGAACGAGGCGGTCCCGGCCGGTACGACGGCGAGCCGGCCGCGCGGTGCCCCGTCGAGCGTGACGAGGCTGGTCGCGTCGGCCTCCACGCGCAGCGTGCCGCTGTGCGCGTCGAGCCGCAGCCGCCCGTTGGCCGCCACGGTCGCGGTGATGTCCTGGAACTGCCGGTCGAGCGCCGCGGCGACCTCGGCCGTGGTCGCCGCGGCCAGGTCGGCCGCGTCGGTGGCCGCGAACCGCGCGGTGTCCGGCCCGGCCGCTTCGGTGCTGACGGTCAGCTGCATGCCGGGGCGCAGGGCGAACGGCCCGGCGACGGTGCCGGTGACGCCGGGCAGGCCCGCTCCGGTGTTCGGCGGGGCGAAGCCCAGCAGGTCGGCGGCGTCCTGCGCGGCGGACCAGTCGCCGCCGGTCTCCCGCAGCGCGAACACGTTCTGCCGGGGCGCGTGGTGGGACCGGTGGATGTGCTGCGCGTACTCGGCGACCTTGATCTGCCAGCCGGTGTACCGGGTGACGATCGACCGCAGGTTCGGGACGGTGCCGACGCCTCGGTAGAGCGCGGGAGCGGCCCGGATCTCGTTGCGCTGCAGGAAGACGGGGAGCGTGCGGTCGGTGCGCCAGTCCAGGAACGCGGCCATCAGCGGCAGGTACTCCGGCGGCACCCGGTCGATGTCGCGCAACTGGCGCAGGCCCTCGGCCGTGCTGCGCGCCAGGGCGAGCGGGGCGGCCGCGGCGGCCAGGTAACGGCGCAGCTGTCCGGTGCCGCGCAGCTGAGGGGGCAGCGCGCGCAGCCGGTCCTGGACGGCCGGGGCGAGCGCGTGCACCTCGTCGGGCCGCAGCGGGAGGTCGTCGCGCTGGTGGACGGCGGGGAGCATGCGGTAGAAGCGCTCGGCGAGTCCGTAGTCGTCGGTGGCCAGCGCGCTGGCGCGGGAGCCGTCGCCGGTGTGGAAGGCGGTGCCGTCGAAGGTGAAGACCGTGTAGTAGAAGCGGGTCAGCGGCGTCAGGCCGGTGTCGACGAGCGCGTGGACGAGCGGCGCCGACTCGTCGTGCACGAGGTCGCCGTCCCCGGGGTCGAGGGGGAACGTACGCTCGCGGCGCACGACGCGGACGCCGACCAGGAAGCCGCCGTCGAACGCGGAGACCGGCGGGTTGGTCCAGCGCAGCTCCACGCTGCGGCCGAGCAGGCTCGGCACGGCCCGCGCCCCGGTGGGCGCGCGCGGCACGACGGCGGACGTCGTACTCATCGGGCGACACCGCCCTCGATCACCAGCTGGATCGTCTCCGCGTAACCGGCCCGGGCCAGTTCGAACGGTTCGAGTTCGATGACGCCGTCGGCGTCCACGCCGCCGTCGGCGGTGCGGCTGAACTGCGTGACGGTCAGCGACGCGACCTGCGGCAGGCTCTGCAGGACGTCGTAGACGCGGCTGAGGAAGAGGGACTGGCCGAAGTCGACGGCGTCGAACGCGATCAGCCCGGCGGCGGCCTCGGTGACGGCGGCCCGTACGTCCGCCTGGAGGTAGAACGGCTCGGCGCGGATGACGGCCCTCAGGAAGACGTCCGCGGGCTCGGGGCCGAGCACCCGCAGCACGCTGGTGGCCATCCGGGACGTCTCGAACGCGGCCAGGAGGTCGCGGCGCAGCAGCTCCGAGGGCTGCTCGACCCGCCCGCTGGGCGCCACGTACAGCAGGACGTCGTTCCAGTTGAGGGCGACCGCGCGGGCCTTGCCGACGCCCGGCGTGCGCAGCGCCAGCTCGACGTAGTCGTCGGCGGTGACGGCGCGGTTCTGGGCACGGTAGAGGCGGGGCGCGAGATCGCGGGCGCCCACCACGGTCTCACCGGGCGCTCCTCCGCTCGCTCCGCCCGGCGCGGTGATCTTCCGCAGGGCGCCGATGGACGAGGTGAAGGTGGTCCCGGGGGGAACGTTGCCCTGCGGGCCGCCGCCGACGCGGTAGGTCGCGTGCACCTCGACCTGGTCGAGGCCGCTGCCCTTGGGCGGGACGGCGCCGTTGGTCCCGTCGCCGAACAGCAGCGTCACGGTGCCGTCGGCGGCCCGCTGGACCATGAAGCCACGCTCCGCGGGTCCGGCGGCGGCGAGCGTGGGCACCTCGTGCCAGAACGTGGCTCCGCCGGGCCCGGTGACGGTGGCGGTGATCGAACCGGCGAGGACGGGACGTTCGCCGAGGGTGTGGAGCTGGTTGGGGCTGCCGTCGGAGGTGCCGAGCAGCTCGCCTGTCACGGAGCTGCCCTCGACGGCGCCGACGGGCAGGAACCAGCGCAGGTTCTCCTCGATCGTGGGCCCCAGGACGGCGCTGGTGAGGGTGGTGTCGCGGGCGGACTCGAACTGGACGCGGTCGTCGGTGGCGGTCTGGGCCAGGAACACCGTGCCCGCCGGGATGGTCAGCGGCAGGGCCTGCGCGGCGTCCACGGCGACGGCGAGTTCCGCCGTCGCCGGTGGCGCGGGGCGCAGCTCGTGGCCGAGCAGCCGGAGCAGCTGGACCAGCGACTCGGGTTCGTCGCTGGTGGCCGGGAAGAGCTGCGAGGCGATCCGGGACTGGTAGTACAGCGTGATGTCGCTGGCGTAGGCGAACAGCTCGATCAGCAGCACGCCCAGGTCGTTCTCGGTCTGGTCGGTCCACTCGGGCAGGGTCTGGCGGGCGATGGCGAGCATCGACTCGCGCAGCGCGTCGTACCCGAGGTTGGTGTAGTCGATGGGGAGCCCGCGCACCTCGCTCATGTCGGCCTCGGCAGGGTGAGCGCCACGCGCTGTGCCAGCTCGTGGGAGTCGATGACGTAGTCGAAGGTGACGGTGAGTTCGGACTCGCTGTGGGAGAGCCGGACGGGGCTCGTGAGCCGGGCCAGCGGCAGGTGGTTGCGCAGGGCCTGCTCGATCTCGTGGCGGATCAGGGTGCGCAGGGTGTGGTCGTTGGGCTGCTGGAGCCGGTGCTGGACGCCACCGCCGTACGTACGCCGCAGCAGCCGTTCACCGAGGCGGGTGGAGAGCAGGTGGCGCAGGTCCTCGGCGACCTTGTCGGCCCCGGCGCTCTGCCGCACACGGCCGCCCTCGATCCGGAACGGCATGGACATCCCCCGGAGCGTGGTCATCGCAGCTTGCCTTTCAGGTCGGCCGGGGCCGCCGGAGTGGTGGTGGGGACGGCGAGCGCCGCGATCGCGGTCTTCAGCGCCGCGCCGCTGGCGGGGAGGGCCGGGTCCCAGGCGGCGAAGGCGCCCTTGAGGCCCGCGTCGAAGGCGCGCAGCTGCTCGACCTCGGTGCGCAGATCGCTCAGGAACGTCCAGAACGCCGGGTCCTGGGCCGCGGCGCTGACGGTCTCGGCGTCGGCGGTGAGGATCTGGTGGAGGGCCTGGCCGAGCGCGTCGAAGTTCGGCCGCACCTGGTCGCTGTCGACGTTCGCCCCGGCGGGCGGGTCGAGCGCGTCCAGCCGCGCGCGCATCGCCTCGCGCAGCTCGGTGGCGCAGGTCGTCCTGTCCGGGCCCAGGCTCATGACCGCCCCTCTCACGCCTTGACCTTGACTTGCGAGCTGAGGGTGATCGGCACGGGAGCGCCGAGATTGCCGACGCCCTGGTCGGTCAGGTGCAGCACCGGCTGCGCACCCGCGCCCAGCACGACCTGCGGGCCGTCGACCTTCGCCATGGAGGAGCTGAGCTCCAGCGTGGACGGGCCCGCCTCGGCCTTGACCGCCGCCGCCTCCAGGGTCACCTTGGCGACGCCCTTGCCGTGCTCGATGTGCACTGCGTCGGTGGTCAGCGCGATCTGATGCTTGTGCGCGCCGTCGGTGAGGGTGACGCCGTCCTTGTCGAACGTCAGCCTGTGCGCGTGTTCGCCGTCGGTGAGCACGACCGACTCGCTGCCGGAGGTGTCGTCGAAGATCAGCAGATGCCCGCTCGCCGTCCTGAACGCGCGTACGGTCGGCGGGTTCTTGGCGGCCTCCGGCGCGAAGGTCCCGGCGATGTGCTGCACCCCGGTCCAGAGCGGGAACTCCGTGTCGCCGCCCTCGAACTCCACCCAGATCCGGGTGTCGTTCTCCGGGACGAAGAACATCCCGTACGGCAGCGCCGCGCGGGCGGGCACCGGCTCGTCGGGCGGGAAGATGGTCGGCACCGACACCTGAAGGATCCCCAGCTTCTCCGCGTCCCGGTTGTCCTTGACGACGGCGCTGTACTTGCCGAAGTACTGATCAGCCACGGTGCCCCCTCATCGCACGGCCTTGAAGTCGGTCTTGTAGCCGGAGCTTTCGAGCGTGTGGGTGACGCTGGTGAGGTACCAGTCGCCCGCGAAGCGCTCGTGCACCCCGGCGATGGTGACGTTGCACTTGGCCCGCATCCAGATCGAGCCGACGGTCGTGCCGGTCGCCGACATCCCCAGCCGACGGGACTCCAGCGCACCGGCCTTGTCGTCCAGCTGCTGCTGGGTGCCCGCGACCGCGCCGGTCTTCGGCTTGGGCTTGGCCAGCTCCTGCTGCAGCTTCTCCCTGGCCCGCACGCCCACCCGGTACAGCGCGTCGATGCGGTCCATGTCGGCGCGGCTGGCGCGGCTCGACACGTCCGGGGCGAGCTCCCAGATGAAGACCTCCACCGGCGGGGGCGGCGGCGTACCGACCTGCTGGCCGCCCTCGTCGAGGTCGTGGACCTCCTTGACCCGGTCGATGAATCCGGCGTCGAAACTCGGGCTGAAGGAGAGCAGGTTGCTGCCGGGGCCCTGCCGGTAGCGCAGCACGAGCTTGTCGGCCCGGTTCAGGTGCAGGATCCGCCGGTCGGGGATGAAGTACAGGACCTCCTTCCCCTTCTCGTCGAGCTCCACGAAGCACTTGGCCTGGTACTTCTTCGCGAGGTCCTGCAGGAAGGCCAGATCCGTCTTGGCATCCTGGTTCTCCTGCCTGACCTTCGGATCCGGGTTCAGTCCTGCGACCACGTCGGCGAAGCGGTAGGGCTGGCCGATCTTCCTGACGACCGCGTTGACGGTCGTCCTGGTCCAGTTCTTCTTCTTCTCGGCCAGGCCCATCTCGATGGACTTGTCCTCGCCCTTGATCTTCAGCTGGGGCACGCCGCTCTCGGGGTAGGACAGCTCGACCTTGGTGATCAGCGCCCGCAGCACCAGGGCGTGCTGGTCCGGTTCCGCGTAGCCGAGGTCGATCTCGGCCACGCAGCCCTCCATCAGCGCGTCCGCGTAGATCATCCGGGGGTCGTCGACCGTCACCGTCATGCTGTCCGCCATCCGGTCGTCCTCGACGACCTGCACGGAGGTGACCCAGGGCGTGATGTCCTGGCCCTCGATGACCACGGAGAAGTACGGCACCCTGGCGGGCCGTACGGGCGCGGCCATCTAGAAGCTCCTCGCCCGGTTCGCGCGGGTCACCTGGCCCGGCACGGGCAGCCGCAGCTGCTCCCCGGGCGTCAGGTCGAGCGGGTACCGCAGCGGGTTGGCGTCCAGCAGCCGCCACCACAGCTGCTCGTCGCCGAGGTGGCGGCGGGCGATCAGGTCCACCGCCTCGCCCTGGCGCACCTGGTGCGTACGCTCACCGGCGGCGGCCGTGGCCGTCAGTCGCAGGCCGACGACGTGGCGGCGGGTGCCGTCCGGCGCCGTGACCTCGAACACGGGCAGCCCGGTGAAGCGGGATCCTCGCGGCACGGGCATCAGAACGCACCTCCAGCGGCGGCGTCGGGGTTGTAGGGGGTCAGCTCCACGCAGGTCACCTGGACCTCGGCGCGGACCGGGTCGAGGTCGGGGTTGTAGAGCTTCTCGGTGATCTGCAGGTCCGTGACCACGCAGTCGACGACGCGCTCGCCGAAGCCGAACCGGCAGGGCGGCGGCGCGGTGAACACCGTCCCGGCACCGGCGTACAGCCCGGTGAACCCGTCCGGCATGCCGTCGGCGTCCGGCCACCGCTCGGTCTGCGGGTAGGTGAAGGCGCGGTACTTGTTCAGTTCGGGGACGATGCCGCCGCGTTCGTCGCGGGCGATGTCGATCTCGTCGTCGGCGGGCCCCCGGAACAGCCCGTCGACCACGACGGTGAACGACAGCGAGCGCTCCCCGCCCGCGCTGTACTGCTTGACGGGCAGGAGCATGCCGGGCGCGGTGAGTGTCGCGTAGCTGACCGACCGCTTGTCCGACACCTGCGCCGGGTTGTACTGGAACTGCACCAGGATCTCCGGGTCCAGCCCCACGCTCACCAGGAAACCGCGGACCGGGTTGCGCAACGCCGTTGCCATGTCCTCACCTCCCCCACTCCCCTACGTCGAGGGCCGCGCGCCGGTACGGAAGTCCTGTTCGGACCGCAGGGCGCCGAGTCGCTGCTGGAGCTGGGCGATGATGTCGTCGCTGAGCAGCGCGGCGGAATCCGCCTCCAGCCGCTCCGCGTTGACGTTGACCGTGATGCCGCCCTCCACGTGGACCGACTGGTCGACCGCCCCGGCGGGGGCGGCCGCAGCGGCGCCGGTCGGCAGCTCCGGCCGCGCACCGGCCGCCGGCAGGGCGGACGGTCCGGCGGGCGCGGCGGGTGCCGTCGGCGCCGCGGCGGGGGGCGGGGCGGCGGCCTTGGCGGCCCTGCGCTGCTGGTCCTCCTGCTGCGCCTGCGCCACGACCTTTTCCTGCGCGGAGATCTGGGTCTCCAGGCCGCCGGTGACCTGACCGGTCGCGAAGGCGGCGTTCACGTCGATCGTAGGCACGTCGCGCGGCGGGATCAGCTTCGTCTCGACGGCGACCTCCGGGACGAGGTCCGCGTGCTCCAGCCCGACCAGGTCGCCGATCACGCTGTCCGCGAGCTTGTTGTACTGCTCCAGGACCCAGTTGATGATCCCGATGAAGAAGTTCTGGATGGCCACTCCGGCCGTGATGAACGCGTTCAGGATGGAGATGCCGACGTTGGCGACCGACGCCGTGATCACGTCCCACACCTGGCCGATCAGCGTGCCGACGCCGACGAAGAACAGGCCGATCCGCTGCGCCTGGATGCTGATGAAGTTGGCCGCCCGCAGCACGGCGAGCTTGATCTCGTCCCAGTAGGCGATGATCACGATGATGATGCCGATGATCCCCAGCAGGGAGGCGGCGACGGCCAGCCACGGGTTGTCCCGCAGGGCCGCCTTGACCTGGTCCCAGTAGACGATCAGCAGCGTGATCGCCGCGATCAGCGCGATGACCGCGATCACCACGAGCACCACCGGGTTCATCGCCATCACCGCGTTGAACACCGCCTGCGCGGCGGAGGCGATCTGCGTGATCCCGGAGAACGCCTGCAGCACCTGACCGGCCTGGCTGACCACGCCACCGGCCGCGGCGAGCAGGTCCATGTAGTCCTTGGTGGACGAGAGCGGCTTGTTCCACGCCTCGCCGAGCGCGGTGACCGAGCCGTAGAGCTGGGGGATCGAGGTCATCACGTTGCCGAGTGCGGTCGCGCCGGCCGAGACCTTCTCGCCGAGCGCCTTCGCCCCGTGCTCCGCGGCGGCGGTACCGGCCTTGTCCAGGGCACCGGTCACGCCCTGCTCGATCTTCTCTTCGAGGTTCTCCGTGGCTGACGTGAGATTCACGCCTCCGGCGGCCTGGGTGGCGGCGTCGGCCACCTTCCCGCTCGGCCCGAAGAGCGTCTCCATCGCCGGGTGGAAGTCCGGGCTGCCGCTGGCCGCCTCGAACGCCTCGATGGCTATCGGCCCCTTGGGACCCCAGGTGAATCTGATCGCTTTCTGGAAGGCATCGACGAACGTCATGCTCTCGATGGCCCGGGTCACCTCGGCCTTGCTGGCGCCGAACTCCTCCTTGAGGAAAGCGCCGTACACCGCCAGCCGCTCTCTGATGAGCGTTCTGGATTCGTCCAGTGACGTCCCGTACAGCCGCCACACGGTCCGCACCTCCCCGGTGGCTCCGGCGAGGAGGTCGTTCAGCAGCTGGAGATTCTTCTTGGTGCCGAAGAAAGCCGTCTCCAGGTCCGGCAGGGCGCGTTCGACCGAGCCGGTCTTGGTCTCCAGGAGGAGGCCGATCTCGCCCGCCTTGTAGGCGGCCACGTCGGCGTATCGAATGATCTTCAGTAGCTGGCCGTCGAGGGTCGTGAAATAGCTGGTGAAGCGTTGGTTGATGGTCACCTCATAGCCCTGACGGGCGAGGTCCAGCGCGTCCCGCAGCTGAAAGATCGAATGCAGGACGTCACCGGCAGCCATGCCTGACTGCTGCAAAGTGCTCCCCAGTTGGGAGAGCACTCCGATGAGCGCGTCCAGATTCATCGTCGTCCTTCAGCTCTTCCGGGAGTTCTCGATCGCGGCACGTTCTTCCTGCAGCTGTTCGGACAGCCGCCGGGTGTAGAACCACCGCTCCTCGGTCGGCAGGGCGAGAATGTCGTCGTGCGACCAGTGCAGGTGGTAGGCGAGGAAGAAGACCTCGCCGCGCAGCCGCTCCTCCTCTCCTACGAAGCCACCAAGAAATTCGACATGTCCAAAGAGGCCGAGTAGTCGCGGCCGCAGCCGTCGCAGGTGATCGTGCGGCGCAGCTTGATTCCCGGGCCCCCGTTGTTCATGGCGTGGTCGATGCGTGCCCGGTCGGCCAGCGTGAGGTCGGCGAACACGGCGGAGCCGAGGGCCTCCAGCTTCGGCGTCGGCATGTCGCCCATCGCCCGCAGGCACCTGGCGAGCAGCGCGTTCTTCCCGCGCGAGGCGTTCTCCTTCGCCTGGGAGGCGATCCGCTCCTCGTCCGTCCCGACGGGGTAGCGGAACACCATGCTGTCGTAGACGTTCCCAGCTCGGTCGACGTACCCGTCGTCGAGCTCCACGACCATGTCCTCCGGCAGTTGGCCGTCCTCCAGCCGCACCACCTCCAGCTCGGCGAGGTCCTCGGTGCGCTCGGTCGCCTCGTGGCAGGTGGCGCACGAGTACGTCGCCCGCATCTGCGGGCCGAACGTGATCTCCCGCAGCCGCACCAGCAGGAAGTGCCGGTCGGCGGAGAAGAGCCGCTGGACGACGTGCGACCCGGGGGATTCCAGGTCGCCCAGCCGGACGAGGCAGTTGCCGAGCAGCTCGGTGATCATCTTGGCGCCGTTGTTCCGGTAGCGCTTGTCGGCCATGACGGCCTCGTCGCGGCCGGTCATCTTCCGCAGGACGGCGCTCCGGTGGACGCGGCCGTCCTGGTCCTCGTACCCCATGGGCAGTTCGAGCTCGAACTCGCGGCGGCGTGGCTCCGGCATCACGCCACCCGCTCCAGGCCGTCGTGCTCCAGCTCGATCGTCTGCTTGAACAGGTTCGTCGAGGCGGCCTCCAGGTCGGCGAACTTCGACGATTTGATCCAGGCGCCGTAGAACGCGAAACGCAGGACCTCCTCGTCGTTCTCCACCTTGATGACGGCACCGTTGCGGCGCACCGACGAATTCCCGGTGCTCCCGTTGAGCTGGAACATCTCGGCGAACCAGTCCTTGAAGAAACCGTCGAAGCGGCTGCCGTCCATGTTGCGTTCGATGACCAGCGTGTCGAATTTGACGACCCCGCTGGAGATCTTGTGCACCGTCGGTGAGCCGCCGTCGGGCTGCTCGATGGTCTCGGTCATGCCCTCGTTGAGGCCGGTGACCTTGGTGACGGGACACTGCGTGCCTTCGATCTCCACGAGGAATCCGTGTGTGCGATACGACTCCTGGAAGGTCAGCTCTGCCATTTGTTCCTGCCTTTCCTATGCCTCGGCGGCAGACGCACCGCTGTCCTGCTGGCCGACGACGATGAGAATCGCCTCCGCCGGTTTGGTCGGGAAGAAGAAGACCTCAAGGGTGAACAGACCGTTCGCGACGTCCTGCGGCGAGTTGTTGTCGGCGTCGCACTTGACGGTGAACACCTGCTCCGCCGGGTCCGAGCCGAACGCGCCCTGCCGCCAAAGACCCAGCAGGAACGGCGTCACGACGTTGAAGCGCACCATCTTGCGCAGCGTCTCGTCATGGGGTTCCTGGACGACGAACGTCAGCCCGTCGCGCAGGCTCGTCTTGACGAAGTTGAAGAGCCTGCGCACGTTGACGAACAGCCAGCGGGTGTCGGTCGACAGGGTCCTGGACGCGTCGACGACGATGCCGGAGCCCGGGAGGGCGCGGATGCCGTTGACGCCACCGCCCCGTACCAGTTCGGTGTGGTCGGCGTCGGTCATGTCGTACTCCACGCCGAGCGCGTCGTTGATCCGGGCCTCGTCACCGGCCGGTGCCTTCCACACGCCCCGCGCGTCGGCGATCCGCGCGTACACGCCCAGCACCTGGCCGACCGGCGGGACCCACACCAGGGGCTGCGCCACGGCCGCGACCGGGTCGGGGTTGACGACCTGGATCCACGGCGCGTAGAGCGCGCCGAAGACCTTCCGCCCGCGCAGCGCCGCCGCGTAGCCCGCGGCCCCTTCGCGGTCGAAGCCGTAGGGCACCGTCCCGACGAACATCGCGTCGCCGCGGCGTTCGCAGTACGCGAGGGCGCCCGCGACGACGCCCACCGAGGTGGACTCGGGGACGGCCAGGAGGCTGATCGGAACGCCGTTGAGCGCCTCCAGCCCGGTCCGCAGCGCCGGGTCACCGAGGTACGCGGTGTCGGCCGGGTCGGCGCCGTCGTTGCCCCCGGTCAGCGGGTAGACCCCGGGCGCGGGCGCGTCGAGTCCGACGCCTGAGGCGCTGTCGAGGTCGGTGGCGACCAGGAAGGCGGAGCCGCGCTGCGGGTCGTTGACCACCGCCTCCACGTAGGAGTCGTGGCTGTCGACCATGCTGACCGGGCCGAAGCGCTCCACCTCGGCGCCGCCGCGGCGGACGACCAGGTCGAACTCGACCGTGGAGATCCGGGTGGCGGCGGCGGGCATCGCCGGGAACGGGGGCGCCGCTCCCCAGGCGATCAGCCGGTAGGTCTCCGAGGCGGCGGTCAGGGCTCGGAAGGTCTGGGAACCGGCGACCGGGGTGGCGCCGGTCAGGCCCAGGGCAGCGCGGGCGTCGCCGCCGGTGGCCGGTGCGGCGACGGCGATCGTGGAGCCGGTGCCGTCGGAGTTGGACAGCAGCGCGAGCCTGTTGTTGTGGGTGATCTCCGCGCTGAAGTTGACCGACTGCCGGTTCACCGCAGCCGCGACCTCGGCGACGGTGACGGCCGCGGGGTTGGTGAAGTCCGCGGTGCGGAAGACGATCGTCTCGCCGCTGAAGCCGCCCGGCGTCACCAGGATCCCGGCGCCGTCGGCGACGGTGGCGGCGACCGCTGCCGTGCCGATGACGTGTCCGCGTACGGCGAAGCGCGCGGCCGAGCCGATGCGGAAGCCGCTGGCCGAGGAGAGCGCCGCGACGGTGCCGTTGGCCGCCAGGGCCGCGTCGCTGTTGGCGTTCGCCCCGGTGAACCCGAGGCTCGCCGGGGCGGCGACGGCCACCCGGGACCACGTCCGGGGGTCGGCGGAGACCGCCGCCACGGCGACGTTCCCGGCCGGGGTGACGGCGGCGCGTACGGCGGTGGTCTGCCGGTTGACGGCCGCGGCCACCTCCTGCGCCGAGGCCGCGCCGATGGTGGCGAAGTCGGCCGTGCGGAAGGTCACCGTCGCGGCCTGGTCGACGCCGCGGGTGGTGACGGTGAACGTCGCCGTGGCGCCGTCGGTGAGCGCGAACGGCTCGGCGGTGGCGCCGACGGCCTGCGCGGGGACGGTGGCCTGGCCCAGCGGGTGCGGTTCGACGGCGACGGCGAGGTCGTTGCCCCACGCGCCGGGATCGGGTGTCCCCCGGGCTCCGGCCGACAGCCGCAGGGTGGCCGCGGGAGCGGGCGCCTGGTCGTTGACGGTGACGGCGGCGGGCGCCGCCCCGGCGCCGACGACCCGGACGACGAACGCGTCCGAGCCCCCGTTGTCGAAGAAGCCGCGCACGGCGTGCGCGCCGTAGGCCCCCGGGATGTAGCCGCCGAAGACGGAGACGAAGTCGGCGAAGCCCCGGACGCGCACGGCCCGGTTGGGCGCGCCGCGCTGGCTGCGTACGAGCAGTCCCGCGAGGGAGGTGGGTGCGGCGGTGATCGTCGGCGCGGACCTGCCGTCCACCTCCACGACGGTGACACCGAGATTGATGGCCATCTGTGCGCTCCTAGCCTTCCGCGGCGGAGCCGCCGCCGGGCTGCTGGCCGACGATGATGTGGACGGTCTCGGCCGGACGGACCGGGAAGAAGTAGACCTCGACCTTGAACAGGCCCTGGTCCACGTCGGCGGGCGGGTTGTTCTCGGCGTCGCACTTGACGGTGAACACCTGCTCCGCCGGGTCCGAGCCGAACGCGCCCTGCCGCCACAGCCCCAGCAGGAACGGCGTGATCACGTTGAAGCGCACCATCTTGCGCAGCGCCTCGGTGTGCGGCTCCTGCCGTACGAAGCGCAGGCCGTCCCGCAGGGTCGACTTGACGAAGTTGAACAGCAGGCGGACGTTCACGAACTGCCAGCGCGTGTCGGTCGACAGCGTCCGGCTCGCGGCGACCGCGGGCGTGCGCCCGCCCGGCGACAGGATGCCGTTCGTCCGGCCGTTGCGGACCAGGTCGTCGTGCTCACCGGCGCTGAACCCGGCCGCCAGCGACAGCGCGCCGCGCAGCGTGGCCGCGTCACCGGCCGGTGCCTTGTGGATGCCGCGTTCCTGCTCGGTGCGCGCATAGACGCCCATGACGTGCCCGTCGGGCGGCACGAACCGGACCGGTGCCGGACCGGCGCCCGCCGGGTCGGCGACCAGGATCCACGGTGCGTACAGGGCGCCGTAGACCTTCGCGCCCTGGAACTGGGCCGCGTACGTCTTGACCGTCTCGGTGTAGTGGGCGACGGTCTCGGTGTAGTCCGAGGACGTCTTCGGGACCACGTTCGCCGGGGCGCCGCGGTCGGGCGCCGAGCCGACGTACACGCAGTCCCCGCGGGCGGCGGCGTAGTCGAGCGCCCCCCGCGTCACCAGGGCCCGGCCCGCCGGGGCGAGCAGCTGCGCGTCGGGCAAGGCCAGCAGCTGTACGGACTCGGTGTCCAGCGCGTGCAGGCCGGTGCGCGCCGCGGTGTCGCCGACGAGGTCACCGGCCGCCGCCGCGGTCTCGCTTCCTCCGCTGAGCGCGACCCCGCTGACGATCGCCGGAACGTCCACGCCGGGCGCGGCGGTGGACAGGTCGGCGGCCATGACGAGCGTGGAGCCGGTGACCGGGTGGTTGAGGCGGTCGAGGACGTAGTCGGACGTGCCGGGCTGCATCGACAGGGTCGGCCAGGTCTCGGCGACGTTGAAAGCGCCGGTGGCGGGATCCTGCTGCCGGACGATCAGGCGGAACTCGGCGCTGGTGACGGCGACGCCCGAGGCGACCGCCTCACCGGTGGCCGTGCTGAGGGTGACCGTACGGCTCGTCCGGTCGACGGCGGTGACGAGGCGGAACAGCGTGGTCGTGGAGGCGACGCGCAGGACGCTGCCGACGCCGACGCCGGAGGTGGAGGCCAGCTGTAGCGCCGTCGCCGTGGCGGTGGCCGCCGTGCTGACGGTCGTGGTCGCCCTGGGGTCGTCGCGGACGTCGATCCGTAAGCCGTGCGCCCAGACGCCCGGATCGGCGGCGCCGCGGTGTCCGGCGGTGACGCGAAGGGCGGGAGCCGGGGTGCCCGCGCGGTCGTTGAGGACCGCACCGGCTGCCGCGCTGCCCGCGCCGGTGACGCGGACGATGTGCGCCTCGCGGCCGCCGTTCAGGAAGAAGCCCGTGACCGCGTGGGGAAGGTACCCGTCGGGATGGTGGCCGCCGAACCGCGCGGCGAACTGGTCGAGGCTGGTCACGCGTACGGCCCGGTTCGGCACGCCTCTTCTGGTGCGTCCGGCGAACGCCGCTACCGATGTCGGCGCGGCCTGCAGGACGGGGCTGGCCCGGCCGTCGACCTCGGTGACGTTGACGCCAATCTGGAGTGCCATCGCTACGCATTCCTTCCTGCCACGATCATGTCCGCAGCACGATCCCTTCCTGGTCGTCGGGGCCGGGCACCGGCGGCGGCTCGGGTCCGCGCGGGTTCCAGGGGGCGTCCAGCGGGCCGGACAGCACCGTTCCCCGGTGCACCCACGGCACTTCGACGCGCGCGCCCCGCTCGATGCGCGCACCGACGCGCAGGCAGACGGGGGCGGGCACGGCGCGGGACCTGAAGTGCAGCGGCGGTGGCTCCAGCGTCTGCACGGGCAGGACGGTGCCGTTGACGCGCAGGCCGGTGCCGATCCCGAGGCGCCGCATGATCTCGGTGCGCAGCGCCAGCGAGTGCCCGCGGTCGCTCGCCACGGTCCGGATCTGGTACTCCGCGAGTACGGGGCGCGGTGGCGGGCGCAGGCTGCACACGGTCAGTCCGCCCCGTACGCGGAAGGAGTCACGCTGCGGGACGTGCCACGCCCGTTCGAGCTCCTCGCGCTGGTCCGTCAGCGAGAGCAGCAGGACCGGATCGGGCAGCTCGCCGGTCTCCGCGGCCTGGGTGAACTGGGTCTCCCGGACCAGCACGGGAGCGGTGACGGTGATGCTCGCCCCGGGACCGAGGGCCGCCGCCAGGGGCGGCTGGATGGTGAGGGTGGTGGTCCCGGCGGCCCCGTCGTGCACCGCCGCGGTCACCGAGTAGTGGGTGCCCGTGCCGTCGACCGTGATCCGGTTTCCGGCGTGCAGACGTCGGTTGAGGCCGACGACGAGGGTGCCGGAGCCGACGGCGGTGGCCGGTGCCGGCAGTGCGGCCACGCCCGGCAGAGGCAGCCCGTCGAGCAGGCCGGTCAGCGCCGACTCCACGTCGGACAGCGGCTCCTCGTCGACGGCCAGGAGCTCGTCGAGGTGAATCTCGAACGTCTCGTTCGTCAGGCACCGCAGCGAGAGGCCGGTGATCTGGCCACGCCGGTCGCCTGCGATGCCGAAGCGGTGCTGTTCCCACGTACGCCTGCTGTTGACCGGGACCAGCCACCGGTGCTCCTCACCGGGGGTGTCGGCGGCGTCCAGATAGGACAGTTCGAGCAGGAACGGCGCGCGCGGAGTGCCGTCGGCGGCGCGGGACGCGTACGTCCACAGCCGCAGCTCGTCGAAGGCGCGCAGGTCCAGCGGGGTCGCCGGGACGTAGCTGACGGCCGTCCCGGCCGCGCCGGGGGCGCCGGGGGCGCCGGGCGCGCCGGAGCGGGCCACGAGCCGGAGGCTTCCCGTCCCCTGCTTCCTGAAGTCGGAGACGGAGCTGTCGAGCAGGTTCGGGTTCGAGGACGACCATGCTTGGTCAAAAGCGTGCACCATCGCACTCGGCATGCGCGTTCTCCTCAACCCCGCTCGGTCCGCACCGGGCCGGCCGCCGCGCGGATCACGGACGTTCCCAACGCCGGGGAGTGATGCCCTCGGCGTCGAGCCGCGCGTCGACGATCCGCTCCAGTTCGGCGAACGAGCCCACGTAGTACTCCTCGTCGGTGGCCATGTCCTGCACCCTCGCCCGGATCACGGCCGGCAGCGTCTCCACCTCCCGCGGCTCCGCCCACACATCGATGAGGAATCGGTGCCTCCATGCAGTCACCACCAGGACCGTCACTCCTCTCGGAGTCAGGCTGGCCCGGCGGGCTCACGGGGCTGTCACGGGCGGGCCGTGGCGCGGTCACCACCGGGCCACGCGGTCGGTCAGGACAGGGAGCCGAGCCGGTCGATCGCGCGGTCGACGATCTCCGCGAGCCGCCCCACCTCGCGGCGCGCCCGCTCCAGCTCGGCGACGAGGGCCGCGACGTTCGCCGACCGGCCGCGCTCGTTGCGCGTGAGACGTGCGTACAGCGCGATCGTCTCCGGCATGGGATCGGCACCGAGCTCTTCGAGCAGCACCATGCGGCAACGCTCGAACTGCCGCTCCACGAGGTCGTCCCGCCCCGCGGCCCCGTAGGCGCTCATGAGGTGGCGGTGCACGTCCTCGCGCAAGGGCTCCAGGCAGAGCGCGAGTTCGCCGTACCTGGCGACGGCGTCGACCTTGCCGCGCGAGCCGCTGTACTGGAGCAGGTAGTCGAGGGCCGTGAGGTAGAGGTTCTCGATCCGGTTCCGCGCGGACAGCACCCACTCGTCGTCGCACGGTTCGAGCAGCTTTCCGCAGTGCAGCGAGATCGCGTGCTCCAGCCGCGCGGCGTCCGCCTCGGTCATGTCGGCCGCGGTGACGTCCAGGACCAGCGAGACGAGCTCCTCGAAGATCCTGGTGTCGATCGCGATCTCCACCGCCGAACTCAGGCCGACGTTACGGTCGCCGTTGCTGGCGACGAGATCCACGCCGAGGCTCGACCGGACCTCCGACCTGAGGCGCCACACGGCGGTGTTGAGACGACGCCGCGCGGTCGGTTCCGAACAGTCCGCGAACAACTGAGCGGCCGCGACCGATCGGAGACGGCCCCCGTCCGGCGCGAGCGCGAGATACGCACACAGCATGGTGGCGCTTGGTGACAGAGCCACAGGATCGTCATCCGAAATGAGCGTCGGAACACCAAGCAGTTTAAGACTGAGCTTCGAGTCAGACACCAAACCCCCCGCATGCACCGGTACCCGTGTCCCGAAGATCGGTGATACGAACCAGTGAGTCACCACTGGCTCGGACGACTGTACCGGGAGTGCCCCGGGAACCCAATGAACAGACCCCAAGATTGAAAGCAGTGCGCCCAATGAACACTCTGGCATTTCGCGGGAGCGGTGCGATGGCCGCGACCACGGAGCATTTCCCGGGGCCGTCCGGTTGACGCATCCGGCGGGGTCGTAGATCGTTAACTCCCGGGCCCGGTCGGGGAGATGGCGTTGCGAGGGATGGTGGATGGACGAGATCGAGGTCGAGTTCGAGCACGGGACGAAGCCGCACACGGCGCGCTGCTACGACTACTTCCTGGGCGGGAAGACCAACTACGCCATCGACCGGGAAGCAGCGCTCCAGGCCCTGAACGCCAACCCGCACGCCATGGTGGCCGCGCGGCAGAACCGGGGGTTCATGCACCGTGCCTCGCGGTACGTGGCGAAGGAGACCGGGATCGACCAGTTCCTGGACATCGGGACCGGCATCCCCACCGAGCCGAACCTGCACCAGGTCGTCCAGGACGTGAATCCCCGGGCGCGGGTGGTCTACTCCGACAACGACCCGATCGTTCTCGCACACGCCCGTGCCCTGATGAACAGCACCCCCGAAGGGGACACCGCCTACATCGAGGCCGACGTCCGCGAACCGGACCGGATCCTGGAGTACGCCCGCAAGACCCTGGACCTCTCCCGGCCCCTCGCGCTCTCGGCCGTCGCGCTGTTCCACTTCATCCCGAAGGAGGACGACCCGTACGGCCTGATGCGGCGCCTGACCGCTCCCCTGGCACCGGGCAGCGCCCTGATCTTCTCGCACGCCGCGATCGACCTGGACGACGGGCAGATGGCCGCACTGGCCGAGCAGTACAGCAGATCCGTCACCCCCACCCGGCTGGCGACCCGTCAGGAGACCGCCGACTTCTTCGAGGGCATGGAACTCATGGACCCGGGCATCGTGCCGACCAGCGAATGGCGCATGGACCTGGACAATGACGCGATCCCGCATCAGCCGGGCACCGTCACCGCGGCCGAGGCCGGCGTCTGGGCGGGGGTCGGCATAAAGCACTGACCCGCGGGCGCTCCGCCGGACAATTCCACCGAGGTGACCCAGGGAAACCCTGCGGGTACACCTCAATTCGGCAACGGGAATTCCATGGAGCTTTTCCCGCCCTGTGGCGGCGCGCGACAGGATTTGCCGAGCGCGCGGTCCAAGGAATTGAGCGCCAGGACCGGGACCGGGCATTAACTTTGCATTCTTCGTACCGGAACCCTAGCATCTGCGTCCATCAGCACACCGCCTCGGACTGAAGGACCTTCATGGCGCAGAAAGTAGTCACCATCGTCACCGACGACCTCACGGGCGAGGAGTCCGAGGACGCGCAGACGCACAGCCTGGTCGTCGACGGGGTCCCGTACGAAATCGACCTTTCCCCTGATTCCTACGACAAGCTCATGGAAGCTCTGAACCCGTTCCTGAACGCCGGCAGGCGGCAGAAGCGGAGCCGCGGCGCCGCACAGGCGCCGAGGAAGTCGCAGGGCAGCAGTGAGGACACCGCCAGGATTCGCACCTGGGCCAAGGAACACGGCTACGAGGTGAACGACCGGGGCCGGGTTCCCGCGAATATCCGCGAAGCGTACGAGAAGGCCAGCGCCTAGCCCGTACCGCGCGAAAGCCCCTCCCCCGCGGGAGGGGCTTCAACCGGTCGGCCCCTGGGATTCGGCGACCGCTCCGACGACGACAGGGGTGGTGTCGAACTGCCCTGCCCCGGTGTCGCCGACAGCGACATCGATGATGTCGGCGACGATGCAGGTGATGTTGTCGGGGCCGCCGCCACGCAAGGCGAGTCGCACCAGCTCCTGGACGGTCTCCTGCGGGGGCTGGTAGCTCGCCAGGGCGTCCTCCAATTGCTCCTCGGAGAAGGCGGAGAAGAGTCCGGCGGTGCAGACCAGGTAGCGGTCGCCGGCCCTGACCTCGCGGATGGCGAGGTCAGGCTCGACATGGTCCTCGTCGCCGAGCGCGCGCCTGAGCGCCGAGCGCTGCGGGTGGTCGAGGATCTCCGCCTCGGTGATCCGGCCCTCGTCGGCGAGTTGCCGCGCCCAGGTGTGGTCCTGGGTGATCTGGGTCAGGGCGCCGTCCCGCAGGAGGTACGCACGGGAGTTCCCGATGTGCAGGAGCCCCAGTCGCGTGCCGGTCCAGAGCAGGGCGGTGAGCGTGGTTCCCATGCCTTCGAGCCGAGGGTCCTCCTCGGCCATCATGCGGAGCTGGTCGTTGGCACGCTGCGCGGCGGCGCCGAGCGTGGTGAGGAGGTCCGAGCCGGGGACGTCGTCGTCGAGGGAGACCAGGGTGGCGATGACCTCGGAGCTCGCGACCTCACCGGCGGCCCGGCCCTCGATGCCGTCGGCGAGGGCGAGAAGGCGCGGGCCCGCGTATCCGGAGTCCTGGTTCTGTTTTCGGACGAGGCCCGCGTGGGAACCGGCCGCGGAGTGCATGGAGAGGGAGCGCGGCTCCACGAACCCGGGGCCGGAGGCGGGGCGCGTCTCCCGTCCCCGCAGCCCTTCGACGGCCTGCCACATCTCGGCGGCGCTCTGATAGCGGTCGGCGGGGTCGTTGGCCAGAGCCTTCAGCACCACGCCGTCGACCGCGTCCGACACGTACCACAGTTCGGCGGAGGGCGGGCTCATCTGCCGCGGGACCGACTGCGTCAGGGGCGGGTGGCCGGTGAGGAGTTCGTGGAGCAGACCGCCCGCCGCGAGGAGATCGCCGCGCCCGTCGGGGGCGTCGTCGAGGTCCACGACCTTGATGTGGTTGTCCGCGGTGAACGCGATGCTCTCCAGGTCGATGTGCCAGCCGAAGACACCGAGGCCATGGGCGTGTTCGAGCACGCCGAGCAGCTCGGACACCACCTGGATCACCCATGCGGGATGGGGCAGATGGTCCTTCACCAGGGCGGTCAGCGGCGGATCGGTGATGTCCTCGGTCACCAGATACGGGCAGTGGACCCCCTGCCGCACCGCCATGCCGATGTCGTGGAGCGAGGCCACCCGTGGATGCCTCAGCGCCGCCCGGGACTTGGCGCGGCTGCGGAAGCCGTCGGACAGCCAGGAGTCGGCGGCCGCCTCGGGCTTCATGAGCTTGATCCTCACCGGCCGGTCGAGCGCGGTGTCGACAGCCCGGTAGGTGTCCGTCAGTGAGTCGCCGCGCAGCGGCGGGCCCAGCTCGTAGCGGTCCGACAGGAGATGCCCCGGACCGCGCGGGACGTACGCGCGGTTGCGGAAGAGGGGCAGCTGCCCGGCCGTGTTGCGCACCCGTTTCTGCGGCTCCGGACAGGACCTGGCGCGCAGGGCCTCGGAGAGGTGCTGGAAGACCGCGTCCAGGTGGAACAGCTCGGGCCCGTCCGGCACACCCCGGGCGAGGAGGCTGATCAGTTCGCCGGTGAAGGCCGTGTGCCGGGCCCCCGGCGGGGCCAGGGCCTGGGCGGATTCACCCGCCGACGCGATGAGGTACGTCCCCTCGACCACGGCTCCGTTGGCCACGGCCGCCTGGGCGCCGCCCATCAGGCCCAGGGCGCGCCCGCTGTAGCAGCAGTCGAGGATGACGATGCGCCGCTCGACGCGCAGGCCGAGGAGTTCCTGACGCAGCCACTCGTAGGGAACGCAGGTGTCGGGCCTGCCGGTCACGGAGCCCGGGAGGCCCAGCCAGAGGTCCCCCTTGAGCGGATCGATCAGGCCGTGGCCCGCGTAGTACACGACAAGGGTGTCGAGGGTGTCGAGGCCGCTGCCCCCGAGCGCCCGCAGCGGCGCGAACGCGGCGGTCGGGCTGTCCGGCTCCATCACCAGATGGCACCGGTCGGCGGGCAGGCCCCAGATCGCCGGGTCGCACAGCTGCGCGGCGAGATCCGTCGCGCTGCCCCTGACGCCCGGCAGGTCGTCCAGATGCTCGTACGTGCTCACGCCCATCAGCACGGCGGCGGATCTGCCGGGCGAGCTCGACGCGCTCACGAGGTCGACGCGCTCATGGGTCACGGCGGTCGAGAGCGGCGAGCAGCCGCTGGGCGGCCTCGGCGTCCTGGCCGGAAAGGGTCACCCGCACGCCGTCCCGCTCGAAGGTGATCTCCTGCGGGGCCGGGCGCGTGGACCGCCAGGCGAGCCAGGCCAGGGCGAGATTGCCGAGCTGGAAGCCGCTGTCGAGCACGAGTTGGACGGCGTCGAGCGCCGAGCCCATCCGGCCCTCCGACGGCTGCCCGCCCGACATCTCGACGCGCGCGTTCCGCCGGACGTACGGATCATCGCGAAGCCAGAGAAAGAAGGAACGCAGCTCGGCCTCCGCGGAATCCGATGCGGCGGTCACCGAAATGTTCATGAGTCTGCTCCCCCCGGATGAACACGCGTGGCCCATCGTAAGGGCAACTCACCCAAGGGAGGCGGCAGTTCACACGCGGGGGCTCAGCGAGGGCTCAGCGAGGGCTCAGCTGGGGCTCAGTCGGCGAGGAGTTCGAGCGTGTCGACCACGCGGTTCGAGAAGCCCCACTCGTTGTCGTACCACGCGACCACCTTCACGTGACGGCCCTCGACGCGGGTGAGGGCCGAGTCGAAGATCGCCGAGGCGGGGTTGCCCGTGATGTCGGAGGACACGAGCGGGTCCTCCGAGTACTCCAGGATCCCGGCGAGCGGCCCCTCCGCCGCGGCGCGGTACGCCGCCAGCACGTCGTCGCGCGTCACGTCGCGGGCGACGGTCGTGTTCAGCTCGACGATCGAGCCCACCGGCACCGGTACGCGGATCGAGTCGCCCGACAGCTTGCCGTCGAGGCCGGGCAGCACCAGGCCGATGGCCTTGGCCGCGCCGGTCGTGGTCGGCACGATGTTGACGCCCGCTGCCCGGGCGCGACGGGCGTCGCGGTGCGGGCCGTCCTGCAGGTTCTGCTCCTGGGTGTAGGCGTGCACCGTCGTCATGAACCCGTGCTCGATTCCCGCGAGTTCGTCGAGGACCGCGGCCAGCGGCGCGAGCGCGTTGGTGGTGCAGGAGGCGTTCGAGACGACCGTGTGCCGGGCCGGGTCGTAGGTGCCGGAGTTGAACCCGTACGCGAGCGTCACGTCGGCGCCGTCCGAGGGCGCGCTGACGAGCACCCTCTTCGCGCCCGCCGCGAGGTGGGCGCGGGCGGCCTCGGCGGAGGTGAAGCGGCCGGTGGCCTCCAGGACGAGGTCGACGCCGAGCTCGGCCCACGGCAGCCGCGCCGGATCGCGCTCGGCCAGCGCCGTGATCCGGCGGCCGTCGACCACGAGGACGTCCCCGTCGACGGTCACCGGGCGCCCGAGGCGGCCGGCCGTGCTGTCGTAGGCGAGCAGCCGGGCGAGAGCGGCGGGCTCCGTCAGGTCGTTGACGGCGACGACCTCCAGGGCACTACCGCTGCCGCGCTCCAGCAGCGCGCGCAGGGCGTTGCGTCCGATGCGGCCAAATCCGTTGATGGCGATACGAGTCATGGGTGATCTCCCTTCCCTTCGCCACCAGGCTCGCGCGCGGCCCGCGCCGCGGACAGTGGCGTGATCGCCATGGTTCAAAAGGATCCCGCCACGCGTCACTCGCCCCGGGTGAAGGTCCGCCGGTACTCGACCGGCGTGGTGCCGAGGATGCGCTGGAAGTGCAGGCGCAGGTTCGCGCCGGTGCCGAGCCCGACGTCGGCGGCGATCTGCTCGACGCCACGCTGCGAGCGTTCGAGCAGTTCGCGGGCGAGGTCGATACGGGCGCGCAGCACCCACTGCATCGGCGTGCAGCCGGTCTCCTCGACGAAGCGCCGGGAGAACGTGCGCGGCGAGACCTCGGCCTGCCGCGCCAGCGTGTCGAGGGTGAGGGGGTCGCCGAGCCGGTGCAGCGCCCACTCGCGGGTGGCGGCGAACCGCTCGCCGAGCGGCTCGGGGACGCTGCGCGGTACGTACTGGGCCTGGCCGCCACTGCGGTAGGGAGCGGCGACCAGGCGCCGGGCCGCGTGGTGGGACGCGGCCACCCCGAGGTCGCCGCGCAGGATGTGCAGGCACAGGTCGATGCCGGAGGCCGCGCCGGCCGAGGTGAGCACGCTGCCCTCGTCGACGAAGAGCACGTTCTCGTCGACCCGGACGCGCGGATACCGGGCCGCGAGTGCCCGCGTGTAGTGCCAGTGCGTCGTGGCGCGCCTGCCGTCGAGCAGGCCCGTGGCGGCGAGCGCGAAGGCGCCGGTCGAGATGGCGGCGAGCCGGGCGCCCCGGTCGTGGGCGGCGGTCAGTGCCTCGACGACGGCCCGCGGCGGCTCGTCGCGGTCCGGGAACCGGTAGCCGGGGACGAAGACGATGTCCGCCCACGCGAGCGCGTCGAGGCCGTGGGCGACGGCGTACGCGAGACCGTCGCCGCCGGTCACGGGGCCGGGGGCCGCTCCGCACACCCGTACCTCGTACGGCATGCTCGCGCGGGTCGTGAAGACCTGCGCGGGGATTCCGACGTCGAGCGGCTTCGCACCGTCGAGCACGAGGACGGCGACGCGATGCAGGCGGGAGGCTGGCACAGCACGAGGTTACGGTCCCGCCGACGTCCCCCGGACTCGCTCAGGCGGCCCGGCCCGGTTCACTCCTCGACGCTGATGGCCTGCGAGGGGCAGCCCTCCGCTGCGTACCGTACGTCGGCCGCCCGGTGCGCCGGTGGCCGGTCGGTCAGCAGGGTCACCGTCCCGTCCTCGTCACGCTGGTCGAACACGTCGTCCGCGGTCAGCACGCACTGCCCGGACCCGACGCACTTGTCCTGATCGATGGTCACCTTCACGGCCGCTCTCTCCCTGCTCACCAGGTCACGGGCAGTTCGGTGACGCCGCCGGTGAGGGTGGTACGGGCCTCGAACTCGTCGAGCTCCTTGGCGAGTCGCAGCCCGGGGAGGCGTCCGGCCAGGGTGGCGAACACGACGCGCAGTTCGGTGCGGGCCAGGCTCGCGCCGATGCAGAAGTGGGCGCCGCGGCCGAAGCCGAGATGGGTGCGTTCGGGGCGGTCGGGGCGGAAGGTCTCCGCGTCGGAGTAGACGGACGGGTCGCGGTTGGCGGAGTTGACCGACAGGATCACCGCGTCGCCCCGCCGGATCGTGACATCGGCGATCTCGACGTCGGTGTGGGCGTACCGCAGCAGCCCGAGGTCCCCGGGGGCGCCCAGGCGCATGATCTCCTCGACGGTGGCGTTGACACGGCCGTCCGGGTCGCCCGTCAGCGCATCCCACGGGCCGGGGCGGGTGAGCAGGAAGAGCACACCCAGGCCGATCCGGTTGACCGTGGTCTCGTGCCCGGCGAAGAGCAGGCCGACGCAGTGCCGGATCATCTCGTCGTAGTCGTACCCCGGATCGGCGCTCTGGGCGCGCACCAGGTCGGAGATGACGTCTTCGCCCGGCCGCCCGCGCTTGGACTCGGCGAGACCGGCCATGTAGGCGTGGAACTCCTCGCGGGCCCGGCGGGCGTCGTCACCGATGGCGAGATCGGCCATCCGCTGCGACAGTGCGCTGAAGTACGCGTCGTCGCTCGCGGGCACGCCCAGCAGCCGGCAGATGACCGCGACCGGCAGGGGAAAGGCCAGACCGGCGTGGAGATCGACCACGCCGTCGGGCGTGGACGTGTGCTCCACGGCCAGCTGGTCGAGGTAGCCGTCGACCAGGTGCTGGATGTGATCGGTGAGCGTCCGCATCCGCCTGGCCGCGAACGCCGGGGTCAGCAGTCTGCGCATCCGCGCGTGATCGGCTTGCTCGGTGGCGTAGTTGCCCGAGGGCCCTTCCGAGACCGCCGCGGTGGAGATGCGTGACGCCCGCTCCGGCTCGGGGTGCGACCGGCCGAGCCGTGCGTCACCGAGCAGGTCGCCGACCTCCTCGAACCGCGTGACCAGCCAGGCAGGATCGCCCGCCGGTGTGGTGACGGGGGTGACGGGAGCCTCCCGGCGCAGGACTTCGTAGAGGGGTGCGAGATCGAGCACGTTCGGCCTGGCGAACGGCAGTTGGGAATGCCCGGCGGCAACGCTCATGGCTCTCCTCCTGTGATCTTCGAGGCAGCTCGACCCTAACTTTATTGACAGTTGCCGCCAATAAAGATTTCGGCCAGTCGGCGGCTGCCGGCGGCGTGCTTAGATCCCCCGGAGAGAGAGGGGGGGCTTCATGAGCGACAGCAGCAGCGGCAGCGCCGCACCGCGCCGGGGACGGCCGCCGGTGAGCGAGGAGCAACGCCGACGGCAACGCCTCGTCATCTCCCGCCACGCGGTCCGGCTCTTCGCCGAACAGGGCGTGACCGCCACCTCCGGCGAGCAGATCGCCCGAACCGCAGGAGTCTCGGAACGCACCCTGTGGCGCTACTTCTCCAGCAAAGAGAGCTGCGTGGAACCGCTCCTCACGAAGATGATCGACGCCTTCCGGGCGGCCCTGCACACGTGGCCGCCCGATGCCGACCTGACCGAACATCTGCGCGCCGCCTACCAGCCCGTCCTCGGCTCGTCCTCCGGCGCGGACGTCGAGGCCGTGCTCTCGGTCGTACGGATGACCCATGGCGAGCCCGCACTGCGAGCCGTCTACCTGGTCCTCCGCGAACGCGCGGAGGACACCTTCGCCGAGGTCCTCGCCGCACGCACGGGCCAGCCCCCCGGCTCACTCGACATCCGCGTCCAGGCGTCCGCCATGAACGCCGCGTTCAAGGTGGCAACCGACGACCTCGCCCGCGCGACAGCCGCCCGAGGAGTCACCCCCACCGCCCTGCGCCAACACCGCGAACGCCTGGCCACATCGCTCAGCTTCGTCCAACTGTCCCCACAGTGACCGCACGAAGGCGACGGGAGTGACAGCGATGCCCCTACGGTCGAGGAGTCATGGCAGAGGATCGAACGGTGGATCTCCCGGTACGCGCGCGACGAGGCGCCGCTGCCGGGCCCGTGCACGCGGTCTGACCTGGAGTGGCTGTACGCACGGATCGGACTGCGGCTGCCCGTGCCGCTTCACCCTGCTCAGCGTCCAGGACATCGCCAGGAACCACGCCACCTGGGCCGAGCACTTCCCGGGGACCCTGCAGCGGACCGAGCAGCCGCCCGAGACCTTCCGGCCTTGAGGTGTCACCGGCCCCGCGAACCTCATTCGCGCCGCATGCCGAGGTGCTCGCGGAGCAGCCCGTCGAGCCGTCGCCACGCGGGGGACGAGGCGTTGACGGCGCTCTGGACGAGGGCCGGGACGGCGGAGGCCGCGTCCAGCTCGGGCGGGTCGTGGGGGCCGTAACGCTCGCGGGCCGCCTCGGCGATGCGGCGGGCGAGACCGTCGATACGAGGGTCGTCGGCGTCGAGGTCGTGCGCCCGGTCGTAGGCGAGGAAGAGCCGCCGCAGCGCGGGGTCGGCCAGGCTCGCGCGCTGGTCCTCGAAGAGCGTCGCCGCCTGGTCCGGGTGGGCGGCGAACACGAGAATCCACAGGTCGCGCTGGAGGTCCAGCCACCTAGGGGAGAAGCCCCATTGCCCCAGGTCCTCCACATGGGCGCCGACCTCGGCGGGCAGCGCGGACAGGTGCCCGGCGGCGAGCCGCCGCAGACGCTCCTGGGCTTCGCGCAGGGCGCGGATACGGTCGGTCAGCTCATCGTCGACCTCCCGCAACGCCTGCGGGAGCCGCTCGTCGGGCGCCGCTCTCAACTCACGGATACGGGCCAGCGGTACGCCCGCCTCGGCGAGCGTCCGGATCTTGATCAGGTCGATGGCGTCGCGCGCGCCGTAACGCCGGTAGCCCGAGGCGTCGCGGCCGGGCTCGGGAAGCAGCCCCTTGGCGTGGTAGACGCGCACGGTCTTCACCGAGACCCCGGCGTACCTGGCGAGCTGCCCGATGGTGATCACACGGTCATCGTGCCACTTGACCTTGCCCCTGGGGCAGGGTCGCACGATGGCGCCATGACGCACACGTACATCGATCGGGAAACCCTGCGCGAACTGGCCGACGAGGGCAACGAGACCGCGTTGGACCGCCTGGCCGACCTCGCCGACGCGGCCGACGACACGGGAGAGCTGAGCGAACTGCTGGACGAGGGCTCCCAGCGCGCCGGGCTCCTGCTCACCCGGCGCGCGACCGCACGGGGCGACGTACGCGAGCTCCAGCGGATCCGCGACGCCGGGTACGACGAGGCGGGGGACGAACTGGCCAGGTGGCTGGACCAGCGCCCCGATACGACAACTCCCCCTGCGGTGCGGCACGGTGGGGGCATGTTGGATCACATAGCCGTCCAGGTCCGCGACATCGCGGCCAGCGCCGCCTTCTACGACGCCGTGCTCGCCCCGCTGGGCGGCGAGCGCCAGAAGCGGTTCGGGGAGAACATCAGCTTCGGGACCACGGGCACCACGGGGCATCCCCTCTGGCTGGTCCCCGCGACCGACGAGGCGCCCGCGCGCGAACTGCACCTCGCCTTCACGGCGACCGACCGTGCCGCCGTGGACGCCTTCCACGCCGCGGCCCTCGCGGCGGGCGCCGAGAGCCTGCACGCGCCCGGCCTCCACCCCGAGTACCACGCGTCCTACTACGGGGCCTTCGTCCGCGACCCCGACGGCAACAACGTGGAGGCCGTCTGCCATCGGGTGGCGGATCCGGCCTGACAGTCGTCCCAGTCGCGGCCGGTCAGTCGTGCGGGACGACCGCGACCGGGCAGGGGGCGTGGTGGAGCAGGGCGTGGGCGACGGAGCCGACGGCGGAGCCGACCGGCAGGTGCCGACGGTGCCTGCCGACCGCGACCAGGGAAGCGTCCTGCGCGGCCTGCGCCAGACACGCACCGGCCCGGCCCGCCCACACCTGCTCGGCGACCTCCACGGCGGGGAACGCGTTCCGCCACGGGCGCAGCGCCGAGGCCAGTTCGCGGAAGCGGTCCCGTTCCATCTCGGGGCCGGTGCCGGGCTCCATGATGCCCGGGTCGTAGCCGTAGGTGAGCGGCAGCCGCCAGGCGTGCACCACGCGCAGCGGGACCGCACGGTGCGCCGCGCTCGTGAAGGCGAACTCGATCAGGTCGTCGCAGGGCCGCTCCAGATCGAGCCCGAGGACCACGTTCCCCCGCTCCGGGTCCTTCCAGCCCTCCCGTACGAGCACGACGGGGCCGCGGGCGTGGGCGAGGACGGAGAGCGCGACGGAGCCGACCATGAACCCGGTGAAGACGCCGAGGCCGTTGGAGCCGAGCACGGTCAGCGCCGCGTTCTCCGAGGTCTCCTCCAGCGCCTGCCGCGGCTCCTCGGGGCGCTCCTCGACGGTGACGTCCAGGCCGGGATGGCGGGCGGCGAGCCGGTCGCGGGTGGTGCGCAGCGCGGTGCGGGAGTGCTCCAGCGGCGCGAGCGTCTCCGGCAGCGGGGGCGTGTCCGGGGCCCCGCCCCGGAGGGCCTGGAGCGCCTCGTCCGCGAAGAGCAGCCGGAGCGGGCTCTTCCTGCGTACGGCCTCGTCGGCGGCCCATGCCGCCGCCGCGACGCTCTCCGGCGAGCCGTTGATTCCGGCGATCACAGGCTGACCCATGACGCCACCTCTCCTTCTTCCTCGTAGGTTCCCTGCCGTCGGCCCTCTGCGGCCTCAGCGGGCCACGCCGATGGGCACCAGGACGACCGGGCAGTGGGCGTGGTGGAGCAGTGCGTGGGTGACCGGGCCCAGTTGGAGGGAGAGCCGGTGGCGGGGGCGGTGAGCCGCGAGGACGACGACGTCCGCCGCGCGGCTGGCCTCCAGCAGTACGGGGGCGGGGTCCGCGCAGGTGTGGTCGGCCTCGACGGCGACGTCGGCGTACTCCTCGCGGAACGGGGAGACGGCGTCGCGCGCGACGTTCTCCGCCGACTTGCGGTACTCCTCCAGGTCCAGCGCGTCATGCTCCGAGGGCGGCACGCGCGCCCCCCGCGGGATCGGCGGGTACTGCCAGGCGTGCAGCACGCTCAGCCGCGCGCCCCGCCGCCCGGCCTCCTCGAACGCGAAGCGTACGGCCGGGGCGTCGGCGCCGGACTTCACGCCGAGCAGCACCGTGTTCCGGACCTCTGAGTCCCGCTCGTGCTCGTCCTCGTCGCCGCGCGCCACCAGCAGCGGCCCCTCGCAGTGCGCGGCGACGCGCAGGCCGACCGAGCCGAGGAGCAGCCCGGCGAAGCCGCCGTGCCCCCGTGGGCCGACCACGGTCAGCGCGGCGTCGCGGCTCGCGCGGATCAGCGTGGGCGCGGCGGCCTCCTCGGTCAGCGTCGCGGTGACCGGCGTCCCCGGGTGGTTCCGCCGTACGTGCGCGACGAGCGCGTCGAGCGCGGCCCGGGCGGCGTCGCGGTGGGCGGCGGAGGCGTCCACGGTGGGCCCGAGGTCCGGGGCGGGGAAGGCGTGGGGCGACCAGGGCCAGCCGCACAGCACGTCGAGCCCGGTGCCGCGCCGGGCGGCCTCGGCCGCCGCGCGGTCCACGGCGCGGGCGGCCGGTGCCGATCCGTCGTAGCCGACGACGACGTGGTCGCGGGTGTCGGTCATGCGCTTTCGCCTCGTTCCTCTTGGCGTCCGTCCGTGCCGTCCGTGTCGCCCCTCGTGTCCCGGGGCTCCTGGAGGATCGTCGCCCGCCCGGCCTCCAGACGGGCCACCGGCACGCGGAACGGGGAGCAGGAGACGTAGTCGAGCCCGGCCCTGTGGAAGAAGTGCACCGAGGCGGGGTCGCCGCCGTGCTCGCCGCAGACCCCCACGGTCAGGCCGGGGCGCGCGGCGCGGCCCCGCTCCAGCGCCGTGCGGACGAGCCGGCCGACGCCCTCGGGGTCGATCGTCTCGAAGGGCGAGGCCCGCAGGAGGCCCTGGTCGAGGTAGGCGGGCAGGACGTTCGTCTCCGCGTCGTCGCGGGAGAGCCCCCAGGTGGTCTGGGTGAGGTCGTTGGTGCCGAGGGAGAAGAAGTCCGCGTGCGCGGCGATGCGGTCGGCGGTCAGCGCGGCCCTCGGCAGCTCGATCATGGTGCCGACCGGGCAGTGCAGGCGGTGCCCGGTGGCCTCGGACACCTCCGCGAGCACGCGCTCGACGGCCTCGCGCACCACACGCAGCTCCGCCGCCTCCGCGACGAGGGGCACCATGATCTCGGGCCGCGGGTCGCCGCCCTCGTCCAGCCGCCGCGCCATGGCCTCGGCGAGCGCCCGGGTCTGCAGGGCGAACAGGCCGGGCACGACGAGGCCGAGCCGCACGCCGCGCAGCCCCAGCATCGGGTTCTGCTCGACGAGCCGGTCGAGGGCCTCGCTCAGCCGCAGGTCCCGGGGGTCGGGCGCGTTCCCTCCGGCCTGCGCGGCGGCGATCCGTACGGCGGTCTCCGTACGGCCGGGCAGGAACTCGTGGAGCGGCGGGTCGAGCAGCCGTACGGTGACGGGCAGCCCGTCCATGGCACGGAGGATGCCGGTGAAGTCGGCGCGCTGGAGCGGCAGCAGCGCGGCCAGGGCGCGGTGGCGTTCCTTCTCGTCCCGGGCCAGGACCATGTTCTCGATCAGCACGCGGCGTTCGCCGAGGAACATGTGCTCGGTGCGGCACAGGCCGATGCCCTGGGCGCCGAAGCGGCGGGCGCGGGCCGCGTCCTCGGGGGTGTCGGCGTTCGCCCGTACCTCCAGCCGCCGTATGCGGTCGGCGTGGGCCAGCGCCCGGCCGACCGGGACCGCCACGCCCGTGGGCCCGCCGCCCGACTCCAGGTGGCGGATGAGCGGGGACTCGGTCAGCGGGAGCGTGCCGAGGTGCACGGTGCCCTCGGTGCCGTCGACGGAGAGCGGGGTGCCCTCGCGCACCTGGGAGCCGTCGGGCAGGACGAACCGGCGGCGTACCGGGTCGACGGCGAGCGCGTCGGCGCCGCACACGCAGACCTTGCCCATGCCGCGCGCGACGACGGCGGCGTGGCTGGTCTTGCCCCCGTGGCTGGTGACCACGGCGTCGGCGGCGACCAGCCCCGGCAGGTCCTCGGCGGACGTCTCGCGGCGGACCAGCACGGTCCGCTCCCCCACCGCGCGCCGCCGCACCGCCTCGGCGGAGTCGAAGACGGCCACGCCCACGGCGGCGCCCGGCGAGGCGGCGATGCCGCGGGCCAGGGGGCGCGCGGTGCCCTCGACGGCGAAGCGGGGGAACATCAGCCGGGCCAGCTCGTCGCCGGTCACCCGGCGCAGCGCGTCGTGCGGGGTGATCCGGTGCTCGTCCGCCATGTCGTAGGCGATACGGAACGCGGCCTCGGCGGTGCGCTTGCCGACCCGCGTCTGGAGCATCCACAGCGTGCCGCGTTCGACGGTGAACTCCAGGTCGCACAGATCCTGGTAGCGGCACTCCAGCAGCCCCGCGCACTCGGTCAGACGCGCGTACGCCGCCGGGTCCAGGCGCTCCAGCTCGCTCAGCGGGAGGGCGTCACGCACGCCCGCGACGACGTCCTCGCCCTGCGCTTCGGGGAGGTACTCCCCGTAGAGGCCGGGCGCGCCGGTGACGGGGTCGCGGGTGAAGGCGACGCCGCTGCCGGAGTCGGGGCCGAGGTTGCCGAAGACCATGGCCTGGACGTTGACCGCGGTACCCAGGTCGTCGGGGATGTGGTGGTAGCGGCGGTAGACGCGGGCGCGTTCGCCGTTCCAGGAGGTGAAGACGGCACGGATCGCGCGCCGCAGCTGCTCGGCGGGGTCCTGCGGGAACTCCTCGCCCGTACCGGATCGGATGATCCGCCGGAAGTCGGCGGCGAGCGCGGCCAGTTCGTCCGCGCCGAGCCGGGCGTCGGGAGCGGCCCCCCGGTCCGCGCCCCGGCCCGCCCCCCGCTCCTCCTTCCGCCGCTCCAGCGCCTGCTCGAAGAGTTCCGGGTCGAGCCCCATGACCGTGCTGCCGAACATCTGGAGCAGCCGCCGGTAGGAGTCCCGGGCGAAGCGGGGGCGCCCGGTGAGCCGGGCCAGTCCGGGGACGCTCTCCTCGGTGAGCCCGATGTCGAGGACGGTCTCCAGCATGCCCGGCATGGAGTTCCGGGCCCCGGAGCGCACGGAGACCAGGAGCGGGTCGTCGGGCTGGCCCAGCCGGTGCCCCGTGGCGGACTCCAGCCGGGAGAGCGCGGCGGCGATCTCCTCGTCGAGCCCGGGAGGTTCGGCCCCGGTCTCCAGGAAGTGGCGGCACACGCCGGTGGTCACGGTGAAGCCGGGCGGTACGGGCAGGCCGAGCCTGGTCATCTCCGCCAGGTTGGCGCCCTTGCCGCCGAGCAGCTCCGCCATGTGCCGGTCGCCCTCGCCGAACGCGTACACGTATGCGGACATGGCCCGGTCCTCCCTCCCCGTCCGCCCCTCCCCCTCCTCCATGCTCGTGCCGGGGCGTGGCGGGACCACAGGGCCGAATGGGCCGAAGGGGAGGCGCACGAGGGCCGTTCGGCCCCGCCGGATAGCCGGTTCTGCCCTGTCCACCGGGGGTGTCCCGGCGCACTGTCGAAGAACGGAGGGGACGACGGGGAGAGGGGGCGGCGGCGATGCGACGGTGGACGTGGCGCTGGCGACGGAGCCCGCTGCGGCGGCCCTGGGACCGCAGGGACGCCTGGCTGGGCCTGCTCTCGGCGCTCGCCCTGCTCCTGGGAGCGCCCGCGGCGGGGGCGGTGGCCGGAAGCGTCGCGTACGAGAGCGCGGCGGCGGCGCGGCACGAGCAGGTGCGTACGTACCACGCGGTGACCGGAAAGCTCCTGGAGGACACCTCCGGCACGGCCACCCGCGCCATGACCGGCAACAAGCGCGTCCCGGCGCGGGCCAAGTGGCGCACGGACGAAGGCCGCTCCCGTACGGGGACCGTCTTCACCCGCGCCGGGCGGCACGAGGGGGACCGTGTCCGCGTCTGGCTCTCGGCGGAGGGACGCCCGGTGCCGCCTCCCGCGACGCGGCAGGAAGCACTCGACTCCGGCGTCGCCACGGGCCTCGCGGCCGGCGCCTTCACCGCGGTGCTCGTCGCGGGTGCCTGGTGGTGGCTGCGCGGGCGCCTCGACGACGCGCGGCTCGCCGCCTGGGA
This sequence comes from Streptomyces sp. NPDC048172, assembly GCF_043202595.1. Classification (NCBI taxonomy): domain Bacteria; kingdom Bacillati; phylum Actinomycetota; class Actinomycetes; order Kitasatosporales; family Streptomycetaceae; genus Streptomyces; species Streptomyces sp. NPDC048172. The sequence continues at coordinate 637,485 of NZ_JBIDAT010000006.1, forward strand.
GCGGGAGTGGGACGTGGTCGGCCCCCGCTGGACCCACTACCGCGAGCACTGACCACGCGCCTTACGAGAGGCGAGAAGCGAGAAGCGAGAAGCGAGAGGGGAAGCACATGTCCGTCCACGTACTGGTCGCCTACGGCAGCAGGAACAACTCCACGGCGGAGATCGCCGAATGGATCGCCGAAGCGCTGCGCTCCACCGGGTGCGAGGCGGTGGCGAAGCCCGCCGCGTCCGTCCGCGCCCCCGGGGAGTACGACGCCGTGGTCCTCGGCGGCGCGCTGTACGCGGGCCGCTGGCACCGCGACGCCACGCGCTTCGCCCACCGCCACGCGCGCGCCCTGCGGGACAAGCCCGTCTGGCTCTTCAGCAGCGGCCCCCTCGACAGCAGCGCCGCCGAACGGGACATCCCCGCCACCCGGCAGGTGCGCCACGCCGCCCATCGCCTGAACGCCCGCGCCCACGCCACGTTCGGCGGCCGCCTGGCCGACGGCGCGCAGGGCTGGCTGGCCCGCCGCATCCTCGCCTCCGGCAAGGGCGGCGACTTCCGCGACCGGGACCACATCACCGCCTGGGCGACCGCTGTCGGCCGGGAACTGACGGGGGCGACGGTCACGAAGTGACCCCCGGGGGCCGTCCCCGCGATGGCCCGTCAGGGCCCCACCGTCCGGGACGTTCGCCGGAGGGGCGAGCCTGTTCGGCCCTTCGCACGGGAGAGGCGCGCGGCGAAGAGTGGAGGGCATGCGGCACAGCGCCGCAGCCGCCGTACCGGAGGAGGAACCGGCCATGCGTACCGTCGCTCTCGACGCGGCCACCCTGGAAAAGCTGATCTCCGCAGCGGTGGCGGCACCCTCGATCCACAACACCCAGCCCTGGCACTACCGCCTCGACCCCGACACGCTCACCCTCGCCGTGCGCGCCGCCTCCGAACGGACGCTGCCGTGCGCCGACCCGGCGGGCCGGGCGCTCCACGTGTCGATCGGCGCCGCCGTGCTCAACCTGCGGGTGGCCGTCGCCCGCCACGGGTGGCGCCCGGTCGTCCGGATGCTCCCCGACCCCGCCGACCCGGCGCTCCTGGCGACCGTACGGCTGGCCGACGCGGCGCGGAGCGCGGGGCCGCACCGCAAGGAGCTGTACGAGGCGCTGTGGCGGCGCCGGAGCAGCCGGTTCCCCTTCACCGGGCACCCCGTGCCCGAGCCGGTGCGGGCCGAGTTGGCGGAGGCCGCGCACACCGAGGGCGCCACGCTCCGCTTCCCCGCGCCGGACGAGGTGGCGAGGCTGCTGGCGCTGACCGCCAAGGGCGAGCGCCGGGACGCCGCCGACGCCGCGCGCCGCGCCGAGACCCGCGACTGGGTCAGCGGCCCCGGGGGCGGCGGACTGGGACTCGCCGCGGGCACGCTGGGGCCGCAGGACGCGCGGGGCCGCGTGCCCGTACGGGACTTCACCGGTGCCCGGCGCACGGGCATGCTGCCCAGCCGCCTCTTCGAGCCGCGTCCCCTCCTCGCCGTGCTGTCCACGCCGCACGACCGCCGCGTCGACTGGCTCCGCGCGGGCCAGGCTCTCGAACACGTGCTGCTCCTCGCGACGGTCCACCGCGTACGCGCCTCGCTCTTGCACCAGGCGCTCGAATGGCCCGATCTGCGCGGGGCCCTGGGCGGCGCCGAACGGCCCGCGCGCCACGTCCAGATGCTCGTACGGCTCGGCTACGGGCCGCCGGGCCCGGCGGGCGCGCGACTGCCGGTGCAGGCGGTGCTCGACACGGCGCGCACCGGCAGCCGCGCGCCGCATTCGTACACCGTTCCCGCTGGTCAGCAGCGCGGGTGAACGCGGGCGTGCGGCGGTACGGCGTCGGGTAGTGCTGCTCCGCGTCCGTACCGCCGATGGAGAGGAACCCCGGCCCATGAAGAAACCCTCGCGCACCTCGCTCGCGCTCTGCACCGCCGCGACGCTCCTCGGGAGCGGGCTCGCCCTCGCGGCGGGCCCGGCCACGGCGGCGCCCGCCGCTCCCGCCGCGCCCTCCGCGCCCGGCGGTGCCGCCGCGTCGAAGGCGGCCGTGATGGGCACCGCGCCCGCGTGCGTCCGCCGGGACGTCATCAAGCACGAGAAGAAGGTGACCGTGGGGAACGACTGCGGCCGGGCCATGCACCTCAAGGTCGTCATCGACCGCGGCCCCGACTCACGCTGTCTGACCTACCAGCACGGCCAGGCGTGGACCTGGCACTGGCGCCTCGGCTCGTACGGCAAGGTGGTCACCTGCTGACCCCCGCCCCCACCCCGGGGTGAAGCGGGGCTCGGGAGCAGGAGCAGCGGCGAGGGCCGGGGCGGAAGGCCCCGGCCCTCCTCGCATGCCCGGGGGCGCTCAGCGCAGGGCGGCCAGCACCGCGTCCGTCGAGGAGCACCACATGCGGCGGACCTCCGCGAAGCCCGCCCCGTCCAGCGCCTCCAGGTGCCAGGCGGTGGTGACGGGGCGGCCCTCGCGGATCCTGCCGTCGCCGCCGGGCTTGGGCACGCGGGGGTCGTCGAACAGCTCGAAGCGGCTCCGCGCGGGAGCGGCGAGCACCGGGTCGTCGGCGACCTCCGTCCACCAGGCGCGCCAGTCCTGCGCGCCGTCGGCCAGTTCGCGTTCCTTGCGGGCGGCGTGGAAGGAGTCCAGCGCGGCGTTGAGGCGGGGCGCCTCGTCGTCGCGCATGTGGTCGGCGTTGAGGAAGACGCCGCCGTCGCGCAGGACTCCGGCGATCTGGCCGTAGACGGTCCGCAGCGCGTCGGCGGAGAGCCAGTGCAGCGCCGTGGCCGTGACCACCGCGTCGTACGGGCGGCGCGGGAGAGCGACGGGCCAGTCGGGGTCGGTCAGGTCCGCGGTGACGAACTCGGCCCGCTCGTCGCCCTCGAACGTGCCGCGCGCGATGGACAGCAGCACCGGGTCCAGGTCGAGCGCGGTGCTGCGGGCGCCGGGCAGCCGTTCCAGCAGCCGTCCGGTGATGCTGCCGGTGCCGCAGGCCAGGTCCAGGACGACGGGTTCGGGTCCGGCCACGGCCTCGACGACGTCGAGCATCACCCGGAACCGTTCCTCGCGGTCGGGCATGTACCACTCCTGCTGGCGGTCCCAGCTCCGCTGCCAGGCCTGCCAGTCGCGCTGTACGGACGTCTCGGTCACGTCGTTCCTCTCCTCGCTGTGTCGGTGGTCGTCACGTGTTCGCCGCGGCCGCCCCGTTCGCCCCGTTCGCCCCGTTCGCCGCCCAGGTGTTCCGCTTCGAGCAGGCGCCGGGTCGCGTCCGCGCCCGGGCGGGCCAGCACCTCGGCGCACTCCCCCGTGTCGACGGCCCGGCCGCCGTCGAGCACGAGGATCCGGTCCGCGACCCGGCGCAGCAGCCGCAGGTCGTGGCCGATCCACACGACGGCCGTGCCCTGTTCGCGGCGCATCCGGCCGAGCCGGGCCAGGATGCGTTCGGCCACCTCCGCGTCGAGCGCGCTCGTGACCTCGTCGCACACCAGCACGTCCGGCTCCGCCAGCGCCGCACGCGCGAAGGCGGCGCGCTGCAGCTCCCCGCCGGAGAGCCCGCCCGGGAGGCGTGCCGCGGTCGTCTCCCGCACCCCCAGCTCGTCCAGCAGCTCCACCGCCCGCTCCCGCGCCCGTACGGCCGTGAGTCCGCGCAGCCGCACGGCCGTACGGGCGACCTGGTCGAGGACCGGGCGGCGGGGGTCGAACGAGCCGTGGACCTCCTGCCACACGTACTGCACCCGCCGCTTCTGCGCCTCGTCGCGGCGCCGCAGCACCGGCAGGGGCTCGCCGTCGAGGAGGACGTCGCCGTGGCGGCGCTCGTGGAGCCCCGCCAGGCAGCGCGCGAGGGTGGTCTTGCCGCTGCCCGAACGGCCCGCCACGCCGAGGCACTCGCCGGGGAGCAGGCGGAGCGAGACCTCGTGCAGCACGTCGTCGCGGCCGCGCCGCCGCAGCCACGCGGTGAGCCCGCGCGCCTCGAACAGCGGCGTACGGGAAGGGCTTACGCCCTCGGCCCGGTCCGGCTCCGTGGGCCGGGGCGCGGGCAGGGGCGCGGGCAGGGGCGGCAGTACGGCGTCGGGCGTGCCCCGCGCCGTGACGCGTCCGCCCTCCAGGAGCACCGCCTCCTCGGCGAGCGCGCGCACCATCGCGTGGTCGTGGCTGAGCAGCAGGATCGCCGGGCCGGCACCGGCGGCGGCGAGCCGGGCCAGTTCGCGGGTCAGGGCCGCCTTCGTCACGGTGTCCAGGCCCGTGCCCGGCTCGTCGAGGACGATCGCGCGGGGTCCGCAGGCGAGCACCTGGGCGAGCGCGACGCGCTGCTGCTGCCCGCCGGAGAACTGGTGCGGGAAGCGCCGCAGCGTCGCCCGGTCGCCGGGCAGCTGGGCCTGCTCCATGGCCTCCCGCGCGCGGACGCGTACGGCCGTCCGCCGACGCTCGTCCGTGGACGGGGCGTGCAGCGCGGCGAGTTCCGTGAGGACCGGGCCCGTACGGCGCGCGGGGTTGAGCGCGCTGCCCGGGTGCTGCGGCAGATAGGCGACGGTGCCGCCGCGTACGCGTGCGGCCCCGGCCCGCACCCCGTCGGCGCCGACGACCTCCGTGCCGTCCACGCGTACGCGCCCCGACAGCCGCACGCCCTCTCCGGCCTCGCCCAGCAGCGCGAGCGCCATGGTCGTCTTGCCGCTGCCGGAGGGGCCGACGAGCGCGGTGACGCTGCCGGGCAGCAGGGCGAGGTCGACGCCGTCCACGAGCACCGCGCCGTCGGCGGTACGGGCGGTGAGGCCCTGGGCCTCGATCAGCGGGCCGGACGTCATGCCGTGACCTCCTTGCGGCGCCGCGCACGGGGCTCGCCGTACGTCAGGAACCGGTCGGCGAGCAGGTTCAGCCCGACCGTGAACATCACGAGCATCGCGGCGGGCGCGCACACCGACCACGGCTGGACGAGCAGCGCCTCCCGGCTCGCGGCGATCGTGACGCCCCAGTCGGGCGAGGTCGGCTGGAGGCCCAGGCCGAGGAAGTTCGCGGCGGCGACGGTGAACACGGCGGTCGTGACGCGGGTGCCGACGTCGGCGGCGACGACGGGCAGCACCGAGCCGCCGACGTACCCGAGCTGGATGCGCGGCCACGACTCGCCCTGGAGCCGCATGGCCTCCGCCACGGGGCTGCTCGCGGCGCGGAGCGCGGCGGCCCGTACGAGGCGCGCGGCGGCGGGTACGTTCACGAGCGCGACGGCGGCGGTGATGGCCAGCGCCTGCCCCTGGCGGCCGACGCCGACGACGCTGATCACGAGCAGCGAGGGGATGGGCAGGATCACCTCGACGGGCCGCATCAGCAGCTCGTCCAGCCAGCGGTGGCGGCTGACGGCGGCGGCGAGGCCGAGCGCGCCGCCGATCAGATAGGCGACGGCGACCGCGCCCACCGCCGAGCCGAGCGCGCTGGGCCCGCCGCGCAGCAGCAGGGCGAGCACGTCCCGGCCCAGGCCGTCGGTGCCGAGGGGGTGGCGCCCGTCCAGCGCGTAGGGCGCGCCGGGCCCCGACTCCTCGGCCCACGGCGCGAGGAGCGGCCCGAGGACCGCGACGGAGACGGGCACGGCGAAGAGCACGGCCGCGAGGACCGTGGTCACGGCGCCTGCGGCCCGCCTGCCCTTCCGCGCGGCGGTCATCTGAGCACCTCCGCCTTCGGGGAGAGCCGGTGCGAGACGAGGTCGGCCGCGAGGTTCAGGAAGAGCGCCACGGCGGCCAGCAGCAGCGTCAGCGCCTGGACGGTGGGGATGTCGCGGCTCTGCACCGCGTCGATGAGGGCCGTCGCGGTGCCGGGCACGGCGAAGACGGCCTCGACGACGAGGACGCCGCCGAGCAGCGTGTCGCCCGTACGCGCCAGTTGCTGCACACCCGGCACCGCCGCGTTGGGCAGCACGTGACGGAGGACGAGGCGGGTGCGGCCCACACCCAGGCGCCGGGCCTGGACGGCGTACCCGGAGCGCAGCGCCCCCAGGGTCCCGGCCCGTACCTGCCGGGCGAGCTGGCACACGGTGCGGGCGAGCAGCACGACGACGGGCAGGACGAGCAGTCCGGGGCGTGCGAAGAGGTCGCCGGTGGTGGCGCCGATCCAGGTGGACGGCAGCCAGCCCAGCTTCAGCGCGAACACGGCGACGAGCGCGAGGGACAGCACGAAGTCGGGGATCGAGTCGAGCGCGAGGGTGACGGCGGTGACCGTACGGTCGAAGCGCCCGCCGGGGCGGCATCCGGCCAGCAGCCCGAGGGCGAGGGCCAGCGGTACGGCGAGGAGGACGGTGACCCCGGCGAGCACGGCGGTGGCGCCGACGGACTCCGCGACGATCCGGGTGACGGGCTGGCCGCCGGTGAACGAGGTGCCCAGGTCGCCGGTGAGCAGACCGCCGGACCAGTCGAGGAACCGTTCGGCCAGCGGCTTGTCGAGCCCCATCTCGGCGCGCAGCCGGGCGATCTGCTCGGTCCCGGTCTTCTCGTTGAAGAGCACGTCCGCCGCGTCGCCCGGCAGCAGGGACGTCAGCAGGAAGACGAGGACGGAGAGCAGCGCGAGCTGGCCCGCGGCCAGCCAGATCCTGCGCAGCGCGTGGCGTGCCATTCAGTCCACCCACACGGAGTCGAACCGCGCCCAGTCGACGGTGTTGGGCGCTGCGGGCTTCACGCCGTGCACGGAGGTGGAGACGGCGTTGAGCCAGTCGGGGTGGCTCCACAGCACGAGCCCGCCCTCGTCCCGCACGGTCCGCTGGAGCGCGTCGTAGGCGCGGGTGCGGCGCTCCTCGTCCTTGACGCCCTCGGCCCGGGTGAACTCCTTGTCGAAGGCCGGGCGCTGCCAGGCGCTGGCGTTCTGCGGGGAGCCGTCGAGGAGGCGCTGGGAGACGTAGGTGGGTATGGGCATGGCCCCGCAGCGGTGGTTGCCGATGTCGCCCGTCTTGAGCTGGTCGGTGAAGTAGGTCTCGGGCGGGCCGGAGACGACCTTGACGCCGATGCCCGCCTCGTCGGCCATGTCGGCGAAGAGCTGGGCCGCGTTGACGAAGCCGTCGGCGGCGGTGGAGGTGTAGAAGGTGAGCCGCCTCCTGTGCAGTCCGCTGCGCCGGGCGAGGCGGCGGGCCTCGGCGACGTCGCGCTCGCGCTGCGGCAGGCCCTCGGGGTAGTAGCGGTAGCCCTTGCCGTACAGGTCGTTGCCGATCCGTCCCCGGTTGCCGTCCACGACCTCGACGAGGCGGCGGCGGTCCACGAGCAGCTTGACGGCGAGGGTGGCGTCGGGGTCGTCGAAGGGCGGCCGGTCGGTCTTGAGGGCGAAGCCGTTGACGCCGCTCAGCGGGGTCGCGACCAGCTTCACCCGGGAGTTGCCCTCGACGAGGCGGGCGAAGGTGGGGCTCATCTCGTGCGCGTAGTCGACCTCGCCCGCCTGTACGGCGCTGCCGCGCGCCTCGGTCTCCGCCGAGAGGACGCGCAGCTCGTCCAGGTACGGATCGCCGCCCCAGTGGTCGTCGAAGCGGTGCGCGGTGAAGGAGCGTCCGGCGCGGAAGGAGCCGAACCGGAAGGGTCCGGTGCCCACCGGCTTCTCCGGGTTCCGGTAGCCGCTGCGGACGATGACGACGCCGGTGCCCGCGAGCAGCGAGGGGAACTCGGCGCTGGGCCTCTTCAGCCGCAGCTCGACGGTGTCCTTGCCGAGCGCGCGGCTGCGGTCCAGGTCGAGGGAGGAGAGCGAGTTGGCGCCGAGGTGGTCGGCGGCCTTGGGGTCGAGGATGCGCCGGAGGCTGTAGAGGACGTCCTCGGCCTCCAGCCGGTGCCCGTCGTGGAAGACCGCGTCGCGCAGCCGGAATCTCCATACCGTGGAGTCCGCGTCGGACTCCCAGCTCTTCGCGAGCCGGGGCACGGGGCGCAGGGTGGGCCCCAGCTCGACGAGCTTGTCGAAGACCGCCTTGTGGCGGGCGATGTCCACGAACTGCCGCTGCTTGTGCGGGTCGAGCGTCTCCTTGGCGCCCGCTCCCGGGAACGCCGCGCGCAGCACCCCGCCGCGCCTCGGACGCCCCGTGTTGTCCTGTGTGTCGCCCTCGCACGCCGCGAGCAGCGTGGCCGCGCCGCCGCCCGCCGCCAGTCCGAGGACCTGCCGCCGCGTACGTTCCGCAGCCACGGCTCCTCCCGCCCACTCCCTTGTTGCACATCATGTGCAAGTACCAAGCGAGATCATTCCACCAGCTCGCCGGACAGGGCAAGACACCCCGACTACCGTGCCTCCTGGACATCCGGCGCCGGTTTGACCACCTCGCATACCCCTGTGAAAGGGTGCAAAGTGGCCGATAGAACCGAGCGAAAGGGGAGAGTCATGTCTTCCAAGCGCCGCCGCAAGAAGAAGGCTCGCCGCAAGAACGGCGCGAACCACGGCAGCCGCCCCCAGTCCTGACCACAGGAGCGGGACAGCGGCCGGGGCCGGGATCGGCGGAATCCTCCGCCGGGCCCGGCCCCGCGCTCATGTCCGCGCTCATGTCCGCGGGATCGCCTCCAGCCGGTCGATGTTGTCCTCGCCCCACTGACCGAGGGGCGCGAGAGCGTCGACGAGCGAACGGCCGAACTCCGTCAGCGAGTACTCCACCCTCGGCGGCACCTCCGGATGCGCCTCGCGGTGCACCAGACCACTGGCCTCCAGCTCCCGCAGGTGCAGGATCAGCATCCGCTCACTGATGCCCTCCACCGCCCGCCGCAACTCCCCGAAGCGGAGCGGCCCTTCACCGAGCCAGAAGAGGATCAACCCCTTCCACTTCCCTCCCATGACGTCGATTGCGGCGTCCATACCGCACGTGTATTTCCGCTTCTGCACCGAAATTCCCCTCACAGAATTGTGGGTACCGCACAGAATTGTAGGTACTTGTCGAAATGTTGGTGCCCGCCGCAGCATGGAGCCTCCTCCCGCCGAGAGCAATCGCCGAGTGCAATCGCCAAGAGCAGTCAGGAGTTACGTATGACCAGGCAGCACCGCATTCCCGTGACCGTCGTCGGACTGGGTTCGATGGGCAGCGCGTTGGCCGCCGCCTTCCTGGAAGCGGGACATCCGACGACCGTATGGAACAGAACGGCGTCGAAGGCCGAACCGCTCGTCGCCCAAGGGGCCGTGCACGCGCGGACGATGGAAGAGGCGGTCGGGGCGAGCCCGTTGACCGTCACCTGCTTCACCACGTACGAGAACACGATCGAGGCCCTCGCACCGGCCGCCGCCGCGCTCAAGGGCAAAGCCCTCGTGACCCTCAACAGCGGCTCGCCGTCCGGTGCCCGCGAGATGACCGCGTGGGCGGCCGGGCACGGCGTGCGCCACCTGGACGGCGCGGTCAAGAACGTGCCGTCGGCCGTGGGCGCCGAGGACACCCTGCTCTACTACGGCGGCGACCGCGCCGTCTTCGACGAGTTCGCCCCGACGCTGCGGGTGCTCGGCGGCCACACCGTCCACCTCGGCGACGACCCGGATCTCGCCGCCCTCTACGAGATGGCGGTGGGCGGCACCCTGCTGCCCGCGCTCGTCGGCTTCTTCCAGGGCGCGGCGGCGATGCAGGCGCGCGGCCTCACGGCCGGATCCCTGGTGCCGTACACCGAGAAGTGGTTCGAGATGATCATCTCGCTGCTGCCGGTCTTCGCGGGGGAGATCGACCGGGGCGAGTACGGCGAGCCCGCCTCCTCCGTGAACCTCTTCCTGGCCGGGGCCGCCCACGACGAGGAGCTCGGGAAGGAGGCCGCCCTCGACGTGGGGTGGCACAGGCCCTTCCACGAACTGCTGGAACGCGCCGTCGCCGCCGGGCACGGCGACCACAGCATCTCCGCGCTGACGGAGGTGCTCAAGAAGCCGTCACCGGCGTCACCGGCCGCGTAAACACCCCTTCACGTGCCCCAGCCGCCCCCGACGGCCCGGCTCGACAGGTACGAGTCGCGCAGGGCCTTGCGGAGTCCGGGGACGGCGTCGTCGAAGCGGGCGGCGAGGACCTTGAGGGTCCGCTTGTGCTCGGCGCGCTCCTTGCCGGTGAACACCGAGGTCACCTCGACCTCGGCCGCGAGGACGGCCATCGTCAGCTCGGCCATGGGGACCGCCGCCGGGTCCGGGCCGCCGAACACGGCCTCGCGCACCGTCTTCTGCTCGGCGCGCACCCGCTCCGGATCGGTGACGGCGACCCGGTCGACGGCGAGCATCTTCATCCACTTGTCGTGCTGGATGGTGACCGCGCCGGTGGCGGCGAGCTGGAGACGGACGGGCTTCTCGGACGTATGCGCCTTGCCGTGCACGAGCGAGAGCCAGCCCTTGGGCTTGTCGGTGGGCACGTCGTGCCACACCTCCGCGAGGAAGGAGTCCTCCGGCGGCTCGGCGTCCGGCCGCCGGAAGCCCTTCCCGCCCTCCGGGTGGAGCCGCCCGTCGAGGGTCAGTTCGGCCAGCGCGCCGGCGCGCAGCAGCTGGCCGCGTCCCTGGAGGTTGGTGAGTTCGAACTTCTCCTTCTCCACCGTGTAGCAGAGCAGGAAGAGGCGTTGGGGCAGGGTCGCGTGCATGTCTCTTCTCCTCGGATTTCTCTTCAGGGGCGCGGGGCGCCCAGGTGGCGGGCGAGGAAGCGGTCGGCGGCCCGGTAGACGTCGATGTTGTTCTCCGGATTGACGAAGCCGTGCCCCTCTTTCTCCTTGACGAGGTACTCGACCTCGACGCCGCGGGCGCGCACCGCGTCGACGATCCGGTCCGACTCGGCCTGGACGACGCGGACGTCGTTGCCGCCCTGGACCACCATCAGCGGCGCACGGATCGCGTCCACCCGGTCGATCGGCGAACGGGCGCGCAGCTCGGCCGCCTGCTCCGGGTCCTCCGGATCGCCCGCGTACAGGTACCAGTTGTTGGCCAGGTGCCTGCGCGCGAACTCGGGAACGGTGCGCAGGAAGCTGACGAGGTCGGAGATGCCGCAGAAGTCGATCGCGGCGGCGAACACGCCGGGGGTGAAGGTGGCGCCGACCAGCGCGGCGTAGCCCCCGTACGAGGCGCCGAAGACCGCGACGCGGCTCCGGTCCGCGTACCCCTCCGCCACGGCCCAGTCGACGGCGTCGACGAGGTCGTCGTGCATCTTCCCCGCCAGCTCGCCGATCCCGGCCTTGAGGAACGTTTTGCCGAATCCGGTCGAGCCGCGGAAGTTGACCTGGAGCACCGCGTATCCACGGTGGGCGAGCAGCTGGACGACGGGGTGGTACCCCCAGCTGTCGCGGCTCCAGGGCCCGCCGTGCACGAGCAGCACCAGCGGCAGCCCACCGGGCACGGCACCGTCGCGGCTGTCCGCCCCGAGCGGCAGGGTCAGGTACGAGGGGAGCGCCAGGCCGTCGCGCGCGGTGACCGTCACGGGCGTCATGGGCGCGAGGACCTCGGGGCCCAGGTGCGGGTACGGCCGGAAGAGCAGCCTGCTCCGCCCGGTGACGTGGTCGTAGAACCAGGTGGCGCCGGGATCGCGGTCGTGGGTGAAGGTGACGACCCAGCGCTGCCCGCTCTCGTCGGAGGAGAGGGCGCCCACGTCGCCGTCGGACAGCTTCTCCAGCTCCGCCAGTACGGCCGCGAAGTGCGGGTCCAGCGCGTGGATCACCTGCCGTTCGCCGAGGTAGCGGGCCCCGATCAGCTCACCGGTGCGCCGGTGGCGGATCAGGGGCGGGGGCAGCGTGGGGAAGACCGCGGACCGGGTGTCGAGGTCGAACTCCGGGTGGCTGTCGACCACCGTCTCCTCGCCGCTGGCCAGATCGAGCCGGACGAGCCGGTTCCGGTCGGTGTCCCGGTAGGAGCCGATCCACAGGCCCGTGCCGTCCGGGGTGAGCTGGAAGGGGAGGACGCCCATCGGATGGTCGGCGCCGTGGAACGTGGCGACCCGGCGCGGCTCCCCAGCCCCTGCCCCCGTCCCCGTCCCGTCCCACTGCGCCAGCTCGATGTCTCCCTCGGGCGTCAGCGACTGGACGTACAGCTCCCCGCCGGGCGTCCGCAGCCACCCCGCCACCTGGCCCGGGTTCTGGGCCAGCATCGTCAGCGCGCCGGTGGCGATGTCGAGTTCGTAGAGGTCGAACTCGGCGGGGTGCCTGCGGTTCAGGTGCAGCAGCGCCGTGCCCGGCCGGGAGACGGACGCCTCGAAGCCCACGGCCGTGACGCCGGGGAACGGGGTGAGATCGACGGCTTCGGCGCCCGGGTCCTCCAGGTCCACCCGGTGGAGGTGCCAGCCCTCGTCGCCGTCGCCGTCCTGCTCGTAGAGCAGCCAGCGCGGGTCGTCGGTCCAGTGGTACCTGTGCACGCTGCGGTTGTCGTCGGCGGTGACGCAGCGCGCGCCCCCTGCCTCGTCTCCTCCCTCTCCTTCCTCGACGCTCTCCACCCAGACGTTCAGGCGGCCCTTCCACGGCGCCAGATACGCGATTCTGGTGCCGTCCGGCGATATCGCCGCTCCGGTGCGGGCGGGGGCGCCGAAGAAGTCCTCGACGGCGAGACGCGGAACCTCGGGTGGGGGGACGGACATACGGGCACTCCTTCTCGGATGTTCTCGGTACGGTCGATTGCCCCGGGGCCTCGGGCGGCGGACTTCACGGGCTCCACGGCCCGGCGGACCCGGCGGTTCAGAAGGCCCCGGCGGGCTCGGCGGGTTCGACAGGTTCGACAGGTTCGCCCACGATGCCGCAGGTGGCCGTGTGGATGGCGTGCGCGAAGCTCCGGGACACGACCAGCACGTCCCGGTACTCCGTGCCGCCGATGTCGGCGACGACGGCCGCGCCGATGTGCTCGTCGAGCACCCGGACGACCGCCGCGGCCGCCGCGGCGTGCGTCCGCACCTCCAGATCGTCCGCCGCGCGGCCGAGGCGCTCTCCGATGATCGCGGTCATCTCCCGCTCCGTCTCGTCGCAGGCCATCAACCACGCCGTGCGCAGCGCCGGTTCGGTGTCGGCGAGCAGGATCATCTTCGTCCCCAGCAGCTCGTCCTCCAGCTCGGCGGACGGCATCCCGCCGCGGATCGCCGCCAGCTCGGCGACCAGGTGGTCCTCCAGGGAGAGGTGCCGGGGCCAGCGGCGCAGCACGCGCAGCAGCGTGACCACGCCCCGGTGGACGATCGGCTCGGCGCAGCTCTCCTTGCTGCGGAAGTGCCGCCAGATGGTGCGCGTGGAGAGGCCGACGGCCTCCGCGATCTGATCGCCGCTCGTGGCGGCCACGCCCTGCGCCCAGAACAGCCGCGCCGCCTCCCTGGAGATCTCCAGCCGCAGCCGGGCTCGCCGCTCCCCACTCATCCCTCCCCCGCCGTTCTTCCCCGTCGCCATGGCACCTCGCCACCCTTCGCTCTTGACGTCGCCAAGCGACAGTATGTCATTAAGTGACGCATTGCGCGAGTGGGGTACGGCGAACAGCGGTCGCCCCGGAAGCGTGTGATCGCACAGCGGCCGGGCGCCCCGCGGCGCGCCACTGCGGGCGTGGCAGGATGCGCCCAACCACCGGAGCCCGCGCAGGGCTTGGCGTCCGGAGACGAGAGGGGACGGCGCGGGTGAGCATGTCGCACAGGGCGCGCGCGTGGGCGTGGACGGGCGGGGTGTGGCTGGCGCTCTGCCTCACGGGCGCGGGCGCGACGCTCGCGCTCCAGCCGCCCGACGGACCGTCGCCCGGCGACCCGCGCGACCGACGGCCGTCCCTCTCCCCCACTCCCCGGCTCCCCGACGTCGACGAGCTCGGCAAGGGGTGCCAGGAGGCGGAGGCCGAAGCCCGCCGCCGCGCCGAACGGAACGGCCCGGACGACTACTCGTTCGTCTGTCTCGAAGTCGGGAGCACGCCCACGGTGCCTTGATCCGCCGGTCGGACGCCGGTCCCCCTCCCCGAGGTCGATCGCTACCGCCGCGGTCCCGCCACCGCGTACGCCGCCGTGCCCAGCGCCGTCAGGACGAGGGCCGTCCAGGCGCCCGGCGCGGAGTCCGGGGGGAGCAGCATCCAGGTCGCGATCCGCGCCGGGGTGCTCTCGCCGGGCGGGGCGAAGAGCGCGCAGGAGAGCCAGGCGAGGGGCGGCGTCCAGGCGTACTGGGCGCCGCACAGCGTCGCTCCGAGGGCCGCGAGGCCCATCAGGCCCGCGCTGTCGCGGACGACGAACGCGGTGGTGCCCAGGTCGTCGCCCATCGTCTGCACCGCCAGCAGCACCCCGGCCACGGCGGCGCCCGCGAGCAGCACGTGCGCCGCCCTGCGGGGCACCCAGCGGATCGCGGCCGTACGGTCGAGCGCCGGGTCCTGTCCGCCGAGGCCGGTGGAGGCGGCCGTCGCGCCCGCGGCGACGGCGAGCGCGGCGAGTTGGGGGTCGCCGTCGCCGCCGCCCCGGCCGAGCGCCCACAGGGCCACGGCGCCGACCAGCAGCGCGGCGCACGAGACGGGCACCTGGCGCGAGCGCGCGTAGAGCGTCAGCCAGCGCATCAGGACGCACCGCCGGGCAGCGTGGCGAGGTTGTCGTCCTCGCAGGAGAGCGCCTCGGCGTGCAGGGCCTCGATCCGCGCGCGCTGTTCGACGCGGGGCAGCGCCCGGAGCTTCCGCCACACGGGACGGGCGACCTCGTTCTGGTCGCTCAGCTTGTGCACCGTGCCCCGGAACGGCTTGAGTTCGCCCAGGACCCAGCCCGCCGCGACGCTCTGCGCGGCGAGGTCCTCCAGCGTGCCGCTCTCGCTCTGGCTGCGGGGCAGGCAGGCCGGTGCCAGGCCCTGGGCGAGCAGGGCGCGCGTCAGCTCCTTCCCCTTGGCCCCGACGATGAGCCCGTCGTCGAAGTCGACGAGCACGGTGTCGCGGTCGCGTTCCGGCGTGTCGCCGAGCCCCCGGAGTGCGGTGCTCTCGCGGATCTCGTCGGGCGCCTTCTCGCCGAGGGCGCCGTGCAGCAGCCGGAGCGCCCGCTTGCCGGGGCCCGCCAGGTCGTCGAGGCGCGCGGCGTGCGTCTTCGTCACGCACACCGGCCCGTCGCACACCAGGGAGGCGGCGGCCTTGTCGACGACGTACGTCCGGCGCGGCTCGGAGGGCAGCAGGAGCAGCGCGAGCAGCGCGCCCGCCAGTACGGGCGTGAGGGCGAGGACGCGGGCGCGCGGGGTCGCGGCGGCCAGCAGCGCGAGGCCCGTCGCGGCCATGCCGAGCAGCCAGAACGTCTGCCCGAGGTGCACGGAGCCGGAGAGCGTGAGCAGCACCTCGCGCACCTCGGGAGTGGCGGGCGACAGCAGCGAGAGCCGGTTGGGCACCGCTGCCGAGGGCACGGCCGACTCCGCCGACACCCGCAGGAGGTTGGTGAACACGACGGCGCCCACCGTCAGCGCGGGCGGCGTGAGCACGGACGGCAGCGCCCGCCCCAGGCCCATGCCCAGCACGGCCCCCGCGACGAGCGAGAGCCCGCCCACCGACGAGACGGGCACCCAGCCGAGATGGGGATATGCGGAGCCCGCGAGCACCTGCACCCCGCCGGTGAGGACGAGCAGCCCGAACGCCGGGAGGAGGGTGAGCGCCGACGTGCCCGCCCGCGTGGCCGCGCGGTGCCACGCGGGCCGGGGCGTGCTCGTCAGCAGCTCGGCCATCCTCGAACGGTGGTCGCGCAGCCCCTGGAGCGCGCCGAACCCCACGGCCAGCGGCCACAGGTAGATCAGCAGGGTGCGGGTCCACAGGGCGACGGAGGTCCACTGGTCCGTCCACCGCACGGTGCCCCTGCTCCACGGGCCGGGGATCAGGTACAGGAACGCGAGGGCCGCCGTCAGCAGCAGGGCCGCGGTCCATGGGGCCGCGGAGCGCCGCAGTTCGACGCGGAGCACGCGGCCGTTCACCAGGCGCCCCTCTCCCGGCCGCTCTTCCGGCCGCCCTCCCAGCCGCCCTGGGCGAGCAGCGCCGAGTAGCCGCGCTCCAGCGGGCTGTCGCCGACGTGCTCGGGCCCGCCCGCCGCCGCCAGCTCGTCCGGGGTGCCCTGGAAGACCAGGCGGCCCTCGGCGAAGAGCACCACGTCGGAGCAGGCGGCGGCGACGTCCTCGACCAGGTGGGTCGAGACGACCACGCAGGTGTCCACGCCCAGCTCCTGGAGCAGCTCGCGGAAGCGCAGCCGCTGCGCCGGGTCCAGGCCGACGGTCGGCTCGTCCAGCAGCAGCACGGCGGGGTCGTTGACGAGGGCCTGCGCGATGCCGACCCTGCGCACCATGCCGCCCGACAGGGTCTTCATCCGGTCGTCGGCGCGGTCGGCGAGGCCCACCCGTTCCACGGCCCGCTGCACGGCCCCGGGCACGTCCCCCTTGGGCACCTCCTTGAGCCAGGCCATGTACTCGACGAACTCGCGGACCGTGAAGCGCTTGTAGTAGCCGAACTCCTGCGGCAGATAGCCGATCCGCCGGCGCAGCGCCCGCAGGTCGCCCGTACGACCGGTACCGCCGGAGCCGTCCACGGACTCCCCCAGCAGTTCCAGGCGGCCCCCCGCCGGGTGCAGCACGGTGGCCAGGGCGCGGATGAGGGTGGTCTTGCCCGCGCCGTTGGGCCCGAGAAGGCCGTGCACGCCGGTGCCCAGCGACAGGTCGAGCCCGTCGACGGCCATCCGTTTCCTGCCTGCCCTGACCCGCAGCCCCGTGGCCTGGACCTGCCAGGCGTACGTGGTCGGCGCGAGGTCGGCCGCGGTCACCGCGGACGTCATGTGCTGTTCCTTTCCGAAGGTCATCGATGGGCTCCCAGCACGGCGTACGCGCCCCTGCGGGCGCACACGACGCCGACGCCGAGTGCGAGAACCAGTCCCCAGACGGGCAGTACGTCCGGCCGCAGGGTGACGGCCGTACCGCTGGCGGCCAGGGTCGGCGCCACGACGACCGCCGCCCACGCCCCCACCAGCGCCAGCGCCGCGCGGGTGACCCCGACGAGGCCGCCGAGCGCCAGCGTCGCCGTGGTGAAGGCGAGGCAGGGCAGCAGCCATTGGGCCACCATCACCCCCGTCGCCCAGCCGCACAGCAGCAGTACGGGCACGACGACGACGAGCACCGACGCCGTACGGCGCAGCACCATCTGGAGCCCCGCCCCGGGCACCGAAGCCGTCAGCTCGTACGCCGGGTCCAGGCCCCTCGACCACGACGCCGCGACGCCCACGACGGGCAGCACCGGCGCGACGAGCAGCACCAGCGACACCTCGCCGAAGCCGAAACCGACGCCGGTCAGGTCGAGCAGGAGCGCGGCCGCGGTCACGCTCACGACCATCGCCAGCCACGGCACCATCGCGGGGGTCAGCCACCGGGAGAGCCGGGCCCGCACGCGCGCCGCCCGCCGCGCGCGTTGCGCGGCGGTGGCCCCGGCCTCCAGCCGGGGCTCCAGCTCCGACCACACGGCGCCGACCAGCCCGGCCGTGCCGGGCGCGTGCGCGGTCACCGCGGCCGACAGCCGCCCCCTGCACACCGCGCACGCCTCCAGGTGGGACTCCAGCGCCCACACCTCGTCCGCCGCGAGGTCCGAACCGCCCCGCGCGTAACCGTCGATGAGCCGCGTCGCCGCGTGTCCCTCACTCGTACCGCTCATGCCAGCGCCTTCCGCATCGCGATCCGGGCCCGGCGGGCGCGCGTCTTGACCGTGCCCTCGGGCAGCCCGAGCAGGACCGCGGTCTCCCGGACGGAGAGTCCGTCGAGCACCAGGGCCTGCAGTACGTGTCTGAGTTCCGGGGCGAGGTCCGACAGGGCGTCCCCGACGTCGCCGCCGACGGTCGCCGCGAGCGCCTCCTCCTCGGCGGCGGGCACGGCGCCCGGCGGCGCTGCCGCGGGCGGCGGCTCCGCGTGGTGGGCCCTGCGCCGGAAGGCGTCGACGAGGCGGCGCGCCGCGATCGTCCACAGCCAGCCGACGGCGGACCCGCCCACCGATGCCCCGGCGAAGGCGCCCGCGGCGCGCCACACCGCCAGATACGTCTCCTGCATCACCTCGGCGACGATCTGCTCGTCCGCGCAGCGGCGGCGCAGCCGCACCGCCATCCACGGCGCCGTGCGGCGGTACAGCTCCTCGAACGCGGCGCGGTCGCCCCTGGCCACCAGGCGGACGAGACGTTCCTCGTCCACCCCGTCCACCTCGCCCGATCCCTTCCTGACTGATCTCACACCTGCTAGACGCCCGGTCCGGGCCGCGGGTTTTCCGCTCGGAGTGACACCCGTCACACATCCTGCGAACGACTGAGGCTACTGAGGCTCACGGCGCGGGGCGGCTCGTCAGCAGGGTGTCGAGGCGGTCGAGGAGCCAGGTCCAGGTCTCCTGGGTGTCCGGAGCGCTGTGACTGAAGCTGCCGCCCGTCTCCAGGCTGATGTAGCCGTGGAGGACGCTGCCCAGGAGGCGGACGGCGTGGGTCTGCTCGGGCTCGGTGAGGTCGTAGCCACGCAGGATGGCCCGCAGCATCCGCGAATGCCGGGGGGCGGCGCTGTCGGCCGCGGTGTCCGGATCGAGCCGGAGCTGGGTGGCGGCGTAGCGGCCGGGGTGCTCCCGGGCGTAGTCGCGGCAGACGTCGGCGAACGCGCCCAAGGCGTCCCTCCCGGACCGCCCGGCCAGCGAGTCCGAGGCCCGGTCGGCGAGCTCCTCCAGCGCGAACAGGGCGATCCGGGTCCTGAGGTCCTGGTGATTCTTGATGTGCGCGTACAGGCTCGCGGTCCTGACGTCGAACCGCCGGGCGAGCTCCGTCGGGGTCACGCGGTCGAAGCCGATCTCGTCCGCCAGCTCGGCGCCCGCCCGCACCACCCGTTCCGTGGTCAGTCCCGCGCGTACGCGCGTCACCGCCTTCTTCTCCACGCCGCCCTCCGCTCCTCGTCCGCCGCTCTCTAACTCCATTAAACACTTGCCTAACGTGATTAGGGATCTTAGCTTGCAGGGGTGCCAGGACCTGGCACAGCCCCCTCGCAAGGACCCCGAAGAAGGAACCGACATGCCCTCTGCCCCTCCGGCCTACCGCTCGTTCGTGGACGACATCCTGGATTCGCTCGCGGTCGACCCCGCCCAGGAGGTGCTGGTCCACCAGGGCCGACGCATCACCGCCGGCGCGTTCCGTGATCTGGTCCTCCGGCTGGCACGCGCGCTGCGCGCCCTGGGCCTGGCGCGCGGGCAGACGGTCACGCTGCTCAGTGGCAATCTCCCCGAGGCCCTGGCCGCCCGCTACGCTGCCAACCTGCTCGGCTGCCAGGTGAACCACCTCTACGACAAGCTCTCCGCCGACTCCCAGGCCGCCCTCGTGCGCGACGTGGAGACCCGGGCGCTGATCGTGGACCCCGCCCACGCCGAGCGGGCCGCCGAGATCACCGGCCGGGCCCCGGTCCCGCACGTCCTGACCCTGGGAGCCGGCAAGCCCGGCACCGACCTGCTGGAGCTGGCCGCCGCCGAGCCCGCCGAGCCGATGCCGGGCCTGGCCCGTCCCGAGGACATCTGCTCCATCCGCCACACCGGCGGCACCACCGGCCACCCCAAGGGCATCTGCACCAGCTTCGAGCGGGTCGGCCGGATGCGGCGCGGCTTCGCCGCCGACGACACCGGCAGGCCCCGGCAGCTGGTGTGCACCACTCTCGCGCACGCCGCCGGACTGGTCGCCGACCATCTGCTGGCCGAGGGCGGCACGGTGGTGCTTCAGGAGGGCTTCGACCCGGGCCGGGTGCTCGCCGCGATCGAGCGCGAGCGCATCACGCACCTCTACCTGCTGCCGCCGCTGCTGTACCGGCTCCTGGACCACCCGGGAGCGGACCGCACCGACACCTCAAGCCTCCGTCAGCTGATCTACGGCGGCTGCCAGGCGTCCCCGGCCCGCATCGCCGACGCGGTACGCCGCTTCGGCCCCGTCCTCCTCCAGGGCTACGGCCAGACCGAGGCCGGCAGCATCAGCGTCCTCGGCCCCGAGGACCACGACCTGGACCGCCCCGAACGGCTGCGCACCGTGGGCAGGGTCCTCGACGGGGTCGAGGTCGCCGTCCGCGACCCGGACGGCAACGACCTGCCGCACGGCGCGCACGGTGAGATCTGCGTGCGCTCCCGGCACGTCATGCAGGGCTACTGGAAGCAGCCCGAGCTGACGGCCGAGGTGCTGCGGGACGGCTGGCTGCACACCGGCGACGTCGGATTCCTGGACGACGAGGGCTACTTGACCCTCGTCGACCGGATCAAGGACATGATCGTCGTGGTCGGCGGCCACGTGTACACCACCGAGCTGGAGGACCTCCTCAACTCCCACCCCCAGGTGAGCCAGAGCGCCGTCTTCGGCACGCGCGACAGCGACCGGGCGGAACAGGTGCACGCGGTGGTCGTACGGGCCCCGGGCGCCGGGGTGGACGCGGACGAGCTGCGGGCCATGGTCCGCGTACGGCGGGGCGCGCTGTACGAACCGGCACACCTCACCTTCGTCGACGAACTCCCCCTGACGGACACGGGCAAGCCGGACAAGAAGCTCCTGCGCGCGCACGCCGAGCAGGCACAGGCTGCCCGCTAGACGGTCCGGTTCCGCAGCCAGCGGAGCAGCGCCTCGGGGTAGCCGGGCGCGAGCCGTGTCCCGGCGTCCACCTGGACGCGGTGGTCGGCGCCGGGGAACAGCTCGGCGGTCAGCGTCGCGCGGAGCGCGCGCCCGGCCTCGCCGTTCGCCGCGGCGAGCAGCCGTACGCTCTCGGCGACGGGCACCAGGGGGTCGGCGGCGCCGTAGGCCGCCAGGTGGGGACAGCGCAGGCCGCGCACCCCGGGCAGCGGGTCGTGGTCCTGCTTGCGGGCGAGGAACCCCCAGAGCGCCGCGTCCAGCTCCCCCCACAGCTCCGCCACCCACGGCGGGCTCCCCGCCGCGCGAACGAGCTCGCGCGCCTCGCCGAAGTCGGCACCGCGCCGACCGGCCTCGGTCAGACGGTCGTAGAGGGCGAGGGCCGACTCCTCATCCGGCGTCGCCGACCCTGACGCCGTCGCCGACGCCCGTACGAGGTTCGTCAGTTCGTGACGGCCCTGCACCGCCGGGGTCACCGCCGGGCAGCCGCTGGTGACGAGCCAGGGCACGTCGTCCCGGCCGGTGGCGGCCAGCAGGGCCGCCCAGCCGCCCTCGCTGTGGCCGAGGAAGCCGACGCGCGCCGGGTCGGCCCCGGGCGTGCCGCGCAGGAAGTCCCGCGCGGCGGACGCGTCGTCGGCCAGCTCCGCCAGGGTGCCCGCGCGCCAGTCGCCGGACGAGGCGCCGACGCCCCGCTTGTCGTACGAGAGCACGGCGAAGCCCGCGTCCGCCAAGCACCGGCGCAGCGGCGGGAAGTACGTGCCGTTGTCCCGGTCCGAGTCTCCGGAGCCGCCGATCATGACGACGCCGGGAACGCCCGGGCCGTCGGCGGCGGCCTCCCGGCGGGGCAGCGCCAGGGTGCCCACGAGGCGCACCCCGGCGCTGCCGAAGGCGACCTCGCGCACGTCCATCAGACGATCTCCATCCGCGCGATCAGCCCGTCGCGCAGCTCGTAGACGTGGCGCACGGGGCCGTCCCACAGCACGTCGCCCGCCGGGCTCGTCGCCCGCTGGTGGACCTCGACGGTCACCCGTCCGTCGTCCCCCGCGGTGACCGCCAGCGGCTCGACGCGGGAGTCGGCCTCGGCCCACTGCCGCAGCCAGTACGCGCGGACCGCCTCGCGCCCCTGGACGCGGCCGCCCTCCCAGCCGTTGGGCCAGTCCACGTCGGGCGTCATCGCGGCCAGGAGCGCGTCGGTGTCGCGGGAGTTGAAGGCGTCGTAGAGCGCCTGGAAGCGCTGTTCTTCCGTCATGCCCCCATGCTGACGCACCCCGGACCGTACGGCCCGGGGCATCGCCAGCGGCGAACACACCCGCGAGGGGGCGCGCCGTCAGCGGATGGGGACGCCCGAGATCGTACGGGCGATGACGAGCCGCTGGATCTCGCTCGTCCCCTCGAAGATCGAGTAGATCGCGGCGTCGCGGTGCATGCGCTCGACCGGGTACTCGCGGGTGTAGCCGTTGCCGCCGAGGATCTGCATGGCCTGCGCGGTGACCGTCTTGGCCGTCTCGCCCGCGTAGAGCTTGGACATCGAGCCCTCCGCCGACTCGAACTTGCGGCCGGAGGCGGCCATCCAGGAGGCGCGCCAGACCAGCAGCCGCGCCGCGTCGATACGGGTGCGCATGTCGGCGAGCTGGAAGGCGATGCCCTGGTTGTCGATGATGGGGCGGCCGAACTGGACGCGGGTCTTGGCGTAGTCGAGGGCCACCTCGTAGGCGGCGCGGGCGATGCCGATCGCCTGGGCGCCGACGGCGGGGCGGGAGGCCTCGAAGGTGGCCATCGCCGCGTTCTTCACCCGCTCGCCACCCTTCTTGGCGCGCTCACGGGAGCGGGCGAGGCGCTCGTCGAGCTTCTCCTTGCCGCCGAGCAGGCAGTGGCCGGGGATCCGGACGTCCTCCAGGACGACCTCGGCGGTGTGCGAGGCGCGGATGCCGTGCTTCTTGAACTTCTGGCCCTGGGAGAGGCCGGGGGTGTCCGGCGGGATGATGAAGGAGGCGTGGCCCTTGGAGCCGAGCTCCGGGTCGACCACGGCGACGACCACGTGGACGTTGGCGATGCCGCCGTTCGTCGCCCAGGTCTTGGTGCCGTTGAGGGTCCACTCGTCCTTGGCCTCGTCGTAGACGGCGCGGGTGCGCATCGCCGAGACGTCGGAGCCCGCGTCGGGCTCGGAGGAGCAGAAGGCGGCGACCTTCACATCACTGGCGTCGCCGTACATCTGGGGTATCCAGGTGCCGATCTGCTCCTCGGTGCCGTTGGCGACCACGCCGATCGCCGCGAGGCCCGTACCGACGATGGAGAGCGCGATCCCCGCGTCGCCCCAGAACAGCTCCTCCATGGTCATGGCGATGCCGAGCCCGGTGGGGTCGAAGAACTGCTGGGCGTAGAAGTCGAGGGAGTACAGGCCGATCTTGGCGGCCTCCTGGATGATCGGCCAGGGGGTCTCCTCGCGCTCGTCCCACTCGGCGGCGGCGGGGCGGATCACATCGGCGGCGAACCCGTGGAGCCAGTCGCGGACCTCCTTCTGGTCGTCGTTCAGGTCAAACGCAAACTGGGAATCGGCCATCGCCGTCGCCCTCCGCCGTTCTCGTCCGGTAGTTACCATGAGTAATAGGAGTGACAGTCAGTCTGTTACCCGCCAGTAAGGCATGTCAACTCCCTGTGCCGGCCGCCGCCCGGGAAGAATGCAGTACGTTGCGCGGGGGGCAAGCGACCGTAGGGCGGGGAGGCACGTCATGGGGACCACGCGGCAGGACGCGCAGGCGAGCGCCGCCGAGCGGCGGCGCCAGGAGCTGCTGGAGGCCGCCGACAAGGTGGTGCTCAGGGACGGCCCCGGCGCCTCGATGAACGCCATCGCCGCGGAGGCGGGCATCACCAAGCCGATCCTCTACCGGCACTTCGGCGACAAGGGCGGCCTCTACCGCGCCCTCGCCGTGCGCCACACGGACGCGCTGCTGGACGCGCTGCGCGCCGCGCTCGACGAACCGAGGGAGCGCCGCGAGCGGGTGGAGGCCACGCTCGACACGTACCTAGCGGCGATCGAGGCGCGCCCGCAGGTGTACCGCTTCCTGATGCACCCGGCGGAGGACTCCCCCGCCAGCGAGCGGGGCTTCGACGTCGGCCAGCACTCGGCCCCGCTGCTGCGGCGGCTCGGCGAGGAGCTCGCCAAGGTCATCGCCGAACGGGTCGACCTCGGCCCGGAGAGCGAGGAGCTGGCCCGCGTCTGGGGCCACGGCATCGTCGGCATGATGCACGCCGCGGGCGACTGGTGGCTCCGCGACCGCCCCTGCGACCGCGCGAGACTGGTCCGCCACCTGGCAGACCTCCTCTGGGGCCGCCTGGCGGCAGCGGGCGACAGGGCGGGCGGCCCGGGCTTCTGAGACCTGCGCGCCTGGACCCGCGTGTCCGTACGCGTCACTTGGACGCCTTGCCGGGGAGCTGCGGCGCGTGGCGCGAGGCGGGTACGACGATCTCGGCGGGCGCGGGGTGCCGGTGGTAGGCGCGGGTGCGGACGTAGAGGACGGTGGCCGCTGCGGCGGTGGTCGCCGCGCACCACACGAGGCCGAGTGCGGCGAGGCCGACGCCGGGGCCGGTGTGGGTGAAGACGGCCGCGGTCGCTGTCTGCGCCGGGCCGTACAGCGGGAGCAGGATCAGCCAGTCCTGGTCGGCGCTGGGGTTGGTGAGGGGGTTCTGCAGCGTGAGTTCCATGAAGATGAACGCGAGGACGGAGAACATGCCGCTCAGTTCGGTCCGCATCAGCGTGCCGAGCATGGTGCCGATGCCCCCGTAGGCCAGGGCGGCGGAGAAGGCGGCCAGCCACAGCACGGCGAGTTGCGGCGCCCCCGAGGCCAGCCGGAGCAGGACCGTGACCTGGGTGGCGAGTGCGGCGGCCACCAGAGCCATGGCGAGGAGCCTCGCCAGCGTCAGAGCGGTGCGCGAGTAACCGGCGAGGATCAGGCGCTCGTCCATGTCCCGGGCCTTGAAGGCGGCCATGAACATCATGAATCCGATCACCGAAGCGGCGCCCGGCAGCGAACTGGTGATCTGCATCGAGTGGCTGATGTCCGTGCTGATGCGAAGGTCCAGGACGCCGAGCCGGAAGGTGAGAGGCGTCTGCGGGACACAGACGCCGATGACCCAGACCCACCCGGGGTTGAAGACCGCGCCCATGAGCAGGGCAAGGCGGTTGTTCACGTGGCCGAGCAGGGTGAAGCGCAGCGCGACCAGGAAGGAGGTAGACCAGTGCCTCATACGGCCGCCCTCTCCAGGTGCAGGGAGCCCTCGCTCAGCTTGTGCACGGTGTCGAAGCGGGACTGGTCGTGGAGGAGATGGGAGACGACGACGATCGAGCACCCGCCGTCTCTCAGCCGCTCGGTCAGGGCCCAGAACCTCTCGTAGTTGTCCCAGTCGAAGCCCTGGTGGGGCTCGTCGAGGATCAGCAGCCGGGGGTCGTGCATCAGCGCGAGCGTGAGGTTGAGCTTCTGCCGGGTACCGCCGCTGAGGACACCGAGACGGCGCCGTCGGGACGAGGCGAGACCGAAGAGGTCCAGCAGCTCTTCCGCGCGGTGCAGGTCGGGCAGCCGGTAGGCGGCCTGGAACAGCCGCAGGTGCTGCTCCACCGTCAGCGCGTCGTCGACCCGGACCTGCTGAGGGCAGTACCCCAGGGTGGCCGAGCGGACGACCCGTCCCGCGTCGGGGGCGAGCTGGCCGACCGCGATGCGCAGCAAGGTGCTCTTCCCGGCCCCGTTCTCGCCGACCACGCCCACCAGGGCACCCGCGGGCACGTCCAGGTGGACGTCGCGCAGCACCGTGGTACGGCCGTAGGACTTGGAGACGGCGCTGAGGCTCAGGCGTGCGTCGGGCGGCATGCCTCTCCGTCCTCCCGCGAGGCCGGTACCGGCGGGGCCGGCCGGGGCTGTGCCGCGATGGCCCGGGCGATGGCGCGAGCCTCGATCCCCGCCTGATACAGGGCCCCGCTGAGGGGGTTGGTGAACCCGGCGAAGTAGAGATGCGGTGCGGCACGGCACGTCCCGGCTCCCTGCACCAGGGGGTTCCCCGGCGTGTCGAGGACGTCCAGCCCTGGCAACAGCGGCTCCAGGCCGGGACGGTAGCCGGTGGCGGCGATCACCGTGTCGGGGGTCAGGTGGGAGCCGTCCGCCAACTCCACCCGTGTCCCGTCGAAACCGGCGACAGCCGCGACCGGCCGCACCAGCCCGCCCCTCACCGCCGCGACGAACCCATGGTCCAGCACCGGATTGTTCCCCTCCCGCAGATTGCGCGTGAAGGGCCCGGTACGCGGCCGGGGAACACCGAACGCGCTCAGGTCGGGCACCGCGCAGCGCTGCGTCAGCAGCGCGCTGCGGTCGCGCCAGGCCAGAGGAAGGCGCTCGGTGAGCCGTCCGACCGCGTGCCAGCGGCTGGAGCCGCGGGGCATGATGTTGGGCGGGGTACGGAAGGCCAGCCACACCTTCTTCGCGCCCTCCCGGGCGAGCACGCTCGCGATCTCCGTGCCGCTGTTCCCGGCGCCGACCACGAGCACCGACTGCCCCCGGTAGGGAGCGGGACTGCGGTAGTCGGCCGCATGCAGCAGTGCGCCGCGATACCCCTCCCGGCCCGGCCAGTCCGGCAGGCGCGGCGTGTGACAGCGCCCCGTGGCCACCACCACCGCCCGCGCCGCGATCACGCCGATGCCGTCGGCGTGCACGCGCCATGCGCCCCGCGGGTCGGCGGGGGCGGGCTCGATCCGCCGCACCGCCGTCGCCGTCCGCACCGGCAGCCGGTGATGCTCGCGGTAGCGCTCCAGATAGCGCAGGAAGTCGTCACGCGCCACCCACGAGCCGCAGCTACGGGGCAGCGCCAGCCCCGGAAGCCGCGACCCGCCCCGGACGGTATGCAGGCTGAGGTGGTCATAGCGCCGGGCCCAGCTCTCCCCGATCCGCTCACCGCGCTCCAGCACCACCGTCGGCACGCCCGCTCTGCGCAGTATCGCGGCGGCGGCCAGACCACTCGGCCCGGCCCCGACGACGACCGCGGGCGGGACATCATCGGCAACCTGGCGAGGAATATGAGGCATTTTGAACATCGTTCTGGAAACGACCTTCAGGCACGCAAGATACGCCTGCCCTGTCCCTCGGAGGATCACCGCGCCATGAGCCCGCCCCGGATCCGCTCAGTCGAGGAACTGACGAGCCGCCCGCAGGGCCCGCCGCTGACGCAGACCGGAGAGGCGGTCGACGAACAGCCCTCCGTCCAGGTGGTCGTACTCATGCTGCAGGCACCGCGCGAAGAACCCCGTGCCCTCGATGCGGACGGGGCGGCCCTCCACATCCTCGCCCTCGACCACGGCCTCGTCCGCACGCGGCGTCCCGTATTCCAACCCCGGCAGGGAAAGGCACCCTTCCGGGCCCCGCACGGTGACGCCGCCCGTCGACACGAGCCGCGGGTTCAGGACGTGACCCCGGTGGCGCCGGTCCTCGTCGTCGGGGCAGTCGTAGACGAAGATCCGCAGGGGAAGGCCGACCTGGCAGGCGGCGAGGCCGACACCCCGCGCCGCGTACATCGTGGCGTACATGTCCTCGACGAGACGCCGCAGCGGCCGGTCCTCGACGGTCACCGCTCGCGCGGCGGCACGCAGCACGGGGTCGCCGTACGTCCGCAGGGGGCGTACGGTGCCGGAGCCGCCGGGGATGCTGCCACGTCGCATGGGTGCCAGCGTACGCGGAACGCCGCCGAGTTGATCTTCCCCAGGGGTGGCGCGGTCAGGGGGTCCACCGGATCTCGGTAGGCTTCTCTTCTACGCGAGGGGCAAGGAGGTTCACACACGATGGCAGGCAACACGGACCCGCTGTCGCCGCGGTCGCGGCTGGCCGTGACGGCGGGGAGGGCCGCGGCAGCGGTGTCGCGGGCCGCGGGGCGCGGCAGCGGATCGGTGATCGGCGGCAAGGTGGCGCTCAGGCTCGATCCCGACCTCCTCCAGCGGCTCGCCACGCACCTGGACGTCGTCCTGGTGTCCGCGACGAACGGCAAGACCACGACGACCCGCCTGATCGCCGAGGCGCTGCGCGCCAACGGCGAGGTGGTGTCGAACGCGCTGGGTGCCAACATGCCTGCCGGGATCACCTCGGCCCTCGCGGGCGGGTCGAACGCGCAGTACGGCGTGATCGAGGTCGACGAGAAGTACCTCTCCGGTGTCGCGCGCGACGTCACGCCCAAGGCCATCGCGCTGCTGAACCTGTCGCGCGACCAGCTCGACCGGGCGGCGGAGACGCGGATGCTGGCCGAGCGCTGGCGCGAGGGCCTCTCCGGCCAGAAGGCCGTGATCATCGCGAACGCGGACGACCCGCTCGTGGTCTGGGCGGCCTCCTCCTCGCCGAACGTCGTCTGGGTGGCGGCGGGCCAGGAGTGGAAGGACGACGCCTGGTCGTGCCCGGCGTGCGGCGGCGTCATGCAGCGTCCCGGCGACGACTGGTTCTGCGCGGAGTGCGGCTTCCGCCGCCCCACGCCGAGCTGGGCGCTCTCCGGCGACCATGTGCTCGACCCGCACGGCTCGGCCTGGCCGATCCACCTCCAGCTCCCGGGCCGCGCGAACAAGGCGAACGCGGCCACGTCGGCCGCCGTCGCCGCCGCCTTCGGCGTGCCGCCGCAGACGGCGCTGGAGCGGATGTACTCGGTGCAGGCCGTCGCGGGCCGTTACGACGTGGTGCAGTACGAGGGCCGGGACATCCGGCTGCTGCTGGCGAAGAACCCCGCCGGGTGGCTGGAGACCTTCTCGCTGATCGACGGGCCTCCGGCGCCGGTGATCCTGTCGGTGAACGCGCGCGGCGCGGACGGCACGGACACCTCCTGGCTGTGGGACGTGGACTACGGCCGCCTGGCCGGGCACCCGATCTGCGTGATCGGGGACCGGAAGCTGGACCTGGCGGTGCGTCTTGAGGTGGCGGGCGTCGACTTCCAGGTGTGCGAGAGCGCGCAGGACGCGGTGCACCGGTGCCCTCCGGGCCGTATCGAGGCCATCGCGAACTACACCGCGTTCCAGGACCTGCGCCGTGTCGTCGGCAACTGATCCGCGGGCCTCGGTCCCTCTCGACCTCGACCTCGATCCCTTCGAACCGCTGAAGGAGCTGGCGGCATGAGTAACGCGAGTCTGCGGCTGGTGTGGGTCTACCCGGACCTGCTCAGCACGTACGGCGACCAGGGCAACGCGCTGGTGGTGGAGCGGCGCGCGCGGCAGCGCGGGCTCGACGTGCAGCGGCTGGACGTGCGCTCGGACCAGCCGATCCCGACCTCCGGGGACATCTATCTGATCGGCGGCGGCGAGGACCGGCCACAGCGGCTGGCGGCCGAGCGGCTGCTGCGCGACGGCGGGCTGAACCGCGCCGCGGAGAACGGCGCGATCATCTTCTCCGTCTGCGCGGGCTACCAGATCATGGGCCACGAGTTCGTCAACGACCTGGGCGAGCGCTCGCCCGGCCTGGGGCTGCTGGACGTGACCAGTACGCGTGGCGAGGCGGACCGGTGTGTGGGCGACGTCCTCGGCGACGTCGACGAGTATCTGCGGCTGCCGCAGCTCACCGGCTTCGAGAACCACCAGGGCATCACGCACCTGGGCCCGGGCGCGCGCCCGCTGGCGCGGGTGCGGCTCGGCAAGGGGAACGGGACCGGGGACGGCACCGAGGGCGCGTGGAACGACACGGTCTTCGGTACGTACATGCACGGCCCGGTGCTCGCGCGGAACCCGCAGATCGCGGACCTGCTGATCAAGCTGTCGCTGGACGTCAACGCGCTGCCGCCGGTCGACGACCGCTGGTACGAGGCGCTGCGCGACGAGCGGATCGCGGCGGCGACCCAGCCCGCCTGACCCGCTCCCCGGGTCCGTCCTTCCGGAGCCGCCCGTTCGGCCCGCCCCCGCCGGGGACGGGCCGGGCGGGCGGTTCTAGTCTGGTGCGGACGGGGGCGTACCTGGAGAAAGCAGGAGAAGGATGGATCACGGCGGCCACGGCATGACGATGGACCTGCCGCCCTTCACCCTCGCGCGGGGACTGGAGTTCACCGGCGAGCCGTTCTTCCTGGTGGGCTGCCTGCTGGCGCTGGCCCTGTACGGGTGGGGCGTGGTGCGGCTGCGGCGGCGCGGGGACGCGTGGCCGGTGGGGCGCACGGTCGCCTTCGTGACCGGTGTGCTGACGGTTGCGCTGGTGATGTGCACGGCGCTGAACGAGTACGGGATGGTCCTCTTCAGCGTGCACATGGTGCAGCACATGGTGATCAGCATGCTGTCGCCGATCCTGCTGCTGCTGGGCGCCCCGGTGACGCTGGCGCTGCGCGCGCTGCCCTCCGCGAACCGCAGCCAGGGTGCTCGCAAGGGGCCGCGCGAACTCCTCGTAGCGCTGCTGCACAGCCGCTACATGCGGGTGATCACGCACCCGGTCTTCACGATCCCGCTCTTCATCGCGAGCCTCTACGCGCTCTACTTCACGCCGCTCTTCGACTTCCTCATGGGCTCCAAGGCCGGGCACATCGCGATGATGGTGCACTTCCTCGCCGTGGGCCTGGTCTTCTTCTGGCCGATCATGGGCGTGGACCCGGGCCCGCACCGGCCCGGCTACGTGATGCGGATGCTGGAGCTCTTCGCGGGCATGCCGTTCCACGCCTTCTTCGGCATCGCGCTGATGATGGCCACGGAGCCGATGATCGGCACGTACGCGCATCCGCCCGCCTCGCTCGGGGCGGACGCGCTCTCCGACCAGCAGGCGGCGGGCGGCATCGCCTGGGCCTTCAGCGAGATCCCCTCGGTGATCGTGCTCGTCGCGCTGGTCTTCCAGTGGTACGTCTCCGAGCAGCGCCAGGCACGGCGCCGCGACCGCCGGGCCGACCGGGACGGGGACAAGGAGCTGGCCGCGTACAACGCGTACCTGGCGTCGCTCCAGGGACGGTAGGGCGCGAGACCGCAGAAGGGCACGCCAGTAGCGCGCGGGGCCGTGGCCGGGTGACGATGGGGACCTGGCCGCGGCCCTTGTGCGTGCGCGACCCGTGCTCCCCGGGGCCGCCGGGAGGAGGTGCGGTGATGCCTGGGATGACAGGGATGCCCGGCTCGGTGAAGACGATGACGGTGTTCACCGTCGTGGGGCTCGTGGTGGTGACCGCGTACACGGTGGCGCTGGGCAGCAGCGGCTGGCTCTGGTTCCTGTGGGTGGTGCTGGGCCTGATCACGCTGGGCGTGGTGACCGCGCGTAACTAGCCGTACGGGGCCGGCCCCGGGAGGAGCCATGGACGACAGGCCACGCGAGCCCGTGCCCCGGTCGCGTTCCGGGGCGTACGGGCACCGTCATGAACGTACGGGGACCGAGCCCACCACGGCCCAGAGCTCCCTCCGCCTGAGGCTGCTGCTCTCGGCCCTCTTCGCCCCGCTCTTCCTGGCCGCGGCCGTGGGCTTCGGCCTCTGGGCGGACTCCTCGGGCCCGGGCAGCTCCCCGGGCAGCGGCCCGCTGTGGGGGATCGCCGCCGCGTGCGCGCTGCTGGGGCTGCTGGCCCTGGTGGACGTGTACGTGGTCCGGGCCCGGCAGCGCAGGGAGCGGGGCGGCTGACGCCGGCCGCGGAGCGTACTTCGTTCTCGACATACGCTCGGGGTCGTGGAACCCTGTGTGTCATGGCATCAATTCGCCTTACCCGGCCGACACTTGAGGTTCTCAAGGTGCTCCTGTCCGCGACCGAGGACGATCCGGCCTGGGGTCTGAAGATCTGCGAGGAGGCCGACCTGGGATCCGGGACCGTGTACCCGATCCTCGACCGGCTCACCGAGCAGGGCTGGATCACCGGCCGGGAGGAGACGGGGCCTCATCCGGGGCGCCCGGCGCGGCGTTACTACGAGCTGACGGCCTTCGGACTGCGCGCCACGCGGGAGGCCCGGACACGCAAGCCGAGGCTCTTCGGCCTGCGCACCTCCCCCCACGGTGGTGCGGCGTGACCGCGGAGCCGAGCCCTCAGCAGCCGCACCGGCAGGGACCCGACGGCGCGGGTGCCGTGACCGTGGTGGCCGTTCTCGCGCCGGTTCTCGCGGCGCTGGCGGGCGGCATCTTCCTGTTGGTGGGATACCTTTTCGGACCGATTTTCCGGGATCCGGTCTCGACGGACACCCTGGTCACCACAGGCTGGTTCTTCGCGCTCGGGGGCCTGATCGCCTCTGGGGTGGCGGCCGGGACCCTGTTCGGTATGAGCCATCGCAATGCCCGAGCACACCGGACCCGGGAGCCCAGCGGGCGCTCGCTGGGTCTGGCCTCCCTCGTCGCCGGGCGGCGCAGGCCGCATCTGCGCGGGGAGTGGGCCGCCGTCCTGGCGGGCGAGGACGGCGAGGGTCTGCCGGGGCGCAGGCGGCGACGGCTCGTCGCGGGTTTCCTGCTGGCGGCCGTCCGCATGCGGCTGCGCGATCTGGCCGAACCGTTGTGGCGCCCGTTCGACTGGCTGCTGGCCGTGGAAGCCCGTACGAACGCGGCGAACGCCGCCGCGGTGGGCGCGCTGGTCGTCTACATCCACGCCACGGACGGCCTGCACACCCTTCTGACGGAGGGCTGGGCATGGTGCGCGGGGTGCGGGGTGGCGGTACGGATGCTGTTCGCGTGGCTGCGCCGGGTGCGCGGCATCGAGCTGGCCGCCCGCCCCACCGACGACTCCTGACGCCTCCTGGCCGTCAGGCGAACTCCGTCTGCTCGATCTCGCGCAGCCGCGCGAAGCGTTCGCGGAGTTCGGCGCGGCGGGCCGGGTCGTGGGCGAGGTTGACGCGCTCGTGGGGGTCCTCCCGGAGGTCGTACAGCTCGTGGTCGTTGTCGTCGAAGGCGGCGTCGGGGCCGAAGAGCATCGGGGTGGCGGTGGGCCTGGTGGGCTGGTCGGCGACGAGGCCGCCGCCGACGCCGTAGTAGCGGGCGTACTTGTGGCGGCCGTCGAAGAGCCCGCGGATCGCGTACCGGTTCTGCTGGATGCGGCGGGTGTGCACGGCCTCCTGCGCGAAGAGGACGTGCTCGCGTACGGACGCGGCCGGGTCGGCGAGGACCGGGGTGAGGTCCGTGCCGCGGAACGCGGGGTCGGGGGCGGCGCCCGCGAGGGCGCAGATTGTGCGCGCGAGGTCGACGTGGGAGGAGAGCGCGCCGGTGACGGTGCCGGGGCGGGTGAGGCCTGGGACCTTCGCGTAGAAGGGCACCTTCATGATCTCGTTGTAGACGAAGGGCCCCTTGGAGCGCAGGCCGTGCGAGCCGCACATGTCGCCGTGGTCGGAGGTGAAGAGGACGACCGTGTCGTCCCAGCGCCCGGTGGCCTCCAGCGCGGACAGGACGGTGCCGAGGCTCTCGTCGGCGAGCTGGTGGAGCCGGGCGTAGTAGTCGAGGTGGCGCAGCCAGGCCCGGGTGTCGCGGGGGTCGATGCGGCCCCAGAGGCTGTGCTGCTGGTCGTACCGCCACTGGCGCTGGACGGCGGGTTTGGAGTGCAGATCGTCGTCGAAGTTCGCGGGGAGCCGGTCGAACAGCTCGTCGTAGGGCTCGTCGTACGCGGGAACGGCCTCGCCCCTCCCCCACTCCCCCGTGCCGAGGAACCGGCGGACCATGGCAAGCTGTTCGGGGTGGTCGCGCTGGTAGCCGGGCTGGTCGAGGGGGTACCACATGACGTCGTGCGGGTTGACGAGCGCGACGGTGAGGAACCAGGGCCCGGGGTCGGGGTCGGCGGCGTTGCGGGTGAGCCAGTGCGCGGCGGACTCGGCGATGACGGGGTCGAAGTGCACGCCGGTCCCGGCCATGCCCATCCAGTGGTGGTCGTTGCCGTCCCAGTCGGCGTAGCCGTAGGCGGCCATGTCGGGGTGGGCGCTGGTCGACAGGTGCCATTTGCCGAGGTACGCGCTGCGGTACCCGGCGTCGCGCAGCGCGGAGCCGATGGTGGGGACGGAGGCCGGGAGCTCGGGCTGCCAGGGGAAGATGATGTTCTCGGCGACGTGGTGCTGCGGGACGTACCGGCCCGTCATCATCGTGGCGCGCGACGGGGAGCACGGCGAGGAGTGCGTCCAGTGGTTGGTGAACTCCAGCCCCTCCGCGAGGAGCCGCTCGCGCCAGGGCAGGCGCAGTCCCTCGGGCAGCCAGTCACGCTGCCGTTCCTGGTCGGAGACGACGAGCAGGATGTTGGGGCGGGGGCGGGGGCGGGTGCTGCTGTCGGGGTTCACGGGCGGGCGTCCCTTCCGCTCGGCGGTGTGCGGACGGGGGACAGTGCAGCACCGGGCGCCGGAGGTCACCAGAGCCGTGCGGCGGCGACCGTGCCCCCGGGCGATGAGTTTCCGGCGCGCGGCGGGTCTCCCCTGTCACAAGGCCCCCGCCGAGTGGAGGAACCGCCGTGAAGAACGCCGTGAAGAACGCCGTGAAAGCCGACATCTGGACGCGGGTGCACGCCGAGCGCGCGGCGCTGATCGAGGACCTCGCAGGTCTCGACGAGGCGCGGTGGGAGGTCCCCTCGCTGTGCGCGGGGTGGACCGTGCACGACGTGGCGGCGCATCTGGTCGACACCGCCAGGACCACGCGCCTGGGCTTCGTCGCCGGGCTCGCCCGTGCCGGGTTCGACTTCGACCGGCAGAACACGCGGGGCGTAGAGCGCGAGCGCGGCGCCGTACCGGCGGAGACGCTGGAGAAGCTGCGGCAGGTCGCCTCGCGTACGTCGACGCCGCCCGCGTCCCTCGACACACGGCTCGTCGAGGAGATCGTCCACGGCGAGGACATCCGCCGCCCGCTCGGCCTCACCCGCGCCTACCCCCGGGAGGCCGTGGTCAGGGCGCTCCGCCTGCAGGCGCGTACCCCGGCGTCGTTCGGCGGGGCCAAGGAGCTGGTGGGCCGGGTCCGGCTCACGGCCTCGGACGCCGAACTCACCCTCGGCGAGGGCCCGGAGGTGACCGGGACCGCGCTCTCCCTGCTCCTCGCCGTCTCCGGCCGCCCGGTGGCGGAGGACGAGCTGACCGGACCGGGCGCCGCCACGCTGCTGGGGGCGGGAGCCTGAGACGGGAGCCTGAGGCGGGCGCCTGAGACGGGCACCTGAAGAACCGCCGCGCACACCGGTGCCGTTCGACGTAGTGACCGGCTCCCCGCGCCGGGCGATAGTGCGGTATGTGCTCTTGCCCCGATGGTGGCGCGGATACGATCGGGCGCCACGGCCCGCGTCCCGCGCCCCCACGGCGGACGGCGGACGGCGGGCCCGAGGTGCTGTCAGCCGGCTCAGGAAGAGCCCCGGTGAGCCGAAGCGGCGGAGAGGGAGACGTCCCGTGTTCTACTACGTGCTGAAGTATGTGGTGCTGGGGCCGATATTGCGGCTGGTGTTCCGGCCCCGCATCGAGGGCCTGGAGCATGTGCCCGACGAGGGCGCGGCGATCGTGGCGGGCAACCATCTGTCGTTCTCCGACCATTTCCTGATGCCCGCGATGCTGCGGCGCCGCATCACGTTCCTGGCGAAGGCCGAGTACTTCACGGGCCCGGGCCTCAAGGGGCGGCTGACGGCGGCGTTCTTCCGCAGCGCGGGGCAGATCCCGGTGGACCGTTCGGGCAAGGGCGCCGGGCAGGCCGCGATCGACGAGGGCCTCGGGGTGCTGCGCAAGGACGAGTTGCTGGGCATCTACCCGGAGGGGACGCGCTCGCACGACGGACGGCTCTACAAGGGCCGCGTCGGCGTGGCCGCCATGGCGCTGGGCGCGGGCGTGAAGGTGATCCCGTGCGCGATGGTCGGCACGTTCGAACTCCAGCCTCCGGGGCGGAAGCTGCCGAAGATCGGGCGCGTGACGATCCGCTTCGGGGAGCCGCTGGACTTCTCGCGGTTCGCGGGGATGGAGAACGAGCGCGTGGCGCTGCGGGCCGTCACCGACGAGATCATCCAGGCGATCATGCAGCTCTCGGGCCAGGAGTACGTGGACATGTACGCGCCCGACGCCAAGGCCGCGCAGGCCGCGGAGCGCGAGCGGGAGAAGGCGGCCCGCGGCGGCCGTTCGCTGCGCGGCAAGGGCCGGGGCGCGGCCTGAGCCCCCCCCGTCTCCCTCCAAGCGGCCCGCAGGGCCAATTGGTTCCGCGCTCGGCGAAGCCCCTGTCCGAGTCTCCTCGTACCGCCCTAGCCTGCCCGCATGGCTGACGGACCGCGGGCCTTCGTGCTCGGCGCGACGGGACAGATCGGACGGGCGGCCGTACGGGCGCTCACAGCCGACGGCTGGGAGGTGACCGCCGCCGCGCGCGGCGCGGCCCAGGACGGATCGTGGCCGGACGGCGTACGCGCGGTCGCCCTCGACCGGGACGAGGACGGGGCGCTGGCGGCGGCCGTCGGCGAGGACCACGCGCTGCTGGTGGACACCTGGACGATGACGCCCGCGCACACCCGCCAGCTGACGGGGCTGGCGGGCCGGGTGGCGTCCGCCGTGGTGCTCTCCAGCGGCGCGGTCTACGAGGACGGGCGGGGCCGCAGCTTCATGACGCAGGACGAGCCGGACGGCTTCCCCCGCTACCCGGTCCCGATCCCGGAGACGCAGCGCACCCTGCCGCCCGGCGACCGGGACTACGGCTCGCGCAAGGCGCTGATGGAGCGGGACCTGCTGGCGCTCGGCGCGCGGCTGCCGGTGACGCTGCTGCGCGCGGGCGCGGTGCACGGGAGGCACGACCGGATGCCGCGCGAGCTGTGGTTCGTCAAGCGGTGGCTGGACGGCAGGCCCGTACGGATCCTCGCGTACGGCGGCCGCAGCCGCTTCCA
The DNA here is from genome assembly GCF_043202595.1 of Streptomyces sp. NPDC048172. Lineage (NCBI taxonomy): Bacteria > Bacillati > Actinomycetota > Actinomycetes > Kitasatosporales > Streptomycetaceae > Streptomyces > Streptomyces sp. NPDC048172. Next base: position 673,679 of record NZ_JBIDAT010000006.1, read on the forward strand.
CACCGCCCACGTGGACAACCTCGCGGAGCTGGTGCGCCTGGCGGCCCGCCGGCCCGGCTCGCGGGCGCTCAACGCGGCCGACCCGGAGGCGCTCCCGGTCGCGCGGATCGCGGAGCTGATGGACACCGTCCTCGGCGGCGAGGCCGAGACGGTGCTGCTGGACGGCGCCCCACCCGAGGACGCGCCGACGGTGGGCGCGACGCCCTGGTCGCTCCCGGAGCCGGTGGTGTTCGACATGACGGCGGCGGAACGGGAGCTGGGCTACCGCCCCGTGACCTCGTACGAGGAGTCGCTGCCGGAGACGGTGGAGTGGGTCGCGGCGCGGGTGCGGGGACGCGACTGGCGGGAGGTGTACCCGCAACTGGCGCAAGTGGAGGGGTACGGGATGTTCGACTACGAGGCGGAGGACCGCTGGCTGGCGGAGCACCGCCGCTGAGCGGGGGGCCGTCGACATGCCGAGGGGCGGCCGGTGGTGTTCCGGCCGCCCCTCGTCCGTACGGCCCGCGAGGCCCGTACGGTGTGCTGCTACTTCACGGCCGGGACCGCGGCGGCGGCTGCCTTGGTGGCGGCCTTCTTCGCGGACTTCTCCGGCTCGGGCGTGGCGTGCGGGCCGCACGTCACGTCCTTGGCATCCACGGTGCCCTTGAGGAGGTAGGCGTCAACGCGCTTGTTGATGCACTTGTTCTCCAGGTTGGTGATGCCGTGCGAGCCCGCGTCCTTCTCGGTGATCAGACGGGAGCCCTTGAGCCGCTTGTGCAGCTCGACGCCGCCCGGGTACGGGGTGGCGGCGTCACGCGTGGCCTGGATCATCAGAACCGGGTGCGAGGTCTTGGCCTTGATGTCGAGCGGCTTCTGCTGCTTGAGCGGCCAGACGGCGCACGGGTAGTTCATCCACGCGTTGGACCAGGTCAGGAACGGGTACTTCTCGTGGAGCTTGGTGTTGTCCCGGTCCCAGGTCTTCCAGTCGCGCGGCCACTGCGCGTCGTTGCACTCGACGGCGGTGTAGACGGCGTTGCCGTTCTCGCTGGCCTTGTTGCCCGCGACGTCCGACATGTCCGGCCCCGCGGCCTCGATCAGCGGCTTCTCGTCACCCTTGACGTACGCCGACCAGGCGGAGGCGACCTCGGCCCAGGCGGAGTCGTAGTAGGGCGCGCTCTGGAAGAAACCGGTCAGCTCCTCGGTGCCCACGACGCCGCCGATGGGGTCCTTCTTGGCGGTGGCGCGCAGGTCCTCCCAGCGCTTCTCGATCTTCTCGGCGGTGGCACCGAGCCCGTAGACGTCGTTGTGCTTCGCCGCCCACTTCTTCCAGTCTTCCCAGCGGGTCTGGAAGGCGACGTCCTGGTCGAGGTTGACGTCGTACCAGATCTTCTTCGGCGACGGGTTCACGATGCTGTCCGTGATCATGCGCCGCACGTGGTTCGGGAAGAGCTCGGCGTAGACGCCACCCATGTAGGTGCCGTAGGAGACGCCGAGGAAGTTGAGCTTCTTGTCGCCGAGCCCCGCGCGGATGACGTCGAGGTCACGAGCCGCGTTGGGCGTGGTCATCGAGGCGAGGACGGCCTTGTCGCTGCGCTCCACGCAGCCGTCCGCGTACTCCTTGGCGGTCTTGCGGTGGGCGCGCTTGTCCGCCTCGTCCTGCGGGATGGCGTCCGGCTTGGGGGCCTTGACCCACTCCTGCGGGTCGGCGCAGGAGATCGGCGCCGAGTGGCCGACGCCGCGCGGGTCGAAGCCCACGAAGTCGTAGGCGGTGGCGGCCTTGGCCCACAGCGGGTTCTTGTCCGGGATACGGGCCGGGAAGCGCAGGCCCGAGCCGCCGGGACCGCCGGGGTTGTAGACGAGCGAACCCTGGCGTTCCTTCTTGCTGCCTGTGCTGACGGCGCGGTCGACGGCAATCTTGATCTTCTTGCCGTTCGGCTTGGCGTAGTCGACGGGAACGGTGACCCAGCCGCACTGGATGGGCGCCTTGAGCCCCCAGTCCTTCGGGCAGTCCTTCCAGTCGATGCCGGTCTTGGCGGCGCGCGCGGCGGCCAGCTTCACGCCCTGGGCCTCGGCCTGGGACTGCTGACCTGCCTGCTGGGCCTTCTGGGCCCCTTCCGCGGTGCCGTCCGCGAAGGCGGACGGAACGGATATGAGCCCCGCGGTCAGCGCTCCCGCGGCGAGTGTGCCCGCTGCGGCTATCGCCGCCTTGCGTCTCTTCACGTGTCTGCCTCCCCCTGGTGGGTGGTGTGTCAGGAGGATCTTTCTCCCTCACCGGCGGTAAGTGACAGGCCACACCTGTGATCTTTACCAAGACGTGAATATGTGCGATTGATCGATCAACTTTCGGAGCTGGAGCGCGTCCGGCGCGACAGCCGTGACCAGGATCGCCGGTCCCGCCGCGAGCGGGGTGACCACCGCGGTCTCTCCCAGGACGCGCGGTCCCGGCGGCTCCGTCCCGAACTCGGGGTCGACGACGAGGAGTTGCCCCACGGCCCGGTGCCCCTTGCCGATCACCGCGCCGCTCGCCCATCCGGGTGCACCGGGTCCGAGATCGAGCCGCTGGTCCAGCAGCGGACGTCCCCCGCGGCGCACGGTGAGCCGCGTGCCGAGCCGCCCCGGCCCCTCCCCCGTACGGCCGAGCACCTGCTCGTCGCGGAGCACCAGCCGCGCGGAGGGTGCCAGGTCCACGCGGATGTGCTGCCGCAGATCGCTGCCCGCGGCCGAGATGAGGGGCTCCGGGAGCCAGTGGAGGGTGCCGCCGTCGGCGACGGTGAGCCGTACGTCGTAGCGTGCGGGCTCCGCCTGTCCCGTACCCCCCGGCAGCGCGATGGTGGCCGCGCTCCCGTCCAGCCGCAGCGCCGCCCCCTCCCCCACCTGCGCCTCGATCACGAGCCGGTCGCCGGTCAGGGGCGCGCTCATCGCCCCGACGAGCGTGACCCGGGCCCGCGCCGGGTCGGCCGCGCGCGTACGCCGCGGCGCGAACGGCCCTTCGCCGCTGAGCACCGGCAGCGCGGTACGGCCCCGGGCGTCCAGCGCCGCGGCGATACGGGCGGTGGCGTGGACGCCGGTCGTCGGCGCGGGGGCGGTCGTCATGCGGCGGAGGCGACCGGGGTCGCGCGCCAGGCGGCGAGCCGCTCACGGACCCAGTCGGCGACGGGCCCGACGCCCTCCTCGCCCCGGAGGGACTGGAAGACGACGGGGAGGTCGCCGCGCTGGGCCTTCGCGTCGCGTGCCATGCCCTCCAGGTCGGAGCCGACGTACGGGGCGAGGTCCGTCTTGTTGACGACCAGCAGATCGGCCGTGGTGACGCCGGGGCCACCCTTGCGCGGGATGTCGTCGCCGCCCGCGACGTCGATCACGAAGATCTGCGCGTCGATGAGGCCCTTGGAGAAGGTCGCGGTGAGGTTGTCGCCGCCGGACTCGACGAGGATCAGGTCGAGCGGTCCCACTTCGTCCTCCAGGTCCTCGACGGCTTCGAGGTTCGCGGAGATGTCGTCGCGGATCGCGGTGTGCGGGCAGGCGCCGGTCTCCACGGCGGTGATCCGCTCGGGCGGCAGCACGGCCTCGCGGAGCAGGAAGGCGGCGTCCTCGCGGGTGTAGATGTCGTTGGTGACGACGGCCAGCGAGAGGGCGTCGCGCAGTGCGCGGCAGAGCGCCGCGACGGTGGCGGTCTTGCCCGAGCCCACGGGCCCGCCCAGCCCGATGCGCAGCGCGCGGCGCGTGCCGTCGGCGCGGGTGGGGTGCGCGGCGCCGTGGGTGTGGCGCTCGGGGAACATCTCGTCGAGTTCGTGGTCGAGGTGCATGGGCGAACGTTCCTTTCGGGGAGGGGCTCAGGACGCGAAGAGGCGTACGGGCCACGTCGCGTGGGCCTCGGCCGTGATGTCCAGCAGCGGCCCCGAGGCGGCGGGCAGCGCCTCCGGGTCGCCGGTCGCGGCGGCGTCGGCGGCCTCGCGGGCCACCGCGTCGACTTCGGGTGCGAGCCGGGCCAGCACGGCCGTGGCGTCGAAGGGGTCGAGGCTGAGCAGACGTACGGCGGCGGTCGCCGGGCCGCTGACGTTCTCGTACGCGGCGGCGTAGGCGGCGTCCAGCGGCCCCAGCCCCGCCGACCGGGCCGCGAGGCCGAGCACGACGGGCTGGTGCGCGCCCTTGGGCCGGGCGGCGGCGAGCGCGTCCAGCTCGGGGCCCGGCCAGGCGGCGCGGGCCGCGCGCATCATCTGCCGGCCCAGCTTGCGGGCCGTACGGCGCAGTGCGGGCGAGGGCGTACGGGCGTCCGCCTCGGCGTCGAGGACGAGCGGGTCGAACGCGCCACCGGGCGCGGCCGCGGCGGCGGCGAGCCCGGCGGCCGTCAGCCCGGCGGTGTGCAGCCGCCCGCGGCAGAACGCCGCGAGCGAGGGCGCGTCCGCGATACGGCCCGCCTTCACGGCCGCCTCGGCCCCGCCGGAGTGCGCGTGTCCTCCCGCCGGGAAGCGGCCGTCGGCCAGGACGAGGAGTGCTGCCCGGGACATCAGAAGAGGAAGTACCGCTGGGCCATGGGCAGTTCCGGCGCGGGGTCGGGCGTGACCGGGGTGCCGTCGATGGTGACCGTGAAGGTGTCGGGGTCGACCTTGACGTCGGGGCGGGCGTCGTTCTCGCGCATGTCGGCCTTGGTGACGGGCCGGGTGTCGCCGATGGCGGCGAACCGCTTGCGCAGGTCGAGACGGTCGGCGAGCCCGTCGTCGAGCGCGGTCCCCGTCACGAAGTTGACGGAGTTGGAGCCGGGCGCCCGGCCCGTGGCGCCGAACATCCGGCGGGGCAGCACCGGTTGCGGAGTCGGAATGGACGCGTTCGCGTCGCCCATCTGCGCGTAGGCGATCTGCCCGCCCTTGATCACGGTCTGCGGCTTGACGCCGAAGAACGCCGGGTCCCACAGCACCAGGTCGGCGAGCTTGCCGGGCTCGACCGAGCCGATCTCGGCGTCCATGCCCTGCGCGACGGCGGGGTTGATCGTGTACTTGGCGACGTAGCGCCGGGCCCGGCGGTTGTCCGCCCTGCCGTCCCCGGCGAGAGCCCCGTACCGCTTCTTCATCACGTGCGCCGTCTGCCAGGTGCGCAGCACGACCTCGCCGATACGGCCCATGGCCTGGGAGTCGGAGGAGATGATCGAGATCGCGCCGAGGTCGTGCAGGGTGTCCTCGGCGGCGATGGTGCTGGGCCGGATGCGGGACTCCGCGAAGGCGAGGTCCTCGGGCACGGCGGGGTTGAGGTGGTGACAGACCATCAGCATGTCGAGGTGCTCCTCGACGGTGTTGACGGTGTGCGGCCGGGTCGGATTCGTCGAGGACGGCAGGACGTTGGGCTCGCCGACGACGGTGATGATGTCCGGCGCGTGCCCGCCGCCCGCGCCCTCGGTGTGGTACGCGTGGATGCCGCGTCCGGCGATGGCGGCGAGGGTGTCGCCGACGAACCCGGCCTCGTTGAGGGTGTCGGTGTGGATGGCGAGCTGGGCCCCGGTCTCGTCACAGACCCCCAGACAGGCGTCGATCGTGGCAGGGGTCGCACCCCAGTCCTCATGGATCTTGAACCCGACGGCTCCGCCGCGCAGTTGGCTGAGCATGGCGTCGCGCGAGACGGTGTTGCCCTTGCCGAGCAGGCCGACGTTGACGGGCAGCCCGTCCATGCCCTCCAGGGTGCGGGCGAGATGCCACGGCCCCGGCGTGACGGTGGTCGCCTTGGACCCCTCGGCGGGGCCCGTACCCCCGCCGACGAGCGTGGTGATGCCGGAGGCGAGGGCCTCGTCCACGAGCTGGGGGCAGATGAAGTGCACGTGCGCGTCGATGGCCCCGGCGGTGAGGATCTTGCCGTTGCCCGCGATGATCTCGGTCTCGGGGCCGATGACGAGGCCGGGGTGGACCCCGTCCATCGTGTCGGGGTTCCCGGCCTTGCCGAGCGCGACGATACGGCCGTCGCGTACCCCGATGTCGGCCTTGACGACGCCCCAGTGGTCCAGCACGAGCGCGCCGGTGATCACGGTGTCCGGGGCGCCCTCGGCACGGGTCGTACGGGCCTGGCCCATCGACTCACGGATGACCTTGCCCCCGCCGAACACGGCCTCGTCGCCGGAGCGTCCGGGGCCGCCGGAGCGGTCCTCCTCGATCTCGACGACGAGGTCGGTGTCCGCGAGCCGTATCCGGTCGCCGGTGGTCGGGCCGAAGAGATCGGCGTAGGCGGGACGGGAGAGCTCAGGCATCGAGGGGGCCTCCGATGGCGCCGCGGAGCCCGGCGACGACGCGCTTGCCGCGCAGCGGCACGAGCGCGACCTCGACGGGAATGCCGGGCTCGAAGCGGACGGCGGTGCCCGCGGCGACGTTGAGCCGCTTCCCGCGGGCCGCCGCGCGGTCGAATTCGAGCCCGGGGTTGGCCTCGGCGAAGTGGTAGTGGGAGCCGACCTGCACGGGCCGGTCGGCGGTGTTGAGCACGGTCAGACGGGTCACCTCGGCGCCCTCGTTGATCCGTACCGGCTCCTCGGCGAAGAGGATCTCTCCGGGAATCATCTGCTGCGCGCTCCTCGTCAGGCGATCGGCTCGTGGACGGTGACGAGCTTGGTCCCGTCGGGGAAGGTCGCCTCGACCTGCACGTCGTGGATCATCTCGGGGACCCCGTCCATCACGTCGTCGCGCCCGAGGACGGAACGCCCGGAGTCCATCAGCTCGGAGACGGTACGCCCGTCGCGCGCGCCCTCCAGCACATGCGAGGTGATCAGCGCGACGGCCTCGGGGTGATTGAGCTTCAGCCCGCGCGCCCGGCGCCTCTCGGCGACGTCGGCCGCCACGTGGATGAGCAGCCGTTCCTGCTCGTGCGGGGTCAGTTGCATGGTCTCCACCTCACAGTCGTCGCGCCGGGGCCTGGAGCGACCCGGTCACTGGGGGCGACGCACTCGCGAAATAGATGTATCACACAAGCGAAACCCCTCTACGGCCTGGACCCAGGACATTACTCAGGCATTACTCCGGGATTACTTCCCTTGTGTTTCGCGGCAGTTAACGCCTCAGAGGCCGCAACGGCTGACACCGACTCGACCTCCGCTCTGCTCTGCCCGGGGGCAGCTAGGTGGACCGCGCCCGTTCCAGGTTCGTCCGCACCGTAGTGGTGAGCGGGTGGCCCTGCCCCAGGACCCGCTCGCTGTCGTGCAGGGTGCGTTCGAACAGCTGGATCGCCCGCCCCAAGTGCCCTGCCATTTCATACGCACGGGCGAGATCGTTGCGCGCGATGAGCACTTTGGGGCGGTCGCTGCCCAGGACCCGCTCGGAGTCATGCACGGTGCGTTCGAGCAGCGAGATCGCCCGCTCCAAGTCACCTGCCTTCTCATATGCGCTGGCGAGGTGGCGGCGCGTGGCAAGCATGGAGGGGTGACCGTTGCCCAGCACCCGCTCGCAGCCGTGCAGGGCGCGCTCAAGCAGCGGGATCGCCCGCTCCAGGTCCCCCGCCGCCGTGTATGCACCACCAAGGCTGCGGCACGAAGCCAGCGTGCCGGAGTGGTCGCTGCCCAGCACCCGCTCGGCGTCGTGCAAGGTGCGCTCGAGCAGCGGGATCGCCCGTTCCAGGTCCCCGGCCACCGTGTATGCGACACCGAGGCTGCGGCACGAAGCCAGCGTGCCGGGGTGGTCCTTGCCCAGCACCCGCTCCCGATCCTCCAGAGTGCGTTCGAACAGCGGGATCGCTCGCTCCAGGTCCCCCGCCGCCCGGTACGCGACGGCGAGGTTGTTGCGTGAGGTCAAGGTGTCGCGGTGGTCCTCGCCCAGGAGCTGCTCCCGTTTCCGCAGGGTGTGTTCGTGGAGTGGGATCGCCCGCTTCAGGTCTCCGGCCTCCTCGTATGCGTAGGCGAGGTTGCTGCGCGACGTCAGCGTGTCGGGGTGGTCGCTACCCAATACCCGATCCCGTTGTTCCAGGATGCGTTCGAACAGCGGGGTCGCTCGCCCCAGGTCCCCCGCCGCAAAGTGCGCGTAAGCGAGGAAGTTACGTGCGGTCAGGGTGTCGGGGTGGTCGCTGCCCTGGATCCGCCTTTGGGCTGCAAGGGCACGGTGGAGAGCCTGGATGGCCGGGGCGAGGACACTCTGACCTGTTCGGTATTGAGCGGTGAGATAGAGGACGAGGGCAGTACGAAGGGTGTCGCGGTCGGGGGCGTGGTGGTGAGTGAGGGCGTCGGCGTGCGGGAGGAGGCTTCGGCACCGGGGCCAGGTGTCAGGCCGAATGTGGCTGTCGGCGGGGAAAGCGTTGGTGAGGAGTGTGGTGGCCTGGCCGCGCGCGTGGTCGATGGCTTCGGGTCGACGGTGGGGGTCGTCGGCGTCGGGGGTGCGGGCGAGGGTCTGGAGGACGCGGTGGACGGTCAGGGTGCCGTCGGCATTGTCGGTGATCATGCTGTAGGCCGTGAGCCGACCGATCGCGGCGGCCAGGCGGGGCGGTTCGGCGAGGCCGTCGAGGAGGTCGCGGGGGATACGGTCCGGGGCGTACCAGGCCAAGATCCGCAACAGGTCGCCGGTGAGGGGCGTGTCGGCGAAGCGGTCCAGTGTGAGGTGCCAGATGCGGGTGATGGTGCGTTCGGCGTCGCCGCCCACAGCCCCCGCGGCGAACATGTCGGCGGGCCAGCGAGCCAGCATGTCCAGGTAGGTGCGTGGGGAGGTGCCGGTCTCGGCGCAGTAGGCGGCGGCCTGTTCCACTGCCAGGGCCAGGTGCCCGAGTTCCTCGCACGCCGCTTCTGCGCCCTCCGTGCACCGGAGCCCGTGATGGGTGAGGACACGGGTGAACAGCTCCCAGGCTTCGGCCGGATCGAACACGTCGAGGCTGAGAGTGGTGGCGTGGTGGTGCCAGCCGGTCGCACGCCGGGTGGTGATCAGGATCCGGCCGCCCGGGACACGGTCCAGCAGCGGGCGGATGTGCCGGGGTTCTTCGACGTTGTCCAGCACCAGCAGCCATCCGTCATGGCCGGCGAGCCAGGCGATCGCGCGTTCGCTCTGCACCTCGGCGGGCAGCCCGGCCAGTGCGGGCTGCAGGGCCCGGGCCAGCGCCGTCAGCCCCGCCTCGACCGCGCTTGCGCTGTCGGCGGTGAGCCACCAGCGCAGCCTCTCGGGCCGCCTGGCGGCCCAGTGCGCGGCGAGCGCCGACTTGCCCACCCCGCCCAGTCCGCGCACCGCGTGCACGACGACGCCTCCGGGGCGGGCGAACGCCTCATCCAACGCACCGAGTTCCTCGGCCCGGCCGACGAACAGGCCGGAGCCAATGTTGGAAATCCCGCCGTCCACGGCATCGTCCGGGATCGGCGCATACGCCTCGGACGGGAGCACGAATGCCCGCTCCGCCTGGATGTACTGCGTCGACGAGCCGGTCACATCGCCGCCTGCGACGATCGCCCCGTCACTCCCGTGGAGTCCACCGGACGCCTCTGGCCGCCGCTCAGGTGCTTTCCTGCGCTTGCTGGTCATGGCCCGTACTCGGTATGGGAGTCCTCGACGTCCCCGCCCGCGACGATGGCGCCCTCACTGCCCGCCACCCCCGGCACACCACCGGGCTGCCCGCTCGCTGGGTCTGGGGATTGCTCTGGTGTGCGCAGTTGCCGCAGCGCCACCCCCAGTGCGGCGATACCGGCCACCGACCCGGCGGCGCCCCACGCCTGATCAGAGCCTTCCGGATGCACGACGGTCGCCCACACCACCAATCCCGCCGCCGCACCCGCTCCCAGTAGGGCAGGTCCCCACCAGCGCATCCGCCGCCAGACCGTCATGTCTCATACTCACCCTGGAATCATGGTCAAGTCCGCATATTCAGTCGGAGATAGCACAACTTGTGCCGACAGGGCCGAACGCTCGATGAGACGGGCTCGGAACGCCGTCCCGTCACCGCTTCCCAGCAGCCAGGACAGCAGCATGCAGGTGGCGGGCGGGCTTGCGCAGCAGGCGGGTGGTGGCCTGGTCTCCGTATTCGGGGACCGTCAACTGCGAGATGTAGGCGGGCTGCTGGGCGCTGGATTCGATCTTGGATCCGTTGCAGACGCGGGCGAGTTTGTTCATCGAGTCCCGCACGGTCCTGGCCTCTCCCTCTGCGTTCAGCCGCAGCGGACGTCCCCCGGCGGCCGCTGCCCCGTCGCGAGGAAGCGGGTCACCGTGCGGTCGCCGCACGCGTTGCCGTTGGCGACGTAGGACTCGTGGCCCGTGGCGTCGACGGTCACCATGCGGGCGCGGGCGCCCAGGGCCGCGCGGAGTTTGAGGGCTCCGGCCAAGGGGCTGGCGGGGTCCCGTTCGTTCTGGACGAGGAGGATGTTCGAGGGGCCGTGGCCGGTGACGCGTACGGGGGCCTCGCGGGGCGCGTACGGCCAGGCGGCGCACGGCATCGCGTTGCGGGGCATGCCCGCGGTGAGGGGGAACTGGGCGCGGCTGGCAGTGACTTCCTTCTGGTAGACGGCGGCCGAGCGGGGCCAGGCGATGTCGTTGCAGAGGGTGGCCGTGCCTACGGCGATGGAGTTCTGCATCGCCTTCTCCGGCGGGGCCTTCGGCGCGGGCGGCAGTGCGGTGCCCTCGCGCGCGGCCCGTACGAGACGGGCGAGGGCGGGGTAGCCGTCGGGCTCGTACAGGGTGGTGAGGAGGGTGTGGCGGAGCACGTTGCCGGTGAGCTCCGCGGGGTGCGCGCCCGGCCAGGGACGCGGCTCGCGGTCGAGGCGGGCGGCGAGGCGGAGGAAGAGCGGGCGCACCTGGGCGGCGGCCCTCGCGAGCCGGTCCGGGTTGCCGGGCCGCGAGGCCCACTCGGCGAAGTCGGGGAAGGCGTCCTCGACACCCCGTTCGTGCGCGGAGATCCAGTTGCGGCCGACGCGCGTGGGGTCCGGGTCGTCGTTGCTGTCCAGCACGACGCGGTCGGTCCGGGAGGGGAAGAGCTGGGCGTACACGGCGCCCACGTAGGTGCCGTACGAGGTGGCCCAGGCGGAGACTCTCGGTTCGCCGAGTGCGGCGCGGACGCGGTCGAGGTCGCGGGCCACGTTGGCGGTGGTCAGGTGGCGCAGGAGCGGGCCGCCGTTGCGGGCGCAGGCGTCCGATATTCGCTTCGCCGTCACGAGGTTGCCGGTGACGGAACCGTCGGGCCCCGGCCAGGGGCGCAGCGCGGAGGGGGCCAGGTCGCGGCGTTCCAGGCCGCAGTCCACGGGGGCCGAACGGCCGAGCCCACGGGGGTCGAGGCCGATGAGGTCGTAGGCGTCGCGCACCTTCTGAGGCAGCTTCTGCCCCTTTCCCGACGGGTTGTCGATCCCGGATTCGCCGGGTCCGCCCGGTATGAGCAGGAGGGCGCCCCTGCGTACCGAGGGCTTCTCGCTCGGGATACGGGAGACGGCCAGGGAGAGGGTGGCCCCGCCGGGGTCGGCGTAGTCCCGGGGGACCTCGACGGTCGCGCACTGCTGGCGGGGGTCGACGCCCTCACCATCGCCCTCGCACGCGGTCCAGTGGGGAGCGCCGCGGGGAGCGACTGACGGGGCCGCGGCCACCGGCGGGGCGGTGGGACCGGCGAGGACGGCCGCCGTGGTGGCGGCGACGCACAGGGCGGCGTGGCGCTTGCTCTTCGTCATGGGGCGAGCCTCGCCGCCGCGCGAGGGGCGCCACATCCACCGACTGGTCAGTGTTCTCGGGGGGTTACCTCCACTCCTTCGCGCGGGAGCGCCATGGAGACCAGGCCGCGCAGGCCCTCCCGGAAGTCATCCTTGGTCATGCCGCCGAACAGCGCCTGCTGCACGAAATAGCCCTGCACGGCGCCGATCAGGGTGCGCGCCACGTGCTCGGTGTCGACCTCGCGGTCGACCCAGCCGTGCTCCTTGTATGTGTCGACGAGACGGCACCACTGGAACCGCAGCTGCCCGTACGCCTCCGCGACCACCTCGGCGAGCTGAGGGCTGCGCAGCGCCTCCGCCCACACCTGGACGAGCAGCCGGGGCAGCTCCCTGGAATCCTCCCCCGCGCCGATGGCCTTCTCCACCCGCCCGAAGACCTCCGCGAACAGTTCGTCGGGAGCGAGCGGCACCTCGGCGGCTCCGGCGAAGTCGAAGGAGGAGAGCACCGTCTGCAGGGCCTCGCCCGCGACGGCGGCGACGATCTCCTCCTTGCTGCCGAAGTAGCGGTAGACCGCCCCGGCGGACAGGCCTGTCTCCTTGAGCACGTCCTGCATGGACGCGGCATGGAACCCGTTCCGGAGGAAGGCGCGGCGGGCGCCGTCGAGGATCTGCCGACGCCGGGCGTCGAGGTGTGCCTGGGATACGCGAGCCATGCCGTAAACGTAAAACGAACGTTCCTTCTTGACAAGCGGCACGCGCGGCGGGACGGTGGGCGCGTCTACAAAAACGAACGATCCTTCTTTTTAGCTGGAGGCCCGCCGTGTCCCCCCTGATCCCCCTCAACCGCCTGAGCCGTCTGAGCGCACCCCTGGTCCTCGTGCCCCTCATCGTCGCCTTCGCGCTCTGGGCCTTCGCCTGGCCCGCCGCGCGTACGGAGCCCCGCGATCTGCCCCTGGGCGTCGCCGGGCCGCCCGCCGCCACCGAGCAGGTGCGCGAGGGGCTGCAGCAGCGCGAGGGCGCCTTCGAGCTGCACACGTACCCGGACGAGGGCGCGGCCCGCGACGCGATCAAGGACCGCGAGATCTACGGGGCTGTCGCCGTGTCCCCCTCGGGACCGAAGCTGCTGACCGCCACCGCGGCCGGGCCCGTGGTCGCGCAGCTGCTGGAGCAGGCCGCCGCGCGGATGGCGCCCGACGGCGGCACCGTCCCCACGGACGACGTGGTGGCCGCGCCGCCGGAGGACCCGCGCGGGGCCGTGCTCAGCGCGAGCGTGCTGCCGATGGCCATCGCCGGGGTCGCGGGCGGCGCGCTCGTGGCGCTGATGCGGCTGCGCGGCACGCGCGGGGTCGTCGTCCTGCTCGGCGTCGCCGCCCTCGTGGGGGCCGTGGGCGCGGGCATCACCCACTCCTGGCTCGGGGTGCTCGGGGGCAACTGGTGGGCGGAGGCCGCCGCGATCGGGCTGACGGCCCTCGCGGTGAGCGCGACGGTCGCGGGCCTGGAGGCGCTGCTGGGAACCGCCGGGATCGGGATCGGCGGCCTGATCGCCGTACTGCTGGGCAACCCGACCTCCGGCGTGACCTCGGCCCCCGAGATGCTGCCCGAACCGCTGGGGTGGCTCGGCCAGTTGCTGCCGCCGGGCGCGGGCGGCTCGCTGCTCCGCTCGGTCTCCTTCTTCGACGGGAAGGCCGCCGACACCCCCGTCCTCGTCCTCACCGTCTGGGCGGTGCTGGGCCTGGTGGCGGTGACGGTCGGCGGCCTCCGCAAGGACCGGGACCGCGCCGCCGGAGGTCCGGAAGCGGCGACGGACGCGGCGACGGACGCGGCGACGGACGCGGCGACGGACGCGGACGCGCCCGCGGAACGGCCGATCACCACGGCCCCGGTGGGCTGACGCGGCACCGCCCGCGCAGCGGACCCGGCTGTCCGGTATCCGCTCTTGACGGGGCCCCCTGGCAGCAGGACTCTCATGCCGCGCCAGCCACCCCTCACGTGTGATTCCCCGTCGCAGCTCCTGTGCGACTCCCCACTCCCGAGCATCGGAGCCTCACCGTGATACCCAGCTCTCACCGCAGACACAGACCCTCACGCGGTCACTTACGCAGCAGGTCCGTACGCCGCACCGTCGTCGCAGCGCTGGCCAGTACGGCGCTCGCCGTGACGCTCCTGGGCGCGGCCGGTGCCCAGGCCGACGACGCCACGGCCGTACGGGCACGCGTCGCGGCGCCCGACATCCCCGTGGCCAACGTGCAGCAGCACCTCAAGGAGTTCCAGGCCGCGGCGAACGCGAACGGCGGCAACCGCGCCTTCGGCCGCACCGGCTACCGCGCCTCGCTCAACTACATCAAGGGGCGGCTCGACCAGGCCGGGTTCCAGACACGTATCCACCAGTTCAGCTACGGCGGCAGGACCGGCTACAACCTGATCGCCGACTGGCCCAAGGGCGGCTCGTCCGGCAAGACGCTGATGGCGGGCTCGCACCTCGACTCGGTCTCCCGCGGCCCCGGCATCAACGACAACGGCTCGGGCTCCGCCGGAATACTGGAGGTCGCCCTCGCCGTCGCACGGGCCGACCTCCAGCCCGCGCAGCACCTGCGGTTCGGCTGGTGGGACGCGGAGGAGCTGGGCCTCGTCGGCTCGCAGCGCTACGTCGCCAGCCTCCCCCAGTCCGAGCTGAGCAAGATCAGCGCGTACGTCAACTTCGACATGACCGGCTCGCCCAACCCGGGCTACTTCGTCTACCAGGACGACCCGACGGTCTCCCGCGTCTTCACCGACTGGTACCGCTCGAAGGGCATCGAGACCGAGTACACCAGCGTCGGCGGGCGCAGCGACCACGCCTCGTTCGCCAACAGGGGCGTCACGGTCGGCGGCACCTTCTCCGGCGCCGAGGGCATCAAGTCCTCGGCCCAGGCCCGTAAGTGGGGCGGCACGGCGGGCCAGGCGTTCGACCGCTGCTACCACGCGTCCTGCGACACGACGGCGAACATCAACGAGCGTGCGCTCGACGTCAACACCGACGCCATCGCGCACGCCCTCTGGACGCTCAGCTCCTGACCCGCGTCATCTGCTCTCGCCCGGCCGCCGGTGCTCGGCGGCCGGGCTCCTGTGCTCGGCGGCCGGGCTCCTGTGCTCGGCGGCGGCTGCCGTGCCGCGGTGCTCGGCGGCGATGCCGAAGCGCCGCCCCTCGCGTTCGCCCGCAGCGGAGCCGAAGGGCCGCACGGCGGAGACGGTGCTGATGACCTCCTCCTGCTCCGCGGCGCTCTCTTCCTCAAGTCGTTCCAGGTCAGCGGCCGATACGAGCCCTACGAGGGGCTTTCCGTGCCGCGTGACCACGACGCGCTCCCCGCCGTACACCACCCGGTTGATCAGGTCGGCGAGCTCTGCGCGGGCTTGCGTCACCGGAATCTCGTAAGCCATGCTCCCCAGCATACGTTCTGTACGTCCTGTACATTTTTTACGGACGCGAGAGCGCATTCGAGAACATGACGAGAGGTGTGGAGCGATGACGCCGACGCGACCCGAAGCACGCTACGTACTGCCGGAGTTCACCGAGCGCACGAGCAACGGGTACCGCAATCTGGATCCGTACTCGAAGCTGCTCGACGAGCGGATCATCTTCCTCGGCACGCAGATCGACGACATCTCGGCGAACGATGTGATGGCGCAGCTCATGCACCTGGAGCACGCCGACCCGGACCAGGACATCCAGCTGTACATCAATTCGCCCGGCGGCTCGTTCACCGCGATGACGGCGATCTACGACACGATGCAGTTCGTCACCTGCGACATCATGACCGTCTGCCTGGGCCAGGCCGCCTCCGCCGCCTCCGTGCTGCTGGCCGCCGGGGCGCCCGGCAAGCGGCTGGCGCTGCCGGGCGCGCGGATCCTCATCCACCAGCCCCGGGTCGCCGAGCCGCTCCAGGGCCAGACCACCGACCTGGAGATCCACGCCAGGGAGATGCAGCGCACCCGCGACATGCTGGAGGAGCTGTACGTGAAGCACACGGGCCAGCCCCTGGAGCGGATCAGCCGGGACATCGAGCGGGACAAGGTCTTCGGCGCGGAGGAGGCGATCGTGTACGGGCTGATCGACAGCGTCACGGCCAGCCGCAAGCTCTCCGCGGCGCAGCCCCCGCGGAGGTGAGGCAGGTGCTCCCGCCCGAGCTGCCGCCGCTGCCCGCGCTCACGCGCGCCGAGTGCGATCTGGTCGACACCTATCTGGAAGTGCTCGACCTGCTCGGCCGGATCAATCCGGCGCGCGGCGGGGACACCTACCGGGGCCTGCGTGCCGCGCAGAGCCTGGTGGGGCGGGCCACCGCGCTGCGGGACGCGCTCACGCTGATGCACGACAGGGGCGAGAGCGAGGTCCACGCGGCCACGCTGGGGCGGGCGATCCGCGTCCTGGACGGGGAGCGCAGGTCCCGCCTGGTGGCGCTGCCGCCGGAGGACGTGGCCGGGTCCTGACCGGCCGTAGGCTGCGGGGATGACCGATCTCGCCAAGCTGCTCGACGCCGCCGCGCACGGTGAATTCCCGCCCGCCGACGGCTCGTTGACGGTGCTGCCCCAGCCGTCGCCGCGCGCGGCGGGCGTCCTGGCGTTCACGGCGCACTCGGTGGTCTTCGCGGACGCCGACCCCGACTGGATACGGGGCCTGCTGCCGCCGGACGACCTGGGCGCCCCGCTGGGCCCGCCGTTCCTGTCCGCGCTGTGCGCGCGTACGGGCAGGACGGCGGGCAGCCAGGACGCGCTGCTCGCCCTGCGCCCCGGCGAGACCCCCCGTGCGGCCCCCGCCGAAGGGCTGCGGGAGACCACCGACCGGGCGCACCCCCGCGTCACGCGGGCGCTGCGGTACCGCGACGAGGTACGGGCCTGGACGGCGCCCGGCGGCACCGTGCTGGTGGGGCGGGGCGTCGCCGGGCGGTGGGAGGTCGCGGTGGAGGTCGACGCGACGGCGCGCGGCGCGGGCCTCGGGCGGGCGCTCGCGGCGGCGGCACGGGAGCTGGTCCCGGCCGACGAGACGCTGTGGGCACAGGTCGCGCCGGGCAACGCGGCGAGCCTGCGGGCCTTCCTCGCCGCCGGGTTCACGCCCGTGGCCGCCGAGGTGCTCCTCACCTACGCGGGGGACTGAGCGGCACGGGGGACTGAGCGGCGCCGTCCGGGAAACCCGGGCCGTATGGCCGCGTCACTGCCCGTCGAGGCACCCCTCAGGAACGAGACCACGCTGGAGCGCGACGACCGGAACTTCGCCGAGCTCCTCCAGGAGCTGCGCGTCCTCCAGACCGGGGTCCAGATCCTGTTCGCCTTCCTGCTGACCCTGGCGTTCACGCCCCGCTTCCCCTCGCTGGACGGGGTGCAGCGGGGGGTCTATGTGGTGACGCTGCTGCTGGCGGTGTCGGCCGCCGTGCTCTTCACCGCCCCCGCCGCGCTGCACCGGGTGCTCTTCCGACGGGGGGTGAAGCGGACCATCGTCGACGTCTCGGCACGGCTGACCGCGATCGGGATGGCGGTGCTCGCGCTGGCGCTCACCGGTTCCGTGCTGCTCATCTCGGACGTCGTCCTGGGGCGTACGGGCGGGATCGCGACCGGCATCGGGGTGCTGGTGGGGTGCGCGGCGCTGTGGGCGGCCGTGCCGTGGTGGCTGCGGCACGTGCTCTGCGTACGGGGGCGCGGGGACCCGGACTGAGCTCCACCCGAGGAGGGAGAGGGCGGAAGGGGGGTGGCGACCTTGTCAGGAGGCCGGGACGGGGAGCCACGGGAGGGTGACCCACACCGTCTTGCCGCCGTCCGGCGTGGGGGTGATGGTCAGGTCGCCGCCCGACTCGGCCGTGAGCGTACGGATGATGACCAGGCCCCGGCCGTTGTCCTGCTGGACCGCCGCCGGGAGCCGCCTGGGCCTGCGGGGATGGCTGTCGGTGACGCCGACGCGGAGCTGCTCGGAGCGTTCGAGCCGGACCTCGACGGTGAACGTCGGGGACTGGCCCCGGGTGTGCTGGACGGCGTTGGTGGCCAGCTCGGAGACGATGAGGCGGACCGCGTCGACCACGTCGCCGTGCGCCATGCCCCACTCGGCGAGGATCCTGGTGACGTATCTGCGGGCGGCGGTGACCGAGGCAGGGGCGCTCGGCAGGGTGATGGTGGTTTCCTGAAGGTCTGCCATGGCGAGGCCGTCCCTTTCCCGCCGGGTCCGTGCGCGGTGACGCGAGGGGGCCGCGGATGGAGACGGTGCGGCCCGTGGACAACTGCTTCGCGTCAGCGTGCCATCACGCGGGGCCACGAGGGGGCCGATCCCCCTGGATGTGCATATATCTGTCGCTCGAAGCGGTGAACTCTGCGACGGCAGAACGTATTTGGACCGCAACTCGGCGTATCGGTTCCGGAGCCGGTGCCCGAGTGGTAACGATTCCGGGGCAGGTAGAGGGGCGGAGGGAGCGAACCATGCGACACGCGCCTGCGGTACGGCGCCGGAAACTGGGCGCCGAACTGAGGCGGCTGCGGGACAAGGCGGGCGTGACGAGCCGCGACGCGGCGGAACTGGTGGGCTGGCACCAGTCGAAGGTGAGCCGGATCGAGACCGGGCGCAGCGGCATCAAGCCCGCCGATCTGGTGCGGCTGCTGGACGCGTACCGGGTCGAGGACCCGGATCTGCGGGCGCTGCTCGCCGCGCTGGCCGGGGCCGACGGCTTCGACGGGCCGGAGAACGGGGCACCGAACGGCGGCCCCGCCGTGCGCGGCGCCACGCCGCACGGCCGGCAGGGCGCGCCCGGCGGGCCGCGGAGCGGTGCTCGGCGCGGCTGGTGGCACGCCTACCGTGACCTGCTGCCGCCCGCTTACCGCGACTTCATCTCGCTGGAGTCGGAGGCGGTGCGGGAGCGGACGCTGGAGACGACGGTGGTGCCGGGGCTGCTGCAGACCGAGGCGTACGCGCGCGAGGTGACGCGCGCGGCGCTGAGTCCGGACGCGCCGCAGAGCCGGATCGAATCGCTGGTCGAGGTGCGCGCCGCGCGGCAGGCCGTGCTGCACCGCGGTCCGCCGCTGCGGCTCGACGCGGTGCTGGACGAGGCGGTGCTCCGCCGGGAGATCGGCGGGCGCGGAGTGATGCGTGAGCAGCTGCGGTTCCTGGCGCACGCCGCCCGGCTACCACACGTACGCCTGCAAGTGTTGCCTTTTGACAGCGGTGTGCACATTGGGATCACAGGTCCTTTCGTTATCTTCTCCTTTTCGAACATTGCTGATCTGGACGTGGTTGTTCTCGACCATTTGACGAGTAGCCTCTATCTGGAGGAGCACAGCGAACTGCGGGCGTACTCCGCGGCGTTCGACACGCTGCGGACGCACGCCCTGTCCTACGAGGATTCCCTGGCGTTCATCGCCGGGGTCGCAGAGGGCATTTGAGGGGATTTCGCCATGTGTGACCACCTCCGTTGGAGGCGTAGCAGCTACAGCACGGGGGCGAACAACTGCGTGGAGGCCGCTCGGAACGACGACGGGCGGCTCGCCGTGCGGGACAGCAAACAGGCGAGGGACGGCGACGGCCATGTGCTGCTCTTCGGGAGCACCGCATGGGCGTCCTTCGTCACGTCCGTACGCGCGGCGACGGACTCGGACAACGGGGGCCGGGGGGTGTCCGGGCTGGACTGAGCTGGAACGGACCTGATTCCGGGTCAGGCGGCCGGTGCGGTGGCGATCACCGTGCCGGCCGCCGTCGTGAGCAGCTCCTCCGTCAGATCGGCCCGCGCGGTCAGCCGCAGCCGCGAGATGCCGTCGGGCACCGACGGCGGCCGGAAACAGCCCGCGAGGACCCCGGCCGTACGGCAGTCGGCCGCCCAGCGCACCGCCGCCTCCGGGGACGGCGCGCGGACGGAGACGACCGCGGCGTCCGGCCGGGCGGCCGCCAGGCCCGCCGCCGTCAGCCGCGCGTGGAGCCCCGTGGCGACCGCGCGGACGCGCGCCGGGCGCTCCGGCTCGCGGCGCAGCAGCCGCAGCGCGGCGAGGGCGCCGCCCACGGCGGCCGGGGCGAGGCCGGTGTCGAAGATGAACGTCCGCGCGGTGTTGAGCAGATGGGCGATCACCGGGGCCGGGCCGAGGACCGCGCCGCCCTGGGAGCCCAGCGCCTTGGAGAGGGTGACGGTCACGACGGTGCCCGGCGTCCCGGCGAGCCCGGCGGCGTGCGGGGCGCCGCGCCCGCCGTCGCCGAGGACGCCGAGGCCGTGCGCGTCGTCGATCAGCAGGCCCGCGCCCGTCGCGCGGCAGGCGGCGGCCAGTTCGGCGAGCGGCGCGGCGTCGCCGTCGACGGAGAAGACGGAGTCGGTCACCGCCAGCGCGGGCCCCTCCCCCGTACGCGCCGCCAGCTCCTTGCGCACGGCCCCCGGATCGGCGTGCGCGGCGACGGCCGTACGGGCACGGGAGAGGCGGCAGCCGTCGATCAGCGAGGCGTGGTTGCCCGCGTCGGAGACGAGGAGGCCGTCGTGCCCGGAGAGGGCGGTGACGGCCGCGAGGTTGGCGGCGTACCCCGAGGAGAAGACCAGGGCCGCCTCGAAGCCGCAGAACGCGGCGAGTTCGGCCTCCAGCTCCGCGTGCAGCTCCGTCGATCCGGTCACCAGGCGCGAGCCCCCGGAGCCCGCGCCCCAGCGCCGGGCCGCCTCGGCGGAGGCGGCGGTGACCTCGGGGTGCCGCGAGAGACCGAGGTAGTCGTTGCCCGCGAGGTCGAGCAGCGGGGAGTCGGCGGGGCGCGGGCGCAGCGTGCGCAGCAGCCCGGCGGCACGCCGGTCCTCCAGCGCGGCGCCGGTCCACGCGAACGGGTCCTGGCTGTGCGGCATGGCGCTGTCTCCTCGGGGACGCTGTCGGACTCTGACGACTACTCGCGGGTACTGCCCGGGGGTGCTTTGTAGACAGTGCATAGAACGTATCCCGCCGGACTCCTGGTCAGAATGTTGTTCTGCCCACAGTGCTGTCGAGCGGTCTTGTAGGGGTTCTCCATTTCGCCCGGGGGCGATTTCCAGCAGGATCGGTGCCATGGATCTGCTGACGACACTCGTGGACAAGGGCCTGCGGCGCGAGCTGCCGACACGCGACGAGGCCCTGGCCGTGCTGAGGACCTCCGACGACGAACTGCTCGATGTGGTGGCCGCGGCCGGGAAGGTGCGGCGCCAGTGGTTCGGCCGCCGCGTGAAGCTGAACTACCTGGTGAACCTCAAGTCCGGCCTGTGTCCCGAGGACTGCTCGTACTGCTCGCAGCGGCTCGGCTCCAGCGCCGAGATCCTCAAGTACACCTGGCTCAAGCCCGACGAGGCCGCGCAGGCCGCCGAGGCCGGGGTCAAGGGCGGCGCCAAGCGCGTCTGCCTGGTGGCGAGCGGGCGCGGCCCCACCGACCGCGACGTGGACCGCGTCTCCGAGACGATCGCGGCCATCAAGGAGCAGAACGAGGACGTCGAGATCTGCGCCTGCCTCGGCCTGCTGAAGGACGGCCAGGCGACGCGGCTGCGCGAGGCGGGGGCCGACGCGTACAACCACAACCTCAACACGTCCGAGGCGACATACGGCGACATCTGCACCACCCATGACTTCTCCGACCGGGTCGACACCGTGCGGAACGCGCAGTCCGCGGGCCTCTCCGCGTGCTCGGGGCTCATCGCGGGCATGGGCGAAACGGACGAGGACCTGGTGGACGTGGTGTTCGCGCTGCGCGAGCTGGACCCGGACTCGGTGCCCGTCAACTTCCTCATCCCGATGGAGGGGACGCCGCTGGCCGGGGAGTGGAACCTGAACCCGCAGCGCGCGCTGCGCATCCTCGCCATGACGCGCTTCGTCTGCCCCGACTCCGAGGTGCGGCTCGCGGGCGGACGCGAGGTCCATCTGCGCTCGATGCAGCCGCTCGCGCTGCACCTGGTCAACTCGATCTTCCTCGGCGACTACCTCACGAGCGAGGGGCAGGCGGGCCAGACCGACCTGGACATGATCGCGGACGCGGGCTTCGAGGTGGAGGGCACGGACACCACCACCCTGCCGGGGCACCGGCGCGAGCAGGAGCGCGGGCAGGTCGGCGTGCGCCGCCGCGGCGCGGGGACGGAGCTGCCGCCCAATGCCTGAGCCCCTCAAGCCCCTCCCCCCGGACGAGCTGCTCGCCCTGGACCGGCAGCACGTCTGGCACCCGTACGGCCCGATGCCCGGCACCGTCGCGCCCCTGGCCGTCGAGTCGGCCTCGGGCGTACGGCTGCGGCTGGCCGAACCGGCGTACGGGCAGCGGGAGCTGGTCGACGGCATGTCCTCGTGGTGGTCGGCGATCCACGGCTACAACCACCCCGTGCTCAACGAGGCCGCGACCGGCCAGCTCGGCCGGATGAGCCACGTCATGTTCGGCGGGCTCACGCACGAGCCCGCCGTACGGCTGGCGCGACGACTTGTCGACATCACCCCTGACGGCCTGGAGCACGTCTTCCTCGCCGACTCGGGCTCGGTCTCCGTCGAGGTCGCGGCCAAGATGTGCCTGCAGTACTGGCGTTCCCTCGGCAGGCCGGAGAAGCGGCGGCTGCTGACGTGGCGCGGCGGCTACCACGGCGACACCTGGCACCCCATGTCGGTGTGCGACCCCGAGGGCGGCATGCACCAGCTCTGGTCGGGCGTCCTCCCCCGCCAGGTCTTCGCGGACACCCCGCCGCCCGGCTTCGACGCCGAGCCCGACGAGGGGTATCTCGCCTCGCTGCGCGAGCTGATCGCGCACCACGCGGACGAGCTGGCGGCCGTCGTCGTCGAGCCGGTGGTGCAGGGCGCGGGCGGCATGCGGTTCCACTCCCCCGCGTACGTACGGGAACTGCGCGCGCTGTGCGACGAGTACGACGTACTGCTCGTCCTCGACGAGATCGCGACCGGCTTCGGGCGGACCGGCGCGCTCTTCGCCGCGGACCACGCGGGGATCACGCCGGACGTGCTGTGCCTGGGCAAGGCTCTGACCGGCGGCTATCTGACGATGGCCGCGACGCTGTGCACCCCGCGCGTGGCCGACGGCATCTCGCGCGGCGAGGTCCCGGTGCTGGCGCACGGCCCGACGTTCATGGGCAACCCCCTGGCCTCCGCCGTCGCCTGCGCCTCGGTGGACCTGCTGCTCGGGCAGGACTGGGCCGGCGAGGTCCGCCGCGTCGAGTCCGCGCTGCGCACGGGGCTGGCCCCGGCGGCGGCGCTGCCCGGCGTGCGCGACGTCCGCGTGCTGGGCGCGATCGGCGTACTCCAGCTCGACCACGAGGTGGACATGGCGGCGGCGACCCGTACGGCGGTGGCCGCGGGCGTCTGGCTGCGCCCGTTCCGCGACATGGTCTACGCGATGCCGCCGTACGTCATGGACGACGAGGACGTGGCGCGGGTCTGCGCCGCGATGCGCGCGGTGGCGGAGGCGGCATGAGCGGCGGGGGCAGCGTGAACGGCATGAACGGTGCGGACGGCGTGGGCGGCGCGTACGGCGCGTACGGCGCGTACGGCACGGACCGTGTGGGCGGCGCAGACGGCGTAGGCGGGCCGCAGGGGCCCAAGGGGGTCCTGGTCGTCTCCGGCACCGGGACCGAGATCGGCAAGACGGTCACCACCGCCGCGCTCGCCGCGTGCGCGGTGCGCGCGGGACGGTCGGTGGCCGTGCTCAAGGCGGCGCAGACGGGCGTCGGCGCGGACGAGCCCGGCGACGCGGAGGAGGCCGCACGGCTGGCCGGTCCCCGGGTGACGGTGGCCGAACTCGCCCGCTACCCCGAGCCGTTGGCCCCCGCGACGGCCGCGCGGCGGGCCCGGCTGCCGTACGTCGGCCCGGCGGACATCGCGGAGGCGGCGGCGAAGCTGGCCGCGGCGCACGACCTCGTCCTCGTGGAGGGCGCGGGCGGTCTGCTCGTACGGTTCGACGCGGCGGGCGGCACCGTGGCGGACGCCGCGCGGGCGCTGGCGGCACCCGTCGTGGTCGTCGCGGCCGCGGGCCTGGGCACGCTCAACGCCACGGCACTGACCGCCGAGGCACTCCGCGCGCGCGGGCTGACGTGCGCGGGCGCGGTCGTCGGCAGCCTCCCCGCCGCGCCCGACCTCGCCACCCGCTGCAACCTCGCCGAGTGGCCCGAGGCCACCGGCCTGCCACTGTCCGGCGCGGTCCCCGAGGGCGCGGGCGCCCTGCCGCCCGCCCGCTTCCAGGCGGCGGCGGCCGGGTGGCTGGCGCCGGAGCTGGGCGGCGTGTGGCAGCTCGCCGGGACGGACGGATAGACCCACCGGACACCCCACGGGACACCGGGGGCGCCCCTCCCCGCCCGGGGGAGGGAAGGGGCGCCCCTCATCCCCGGACACCCGTCGCAGACGCGTGGCACGCTGGCGGGTACCACCCACGGGGAGGAGCCACGATGCCCGCGAGAAGCAACAAGCCGCCGCGCGACGCCGTCCGGCACCCGCTCTTCGCTCGCTGCTACGCCCGCGCGAGCGTCACCGCCGACGACCGTTTCGGGATCGCCGCGCACCGGGAGACCCTGGTGGCGGGGCTCTCGGGCCGGGTGATCGAGGTCGGCGCCGGGAACGGGCTGAACTTCGCGCGCTATCCGCACAGCGTCTCCGAGGTCGTCGCGATCGAACCCGAGCGCCATCTGCGGCAGCTGGCCGCCGAGTCGGCGCTGCGCGCGGACGTGCCGGTGGACGTGGTGCCGGGGACGGCGGAGGCCCTGCCGGTCAAGAGCGAGTCGTTCGACGCGGCGGTGGTATGCCTGGTCCTGTGCTCGCTCCAGCACGTCCCCCGGGCCCTCGCGGAGATCCACCGCGTGCTCCGCCCCGGCGGCGAACTCCGCTTCTACGAACACGGACTGGCCGAGGGCCGCCCCGGCATGGCGGGCTTCCAGCGCGCCCTGGACCGCACGGTGTGGCCCCTCCTCTTCGGCGGCTGCCACACGGCGCGGAACCCGGTCGCCTCGATCGGGACAGCGGGCTTCACCGAGCTGCGGTACGAACGCCTGCGCGTACCGGCGGACGGCCCCCCGATGCCCCACTCGTTCCACGTCCTGGGCAGCGCGCGCCGCCCGTAGGCACGGCTCACAGCGTCCAGGTGCGCAGTTCGTCGGCGATCGTGCGGATGTCGGCGGTGCCGCTCTTGATGAGGCGGGCGAGGTCGCGGATCTGTTCGGGGGACGTGGTGACCTTGAGGCCGCTGGCGACGAGGTAGCCGTAGGCGACGGCGGAGGCGAAGAGCGCGTTCGTACGCTCCAGGGCCGGGACGTGCAGGAGGAGCTGGAGGAGGGCCGCGGCGCGGTCGTGCGGCTCGGCGTAGACGGGGCGGCCGAATATCGCCGCCTCGTGTCTGCTGACGGCGGCGACGAGCGCGCCGTAGTCGGTGACGCGGGGGTCGCCGGGGGTCTTCTCCTCGGCGAGGATGAGCAGCCAGGCGAGGTCGACGCTGACGCTCACGCCTGGGGCCCGCCGGTGCTCTTTCCCGCGTCGGTGACGCCGAACTCCTCGGCGAAGACCGATTCGTAGCTCTTCATGAAGTCGGCCGCCGCGTCCACGAAGGCGCGGCCGACCTCGGCGGCGTCCCGCTGGACCAGCTCTTCGATGTAGCGGTTCACGCTCACCCCCTGCGCGAGGGCCCGCTCCCGGGCCGCCCGTGCCGTCGCCTCGTCCACGCGTACGTTCATCTGGGTCTTCGCCACACCGTCAAGCTAGCACTATTCCGCTAGCCTCGGCCAGGGGCGCGCAACGGGCTCTCGGCGGGCTCCGTGCGCGGGCGGCGCGACGGGCGGCGCGGAATCCTCCGCAGGTACGATCCGGCCCGCCCAGCTTGGCCCGCACGACGGATGGCCACGGGGCGCCCGTGCCCTTACTCTCGGGCGCTCCAAGGGAGTTGGGACCCGGGGGAGGCACGGTGTCCACACCATCGCCAGCCGCACGACAGGACCAGACGGACGGCATGCCGCTCGCCGCGCGGGCTGAGGGGCTCACCAAGACCTACGGCACGGGGCCGACGGCCGTGGTGGCGCTCGACGCGGTCGACGTGGACATCGCGAGGGGGCGGTTCACGGCGGTGATGGGCCCCTCGGGGTCCGGGAAGTCGACGCTGATGCACTGCCTCGCCGGGCTCGACACGGTCTCCAGCGGCCGGGTGTGGCTGGGCGACACGGAGATCACGGGGCTCAGCGACAAGCAGCTGACCCAGCTCCGCAGGGACCGGGTCGGCTTCATGTTCCAGTCCTTCAACCTGCTGCCCACGCTCTCGGCCGCCGAGAACATCACGCTGCCCATGGACATCGCGGGCCGTAAGCCGGACCGGGCGTGGGTGGACACCGTGATCGAGACGCTGGGCCTGGGCGACCGGCTGGGCCACCGGCCCGCGCAGCTCTCCGGCGGCCAGCAGCAGCGCGTGGCCGCCGCGCGGGCGCTGGCCTCCCGGCCCGAGCTGATCTTCGCGGACGAGCCGACGGGCAACCTCGACTCGCGCTCGGGCGGCGAGGTGCTCGACTTCCTGCGCGAGGCCGTCGACCAGCTCGGCCAGACGGTCGTCATGGTCACGCACGACCCCGGCGCCGCCGCCCACTCGGACCTGGTGCTCTTCCTCGGTGACGGCAAGATCGTCGACCGTATGGAGAAGCCGACGGCCGAGTCGGTGCTGGAGCGCATGAAGCAGTTCGATGTGATCAGGCACGGCTGAGGCGGGGAGGCCGCCGTGCTGCGTGCGACGCTGCGGAGCTTCTTCGCCCACAAGGGCCGGATGCTGCTGTCCTGTCTCGCGGTGCTGCTGTCCGTGGCCTTCGTGTCGGGCAGCCTGATCTTCTCCGGCACCGTGAGCCGTACGTTCGACGAGCTCTTCAAGTCGACGGCGGCGGACGTGACGGTCACGCCGAAGCCGGAGTTCGACGAGGAGAGCCAGTTCCCCTCGGGCCGGATCGAGACGCTGCCCGCCGCCACCCGGGACCGGGTCGCGCGGGTCGACGGCGTCGCGAAGGCGCGGATCGACGTGACGGCGGAGAACCTGACCGTCGTCGACCGGAAGAACAAGGCGGTCGGCTCGACCACGGGCGCGCCCACCATCGCCGTCAACTGGTACGTGTCCGACCGCAGTCCGGTGAAGGTCACCAGCGGGCACGCGCCGCGCGGCGAGGGCGAGGCGCTGCTCGACGCCGACACCGCCGACCGCAAGGACCTGAAGATCGGCGACCCGCTCACGGTCATGGCCGCACCCGGCAGCTTCAAGGTGCGGATCGTGGGCATCGCGACCTTCACCACCACCAACCCGGGCGCGACGCTGGTGTTCCTGGAGACCGGCACC
Source organism: Streptomyces sp. NPDC048172 (assembly GCF_043202595.1). NCBI lineage: Bacteria > Bacillati > Actinomycetota > Actinomycetes > Kitasatosporales > Streptomycetaceae > Streptomyces > Streptomyces sp. NPDC048172. Next base: position 700,477 of record NZ_JBIDAT010000006.1, read on the forward strand.
GCGCAGCGCGAGCTGCTGGGCAGGCCCGGCGTGGCCACGGGCATCTCCGCCGAGGCGGACCCCGGCGTCTCGGACGTCCAGCTCAAGCGGCGGATCGCCACGGCGCTGGACGCCCCGGGGACGTTCAAGCTGGAGACGGCCGACGAGCAGGCCAAGTCCCAGGCCTCGGACATCGGCGACTTCCTCGACATCCTCACCTATGTGATGGTCGGCTTCGCCGGAGTGGCGGTGCTGGTCGGGATCTTCCTGATCGTCAACACCTTCTCGATGCTGATCGCGCAGCGCACCCGCGAGCTGGGCCTGCTGCGCGCGCTGGGTGCCGACCGGCGGCAGGTGCGCCGCTCGGTGCTGACCGAGGCGCTGCTGCTCGGCCTCGTCGGCTCGACGCTGGGGCTGGCCGCCGGAGTGGGCCTGGCGGTGGGCCTGATCGGGCTGATGAGCGCGTTCGGGATGAACCTGGACGCGGCCGAGATCGCCTTCACGTGGCCGACCCCGGTCGCGGCGTACGCGGTGGGGCTCGGGGTGACCTTCGTGGCCGCCTATCTGCCCGCCCGGCGTGCCGCGCGCGTCTCCCCCATGGCGGCGCTCGCCGACGTGGAGGTCGCGGGCACCGGACGGCCGCTGCGCGTCCGGGCCGTGGTCGGGCTGGTCGTGGCGGCCCTGGGCGCGGCGGCGCTGGCGGGCTGCGCGCGGAGCACGGACACGAGTGATGCGGCCGGACTGCTGGCCGTCGGCATCGTGTGCACGCTGATCGCGACGGTCGTCGCCGGACCCCTGCTCGTACGCCCGGTGATCCGGGTCGTGGGCGGTGCCTTCCCCCGCCTGTTCGGGTCGATCGGCCGGATGAGCCAGCGCAACGCGCTGCGCAACCCGCGCCGTACGGGCGCGACGGCCTCGGCGCTGATGGTGGGGCTCGCGCTGGTGGTGGGGATGTCGGTGGCGGCGGCCTCGATCACCAAGTCCTTCGACGAACAGATCGACAAGTCGCTCGGCGCGGACTTCGTGGTGCAGAACGACAACTTCCTGCCGTTCCCCCAGGAGATCACCGAGAAGGTCCGCGCGGCGAGGGGCGTAGGAACGCTCGTGCGGCAGCGGTTCGTGCAGATGCGGCTCACGCTGCCGGACGGCGGCACCACCAAGAAGGTCGGGGTGGCCGCCGACCGGGGGCTGGAGAAGGTGACGTCGTCCGACTACGTGGCGGGCGGCCTGGCGGAGTCCCTGCGGCCCGGACGGGCCGCAGTGACACGGAAGTTCGCCAAGGAGAACGACCTGTCGGTCGGCGACCGGATGGCCGCCCGGTTCTCCAACGGCGCGCGGGCCACGCTCACCGTCGCCGGGATCACCGCCGAGGACACCGGCGGGGGCGGCGGCGTCGGCGACGTCGTCATCGGCATGCCGACACTCAACAAGGTGCAGCCCGGCGGCGAGGACGCCGCGCTGCTGGTCGCGGCGGGCCCCGGCAAGGACACCGACGAACTGCGCAAGGAGCTGGAGCGCACCCTCACGCCGTATCCGCAGGTCAAGGTGCTCGACCGGGCCGACTACAAGAACCTGGTACGGGAGCAGATCGCGGTGCTGCTCTATCTGCTCTTCGCGCTGGTGGGCCTCGCGATCGTGATCGCCGTACTGGGCGTGGTCAACACCCTCGCCCTCTCCGTGATCGAACGGACGCGCGAGATCGGGCTGCTGCGCGCCATCGGCCTGGCGCGACGCCAGCTCCGCCGGATGATCCGCCTGGAGTCGGTCGTCATCGCGGTCTTCGGCGCGGTCCTCGGCCTCGCCCTGGGACTGGTGTGGGGCGTGGCCGTACGCGAAGTGCTGGCCCTGGAGGGCATGAAGGCGCTCGGCATCCCGTGGTGGACGGTCGTCGCCGTCGTGGTCGGCTCGGCGCTCGTCGGCCTGATCGCCGCGCTGCTCCCGGCGCTGCGCGCCTCGCGCATGAACGTACTGGCGGCGATCGCCCACGAATGACTGCCGCCGCGGCGGTACGAGACGGTGCTGTACGGTGCGGCCCGCCGTGGCTGCTGGACAGGGGCTGCCCCTGCCTGTCCGCCGCAGGCTGCGGGTGGTGGGTGGTTGCTCGCGCAGTTCCCCGCGCCCCTGAGGCCTCAGGGGCGCGGGGAACTGCGCGACAAGCCACGACGACAGCCGCAGCCTGCAACACACGGCACGGGGCAGCCCCTGCCCAGCCCTGAGACGAGGGCAACCACGATCCGCCGGACACCGCCGTAAGATGCTCAGCGGTCAACTCACCGGCAAGAGTGAGGAGTTCGGCATGGCCGCACGGCCGTTCCGCTTCGGGGTCAATATGATCACCTTCGACACGGGCACGGCGTTCCGTGAGCGCTGCCGCCGCGCGGAGGAGCTGGCGTACGACGTCGTCCACGTGCCCGACCACCTGGGGATGTGCGCGCCGTTCAGCGCGCTCGCGACGGCCGCGGCCGTCACCGAACGGCCCCGGCTCGGCACCTTCGTGCTCAACACCAACCTGTGGAACCCCGCGCTGCTCGCCCGCGAGGTCGCCACCTGCGACCAGCTCACGGACGGCAGGCTGGAGCTGGGCCTCGGCGCGGGCTACGTCAAGGCCGAGCACGACCGCGCCGGAATCCCGTGGGGCTCGCCGGGGCAGCGGGTCGGCCACCTGGAGCACACCGTCGCCGAGCTGGCGCGGCTGCTGGCCGACCCCGAGCACGTGCCGCAGCCCCGGCAGGAGGCGGTGCCGCTGCTCATCGGCGGGAACGGCGACCGGGTGCTGCGGCTGGCGGCGCGGAAGGCGTCGGTCGCGGCCTTCACCGGCGCGCGGCAGGTGCGCGGCGAGCCGCTGGGCACGCTGCGGCTGACGACGCCGGACGAGCTGGAGCAGCGGACCGCCGCGTTCCGGGGGTACGCGGCGGCACGCACCGAGCCGTACGAGCTGAACTACCTGGTCCAGTACGTCGCCGTCACCTCCGACCGCCGCGCCGAGCTGCGCGGGCTCCCGCCGTACGGGCCGGACATGACCGAGGAGCAGATCCTGGGCCACCCCGCGCTGCTGCTGGGCTCGGTCAAGGAGATCGCGGAGCAGCTGCGCGAGCACCGGGACCGGTTCGGCTTCTCGTACTGGACGGTGCTCGACCCGCACATGGAGGCCTTCGCGCCGGTGATCCAGGAGCTGAAGGGCAGCTGAGGGAAATCCTCTGGCAGCGGCGCGCGGCGCGGTGGTGGGATGCCGCCATGGACGAGCTTCGGATACGGGCCGCCGACGCGGCCGACATCGACGGCGTGCTGGCCTTCTGGGCCGAGGCCGCCGAGGGCACCAGCGTGAGCGACGACCGGGACGGGGTGGCGCGGCTCATCGACCGCGACCCCGAGGCGCTGCTCCTCGCAGAGGAGGACGGCCGTCTCGTCGGCACCGTCATCGCCGGGTGGGACGGATGGCGCTGCTCGCTCTACCGGCTCGCCGTCCACCCCTCCGCGCGCCGCAAGGGCGTCGCGCGGGCCCTGCTGGCCGCCGCCGAGGAGCGCTTCGCGGCGCTGGGCGGACGGCGCGGCGACGCGATGGTCCTCGACGACAACGAGCGGGCGCACCGCGCCTGGGCCGCCGCCGGTTACGCTCCGCAGCCGCAGTGGAGCCGCTGGGTGAAGCCGCTGACCGGCGGTCCGACCGGCGACGGAGCGGCCGTACCCCGCTGACCTGCTCCGGGAACCCGGCGCGGGACCGCTCCGTTTACGATGAACAGCTCCCGCGCCGGTCCGTACGGGTACGGACGGCGCCTCATCGCGATCGAAAGGTGTGAGCGTCCGCCCATGGGCGACCCTCCCAGTAGTGGCCACAGACCCCGATCAGGACAAGGACACCGAGCGTCCTCGCACGCCCTGCCCGACCATGGGAGGGAGGTGACGGCTCGATGACCGAGGTGCTTCTGCTGCTGGTGGCGCTGCTGCTCGCGCTCGCGTGCGGCGCCTTCGTCGCGGCGGAGTTCTCGCTCACGACCGTCGAGCGCAGCGAGCTGGAGCGCGCCGAGCAGCGCGGGGACCGGGGCGCGCGCAGCGCGCTGGAGGCCGTGCGCTCCCTGACCTTCCAGCTCTCCGGCGCCCAGCTCGGCATCACCGTCACGAACCTCGTCGTCGGCATGCTCTCCGAGCCGTCCATCGCGGCGCTGATCTCGGGCCCCCTCGAATCGCTGGGCATCCCCCGCTCGGCCTCCTCCTCCGTGGCGCTGGTGCTGGGCACCGCGCTCTCCACCATCGTGCTGATGGTCATCGGCGAGCTGGTGCCCAAGAACTGGGCGATCTCCAAGCCGCTGCCGGTGGCGCGGCGCGTGGCGACGCCGCAGCGGGTGTTCTCGGCGGCCTTCCGCCCCCTCATCCGGCATCTGAACAACACCGCCAACCGCATCCTGCTGCGCATGGGCCTGGAGCCCACCGAGGAGCTGGCCTCGGCCCGTTCGCCGCAGGAGCTGGTGGCGCTGGCGCGGCACTCCGCGAAGGAGGGCGCGCTGGAGGAGGACACCGCCGACCTCTTCGTCCGGACCCTGCACCTGGCGGAGCTGACGGCGGAGAACGTGATGACGCCGCGCGTGCAGGTCACCTCGCTGGAGGTGCAGGCCACCGCCGAGGACGTGGCCAACGCGACCCGCGCCACGGGCCTGTCCCGCTTCCCCGTCCACCGGGGCGGCCTGGACACGGTCGTCGGCATCGTGCGGATCAAGGACGTGCTCGCGGTCCCGGCCGACGAGCGGCGGCTGCGCCCCGTCACCGAGCTGATGCGCGAGCCCCTGCTCGTACCCGAGTCGCTGACCGTGGACCGGCTGCTGGACCAGCTCTCGGGCGGGGACCGCTCGATCGCGGTCGTCATCGACGAGTACGGCGGCACGGCCGGTGTCGTGACGCTGGAGGACATCATCGAGGAGGTCGTGGGCGAGGTCCGCGACGAGCACGACCCGCTGGAGACGCCCGACCTGGCCCCGGCCGGTGAGGACGCGGAGGGCCGCCCGCTGTACGACGCGGACGGCGCGGCCCGCACCGACCAGCTGGAGGCCATCGGGCTGCGGGCCCCGGAGGGCCCCTACGAGACGCTGGCCGGACTGGTCGCGACCGAGCTGGGCCGCATCCCCGAGCGGGGCGACACGGTCGAGGTCGCGGGCTGGCGCCTGGAGGTCGCCGACGCGGCGGGCCGCCGCGCGGCGCGCGTCCGGCTCACCGGGCCGACCGCCGCCGAGCTGGCGGCCGACGAGGACGAGGAGGTACGGCGATGACGGCGGTGCAGCTCTTCATCGGACTGCTGACGCTGGTGGTCAACGCCTTCTTCGTCGGCGCCGAGTTCGCGCTGATCTCGGTGCGCCGCGCGCAGATCGAGCCGCACGCGGAGAACGGGGACAAGCGGGCGCGGAAGGTCCTGTGGGGCCTGGAGCACGTCTCGCAGCTCCTGGCCGCCGCGCAGCTCGGCATCACGCTGTGCACCCTGGTGCTGGGTGTCGTCGCCGAGCCCGCGATCGCGCATCTGCTGGAGCCGGTCTTCCACGCGGTGGGCGTCGCCGACGGGGTCGCCCACGTGATCTCGTTCGTCATCGCGCTGACGCTGGCGACGTACCTGCACATGCTGCTGGGCGAGATGGTCCCGAAGAACATCGCGCTGGCCGAGCCCGAGCGGGCCGCGCTGGCGCTGGGGCCGCCGCTGGTGGCGCTGGCACGGGCGCTGCGCCCGGTGATCTTCACGGTCAACGCGTTCGCGAACTCGCTGCTCAAGCTCTTGAAGGTCGAGCCGAAGGACGAGGTCGAGTCGGCGTTCTCCGACGACGACCTCGCGCAGATGGTCGCCGACTCCAGCGAGGCGGGCCTGCTGGACGACCGTTCGACGGAGCGGCTGCGGGACGCGCTGGAGCTGGGCCGCCGCCCGGTCGGCGACGTCGCGCGCTCGCTCTCCCGGATGGTCACCGCCCGCTGGGGCATCACCCCCGAGGGGCTGGAGGCGCTGTCCGCCCGGTCCGGGTACTCGCGGTTCCCCGTCGTCGACGAGGACGGCAGGGTGCTGGGCTATCTGCACGTCAAGGACGCGCTCGACGCCTCCCCGCGCGACGAGCCCTTCCCGGTGACGGCGATGCGGCCCATCGCCCGCGTGCGCTCCTCGATGCCGCTGGACGACGTGCTCGGCGCGATGCGCTCCAGCGGTACGCACCTGGCCGCCGTGACCGGCGAGGACGGGCGCGCGGTGGGCGTAGTGACCATGGAGGACGTGCTCCGGGAGCTGGTCGGTACGCCCGGCTGAGCCCCTGATCGGTGCACCGGGCACGGGGATATCATCGGTGATCGTGACTCGTGACGACTCCCCTTCCCCGACAGGCGCCCCGGCGGACGGCATCGGCAGCTTCGTCGCCCTCGGTGACTCGTTCACCGAGGGCATGTCGGACCGCCTGCCGGACGGTACGTACCGGGGCTGGGCGGACCTGCTGGCCGCCCGCCTCGCCGCCCGGCAGGACGGCTTCCGTTACGCGAATCTCGCCGTGCGCGGCAAGCTCATCGGGCAGATCGCGGCCGAGCAGATCGACCGGGCCGCCGACATGAAGGCCGACCTGGTGAGCCTCGTCGGCGGCCCGAACGACATCCTGCGCCCCCGGTGCGACATCGACCGCGTCTGCGCCACCTTCGAGGACGCGGTGGCCCGGCTGGCGCCGAGCTGCGGCACGCTGCTGCTCTTCCGCAGCCCGGCCCGGCGGGGCCCCACCCTGGACCGGTACCGCCCCCGTATCGAACGCTTCTTCGGCTTCATCGAAGAGGTCGCCGAACGGCACGGCGCGACGGTCGTCGACGTGTACTCCTCCGAGGCCGTGGGCGACCCCCGGATGTGGGCCGAGGACCGCCTGCACCTGACCCACGAGGGCCACAGCCGCGTCGCCGAGGCCGTCTGGCAGCGCCTCGGCTTCCCGGCCGAGTCCGACTGGAACGCGCCGCTCCCCCCGCCGCAGCCGCTCCCCTGGGCCGCCCGCCGCCGCGCGGACGCCCACTTCACCCGCGTCCACCTCCTCCCCTGGGTCGGCCGCCGCCTCACGGGCCGCTCCTCGGGCGACGGCAGACCGCCCAAGCGCCCCGAGCTGGCGCCGGTGGCCTGCGGCGACGGGCGCTGACGGGCGATGACGGGCGCTGACGGAACCTCGTAGATCTGCCCGTAGACTGCGTAGACGTGACTGACAAGCCGCGCATCCCGAACGTCCTCGCGTCCCGTTACGCCTCCCCCGAGCTCGTCCGCCTCTGGTCGCCCGAGGCCAAGATCGTCCTGGAGCGGCGGCTGTGGCTCGCCGTGCTCAAGGCCCAGCGGGACCTGGGCATCGCGGTGCCCGAACAGGCCGTCGCGGACTACGAGCGGGTCCTGGAGGACGTCGACCTCGCCTCGATCGCGGAGCGCGAGAAGGTGACGCGGCACGATGTGAAGGCGCGCATCGAGGAGTTCAACGCGCTGGCGGGCCACGAGCAGATCCACAAGGGCATGACGTCCCGGGACCTGACGGAGAACGTCGAGCAGCTGCAGATCCGCCTCTCCCTGGAGCTGGTCCGCGACCGTACGGTGGCGCTGCTGGGGCGGCTGGGGAAGCTGGCGGGCGAGCACGCGGCGCTGGTCATGGCGGGCCGTTCGCACAATGTCGCGGCGCAGGCCACGACGCTCGGCAAGCGTTTCGCGACGGGCGCGGACGAGCTGCTGGCCGCCTTCGGGCGGCTGGAGGACCTGCTCGGCCGGTACCCGCTGCGCGGCGTGAAGGGCCCCGTCGGCACCTCGCAGGACATGCTCGACCTGCTCGGCGGCGGCCCCGACGGCACGGAGAAGCTCGCCGACCTGGAGCGCCGGACCGCCGAGCACCTCGGCTTCCACCAGGTCCTCACCTCGGTCGGCCAGGTGTACCCGCGTTCGCTGGACTACGAAGTGGTCTCCGCGCTCGTCCAGTTGGGCGGCGCCCCCTCCTCACTCGCCAAGACGATCCGGCTGATGGCGGGCCAGGAGCTGGTGACCGAGGGCTTCAAGGAGGGCCAGGTCGGCTCCTCCGCGATGCCGCACAAGATGAACACCCGCTCCTGCGAGCGCGTCAACGGCCTCATGGTCATCCTGCGCGGGTACGCCTCGATGGCCGGCGAGCTGGCGGGCGACCAGTGGAACGAGGGCGACGTCTCCTGCTCCGTGGTGCGCCGCGTGGCCCTGCCGGACGCGTTCTTCGCGTTCGACGGGATGCTGGAGACGTTCCTGACGGTGCTGGACGAGTTCGGCGTCTTCCCCGCCGTCGTCTCCCGCGAACTCGACCGCTACCTGCCGTTCCTCGCCACCACGAAGGTGCTGATGGCGGCCGTACGGGAGGGCGTGGGCCGCGAGGCCGCGCACGAGGCCATCAAGGAGCACGCGGTCGCCTCGGCGCTCGCGATGCGCGAGGGCGCGGAGCGGAACGAGCTGCTGGACCGGCTCGCCGCCGACTCCCGCATCCCGCTGGACCGCGAGCGGCTGGACGCGCTGATGGCCGACCGCCTCTCCTTCACCGGCGCGGCGGAGGGCCAGGTCGCCGAGGTCGTGGCCCGCGTCCAGGAGGTCACCAAGCTGTACCCGGAGGCCGCCGCGTACGCGCCGGGGGCGATCCTCTGACGCCGCGCGCCTCCTCCCGCTGGTCCCCCCGCCTCTCCCGGGAGGAGCTGGAGGCGGCGCGCGACCTGCTCGTGCCGGACGTCGCGGCCGAGGGGCTGCGCGTGCTGTTCTGCGGGATCAACCCGGGCCTGATGTCGGCGGCCACGGGCCACCATTTCGCCCGTCCCGGCAACCGGTTCTGGCCCGCGCTGCACGCCTCCGGCTTCACGCCCCGGCTGCTGCGCCCGTACGAGGAGCACGAGCTGCCCTCGTACGGCCTCGGCATCACCAACGTCGTCGAACGGGCGACGGCACGGGCCGACGAACTGGCCGCCGACGAGTACCGCGAGGGCGGCGAGCGCCTGCGCGCCAAGGTCGAGCGGCTCCGCCCGGCCTGGCTCGCCGTCCTCGGCATCGGCGCCTACCGCACGGCCTTCCACGACCGCACAGCGCCCATAGGCCCCCAGCCCACCACTCTCGGCCCCACCCGCCTGTGGGCCCTCCCCAGCCCCAGCGGCCTCAACGCCCACTGGACCCCGCAGGCGCTCGCGGAGGAGTTCACCCGCCTCCGCGAGGCGGCCGACGGGCCGGACCGCTGAGCCGGACCGGACGAATCCGTCGTCACGCTCCTGGGTGAGAGACCGCATGTTCCCGCGCCACGGGCGCCGCCCGCCGGGAACATTTGCCCATGATTCTCTCTGGCGACGCGTCGCGCGCGACGGACGGCACCGCGGCCACCCGGCATCTGACCCTGCCCCTGGAGGGCGGTGACCTCCACGTGTGCCAGGACGGGCCCCGCGACGCCCCCGCGCTCCTGCTCGTCCACGGCTCCGCCTCCTCGGCCCGCTCGTGGGACCCGCTGGTCCCGTTGCTGACCCGGGCCCATCACGTCGTCCGGGTCGATCTGCTCGGGCACGGCCGCTCGGCCAAGCCGGACGGCCCCGGTTACGGGATCCCCGAGCAGGCGCACAGGGCGGGCGAGGTGCTCGACCGGCTGGGCCTCCGGCGTGCCGTCGTGGTCGGCCACTCGACCGGCGGCTCGGTCGCGACCGCCCTCGCCGAGCAGCGGCCCGGCCTGGTGTCCGCGCTCGCGCTCCTCAACTCCGGTCCGTACCTGGACGCCTTCATCGGCGGCGACGTGGTCCCCATCGAGCCGGAGCAGTGGCCGGAGCTGACCGACGAGCAGATCCTGCGGGCCATGGCCCCCGCGTTCAGCCGCCCCGGCTTCCGGATCCCCCACGACCTCGTGGACGACGTGCGCGGGATGACGTACCACTCCTTCGTCTCGACCCTGCGGTCCTCCGCCGCCTACCTGGAGGAACGGCCCCTCCCGGACCGGCTGACCGGCCTCCGTACGCCGCTGCTGGTGCTCTTCGGCGCGGACGACCGGCGGTGGGGCTCCGCCTCCGCCGAGGCATACCGCGCCGTGCCGGACGCGCGCGTCGAGCTGCTGCCCGGGCTCGGGCACTCGCCCATGATGGAGGACCCGGAGCGGACGGCCACGCCGCTCCTGGACTTCACCGCGCGCCACCGGGAGAGCTGAACGGAGGCGGACCCTCCGCCCCCACCACCGCGACGAGCCGGGCCGGGAAGGTGTCGCCGGGCGGCACCACGCCGAGGCCGAACCAGCGGCCGCCGACCGGCCAGACGGCCAGCTCCGCCACGTATCCGCACAGGCCGAGGAGCGGCTCCGGCACCGGTTCCCCGCGCGCCGAGCGCTCCAGGAACGGCGCGAGGTCCAGCGTCCCCGGCTCGCCCCACGCGCGGGCCAGCTCGGCGGCGAGCGCCTCGCACTCGGCGGACAGCTGCTCCTCGTCCGCGCGCGCGTCGGCCGGGTCCCCGTCCTGCGGCGGCGGGTCCGCCGTCCGTAAGTCCGCGACGCGCGCGCCGGGCCGGGCCAACAGCCGCTCGACGGCGGCGCGGAGAGGTGCGGATGGCATGGGCCCAGTCAACCGCCCCCCACTGACAGCACCCCTGACAGCCCCCCTCTCCCCCTCCGTTCCCCTCCGCTCCGCGAAAAGAGCGGAGCCTCCCGTACCGCCACTCGCCGTGATCGCCGTGACCCGTTACGATCCGCCTCACGCGCACAGCCAGCAGGGAGGCGGACGTTGGGGAGGCTCACCGGACGGGATCCGTCGTTGCTGCGACGGATCAACTCGACGGTCGTGCTGCGGGCGCTGCGCGGCCCGGACGGTCCGCACGCCCTCACCCTGACCGAACTGGTCCACGCCACCGGCCTCTCACGGCCCACCGTCGAGGGCGTGGTCGAGGGGCTCACCGAGTCGGGGCTCGTGGAAGAGGCCGCCGAGGACCCGGGCGAGGGGCGCGGTTCGGCGCGCCGGGGCCGCCCGGCCCGCCGCTTCCGGTTCCGCGCCGAGGCGGGGCACCTGCTCGGCCTGGAGATCGGCCCGCACCGCGTCGCGGCCGTCGTCTCCGACCTGACCGGACACATCGCGGGCACGCTGGCGCGCGAGGTCACGGAGACCGCGTCGGCCGACGAACGGCTGGAGCGCGCCCGCAGCACGGTCGCCGAGCTGCTGCGCAGGACCGACATCTCGCGGGGCACGCTGCGCGCGGTGGGCGTCGGCTCGCCGGGCATCGTCGAGGCCGACGGCACGGTGCGGCTCGGTGTGGCGCTGCCGGGCTGGACGGGGCTGCCGCTCGGCGAGCGGCTGCGCCGCTCGTTCCGCTGCCCGGTGCTGGTGGAGAACGACGCGAACCTCGGCGTCCTCGCCGAGCACTGGAAAGGCGCGGCACGCGGCTGCGACGACGTCGTGATGGTGCTGGCGGGGCTCAGCCCCGGCGCGGGCTCGCTGATCGGCGGACGGCTGCACCGGGGGTACGGGGGCGCGGCGGGCGAGATCGGCGCGCTGCACCTGCTGGGCCGCGAGGCCATGCCGGAACGACTGCTGTCCACGACGGACGAGCCGTTGCATCCGCTCGACGAGTCCGCCGTCGCGCAGGTCTTCGCGCTGGCGCGCAGCGGGGACGAGCGCGCCGGGCGCGCGATGGACCGCTTCATCCAGCGCCTGGTGCACGACGTGGCGGCGCTGGTGCTCGCGCTCGACCCCGAACTGCTGGTGGTGGGCGGCTGGGCCTCGGGCCTCGACGGCGTCCTCGACCCGCTCCGGGCCGAGCTGGAACGCTACTGCCTGCGGCCGCCACGCGTCGCCCTCTCCCGCCTAGGAGAGGCTGCCGTCGCTACGGGGGCGCTCCGACTTGCCCTCGATCACGTCGAGAGCGAACTCTTCACGGTGGAGGGCGCCGGCTCGGACTGATTCGCCGCGCGTCCCCTCAGGGGCGCGAGCCCCTACCCGTACCGCCACACAAGAGCCGCACCTCCAGGGGCGCGGGGAACTGCGCGCCCGGCCATGACATAGCCGCAGCCCGCAAAGCGCCGACAGGGGCTGCCCCTACCCGTGCTTCGCGGGCCGCAGGCGCGCTGTGGCCGCTCGCGCAGTTCCCCGCGCCCCTGACAGGGCGAAGGCGGCACCCGGCAACACGCACGGAGGCGGACCCTGCCCGAGCTCCGTCGCGCGCGGGTGCGTCGTGGTCGCTCGCGCCGTTCCCCGCGCCCCTGACGGGGCAATGGCGTCAGCCGGCGAGGAGCGGCTCAGCCCCGCTGTCGGCGAAGTTCAGGCGGCACGTGTCCGCGCGGAACGTGGCGACGCCGACAGCCGCCGTGCGGCCGTCCGCGATGTAGCGCGTGGTGACGACGAGGACCGGCGCTCCGGGGAGCCGGTCGAGGCGGCGGGCGTCGTCGGCGCGGGCCGAGCCCAGCTCGACGCTGCGGTCCTGCCCGTCGAGCTCCAGGCGGTGCAGCTCGCGCAGCACCGCGCGGGCGCGGGTGACGCCGGACGTGTCCGTGTCCTCGGCGGTGTCCTCGGGGAGGCCGGGTACGGACGCCCCCGGCACGTAGAGCACCTCGGTGGCGACCGGCTGTCCGCCGCTCGTACGGCTGCGGCGCACGGCGTGCACCGGCGCGTCCCCGGCGGTCTCCAGGAGGCGGGCCACGGCGGCGGGCGGCTCGGTGTCCTCGTGGCCCTCGGTGTGCCACACGTCGACGGCGCTGCCGGGCCAGCCCTGGGCGCCGCCCTGCGCGGGGCCGACGTCCACGCCGACGCGGGGCGGCGCGACGGTGGTGCCCACGCCCCTGCGGCGCTGGAGCCTGCCCTCCAGTTCGAGCTGCTCAAGGGCCTGGCGCAGCGTGGCGCGGGCCACTCCGAAGCGGGCGGCCAGCTCGCGCTCGTTCGGCAGGATCTCTCCCACCGCGAACTCCGAGTCCAGCGCGTCCGACAGCACGGTCTTGAGGTGCCAGTACTTCGGCTCCGGCACCGTCTCCAGCGTCGTGGTCCCCACCCTTGCCTCCGCAATCCCCGTAATTCCAGCGGTGTTTATGTGTGCTTGTTTTTTAAAGGTCCTTGCGTATGCCCGAACCATAAGGCTGCCTTAATCCTTGGTCAAGACCAATCAGGCGTCCCGCCACAAGGGGTTGTCGGGGATTCATTCGCTTGTAATGATCGATCATCGATCATTCACCGTGAGGCAAGGCACCCCAGGAGGCCGCATGTCCCGTCCGCGTACGACCGAGCAGCAGCACGTCACCGTCGTCACCGGCGGCAGCCGCGGCATCGGGGCCGCGACGGCGGTGCGGCTGGCCCGCGACGGGCACCGCGTCGGGATCGGGTACGCGCGGGACGAGGAGGCCGCGCTGCGCACCGCCGAGGCCGTGCGGGAGGCGGGCTCCGAGGCCGTGACGGTCCGGATGGACACCAGCGTGGAGGAGCAGGTCGACGCGCTCTTCGACACCGTGCGCGACCGGCTCGGCCCGGTCACGGGGCTGGTCAACAACGCGGCGGTGAGCGGCCCGCTGGGCCGGTTCACCGAGACCTCCACAGAGGTGATGCGCCGCGTCGTGGACGTCAATGTGACGGGCGCGCTGCTGTGCGCGCGGCGGGCGCTGCGCGAGATGTCCACGGCGTACGGCGGCAGGGGCGGCGCCATCGTGAACATCTCCTCGGGCGCCGCCACCCTCGGCTCCCCCGGCGAGTACGTGCACTACGCCGCGTCGAAGGCGGCCGTGGACACCATGACCGTCGGGCTGGCCAAGGAGTTCGGGCCCGAGGGCGTGCGCGTCAACTCCGTGCAGCCGGGGGCCGTGCTCACCGACATGCACGCGGCGATGGGCGACCCGGACCGGGCCTGGAAGAAGGCGGAGATCACGCCCGCGCGGCGGCCCGGCGAGCCCGAGGAGATCGCGGACGCGGTGGCCTGGCTGCTCTCCGACGAGGCCTCGTACGCCTCCGGGGCCGTGCTGCGGATCTCAGGCGGACTGTGAGGCCGCGAGCGCCGCGAGCTTGTCGGGGTTGTTGATGAGGTAGACGGTCTGGATCCGGCCGTCCACGATGTCCGCCGTGAAGGCGCCGTAGGGACGGCCGTCCACCATGGCCAGCAGCCCCCGGGAGCCGTTGATCTCCAGGAACGTGAAGTCCATCTGCAGCTCCTCGGCCTCCGGGCCGACGGCGGCGAGGAAGCGGCCGACCTTGTCCGCCGTCGTGACGACGCGCAGCGGGGCCTTCGCCTTGCCGCCGCTGTCGGAGACGAGCCGCACGTCCGGCGCCAGGACCTTCAGCAGCCCGCCGAGGTCGCCGCCGACGGCCGCCTCCAGGAAGCGCTCGGTCAGGTCGCGCTGCTGCCGGGGGTCGACCTCGAAGCGGGGCTTGCGCTCCTCGACGTGCCGCCGCGCGCGCCCGGCGAGCTGGCGGACGGCGGCCTCGCCGCGGTCGAGGGCCGTCGCGATCTCGGCGTACGGGAAGCCGAACGCCTCGCGCAGCACGAAGACCGCGCGCTCCAGCGGCGAGAGCGACTCCAGCACCACCAGCACGGCCAGCGAGACGGACTCCGTGAGCATCGCGCGGTCGGCGCCCTCCGGCACGGGCTCGGACCGTACGTCGGTGACCAGCGGCTCGGGCAGCCACGTCCCGACGTACGCCTCGCGGCGGGACTGGATCTGGCGCAGCCGGTCGATGGCGAGACGGGTCGTGACCCGGACGAGGAAGGCGCGGGGCTCGCGGACCTCGGCACGGTCGGCGGCGGACCAGCGCAGCCACGCCTCCTGGACCACGTCCTCCGCGTCGGCCACCCGGCCGAGCATCCGGTAGGCCACCCCGTCCAGCACCGGCCTGTGCTGCTCGAACACCTCGGTCACGTCTGCTCCCACGCGGTTCATGATGCCATCCCCCGGTGAGCGCTTCCGTGCAGGTCCGCCGTCCGCGCACTCGTCCGCGCACTTCCCCGGCGGCGGGCTTGCTGACAGGGTGTCAACCAGCGTCCGTACCGTCGCAGGAGCCGCAGGAGGGGACCATGCGCAGCGTCCACACCCCGCACACACCCGTCCGTACCTCCAGCCGCGTCGTGCGGGTCTCCCCCGCAGGGAAGCCGCCGTTCGACGTCGCGTACGAGCGGCGCGGGAGCGGTGAGCCGCTGGTGCTGCTGCACGGGATCGGGCACCACTGGCAAGCGTGGGAGCCGGTGCTGACCGCGCTGTCCGCCTCGTACGACGTGATCGCGCTGGACCTGCCGGGCTTCGGCGCCTCCCCGCCGCTGCCCGCGGGCGTTCCGTACGGGCTGGAGACGATGGTGCCGCTGCTGGCGGACGTGTGCGCGGCGCTGGACGTGGAGCGGCCGCACGTCGCGGGCAACTCGCTGGGCGGCCTGCTGGCGCTGGAGATGGGGCGGTACGGCTACGCGCGTTCGGTCACGGCGCTCTCGCCCGGCGGGTTCTGGAACGCGCCCGAGCGGCTGTGGGCCGTCGGCCTGCTGCGCGGGATGCGCGCGGGCGCGCGGGGCATCCCGGACGGCGCACTGCGGCGCGTGGCGGAGACGCCCGCCGGGCGGTGGATGCTGACCAACACGATCTACACCCGGCCCGGGCACCGTTCGCCCGACGCGGTGGTCGCCGAGACCCGCGCGCTGCGGGACGCCACCGCCTTCGAGCAGGTGCTCGCCTCGGAGCAGCGCCCCCGGCCCGGGGCCTCCCGCGCGATCACCGGCATCCCGGTCACGGTGGCCTGGGGCGACCGCGACCTGATCCTGCTGCGCCGCCAGGGCGTCCGCGCCAAGCGCGCGATCCCGGCCGCCCGCCTGGTACGGCTGCGCGGCTGCGGCCACGTCCCCATGAACGACGACCCGGCCACGGTCACCCGGGTCGTCGTGGACACGGCCCGCGCGGCGAGCGCCTGACCCGGGCCGGTTTCGTGAAGGCTACGGACCATGTGGACGCCGGATCATGACGCGCTGAGGGGCAGGGTCGCGGTCGTCGCCGGGGCGACGCGGGGTGCGGGACGCGGGATCGCCGCGGCGCTGGGCGAGGCCGGGGCGACGGTGGTCTGCACCGGACGCAGCAGCAGTACGGGCGACGCCGCGATCCGCTCTGACTACGACCGGGCCGAGACCATCGAGGAGACCGCCGCGCTCGTGGACCGGCTCGGTGGCCGGGGCGTGCCCGTCCAGGTCGACCATCTCGACCCCGCCCAGGTCGCGGGCCTGGCCGAGCGGCTGCGTGCCGAGCACGGACACGTGGACGTGCTGGTCAACGACATCTGGGGAGCCGAGGTCCTCAAGGGGCCGCCGTCGACGTGGAACACGCCGGTCTGGCGGCACGACCTCGACACCGGACTGAGGATCCTGCGGCTGGCGGTCGACACCCACCTCATCACCTCGCACCACCTCCTGCCGCTGCTCGTCGACCGGCCCTCGGGGCTGCTGGTGGAGGTCACCGACGGCACCGCCGCGTACAACGCCGGCCAGTACCGGATCTCGGTCTACTACGACCTGGCGAAGGTGGCGGTGAACCGGCTGGCGTTCTCCCAGGGGCACGAGCTCGCCCCCTACGGCGCGACCGCGCTGGCGGTCACGCCGGGCTGGCTGCGCTCGGAGATCATGCTGGACAACTTCGGTGTGACCGAGGCGAACTGGCGTGACGCGCTGAGCGGGAGCGTCCCCGGCCACCCCGCGGCCCCCGAGGGCTTCGCGGCGTCCGAGTCGCCCCGTTACGTCGGCCGCGGCGTCGCCGCCGTGGCGGCGGACCCGGACCGGGCACGGTGGAACCAGCGGTCGGTCACCTCCGCGGAGCTGGCCCGGGAGTACGGCTTCACGGACACCGACGGCACCCGCCCCGACAGCTGGTCAACGCAGTGACGGGCGTACCAGCTGCCGGGCGCGCCTAACGGGCCATCCGGTTCTCCAGCTCCGCCACCGCCTTGAGGCGCTCGGCGACGGTGCCGTCCGGGTCGGGCGTGCCGTCCGGGTAGGTGTCGCGGACGCGGTCGAGCCAGCCGCGTGCCGCGTCGGGGCGGTCCAGGTCCACCTCCAGGGAGGCCGCGCGCAGCTGGTCGCCGGTGGCCTCGTGGAGGCCCGGGTCGCCGCAGGAGCGGAAGACGTCGGCGGCCAGCGCGGTGTGTTCGAGCGCGAGGGCGAAGCCGCTCTCGTTCACGGCGAACTGCGCCGCGTCGTCGTACTCCTCGTCGGGCGCGCCGTCGGTCGGAGCGAGGGCCAGGTCGGCGATCTGGCGGTGGGTGTGGCCGGTCTCCAGCAGGAGGCGGGTCCGCTCCTCCCCGTCGTCGCCCGCCTCGGCGAGCCCCTCCTCGATCTCGCGCAGCGCGGCCTCCATGAACGCCACGCACGTGTCGGTGTCCGCGCCCTCGCCGCAGGCCAGCCAGGCGCGGGAGCGGAGGGTGCGCAGGACGCCGTAACGGTCGCCGAGGGAGCGCCACAGCTCCTCGGCCCGCTCGTAGGCGCGGCGGGACTGCGCGTGCGCCTCCGCGTTCTTCAGCGCGTCGGCGGCGAGGTGGGCGAGCAGGGCGTGGTCGAACTGGTTCACCCACTCCTGTGCCGTCGAGGCCGCCTCCAGGAACTGCTCGGCCGCCGCGCGGTGTTCCTCCAGCCGGGAGTAGACCTGGCCGAGCCAGGTGCGGGCCTGGACGACGTCGGACTCCTGGTGTCCGTCCCGCAGGTCGGGCAGTGCGGCCTCCAGCACGGTGGCCGCCTCCTCCCAGCGGTCCAGGGCGAACAGGGTGCCGCCGAGGCGCAGCCGCGCGTAGGCGCCGAGGCCGTCGCCCTCGCCCGCCTGGTCGGCCCAGTGCGCCGCGTGCAGCAGCGCCGCCGACTCCTCCTCGGTGCGGCCCTCGGCGGCGCGCGCGTCGGCCAGCGCGAGCCGGACCCGCGCCTGGTCGGCCGCGGTGAGCGCGGCGGCGTGCTCCGGGTCCTCCAGCACGGCCGTGAGCACGTCGGCGGCGCGGGCGGCCTCGCCGCCGCCGGTCAGGAGGCGGGCGAGGCCCAGGTCGGCGCTGGTGGCGTGCCAGGGCCTGCCTGCCTCGCGGCAGAGCGCCGCGGCCTCGGCGAGCAGCTCGGCGGCGCGGTCCGCCTCGCCCTGTTCCGCCGCGAGCCGTCCCCGGGCCTCGGTGGCCTCGGCGATACGGGCCAACACGGCGGGTTCGGCGCGGTCCGGCGCGGCGAAGGCGACGAGGTCCGTCAGCCCGGTGTCGAGCGCCTCGGCCCGGCGGGCCGCCTCCTCGGCGGTGGTGGCCTCGCTGAGGAGCCCCGCGCGTATCCGGGCGCGGGTGAGCAGCACGGCGGTGGCGTGCCGGGTGCTGGCGGCGCGCTCGGCGTGCAGCGCGGTGGCGCGGGCGCAGAGCGCCTCGATCTCCTCCAGCGCCTCGGTGTGGGAGCCCCCGCCGTAGGCGGTCGCGAGGACGGCGCGCGCCCGGCAGGCCGTGGCCTCGCCGGTGAGCCCTGCCTCGTCGTACAGCCCGGCGGCGGAGTGGAAGAGTTCGGCGCCCGCCGCCGGGTCGGTGCGGACGCGCGCCACGCCGCGGTGGTCGAGCAGTTCGGCGCGCTCGCCGTCGGTCAGCTGCGTGCCGCTCCGTTCGAGGGCCTCGTCCAGGCGGGCCCAGGCGGCGAGCGCCGTCGGGTGGCCGATGTCGCTGAGGCGCCGTGCCTCGGCGAGGAGTTCGCGCGGGTCGGTCTCCGCCGTACGGGCAGCGGGCGTACGGGCAGGAGCCGCCGCCCGTACGACCGGGGCCTGCGTGCCCGGCGACGGCGACGGCGGTCCGCCGCGCAGCCCCAGCGGGAGCCGGTCCAGCAGGGGTTCGCGCGCCATCCGTTCGCGGGCCCGGTCGCTGATCGACGTGGTGCCGTTGCGCGCGTCGAAGCGGCCCGCGAAGTCCAGGGCCTCGGCGGTGGCGTGCTCGTACAGCTCCTGGGCCGTCCACGTGCGCCCCGGCGGGCCCGGCACCGGCTGGTCGCCGTGGCCGAGCGCGGTGAGGCGGCCCAGCAGCACGGCGACGCACGCGGTCCAGCTCAGATACGTGTCGGGGTCGCCGCCGACGTCCCAGTGGCGGGTCTGCTCGGCGAGGATCTCCAGCCCCCGCGCCTCGTTGCCGGTCAGGGCGCAGAACTCCAGGTGGGAGCCGATGGCGTGGCGCATGCTCTCCATGTCGCGCACCATGCGGTAGCCGCGCAGATGGTTCCCGCGCGCCTCGTCCGTACGGCCGAGGCGCACCAGCGGCAGCAGGGAGTCGGCCAGCACGCCGTGCGGCTGGTGACGGCAGGTGTGCACGCCTTCGAGGACGGGCCGCCACAGCTTCAGCGCCTCCTCGCCGTGCCCGTGCCGCTCCTTCCACTCGCCCTGCTGGCGCAGCTCGCAGGCGTGGCAGTCGGCCATCTCGTCGCGGTCGGCCGCGCGCCAGGCGTCGTACGCGTGAGAGGCGCGCTCCTGGTCGCCGAGGTGCCAGGCGATGCAGAACTCGCCGGAGCGCACGGCCCGTTCGGAGTATCCGCCGAGCCGGTAGCGGCGCTCCATCTCGGCCTGCCACTTCTCGATGGAGGCCAGCGGGATGTGCGGCTGGTCGAGCATGCCGCTGGAGACCCACTTGAACATCCAGTGCAGCAGGTGGGTGGCGTGCGGCTGGAACGCGCCGGGCTCCTCGTCCCACATGCGCAGCAGCCGCGCGAAGGGGACGAAGGTCTTGTCGCGCTCGATGCTGAACGTGTACGCCGAGACGAGGTTGCACAGCGCGTGGATCAGCAGGTCCTTGTCGTCGTGCTCCGCCGCCTCGGCGACGAGGGCCTCGGCGCGGGCGTTGCGGGCCCGCCCCTCGGGCTCGTCCTCGTTCTCCCACAGGGCGTGGCGGATCTGCTCGGGCGTACGGCTCATCGGCCCTCCTCGGCCTGCTGATCGGTGGTCGCCGGGTGGACGGCCCAGTCGAGCAGGCCGAGGAAGGTGCGGTTGAGCAGCGCGGAGTCGGCGGGGCGCAGGGGCCGCTGGGCCATCAGCAGCGCCTGCCCGTAGAGCGCCTCGACGGCGGTCGCGGTGAGCTTCTGGTCCTGGACGGCGGCCATCCGGCGGATCAGCGGGTTGAGGTGGTTGAGCACCAGCCGGGCGCGCGGCGCCGTGCCGCGCAGCGAGCCGAGGATGCCGGACCACAGGTCGTCGGCGGCCTCTTCCTCCTCGGCGCGGGCCCGCTCGTGGCGGGTGCCGCGGTCATCGAGGTGGAGCGCGGGGACGGACACCGGGTGGTACGCGCGCAGGACCGCGTCGCAGCCCAGCGGGTCCAGGACGGCGCGCGCGGTGGCGAGGAACGGCGCGAGCGCCAGCTCCTCGTCCGGGTCGACGGCGTCGAGGTGCGCGGTGACGGTGTCGGTGTCCAGCTCGGCGACGGACGTTCCCGTACGGGCGAGGGGCAGCAGCTCGATCAGCTCGCTGTCGTACGTGTATCCCCCGTTGACGACGCCGATGCCCTGGGCCGCGGCGATGGCGGCGACCTGGCGGTACTCCTCGACGCCGCGCGTGAAGTGCACGACGGGGTGGCGGCGCGCGAACTCCTCCAGCGAGAGCTGCCCCTCCGTCGTCTCGAACGGCAGCCACGGCAGCATCAGCCTGAGCATCTCCGTGTCATGCCGGGCGAGGGACTTGACGCCGAGGTGGTGGACGGCGAGGAACTGGGCGAGCCGCTCCTGGTCGCCCGCCGCGAGCTCGGCGAGCCAGCCGCGCAGGGCCTCGCCGAGCGCTTCCCGTACGGCCGCGAGGGTCTCGTCCGCGTACAGGTTCTCGCGGGAGGCGGTGGGGCGGAGGCTGTCGGTGTCCAGGACGCAGCGGACGAAGAACGCCCACTCGGGCAGGAGTTCGTCCGCGCGCTCGGTGAGCAGCATGCCCTTGAGATGGACGCGGTGCGCGCCGCGCTGCGCGGGGCTGACGGCCGTCGGCAGCACGTACGCCACGCCGCGCACGCCCGCCAGCGGCACGTCCAGCTCGACCGAGTCCAGCGGCGCGAAGCCGAAGGTCTCCTGGCAGTGCGCGGCGAGCGCGACGCGGCGCGCCGCGGGGCTCGGGTGCGTGTGTTCCCAGACCGGGGGCCGCTCGGTGACGGAGGCGCCGTCCACGCTCACCTCGTACGGCAGCAGGGAGCCGAAGTGCCGGGCCAGCTCGGCGACCCGGGCGGGCTCCAGCCACTCGCGGGAGCCGTGCCGCGCGGTGAGGTGCACGGTGGTGCCGGGCTCGGCGCGGGCGTCGCCGGGCAGCGTCCGTACGGTGTACGAGCCGTCGTCGCGGGCGAGCCACTCGACGGGCGGGGCCTGCGGGTCCCGCGCGGAGCGGCTGACGACGCGGATCTCCTCGGCGACGACGAAGCAGGCGAGGAGCCCGATGCCGAACTGGCCGAGGTACTCGGCGCGGGCCGACTCCAGGCTGTCGCGCTTGGAGCTGCGCCCGATGGTGGCGAGCAGCGCGTGCACCTCGGACTCGGTGAGCCCGATGCCGCTGTCCTCGACGCGCAGCGTCCCGTCCCCGGTCAGCAGCCGCACGGTGGCGGGCGCCCCCGGCTCGGCGGCCTGACGGGCCGTGACGGCGTCCACACCGTTCTGCAGCAGCTCGCGCAGGAAGACCTTCGGGCTGGAGTAGAGATGGTGGGAGAGGAGGTCCACGAGACCACGGAGGTCGACCTGGAAGGTGTGGGGTATGCGTTCGGCAGTCATCGCGCGGAATCCTAGGCCCTGTCGCCAATCTCCCGCCGTCCGCCCGGAGGGCGGGCCCCGCGGCGTCTGGTGCGTGCGATCGCAAGGCGCCGGGATGCCCTCGTAGTGGGCCTACTCGGGCGTTCCGGCAACGCCGCGAGCGTGCGTGCCAGGCGTCGTGGGGCAGGCGGGAGATTGGCGACAGGGCCTAGGGCGCGCGGTGTGACAGCGCACCACGGAGTTCGCCGGGAACCCTTCTGTCCGGTGTGGCGTCGGTGTTCACTGTGGGTTCGTGTGCACGGCACACAGACGCGGTACAGCTTTCCCCGCACGTCGCAGAACGCTTTCGAGGAGGCATCCCATGGCAGAACGCACCAGGTCCGACGGCGGCGGCCCGGCCCCCGCGCGGCGCGCGGTGCTGCGCGGCTCGCTCGCCGCGTCGGCCGCGCTCTCCGTGCCGCTGCTGGGCGCGGGCTCCGCGCCGGCCCAGGCGCGGCGCGGACGGCCGTCAGCCGAGTGGGGGGTCCAGGCGGGCGACGTGACCTCGTCCTCCGGCCTGGTGTGGGTGCGCTCCGACCGCAGGGCCCGGATGCTCGTGGAGACCTCCGCCACGGAGTCGTTCCGTCACGCGAGACGGTGGCAGGGCCCGGTGGTGGGCCCGGACACGGACTTCACGGGGCGTACGCCGCTGCGCGGGCTGCCGCCGGGCGAGACCGTGCACTACCGGGTGACGCTGGCCGACCCCGACGACCCGCGCCGCTCGGGCGAGCCGGTCTACGGCACGTTCCGTACGGCACCCGCGCGGCGCCGGGAGAGCGTGCGCTTCCTGTGGTCGGGCGACCTGGCCGGGCAGGGCTGGGGCATCAACCCGGACCGCGGCGGCTACCCGATCTTCGAGGAGATGCGCCGCCTGCACCCGGACTTCTTCCTGTGCAGCGGCGACACCATCTACGCGGACTCGCCCATCACCGAGAAGGTCGAGCTGCCGGACGGCAAGATCTGGCGGAACGTCACGACGGAGGAGAAGTCGAAGGTCGCCGAGACCCTCGGCGAGTTCCGCGGCAACTTCCGCTACAACCTGCTGGACGAGAAACTGCGCCGCTTCAACGCGCAGGTGCCGTGGATCGTCCAGTGGGACGACCACGAGGTGCTCAACAACTGGTACCCGGGCGAGATCCTGGACGACGACCGCTACACGGTGAAGGACGTCGACACCCTCGCCGCCCGCTCCCTGCGCGCCTTCAGCGAGTACTTCCCGGTGAGCACCCTGCCCCCGAAGGACGAGGAAGGGCGCGTCTACCGCGTCGTCCACCACGGGCCGCTGCTCGACGTGTTCGTGCTGGACATGCGCTCGTTCCGGAACAAGAACTCGCCCGGCAAGCAGCCCGACGACGCGCAGGGCATCCTCGGCGAGCGCCAGCTCAAGTGGCTCAAGCGCGAGCTGTCCCGTTCGCGCGCCGTGTGGAAGGTGATCGCCTCCGACATGCCGCTGGGCCTCGTCGTCCCGGACGGCAAGACGGACTTCGAGGCGGTCGCGCAGGGCGACCCGGGCGCGCCGCTGGGCCGCGAGCTGCAGATCGCGGAGCTGCTGCGGCACATCAAGCGGGACAGGATCACGGGCACGGTCTGGTTCACGACGGACGTGCACTACACGAGCGCGCAGCGGTACGACCCGGAGCGCGCGGCCTTCAAGGACTTCGCCCCGTTCTGGGAGTTCGTCTCGGGCCCGATGAACGCGGGCGGCTTCGCCGCGCTGAAGCTCGACGGCACGTTCGGCCCCGAGCAGCCGTTCGTGAAGGCGCCGACGAAGGCGAACACGCCGCCGACCGAGGGCGGCCAGTACTTCGGGCAGGTCGACATCGACGGCGAGAGCGGCGAACTGACGGTGCGGCTGCGCGAGGAGGGCGGCGAGGTCCTCTTCACGAAGACCCTGCAGCCCGGCCGTGTCGGACAGTGATCCCCTGTCCGGTACTCCGCCCCTGACCTACTCCCCCGTCGGCGCCACCGCGCGCGGCGAGGTGCCGCCCGGCTTCAACGGGCTCCGCGTGCGCACCCGGCTGGGCACCGGCGACGCCGCCTTCCGGGCGGCGTCGCGGGCGCTGATGACGTGGACGCTGCACCAGCGCATGGGCGTACGGATGACGCCCGACGCCGCCCGCGCCGCCGTGGGCGTACGGGTCGGGGTCGGGCTCGGCGTGGGGCCGCTGCGGGTCGGCGGCCCCTGCCGGGTGGTGTGGACGGCGGAGGAGCGGGACGAGGCGGGCTGGGCATACGGCACGCTGCCGGGGCACCCGGTGCGCGGCGAGGAGGCCTTCCTCGTGAGCAGGGACGCGGACGGGGCCGTCTGGCTGACCGTGTGCGCGTACAGCGGGCCGGTGGCGTGGTGGGCGCGGGCGGCGGGCCCGCTCGTGCCGGTGTTCCAGCGGGCGTACGCGCGGCGGTGCGGTCGGGTGCTGCGCCGCCTCGTCCGCGAGGCGGACGAAAACGGTCAGATGTGCTCTTAACTCACCGGACACACATCGTTCGTGATCACGCAACGCCTGTCCGCGAGGCTGGTCCCATGACCGAGCACTCCGCACGCAATTCCGCACGCAATTCCGCACACGGCAAGCACCACTGGCGCCGCGACCTCATCGAGCTCGCGGCGCTCTTCACGGCCGTCACCGTGGCCGACACCGTCGCCAAGACCGTCGTGAACGCCCCGGACGGCCCCGTCACGCTCGGCGTGTGCGCCGTGGCCCTCGCCGCGACGGCCGGGTTCCACACCTGGTGGGCACGGCGCCACACGCACGCCCCGCCCGCTCCCCCGCCGGATACCGGGACGGATACCGGGGCCGACGCCGCGGCGGACACCGGGGCGGACACCGACAGCGCGACCTCGCTGTGGCGGCTGCGGACGACCGTCCAGGAGGAGCCGGGAGCCCTCGCCCAGCTGTGCACGGCGCTGGCGCGGGCCCGGGTGGACATCCTCACCCTCCAGACCCACCCGCTGGGCGACGCGACCGTGGACGAGTTCCTGCTGCGCGCCCCCGCCGCGCTCGACGCACGCGAGCTGGCCCGTACGGTCGCGGAGGCGGGCGGCCGGGACACCTGGACCGAGCGCGCCGACGCGCACGACCTGGTGGACACGCCCGCGCGGGTCCTCGGCCTCGCCACCCGTACGGCCCTGGACACGGCGGAACTCCCGCTCGCGCTGCGCCAGTTGCTCGGCCGCTGCACCATCCGCTCCGTACCCGGTGAGGCACCGTCAGAGGGCATCATGGAGGATCACGTACTACGGCTGCCCGACCCGGCGGGAGGTGAGATCGTGGTGGAGCGCCCCCAGCTCCCCTTCACACCCACCGAGTTCGCGCGCGCCCGCGCCCTCGTCGAGCTGGACGCGCGGCTCGGCCGCCAGCGGATGCCGCGCGGGCGGGACGAGCTGAAGCTGCCCGAGGGGGACCGGAAGCTGACCGTGCGCCGCGCCGACGCCGGGGACCTGGAGGCGGCGCGGGCCATGCACGCGCGCTGCTCCCGCGGCACCCTCTCGCTCCGCTACCACGGCCCCGCCCGCGACGCCGACCGCTACCTCGACCACCTCCTCTCGCCCCGCTTCGGCCGCACGCTCGCCGTCGAGAGCGACGCGGGCGAGCTGGTCGCGCTGGGCCACCTGCTGTGGGACGGCGACGAGTCGGAGGCGGCGCTGCTCGTCGAGGACGCGTGGCAGCGCCGCGGCATCGGCTCCGAGCTGCTGCGCCGCCTCACGGACATGGCCCGCGAGGCCCGCTGCGAGAACGTCTACGCGGTCACCCAGGCCTCCAACACCGGCATGGTCGCCGCGATGCGCGGCCTCGGGCTGCCGCTGGACTACCAGGTCGAGGAGGGCACCCTCGTGGTCACCGCCACGCTCGCGCCCGTACCCGCGGAGCCCACGCTGCGGCAATGCTGAAGCGCTGCTGATGTGCTGCTGATGCGCTGCGGCAATGAGCCGCAATGCTGGTGACGGCGGCGCCCATCCGTACCAGGATGGGCGCATGTCCGATGCAATGAACGCGGCGCCGTTGCCGCGCCAGGTCGCCGATGGCTACGTCGACGCACTCGTGGAACTCGATCCGATCACCGGCACGTACCTCGGGGTGCCCGAAAGCCATGGCAAGCTGCCCGACTTCTCCCCCGGCGGGCAGGAGGCGCTCGCGGTGCTGCAGCGCACCACGCTCAAGGCGCTCGACGAGGCCGAGACCCGGCCCGGGGGCGACAGCGACGCGGAGCGCCGCTGCGCCCGGCTGCTGCGGGAGCGGCTGACCGCCGAGCTCGCCGTGCACGAGGCCGACGAGGGCCTGCGTGCCGTCAGCAACATGCACACCCCCGTCCACGCGGCGCACCAGATCTTCACCCTCACGCCGACCGAGACCGAGGAGGACTGGGCCGCGGTCGTCCAGCGGCTCCGGGCGATGCCCGTGGCCCTGGAGGGCTACCGCGCCTCGCTCGCCGAGGGGCTGGCCAAGAACCTGCTGGGCGGACCGCGCCAGGTGGCGACGATGCTCGGACAGTTCGCCGAGTGGATCGGCGAGGAGGGCCCCGACACCGGGCGCAGCTGGTACGCCGGGTTCGTGGACGCGGGCCCCGAGCCGATGCGCGCGGAGCTGACCGCCGCGGCGGCCGAGGCCACGCGCGCCGTCACCGAGCTGCGCGACTGGCTGCGCGACGTGTACGCGCCCGCGGTCACGGGTGCCCCGGAGACGGTCGGCCGCGAGCGGTACGCCCTGTGGTCCCGCTACTGGAACGGCACCGACCTGGACCTGGAGGAGGCGTACGCGTACGGCTGGTCGGAGTACCACCGGCTCCTCGCCGAGATGCGCACCGAGGCCGAGAAGATCCTGCCCGGCGCGAAGACGCCGTGGGAGGCGCTCCGGCACCTCGACACGCAGGGCGAGGCCGTCGAGGGCATCGACGAGGTCCGCGACTGGCTCCAGAGCCTGATGGACCAGGCCATCGACGAGCTGGACGGCACGCACTTCGAGCTCGCCGAGAAGGTGCGGCGCGTCGAGTCCCGCATCGCCCCGCCGGGCAGCGCGGCGGCGCCGTACTACACGCAGCCCTCGCTGGACTTCTCCCGCCCCGGCCGCACCTGGCTCCCCACCATGGGCGAGACCCGCTTCCCCGTGTACGACCTGGTCACCACCTGGTACCACGAGGGCGTGCCGGGGCATCACCTGCAGCTCGCGCAGTGGACGTACGTCGCGGACGAGCTGTCGAAGTACCAGACGACGGTCGGCATGGTCAGCGCCAACGCGGAGGGCTGGGCCCTCTACGCGGAGCGGCTCATGGACGAGCTGGGCTATCTGAACACCGCCGAGCGGCGGCTGGGCTACCTGGACGCGCAGATGATGCGCTCCACCCGCGTCATCGTCGACATCGGCATGCACCTGGAGCTGACGATCCCCGACGACTCGCCCTTCCACCCGGGCGAGCGCTGGACGCCGGAGCTGGCGCAGGAGTTCTTCGGCCTGCACAGTGGCCGTCCGGCGGACTTCGTGGAGAGCGAGCTGGTCCGGTACCTGGGCATGCCGGGGCAGGCGATCGGCTACAAGCTCGGCGAGCGGGCGTGGCTGCGCGGGCGCGATGCGGCACGCCGTGCGCACGGTGACGCGTTCGACGCCAAGAAGTGGCACATGGCTGCTCTTTCGCAGGGTTCTCTGGGCCTCGACGACCTGGAAGCGGAGCTTTCCGCTCTGTAGCAGAGCAGGGGCTACCCCTTCCGGCTCCGCACCGGGGCGCGGGTGAACTGTGGCTCGCCGCCCAGTCCCCCGCGCCCCTACCGGGGCAGGCCCCTGCTCCTCCCTCCCGCTGCGCTTCTCCCTCCGCCCCACAGCGCTTGGGAAGTCTGCGCAAGGCGCAGGGTTGGCAAGCGCAGCCCCCCATGCCGGGTACCCCGGTGAAAGAGCCGGGTTCGGGGTGCCCCGGGCTGTGCTTCGCGGGCTGCCGCCGCGTCGTGGCTTGTCGCGCAGTTCCCCGCGCCCCTTAGGGAGAAGGGGCAAGCCCAGAAGTCTTGGGCCTGGCGCGCCCACGCGGCGGAGCCGCAAATCGGACACAGGCCCGCGCCCCTGAGGGAACAGGGGCAAGCCCCGAGGTGTTGTGACCCGCGTCCCTGAAGGGGCCCTCAAGTGCCCGGAGCGTCGAAGGTTCGGCCCGGGCGGGGCCAGCGGGCGAAGCCGCCTTCTGAGTTGATGACCTCGCCGGTGATCCAGCCCGCCTCGTCCGTGGTGAGCCAGGAGATGAGGCGGGCCGGATCGTCGGGGTCGGCCCAGCGGCCGCCGTCGAACATCGAGGCGACGGCCGCGTGGTCCTCGCCGGTGAGGTACCCGGTGTCCACGGGGCCCGGGTTGACGGCGTTCACCGTGATCCGGCGGTGGCCGAGCGCCGTCGCGAGGGTGCGGGTTGCCGAGGAGAGCGCGCCCTTGGCCAGCGCGTAGGCGATCTCGTCCGGCATGCCGCCTCGTACGTCCTGGCCGGAGGTCAGCAGCACGACGCGGCCCGGCGGCGTGCTCTCCGGCGGGCGCGGCTGACGCGCCAGCGCCTGGACGAGGAGCACCGTGGAGCGCGTGTTGACGGCCCAGTGCGCGTCGAGCATCGCCGCGTCGACGGCGCCGAGGTCGCCGTCGTACCCGCTGAGCCCGTGGTTGGCGACGAGGATATCGAGACGTCCGCCGAGCGCCTCCCGGGCCGCGGATACGAGCCGGGCCGGGGTCTCCGGGTCGGCGAGGTCTCCGGGTCCGTGGGCGACGGTGGCGCCGTCCGCCGCGGCCTCGCGGACCCCGGCGACCACGCCCTCGGGTCCCTCGGGGTCGGCGCCCCACGGCTGCTCCTCGTCGTGCGGGGTGTGGTGGTGGACGTACACGCTCGCGCCGTACGCGGCGAGGCGCCGCGCGACGGCGTAGCCGATCCCGGCGCGGCGGGAGGCGCCGGTCACGAGCGCGGTACGGCCGGAGAGGGGGTAACTGGCCCTGAAGGGCTGCCCGTTGATCATGGGGACCAGTGTGCCCGATCAGCTCGCGGGTACGGCGGCGCGCAGCCGTACCGCCGAGCCCGTGCGCGACTTGGAGACCTCCAGCTGGGCCGGGATCCGCTGCCGCAGGTCCGCGACGTGGCTGACGATGCCGACGCAGCGGTCCCGCTCGCGCAGTCCGTCCAGGACGTCGAGGACCTCGTCGAGCGTCTGCTCGTCCAGGCTGCCGAAGCCCTCGTCGATGAAGAGGGTGTCGAGGCGGGTGCCGCCCGCCTCCTCGGTCACCACGTCGGCCAGGCCGAGCGCGAGTGCCAGCGAGGCGAAGAAGGTCTCGCCGCCCGAGAGGGTCGCCGTGTCGCGCTCGGCGCCGGTCCAGGCGTCCACCACGTGCAGGCCGAGCCCGGAGCGGCCGCGTCCGCTCGCCCGTTCGTCGGAGTGGACGAGGGTGTAGCGGCCGCCGGACATCCGCGCGAGGCGGGCGCTCGCGGCGTCGGCGACCTGTTCGAGGCGCGCGGCGAGGACGTAGGACTCCAGGCGCATGCGGCGCTCGTTCTCGGCGGAGGTGCCCGCGGCGAGCCCGGCGAGGCGCGCGACGCGCTCGTAGCCGCCGCGCAGCGGGGCGAGGCGGCGGGCCTCGGCGGTGGCGCTCCGGCCGAGCGCCTCCAGGTCGGCGCAGCGCGTACGGGCCGCGTCGTACGCGGAGGAGGCGGCGCGCAGCCGCCGCGCGGCCTCCTCGGCGCGGGTCTCGCACGCCTCGACGGCCGCGGGCGGCAGCGCCGCGGCGGCGGTCAGCTCGGGGTCGTCGAGCTCGGCGGCGAGGGCGGTCTCCTCGGCCTGCCAGCGGTCGAGCCGGTCGCGCAGGGCCCGCTGTTCGGGCTCGGGGAGGACCGCGTCGGCGGCCTCCTCGGGGGTGCCGAACCCGGCGCGGCGGGCGGCGTCGGCGAGGCGTTCCCCGGCCTCTTCCAGGCGCTGCGCCGCGGACCGGGCGGTGCGCGCGTCCTCGGCGGCGGCGGCGAGGAGGGCGACGCGGCGCTCCAGCAGCGCGGCGCGCGCGGCGACGCTCTCGGCCTCGCCGCGTGCCTGGTCGAGCTGCTCGGTGAGCGCGGCGCGTTCGCGCTGCAGGGTCTCGCGGGTGGAGGTGCGCGCGGCGGCGCGGCGTTCGGCGTCCTGCCGCTGGGCGAGGCGCTCGTCGTGCTCGCGTTCGGCGGCGGCCAGCGCCTCGCGGGCCTCGTGGGCGCGCGCGGCCTCGGCGTGCGCCGTACGGTGCTCGGACTCCAGCGCGGCGAGGTCGGAGGCGAGCCGGTCCGCGGGGTCGCCGCCGGAGTCGGCCTCGGCGGCGGTGTGGCCCTCGCGGAGCGCGGCGAGGGCCCGTTCGGCGGTCTCGCGGGCCGTGCCCGCGTCCTGGGAGGCGGCGAAGGCCGCGTCCTCGGCGGCGCGGTCGACATGGCCTGCGCCGGGCCGCGCCGGGTCGGGGTGGGCGGTGGAGCCGCAGACGGCGCAGGGCTCGCCGTCGGCGAGGTGGGCGGCGAGTTCGGCGGCGATGCCGCGCAGCCGGGCCTCCTTGAGGGCGAGCCACTTCTCGTGCGCCCCGGTCGCGGCCTCGCGCGCGTCGAGGAGCCGCCGCTCGGCCCCGGCGAGCTCCCCGGCGAGGCGGTCGCGGCGGCGCGCCGCTTCGAGGCGGTCGCGCGCGGGCCGGAGCTGGCCCGCGAGGCGTTCGGCGCGGGTGGCGGCGTCCTGTGCGGCGTCGATCCGCGTCTGGTGCGCGGCGCGCTCGGTCTCCCAGCCGTCGAGCCACTCGGCTGCCTCGCGCAGGAGCCCGTCGTCGGCGCTGGACTCGCTGTCGAGCGCGGCGAGTTCGGTGTCGAGCGCGGCGCGGCGCCGCTCGGCGTCGCGGGCGGCGGCGAGGGAGCCCAGCTCCTGGCGCATGCCGCCCTCCACCTCGGTGAGCCGCGCGGGCTCGGCCCGCGCCAGCTCCGGGGGCAGCTCGGCGCGGCTGCGCTGCTCGGCGGAGGCGGCGGCCCGGTGCTCGTCGCGGGCGGAGTCGCGGAGGGCGAGGGCGGGGGCGACGGCCTCGGCGGCGCGGGCCCGTTCGAGCCGGTGCCGCGCGGCCTCGCGCTCCTCGCCGCGCGCCGCCAGCTCGTCGGCGCGCCGCCGCGCCTCGGCGTACCGGTGCTGGCGGCGGGCGAGTTCACGGGCCTCGTCGAGCGCGTGCGCGGCCGTGGAGTGGCGGTGCTCGGCGTCCTCGGCGGCGACCGCGGCGATGCCGAGCCGCTCGCGGGCGCCCGTACGGGCGAGGGCCGCCCACTCCAGGACGGCGTCGGCGAGTCCGGGGTCGCCGGGGGCGAGGGCGGTGTCGGCGGAGCGCTGCCGGGGCCGGGTGCCGGAGGCGCGGGGCGCGGGCACGGAGTCGGAAGGGGCAGCGGAGGCAGAGGCCCGGGAGGGGGAGGCGGGCGCGAGGCCGGGCACGGACCCCGGGCCCTCGCCCAGCTCGGGGTCGGCACCCGCGGCCTGGCGCATCCGGTGGGCGAGGGCGAGCAGCTGCTCGTCGCCCGCCGCCACGTCGCGCTGGGCCTCCTTGCGCATCCGGGCCAGCTCGTCCTCGACGGCCGCGAACCTGCCGGTGTCGAAGAGGCGCCCGAGCAGCTTCGCGCGCTCCTCGGCCCCGGAGCGCAGGAACCGCGCGAACTCGCCCTGGGGCAGCAGGACCACCTGGCAGAACTGGTCGCGGCTCATCCCGAGGAGCTGCCCGATCTCCTCGCCGATCTCCTGGTGGGAGCGGCTGAGCCCCTTCCACTCCCCCGTGCCCGGGTCGTACTCGCGCAGCTCGGAGTGGGCGCGCTCGCGGGTGAGGCCGGTGCCGCGCGCCTTGGGGCGCAGCTGCTCGGGGCTGCGGCTGATCTCCAGCCTGCGGCCCGCGACGGTGAGTTCGAGAGTGACGGAGGTGAGGGTGCGCGGCTCGGCGTGGTCGCTGCGCAGGGTGCCGCCGGGCTGCTGGCGGGCGCCGGGGACCCCGCCGTACAGCGCGTAGCAGACGGCGTCGAGGACCGAGGTCTTGCCCGCGCCGGTCGCGCCGTGCAGCAGGAAGAGCCCGGCGGAGGACAGCGCGTCGAAGTCGACCTGGTGCGTGCCGCCGAAGGGGCCGAACGCGGTGAGCGTGAGCTGATGGAGCCTCACCCGGCCGTCACCGGCCCCTCGTCCTCGCTCTGCTCGGCGGCGCGTACGGAGTCGAGCGCCCGGCCGAGCATCGCGCGCTCCTCCGGGTCGGCCACGCGCCCCGGGCGTACGTGCCCGACGAAGTCCTCGGCGACCTCCTGGTCCGTACGGTCGCGCAGCCTGCGCGCGTACGACACCGCGCCGTCCCCGTCCTCCCGCTGCGGGTCGAAGACGAGGCTGACCGTGTGCGGGAAGCGCTTCTCCAGCCGGGCCATCGGCTCGGTGGGACGGGCCGGGTCGGTGAGGGTGGCCTCGACCCAGGAGCCGGTGTGCCGCTCGTACCGCTCGTCCTCCAGCAGTTCGTCGAGCGTGCCGCGCAGCCGCGCGAGGGGGCGGGGCACGGGGCAGTCGATCCGCTCGCCGCGCACCGCGCCGTCGGCGTCGAGGTCGATCAGCCACATCGACTTGCGGTGGTCGGCCTCGGAGAAGGAGTACGCGAGCGGGGAGCCGGAGTAGCGGACGCGCTCGGTGAGGCGCTGGCAGCCGTGCAGGTGGCCGAGGGCCGCGTAGTCGACGCCGTCGAAGACGGAGGCGGGTACCGAGGCGACGCCGCCGACGGTGATGTCCCGCTCGCTGTCGGAGGGCTCGCCGCCCGTGACGAAGGCGTGCGCGAGGACGACGGAGCGGGTGCCCTCGGGGCGCTCGGCGAGGTCGGCGCGCACGCGCTCCATGGCGGCCCGGAGCACGGCGGTGTGCCCGCCGCCCTCGGCGTCCAGCGTGTGCCGGGTGAGCGTGGGCT
Source organism: Streptomyces sp. NPDC048172 (assembly GCF_043202595.1). Taxonomy (NCBI): domain Bacteria; kingdom Bacillati; phylum Actinomycetota; class Actinomycetes; order Kitasatosporales; family Streptomycetaceae; genus Streptomyces; species Streptomyces sp. NPDC048172. The sequence goes on from NZ_JBIDAT010000006.1 coordinate 733,003, forward strand.
CCAGGTACGGCAGCCCGTAGCAGGCGACGGGCCCGTGCTCGTCCTTGAGCACGACGGGCGTGCCGCAGGCGGCGGGGTCGGTACGCAGATGGATCCCGGCGCTCTCCATCAGCCCCGAGCCGACGCCGAGGCGGCGGGCCGAGTCGTGGTTGCCGGAGATCATCACGGTGGGCACGGCCAGCTCGGCGAGCCGGTGCAGCGCGTCGTCGAAGAGCTCGACGGCGGCGAGCGGCGGCACCGCGCGGTCGTAGACGTCGCCCGCGACGAGCACGGCGTCGACCTCGTGCGCGCGTACGGTGGCGACGAGATGGCCGAGGAACGCGCGCTGCGCGTCGAGCAGGCTGACGCGGTGGAAACCGCGGCCCAGGTGCCAGTCCGAGGTGTGCAGGAATCTCACTGCCTGGCCCCCACCCGCATCTCCCGGTGCTCCGTCGCCGCTCGTGGTCCCCCGTTCGCTGGGGACACTGTAGTCGCAGGCGGCACGCGGTTCCGACGGACCGTCGGGCAGGGCGGGAATGCCCCGATGCGAGCGTTCACGATCACCACGGACGAGGACCCCGCCACCTCCGCTGCCCGGCTCTACGCGGAGTCGGGCGCGTACGGCTCCGATCCCGGGGGTCTGGGGCCGCAGGGTCGAGGTGCCGACCGGCATCGCGCTGTATCCGGGGGAGAAGACGCGCGCGCCGCGCCGACCTGCGGGACTTCGCCCGCAAGGTGCGGTGACGGTTGCGGGGCCGGAGCGCGTCAGACCGTGCCGAACGCCTCGCCGCCGAGCTCCAGGCGTGCCGTTCCCGCCGTGGCGTCGGCGAGCCAGGCGCGGAAGGTGTCCACTTCGGCCTCGGGCAGGCCGAGTTCGAGGGTGACCTCGGCGCCGTAGCGGACGTCGCGCACGTCGCGGCCCGTGGCGCGCAGATCGTTCTCCAGCCTGCCCGCGCGCTCGTGCCCGACGGTGACGGTGACGATCCGGAACGGGCGCCGCCGTACGGTCCCGAGGGTGTCGAGGGCCTCCCCCACGGCTCCCCCGTAGGCGCGGATCAGGCCGCCCGCGCCGAGCTTGGTGCCGCCGAAGTAGCGGGTGACGACGGCGACGGCGTAGCGGATGTCGCGGCGCAGCAGCATCTGCAGCATGGGCACTCCGGCGGTGCCGCCGGGCTCACCGTCGTCGTTGGCCTTCTGGACGCTCGCGTCCGCGCCGATGACGTACGCGGTGCAGTTGTGCGTGGCGGTGGGGTGCTCGGCGCGGATCCGCGCGATGAACGCCTGCGCCTCGGTCTCGGTGGCGGCGGGCGCGAGGTGGCACAGGAATCGGGAGCGGTTGATCTCGGTCTCGTGCGTGCCCTCCGCCGCGACCGTGACGTACTCACCGGCGGTACGCCGTTCCTGTTCCTCTGCCATTCCGCCAGCGTATGCGGTGGTCCTGGGGAGGGGGTGTGCCCCCTCCTGCGCTTCGCGGACTGGCGAAGCGCCCCGTGAAGCGCCCCGAAGGGGCTGCTTCAGGGGCGCGGGGAACTGCGCGAGCGGCCACAGCCGGCCCGCGGGCTGCGACGCCACAGCAAGGGGCAGCCCGGATGCAGGGGCGCCCCTCTAGACTCGCCGCATGAGTGAATTCGCTGCAGACGCCGAGGTCCGGCGCGTTCTCACCTCGCTCGGGGACACCTGGGCCGTGGTCGGCCTCTCCGGCAACCGGTCGCGGGCGGCGTACGGCGTAGCCGAGGTGCTGCAGCGCTTCGGGAAGCGGATCGTCCCCGTCCACCCCAAGGCCGAGACGGTGCACGGCGAGCCGGGGTACGCGAGCCTGTCGGAGATCCCCTTCCCCGTCGACGTCGTGGACGTCTTCGTGAACTCCTCGCTGGCCGGGGACGTCGCCGACGAGGCGGTACGGATCGGCGCACGGGCCGTCTGGTTCCAGCTCGGCGTGATCGACGAGGCCGCGTACGCGCGCACCCGCGCGGCCGGTCTCGCGATGGTGATGGACCGCTGTCCGGCGATCGAAATCCCGCGCCTGGGCTGAGCTTCCCGCGTTAGCGTCCGTAGGCATGATCGGGATTCGGCGGGCGGTGCCCGGGGACGCGGCGGAGATCGTACGGCTGCGGCGGATCATGTTCGCCGCCATGCAGGGCGGGGACGCCTCAGGCCCCTGGGAGCGGGACGCGGTGCGGCAGGCCGAGGCGCGGCTCGCCGACCCCGGCTCCGGACTGGGCGCCTTCGTGGTGGACGGCGACGGGGAGGGGCCCGCGCCGCATCTGGCGGCCTGCGCGGTCGGCAGGGTGGAGGAGCGGTTGGCCGCGCCGGTCGCCCCGGCGGGACGGTTCGGCTTCGTCTTCAACGTCTGCACCGACGCGCGCTACCGGGGCCGGGGCCTCGCGCGGGCGACGACCGAGGCGCTGCTCGACTGGTTCGCGGCCCAGGGCGTCACGCGGGTCGACCTGCACGCGACCGAGGAGGCCGAGCACCTGTACCGGTCGCTCGGCTTCCACGAGCACTCGATCGCGCTGTCGCTGGACGTGTCGAAGCGCGCCTAGCTCGCGCCGCCCAGCGGCACGCCCAGCCCCTCCAGGACCTCGGCGCCCGGCAGTCCGGCGAGCGCCTTGCCGGGGACGATGAGCTTGCCGCGCCGGCCGCCGCTGCCGATCAGCACCCAGGGGCGTGCGGCGACGGCGGCGTCGACCAGCACGGGCCAGCCCTCTGGGAGGCCGAGCGGGGTGATGCCGCCGTACTCCATGCCCGTCTCGCTGACGGCGGTGTCCATCGGCGCGAAGGAGACCTTGCGGGCGCCGAGATGGCGGCGGACGACCCCGTTGACGTCGGCCCGTGTGGTGGGCAGCACCAGGCAGGCGGCGAGGCGCCGCTCGCCGCCCTGCTTGGCGGCGACCACGACGCAGTTGGCGGAGGCCTCGCGCAGGTCGTCGCCGTAGGTCTCGACGAAGACGGCGGTGTCGGCCTTCTCCGGGTCGGTGTCGACGTAGAGGAGCTGGTCGGCGGGGACGGGCCCGTTCCAGGCGCGTACGGCCTCGGCGACGGGTCCGACGAGCCGGTCGAGCGCCTCGGGCGCGGGGGTGGCGGAGTCGAAGTTCCCTACTGGAGCGCGCATATGAGGCACTTTACGGCGCGCGGGCGGCCGTTCAGCGGGGCGGGGGCACGGAGATCGCCATGGTCATCTCGACGGGTTCCGCGCCGTCGTTGCGGTAGCCGTGCGGGACGTGGGCCTCGAAGGAGGCGGAGGCCCCGGCGGGCACGGCGTGGCCGGTGCCGTCGACCATGAGGGTCAGCGTGCCCGCCGTGACGTGGACCAGCTCGGTGGTGCCCTGCGGGTGCGGGTCGGAGTCGCTGCCGTCGCCCGGCATCAGCCGCCACTTCCACAGCTCCAGCGGGCCCGGCGCCTCGGTGCCCGCGAGGAGCGTGCTGTGGCTGCCCGCCTCGGTGGACCACAGCCGGACGGCCTGCTCGGCCGGGACGACGCGGACCTGGGGCGCCCGGTCGAAGTCGAGCAGCGCGGTGATGCTGATGCCGAGTGCGTCCGCGATCTTGACGACGGTGCCGACGCTGGGGTTGGTGCGGGACTGCTCGATCTGGATGAGCATCCCCCGGCTGACCCCGGCCCGCGCGGCGAGCGCGTCCAGGGTGAAGCCCCGCTCGGCGCGCCATCGCTTGAGGTTGCGGGCGAGGGCCTGCGTGAGGTGATCGAGGTCCGTCACTGGCGTTCCCGAGCCTTCCGAGCCGTCGAATATATTGGATGACACCGTGCAGCACGCTGAACTACGGTGTGCTGCACTCGACCGTTCACCCCACTGTACTGCGAGGTGTCTTCCCCATGACCGCAGCCTTCGCCCTGCTCACCAGCCTCATGTGGGGGCTGGCCGACTTCGGCGGCGGGCTGCTCAGCAAACGGATGCGCGAGCTGACCGTCGTGGTCGTCTCGCAGAGCGCGGCGGCCGTCGTGCTCGGGGTGATCGTGGTCGCGGCCGGCGCCTGGGACGCGTTCGACGCCCGGCTGTTCTGGTGCGCCGCTGCCGCCGGTGCCATCGGCCCGGTGGCGATGCTGGCCTTCTACCGCGCGCTGGCCGCCGGGCCCATGGGCGTCGTCTCCCCCGTCGCGACCCTGGGCACGGTGGCCGTGCCGATCGCCGTCGGCATGGTGCTGCACGGGGAGCGGCCCGGCGTCGTGCAGGGCATCGGCACGCTCATCGCCGTCACGGGCGTGGTGCTCGCGGGCGGGATCCAGGGGAAGGGCGGGCCCGTCGAGCAGCGGACGATCCTGCTCACGGTCGTCGCCGCCATCGGCTTCGGCGCGACGATCAGCCTGGTCGCCGAGGCGTCCACGACCCTGACGGGCCTCTTCCTGACCCTCTTCGTGCAGCGCGTGGTCAACGTCGTGGTCGGCGGCGGCGCGCTCCTGGTGTCCGTACGGCGCGGCACGCCCGCGCTGCCCGAGGGCGGGATGCGCGCGGTGTGGGCGGCGCTGCCCGCGCTCGCGTTCATCGGCCTCGCGGACGTCGCCGCGAACGGGACGTACGCCGTCGCCGCGCAGAACGGGCCGGTCACCGTCGCCGCCGTGCTCGCCTCGCTCTATCCCGTCGTCACGGCGCTTGCCGCGCGCGGGCTGCTTCAGGAGCGGCTGCGTGCCCTTCAGACGGCGGGCGCCGGGCTCGCCCTCCTGGGCACGGTGCTACTCGCCTCGGGCTGACCTCCGCCCCCCCCTGACGGGGCACGTCTGCTGCTCCCTCCGCCCCACTGCGCTTGGGAGCTCTGCGCTTCGCCCTCCGCCCCACAGCGCTTGGGAGCTCTGCGCTTCGCCCTCCGCCCCACAGCGCTTGGGAAGTCTGCGCAAGGCGCAGGGTTGGCAAGCGCAGCCCCCCACGCCGGGTGCCCCGCGTAACTGGGCCGGGTTCGGGGTGCCCCGGGCTGTGCTTCGCGGGCTGCGAGTGCGTCGTGGCTTGGCGCGCAGTTCCCCGCGCCCCTGAGGGAACAGGGGCAAGCCCCGAGGTGTCGTGACCCGTCGCGCCCACGCGGCGCAGCCGCAAGACAAACACAGGCCCGCGCCCCTGAGGGAAAAGGGGCAAGCCCTGCCGCGGCGCGGAGCCGCAAGGCGAACGCAGCGCCGTGACCCTGGAGGGGGCCCGTCAATCCGCTCCGCCGGGCGGAAGGTCCGCCAGGGCCGTCAGTTGTTCGGGGGTGACGCCCTCCGGGACCGGAACGGGCGGCGGGGTCCGGAGTGGGGGCTGCCAGCCCTCCTCCGGATCGAGGCGGCGTACGACGCGCGCGGGCGCCCCCGCCACCACCGCGTGGTCCGGCACTTCGCCCCGTACGACCGCACCCGCAGCCACCACCACGTTGCGGCCCAGCCGCGCACCGGGCAGCACGACGGCGCCCGCACCGAGCCAGCTCCCCTGCCCTATCGAGACGGGCGCGGTGCGCGGCCACTGTTTGCCGACGGGGCGTTCGGGGTCGTCGTAGGAGTGGTTGGTGGAGGTGATGTAGACGTACGGGCCGCAGAACACGTCGTCGCCGACGCGGACATCGGTGTCGGCGATCACATGGCTGCCGCGGCCGAGGACGACCCCGTTCCCGAGCGTGAGCACCGGCTCCGGGCCGAGGTCGAGGTCGGGCATCATCCCGGCGGTCAGCGTGACGTCCTGGCCGATGATGCAGTGGTCGCCCAGCTCGATCCAGGGGGCGCCGAAGATCGTGCCCTGCGGGAAGGCGAGCCGGGTGCCGGTGCCGATGCGGCGGAAGGCGTGCGGCCCGGGGTGCTCCGCCGTCAGCGCGCCCGCGCGCTGCGCCGCGCGCCAGGCGCGGTGCACGGCGCGTGACGCCAGCGACGAGAACATGTTCCTGAGGGAGGGCACACGGTCACCGTACCGCCCGGTGCTGCTTCGCCAGATCCACGTAGGCGGCGGCGTTGAGCTTGATGCCCTCGCGCTCCTCGTCCGTGAGCTCGCGCTTGACCTTGCCGGGCACGCCCGCGACGAGTGAGCCGGGCGGCACCTGCATGCCCTGCGGGACGAGCGTCTGCGCGGCGATCAGCGAACCGGCGCCGATGCGCGCGCCGTTCAGGACGGTGGCGCCCATGCCTATGAGGACGTCGTCCTCGACGGTGCAGCCGTGGAGCACCGCGTTGTGGCCGACGGAGACGCCCGTTCCGAGGGTCACGGGGAAGCCGACGTCGGTGTGGACGGTGCAGTTGTCCTGGATGTTGCTCCGGGCGCCGAGCACGATGGGCCCGCCGTCGCCGCGCAGCACGGCGCCGTACCAGAGGCCGCTGTCCTCGGCCAGGCTGACCTCGCCGACCACCACGGCGGTGGGCGCGACGAAGGCGCCGGGGTCCACCCGGGGCTCGTGTCCGGCCACGGCCGCGATCAGCGCACGCTGTTCCATCGGTCCTCTGCTCCTCGGTGCTCGGTGCTCGGTACTCGGCCCTCAGTCGGCGGCGGGCACGGGGGTCTGCTCCCGTACCGGCGTCTGATCTTTCTCCTTGGCGGCTTCCTCCGCCTCGAACTCGGCCTCGGCCTTCGCGGCGCGGCGCCGGACGATCAGCATCGAGGTGAGCCCCAGCAGCACCGCGAGCACCAGGCCCAGCCAGGAGAACCGCTTGAGCCAGGCCTCCGCGACGATGCCCAGGTAGTAGATGACGGCGGTGGTGCCGCCCGCCCAGACGATGCCGCCGAGGACGTTCGCCGTCAGGAACTTCCAGTACGGCATCTTCAGTACGCCCGCGAGCGGCCCGGCGAAGATCCGCAGCAGGGCGATGAACCGGCCGAAGAAGACGGCCCACATGCCCCACTTCTGGAACGAGCGCTCGGCGGTGGCCACATGGCGTGGGCCGAAGTGCCGGGGGAACTTCCCGCCCAGCCACGTGAGCAGCGGCTGCCCTCCCCTGCGTCCGATCGCGTAGCCGATCGAGTCGCCGAGGACCGCGCCCACCGTGGCGCAGGTGCCGAGGATCACAGGGTTGATCTCGTGGTGCTGGGAGGCGAGCAGCGCGGAGCTGACGAGGACGATCTCGCCGGGCAGCGGGATGCCCAGGCTCTCCAGCCCGATGACCACCCCCACCAGGAGGTAGACGCTCACGGCGGGCACGCTTTCGAGCCACTCCTGGATGTGCAACGCCCGGTTCCCCTCACCAGTCCCGTACCGGTCCGGGAGCCCCGCGCGCCCGGACGCGCGCCTCTGCCGCGAGCACGCGTCCGGGCAGCCTACTCGATCACTTCGGCCGTGATCGGGGGCCGCTCAGCCGTTGGGGCGAAGGGTCCACACGATGGTCATCTCGCCGGTCACGGCGCCGTCTTCGCGGCTGATCGCGACGTGCACGGGGAACTCGGGGCGCTCCCCCGCGTCCAGCTCGGCGACGACGTCGGCGACCGGGCGGCCCAGCTCGGCGGTGGCGGTGACGGGGCCCATCGCGAGCTTCTTGTAGCCGATCTCGGCGCGCACCGCGAGCGGCACCGCGCGGGAGAGCTGGTCGCCGAAGGCCGTCATCACGATCGCGCCGCTGGCGGACTCGGCGAGCGTGAACATCGCACCCGCGTGCGGACCGCCGACGTGGTTGTGGAACTCACCCTGGTCGGGCATCACGACAACGGCCCGCTCGGCCGTGGCCTCGGTGAATTCGAGGTTGAGGGTGCGGACCATCGGGACGCTGGCCGTCATCATGTCGCCGATGGTCGGCGTCGACTGTGCTGACATGCCCGCACGTTACCACCGGGTAACCCGGTCAGGACATCCCTTCCGGACATCCCTGTCATGTACCGGCTCGGTACCGAACGGTGGGCGGACGTGGTACTCGGACGCCGCGCACCATAGGGTTACTCGCCATGTGGCCAGGACAGCAGCAGCCCGGGGGCGAGCAGAACCCGCAGCAGCCCAACCCGTACCAGCAGCCGGGTTACCAGCAGCCGAACCCGTACCAGCAGCCCGCCCAGGGCCAGCAGCAGCCCGGTTTCGGCCAGCCCGGACAGGCCCCGCAGGGGCAGGGGTACCAGCAGCCGGGGCAGTCGGGACAGTGGGGCCCCGCCAGCATGCCCGGCGGTCCGCAGGCACCGCAGACGCTGCAGACGCCGAAGAGCGGCGGTGGCGGTGGCGGCGGCAACAAGAAGACCGTCATCATCTCGCTCGTCGCGGCTGTGGCCGTCATCGGCGCCGCGGTGGCCGGATTCCTGGTGCTCGGGGGCGGTGACGACGACAAGAAGGACGAGTCCAAGGAGAAGCCGTCGCCGAGCGCCGAGCCCAGCACCGGCAAGAAGGAGAAGAAGAAGGAGACGGAACCGGGTGGCGGCGGCGGAGGCGGCGGCGACCCCAAGGACCCGTCGAAGCCGCAGATCGCCGGGTGGCAGACGGTCGTGAACCCGAAGTGGTACTCGGCCTTCGACGTGCCGGAGACCAAGGACTGGTCGGTCGAGAGCTCCGGTGTGATCACCGGCTTCGAGGACGACAAGGGCAAGGTCCTCGTCGCCATGTCGGCGCCCGCGTACTACAAGGACGACTGGTGCAAGGACAGCTCCCGCGCCGCCGTCGGCACCAAGGGCGCCCAGGGCTCGAAGGACACCAAGGAGGCCGTCAAGATCGCGGCGTCCAACTTCGTCCTCGCCGGATACGACCAGAAGCAGAAGGGCACCCTCAAGGAGACCGCCCCCAAGCCGTTCAAGAACAAGAACGGCATCAAGGGGCACATCGCCTCCGCGAAGGTCACCAACGCCCCCAAGGAAGACAAGTGCGCCACGTCGAGCGGCAAGGCGACGGCCGTCTCGTGGATCAACACCAACGGTGACCTGGCGATCTGGGTCCTGTACAGCGACGCGGACGTGAAGGACGAGGTCCCCGCCGCGCAGATCAAGAAGATGCTGAGCAGCCTGCGCAACTACGAGGCGCCGAACGGCGGGGACGAGCCCCGCGGTTAACACAGCCGTGCACGCGTTCTAGGGTCACCGCATGTGGCCAGAACAGCAGCAGCCCGGAAACGGACAGTGGGGGCCCGCCGGAACACCCGGCGGGCCCCCTGGTGCGTACGGAACGCCGCCCGGTCCCCCTCCCCGCAGACGCCGCCTGCCCGTCGCCGTGGCGGTCGGGATGGCGGTCGTGGCGGTCGCCGCCGCCTCCGTCGCCGGGTACCTCGTCCTCGGGGACGACGGGGGCGACGGGAAGGACGGGAAGGACGAGACCAAGGCCGACACCTCCGCCAGCCCTTCGCGCGAGAAGCGGTCGCCCGAGCGCGCGAAGGACCCCTCCAAGCCGGTGGTACGGGGCTGGCGGACCGTGGCCAGCCCCAAGCAGTACGCCGCGTTCGACGTGCCGAAGTCCAAGGACTGGAAGCCCCAGGACACGACCTGGGTCGACTACGTCGAGGACGCCGACGGCAATCCCGTGGTCGGTCTCAACGCCCCCGCCCACTACAAGGAGGAGTACTGCAAGGACAACTGGCTCGGGAGCGCCGGCACCAGCGGCGCGAAGGACGCCGGCACCACCGCGCAGGCCGCCCGCCAGAAGACGGCTGACTGGGCGAAGCACAACTTCGACCCCAAGGGCAAGGGCAGCACCGAGGCGACCCGCGCCAAGCCCTTCCGCAACTCCCACGGCGTCCGCGGTCACATCGCCCGCGCGACCGTCACCGGAGTCCCCGAGGACAAGAAGAGCGCCGCGTGCCCCTCGTCCGGCGGCAAGGTCGTCACCGTCGCGTGGATCAACGGTCAGGGCGACATCGCGACATGGAGCGCCGTCTCCGACACGGGGGCCGAGGAACCCGCGATCCCGGAGAAGGTGATCCGGAAGATGGCCGCCAGCCTGCGCCCGTACGAGACGCAGGACGAGACGCGGGACGAGAACGAGCCGCGCGGCTGAGCGGCGGCGTCCGCCGGGGCGCGGTCAGCCCACGCTGAACGCGCCGTCCGGCGGCTCGGGCGAGGGCACCGCGTCGCCGTCCCCGACCGGCACCGCTCCCCCGCGGAACCGGACCAGCTCCGGCCCGTAGCTGACCCGGGCCGGGAACGGGTCGGCGGCGCAGCGGCGGGAGAGCTCGGCGAGCGGGGCCTGCGCGTGCGAGGCGAGCAGCACGATGTTCCCGAAGCGCCTGCCGCGCAGCACGGCGGGCTCGGCGAGCAGCGCCAGGTGGCCGAAGACCGCGCCGAAGGTCGCGAGCTGCGAGGCGAGGAAGCGGAACGGCGCGGCGTCCGCGAGGTTCGCGACGTACACCCCGGCGGGGCGCAGCACGCGGGCCGCCTCGCGCGCGTAGGGCAGCGTGGTCAGGTGCGCGGGGACGCGCGAGCCGCCGTAGACGTCGGCGAGCAGCGCGTCGTACGCGGCGGTCGGGGCGGCCTCCAGGGCCGTGCGCCCGTCGGCCGCCTCGACGGTGACCCCCGCCTCCTGGCGGGGCAGCGGCAGGAACTCGTCGACGAACGCGAGCAGCTCCCCGTCGGCGTCGATCACGCGCTGGCGCGAGCCGGGGCGGGTCGCGGCGACGTAGCGGGGCAGGGTGAGCGCGCCGCCGCCGAGGTGCAGCACGTCCAGCGGGTGCCCGGGGTCGGCCAGCGTGTCCAGGACGTGGCCGACGCGGCGGGCGTACTCGAACTCCAGATGCGTGGGGTCGTCCAGGTCCACGTAGGACTGCGGCGCCCCGTCCACGGTCAGCAGCCAGGCCCGCGCCCTGTCGATGTCGGGCATCAGCCTGGCCGTGCCGCCGCCCACGTCCCTGGTCACGGGTATCGGCTCGGCGCCGCCCGCGTTCCGCTCGTCTCCCTGATGCACCGTCCCATTGTGCGGGTGGCCCGGCCGTACGCGTAGGGGCGCGTACGGCCGGGCCCGTGCCCTCAGGGGCCTCAGGCGCCTCAGAGCCCTCAGGGGCCTCAGGCGGCCGCGAGCAGCGTGACCCTGCCCGCGGCGACCGTCCTGCCGCCCTCGCGGACCGCGAAGCCGAGCCCGGTCTCCAGCGGCACGGCCGCGTCGAGCGCGACGGCCATGGTGACCGTGTCGCCGGGGAAGGCCAGGCCCCCGCCGGGGAGCGTGATCTCGCCCGCGACGTCCGCGGTACGGACGTAGAACTGCGGGCGGTAGCCGCTGTGCACCGGCGTGCGGCGGCCGCCCTCCCCGCTGGGCAGGAGGTGGACGTCGGCCGTGAACCGGTCGCTGGGCGTGACGCTGTCCGGAGCGGCCACGATGTGCCCGCGGCGCACCGCGTCGCGGGGGACGCCGCGCAGCAGCAGCGCGACGTTGTCGCCCGCCTGCGCCTCCTCCATCGGCTTCCCGAACGTCTCGACGCCGGTGACGACCGTCTCGGTGCCGCCGCCCGGCGCGTACACCCGGACCCGGTCGCCGAGGCGGACGGTGCCGCGCTCGACGGCGCCGGTGACGACGGTGCCGCGCCCGGTGATCGTGAGCACGTTCTCCACCGGGAGCAGGAACGGCGCGTCGACGTACCGCTCGGGCATCGGGACGTAGGTGTCCACGGCGTCCAGCAGCGCCTCGACGGCGCCGGTCCAGCGCGGCTCGCCCGCCAGGGCCCCGGGCCCCGAGACCCGTACGACGGGGACCGTGTCGCCCGCGTACCCGTGCCGGGTCAGCAGCTCGCGGACCTCCAGCTCGACGAGCTCGGTCAGCTCCTCCTCGCTCGCGTCGGCCTTGGTGAGCGCGACCACGACGTGCTCGACGCCCACCTGGCGGGCGAGCAGCACGTGCTCGGCGGTCTGCGGCATCACGCCGTCGAGCGCGGAGACGACGAGGATGGCGCCGTCGAGCTGGGCCGCGCCGGTGACCATGTTCTTGATGAAGTCGGCGTGCCCTGGCATGTCCACGTGCGCGTAGTGCCGGGTGTCCGTCTCGTACTCGACGTGCGCGAGGCTGATGGTGATCCCGCGCGCCGCCTCCTCGGGCGCCTTGTCGATGCGGTCGAAGGGCACGTACGTGCCGGAGCCGCGGTCGGCGAGGACCTTGGTGATGGCGGCGGTGAGGGTGGTCTTGCCGTGGTCGACGTGGCCCATGGTGCCGATGTTGAGGTGCGGCTTGGTGCGCACGTATGCCTGCTTGGCCATGATGTGTGCCTGTTCCTTTCCCGGAACCGTGGGTGGCTCGAAGTGAGCGGGGACCCCAGGGCCTGACCGACCCTCCCCCTGCGGGGTCCTCCGGCCTGTCCGGGAAGGGTCAGCGTCGCGTGGTGTGGACGGCACAGGGCGTGCCACCGGGGCCGTCGGCCCCGCAGCACGGAACATCGGCAGCCTTCAGCACGACCGCGGCGGCGGTCGGCGGGAGAAGGAAGGTCTGCCGGAACATGCGACGATGATCCCGCGTTCAACTGCCCCACGTCGAACGGTTTTCGCCACCCGCCCGGGCGTACGCCCGGCGCGCGGCACCCCGGCGGCGTCCGGGGCGCGTACGGGACACATCCGGGACGCGTACGGCACGGGTACGGCACACATACGGCACGCGTACAGAGGGCGGGCGTCGGGTACTTCACGCGGCCCGACACGGCGGAAGGACACATTCGTCGGTTACGCTCCCCCACGTGCCCGTCCCCGCCACGCAGCCAGACGGACTCCCCGGCCGTCTCGCGCAGACGCTCCTGTCGCCCTGGTCCCGTTTCGCCCTGCTGCTCGTCCTGTTGAGCGGTGCGGCCGCCGCGATGCTGCTCTACGAGCCGCAGCGGCTGCTCGCGCACGGCTGGCCCGGCCACCTCTCCGGCGCCGCCGCCGTCCTCCTCTTCGCCCTCGCGTACGGCGCGTGCACGGCGGCCTTCGTCCCCCGCCCCGTCCTCAACCTCGCGGCGGGCGCGCTCTTCGGCGCCTCGGCGGGCACGGTCTCGGCGACGGCGGGCACGGTCGTCGGCGCCGGCATCGCCTTCGGGCTGGGGCGTGTGCTCGGGCAGGACGCGCTGCGTCCGCTGCTGCGGGCCCGCATGCTGAAGGCGGTCGACCGGATGCTGAGCAGGCACGGCTTCCGCTCGATGCTGCTGATCCGGCTGATGCCGGGCGTACCCTTCGCGGCCTCGAACTACGGTGCGGCCGTCTCCCGGATGGGCTGGTCCGCCTTCCTGGCGGCGACTGCGCTGGGCTCGGTGCCCAACACGGCGGCGTACGTGATCGCGGGCAGCACCGCCGCCTCGCCCACCTCGCCCGTCTTCCTCGCCTCCTCGGGCTTCATCGCGCTCTCGGCCGTCGCGGGCGGGGTCGTCGCCTGGCGCAAGCGCCGCCACCTGCGCGCGCCGCACGCCGAGGAGCAGCACGACGCCGACCCGGCACCCGCCGCGGTGGAGGACCCCCCGCTCGTCGGCGCCGGGACCTCCCGGCCCTAGCATCTGACGCACCGCAGCACCGATCGACCGACCGGTCCGCACATCGGGCCCCGACTCCATCACAGGGACGAGCGCAGCCGCACATGTCTTGGTTTGAATCCTTCGTTCTCGGGCTCGTCCAGGGACTGACCGAGTTCCTTCCGATCTCGTCCAGCGCTCACCTGCGACTCACGGCGGCGTTCGCGGGCTGGGAGGACCCGGGGGCCGCGTTCACGGCCGTCACCCAGATCGGCACCGAGGCTGCCGTGCTGATCTACTTCCGCAAGGACATCGGGCGCATCCTCGCCGCCTGGTGGAAGTCGCTCTTCGACAAGCAGGCCCGCCAGGACCACGACGCGCAGATGGGCTGGCTGGTCATCGTCGGCTCGGTCCCGATCGGCGTGCTGGGCCTCGCGTTCAAGGACCAGATCGAGGGCCCGTTCCGCGATCTGCGGCTGATCGCCACCACGCTGATCGTGCTCGGCATCATCCTCGGCATCGCCGACCGCCTCGCCGCGCGCGACGACAAGGGCGGACGCCACCGTGCCCGCCGCGAGCGCAAGTCCCTGGAGCAGCTCAACATCAAGGACGGCCTGCTCTTCGGCTGCGCCCAGGCCCTCGCCCTCATCCCCGGCGTCTCCCGCTCGGGCGCCACCATCAGCGGCGGCCTCTTCATGGGCTACCGCCGCGAGGCCGCCGCGCGCTACTCGTTCCTGCTGGCCATCCCCGCCGTCCTCGCCTCGGGCCTGTTCGAGCTCAAGGACATCGGCGAGGGCCACGTCTCCGCGGGCCCCACGGCCTTCGCGACGGTTCTCGCGTTCGTCGTCGCGTACGCGATCATCTCGTGGTTCATGAAGTGGATCTCCACCCGCAGCTTCATGCCCTTCGTGATCTACCGGATCGCGCTCGGCATCCTGATCTTCGTCCTCGTCGCCACGGGCGCCCTCAGCCCCCACGCGGGCGAAGCGGCGGGCTGACCCGGCCCACCGGGACGGAACGCTTCCGACCTGCGGAGGCGTCCTCCTGGGCAGGTCCTGGACAGGACCGCTTGCCCGCTTCCGACGTGTGGAAGGCTGACGATCATGAAGCTCATCCTCAACCTGCTCTGGCTGGTCCTGAGCGGCGTCTGGCTCGCCATGGCCTACGTCCTCGCCGGCCTCATCTGCTGCGTCCTGATCGTCACCATCCCGTTCGGCATCGCCTCGTTCAGGATCGCGGGGTACGCCCTGTGGCCCTTCGGGCGTACGACCGTCGAACGACGGGACTCCGGGGCCGGTTCGGCGATCGGCAACGTCATCTGGATCATCTTCGCGGGCTGGTGGCTCGCCCTCGGCCACATCTTCACCGGCCTCGCGCTCTGCGTGACCATCATCGGGATCCCGTTCGGCATCGCGAACTTCAAGATGATCCCGATCTCCCTGATGCCGCTGGGCCGCGAGATCGTGCCCACCGACCGCCCGTTCGCCACCCGCTGACCACGGCGACGGGCCCGAGCGGAACCCGAGTGCCGTCCTCTGTCGTACTTCCGTGACGGTGACCCATCACCTCCCGGGTGTACGTACCGCGCCCGCGTACTCCGGGCGCGGTACGGCAAGACGGACCCGCCAGTGGACGACAGCGGAGGGGTGGCAGGCGCATCGTGGAGACATGAACGGGAAGCCCTGCCCGGACCGGACGGACGGGACGGACGCCACATGAGTCCCCTGACCCTCTCCGTCCTGCTCTCGCTGGTGTCGGCGCTCTGCTACGCCTCCGCCGCCATCGTCCAGGAGCGCATCGCCGCCACGACGGCGCCGAGCCGTCTCGGGCTGCTCCGCTCCGCCCGCTGGTGGCTCGCGGTCGCCCTCCAGGGCGCGGGCGCCCTGCTGCACGTCGTCGCGCTGGGCCTCGGCCCGCTCACCGTCGTCCAGCCCCTGGGCGTACTCACTCTGGTCCTCGCCGCGCCGATGGCCGCGCTCCTCGTCAAGCGTCCCGTCTCCGCCGCGAGCTGGCGCGGCATCGCCCTCGTCTCCGTCGGCCTCGCCGGGATCCTGCTGCTCACGGGCTCCGACGGCGCGGGCTCGCTCGACGGCGAGCAGCAGATCACGCTCGCCGCGGCCGTGCTGGTGACGGTCGGTGTGCTGGCCGTCGCCGGGCGCGCGGTCCTGGGCATGACGCGCGGCGGCGGGCGGGGCCCGGCGCTGCGGAGCGTGTCGCTGGCGCTGGCCGCCGGTATCGCGTACGGCGCGGCCTCGGTCTTCGTGAAGACGGTCACCGAGGAGTGGGACGCGTCCTCGCTGTTCACCGTCGTCCCGCTGCTCGCGCTGATCGCCGTACTGGCCGCCGCCGGGCTCGCGACCTCGCAGGCGTCCTACCGGGGCGGCGGACTCGCGGCCCCACTCGCGACGACGACCGTGGCGAACCCGGTCGTGGCCGCCGCCGCGGGCATCGCGCTGCTCGGCGAGAGCTTCCGGTACGGGACGACCGGCGCCGTGGCCGCGCTCGGCGCGGGCGCGCTGGCCTCCTGGGGCCTGGTGATGCTGGCGGCGGACAGCGCGCGCCGACTGCGCGGTGCCGAGCCGTCTGGCGCGGAGCCGGTGAGTGCCGGTACGGCGTCTGCCGTACGGGGTGTCGTACGGCAGGGTGCGTCGGCCGAGCCCGGTACGCCCGTGGTGATCCCCGCGCCCCCGGGACCGAACGGGAGTGCCGGCGCGTCCCGGCACGCCAAGGCGTTGCTCGCCACGCTTGCGCCGCCGGAGTCCCGCCGCCGGGGCCACCACTGCTCCCACTAGCCGAACAAGGGCCCCTGCCCGCACTCCGCACACCACACCCCTGCCGGGGCACGCCTGCTTCTCCCTCCCGCGAAGCTTGGGAAGTCTGCGCAAGGCGCAGGGTTGGCAAGCGCAGCCCCCTGCGCCGGGTGCCCCGGTGAAAGAGCCGCGCCCGGGGTGCCCCGGGCTGTGCTTCGCGGGCTGCGGCCGCGTCGTGGCTTGTCGCGCAGTTCCCCGCGCCCCTGGAGGGCAAAGGGGCAAGCCCCGAGGTGTCGTGACCCGGCGCGCCCACGCGGCGGAGCCGCAAAACAAACACAGCCCCGCGCCCCTGAGGGAACAGGGGCAAGCCCCGAAGTCTTGTGCGAGGCAGGCCCGTGGGGCGGGCGGGGGCACTCGGGTGCGGTATGTGGTCTCGCCTGGGGCGACACGCTGGCGCACACTGATGATCCGGAACGACGTACCGGACGTCAGGAGGCGCGGAATGCGGAAGGTCCTGGCATCGCGGTGGGCCCGAAGAGGGCTCGCACTGCTTTCGGGGACGCTTCCCGCACTGGCGTTCCCCGCCCCGTCACTCTGGTGGCTGGCGTACGCCGCGCTCGTACCGTGGATGCTGCTGGCCCGCTCGGCCCGGTCGGGCCGCGAGGCGGCGGTGACGGGTTGGCTGGGCGGTACGGGCTTCATGCTGGCGCTGCACCACTGGCTGATGCCGAGCCTGCATGTGTTCATTCTGCTGATCGCCGCGCTGATCGCACTGCTGTGGGCGCCGTGGGGCTGGCTCGTGCGGCGGATGCTGCGCGGGGCGCCGGGTCCCGGGCGGCTGGCCGCCGCCGTGGTCGTGGTGCCCTCGGGGTGGCTGCTGGTGGAGCTGATCCGCTCCTGGCAGTACCTGGGCGGACCGTGGGGCCTGTTCGGGGCGACGCAGTGGCAGGTCGGACCGGCGCTGCGGCTCGCCTCGGTGGGCGGGGTGTGGCTGGTCAGTTTCCTGCTGGTCGCGGTGAACACCGCGCTCGTCGTCGCCGTCGCCGTCGCCGTCGCCGGGGCGACCGGCGCCGCGGGGGCCGCCCGCGCGCCGCGCGCCCGCGCCGTCGCGTGCGCGGGTGCCGCCGTGGTGCTGGGGGTGACGGCCGTGGGCACGGCGGCGGCCGCGGCCTGGGCTCCGCGCCCGGAGCGTACGGGCGGGACGCGGGTCGCGCTCGTACAGATCGGGCTGACGGACTCGCCGAAGGCGCGGTTCGACCGGGGCGAGCGGCTGACGCGGCAGCTGGCCGGGCGCGACCTGGACCTCGTGGTGTGGGGCGAGAGCAGCGTCGGCTACGACCTGGGGAGCCACCCGGCGCTGGTGAAGCGGCTCAGCTCGCTCGCGTCCCGTACGGGCGCCTCGATACTGGTCAATGTCGACTCGCGGCGCGCGGGCCGGCCCGGGATCTACAAGAGCTCGGTGCTCGTGGGCCCGCACGGGCTGACCGGGCAGCGCTACGACAAGATGCGGCTGGTCCCCTTCGGCGAGTACATCCCGGCGCGTTCGGTGCTCGGCTGGGCGACGTCGGTGGGACGCGCGGCGGGCGAGGACCGGCGGCGCGGGACGGAGCCGGTGATGATGAAGGCGGGCGGCACCCGTTTCGGGCCGCTGATCTGCTTCGAGACGGCGTTCCCCGACATGAGCAGGCATCTGGTCTCCGAGGGCGCGCGGCTGCTGGTGGCGCAGTCGGCGACGTCGAGCTTCCAGGAGAGCTGGGCGCCCCAGCAGCATGCCTCGCTGGCGGCGCTGCGGGCCGCGGAGTCGGGCCGTCCGATGGTGCACTCGACGCTCACCGGGGTCAGCGCGGTGCACGGTCCCGAGGGCGAGCGCGTCGGGAAGCGGCTCGATACGGACGCGAGCGCGGCCATGGTCGCGGACGTGCCGCTGGCCTCCGGGACGACGCTCTATGTGCGGTTCGGCGACTGGGTGGTGCGGACGGCGCTCACGGTGCTGGTCGCGTTCGGCGCGCTGGAGTGCGCGCGGACGCTGCGCGCCCGGCGGGCGCGCGAGGCGGTCACGCTGACTGCTCCCGCGCGCAGGTGACGACCCGCTCGCACAGCTCGTGGGTGAGGAGCGCGTCCCGCGCCGATACGGTCCTGCCCCCGCGGACGTCGTCGAGGAAGGTGAGCACGGCCTGCTCGATGCCGCGCTGGCGGGCGACGGGGACCCAGTCGCCGCGGCGGCGGAGGCTGGGCTGGCCCTTGTGGTCGATGACCTCGGCGAGATTGCGGACCTCGCGCTTGGAGTCCTGGCCCGAGACCTCCAGGACCTCTTCGGCGGAGCCGGAGAGCCGGTTCATGGCGCCGAGGGCGGTGAAGCCGTCACCGGAGAGCTGGAGCACGACGTGGTGCAGCAGTCCGTCCCGCACCCGGGCCCGGACGTCGATGTGGTCGACGGTGCCGGGCGCGAGGAACCGCAGCGTGTCCACGACATGGATGAAGTCGTCGAACACCATCGTGCGCGGCTCCTCGGGCAGCCCGACCCGGTGCTTCTGCATCACGATCAGGTCGCGCGGGTGCTCCAGGCACTGCGCGTACCCCGGCGCGTGGCGGCGGTTGAAGCCGACGGCGAGCCCGGTGCCGCGCGCCTCGGCGAGCTCGACGAGGCGCCGGGACTCCGCGAGGTCGTAGGCGAGCGGCTTGTCGACGTACGTGGGGACCCCGGCCTCCAGCAGCCGTCCGACGATCCCGGGGTGCGCGGCGGTGGGCGCGTGCACGAAGGCGGCGTCGGGGCGGGCGGCGAGGAGCGCGTCGAGATCGGCGTGCCGGTGGGCCTCGGGGACGCGGTACGCGGCGCCGAACCGCTCCAGGGTCGCCGGGGTCCGCGTGACCAGGTGGGGCTCCACGCCGGGCTGCGCGGTGAGCACCGGCAGATACGCCTTGTGCGCGATGTCGCCGAGCCCGATCACGCCGATCTTCACGGGAGTCTCCCTCTACGCTCTCTGCCACCTACCGCGTGCCGCGGAAATCGGAAGCATACGTCGGGACCGGCGGGCTCCAGTCGGCCACCCCGTCCAGCGCGCGGAGCGCGAGCAGGGACGAGACCTTGGGCACCAGCCTGCTGAGGGCCGCGAATCCCCAGTCGCGCAGGGCGCACGCGGGGGCGCTGGTGAGGGTGGTCGCGCGGGTCATGCTCGCGGCGCGGCGCCCCACGGCGGTGGCGCGCGGCAGCCGGTCGCGGGTGTACGCGGCGAGCGCGCCGTCCAGCCCGGCGGCGGGGTCGGCGTGGTGGGCGAGGACGATCGCGTCCTCTATCGCCTGGTTGCCGCCCTGGCCCAGGCGGGGTGACATGGCGTGGGCGGCGTCGCCGAGGACGGCGGCCCGGCCGCGGTGGTAGGCGGGGAGGGGCTCCGCCATCTCGTACACATCGTTGCGCAGGACGCGCTCGGGCGTGGTCGCGGCGAGGACCTGGGGGATCGGGTCGTGCCAGCGGCCGAAGCGGCGGCGCAGCTCGGCCAGCTCGTCGTCGGCCGCGCGCAACCCGGCGGGGAGGGTCGCCGCCGCGTACGCGTAGACCCTCCCGTCGGGGAGCGGCTGGGTGCCCCAGAAGCAGCCCCGGCCCCAGGTCTCGTGCGCGGCAAAGTGCCCACCGGCACCACCCGCCCCGCCCGTACCGCCTTCGTCGCCCGTGCCGTCGCCCGTGCCGTCGATCGCGTCGACGACCGTGCGCCAGGTCGTGAAGCCCGCGTAGCGCGGACCGGGGTAGGTGGGGAAGAGGGCGGCGCGGACCGTCGAGTGGATGCCGTCGGCGGCGACGACGAGCTCCGCCTCGTGACGCCGCTCCTCGCCGCCCGAGGTCCGCTCCCGCACGACGGCGGGGGTGTCCGTGCCACCGGGGTCGGTGAGCCTCGCGGTGCTGCCCGTCCGCACCCGGGACGGGTCGGTGAGGGCGCCGCGCAGCAGCTCGACGAGGGTCGCGCGGTGCAGCAGGACGAGGGGGCCGCCGAAGCGCTCGGCCGCGACGTCGTTGCTGGTGCGGACGAGCCAGCGGCCCGAGGGGGTGCGCAGCCCGCCCACCTCGTCCCAGGCGCGCAGCTCGCGGACGGCGTCGCCGAGGCCGATCACGTCGAGCGCGCGCTGCGCGTTGGGCGACACCGAGATGCCCGCACCCACCGGTTCGAGCGTGGTGGCGCGCTCCAGGACGGTGACGTCCCAGCCGCGCCGCTCCAGCGCGACGGCCGCGGTGAGTCCGCCGATTCCGGCGCCGATGACGAGGGCTCGGGGTGTACGCATGGCTGTCCTCCTGGGCCGTGTCGCGGTGTCGCCTCTCCGGCTCCCTCCAGCCTACTACAGCTGTAGTGAGAAGTGGCGATGCGAGAGGATTGCCGTCATGACCCCACGCGACACCAGCGACACCACCGCTCCCCCGCCCGGTCCCGACGCGCCCGCCTCCCGGCCCGAACGGGTCGCCGACGCGGCGATCGACCTGCTCGCCGAGCGCGGGCTGCGCGGACTGACCCATCGCGCGGTGGACGAGGCGGCGGGGCTGCCGCAGGGCTCGACGTCGAACTACGCACGTACCCGCGCGGCCCTGCTGGAGGCGGCGATCCGGCGGCTGGCCGTGCGCGAGGGACAGGTGCTCGCCCCGGCGGAGATGCCCGACGGCGGCGAGCCCGGCGGCCTGGCGGAGGCGGTCGCGCGCGCGATGCACCGTCATCTGACGGACCACAGGCCGCTGCTCGTGGCCCGCTACGAGCTGGCGCTGGAGGCGACGCGGCGCCCGGAGCTGCGGGAGTGCTACGACCGGACGGGACTCAGCGCGTTCGCCGAGCCCCTCAAGTCGATGCTGGCGGCGGCCGGTTCGCCGGATCCGGAGCGGCACGCGCGCTCGATGATGTCCTGGTGCGACGGCGTCATGTTCACGTACACGGCGGGGACGCACCAGGGGACGACGCCGGACGAGGACGAACTACGCGCGGGTGTACGGGAGTTGCTGGCGGGCATGCTCGGCGGGGCCGGACAGGGCGCGGAGGGCGGGCGTTGACCCACGTCACCCGCGCGGGGGCTTCCCGGGCCGGGCTCCGGTGTGAAGAGTTGCCGGAATGTCATACAGGACACGCGGACTGGCGGCGCTCGGCGTCGCGCTCTCGGCGGCTTCGGCCCTGACCGGGTGCGACACCGGGCAGGTCGCCGCCGGGGACGGCCGGGGTGCCGCGCCCTCGCCGAACCGCCCTCCCGCGCCCGCCTCGCTCACGGCCCCCTCCGTGCCTCCGCACGCCGGCTCGCGCAGGCCGCCGCGCGCCGCCCCTCCGACGGTCGAGCCAGGGCCCGCACCCGGCCCCGCGGATGAGGACGCGGCCCCGCGCCGCGTCGAGTCCCCGGCGCGCGAGGCGCTCAGGCGGGCCGGCCGTCCTGGAGACGCTCCTCCAGACGTGCGACCGCCCCTCTGACCCTGTCGCTGTACGCGTCGTCCCCCAGCTCGCCGAGGAGACCGCGGGCCCGGCCCAGCTCGTGCCGGGCCGCGGTCCTGTCGCCGAGCTTGGCGTGGTCGGACGCGAGGCTGAGATAGAGCGAGGGGTAGAGGGAGCGCACCTCACCGGCGTGCTCCCCCCCAGCGCACCCGTTCCTCCGTCAGCGCGTCGGCCGCCGCGAGGGCGCGCAGGTCCCACTCCAGCCCGTCCACCGGGTCGTCCTGCGTGTCCGCCATGTAGTGCGCGATGGCGCAGCGGTGGAAGAGGTGCCCGCTCTCCTCGGCCTCCTTCCACAGCAGCCCGAACCGGTTCCGGGCCTCCTCCCGGTCACCGGCCCGGTGCAGCATGATCGCCTGGCCGATCCTGACCATCGTCCCGTCCCCGGCTCCCCGGGGCGCTTCCCGCTGAGGTTCCGCCACGGCCGGCTCCTCCCGCTCGTCGTGCGCCGGCTTCGTCGGTGGTCGTTGCCGGCACGGTTCCGACGCTAGCGGGAGGCACTGACATCCGCGCCTCAGCCGAGGTCGGGGATCCGCCAGTCGATCGGGGTGTGCCCCTGCGCGCGCACCGCCTCGTCGATCTTCGAGAACGGGCGCGAGCCGAAGAACTTCTTCGCGGAGAGCGGCGAGGGGTGGGCGCCCTCGACCACGGTGTGCCGCTCGGTGTCGATCAGGGGGAGCTTCTTCTTCGCGTAGTTCCCCCACAGGACGAAGACGGCCGGGTCGGGGCGGTCGGCGACGGCGCGGATGACCGCGTCGGTGAACTTCTCCCAGCCCTTGCCCTTGTGCGAGTTCGCCTCGCCCGAGCGGACCGTCAGCACCGCGTTGAGCAGCAGGACGCCCTGCTCGGCCCAGGGCATCAGATACCCGTTGTCCGGCACGGGGTGGCCGAGGTCCTCGCGCATCTCCTTGTAGATGTTCCGCAGGGACGGGGGCGTCTTGACGCCCGGCCGCACCGAGAAGCACAGGCCGTGGCCCTGCCCCTCCCCGTGGTACGGATCCTGGCCGAGGACGAGCACCTTCACCGACTCGTACGGCGTCGCGTCCAGGGCCGCGAAGACCTCCTCAGCGGGC
Organism: Streptomyces sp. NPDC048172; assembly: GCF_043202595.1. Lineage (NCBI taxonomy): Bacteria > Bacillati > Actinomycetota > Actinomycetes > Kitasatosporales > Streptomycetaceae > Streptomyces > Streptomyces sp. NPDC048172. The sequence continues at coordinate 755,501 of NZ_JBIDAT010000006.1, forward strand.
GGGAACACGGGCCCGCGCTCCCGCTCCTCCTCCACGAAGCTCATCAGCTCCTTGAAGTAGGGCTTCTCGGCCTCCTCGCCGAGGACGCCCTGCCAGGACTCGGGCAGCATCTCTTTCACGCGCTCTACCTCCGGTACGTTCGTGCGTTCCCCTGAACGTACCGTCCGCCACCGACAACGGACCCCCGGGTCCGGCCAAGGCCAACGCTCCCGCTACCAGCTCGACTTCTTGTGCAGCTCCCACACCCGCATGATGACGGAGGGGTCCAGCGCCCACTCGACTCCGGCGACCTCCTTGTGCGAGGCGATGTAGACGCGGCCCTGCCACAGGGGCAGCAGCCGTACGTCGTCGGCGATGATCCGCTGCGCGCGGGCGAACGAGCGGCTGGCCACGGCCCGGTCGCTCTGCCGGCGCGAGTGCGGCAGCAGCTGCTCGGTCAGCGTCGGGTTCTCGTACGGCGTGCCGACCGCGTTGTTGTTGCCGAGGAACGGCGCGATGTAGTTGTCCGCGTCGGGGAAGTCCGCGGACCAGCCGCGCCCGAAGACCGGGTACTCGCCCTCCAGATACCCCTTCTGGAACGCTCCCCAGCTCCGTCCCTTGACCGTGATGTCGAAGAGCCCGGACGCGTTGAGCTGCCGCTTGATCTCCGCGAACTCCCGCGCGGTGGCCTCCCCGTACCGGTCGGTCGTGTACCAGAGGGTGAGCTTGACCTTCTCCCTGATCCCGGCGCGGGCGAGGACGGCGCGGGCCTTGCGCCTGTCGGGGTCGCCGTACTTGTTGAAGAAGGCGTTGGTGTGGCCCGCTATCCCCGTCGGGACCATCGAGTAGAGCGGGTCGGCCGTACGGTCGTACACCGCGCGGACCAGCGCCTTGCGGTCGATGAGCCGCGCGATCGCCTCGCGCACGGCGGGGCGGCGCGCCTGGGGGTCCCTGGGGTTGAAGACGAGGTAGTGGATCTCGCTCCCGACCATCTCGCTCAGCTCGATGTCGTTCTCGGCCTCCGTCTCGGCGTCCTGGAGCGAGGTGATCTGCTTGGGCGAGAGGCCGCGGTAGGTGATGTCCACGCGGCCCGCCTTGAGTTCCCTGACCATCTTCGAGGACCGGGCGAAGTAGCGGATGGTGACCGAGTCGTTCTTGAGGTCGGCGGCGCCCTTGTACTCCGGGTTCTTGCTGAGGACCGCGCGCTTGCCCTCGTCGTAGCTCTCCAGCACGTACGGCCCCGAGCCGACGAGGCTCCCCTCGGTCCTCAGCCGGGTGGCGGGGTACGCCTCGGGGTCGACCAGCGAGGCGGCGGGGGTGGAGAGGACGAAGGGGAAGGTGGCGTCGGACTTCCGTAGATGGAAGACGACGGTGCGCTTGCCCTTCGTCTCGATCCTGTCGAGGGAGTTCAGCAGCGTCGCGGGGCCGGACTTGGCGTTGAGCGTGCGCGTACGGTCGAAGGAGTGCTTGACGGCCTTGGCGTCGAGCTCGTTCCCGCTGGAGAACTTCAGTCCCTCACGGAGCGTGCAGCGGTAGACCTGGCTGCGGGAATCGGTGAAGCCGCACTTCCCGGCCGCGTCGGGCTTGGGCACGCTCTCGTTCTTCGGGATGGTCAGGAGCGTCTGGAAGACGTTCCGGTACAGCTCCCAGGAACCGTCCCAGGCCGCGGCGGGGTCCAGGGACGTGGGCGCGCTGGTGGTGCCGACCACGAGGGAGTGCTTGTCCTCCTCGTCGTCGCCGGACAGCGAGCTGCACCCGGCGACGAGCGCCAGCGAGAGGACCGCGGCAGCGATCCGCAGGGGGCCGTTCCGATCGGACACGTACGCGCTCCTCAGTCGGCTGTGCCCGTCGGCGCGGGGTGCGGGAGAGGACCTGCGACGGGCTTCGGGCTCGGGTCTCGCTTCAGGAGGGGGCACCACGGGCCGGATCTGCACACGGTCCCGCACACCAGTGCCGCACATCAGTGCCGCACGCGGAACTCTGCCCGCGGGGCGTGGCCGACATTACCCCAGCAAGCGCATACAGAACATGGACAGATCAACTCCCTTGACGCCCAACAGCCCCACCCGTAACAGACGTTCGCGCAGGGTACATAGCTGGCTACCGTCCAGTGAACGGACGCACAAGCGGAAGCTGCCCCTCGCACCTGCCTCCCCCGGAACGCGCTCGGGCGGCGGCCCCGAAGGGGACCGCCGCCCGTGCCGTACTGCCGTATCCGTACTGCCCTATCCGTACTGCCGTATCCGTTCTGGCGCTACCGACCCGTCAGACGCCCGCGTTGAGGAAGAGACCGCCGTCCACGACGAGGGTCTGACCCGTGATCCAGCGCGCCTCGTCGGAGGTGAGGAACGCGGCGGCGCCGCCGATGTCCTCCGGCGTGCCGAGCCGCCCCATCGGGTAGCGCGCGGTCGCCTCCTCCTCGCGCCCCTCGTACAGCGCCGCGGCGAACTTGGTCTTCACCACGGCCGGTGCCAGCGCGTTGACCCGCACCCCGGGTGCGAACTCGTGCGCGAGCTGCTGGGTGAGGTTGATCATCGCCGCCTTGCTCATCCCGTAAGCCCCGACGAACGGCGAGGCCGAGACGCCCGCGATCGAGGCGATGTTGAGGATGCTGCCGCCGTTCTCCTTCTGCCAGGCGGCCCAGGTGCGCTGCGCGAAGCCCAGCGCCGAGACCACGTTCGTCTCGTAGATCTTCCGGACGACCGCGAGGTCGAGTTCGGCCATCGGTCCGAACACCGGGTTCGTCCCGGCGTTGTTGACCAGGTGGTCGATCCGTCCGTACGCCTCCATGACGCGCTCGACGGCCACCGCCTGGTGCTCCAGGTCGTGCGCCTTGCCCGCGACGCCCATCGCGCGGTCGGCGCCGAGCTTGTCGACGGCCTCCTTGAGCGCGTCCTCGTTGCGCCCCGTGATGCACACCCGGTCGCCGCGCGCCACCAGGGCCTCGGCGACCCCGTAGCCGATGCCCCGGCTGCCGCCCGTGACGAGCGCGACCCGGCCGGTGTCCCCGGCGCGCTCCCGCCCCTGGGTCCCTGTCTCCGTCATTCCGTCAGCCCTTCTCTCGACCCGGCCGGTCAGTTGAGCGGTCCGCCGGCGACGTACAGCACCTGGCCCGAGACGAAGCCGGACCGCTCGCCCGCGAAGAAGGCGACGGCGTTGGCGATGTCGTCGGGCTCGCCCACGCGCTGGACGGGGATCTGGGTCGCCGCGGCGGCCTTGAAGTCCTCGAAGCCCATGCCGACGCGCTCGGCGGTGGCGGCCGTCATGTCGGTGGCGATGAAGCCGGGGGCCACGGAGTTGGCGGTGATGCCGAACTTGCCCAGCTCCTTGGCGAGGGTCTTGGTGAAGCCCTGCATCCCCGCCTTGGCCGCCGCGTAGTTGACCTGGCCCCGGTTGCCCAGCGCGGAGGACGAGGAGAGGTTCACGATACGGCCGTAACCCGCGTCGACCATGTGCTTCTGGCAGGCGCGGGACATCAGGAAGGCGCCGCGCAGATGCACGTTCATCACCGTGTCCCAGTCCGCGTCGCTCATCTTGAAGAGCAGGTTGTCGCGGAGGACCCCGGCGTTGTTCACCAGGACGACGGGGGCGCCCAGCTCCTCGGCGACGCGGGCCACCGCGCGCTCGACCTGGCCGGAGTCGGAGACGTCGCAGCCCACGGCGACCGCCGTGCCGCCGCCCGCGGTGATCTTCTCGACGGTCTCGGCGCAGGCCGCCTCGTCGAGGTCCAGGACGGCGACGGCGAGGCCCTCCTCCGCCAGACGGACGGCGGTGGCGGCGCCGATGCCACGGGCCGCTCCCGTCACGATCGCGACACGCTGCTCGGTGGTCGACATGCTGGTCTCTCCTCGGCCTGGGGGTGGGTGAGCAACCGCTTAGTACCTTTGGCAGTCGTGACGCTATGAGGCGGGCAACTCCCTGTCAACGTACGAATCGTCACCCCGATCGTCGCCCGGCCCGTCACCCCACTCGTCACCCCGCTCGTCACCGTACGAGCAGGTCGAGCAGCCGCTCCGTCTCCGCCGCCGGGTCCGCGGTCAGCCCCGTGTGCACCGGCCCCGGCTGGACGACGGTGCTGCGCGGCGCGACCAGCCAGCGGAACCGCCGTCCCGCCTCGTCCCCCGCCGCCTGACCGGCCCGCGAGCCCCCGGTGCACACGCCCTCGATGGCGGTGAGCGCCGCCCGTACGCCCGTCACGTCGGCCGTCGGGTCGAGCGCGAAGAGCCGGTTCTCGTCCAGGTGCGTGCGCGCGGCCAGGAAGGACCGGGCGCGGCAGTAGACGATCACGCCCGCGTTCATCAGCTCACCCCGCTCGACGTGCGGGACGACGCGCAGCAGCGCGTACTCGAAGACGTCCAGGGCGTCGTGCGTGGTCCGGCGCGTCATATGGCTCCGCTTCACTGGGCATCGCCGTCCTTCCCGGTGAGCCAGCCCGGTGCCTGCGAGGGCCGGTCGGCGCTCGGCGCGCCGATGGTGATCCGCTCGTGGACCGTACGGGCGCGGGCCGTCAGCACCTCCGTGTACACGGCCCGCACCTCGTCGGGGTCCTCGAAGCCCGGCTCGTCCTCCAGCCACTCGTCGGGGACGTCGGCCACGCAGTCGGCGACCAGCTTCTCGGTGACCTGGGGCGCCAGCTCGGCCGCCGCCGTCGCGAGGTCGGGGCCGAAGGGGGCCAGGGCGTGGTCGGACGCGTCGTACGGCTTCTCGGCCGCGGTGGCGGCCGAGCGCCAGCTGTGGTGCCAGATGAGGGTGGCGCCGTGGTCGATGAGCCACAGGTCGCCGTGCCAGACCAGCATGTTCGGGTTGCGCCAGGAGCGGTCGACGTTGTTCACGAGCGCGTCGAACCAGACCACGCGCCCGGCCTCCGCCGCGTCCACCCGGTACGCGAGCGGGTCGAAGCCGAGGGAGCCCGGCAGATAGTCCATCCCGAGGTTGAGCCCGCCGCTGGCCTTCAGCAGCTCCTGGACCTCCTCGTCGGGCTCGCTCCGGCCGATCACCGGGTCGAGCCACATCCGCACCAACTCCGGCACCCGCAGCCCGAGCCGCCGCGCGAGCTGTCCGCAGACAACCTCGGCGACCAGGGTCTTACGGCCCTGACCTGCGCCAATGAACTTCATGACATACGTCCCCAGGTCGTCGGCCTCGACGATCCCTGGGAGCGATCCGCCCTCGCGCAAGGGCGTGACATAGCGTGTCGCGATCACTTCGGGGAGCATTCCCCCAGGCTATCCGCCCCCTCTCGCCTTGTGATCCACGGCAGGACGCCACCCCGGGACCGGCCGCGCCGACCACCGCGCGGGAAGAAGACGGGACAAGGGCGGACGAGCCCTCCCCGAGGGAGGCGAGTGTGGTCCAGGTCACTGGCGGAAGTCCCCGGCGTCTGTTGAGATACCGCGCAACGCCTCGCTCGGGAGTCACGAGCGGCGCGCGAACGGTGCTGGGCGGAATGGGCGAAGGGTGACGCTTCCGCGCCCGCGGGTACGTCCCTCGCTCACCCTGTGGAGAGATCTCATGGCTGTTCGAAGCCAGCGCCCCACGTCACGCCCCACGCTCGGCATCCTGCTGTGCTGCGCGGCGCTCGTCCCCGCCCTGACCGGGTGCGGCCTCTTCGGCGAGGAGGAGAAGGAGGACTCGGAGTCGGTCAAGGTGGCCTCCGACACCGACTTCCCCCAGGGCAGCACGATGGAGAAGCTGAACAAGTCGGGCACGATCCGGATCGGCGTGAAGTACGACCAGCCCGGCATCGGCTACCGCAAGCCCGGGTCCGACGGCCCGGAGGGCTTCGACATCGAGATGGCCCGGATCATCGCGGGCCAGCTCGGCATCAAGCCGGAGAAGATCAAGTGGGTGGAGACCCAGTCCCAGAACCGCGAGAAGTTCCTGCGCGACAAGACCGTCGACCTCGTTCTGGCCTCGTACTCGATCACGCCCGAGCGCCGCAAGCTCGTCGGCATGGCGGGCCCGTACTACGAGACGGGCCAGCAGCTCCTCGTACGCAAGGGCGACAAGAAGGTGAAGAGGCCGAAGGACATCGCGGGCAAGCAGGTGTGCTCGGCCAAGGGGGCGACCTCGATCCCCCGGATCCGGAAGGACTACCGGGCGCAGCCCGTGGCCCGCGACACGTACACCCAGTGCGTCAAGCAGCTCCTGAACGGCTCCGTGGACGCCGTGACCACCGACGGCGCGATGCTGCTGGGCTACGCGGCGCAGAAGCCGGAGAAGCTCAAGGTGATCGGCGAGCAGATCAGCAGCGAGCGGTACGCCGTGGGGTACCGCAAGGGCGACGCGGAGATGTGCGACTTCATCAACCAGACGCTGACCCACTCCTTCCGCGACAGCACCTGGACCGACGCGCTCAACAAGACCCTGTGGAAGACCATCGGCCCCGTCGGCTACCCGACCCTCGACCCCTGCCTGTAGGCAGCCCGGCTGACCAGGAGTTCCAGGAAATCTCCGCGTTCCTTTGAACGGGCCCCGGCTCCGGCCCGTACTGCTCGGCGGAAAGCACCGCCGAACGCACGGACAGGAACGTCACCATGAACCACCACCTCACCTCCCGCCGGTCCGTCCTCGCCGCAGCGGGCATGGCCGGTCTCGCGGCCACGCTCGTCGCCTGCGGGGATTCCGGAGACTCGGGGGACTCCGGAGACGGCGGGGGGTACGGAGACAAGGACGAGGACGCGAAGGGAGAGGACAAGGGGGACAACGGCGGTGACGGGGACGCCAAGGAGGGCTCCAAGGAGGGCTCCGAGGAGAGCTCCAACGGGGGCGCGCTCGGCCAGGTCTCGGAGATCCCGGAGGGCGGCGGCAAGGTTTTCGAGGACCAGAAGGTCGTCGTCACCCAGCCGAGCGCGGGCGAGTTCAAGGCGTTCTCGGCGACCTGTCAGCACAAGGGCTGCCTGGTGAACGAGGTGTCGGGGGGCACCATCAACTGTCCGTGCCACGGCAGCAAGTACGACATCTCCGACGGCAGTGTGAAGGCGGGGCCCGCCCGCCGCTCACTGCCCGGGAAGCACGTCTCGGTGAAGGGCGGCACCGTCCGACTCGTCTGACGGTGTCCGCCAGCAACCGATGACGGCATCCGCCGTGGTGACGGTCGCGACCAACGCCAGGGTGTGCCGGACTATCGCGGGGGTGTAGTCCGCGGGGACCCCGGCGATGGCGTCGGCCGGCACCACGGCGGAGTACCCGAGATTGACCGCGTCGAAGACGGCGTTCGGGATCGCCACGTTCGCCGACACACCGGTGACGACCAGCGTCCGTACGCCCATGTTGCGCAGCAGCGGATCGACGTCCGTACCCGCCAGCGGCGAGAGGCCGTGCAGCCGGCGGACGACGAGATCCTCGTCGGCGACCGCGAGGGGGTCGGCGACGCGGACCGCGTCGGAACCCGTGAGCTGCCGCACGGGCAGCCGCTCGGCGGCCCGGAACAGCCGCGCGTTACGGCTGGCGCCCCGCCCGTCGGAACGCCGCTCGGCGACGGCGTGCAGCACCTGGACGCCCGCCACATGGGCCGCCGCGGTCAGCCGGGCGATCCGCTCCAGAGTCCCGGACGCCCGTGCTACGTCCGCGAGTTCGGGCAGCGCACTGTCCTCCCCCACCACGCCGCGCTGACACTCCACCGTGAGCAGCGCGGTGGTCGCGGGGTCGAGCTGGGCAGCGAGCTGGGCGGCGAGCCGACGGTCCTTGTCGTGCGCTGCGTCCGTAGCCATGCCGCGGCACGATAGGCGGCATTGCGCGAGGCCGGAAGACGGCGCATGATTCCGGAACGAGAAATCTGACGCCCAGTCAGCCCAATCGGCCCAACCATCTGTTCCCCCCGGGGAGGCGCGGACACATGACCGTCACCGAACAGCGGCGAGGCCGCCGGATCATGATGACACCGGAGGAGCGTGACGCCTTCCTCACCGAGCAGCGCACCTGCCGCGCCGCCACGGTGAGCGCGGACGGCACTCCGCACGTGGGAGCCCTCTGGTTCTGCTGGCACGAGGGCTCCCTCTGGCTCTACTCCGTCACCCGCAGCAAGCGCTGGGCCCAGCTCCGGCGCGACCCCCGCCTCGCGGTCGTCGTCGACGACGGCCACGAGTACGGCGAACTCCGCGGCGTGGAACTCTCCGGCCGGGCCACCTTCGTCGGCGAGTCCCCCCGCACCGGCGCCCCCTGCCCCGAACTGGACACCCCGGAGCGCCTCTTCGCGGCCAAGTACTTCGCCATGGACCACATGCCCCACGACAACCGCCACGCCTGGCTCCGCCTCACCCCGACCCACATAGCCTCCTGGGACTTCCGCAAGCTCTGAGCCCCGGCGCACGGCCGTCTGTTCCCGGTACGGCTCCGCTTGGCAGCATGGAAAGAACGCAGCCGTGACGGCGTTCCTCGAAGCGGGAGGGTGTCGTGGGTACCGATGAGATCAAATCCCGGGGGTTCACCCTCAAGGAGCTCTTCCGCGACACGCTGTACGAGATCGACTATTACCAGCGGGAGTACACCTGGGGAGAAGAGGAGGTGCGCACGCTCCTGCGCGATCTGTTCACGTCTTTCAGGAACTGGTCGAAGATTCCGGCCGTGATGCTTCGGCCGGACAACGCCCCACAATATTTCCTCGGCCCCTTCGTCTACTACGAACGCGCGCGCAACCACCGCTGCCTCGTCGACGGACAGCAGCGTTTCGTCACTCTCCACCTCTTGTTCCTACGCTTGCGGGCACTCATCCGCGACCTCGAATACGAGGGGCACGTCGACAGCCTGAACCGTGTGATCACCACAGACGATCGTCGGTTCGCCGTCGCGATCAGTGATCATGAACCCGTACTGCGCGCGATCAGCGAGGGCCGCACGTATGAGGTGGAGATCGGCCACTCCCTCTCCCGCCGGAATCTGTGGGCCAGGAGCGAACAGATCGAATCCTTGCTGACGGAGGAACTCGACTCCGAGATAGTGCACAAATTCGTCGACTGGCTCCTCGACCGCGTCGTGCTGGTGGGCATCCGCGCGGTGAACCAGGACCACGGGTACCGGATGTTCGAGACGATGAACGACCGCGGTGCCCGTCTCACCCCTGTCGACCTTCTGAAGAGCTACCTCCTGTCCAACGTCGGGTCCGACGAGGACGCGCTCAACACCCGGTGGCAGAAGATGCTCCGGGAGCTCACCACGGATCGCGACGACTCCGGAGCGCCCGCGCGCTTCATCAAGGCCACCCTCCTGGCCCACCACGCAGGCCCCTACGACGGCGATGACTGTCAGCAGATCGAGACGAACCCCAACGTCTGGGTCCGCCGGAACTCCGAACGTCTGGGGCTGCGTGCGGAGAGCCCGGAAAGGTTCATGGAGTTCGTGAACGGCCTCCTCGACACGGCCTACCGGTACAGGCCCTTCCTTGCAGCGAGCCGCGAGCTCAAGAAGCAGGACCGTCTCGAAGCGGTGTTCTTCAACGAACGGAACGGGCTGGACGCCCAGTCGGTCGCCATTCTCTCCGCTCTGCGGCCGGACGATCTCGCCTCCGAGGCCAAGGAGAAGGGGCGTCTGGTCGCAAATTTCATCGACCGCTGGTATGCGTTACGCGTTCTCCAGGACCTCCCCGTACAGGCCCGCGACATCGCCGAACTCGTTCACCACACGCTGGTGCCCGACCTGCGCGAATGCCGGGCCCCCTCCGAAGTCGCGGCGCTGCTCGGGAAGCTCGCCGCGCAGGATGTCGGTTCCTTGCGTGACCTGAGGACCTTCGGACTCCGCGGGAACAACAGACACCAGGTCACGTACATCCTGGCTCGGGTCACCGCGTTCGTGGAAGAGAAGTGCGAGCGCCACCCCGACGTGCTCGCCTATCTCGACCCGCAGCGGTACCACGTCGAGCATCTGTGGGCCACGCATCATGCCCCCGTCGAGGAGGAAATCCCCGACGCCGTTGTCTTCCGGTCCCTCCGCAACCAGCTCGGAGGGCTCGGCCTTCTCCCCGGCCGGGAGAACATGAGCCTCGGCGACAAGCCGCTCCAGGAGAAGCTCTCGCCCTACCACCGGCAGCACACTCTGCTCGGGATCCTCGCACCGGGATTCAACGTCAAGAACCCTGCCCTGCGTTCTTTCGTCAACGCCAATGGGCTCGAAGACTCGCTGCGGCCGTTCGGGCCCAAGGCGGCGATGCGGGATGTCGTGGAGACGCGCCAGCGGCTGCACCTCGAACTCTGCGAACTCGTCTGGGATCCACGGTCGCTCGGCTTCACTCTCCCACCCTCCGAGGAGCCGGGCCAGGAGGCGGCAACTCCCCCGAAATCCGCGCCCCGCAAGAAGCCTGGCCGCCGCACCGACGTCGCGAAGATGGTCGCGCACGGCGTGCTCCCGCCCGGGACTCCGCTCGTGCTCACCCACCGGTCCGTCGACCACTGGGCCACCGTCGACGAGGGCGGCGGCATCGTACTCAAGGCCACCGGCGGCACCGCGTACGGCCACGTGGACGAGGCCGGCGCGGTCGTGCGTGGCACCAAGACGTGCCGGGGCATGAGCGAATGGCACGTCGTGGACGAGCACGGAGCACGCACCAGCCTGCGCGCCCTGCGGGACCAGGCCCAGTCGAGCGGGCTGCTCACACGCGCGGGGCGATGACGCTCACCCGTACCGCCGCGCCTCCCCCACCCTGATCGCCGCCGTCAGGGAGTCGGCGACGGCCGGGATGTCGTGCGGGGCGAGGCGGGAGACCGTGAGGCGGAGGCCCGGTGGGGAGGCGAGGCGGAAGCGGGCGCCGGGGGCCACGGCCCAGCCCGCGTGGAGGAGGCGGGCGACGGCGCCGGTCTCGTCGGGGGCGTGCAGCCATACGTTCATGCCGCTGCGCCCGTACGCCGTCACGCCCCGGTCGGCGAGCGCGGCGAGGAGCGCGTCGCGCCGTGCGCCGTACGAGCGGGCGACGTGGGCGGGGTCGACGGCGCCCGAGGCCCACAGGTGTGCGACGGCGTGCTGGAGCAGGTGGCTGACCCAGCCGGGGCCGAGGCGCTGACGGCCGCGCACGCGGTCGGCGGTGAGGGCGTCACCGGTGAGGACGGCGAGGCGCAGATCCGGTCCGTACGCCTTCGCGGTCGAGCGGGCCAGGGCCCAGTGCTCGGTGGTCCCGGCGAGGGAGTGCGGGGGAAGATCGACGATGCCGTGGCCGTGGTCGTCCTCGATGAGCAGCGTGCCGGGGCGGGCGGCGAGGACGGCGCGCAGCTCACGGGCGCGCGCGGCCGAGACGGCGGCGCCCGTCGGGTTCTGCGCGCGGCAGGTGACGACGGCGGCGCGCGCCCCCTCCGCCAGCGCGCGCTCCAGCGCCTCGGCCAGCGGCCCCTCGTCGTCCACGGCGACCGGCACCGCGCGCAGCCCCAGCCCGGGCACGAGGTCGAGGAGGCTGCCCCAGCCCGGGTCCTCCACGGCGACGGCGTCACCAGGGCGGAGGTGGGCGGCGAGCACGCGCTCGATCGCGTCGAGGGACCCGGAGGTGACGGCGAGGTGGTCCGCCGCGATGCCGTCGGCGGCGAGCGAGGCGCGGGCCTGGTCGGCGAGGCCGGGATCGACGGCCGGGGCCCCGTAGAGCACCGGGGCGCGGGACGCGCGGTCGGCGGCGACGGCGAGCGCCTCGGTGAGCGAGGGGAGCAGGGCCGGGTCCGGGTTCCCGTCCGAGACGTCGACGGCGCCCTCGGGGGCCTCTACGCCGAGCGTCTCGCGGGGCGTGCTGGCGGGGCGCGAGCGCACGCGGGTGCCGCGCCGGCCGGCCGTCTCGACTACTCCACGCTCGCGCAGGGTGCGGTACGCCGCCGCCACCGTGTTCGGATTCACGCCCAGCTCGACCGCCAACTCGCGCATCGGCGGCAGCACTTGGTCCGGCATGAGGTCCCCGGCGCCCACGCCGCGCTCCACGCTGGCGGCGATCTCCGCTGCGCGGCGCCCCTCGATCCTGTATTCTCCTAGCACAAAGCACAGTATGCACTAGTACAAACGACGACGCAAGGGGAGCGCCTCGTGTCCACCGACGCCGCCACCGACGCCACCGCCGAAGCCGGAGCCGTACCCGAAGCCGCCACAAGCACCGACGTCTACGCCAGGACCGACCGCACCACCCCCACCCGCTCCCGCGAACGTGCCTCGTACGACAGGGAGTTCGTGCACGGGATACTCGACGAGGGCTACCTCTGCCACCTCGGCTTCGTCCGCGACGGCGCCCCCGTCGTCCTGCCGACGCTCTACGCCCGCGTCGGCGAGCGGCTCTACGTGCACGGCTCGACCGGCGCCCGCGCGCTGCGCGAGGCGAGCGACGCCGACCCCGGCATGCCGGTCTGTCTGACGGTCACCCATGTCGACGGGATCGTCCTCGCCCGCTCCGGCTTCCACCACTCGATCAACTACCGCTCGGCGGTCGTCCACGGCATCGCCCGCGAGGTGACCGACCCCGCCGAGCGGCTCGCCGCCCTCGACGCGCTGACCGACTCCGTGGTCCCGGGCCGCGCGGACGACTCGCGCCGGGGCAACGCGAAGGAGCTGGCGGCCACCGCCGTGCTCCGCATCGACCTGGAAGAGGTCTCGGCCAAGTCCCGTACGGGCGGGCCCAACGACGAGCCGGAGGACCTCGACCTGCCCTACTGGAGCGGCGTCCTCCCGGTGGCGCCCGCGTACGGAGCGCCGGTCCCGTCCGCCGACCTCGCGCCCGGCATCCCGGTCCCGGACTACCTCACCGACCACGCCACCGCCCACGCCACCGACCGCGCCACCGACCGCGTCACCGCGCGCTGACGTCCGCCGAGCGGTCGCCGTCGGCCCGGGGCTCCCCCGAGGCCACGGCGACCGCCCGCCCCTCCTCGTCCCGCGCGGGCGGCGCCTTCGGAGTCGAGCGCTGCGCGATGAACGCGCCGAGCAGCACGATCGCGCCGCCCGCGAGCTGCACCGCGCTCAGATGCTCCCCGAGCAGCACCCACGCCAGTACGGTCGCGATCACGGCCTCCAGGCACGCCACCACGCCCGCGACCTGCGGCGAGAGCATGCGTACGGTGATCACGCCGGTGAGGTACGCGGCCACCGTCGCGACCAGGACGATCCAGCCGAGCAGCACGAGCGCCCGCACGGACGTACCGTCCATCTCGGCCGTACCGCCGAGCACGCTCCAGTCCATGTTCCAGGGGCGGGCGACGACGGTGAGCACGACGGCGCCGATCAGCAGCCCGTAGGCGATCACCCCGAGCGGGTCGGCGGCCGGACGGCCGTCAGTGGATTCGCTGCCGTGGTCGGACAGGACGAAGTAGCCGACCTGGCAGCAGGCCGCGCCCAGCGCCAGCGCCAGCCCGAGCGCGTCGAAGCGCAGCCCGGACCAGACCTCGACCACGCAGCCGAGCCCGCCCACCGCGAGCACCACGCCCACGGCGGCGGCGCGGGTGACGGGGCGGCGCTGCACGAACCGCACCCAGCCCAGTACGAGCGCGGGCGCCAGATACTCGATCAGCAGCGCGACGCCGACCGGGATCCGGGAGAGCGCGGCGAAATAGAACGCCTGCACGCCCGCGACCGCCAGCAGCCCGAAACCGAGCAGCAGTCCGGGACGTTCACGCAGCAGGTTGCGGTGCCGCCAGGCCAGCGGCAGCAGCACGAGCGCGGCACCGGCGACGCGGAGCCAGGTGACGTGGAGCGGTTCGAGCCCCGCCTCGATCAGCGGTTTGGCCGCGACACCCGAGCCGCCGAAGGCGAAGGCCGAGAGCAGGGCCAGGGCGAGGGCGGACGTACGGGCCCGCGGGGCACCCGGTACGGGGGAGGTGTCGTGCATCGGGGCATCATCGCAGCACGCGACAGGAGTGTCACCCCTGTTGGACCTGACGCCCGCCCGTACGCGGTCCTCCCGGCCAGGCCCCCAGCCGTCAGACCCTCAGCTGTCCGGCCCTCAGCTGTCCGGCCCCCAGCCGTCAGGCCCCCAGCCGTGCCGCGTCATGTGGAGCGGAGCTCAGTCCCGCCCGCCCCCGCCGGAGGCGTCCGCCACACGCAGGCGGATCGCCAGTTTCTCCGTGTCCACCCCGGCCCGCCGCAGGACCTCGACGCCGCGGCACTCCTCGTCGGCGACGACTCCCGCGAAGAGGTCCACGCCCTCCGCGTACTCCGCGCCGCGCTCGCGCGCCCGTTCGCGGGCCAGCTCCAGGGCCGCCACGGCGCTCGGCGACCAGCCGGGCACGCCGCCGGGCTGCTCGGAGACGGCGGGCACGGCGCCCGAGTCCTCCACGCTGCCCTGCCACCGCAGCCCGTAGCCGATGCTGCGCTGCACGAGATAGCCGAGGAGCTTGCCGACCTGGGGTCCCGGTTCGTCGCCGTCGAGCAGCTCCCAGACCTCGCGGTCGGACTCCAGCAGGCTGTGCAGCAGATGCGCGGTGTCGATCTGCCGGTCCCCGTCCCGGGCCGCACGCCGCCTCGCGGTCACCACCATCGTCGCCAGCGCAGCACTGACCTGGTCCTCGACTCCTGTGTCGGCTGGTTCGCTGGACGGTGTAGGGCTCTGCACACCAACACCACATCACACGCACCCGAGAGGGTCATCGGCACCCCGTGGCATATGCACATCCCCCAGAGGTTGGGCACAGACGTCCGACCTCTCATCCCTGGGGAGGATATGGTGCCGCTCACCACCCTGACGTGTCCCCCACCCGCGACCCTGGCACCAGGGCCGCCCCACCGCCCCATCCACGCACACCCGCACCCGGCCCAGGAGTCCGATGGCCGCACTCGCCGAGCCCGTACCGGGCTGCTGGATGGTGGCGCTGCCGGGAACGGACGGGAAACAGTACGTGTACCGGGTGTATGCGCCACGCGACGCACTGCCCGGCGATCTGTTCTGGGCCGCCTTCCACTGCCACGACGGCGACGCCCGCCTCCCGCGCGCGTACGACTCCTTCGACGCCGCGGAGATCTGGCGCCTCCCCCTTCTGCGCGACCGGACGGTTCCCGAGGGATGAGCGCGCGGTAACGGGGAACCTGCACAGCGAGAGGTCAGTCCAAGCCCGCGACACCCGCTCCGGCAGCAACGGGAGAGACCATGGCCCCACACCATGCTCCGTACGCACGTCCGGCACTCGCCGCCCTCGCCGCGACCACCGCGCTGATCGCCGCGGGCTGCACGGCACACTCCTCCTCCCCCGCGTCGTCCTCGGCGGACTCGCCGAAGTCCGCGGCCCCTTCCGCCTCACCGTCCTCACCTTCGTCCCCGCCCCCGTCCTCGTCGTCCGGGGCGAAGCCCGAGGTGAAGGGCGCGGAGGGAAAGAAGGAGGGAAAGGAGAAGGAGGGAGGGGAAGGAAAGAAGAGCCCGGCCAAAGGGTCCGCCCCACACGGCACACCCTGGTGCGGTACGGGGCAGCTGAAGGTCTCACTCCGCTCGCTGGAGTCGGGCGCGGGCCAGCGCTACGCCGCGCTCGTCCTGACCAACTCCTCGGACGCGCCCTGCCGTACGCGCGGCTGGCCGGGGCTCCAGCTCACGAAGGACGACGGCGGGAAGATCCCGACGACGACCGCCAGGGACCGCGCCTCGGCCTCGCCGCAGTTCACGATGCGGCCCGGCGACCGCGCCTGGAGCAGGCTGCACTGGACCGTCGTCCCGGGTACGGGCGATCCGGCGGACGGCACCTGCCCGGAGCCCGGCACCCTGCGCGTCATCCCGCCCGACCAGCGCCGCGCGCTCCAGACGGAGTGGAAGCTGGGCACGGTCTGCGGCGGCGGCGAGGTCGACGAGACCGCGCTGCGGCTGGGCTCGGGGCCGGGCACGGCGCACTGACGCGGAACGGCCGGGCCCCGCTCGGGACCCGGCCGCACCGCGTACTCGTTCTCATGTGGGCACTCGCACGCGCTCACTTCTCCTCGGGCTCGGTCTCGGCCTCCGCGAGGATCAGGTAGAGCTTCTTCTTCGCGTCGTTGACCACGGTCAGCGCCTTGTCGCGCTGCTCGGGCGTGCCGGTGGTCCACACCTGGTGGAACGCCCCGGCCAGGCCGCCCGCCGCGTTGCGCATCTCGCGGGCCGCCTCCCAGTCGGCGCCGCGCCCGGCGTCTTCCCAAGGGGCCTCGGCGCCCGCCTCGGCCTCGGTCCTGCCCGCCTCGGTGAGCGCGAAGAGCTTCTTGCCGCCCTCGCTCTCGCTGGTGATCAGGCCCTCGTCCTCCAGGAGCTGGAGGGTCGGGTAGACCGATCCGGGGCTGGGCTTCCAGGCGCCGCCGCTGCGCTCCGCGATCTCCTGGATCATCTCGTACCCATGCATCGGGCGGTCCTTGAGCAGCGCCAGGATCGACGCCCGTACGTCACCGCGCCGGGCCCTGCCGCGCGGTCCGGGTCCGCCCCTGCCGCGGCCCCTGCCGCCGAAGGGGGGCCCGTCCCCGAACGGGGGTCCGAAGGGGCCGAAGGCGGAGCGGCCGCGGTCGCCAGGGCCCCATCCCCGGCCGGGGCCGCGTCCGGGACGGCGCTCATAGCCGTGCCCGCGGCCTTCACCGTGTCCGTGTTCCGCGCCGTGCGAGTCGTGTGAGTCGTTGAAGGGGTTCATGGTTCTCTCCTTGTGAACGTTGACTGACCCATCTTTGATCAGTCGCGATGCCTCAACGATATATCGGGACTGTTCGCCTGGCAAGCCCCCGATTCTTCAGCGCACCAGGAGATCGACGGCGACCTTCAGTCGTTCGAGGTAGAACTCCCGCGAAGCGGCCTGATGCTTGAGGCCGATCGACGCGCTGATCAGCGTCTGCGCGACGGGGACGGCCGCCTCCTGTCCTGACTCGGCGGCGAGCGCGGCTGTGATCAGCCCCTCGAAACGCCGCGGCGCGCTCTCCGCGATCTCCCCGAGGAGATCGGGGTTGTCCTCGACGACCACGACGACATCGCGCGCCAGCGGACCGACGTAACGGCCCGCCCACCGGTCGAAGACCTCGACGCGTCGCTCCGGAACCGACCTGCTCCGCACCTGACCTCTCTGGCCTCTCCGACCTCTCCGGCGACTTCCGGCAGGTCGTCCCGGACCACTTCGGCGGAATTGGCCGTGTCCAGCGACGACGTGGCCTCTCTACGCTGCGCCAGCATGAGGATCCGTACCGTCGACGCCTTCGCCGTCCGCCCCTACACCGGCAACCCCGCCGCCGTCGTGCTCTTCGACAGCGGCCCGTTCCCCGAGGACGGCCGTCTGCAGACGCTGGCCGCCGAGATGAACCTCGCCGAGACCGCCTTCGCCCACCCGCTCCCCGACGACCCGGAGGCCGACTGGGCGCTGCGCTGGTTCACGCCCGTCAACGAGGTGGACCTGTGCGGCCACGCCACCGTGGCCACCGCGCACGTGCTCTCCGAGGACGGCCACGCCAAGCCCGGCGAGCCCGTCCGCTTCCGCACCCGCAGCGGCGTGCTCAGCGCGACCGCGCGCCCCTGCGGCGACATCGCGCTGGACTTCCCCACCAGCGAGCCCACGCCCGTCGAGGTGCCCGCGGCCCTCGCAGCCGCCCTCACGGCGGCCCTCGGCACCGAGGCGACGGCGGCGTACGACACCGCGCCGATGGACTTCCTGCTGGTGGAGCTCGCGGACGAGGCGGCCGTGCGCGGGCTGACCCCGGACCTGACCGCCGTGGCCGCGCTCGACTGGCCCGCGCTGATCGTGACGGCACGCGCGGCGGGGGCGTCCAGCGCGGACGGAGGCGCGTACGACTTCGTGTCGCGGGTGTTCGCGCCGCGTCAGGGCATCCCGGAGGACCCCGTCACAGGCAGCGCGCACACCGCGCTCGCGCCGCTGTGGTCGGCGCGGCTGGGCAGCGACAGGCTGACGGGGCTCCAGGCGTCTGCCCGTTCGGGGTACGTGCGCACCGAGCTGCGCGGAGAGCGCACGCTGCTCACCGGCTCCGCGGTCACCGTTCTGGACGCGGAGCTGCGTACGGAGCTGTAGCCGCCGCCCTGCGGGAGGCCCCCGCGGAAGGTCACTTGGGGGTGGGCAGCCAGTCCACCCGTCCCGCGAGCAGCGCGTATCCGGCGAAGGCCACGATGTCGATGATCGCGTGGGCCGCCACCAGCGGCCCGACGCGCCCCCACCTGCGGTAGAGCAGGACGAAGACGGCGCCCATCGCCATGTTGCCGAGGAAGCCGCCGATGCCCTGGTAGAGGTGGTACGAGCCGCGCAGCACCGAACTCGCGACGAGCGCGCCCAGCGGGCCCCAGCCCAACTGGTCCAGCCTGCGCAGCAGATAGCCGAGGACGATCACCTCCTCCAGCACCGAGTTCTGCACGGCCGAGAGGATCAGCACCGGGTACTTCCACCAGA
Organism: Streptomyces sp. NPDC048172; assembly: GCF_043202595.1. NCBI lineage: Bacteria > Bacillati > Actinomycetota > Actinomycetes > Kitasatosporales > Streptomycetaceae > Streptomyces > Streptomyces sp. NPDC048172. Next base: position 773,743 of record NZ_JBIDAT010000006.1, read on the forward strand.
CGGACGGCAGCGACTCGGGCTCCACCGTGAGGTTGAAGCCGCTGGCCTGGGCGATGAGGTAGAAGGCGATGCCGCAGCCGCCGATGCCCGCGGCGACGGCCGCGCCCCAGCCCAGGTCGAAGCCGGGCCTGCGCCGGTCGAAGCCCAGCACCCGGAGCCCGCCCGTGCCCTCGCGCACCAGGAAGTGGGCGACCAGCGCGACGGGCACCAGTGCCGTCGCGATGCCGAAGAGCTGCCAGGCCAGGTCGAGCCACGGCCGCCCGGGCGCCTGCGAGCTGTTGAGCTGCGCGGCCTGGTCGGCCAGGCCGCCCGGCCGGGTGAGCGCCCCGATGAACCGGATCAGCGAGGAGACCCCGCTCGCCCCGAGCGAGAGCGCGAGCACGAGCAGCAGCTCCGTACGGAGCGTCCGCCGGTCCGGCCCGCCCTCCGGGAGCACCGCCACCGGCGACGGCTCGTCAGGAACCCGCGACCGCACACAAACCTCCCGTTCCGACGGGCGGCCGTTCCGCCCGTACTCTCCCGTCACGTCCAACTCATGCAGCTCATCCGGCTCGTCCGCCTCGTCCGTCGCTGTCGGCTCCAGTTCAGCATTCGAGCCTCATCCCCACCGTGGCCACGCTAGGGTCTCGAATGCAGGTACGAAGATCGCGCGCGACCGCCCGGGGACGGATTCCGTCACGGTGTGCCGCCCCTCTCCCCGGTCGCCGCCCGAGCGGCTTTCAGGAGAGGCGCCTACGTCATGCCACGTCACAGCTTGCCCGACAACTCCGGTTCCCACGGCGGGAGGGGTGCGCGTGCCCTCGAACCGCCCCGGAGAGCGGGCAATCGCCGCCGCACCGTGATGCTCGCGACGGCCGTCGTCGTCGCGATCGCCGCCGGTACGGCCGTGGCCGCGCAGACAGGCGTGCTCCCCTTCGGCGGCTCCTGCGAGGGCGACGCGGTCGAGCTGCGCATCGCCGCCTCCCCCGACATCGCCCCCGCGCTCCGCACCGTCGCGGACGAGGCGAGGGAGAACGAGGCCAAGTCGGACGGCCGCTGCCTGGACGTACGGGTCAGCGAGCGTACGGGCACCGAGGTGGCCGACACCCTGACGCGCGGCGGGGACGACCTGGACAGCGACGTGTGGGTGCCCGACTCCAAGGTGTGGGTGGACCGCGCCTCCTCGTCCGCCGGCGCGCCCTCCCTGGAGACGCTGGGCAACGTCGCCAGCACGCCGGTCACGCTCGCCGTCGTGCGGCCCGCCGCCAAGAAGCTGGGCTGGCCGGAGAGGAAGATCTCCTGGGCGAAGATGGCGTCCTCCTCGAAGGGCGACGACGAGCTGCGCCTCGGCTCCGCCGACCCCGCGCGCAGCGCCACGGGCCTGCTCGCGCTCACGCAGATGCAGTCGTCCGCCGTCAAGGAGGAGGGGAAGAAGGCCGAGACGAAGACCGCGGCCGCGGCCAAGCGGCTCGCCGAGCGCACCGCGCCGGGCGACTCCCAGGTGGTGGCCACCCTCCCGCGCGACGCCTCCCGCGCCGAGCTCGGCAATCCGCAGCGCAACCACGCGCTCATCCTCTCCGAGCAGGCCGCCTACGCCCACAACAAGCGCGAGGGCGACTCCACCGACCTGCGGCTCTTCTACCCGAAGGACGGGACGACGGTCCTCGACTACCCGTACACCCTCGTCGACGACCAGAAGGTCGACACCGAGAAGAGCCGCGCCGCGCTCCGCTTCCAGACGCTGCTCGGCGACGCGAAGGGCCGCCAGGTGCTCTCGCGCAACGGCTTCCGGCCCGTCAACGGCAAGGCCGACCCTGCCGTCGCACGCGAAGCGGGCGGGCGCGAGCCGCAGCCCTTCGACGAGATACCGGGCGACCCGCCCAGGACCAAGGACGTCAGCGCCACCCTGGGCATGTGGACCATCACCGTGCAGAGCGCCCGCTTCATGCTCGTCGTGGACGCGTCGGCGTCGATGGCGCAGGAGGTGCCGGGGCGCGGCCAGTCCCGGATGGACGTCACCAAGGCCTCGCTGATCCAGGGCCTCTCGCAGTTCACGCCCGACGACGAGGTCGGGCTCTGGGAGTTCTCCACCCGGCTCGACGGCAAGCGCGACTACCGCGAGCTGGTGCCCACCAAGCGCCTCGGCAGCCGTACGAGCGGCAACGAGACGCAGCGTGACCGGCTCACGGGTGCCTTCGGCAAGATGGCCCCGATCCCGGAAGGCGCCACGGGCCTGTACGACACCACGCTCGCGGCGTACAAGAAGGCCCGCGACGGCTACGCGCAGGGCAAGTTCAACGCCCTGGTCCTCCTCACCGACGGCGCCAACGAGGACCCCGGCAGCATCAACCGCGACGAACTCACCGCCGAGCTGGACGAGCTGAGCGAGGGCAAGCCCCTGCTGCCGGTCATCGCCGTGGCCGTGGGGCCCGACGCGGACGAGAAGGCCGCCAAGGAGATCGCCAAGGCGACCAACGGCTCCTCGCACCAGGTCGACGACCCGGCGCAGATCCACGCCGTCATCCTCAAGGCCATCATGGCGGCGGGCAGCAGGGACTGAGCGTCCCCGCCGCTACGGGCCGTGCGGCCAGGTGTGCACCGGCTCGCCCGTCGCGACCAGCTCGCAGTACTTGCGGGTGACCGCGGCCAGCGCCTTCTCCCGGTCCAGACCGGCGTCCGTCGCGCGCCGGTACGCCGCCGCCTGCCACGACGCGCCGTTGACCCGCCAGCGGCAGCGCTCCTCGATGACCGAGAGATAGCGGTCACGGTCCGCGGCCTCGACGCCCCACGCGTCGAGCCCCGCCGCGGCGAGCGGCAGCAGCTGGTCCTCCACGAGCCGCGCCGCCGGTACGCGCGCGAGTCCGGGCGTACGTCCGCCGCGGGGCCACCACAGCTCGGCGTCGATCCCGTACCGGCAGGCGGCGTCGAAGTTCCGGGCCGCGTCGGCGAACGGCATCCGCGTCCACGCGGGGCGCTGCTCGTCGGCGAGGGCGCGCACCAGGCCGTAGTAGAACGCGGTGTTGGCCAGCACGTCGGTCACGGTGGGCCCGGCGGGCAGCACCCGGTTCTCCACGCGCAGGTGCGGCACCCCGTCGACGACGCCGTAGACGGGGCGGTTCCAGCGGTAGATGGTCCCGTTGTGCAGCACCAGCTCGGGCAGCGCCGGGGTCCCTCCGGCGGCGAGCACCCGCTGCGGGTCCTCGTCGTCGCAGATGGGCAGCAGGGAGGGGAAGTAGCGCAGGTTCTCCTCGAACAGTTCGTACGCCGAGGCGATCCACCGCTCGCCGAACCAGGTGCGGGGCCGTACGCCCTGCGCGCTCAGCTCCGGCGGCCGGGTGTCGGTGGCCTGGAGGAAGAGCGGCGCGCGGGACTCGCGCCACAGCTCGTGCCCGAAGAGGAAGGGCGAGTTGGCGCCCATCGCGATCTGCGGGCCGCAGGCGAGCTGCGCGGCGTTCCACACGTCCGCGAAGCGCGACGGCGTCACCTGAAGGTGGAGCTGCACGGAGGTGCAGGCGGCCTCCGGGGCTATGGAGGCCGAGGTGCGGGTCAGATGTTCGACACCGGCGATGTCGAGGACGACCTCCTCGCCGCGCGAGGCCATGATCTGGTCGTTGAGCAGCGTGTAGCGGTCCACGGCCGTCAGATTGGCGAGCGTGAGATCGCCCGTGGAGAGCGTCGGCAGAATTCCGATCATGACAATGCGTCCGGACACTTCCCGGGCCTGCCTGTCGGCGTACGCGAGACCGGTGCGGAGTTCCTCGTCGAGCTGGTCGAATACTCGCCCTTCCAGCGCGTGCGGCACTATATTCACTTCCAGATTGAACTGTCCCAGCTCCGTCTGGAAATCACGGCTCGCAATGTGCTCAAGAACCTCCGCATTCATCATCAAGGGCTGCCCGACCGCATCGGCGAGATTCAGCTCGATCTCCAGCCCCATCAGATTCCGGGGCCGGTCGAACCTCTTCTCCTCCAGCAACTGCGCGAGCCCCTGGAGGCACTTGCGCAGCTTCTGCCGGTACCGTTGCCGATCGGCCAGGTCGAACCTGTCGGCCACGACCTTCTCTCCCATCGGAGGCTCCTCGCCTTCTTCTCGTCCGCCCGAGCGTGCACCGATGATGCCCGGGAGCACGGCGGATACGCCTACGGGGGCTGACCCGGCCGACAACAGCGGCTAGGCTGACGCCCGTTGGACGGCACATTCCTTGGGCATACGGCACCGTCAGACCTCGAAGCGCGCGTTCCGCACCACACGATCGGGATCCGGCCGACCGCGTATCCAGCGGAATCCGAGGTCATCCGCATGATTCTCTCGGCAACGCAGCTCAAAGGGCCGCGTATTTGACCAGAATTCCCCTGTCCGGAAACACCGGGACCGGTTAGTGGAAACGCCGGTCGAACGCATCTCGTATAAACTCCGCGAACGAGGCAGAGACTTGGCGCCCCCCGGCCCACGCGTCGACGCCCCGCCGCCCTCGCGGCCAGTTCCCCCGCGCCGACACAGCCGTCCGCGCCCCCGCCGAGCCCAGACGCGCTCATGTCTCCGAAGAGAGGCGACCCACCATGCCGCTGCACGTTCCCCCGGCCCCCGCACCAGCCCTGCGCAGTGTCCTGACCGCGCTCGGCTCGCCCACGGCGGTGCGTGGCACCCGTACCCCCGCCGCCCTGCGCGCCGCACAGGGCCCCGTGCGCCCCGAATTCCCGCTTCCCGTCCACGAGATGGACGGTTTCGCCCACACCCCGGCGGCCTCCCGCACCACGCCCCGCACCCGGCTCACCGGCTGGCGTTTCCTGCTCAACGACAAGGGCACCAAGGGCCGGAGCATCGAGGGCGGTACGCACGCGGGCGTCGCCGAGGCGGTGCTGACCGCCGACGGCTGGGCCTTCGGACAGTTCCGCGAGGGGCCCTACGTCCTCTCGACCGCGCGGGCCCTCCGTCAGGCCCAGCTGCTGCCCACGCCGTACCAGCCCCGGCTGCTCTCCGTCCCCGAGCTCTACATGCTCACGCTCTGGCTGCACGGCGACCTCTCGGCCGACCCCGGCACCGGCTCCCCCGAGCCCTCGGACCTGCTGATCCCCCTGGCCCCCGCCCCGCCCGGCATCCCCGCCCACCAGCCGCACCGGGTGGACGCGCTGCTGCCGATGCTGACCCGCCGTCTGGTGACCGCGCCGCTGATGCGTACACCTGTGTGACCGTGGTGCGCACGTCCGGGCTCGTGGTGTACGGCCGACCCGTCACCCTCCGTATGGACTAGTCCTTTACGGACACCGAACCACCCAAAGTGACCGCACGGTTGGACGCAACCGCCCAACAGGGTGACGCGTCTGACCAGTTGGAGATGTGCTGACGCGAAATCCCTGCGGATTCGGGCCAGCGGCGGAACACTGGGGGATGGACCGGAAAACACAACGGGGGATCGGCCATGGACACCACGAGCCGCAGGACAGAAGCCACACCACGACGGAAGACGACACCGACAATGTGCCAGCATCAGCCACCGTGCCCGTCAGCGGATTCAGCCGACCGGGAGGCCGCCCAACCCGTGGCGCACTTCCCGGAGCAGGGCTGGAGCCTGCTGTGCAATGGAGTTCTGCTCTTCGAGGACACGGGTGAGCTGCTGCCGGACGGCCAGATCATCGCTCCGCACAGGCCGCTCGGTACGCACCACATCGCCACCGCCGCCTGAGGCGCCGGGGCAGACCATCCGCTCGAGAAGCTCCACACAACCGCACACAGCAAGATCCAGGGCCGGCCCGGCGCTCCGCCGAACCGGCCCTGACGTGTGCCCGAAGGCTTTCGCCCCCGGGCCCTGGCTCTCCTAGCCCTCGTACTCCGCCACCGGCGGGCACGAGCAGACGAGGTTACGGTCACCGAACGCGCCGTCGATCCGGCGCACCGGCGGCCAGTACTTGTCGGCGGCTTCGACCCCGGCGGGGAAGACGGCCTCCTCGCGGCTGTACGCGTGGTCCCAGTCGCGGCCGAGCTGCGCGGCGGTGTGCGGCGCGTTGCGCAGCGGGTTGTCCTCCGCGCTCCACTCCCCCGAGCCGACCCGGTCGACCTCCGCGCGGATCGCGATCATCGCCTCGCAGAACCGGTCGAGCTCGGCCAGGTCCTCGCTCTCGGTGGGCTCCGTCATCAGGGTGCCCGCCACGGGGAACGACATGGTCGGGGCGTGGAACCCGTAGTCGATCAGCCGCTTGGCGACGTCGTCGATGCTCACGCCCGTCGCCTTGGTCAGCGGGCGGACGTCGATGATGCACTCGTGCGCCACCAGCCCGTTCGGCCCGGTGTAGAGCACGGGGTAGTGCGGCTCCAGGCGCTTGGCGATGTAGTTCGCGCTGAGCACCGCGACCTGCGTGGCCCGGCGCAGCCCCTCCGCGCCCATCAGCCGGACGTACGCCCACGAGATCGGCAGGATCCCGGCCGAGCCCCAGGGAGCGCCGGAGACCGGGCCGATGCCCGTCTCGGGCCCGGCGGCGGGCTGCAGCGGGTGGTTGGGCAGGTACGGCGCCAGGTGCTCGCGGACGCCGATCGGGCCGACGCCCGGACCGCCGCCGCCGTGCGGGATGCAGAAGGTCTTGTGCAGGTTGAGGTGCGAGACGTCGGCGCCGAACTTGCCGGGCCGTGCCAGCCCGAGCAGCGCGTTGAGGTTCGCCCCGTCCACGTACACCTGGCCGCCCGCGTCGTGCACGGCGCCGCAGATGTCGGTGATGTGCTCCTCGAACACGCCGTGCGTGGACGGGTAGGTGACCATGAGGACCGAGAGCTTGTCGCCGTGCTTCTCGATCTTGGCGCGCAGGTCGTCGGTGTCGACGTCCCCGTTCTCACTGGTCTTGACGACGACGACCTTCATCCCGGCCATCACCGCGCTCGCCGCGTTGGTGCCGTGCGCGGAGGAGGGGATGAGGCAGATGTCGCGCTGCGTGTCGCCGTTGGCCCGGTGGTACGCGCGTACGGCCAGGAGGCCCGCGAGCTCGCCCTGCGAACCGGCGTTCGGCTGGAGCGAGACCTTGTCGTAGCCGGTGACCTCGGCGAGGCGGTCCTCCAGCTCGCGGATCAGCGTCAGATAGCCCTCGGCCTGCTCGACGGGCGCGAAGGGGTGCATGCCGCCGAACTCGGGCCAGGTGACGGCCTCCATCTCGGTGGTCGCGTTGAGCTTCATCGTGCAGGAGCCGAGCGGGATCATGCCCCGGTCCAGCGCGTAGTCCCGGTCGGAGAGGCGGCGCAGATAGCGCAGCATCGCCGTCTCGGAGCGGTGCTCGTGGAAGACGGGGTGCGTCAGGTACTCGTCGGAGCGCAGCAGGGCCTCGGGCAGCGCGTCGCCGGTCTCCGCGTCCAGCGCGTCCACGTCCGTGTCCCCGGCGACGCCGAAGGCGGCCCACACGGTGGCCAGGTGCGCACGCGTCGTCGTCTCGTCGCAGGCCGCGCCGACGTGGTCGGCGTCCACCAGACGGAGGTTGACCCCCGCCTCGCGGGCCCGCTCGACGACCTCGGCGGCCCTGCCGGGCACGCGGGCCGTGACCGTGTCGAAGAACGCCTCGTGCGCGATCTCCACGCCGCCCGCGCGCAGCCCGGCGGCGAGCAGCGCCGCGTAACGGTGGGTGCGGCGGGCGATGGCGGCGAGCCCGTCCGGGCCGTGGTACGCCGCGTACATCCCGGCCATGACGGCGAGCAGGACCTGCGCGGTGCAGATGTTGCTGGTGGCCTTCTCGCGGCGGATGTGCTGCTCGCGGGTCTGCAGCGCGAGGCGGTACGCCTGGTCGCCGTCGGCGTCCACCGAGACGCCGACGAGGCGCCCGGGCAGGCTGCGCGCGAACGTCTCGCGCACCGCCATGTACCCCGCGTGCGGCCCGCCGAAGCCCATGGGCACGCCGAAGCGCTGGCTGGAGCCCACGGCGATGTCGGCGCCCAGCTCGCCGGGCGAGGTGAGCAGGGTCAGCGCCAGCAGGTCGGCGGCGACGGTGACGACGGCGCCCAGCTCGTGCGCCCGCTCGATGACGGCGCGGTCGTCACGCACGGCGCCGGAGGCGCCCGGGTACTGGAGCAGGACGCCGAAGACACCGCGCTCGGCGATCTCTTCGGGGATGCCGGCGGCCAGGTCGGCGACGACGACCTCGACACCGGTCGGCTCGGCCCGCGTCCGCAGCACGGCGACGGTCTGCGGCAGACAGTCGGCGTCCACCAGGAACACGCCGTCCTTGACCTTGCCGACGCGCCGCGACAGCGCCATCGCCTCGGCGGCGGCCGTGGACTCGTCCAGCAGCGAGGCACCGGAGGTCGGCAGTCCGGTCAGGTCGGCGACGACCGTCTGGAAGTTGAGCAGCGCCTCCAGTCGGCCCTGCGAGATCTCTGGCTGGTACGGGGTGTACGCCGTGTACCAGGCCGGGTTCTCCATCACGTTCCGCAGGATCACGGGCGGCGTGAACGTGCCGTAGTAGCCAAGGCCGATCATGGACTGCAGCACCTGGTTACGGTCGGCCAGGCCGCGCAGCTCGGCCAGCACCTCGGCCTCGCCCCGGGCACCGGGCAGCGCGAGGGCCTCGGTGCTCTTGATCACGTCCGGCACGGCCGCGGCGGTCAGCTCGTCCAGCGAGCCGTACCCGACCTGGGCGAGCATCTTGGCCTGGGCGGCGGCGTCGGGTCCGATGTGGCGGCTCTCGAAGGGAGCCGCGCTCTCCAGAGCGGTGAGCGGGATGCGGTGGGAAGTCATCTGCGGGGGCCTCCTGGTCTCTGGGACCTTCGAGGGCACCTGGCACGGGTGCCCGGACGGCCTCCCCCTCTGTCATCGCAACCTGAGAGTTTCACCGGGCCGCCCCGCGCTGCGGCAGTCCGGCTTTCACCGTCGGTGAGGAGGGGTTCGGCGCTGGTCCGGGCCCGCCCTGCTTTCCAGAGTGACCTCGTCCGCGCGGTACGTGAGCCTGAGAGATTCCGGGGAGGAGTTGCTCCTTCGGCGCCTCCGGCAACCTCACCGGAGGACTCTCCCGCACGGGGTCGACAGCCACTTGCGAGCCTATCAGCGCACCCTGTTCCAGGGACCAGGCCCGCGCTCAAGTGGCCAACCGCCGAAAAGTACCGTTTCGTTGTACGTGTAGTTATACGTGTAGGTGGAAGTCCGTTGAACCAGGCTCGACCTGTGGGAGGGACCCCGTGCAGACCGACATCGATCCGAGGAACCTGATCGGCCGCAAGGCGTTCGACCGCGACGGGACCAAGATCGGCACCGTGGACGAGGTGTATCTCGACGACGCCACGGGCGAGCCCGAGTGGGCCGCCGTGCGCACCGGCCTGTTCAGCAGGGACGCCTTCGTGCCGCTGGAGCCCAGCAGGCTCGCGGACGACGGGCTGCGGGTCCCCTTCGCCCGCGCGCTGATCAAGGAGGCCCCCGACTTCGGCGTCGGCCGCCACCTCTCCCCCGAGCAGGAGCTCCAGCTCTACCACCACTACGGGCTCGACCTCCCCGCGGCCGAGGGCGGCCCCGCCCCGGCCCCGGACCGCGACTTCGGCCGGATAGCCGGCTCCGAGGACTGAGAGGCCGCCAGCGCCTCGGCCACCTCCGCGTCCAGCATCCGCGGCTCCACGGTCTCCAGCTCCGGGTCGTCGACGGAGAACGTCCGCACCCGGCCCGGCGGCGTGTCCGGCTCCTCGAAGCGGACCGTCACCTTCCCGACGCCGCTTCCCTGCACCCATCCCCGCCCGTACGCCCCGTGCCGTACGTCCTTTCCCGGGACCCAGCGTCGGTCCTCGGGGACCTCCACGCTCTCCGGCACCACCGGCGGCGCGGGTCTGCCCCCGTCCCGCTCCGTGCCGCCCTTCCCCTCCGCCCCGTCCGCCCCGGCCCCTCCGGCCTCCTCCAGCGCGGCGCGGGCCTGCGCGAAGAGGTCCTCCTGCGTGAAGTCCGCGAGGCCGCTCACGCCCACCCCCAGCAGCCGCACGCCCGCCGTGGTGTCCACGAGGTCGATGAGCCGCGCCGCGGCCTCCTTGACCACCGCGGAATCGTCCGTGGGGCCGCGCAGGGTCTCCGAACGGGTCAGCGTCGAGAAGTCGTAGCTCCTCACCTTGATCACCACCGTTCTCCCCGAGCGGCCCGCCGCGCGCAGCCGCTCCACGCAGCGCCCCGCGAGCCGCGCGACCTCCATCTGGACCCGCGTACGGTCCGTGAGGTCCACGTCGTAGGTGTCCTCGACCGAGACCGACTTGGCGTCCCGCTCGGCGACCACGGGGCGGTCGTCGATCCCGTGCGCCATCGCGTACAGCGACGTGCCGTGCGCCTTGCCCAGCAGCCGCAGCAACTCGGCCTCCCCCGCCTCCGCCGTCTCCCCGACGGTGGTGATCCCGGCCCTGCGCAGCGTCTCCGCCGTCGCGGGCCCGACGCCCGGCAGCGTCCGCACGGGCATCGGGGCGAGCATCTCCCGCTCGGTCCCGGGCTCTATCAGCACGAGCCCGTCCGGCTTGGCCTGCTCCGAGGCGATCTTCGCCAGCATCTTGGACCCGGCGAGCCCCACCGAGCCGCTCAGGCCCGTCGCCCCCCGGATCGCGCGGCGCAGCCGCTCCCCCACCTCGCGCTCGCCCCCGGCCGCCGCGAGGGCCTCACCGGCCTCCAGGTCGACGAACGCCTCGTCCAGGCTCAGCGGCTCCACCAGCGGCGACAGCTCCCCCAGCAGCTCCATCACCACGTCGCTCACCCGCCGGTAGAGCCCGAAGCGCGCACCCAGATACGCCGCGTTCGGACACAGGCGGCGGGCCTGGGCCATGGGCATCGCCGAGTGCACGCCGAACCGCCGCGCCTCGTACGACGCCGTGGAGACCACGCCGCGCGGGCCGAGGCCGCCGACGATCACCGGCTTTCCGCGCAGGCTGGGCTTGGACGCCTGCTCCACCGCGGCGAAGAAGGCATCCATGTCCAGATGCAGGATGGTCGGCACGCCTCTCACAGCACCGATGCTGCCCCATGGCACTGACAATCGGCGCGAGAGCCGGCGCGGCGCGGCTCCCCGCGCCCTCCCGGAGTCAGACCGCGCGGTTGCGGCGGCGGGCCAGCTCGTCCCCGGGGTGGTGCCCCACCAGGGTCTCGCCGGTGTCCACCCGCTCCCCGTGGAGCTGCGAGAGCGCGCCCTCGACGTCCTTCCAGACGACGCCCACGGCGATCCCGAAGACGCCCTGGCCGCCCTGGAGCAGATCGACGACCTCGTCGGGCGACGAGCACTCGTAGACCGTCGCGCCGTCGCTCATCAGCGTCATCCGCGCCAGATCGGTCATCCCGCGCGAGCGCAGGTGCTTCACGGCGGCGCGGATGTTCTGGAGCGAGACACCCGTGTCCAGGAGCCGCTTGACGATCTTGAGGACGACGATGTCGCGGAAGCTGTAGAGCCGCTGCGTCCCCGAGCCGTACGCGGGCCGGATGCTGGGCTCGACCAGGCCCGTACGCGCCCAGTAGTCGAGCTGCCGGTAGGTGATGCCGGCGGCCGAGCAGGCCGTGGGGCCGCGGTAGCCGACCTCTTCCGGAGGCTGGTCCCGGCCCTCCTCGGCCGGGCGGCCCGGTGGGGAGGCGGGCCGCATCAGGGGCCCGCCGGGTAGGGAGGAGTCGCCCGCCGCCGTACCGTCGCCGCCGGTGCTTGTCACGCCGACCTCCGTCCTTCACATCCCGGGTTACCCCCGGAACCTGCCCACATGAAGGTAGGCAGTCACTCCGGGTGCGTCAACGATCGCCACACTCGGCACGTCGAGTGATATTCACCCATGGAGTGGTTTCACGGGTCCGCAGGCCGGGAAAGGGTGGCCGGTTGGTCTTCGTCTCCGGCCACCGGACCGCATCGACCGCGCTCCCTCCGCGCCGCTCACTGGCTGCTGGTGCCGAAATCCTCGGGCGAGATCTGGTCGAGGAACTCGCGGAACTTCTCCACCTCGTCCTCCTGCTCGTCCGGGATCGCGATTCCCGCGTCGTCGAGCACACCGTCACTGCCGTAGATCGGCGTTCCCGTCCGGAGAGCGAGGGCTATGGCGTCGGACGGGCGTGCGCTCACTTCGACCCCGCTGGCGAACACCAGCTCGGCGTAGAACACGCCTTCCCGCAGATCCATGATGCGGACCGCGGTGAGCTCCTGTCCCACTGCTTCCAGGACGTCCTTGAAGAGGTCATGGGTCAGTGGGCGTGCAGGAGTCATGCCCTGCTGGGCGAAGGCGATCGCGGTCGCCTCCCCAGGGCCGATCCAAATGGGGAGGTATCGGTCGCCTCCCACTTCACGCAGGAGCACGATCGGTTGGTTGGTGGGCATTTCCACCCGGACACCCACGACGTCGAGCTCATTCACACAGCAACCCTAGGCCGTGCCGCGCCCGTTTGGGTAGTCGGGCAGCCTCGCGGCGAGGGCATCCGTGTGGCTTTCAGTCACCGTGCGGACGCAGCGCGGACTGCACGAGCGCGGCGTGCAGCCGTACGGAGAGGCCCGCCAGCTCCTGCGCGGTGGCTTCGGCGCGGGCGCGTGTCCGGGGATCCCTGTGCCGCCGCAGCGGGGCCACGAGCTGCGCCACGAGATCGGCCTGGCGGTCCGCCGCGGCCTTCATGGCCCGCAGATGACGGGGCTCGATCCCGTGCCTCCCCAGGTCCGCCACGAGGCGTGCGACGGTGACCTCGGTCAGTTCGTACGCCCCGTCGGACGCCGCGGCGATCAGGCCGAACGACTCCCACTCGGCCAGCTTCTCCTCGTCCACCTCGGCGACCGCGAGCAGCTCGCCGCGCCCTATCCGGACGGTGGGCGCCGGAGGCGTCACATCGGGCTCCAGGGGCTCCCTGGAGGGTGCCTGCACGGGCGGCGGCGGCTCGCCGCGGCCGAGCGCGTCCAGATGCTCCCTGATCACCCTCAGTGGAAGGTAGTGGTCCCGCTGCATCCGCAGGACGTAGCTGAGCCGCTCCACGTCCTCGGCGCTGAACTTGCGGTACCCCGACGGGGAGCGCTCGGGCTCCACCAGGCCCTCCGCCTCCAGGAAACGGATCTTGGAGACGGTGACCTCGGGGAACTCCTCCCGGAGCGTCTGGAGCACGGCTCCGATGCTCATGGGACCGCTCTGGGGGACGAGGTCCCCGGCGGCGGTGCCGGAGACGGCACCGCCCGACGGTGTTTCCAGCATGGAGCCTTCCCTGCGAGGGTCAGACGGTGCGCTGGCTCGTGAAGAAGACCAGCCGGTACTTGCCGATCTGCACCTCGTCCCCGTTCCCGAGCGGGATTCCGGACTCGATGCGCTCGCGATTGACGTACGTGCCGTTCAGGCTGCCGGCGTCGGAGACGGAGAAGACCCCGTCCGGACCGCGACGGAACTCCACGTGACGGCGCGACACGGTCACGTCGTCGAGGAAGATGTCGCTCTCCGGGTGACGGCCCGCGGTCGTCAGCTCACCGTCCAGCAGGAAGCGGCTGCCGGAGTTCGGCCCGCGCCGGACGATCAGCAGCGCGGAGCCCAGGGGCAGCGCGTCCACGGCGGCCTGAGCCTCGGGCGGGAGCACGGGCGAGGCGTGCTGCCCGGTCACCTCCGCCTCGTAGGCCTCCAGACCGGAGATGGAGATGGTGGAGGTCGTCTCGGACGCCCCCTCGGCGGGCACGCCACCGCGCAGCGGGGCGCCGCAGTTGGAGCAGAACCGGCTCGCTTCAGCGGCCTGGGTCCCACACCTGTTACACACCGGCAAGGCAGAACCTCCACCCGTAGTTGAGGTTGGCGGTGCTTCGGAACCTATGCGTCCCTGTGCGCCAGGGTCAACAGAAACCGCGCCGTGACCACCCGAATTGTCTCCGCCACGCCCAGCCACCTCGTCGCGGAACAGGGGACGCTCGCCGCTGTCCTCCGCTCCGGTCCCGGGCGCATCGGTGTGCCGGGGGGCGCGGTGCCGCGCGGCCGCGCCGTCGCCGTTCTGGCGGCTCTTGCCGAACAACTTCGCAAAAAAACTCACGGGCGATTCCCCTCGCACGAAACAGACCCGCCCGTGGGGCAGGACAGACCCTCGATGCTCTCATCAGTCACGCCGGACACCCGGTTAACGTCCGTGACCTGTAGACAGTTTCCACCACGCAGTGCTGAACAGGCCCGCCGACCCCCCGGAAGCCCTCTGGCCGTCAAACTCGCCCTCTCACTGCGATGACGACCGAGCGTAGTCAGGCCGCTTCGACGATCGCAAGGCGTCAACGGTGATCTTCTCCGAGCGGGCCACGGACACCGTGGCCTGTTCCTTCTTCAGGGTCTGGACAACCCCGCCGGGAATGTTCAACGCGGGCTCCAGGTCCTGCGGCTTGCCGATGACCTCGAAGCGGTACGGCTGCCCGATCTTACGCCCGTCCACGCGCACACCGCCGTCGGCGTCGGAGAAGTAGGTGCCCGCGACGACGCGCACCCCGTTGACCTGGATCGCCTCCGCGCCGGCGGCGCGGAGCTCCTGCACGGCGTCGAGCAGCGCGTCCGAATCGGTCGAGCCCGCGCGGTCGTTGACGGTCATCCGGATCCCGGGGCCCTCGGCCTTCACGGTGCCCGCCAGCACGCCGAGCTGGGCCTCCTTCTCCTTCGTCTGCTTCCGGGCCTCCTCCGCCTGGTCCGAGCTGCTCTCCAGCTCGGTGCGGTGGCCCTCCAGCTCCCGCTTCTCGTCCTCAAGCCGCTTGGTGCGGTCGTCGAGCTCGTCCAGGATGCGCACCAGGTCCTCGTGGCGGGCGCCCCGCAGCGCGCTGTTCTCGCTCGTGGAGCGGACCTGGATGGCCAGGCCGAGGCCCAGCACGAACAGCAGCAGCGCGACGATGAGTTGGGCGCGCGTCACCCGGGGCGGCCACACGGCCTTGACGAGCCGCTCCCGCCCGGTCAGGCCGGGGCGCTGCTCGTCCGGCCCCGGAGGTCCAGGGGTCTCGCCCGGAGGTCCGGGGGTCTCCTCCTCGGAATGCTCCTGCCGCTCCTCCTGCGGCTCCGGCAGCGGCTGCCGCCCCGGCTTCGGTGTCTCCTCGCTCATCGGCCTCACGCCCGGAAGACGTGCCGCCGGATGGCGGCCGCGTTGGAGAAGATGCGGATGCCCAGGACGACGACCACGCCCGTCGAGAGCTGCGCCCCGACGCCGAGCTTGTCGCCCAGGAAGACGATCAGCGCCGCGACGACGACGTTGGAGAGGAACGAGACGACAAAGACCTTGTCGACGAAGATCCCGTCCAGCATCGCGCGCAGTCCGCCGAAGACCGCGTCCAGTGCCGCCACGACGGCGATCGGCAGATACGGCTCGACCACCGTCGGCACCACGGGCCGGACGACGAGCCCGGCCACGACTCCGATGACGAGGCCCAGTACGGCGATCACGATGTGCTGCCCTCTCCTGTCCGTACAGGCTTAGCTGTTCGTACGATCAGGCTCGGCGCGGCCGGAAGCCGTACCTCGTCCTGAGTCGAGATGCTGGTCCGCACCCCGTAGTCCTTGTGCAGCACGTACAGATACTGTCCGTCCACGCTGTCCTGGAAGGTCCTGCTGAGCTTCTTGCCCGGTCCCACCGCGAGGAGCGTATAGGGCGGCACCAGGGGCTTGTTGTCGACGAGTATCGCGTCGCCCGCCGCGCGGATGGCCGAGCGCGAGGTGAGGCGCTGGCCGTTGATCGAGACGGCCTCGGCGCCGGACTCCCACAGTCCGTTGACCACCCGCTGCATGTCGCGGTCGCGGATCCGGCCCGTGTCGGAGAAGCCGCTGCTCTCGCGCGGGCCGCCGCCGTCGCCGGACTCGGTGTCCTTCGCGTCGTCGACCACGAGCTTGACGCCCGGCCCCTTGACGGGGGTCGCGCCGGAGAGCAGAGCCACGCGCCTGGCGCCCTTGTCGCCGTGCTTCTCCAGGGCCTTGCGCTGCTTCTCCTCGACGGAGGCACGCAGACCGTCGACGTTCTCCTGGAGCTTGTCGGCGTTCTTGCTGCCGTCCTCGATGCGCTCGATGAGCTCTTCCTTCTCCTTGGCGATGGTCGGCGCGGCGATACGTGCCTGTGCCGCGCCGACGGTCACCACGAGGGCCGCGAGCACGAGCCCGGCGGCGAGGCCGAGTTTGGCGCGCAGGGTACGCGGCAGACCGGCCCGGCCCTCGACGCCCCGGCGGGCCGCCGCTTCCGCGTAACCGTCGTCGAGGCTGTGGTCCATCACGTTCGTCAGCAGCGACATGGAGGCGTCGGGCCGCGCAGGCCGCGAGGGAGTGCTCCGTGCGGGGTGCTGCTGCGACATGCCGCACATCGTCGCACGTCGCACCCCGTGCCGCCGAATGGACCCACCAGGCTTCCAGGCGGGCGCGCGAAGTGGTCCCGGTCAGGGCACGGAGCGCGCGTACGGCGGGACTTGCCGCGCCAGAACGGCACGTTCCGCCGTACGCGCGAGAAGCGCCGCCCCTGCCTCAGCGCCCGGCGCTGTCGACCACGGCCGCCCACTCGTCGAGCAGGGCGAGCGCCGAGGTGTCGTCCGGGCCCTCGGCCCACAGGTGCGTGACGGCCTCGGCGGGGTCGGGCAGCACCATCACCCAGCGCCCGTCGGGCTCGACCACGCGCACGCCGTCGGTCGTGTCGACGGAA
This sequence comes from Streptomyces sp. NPDC048172, assembly GCF_043202595.1. NCBI lineage: Bacteria > Bacillati > Actinomycetota > Actinomycetes > Kitasatosporales > Streptomycetaceae > Streptomyces > Streptomyces sp. NPDC048172. The sequence continues at coordinate 790,272 of NZ_JBIDAT010000006.1, forward strand.
CGCTCGCCCGCGGCCTCGACCACGGTCCGCATCACCAGGCCCTTGACGGCCCACGGCGTCGCCAGGTCGCGGCGCTGCACATGGGCGCGCGGGATCCGCGCGTCGATCTGACTCAGCGTCAACTGCGTACGCGCGACGAGCCCGATCAGGCAGACGAACGCGGCCGCGCCGTCGAAGACCGAGCTGAACTCCGGGACGATGAAACCGCCGCGGCCGTCGCCGCCGAAGATGGTCGAGTCGTCGCGGCTCACCCGCGTGAGGTCGTCGGGCGACGTCGTCGTCCACTCCACCTGCGTACCGTGGTACGCGGCGACCTGCTCGGCGATCCGCGTGGTCGTCACGGGCAGCGCCACCCGCCCGCTGCGCCGCTCGGCGGCGACCAGGTCGAGCATGACGAGCAGCGCCCGGTCGTCCTCGATGATCCTGCCCCGCTCGTCGACGAGGGAGAGCCGCTCGCCGACGGGATCGAACCGCACGCCGAAGTCGGCGCGCGCGGACGCCACGATCTCCCCGAGCCGCACCAGCCCGGCGCGGCGCCGCTCGACGGTCTCGGTCGGCCGTGACTCGTCCAGCCCCGGGTTGATCGTCAGCGAATCGACACCCAGCCGACCCAGGAGGCTGGGCAGGACGAGCCCCGCGCTGCCGTTCGAGGCGTCGACGACGACCTTGAGCCCGGACTCGGCGACTCCGGTCGTATCGACAGTGCGCAGCAGGGAGCCGGTGTACGAGTCGAAGACGCTGGACGGGATGCGCAGATCCCCGATCTCCCCGGGGAACGCGCGACGGTACTCCTGACGGGCGTAGACCCGGTCCAGCTTGCGCTGACTGGCCTGCGAGAGGTCGGCGCCCCGCTCATCGAAGAACATGATGTCGACGGAGTCCGGCGTCCCCGGCGTCGTCCTGATCATGATGCCGCCCGCGCTTCCGCGCGCGGTCTGCTGCCGGGCCACGGGCAGCGGGACGTTCTCCAGATCGCGTACGTCTATGGCGCTGGCCTGGAGCGCGGAGATCATCCCGCGCTTGAGGGCCCGCGCGCCGCGCGAGTGGTCGCGCGCCGTGGTGACCGTGGACCCCTTCTTGAGCGTGGTGGCGTACGCCCCCGCCAGCCGTACGGCCAGCTCGGGGGTGATCTCGACGTTCAGGATCCCGGAGACCCCGCGCGCGCCGAAGAGATGCGCCTGGCCGCGGGACTCCCAGATGACGGAGGTGTTGACGAACGCGCCCGCCTCGACCGTCTTGAACGGGTAGACGCGCACATTGCCCTGGACGATCGACTCCTCCCCGACCAGGCACTCGTCGCCGATGACCGCGCCGTCCTCGATCCGCGCGGCCCGCATGACGTCGGTGTTCTTGCCGATGACGCAGCCGCGCAGATTGCACTGCTGGCCGATGTAGACGTTGTCGTGCACGACGGCGCGGTGCAGGAAGGCACCGCTCTTGACGACGACGTTCGAGCCGATGACGGAGTGCTCGCGGATCTCGGTGTCGGCCTCGACCTTCGCGTAGTCCCCGATGTAGAGCGGGCCGCGGAGCACCGCGTCGGGGTGCACCTCGGCGCCCTCGGCGACCCAGACGCCGGGCGAGATCTCGAAGCCGTCCATCTCGGCGTCGACCTTGCCCTCCAGGACGTCGGCCTGCGCCTTCACATAGCTCTCGTGGGTGCCCACGTCCTCCCAGTAGCCCTCGGCGACATAGCCGTAGATCGGCTTGCCCTCCTTCATGAGCTGCGGGAAGACGTCACCGGACCAGTCGACGGAGGTGTCGGCCTCGACGTAGTCGAAAACCTCGGGCTCCATGACATAGATGCCTGTATTGACGGTGTCGGAGAAGACCTGGCCCCAGGTGGGCTTCTCCAGGAAACGCTCGACGCGCCCGTCGTCGTCGACGATGGTGATACCGAACTCCAGCGGATTCGGCACACGCGTCAGACAGACGGTGACGAGAGCGCCGCGTTCCTTGTGGAAGTTGATGAGCTCGGTGAGGTCGAAGTCGGTGAGGGCGTCTCCCGAGATGACGAGAAACGAGTCGTCCTTGAGTGCTTCCTCGGCGTTCTTGACGCTGCCCGCGGTACCCAGCGGCTTCTCTTCGTTCGCATACGTGAGCTCCATGCCGAGTTCTTCGCCGTCCCCGAAGTAATTCCGGACCAGGGAGGCGAGGAACTGCACGGTCACGACGGTCTCGGTGAGCCCGTGCCGCTTGAGCAGCCTCAGCACATGCTCCATGATCGGCCGGTTGACCACCGGCAGGAGCGGCTTTGGCATGCTCGCGGTCATCGGGCGAAGGCGAGTGCCTTCGCCACCAGCCATGACAACGGCCTTCATGTCGGAAGCGTCCTCCTCGCAGAGACGACGGTCTAACCGACTTCACCCGTCCAGGATGGCCCACATGTTCAGATAACGGGCACTCAAGCCTTCACGACGCTGGAAAGGCAGGCTCAGTCGGCTGTGGCGTCCGCCTTGATCAACCGGCGGACCTGGACCACGTAGAGGACCCCTGCCCACCAGTACAGAGCCGTACCCCAGCCTGCGAACGCCCATCCGAAAATAGCAGCGAGTGACGCGACCCATCCACTTCCGTCACTCAAGAGCAGCAGGGGGAAGGCATACATCAAGTTGAATGTGGCAGCTTTCCCAAGAAAGTTCACTTGGGGCGGCGCATACCCGTGGCGGTCCAGCACCCACACCATGACCAGCAGCAACAGCTCCCTCGCGAGGAGCACGACGGTGAGCCAGAGCGGAAGGATCTCCCGCCAGGTGAGTCCGACGAGGGTCGAGAGAATGTAGAGCCGGTCGGCCGCGGGATCGAGAATACGGCCGAGACTGCTGACCTGGTTCCAGCGCCGCGCGAGCTTCCCGTCGAGGTAGTCGCTCACCCCGCTGAAGGCGAGCAGGAGCAGCGCCCAGCCGTCGCAGTTGGGCCCGTCGAACACGGGCCACAGGATCAGCCACAGGAACAGCGGCACGCCGACCAGCCGGGCCATGCTGAGGATGTTCGGGATGGTGAGGACCCGGTCCGTCTGGACCGCCGTCTCCTGGACCTCCACCCGGGGGCCTCCTGTGTTCAACCGTGCCGACGATGCTCCCCGACCTTACCCGCAGCCGCCCGGCACGGGTGCGCCGGGTGGGGCATGAAAGGCCCTTGAACGCGAAGAAGCCCCGTTGACACTGACCGTGTCAACGGGGCTTCTTCTATGTTTAGTTCGGCGGTGTCCTACTCTCCCACACGCTCCCGCATGCAGTACCATC
>NZ_JBIDAT010000007.1:0-341952 GCF_043202595.1 Streptomyces sp. NPDC048172
GCTCACGGCGCATCCGCAGCACCTGCTGCTCCACCGGGGAGGGGGCGCGGCGGGGTGAGTGGTGGGGGCGGCTGGAGCGGTCCTTCATGCCCGCTGTGCCCGCTTCCCCGTGGCGGCGGTAGCGGTCGGCCCAGCGGGTGGCGGTGGTGTGGCTGACCTGGAAGCGTTCCGCTGCCCGGCGCAGTGGCCAGCCCTCCTCCACGACACACCGGGCCAGACGCAGCCTGCCAGTCGGTGTCAGCGGGGCATTACGGTGGATCAACGAGGGCCTCCTGGTGCCGGTGGAGATGTCGCAATCCACACCGAAACCAGAGGCCCTCGCCTCGTTCAAGCACCACGCACGGCGCGTCACCCGTCACCAACGCCCCGGGACAACACACCTAGGCCGTGTCGTCCGGGCTCACGCCCCACGGACCGCGCACCCCAGATACGTCACCACCGGGCTGCCCTCGGGCACGAGCACCATGCCGACCAGCTCCGGCAGCTGCTCATCGGCCAGCGTGCCGCGCCTGCGCCCGCGCGTCGCCCGTACGAGACCGCGGGCGTCGCGCGGCTTGAACGCCGATACGCCTCGGGGGGACAGCCCCGCCCGGCCGAGGGCCCCGGCCAGCTCCGCCGGGCGGCGCAGCCGGTGTGCGGCGTAGCGCCCGCGCGGCATGATCCGGGTGCCGGGGAACGACTGGAACGCGCCGAGGTAGACGAGGCGGGACACGGGGGTGCGGTTCACCGTGTCGTAGACGAAGGCCCCGCCGGGCCGCAGCACACGCGCCGCCTCCGCGAGGACCGCGTCCGGCCGCTCGGTGATCTCCAGGGTGTCGGCGCAGTACACGAGGTCGAAGGAGGCGTCCGGCAGGCCCAGCTCCTCCCCCGGCGCCGTCAGGTACGAGACCCCGAGCCCGCCGTCCGCCTCCCGCGCGAGGGCCGTCGCGGCGGCGGACGGATCGGCGGCGACGGTCTCGAAGCCGAGCCGGGCGAGACCGCGCGCCAGCACGCCACGCCCACTGCCGACGACGAGCGCCCTGCTGCCGGAGGCCGCCGTGCCCAACTCCTCGCACACGTGCCGCAGATACTCCATGCGTACCGACTGAAAGGTCAGAGCCCTGATGTGGCGACCGTCGACGGCCGAGACCGAGTCGAGTGCGATGTGCGGACGTCCGGCCATGGCAGTCTCCCTCGACATCCCCGCTTGGGTTCCTCGAGGGAACCTAGCACTCGCGAGTTCCCCAAGGGAACCCACCACAGCTACCATCGCCCCGTGACCCGTACCCCCCTCTCCGACGTCGCGTGCTCGATCGCCCGCGCGACCGACCTGTTCGGCGACGCCTGGACCGCCCTGATCATGCGCGACGTCCTCCTCGGCATCCGCCGCTTCGACGCCCTCGCCGAGGACCTCGGCCTGTCCCGCAAGGTCCTCGCCGCGCGCCTCGCCCGGCTGGTCGAGGAGGGCGTGCTGACGCGCGAGCGCTACCAGGAGAGCCCGCCGCGCGAGGAGTACGTGGCCACGGAGAAGGGGCAGGAGCTCTATCCCGTACTGCTGGCGCTGATGGCCTGGGGCGACAAGTGGTACGCGGAGCCGGTGGGGCCGCCCGCCCGGATCCGCCACGACGCCTGCGGGCACCTCGCCACGCCGGTCGTCTCCTGCGACGCGTGCCACGGGCCGCTCACGCTGACCGACACGACACAACTGCCGGGCCCCGGCGGACGAGTGGGCCCCGGCACGCGCCGCCTCGGCCCACTGATCGCCACCCGGGGCCGGGCGGAGTCGGCCTGAGTCCGGGACGTCAGCCCAGGTCCAGCTCGGCCCAGGTCGTCTTGCCGACCACGTGCGGCTCGACGTCCCAGCGGCTCGCGAGCGCGTTGACGACGAGGAGGCCTCGGCCGAAGCACTCGTCGTCGGCGGGGCGCCGCAGCTGGGGCATGCGCTCCCCGCGCGGATCGCTCACGGCCAGCCGGAGCGCTCCGCGCGTGTGGGTGAGCCGCACCTTGAAGAGGCGGTCGCGCAAACTGCCGTGCAGCGTCGCGTTGGCCGCGAGCTCCCCGACGATGAGCGCCGCGTCCCCGGCCAGCGCGGGGTGCCCCCACTCGGCCACGAGCCGGGCCGTACGCCGCCGCGCGAGCGAGACGCTGCGCTGCTGCGGTGTGTAGTCGAGGGCGTCCTCGTGCAGGACCCCGTACTCGGGCTCCGGACCAGCGCAGTTGTCGGACGAGGTCATGGCTCCTCCTAGTGCGCGCCAACTCTCGCCCCATGGCGTTCCGTTGATACGCGCCCGGCCTATGTACTGGGTGCCAGTTATACGCGCATCCCGGATCGGGATTCCCATTTCAGGATTCCCTTTCACTCGTTGGAGTGGCCCCGCCGCACCTCGCCCCGCCCCTTCGGCGCTCGGGCAACAGTTGCTGGTGCATGCCGGGCCGAAGAGACTGAGCCCGACCCTGGAGGGGATGAGATGCCAGTGGGGCCGACCACACGCCGCCGTCAGCTCGCGGCCGAGCTCCGGCGTTTGCGCAGTCAGGCAGGGATGACGCTGGAGGAGGCCGGTACAGCCGGGGGCACCTCCCGTGCCGCGCTGGCTCGCTACGAGAGCCCGCAAGGATCAAGTGCCCCGAAGTGGCCGATCGTTGACGCCCTGTGCCGGGCCTACCAGGCCGACGACAGAGACCGGGCCGCGCTCGTCACCCTGGCGAAGGAAGCGAAGGTCCAGGGGTGGTGGCAGTCATACGCTGATGCGGTTCCTGAATGGATCAAGCCCCTCGTCACGCTGGAGGACGAGGCCACGGAAGAGCTGCACTGGGCCCCCACCTACGTGCCCGGCATCCTGCAGACCCACGGCTACGCGACTGCGGTCATGCGGGCAGCCGAGACACGCGCCGACGACGACGCGATCGCGCGCATGGTCGACTTCCGCCTCAAGCGGCAAGAAGTCCTGGCCCGGGCCACGCCTCCCCATCTGTGGGTGATCATGGACGAGGGGGTGCTCCACCGACGGGTCGGCGGCCCGAGTGTGATGCGCGAACAATTGGCCGACCTGCGGCAACGTGCCGCGAAGCCCCACGTCACCGTCCAAGTGCTGCCCTTCACCGCTGGCGCTCACGGTGCCGACAGCGCCGGATTCGTCATGCTCCGGGGCCCCGAACCCTCCCTCGACGTGGTGTACATCGGCATCAAAACCGCGGCGCTCTACCTGGAGAAGGACACGGAACTCACCCGTCATAGGGTGGTGTTCGAAGAGCTACGGGCCATGGCCCTGTCTCCCGATTCCTCGGTTGAACTCATCGCTGCTGTCGGGGAGCAGTACGCCAGAGCCGCTGAGGAATAGGAGCCAGGCATGTCGATGGCCGGGACACCACTCGTCGCCCCCCGCTGGGTCAAGAGCAGTTACAGCGGCGGCGCCGGAAGCGAGTGTGTCGAGGTCACAAGTGGCTTCCCCGGCGTCGTCGCGGTCCGCGACTCCAAGGCACCGGAGGGCCCACGCGTCCGGGTCACTCCCGACGCGTGGGCCGCATTCACGCGTCACGTCCGCCGGAACGGCTAGCGGCCCCTCACTCCTCCGGAGGGAAGACCGCCTCCCCCGTTTCCGCGAGCGTGATGGTGATGGCCTCGACCGGGCACCCCTCGGCGGCGTCCATCACCAGCTCGGAGGGGTCCCGTTCGGGGACGGTCGGGTGGGACTGGCGGGCCGCGTCCAGGGTGAAGTCACCCGGCGCGGTGCCCACGCACATGCCCGAGCCGATGCAGACCCCGCGGTCCACCTCGACGTGCCAGCGGTCGCCCATGGCCCTCACCTCACCCTTCGGCCGGCAGGTGGATCATCTTGTGCTCCATGTACTCGCTGTACCCCTCGGGGCCGAACTCACGGCCGATTCCGGAATTCTTGTAGCCGCCGAAGGGGCCGAGCATGTCGAGGCTGAAGGTGTTGACCGAGTAGGTGCCTGTACGGACGCGGCGGGCGACCTCGATGCCGCGTTCGACGTCGGACGTCCAGACGCTGCCCGACAGGCCGTAGTCGGAGTCGTTGGCGATACGCACCGCTTCGGCCTCGTCCTCGTACGGGATGAGGCAGATGACGGGGCCGAAGATCTCCTCGCGGGCGACCCGCATCCCGTTGTCGACGTCGCCGAAGAGCGTCGGCTCGACGTACCACCCCGTGGGCTGGGACGCCGGACGGCCGCCGCCCGCCAGGATCTTGGCCCCTTCCTGCTGGCCGAGCGCGATGTAGTCGAGGGAACGCTGCCGCTGGCGCTCGGCGACCAGCGGGCCCACCTGCGTGGCGGGGTCGAGAGGGTGGCCGACGGCGAGTTCGTTCGCGGCGGCGCTGAAGCGTTCGGCGATCTCGTCGTACCGTGAACGGGGCGCGAGGATACGGGTCTGGGCCACGCACGCCTGCCCGTTGATCATCCAGGCGAACGGGGTGATGCCCGCGACCGCCGCGTCCAGGTCGGCGTCCGGGAGCAGGACAGCCGCCGACTTGCCGCCCAGTTCCAGCGTGACGCGCGTGAGGTTGCGGGCCGCGACCTCCATGACGCGCTTTCCGGCCGCGACCGAGCCGGTGAAGGAGACCTTGTCGACGCCGGGGTGCCCGACCAGGTACTCGCTGACCTCGCGGTCCGCCGGAAGGATGGACAGCACGCCCTCCGGCAGCCCCGCCTCGCTCGCGATCTCGGCGAGGACGTACGCGTCCAGCGGCGTCTCCGGCGACACCTTCAGCACCGCCGAGCAGCCGCTGAGCAGCGCGGGCGCGAGCTTCGCCGCCGCCGTGAACTGCGGGACGTTCCACGGCACGATCCCCGCGACCACGCCCACCGGCTCGCGCCGGACCAGCAACGGCCCGAGCACTCCGGCCCGCCGCTCCTCGTACGGGAAGTCCTGGGCGACCTTGAGCGCGGTGTCCCACACCATCATCGCGGCGAGCGACTGCACCATGACGCCGGTCGAGTACGGGGTGCCGTTCTCGGCGCTGATGATGCGGGCGATCTCCTCGCTGCGCACCGCGAAGGCGTCCTTGATACGGGTGACGACCTCGATCCGCTCCTCCAGGCTCCGCCCGGCCCACACGCCCGAGTCGAAGGCGCGGCGCGCGGCGTCCACGGCGCGGTCCACGTCCTCGCGGGAGGCGTGCGGAACGCGCCCGATGGGCTCCTCGCTGTGCGGCGAGACGACCTCGATCGTCTCCCTGCCCGCGGGGTCGGTGAGGGTGCCGCCGATGTAGAGCTGTCCGTGCTCGACGTACGCGAAGTCGAGGTCCGTGCCCGCCTGGTCCGTCATGGCCTCTGCCCCTGCCCTGTCTCGGCTGTCCGGTCGCCACTGTGACGCTTCTGACACTGCATCAGAACTAGTACCAGTTCTAGTTCTAGGGGACAATGCCCCCACCGACGAGACTCGTTGCCGTGCGGAGCACGTACCGGGAACGGGAGTGGGGGAGCCGCCGCTCATGAGTGAGGCACCGACCGAGGCACCGACCGAGGCACCGCAGGTGACCGACCACGGCGGCGGGGTGTGGAGCATCCCGGTGCCCATCCCCGACAACCCGCTCGGCCACACGCTCGTCCATCTCCTCGACACCGAGCGAGGCCCCGTCCTCATCGATACGGGCTGGGACGACCCGGACTCCTGGCGGACCCTCGTCGCGGGCCTCGCCGCCTGCGGGACGGAGCCCGCCGCGCTGCACGGCGTCGTGATCACCCACCACCACCCGGACCACCACGGGCTCTCGGCGCGCGTACGGGAGGAGTCCGGCGCGTGGATCGCGATGCACGCGGCCGACACCGCCGTCGTACGCCGTACCCGCGAGGCCGAACCCACCGCCTGGCTGCGCTACTACACGGAGAAGCTCATCGCCTCCGGCGCGCCCGAGGCCCACACGGCGCCCCTGCTCGCCGCGCTCGACCAGGGCTGGTCCGGCGGCGACGCGCTGCCCGGCAGGCGCGCGGCCCTGCCCGACCGGGAGATCGAGCCCGGCGAACTCCTCGACCTGCCGGGGCGGCGCCTCCGCGCGATCTGGACGCCGGGCCACACGCCGGGCCACGTCTGCCTCCACCTGGAGGAGCGGCACCCGCAGGCGCGCGAAAGGGGCCACGGACGGCTCTTCTCCGGGGACCATCTGCTGCCGACGATCACCCCCCACATCGGGCTCTACGAGGACCCGGAGTCCGACACCGCCGCCGATCCCCTCGGCGACTACCTCGCCTCGCTGGAGCGGATCGGGCGGCTCCGCCCGGCGGAGGTGCTGCCCGCACACCAGTACGCGTTCTCCGACGCCGAGGCCCGGGTGAACGAGCTGACCGCGCACCACGAGGAGCGCCTCACCGACCTCCGCGCGCTGCTCACGGACCACGCCCTCACGCCCTGGGAGCTGGCCGAGTCCATGCGCTGGAACCGCCCCTGGGCCGAGATCCCCTTCGGCTCCCGCAACATCGCCGTCGCCGAGGCCGAGGCCCACCTCCGCCGCCTGGTCAAACTCGGCCACGCGGAAACGGCCCCGGACACCGACCCCGTCCGCTACCAGGCCGTCGCCGAGTGAGAAGTACGGGAAGAGCGAGGGCTACAGGGCTCCCCGGTCCCGTTCTCCCCGTTCTCCCGGCTCGGTCTCGTCCGTACGGGCGCCGCCGCTGACGTCCTGCGGCAGCAGGCGGGTCAACCGGTCGCTGATCTCGCGGAGTTCGGGGCCGCCGCCCGTCCTGACCGCGTGGCGGCCGCGGGCGATCAGCGCGTCCGCCTCGCCGCGCGAGGCCATCGCGTCGCGCGCGTCGCAGAGCAGCAGGAAGCGCGTGGTCTCCCAGTCGCCGCCCTTGCCGAGCAGCCGTACGCGCAGCTCCCGCGCCCTGTCGAGGAGTTCGGCGAGGGTGCCCGCGTGGACGTCGTCGTTGCCGCCCCGGTCGCCGCCCCAGCCCCGCAGGACGGTGTCCGCGTGGGCGCACAGGTGGTCGAGCTCCTGGCGGTCGTCCGTGTCGCCGTGGGACGCGGCCTGGTCCTCGCACTCCGCCAGCAGTTCGCGCAGTTCGCGGGCCCGCAGGGGGACGCGGAGCACGCCCTCGATCGCGTCCAGTTCGACCTGGAGGCGGAGGAGTCCGGCCGCCGCACCGGCCGCGGCGCCCGGTTCGCCGCCCGCCGCCGCGCGCACGCGGTCGCGCGCGTCCTCCGGCAGCCGCTCCGTGGCGAGCCGGGCGAGGCGGCGCGCCGCCGTCACGATCCCGGCGTCCTCCGCCTCGGCCCGCAGCCGCGCCAGCCGCGCGCCCGCCTCGCGCAGCAGGCACTCCAGCGCCGCCTGCCCCGGCGGCCGTACGGGCGCGAGCCCGCCCTCCGCCGTGAACCGGGCGCGGGCCAGCGGGACGTCGGCGCGCACGGACAGCGTGTGGTCGGCGCCGATCTCGAACGTCACGTCCACGTCGCTGCGTTCGGGCAGCCCCGCGCGCCCCTCGCGGGCCCGGATCTCGACGGAGCCCACGGTGGTGTTCCGCTCGACGCGGTCCCGTTCGCCCTCGACGACGGGGATGCGGAGGGTGTCCGCGCCGTCCCTGCGCAGCGCGACGGGGGTGCGGTACGTACGGGTGCCCGTCGCGGGCAGGACGCTGCCCTTGCGCAGCAGCGGCGCGAAGCTGCCGTCGGGCAGGCCGATGCCCAGCGAGTGCGGCAGCACGGGCGCGTCGGCGGAACGCAGGGCGCGTGGTCCGGCATGCCCCTCGGCGTACTCCCTGGTGTACTCCCCGGCGTATTCCCTGGCGTACTCCTCCGCGAGGAGCGCGGCGCCGTGGGCGACCGCCGTCAGCGGATCCGGGCCCGGTACGGCGAGCACGCCGAGCCCCTCCGCGGGGTCGGCCAGCAGTTCGCGCAGGCCCGGGGCCTGGGTCGCGCCGCCGACGCACAGCAGGCCGTCGAGGTCGTCGGGGGCGAGCCCGCCCTCGGCGAGGGCCTCGCGGCCCGCGCGGACCGCACGCGCGTAGAACGGCGCGGCGACGTCGTCCAGCGCGCCGCGCGTCAGGGTGTGCTCGAACGGGACGACGCCGCCCGCGCCGTCGCCGAGCTCGGCCACGAGCCGGACCGTGTCCTGGCGCGAGAGCCGCACCCTGGCCTCCTCGGCCGCGGCGCCGAGCCGGGCGAAGTTGCCGTGCCAGGCCGGGTTGTCGCGGCTGAACCCGGCGAGCCCGGCGCCCCGCGCCACGGCGGGCGCGAGCAGCGTGTCCACCACGGCCCGGTCCAGGTCCCTGCCGCCCAGGTACGGGTCGCCCGCGTGGTGCCGCACCCGGAGCACGCCGTCGCGCCGGGTGACGACGGCGGCGTCGAACGTACCGCCGCCCAGGTCGAGCACGAGCCACTGCCCCGTGCCGCCGGGCGCGTGCGGCTCGTGGGCGAGCGCTGCGGCTACCGGGTCCCGCACCAGCGCGCAGCGCGGCCCCAGGCCCGCGAGCTCCGCCGCCGCGCGGGCCGCCGCGCACTGGTTGAGGGTGAAGGAGGCGGGCACCGTGAGCACCACCGACTCCGGCGGGGCGCCCAGCCGGTGCGTGGCGTCGTCCCGCAGGGACCTGAGCACCTCGGCGCACAGCTCCACGGGCGTCAGCGCGACACCCGCGCGCGCGAAGCGCCGCTCCGCGCCCGCCGTCCCCAGGTCGGGCTTGAACCCCGCGTGGGCGTCGCCGGGATGGCTGCCCGTACGCGTACGGGCCCGCCGTCCGACGTGCACGACGCCCTCGCGCGGGATCCACACGGCGGTCGGCGTGGTGTCGCGGCCCTCATGGTTGATGACGGTGCGCGGCTCGCCGTCCGCGCCGACGACCGCGACGGCGCTCGACGCCGTCCCCAGATCGATCCCGAGCCGTATGCCACTCGTTCTGTTGTCGCCCGCGGCGCCGGATGCCCGCATGACCGTCCCCCCGTTACCGTCCGTCTCCCCCCGAAGGCGGGGTGGGGAGGGGGATCCACCCCGCCGGTACCGGGACGCCCCTCGCCGCGCGAGCACGTCGGCACGCCGACACACCGACACGCGAGGGCCGCGGGGCCGCGCCGTGCCGCTCGTACCGCCGCCCGCATCCCCCTGCCGCTGCTGTCGCAGCGCGCCGGCCGCCGCTCCGTCGCTCCCCGCATCCGTACCGTTCAGCATGCGATTGGCCGTTCGGGCGAACAAGCGGCGGTAGCCACGGCTAAATTCCCCTTGTCACAGGGGAATTCGCCGTGCGCTCCCGCCCCGGCGCCACGGCTGTACGGCTGCTGTACGGAGGAGAGTCATGCTGCGGGTCGTCTTCACCTCCCAGGACCTGGCGCGGCTGCGCGTCGCGAGGGAACCGGACGCCCTGTGGGAGATCACCAACAGCGTGCAGACGCTGCAACGCCGGGACGGGCGCGCCGCGTTCGGGCCCTGGCGGCACGCCGTACGGCCCCGGCTCGGGCCCGAGAGCAGGCTCCTCGCCTCCCTCCTCCCGCCCTGCGGCTACTCCCCCGACTTCCTCACCCCTGGCCCCGGCACCGAGGAGTCCCCGACCCTCGACGCCGCCGTCGACACCATGCTGAGCACTCCGCGCCGTACGCTCGCCGCCGACCTGGAGCGGTTCGCCGCCGACCACGGGCGCGTGCCGCGCTGGGCCGACGCGCTGGCCGACCCCACGGCGCGGAGCGCCAGCGCCACCGAGCCGCTGCGGCGGCTGGGCGGCGCGGTGCGCGCGTACTACGAGACGGCCGTCGCGCCCTACTGGTCCCGCGTCCACGCCCACGTCGACGCCGACCGCAACCTGCGGCTGCACGCGCTGCTCGACGGCGGTACCGAGGGGATGCTCGCCTCGCTCGGTCCGCACTTCCGCTGGCAGCCGCCGGTGCTGGAGGTCGCCTACCCGGTGGATCAGGAGCTCCGCCTGGAGGGGCGCGGCCTGCTCCTCCAGCCCTCCTACTTCTGCTGGCCCGCGCCGGTCTCCCTCGCCGACCCCTCCCGGCCGCCGGTCCTCGTCTACCCCGTCTCGCACGAGCGCGGGGAGGCGGCGTCGCAGGCGGGCGACGGGCTGGGAGAGCTGCTGGGCCGCACGCGGGCCGCGCTGCTCCGGGCGACGGGATGCGGCTCGTCCACGACAGAGCTGGCCCGCCTCCTCGATGTGACCGGGCCTGCAGTGAGCCAGCACACCGCTGTGCTGCGCGAGAACGGCCTTCTGGTGACGGTACGCAAAGGTGGCCGCTCCTTCCACAGCGTCACCGCCCAGGGCCGAGCCCTACTCCAAGCCGCCCAACACGGCAGCCTCCAGTAAGAGCCGCACCCGAGGTGCCCCGGGCTGTGCTTCGCGGACTGCGAGTGCATCGTGGCTAGTCGCGCAGTTCCCCGCGCCCCTAACGGGGCACTCCTGCTTCTCCCTCCACCCCTCTGAGCTTGGGAAGTCTGCGCAAGGCGCAGGGTTGGCAAGCGCAGCCCCCCACGCCGGGTGCCCCGCGTACAAGAGCCGCGCCCGGGGAGCCCCGGGCTGTGCTTCGCGGGCCGCGCCCGCATCGTGGCTGGGCGCGCAGTTCCCCGCGCCCCTAAAGGGGCAAGCCCAAAAGTCTTGGACCGGTCGCGCCCACGCGGCGGAGCCGCAAAACAAACACAGCCCCGGGCCCCTGATCGGGCAAGCCCCGAGGTGTCGTGACCGGCGCGCCCACGCGGCGGAGCCGCGAAGCAGACACAGACCCGTGCCCCTGGAGGGGCAAGCTCTGTTGCGTGGTGGAGCCGGGAAGTAGACGCAGGGGCGTGGCTCTGGGCGGGCGAGGTCTGGTCTGTTGGTGAGCTGAGGGGTCGTGGCGAGGGCACCTGGGGGCGGTCTTTCACGGTCGTACGGCTAAAGTGGCGGGGCAGACAGCAGCGTCTCCGTTCGGGGGAAGCCGGTGGGAATCCGGCGCTGACCCGCAACCGTGAGCGGCGAGCACCACACGGCGCCGCGAGCCGGATCGCCCGCCCGGAGGCACAGGCTCCTGCGGTGCCCCGCCAGCGGGGCACCGCACGGCACCGTCGGGGTATACGGAGCCGAGCCCGGTGTGCCGCCGCGCGACCACGCGTGACGGGACGGCCGTGCACGGCTACGGCCCACCCGTCACGTCACCGTCAGCGAAAGGCACCCGCATGTTCCCGCGCCCGCGCCAGCGCCACCGCTTCTCCGTGGCCGTCGCCGCCTCCCTCGCGCTCTGCGCGGTCACAGCGGCAGTCGCCCCCGTCGCCGTGGCCGACGAGAAGCTGCCGCCGGAGCTGTACGGGAAGGGCGACCCGAAGTTCGACGGGGTGTGGCGGCAGTCCGTCGCGCTGCTGGCGCTGGACGCCGCGGGCGCGAAGCCGTCGCCGAAGGCGGTGAGCTGGCTGTCGACGCAGCAGTGCGAGGACGGCTCGTTCCCGGCGTACCGCGCCGACCCGAAGGCGAAGTGCGACGCGAAGAAGACCCCGGCGGACGTGAACGCCACGGCCATCGCCGTACAGGCCCTGTCCGCCTCGATCGGCGGGCCGAACGCCGGGACCGACAAGGCCCTCGACTGGCTGAAGTCCGTCCAGAACAAGGACGGCGGCTGGGGCTACAACCCCGGCAGCCCCTCCGACGCGAACTCGGTCTCCGTCGTCGTCGGCGCCCTCGTCGCCGCGGGCAAGGACCCGGCCGCGTGGAAGAAGGACGGCAAGACGGCGTTCGACGCGCTGCTCTCCTTCCAGATCGACAAGGACACCAAGGACGCGAAGAAGGACGCGTACGGCGCCTTCGCGTACCAGCCCGGCAAGGGCGACAAGCTCGACCCGAACGACGACGCCACCGCGGCGGCCGTGCTCGCCGGGATGCGCCAGGGGCTCGCGCTCTCCGGCGACAAGGAGGGGCACGGCGCGTCCCCGAAGAAGGAGGCGGAGAAGGGTGCCGACTACCTCACCGCCACGCTGAAGAAGAACGACGGCCATCTCGTGGCCGTCACCCCGGGCGCCAAGGACAAGGGCAAGGGCAAGGGCCAGCCGGACTACGCGAACACCGCCGACGCCGTGATCGCCCTCTCGGCCGCGGGCCGCAAGGACGAGGCCAAGAAGTCCCTCGACTGGCTCGGCGACAACCTCGGCAAGTGGGACAAGGCCAAGGACGACCCGGCGGCGCTCGGCATCCTGATCCTCGCCAACCGCGCCACGACCAATGGCGACCCGGCGCAGCTCGGCGGCACCGACCTGCTGAAGCGCCTCACGGCGACGGGCCCGAAGCCCGCCGCGATGCCGTCCCACGAGAAGAAGGGCGAGGAGGACAAGAAGGAGGACAAGAAGGACGACGACGGCGGGTCCCTGCCCACCTGGTCGTTCATCGTCGTGGGCGTCGCGGCCGGGGCGGGCATCGGCATCTGGCTGAGCGGACGCCGGAAGAAGCAGTCGCTGTGAGGCGTCTGCTGACCGTGCTGGGCATGCTGGGCGTGCTGCTCCTTGCCCTGCCGCTGGGCATGGCGGGTACGGCGCAGGCCGCCAGGGACGGCTACCGCTACTGGTCGTTCTGGGAGCGGAAGGGCGACGGCGGCTGGGCGTACGCGACGAAGGGCCCGGCCGTGCTGCGCCCCGGCGACGGCGACGTGCTCGGCTTCCGCTTCGCGCTCAGCGAGGACTCCAAGGACGCCACCCGGCCGCGCGGCGGCATCGCCTTCGACGCGGCGTGCGCCCGTACGGAGAAGAAGTCCGGGACGAAGCGGGTCGCGCTGCGCCTCGACTTCGGCACGCGCGGCGACGCGCCCGGCGGGGAGAAGCCGCCCGGGGCGCGTACGGCGTGCGCGCGGATCGACGAGGACGGTTCGGCGGCCGACGCGCTCGCGGCCGTCGCCGAGCCGCTCCGCTACAACTCCGACTCCCTCCTCTGCGCCATCGACGGCTACCCCCGCAAGGGCTGCGGCGAGGTGGCCTCCAAGGAGGAGAGCGACAGCGACAGCTCCTCGGGGAAGAAGAAGGACGACGACGGGGGCATGTCCACGGGGCTCGGCATCGGCGCGGGCGTCGCCGCCGTGGCCGTCCTCGGCGCGGCGGCGCTCTGGCAGGCGCGCCGCAGGAGGTGAAGGCCACCCGTATGGCCAGGCCGCCCCGCGCGGGGGCGCTGCGCGCGCCCCTGGCGACCCGCTCCACCTCGCTCCACCCCGGGGCGTGGTGGCTGTGGGCGCTCGGTCTCGCGACGGCGGCCTCGCGTACGACGAACCCGCTGCTGCTCGGCCTACTGATCGTCGTCGCGGGGTACGTCGTCGCCGTACGCCGCACGAACGCGCCGTGGGCCCGCTCGTACGGCGCGTTCCTGAAGCTCGGCCTGCTGGTGCTGGGCATCCGGCTGGTCTTCGCGTTCTTCCTGGGCTCGCCGGTCCCCGGGACGCACGTCCTGGTGACGCTCCCCGAGGTGCCGCTGCCCGACTGGGCGCAGGGCGTGCGCGTCGGCGGCAGGGTGACGGCCGAGGGCATGGTCTTCGCGCTCTACGACGGGCTGAAGCTGGCGACGCTGCTGATCTGCGTCGGCGCCGCGAACGCGCTCGCCAACCCGGCCCGCCTCCTCAAGTCGCTGCCCGGCGCGCTGTACGAGGCGGGGGTCGCGGTGGTCGTCGCCATGACGTTCGCGCCGAACCTGGTGGCCGACGTGCAGCGGCTGCGCGCGGCCCGGCGGCTGCGCGGCCGGAGCGACCGGGGACTGCGCGGGGTGCTCCAGGTGGGGCTGCCGGTCCTGGAGGGCGCGTTGGAGCGCTCGGTCGCGCTCGCCGCCGCGATGGACGCGCGCGGTTACGGGCGTACGGCCAGGGTGCCGCGCGCCGTACGCCGTACGACCGCGGCGCTCACGGTCGGCGGCCTGCTGGGCGTGTGCGCGGGCACGTACGGACTGCTGGCCTCGGAGGGCGCCGCGTTCGGCCTGCCGGTGCTGCTCGGCGGGCTCGTCCTGGCGCTGGCGGGGCTGGCCCTGGGCGGCCGCCGCACGGTCCGCACCCGCTACCGGCCCGACCGCTGGGGCGTGCGCGCCTGGCTGGTCACCGCCTCGGGGGTGGCGGTGGCGGCGGCCCTGCTCGTCACCGACGCCGACCTCGACCCCCCGGCCGTCCCCCTGACAGCACCCCAGCTGCCCCTGTTCCCGGCCGCGATGATCCTCCTGGGCCTCCTCCCGGCGGTGATCGCTCCGGCGCCGTCCCCCGTACGGAAGAGCGCCCCGCGGGAGGGCGCCCCGCAGGGGCGCGGGGAATGGGGGTACCTCCCTGCTCGAAGAGCTTGGGGGAGCGAGCAACCACGACACAGCCGCAGTCTGCGGCGAAACAGCGAGGGGCAGCCCGTGACCAGCACCCCGGAAGAGCCCACGAAATGATCCACTTCGAGAACGTCAGCGTCACCTACGAGGACGCCACGGAACCGGCACTCGCCCTCGTGGACGCGGACATCCCCGAGGGCGAGCTCTGTCTCCTCGTCGGCCCCTCAGGGGTCGGCAAGTCGACATTGCTCGGCACCGTCAGCGGACTCGTCCCGCACTTCACGGGTGGCACCCTGCACGGCAGGGTCACCGTCGCGGGCCGCGACACCCGTACGCACAAGCCCCGGGAACTCGCCGACGTCGTCGGCACCGTGGGCCAGGACCCCCTGGCCCACTTCGTCACCGACACGGTCGAGGACGAGCTGGCGTACGGCATGGAGTCGCTCGGCCTCCCGCCAGGGACGATGCGGCGGCGCGTCGAGGAGACCCTCGACCTGCTCGGCCTCAACGAGCTGCGTGACCGCCCCATCGCCACCCTCTCCGGCGGCCAGCAGCAGCGCGTGGCGATCGGCTCCGTGCTCACCCCGCACCCGCGCGTGCTCGTCCTGGACGAGCCGACCTCGGCGCTCGACCCGGGCGCCGCCGAGGAGGTCCTCGCCGTCCTCCAGCGCCTCGTGCACGACCTGGGCACGACGGTGCTGATGGCCGAGCATCGGCTCGAACGGGTCGTGCAGTACGCGGACCAGGTGCTGCTCCTCCCCTCCCCCGGCGCCCCGGCCCGGCTGGGCGACCCCGCCGAGCTGATGACGGTCTCGCCGGTGCGCCCGCCCGTCGTCGAGCTGGGCGCGCTGGCGGGCTGGTCGCCGCTCCCGCTGTCCGTACGGGACGCCCGGCGCCGGGCCGCGCCCCTGCGCGCACGGCTCGAAAACCGGACCCCGCCGAGGACAACCGCGCCGCCCCGCGAGGCACCCGTGCTGGCGGAGACCTCGCGCCTCACCCTCCTCCGCGGGCGGGTCACGGCGCTGCACGAGGTGACGCTCTCCCTGCGCGCGGGCGAGACGGTC
The DNA here is from genome assembly GCF_043202595.1 of Streptomyces sp. NPDC048172. Lineage (NCBI taxonomy): Bacteria > Bacillati > Actinomycetota > Actinomycetes > Kitasatosporales > Streptomycetaceae > Streptomyces > Streptomyces sp. NPDC048172. The sequence continues at coordinate 15,213 of NZ_JBIDAT010000007.1, forward strand.
GCGCTGATGGGCCGGAACGGCGCGGGCAAGTCGACGCTGCTGGGCAGCCTCGTCGGGCTGCACGCCCCGACCTCCGGCACGGTCTCGGTCGGCGGCGGGCCCCCGCACCGTACGCGCCCCGCCGAACTGCTGCGGCACGCCGGGCTCGTACCGCAGGAGCCGCGCGACCTGCTCTACGCGGACACGGTCGCGCGCGAGTGCGCCTCGGCCGACCAGGACGCGGGCGCGGCGCCCGGCACCTGCCGCGCGCTGGTCTCGGAGCTGCTGCCGGGCATCCCCGACAGCACCCACCCGCGCGACCTGTCGGAGGGCCAGCGCCTCGCGCTCGCCCTGGCGATCGTGCTGACGGCGAGCCCGCCGCTGCTCCTGCTGGACGAGCCGACGCGCGGCCTGGACTACGCGGCCAAGTCCCGCCTGGTGACGGTCCTGCGCGAGCTCGCGGGGCGCGGCCACGGCACCGTACTGGCCACGCACGACGTCGAGCTGGCGGCGGAGGTCGCGCACCGCGTGGTGATCCTCGCCCAGGGCGAGACCGTCGCGGACGGCCCGACGGCGGAGATCGTCACCTCGTCCCCGGCCTTCGCGCCGCAGACCTCCAAGATCCTCGCGCCCGAGCCCTGGCTGACCGTGCCGCAGGTGCGGGAGGCGCTGGGCGGAGCAGAGGGGGCGACGGCGTGAACGTACGCGCGATCCGGCTCGGTCCCCGTTCCGTCACGGCGCTCGCGCTGACGAGCGCCATCGGCGTGGCCGCGTTCGGCTGGCCGCTGCTCGCGAGCGGGACGTCGGGGCTGGCCCACTCGCGGGACGCGCCCTGGCTCTTCGCGGCGCTGCTCCCCCTGCTCCTCGCCGTCGCCGTCGCGACGATCGCGGACACGGGGCTGGACGCCAAGGCCGTGGCGATGCTCGGCGTGCTCGCGGCGGCGGGCGCCGCTCTGCGCCCGCTCGGCGCGGGGACGGCGGGACTGGAGCCGATGTTCTTCCTGATGGTGCTCTCGGGCAGGGTGCTGGGCCCGGGGTTCGGGTTCGTGCTCGGGGCCGTCTCGATGTTCGCGGGGGCGCTGCTGACGGGCGGCGTGGGCCCGTGGATGCCGTTCCAGATGCTCACCATGGGCTGGGTCTCGATGGGCGCGGGCCTGCTGCCGGGGCCCGAACGGCTGCGCGGGCGGCGCGAGCTGCTGGCGCTGGCGGCGTACGGCGCGGTCGCGGCGCTGCTCTACGGCCTGGTGATGAACCTCCAGGGCTGGCCGTACATCGCGGGCCTGGGCTCCGGGATCTCGTTCGTCCCGGGCGATCCGCTGCACGAGAACCTGGCCCGCTTCCTCGCGTACGTCCTCGCCACCTCGCTCGGCTGGGACGTGCCCCGGGCGCTGCTGACCGTCGTGCTGACGCTCACGCTGGGCGGCACGGTGCTGCGGGCGCTGCGCCGGGCGACCCGCCGCGCGGCGTTCGACGCGAGCCCCGTCTTCACGGAGCCGGAAGTGCCCACTGCCCGGCAGTGACGCCGTGTCCCCGCCCTCCCCCGAATGACGAGAACACGGCGTCGCCCCCTCCTCCGCCCCTCTCCCCCGTTCCCCCCGGGGCGGTTTCCGGGCGCGGAACTTGCCTCGGAGGCAAGAGAACGCCCGTTCTCACGGAAAGGACCGTAGTCTAGAGAACGCACGTTCTCAAGCGGGGGGAGTGACGGGGATGGACGCCAGGACCAGCGGACGGCCCGAAGAACAGCCCGGCGAACAGTCCGGCGAGCAGCCCAGTGAGTGTTCACATGTGCTGGCCGTCGCCGACGCGCTGTTCTACGCGCACGGGATCCAGGCGGTCGGCATGGACCGCATCAGGGACGCGGCGGGGGTGTCCCTCAAGCGCCTCTACCGCTGCTTCCCCTCCAAGGCGGAGCTGGTCGAGGCGTATCTGCGGGGCCGGGACGAGTGGGCGCACGAGAGGCTCGCCGCGTACCTGGCGGAGATCGGGCCGCCGCGTGAGCGGATCCTGGGGATCTTCGACTGGCTCCACACCTGGGCCCAGGACCCCGACTTCAACGGCTGCGCGTTCCTCAACGCGTACGGCGAGCTGGCCTCGGGCTCGGAGGGCGTGGTCCGCGCGGTGCGCGACCACAAGTCGGCGCTGCGCGGCCAGCTGCTGCACCTCACCGAGGCCACCGGCGCCGCCGACCCCCGGGCACTGGCCGCTCAGCTCGCCCTGCTGCTCGACGGGGCGCTGAGCGGCGCCCATGTCAGCGGGTCCGCCGCGCCTGCTCTGGACGCTCGCGCCGTTGCCGCGACGCTTCTCGACGCGTCAGGCGCCGCGCACCCCGCCCCCGCGTGAGGCGCAGCGCGACGAAGACCGCGGCGGCGAGCGCGACGCCGCCGAGCACGAACTTCGAGTAGAGCCCGACCAGGTCCGTGACCTCGTGCCAGCGCGCGCCCAGCCCGTACCCGGCGAGGACGAAGAGGGCGTTCCACAGCGCGCTGCCCGCCGTGGTGAGGACCAGGAAGAGGGGCACCGGCATCCGCTCGACGCCCGCCGGGACGGAGATCATGCTGCGGAAGATGGGGATCATCCGGCCGAAGAAGACGGCCTTCGTGCCGTGCCGCGCGAACCACTGCTCGGTCTTCTCGATGTCGGAGACCTTGACCAGGGGCAGCCGCGCCGCGAGGGCCACGGTGCGCTCGCGGCCGAGCAGCGCCCCGACCGCGTAGAGCGCGAGGGCGCCGACGACGGAGCCGACCGTCGTCCACACCAGCACGGCGACGAGGCTCAGGTCCCCCTCGCTCGCGGTGAACCCGGCGAGCGGCAGGATCACTTCGCTGGGCAGGGGCGGGAACAGGTTCTCCAGCGCGATGGCGATTCCGGCGCCTATGGCGCCCAGCGACTCCATGAGCCCGGCGGCCCACCCGGCGATGCCACCGGTCTCCTCGGCGGCGATGTCGATCAGCATAAGGTAAAAGATAAGCAAAGGAAGACCATGCGCTGTACCCGGGAGGCCGTACAGCCGGGGTGCGGTTTTCCACACTCCCCCCGCACTCCCCCTACGAGGAACGGCCCCGGCCCTCTACGATCTTGTACGGGATCGGACCCGTACCCATAGCGTCACGGAGGAAGACAGGCATGGTGCTGCTGAACGTGGCGGTGGTGGGCGGCAGTATCGCGGGGTGCGCGGCGGCCCTGGCGGTCTCGCGGGGCGGCGGCGCGCGCGTCACCGTCTTCGAGCGCGCCGCGGGCGAGCTCCGCTCCCGCGGTGTCGGCGTGAGCCTCCACAACGACCGCTACGCGGAGCTGGAGGCCGCCGGGTACGTCGACGCGGCGATGCCCTGGGCCGAACTGAACCGCCGGATATGGACCGTTCGGGACGGGGAGACCCCCGAGGGCCGCGCGATAGCCACCCACCCCTTCCCGTTCCGCGCCTACGGCTGGGGCTCCCTCTGGAACGAGCTGCGCCGCCGGGTCCCCGACGGGGTCGACTACCGTACGGACGCCGAGGTCGCCGCCGTCGAGCCGGACGCCGACGGCGTCACCCTGCGGTTCGGCGAGGACGGGAGCGACGACCGTACGGAGCGCTTCGACGCGGTGATCGGGGCCGACGGCTACCGCTCGGTGGTCCGGAACACGATGTTCCCCGAGCTGAGCCCCGACTACTCCGGCTATCTCGCCTGGCGCGGCAGCTCCCCCGGCGAGGGCCCCGGCACCGACGCGCACATCGTGGTCTTCCCCGGCGGCCACTGCATGATCTACCGCATCCCGGGCCCCGACGGGGAGCACCGGGTCAACTGGGTGCTGTACACGGTGCCGCCCCCGCTCGACGGGACCCAGCCGGATCTGCGCACCCCCACCTCGCTCCCCCCGGGCCGTCTCACCGAGGACCTCACGGAGCACCTCCGGGCGCTCGTCGCCGAGCACTTCCCGCCGGTCTGGGCGGAGTGCGTGCTGAGCACCCCGGTCGAGGACACGCTCGTCCAGCCGATCTACGACATGGAGGTGCCGCACTACGCCACGGGCCGCCTCCTGCTGGTCGGCGACGCCGCCACCGTCGCCCGCCCCCACACCGGCGGCGGCAGCGTGAAGGCGCTCCAGGACGCCTGTTCCCTGGAGGCCGCCTGGCGCGCGGGCGACGGCGACCTGGAGACGGTCCTCGCCGCGTACGACGCCGACCGCACCTCCGTCGGCGCCACCATGGTCGCCCTCGGCCGCCGCCTCGGCCACGCCCAGGTCGAGAACACCCCGGACTGGGCCGCCATGCGCGAACCGGACCTGGAGGCGTGGTGGCAGCGCCAGCACCAGGGCGACGCCCGCAGCAGCGGCTTCGGCGGCCAGGCCCTGGACAGGCCTTAGGCAGGCCTTAGGCCGTGACCGCTGGGCAGGGGCTGCCCCGTGCCGCGCGTTGCAGACTGCGGCTGCGTCGTGGCGAGCAACCACAACGCACGCGCGGCCTGCGACGGACAGGCGGGGCAGCCCCTGCCCAGCCCTGATCCGCCGGACACGGCCCAGGCAGGCCGCGAGCTCAGTGCCCGATCTCCCGGGGCGTCGGGAACTCCCGTACGAGGTCGCCGCCCCGGGGCTCGTAGCACGACATGCCGACGTTCCACCCGAACCCGGTGAGCAGGGTGTGGAGTTCCTCCCACCGCTCCGGCTCGACCTGGCCCGAGAAGCGGATGAGGTCGGGCCTGGAGAGCGTGCCGAGGCTGGCCCAGTCGGTGGAGAGGGCGAGCTCGCCGCGGAACCGGTCGCTCGGTCCCGTCTCCCAGCCCGCCCCGGACAGGACGGCGGCGAACTCCTCCAGCGAGGGGCCCAGGGTGTCGTCCGGTCCGCCGAACTCCGGGTGCACGGCCCCGTAGACGTTGGGGAGTCCGTCCACCTTCTTCCGCAGCCACTCCGGGACGTTCTCCTCCGCGCGGGGGAAGTACGCGAGGTCCTTGGCATAGTTCTCGGGCGTGAAGGAGGGCGCGTCCGGCTCGTCGTCGAACTCGAAATGGACCGAGTAGCGCTCCGGGGTCAGCGTGTAGGTCAGCGTGAACCAGGTGCCGCCGCTCTCCGTGTACATCCCCAGCCGCAGCTTCCGGCACAGCTCGGTGATGCCCCGCGGGATGCCCGCCGCGGTGAGGCTGCTGCCGTCCTCCGCCACGACGGCGAGGGACGCCGACGAGCCGCCGACGGCCAGTTCGGCCCACCGGAGGGTCGCCCTCGCCCAGCCGTCGGGGAGGCCGCCGCCGAGCACTCCGCCGATCTCGGCGCAGATCTCGGCCTGTTCAGTGGGATCCAGGGCGTGGCGCGGCACGGTGTCACCTTTTCTGTCGTGGAGGTCAGGCGCGGGTCAACGCCAGCGCGTCCCGCAGCGGTTCGGGGTCGGCCCGCACGTCGGGCCCGGAGAAGTGCCCGGTCAGCCGCCCCGCGGTGAGCACGCTCACCTCGTCCGCGCACTCCGCGGCGAAGGCGGGGCTCGGCGAGACCAGCAGCACGGCCATCCCCTCTCCGGCGAGGGTGACGACGACCTCGCGCACCCGGCGTACGACGACGGGCGCCAGCCCCTCCGTCGGCTCGTCCAGCAGGAGCACGCGCGGCGCCCCCAGCAGCGCCCGCGCGAGGGCGAGCATCTGCTGCTCGCCGCCGGAGAGCTGACCGCCCCGGTGGCCGCGGCGCCCGGCGAGACTGGGCAGCAGTTCGAGGACACGGTCCGGCGTCCACTCGCCCTTCCCCCGGTACGAGAGCCGCAGATGCTCGTTCACCGTGAGCCCGGCGAAGACCCGCCGCCCCTGCGGCACGAGCCCGACACCCGCGCGCGCCACGCGGTGCGCGGCGAGGCCCGTCACGTCGGCGCCGTCCACGCGGACCGTGCCGGACGCGGGCGCGAGCAGCCCGGCGACGGCGTGCACGAGGGTGCTCTTGCCCGCGCCGTTGTGCCCGACGACCGCGTGCACGCTGCCCTCGGGCACGGACAGGCCGACGCCGTGCAGGACGGTGCCGCCGTCGTATCCGGCGGTCACTCCGCTGAGTTCGAGCACGCCTCGTCCTCCTCTTCCGTGCCGAGGTAGGCGCGGCGGACCGCGGGATGGCTCAGCGCCTCCCCCGTGGGCGCGGTGACCAGCGCCCGCCCCTCGACCAGCACCGTGACGGTGTCCGCGAGCCGGGCGACCAGTTCGGTGTTGTGCTCGACGAGCAGGACGGCGACGTCGTCGGGGAGCGCGCCGAGCAGCTCCACGAACCGTTCCGCGTCGTCGTCGGTGAGCCCCGCCGCCGGTTCGTCCAGCAGCAGCACGCGCGGCCGGGCGACGAGCGCGGCGCCCAGGTCCACCAGCCGCCGCTGCCCGTGGGAGAGCGTGGACGCGGGCGCGTCGGCCAGCGCGCGCAGCCCGACGGCCTCCAGCTGCCGTTCCGCCTCGGCCGCGCACTCCCGGTACCGGGCCGGGCTGCGCCAGGCGCCCCGCCGCCGGGGGTGGTGCCGCCAGACGGCCAGGACGAGGTTCTCCCGTACGGTCAGGTCCGCGAACACGGACGGCTGCTGGAAGCTGCGGGCGATCCCGAGCCGTCCGCGCCGCGCGGGCCCGGCGCGCGTGAGGTCGCGGCCGGCCAGGACGACCCGGCCCTGGTGCGCGCGGACCGTACCGGCGATGAGGTTCAACAGGGTCGACTTCCCCGCGCCGTTGGGCCCGATCACCGCGTGCCGGGCGCCCGGCGGGAGAGTGAGGGAGACGTCGTCGACGGCGGTGAGGCTGCCGTAGCGGCGGCTGAGCCCGGTGAGGGCGAGCCCGGAGTCGTCCGTCATACGGCCTCCTTCGCCGGTGGGACCGGGCGCGACGCGAACGGCAGCCGTACGCCCGCCAGTCCGCGCGGCAGCGCGTACACCGCGACCACGAACAGCGCGCCCAGCAGCAGCGGGCCGTGCCCCGGCCAGGCGCTGGAGAGCCAGTCCCGGGTGAAGACGATCAGCCCGGCGCCGAGCACGGCCCCGACGACGGAGGTCGTACCGCCGATGACGGCGGCGAGCAGCGCGAGCGCGGCGATCTCGAAACCGACGTCCGCCGGGGAGACGTACGCCTGGACGGTGACCATCAGCGAGCCGCCGACCCCGGCCAGGACGCCCGCGCCGATGTGCGCCATCAGCAGATAACGGGCCACGGGGTGCCCGGAGGCCCGCATCCGCGCCTCCGCGCTCCGCGTCCCGGTCAGCAGCGTGCCCGCCGGGGAACGCAGCAGCACGAGGGTCGCGGCGAGGACGACCGCCGTCGCGGCCAGTACGTAGCCGTAGACGGCGGTCTCGTCGGACAGCTCCTCAAGTCCCCACAGCGGTACGGGCGCCGGGAACCCGGCGAGGCCGTCCGTGCCGCCGGTCACGGACTTCATCTGGCCGATGGCGGTGCTGGTCAGTTCGCCGACGGCGAGGGTGATCATGAGTACGGTCGTGCCGCGGGCCCTGATCACGGCGGGTCCGGTGACCGCGGAGAAGAGTGCGGCCGCGGCCCCGGCGATCGCGAGCTGCACGACTCCTGTCGTCCACCCGGCATCGGCTGCCAGCGCGGTCGCGTAGGCGCCCACGGCGAACGGCGCGGTCTGCCCCAGCGTGGGCAGCCCCGCATACCCCGTCATGATCCCGGCACTCACCGCGACCAGTCCGAGCGCGAGGGCGTACCCGGCGAGGGTGATGCTGTACTCGTCGAGGACGTAGGGCACGACAGCGCATGCCGCCACGAGGGCGATCAGCGCCCCGGCAGATTTCCGGTACCCGGAATGGCGGCTGCGCTTGCCAGCCCTGCGCCTCAGCGCAGACCTCCCAAGCACAGAACGGAGACGTTCAGCTGCGCCCCGAAGGGGCGCGGGGAACTGCGCGCGCAACCGCGACGCGGCCGCACCCGGCGTGGCACCGGCCGGGGCATCCCCGACTCCGCGCCCCTGAAGGGATCCCTCCACTTCTCCCTGCTGTGCTTGGGAGGTCTGCGCAAGGCGTAGGGCTGGCAAGCGCAGCCGCCGATGCCGGGTACGCGCGTGGTCGGGCCCGCCGCCCGGTTCCGGGATGCCCCCGGTACGGGCGCGGACAGTCAACACCACCGCCATTGCGGCGAAGAGCAAGTACGGGGCCCAGTCAGGGGCGAGGGAGACGCCCAGGGTTTGGACCTCGCCGACGGCTACGGCGGCGAGGAGGGTGCCCCAGAGGGAGCGGAGGCCGCCCAGTACGACGACGACCAGGGAGAGCATCAGCACCGTGTCGGCCGTGCCGGGGCCGGGCCCGACGATGGGCGCGCCCAGCACTCCGGCGGCACCGGCAAGCGCGCCCGCCGCCGCCAGCACACCGGTGTGCACGGCCCGGGGCCCGATCCCGACGGCGGCCAGCATCTCCGGATCGTCGGCGGCGGCCCGCACGGCGGCCCCGGCACGCGTACGGTTCAGCACAAACGTGCCGACCGCCGCGAGCACCAACGCCATCGCCACGAACACCAGCCGGTAGGTGGGGTACCGGTGACCCAGCAGGGACGTCGAGGAGTCCAGCACCTCCGGCACCCGTACCGGAATCTCGTCGGCGCCGAAGAACTCGATCAGCAGGTTGCCGCCGATCAGCGCGAGGCCGAAGGTGAGGAGGGCCTGCGCGAGGTGGCCCCGCCTGGAGAGCGGCGCGGTCGCGACCGAGAGCAGCACCCCGGCGGCGGCAGAGCCCGCCGTGCCCACGGCGAGGCCGAGCGCGAGCCCGCCCCACGTGCCGTCGCTCAGCTCGGCGCCCGTATAGGCGCCGACGGCGTAGAGCGTGCCATGTGCCAGGTTGAGCACGCCCGCCGTGCCGAAGGCGAGGCTCAGCCCGGCGGCGACGACGAACAGCAGCAGCCCGTAGGCCACGCCGTCGACCGCCGGGACGAAGTGCGCGTCGAGTGCACCCACCGTACGGACCTCAGTCGCCGAGCGTGGCGAGATCCTCGACCATCACGTTGGCGAGCTTCTTGCCGTCGGGCTTGACCTGGCGGAGGTACCACTTCTGGACGGGCGCGTGGGTACGGTCGCCGAACTCCCAGGTGCCGCGCGGGCTCTCGATCTGGCCGAGTCCGTCGATGGCCTTGTTGATGCTCTCGGACGTGACCTCCTTGCCGCCCTTGCCCGCGGCGGCGATGGCCTTGTCGAGGATCGCGGCGGCGTCGTACGAGGACATCGCGTAGGTCGTCGGCGAGGTGTCGTGCTCGGCGGTCCAGTCGGCGACGAACTTGCGGTTGGCCTCGTTGTCGAGGTCGGCGGCGTAGTTGAGCGAGGAGTAGATGTCCTTGGCGGCCTTGCCCTGCGCGGGCAGGGTGCTGCCCTCGGTGAGGAACCCGGCCGAGTACAGCGGCAGGTCGGCGGCGTCGGACTGGGCGTACTGCTTCACGAAGTCGATCGCGGCCTTGCCCGCGTAGAAGCAGTAGACGGCCTTGGCCCCGGACTTCTTGATGTCGGAGAAGTAGGGGGTGAAGTTGGTGGTCTTGGGGAACGGCGTCCAGCGGGTCTTGCCGTCCGGGTTGGCGAGCTTGCCGCCCGCCTTCTTGAACGCCTCGGTGAAGCCGCGGAGTTCGTCGTGGCCGCCCTGGTAGTCGGGGCCTATCGCGTAGACGGGGCCGTCGACCTTCTTCTTGACGTGCTTGGCGATGGCCTCGCCGGGCTCGTCCGAGAGGTAGCTGGTGTGCCAGACGTTGCTGACGTCCTTGACCTCGGGGCGGCCGTTCGAGCCCACCAGCGGGATCTTGTTCCGCTTGGTGAGGGGCAGCACGGCGTTGAACGAGCCGCCGCCGACGATGCCCGTGAGGACGTCCACCTGGTCCTTCTTGATGAGCTTGGTGGCCGCCGGCACGGCGGTCGGCGGCCCGTCGCCCTCGTCGCCGACGGAGAGCTCGACCTCGCGGCCGCCGAGCTTGTTGCCGTGGGTGTCGAGGTACAGCTCGAACCCGGCCCGCATGTCCGTGCCGACGGCCTTGTAGGTGCCCGACAGCGAAGCGAGCAGGCCGATCTTCACCTTCTTGTCGCCGTCCGACCCGGCGCCACCGCCGCCGCAGGCCGCGACGGCGGTCAGCGTCAGGGCGAGACCCGCGGCCCAGACGGTCCGGCGCGCGCCGCGTGCGGCACGGCTGGCTCTGCGTACGTTCACTGTCACGGGGGCTCCCATTCGATCGCGCCTACGACGAGGCGGGCTGCGTGCCGGACTCGCGCATCGCGGGGGACAGCGCGTCGCCGACCTGGTTGATCAGTTCGGACATCATGTAGCTGACCTCGCCGATGTCCGCCTCCCTGGTGGTGGTCACGAGGAGGGAGGCGCCGGTGGAGACGGCCATCGAGAAGAGATAGCCGCCCTCCATCGCGGTCAGGCTGTGCTCCACGGGGTCCGCCTCCATGAGCTGGGCGGCGCCGGAGAGCAGGTTGACGATGCCGGAGGCGATGGCGGCGAGCCGGTCGGCGTCGTCCTGCTCCAGTCCCGTGTAGGCCAGGGCGAGTCCGTCGACGGAGACGGCGATGGCCTGGGTCACCTCCGGAACGCGGTGGGCGAAGTCGGTCAGCAGCCAACTGAGGTCTCTGGCGGAATCGGTGGTCATGAAGTGCTCTGTTCTCCGTTCACCTGTCGTCTGTGTCGCGGGCGGCGTCGGCGGAGGCACCCGCCTCGCGGCCGCCCTTGTTGCGCGTGCTCCGGTTGATGCCCTGCGCGTAGGCCGCGAGGACGTCGGAGACCTGCCGGGAGTCCCGGCGGCGCGGCGGGGTGGTCCTGGTCCCGCCGCTCCTGGCTGCGCCCTTCGCGCTCTTCGTGCCCTTCGCGGCGCCGCCCGGCCTGCCGCCGCCGCGCTCGGCCCCGGGCGTGGCGGCGGCTCCGGGCATCTCCTCGGGCAGCGCGCGGCGCCGGATCGGGAGCCCGGAGGAGCTGAATCCGGCGACCCTGGGCTCGGTGGGGACCTCCGTCCGGGGACGCGGCACGCGCGGCGCCCCCGCCGAAGGGGCGGTGGCGGGCTTGGGGGGCACGGCGGGCCCGGCCGGCCCGGTGGACTCCGCCGCGGGCGGCTCGCCGGAGACGGTGCGTACGGGTCCGGCCGTCGCGGGCGGGGCCGAAGCGGGCTGGGCCGTCGCGGGCGGGGCCGACGCAGGCATGGCCGTCGCAGGCGGGGCCGTCGTGGGCGAGGCGGCCGTCGTGGGCGAGGTCTCCGCGGGCGTCCGCTTCTCCAGGGCCGTCGACTTCGGGGCGCCGTCGTCCTCGGCGGCGGCCTCGGCGGCCTCGGCCACCTTCCGGCGCACGGTCTTCTCCTGCACGGCCTTGTCCCGCAGGCCCCCTCCCCCCAGCAGGTCGGGGGTACGGGGAAGTTCGGCGAGGCACTTCTCCGGGAGGGTGACCTCCGCGATGGTGCCGGGGCCCGAGGAGGCGCGCAGTTCGACGGTGATGCCGTGCCGCCCCGCGATACGGGCGACGACGTGCAGGCCCATGGAGCGCACGGCCGCGCCGAGGTCGGCCCGGGGCTCGGCCAGGCGCGTGTTGAACGACAGGCGGCGCTCCTGGGGGATGCCCACGCCCTCGTCCACGATCTGCACCACGGCGCGGTCCCACAGCCGCCACGCCGCGACCCCGACCTTGGTGTCGGGCGGCGAGAACCGGGTGGCGTTGTCGAGGAGTTCGGCCAGCAGATGGGCGACGTCGTCGACGTAGCGGGCGGCGATGCCGAGGCCGGGCTCGACGTGGCCGAGGGTCACGCGCCCGTACCGTTCGATCTGCTGGGCGGCGGCGAAGACGACGTCCGTGCAGGGCGCGTCCGCGGTGCGGACCTTGCCGCGCCCGTGACCGCCGAGCACCAGCAGGTTGTTGGTGTTGCGGTCCATGCGGATCGCGAGGTGGTCGAGCGCGAAGAGCACGTCCATGCGCTCGGGGTCCAGCTCCTCGCGCTGCACCTGGTCGAGCTGGGAGGCCATGACGCCGGTGAGCACGGCGCCGCGCCGGGCGACGCCGACGAGCGTGTCGGCGAACTGCTCGTGCGAGGCGGCCTGCTGCGCGGCGAGCCGTACGGCCTCGTAGTGCACCGCGTTGAACGCCTGGCCCACCTCGTCGATCTCGTCCTTGCCCGTCGAGGGCAGCGGGTTCCCGGCCCGCTCGGCGATCTGCTCGGGCGTGGAGCTGCCGAGCGCGCGGGGCTGGGAGAGGTCCGTCATGACCTCGGGCAGCCGCTTGTTGGCGACGTCGTGCGCGGCGTTCCGCAGGTGCCGCAGGCGGCGGATCATGGCGCGGCCGAGCTGGTAGGCGATGCCGAGCGCGACGGCCAGGGTGAGCAGCACGGCGAGCAGTTCGCCGACGGCCCACCAGATGAGGCTGGTGCGCTTCTCGTTCGCGGTGTCGAGGACGGCGGCGTCGATACGCTTCTCGACGCCGTGCAGCATGGTGAGGCGCTCGGTGGAGTTCGCCTCCCACTTCGTCCAGGAGAGCGGGAGCGCCTGTCCGGCGGTGCTGCGGCCGACCTCGTCCTCCATCCGCTGCGCGGCCAGCGCCTTGGGCCCGGCGAGCGAACGTTCCAGCCAGGAGCGCCACTCGGCGGGGCCGAGCGTGTACACGTCGCCGGTGGCCTCCGTGTAGCCGAGGCGCGTGGCGTCGAACGAGCGCTGGGCCGCGGGGGTGAGCCCGCCGCCGTCGAGCGCGCGGGCCACGACGACCTGCTGCTGGCCCAGGTGCTCGGCGGCCTTGGAGAGCGCGGCCGCCGCGCGGATACGGTCCGCGATGCCGGGGTCGACGCCCTCGGCCTGCGCGATGCTGTCGCGGTACGTGATCAGGTCCGCGACGACGATGCGGTAGCCGAACGCGAGCGAGGACAGGGCGCCGCTGCCGGACCTGACCTGGGCGCGCAGCGAGGGCAGCTCGGCCAGCGAGCGGTCGATCCGCTCCAGCGCGGCGCCGCTGCCCTCGGGCGTCGAGGAGACCTCGCCGCGCTTCTCCTCGTAGCGCTCGGCGCTGCGGTCGGTGGCCTTGGTGCGGCTCTGGAAGCGCGCCGTGGTCCCCTCGGAGGCCACGAGGGCGGTGGCGGCGACGCGTTCGCGCTGGAGCGCGTGGGTGAGTTCGGCCGCCGAGGCGGCGACCTCGATCATCGTCGTCAGGCGGTTGGCCTGGACGGCCTGGCTGGTCGCCGGGGTGAGCGCGCGCCCGGCGAAGGCGACGGCGACCACCAGCGGTACCGCGACCAGCAGGACGAGCCGGGGAGCGATCCTCACGGGGTGGTCCTCCCGCCTGGTCGTGACGGGAATATCTGCGACACGGCAACACCTGTCGTGCTTGTCGGTAGGGCTGGCGAGGCCCGTCCGCGAACGTCCGAGCCTGGGGGAGGAGTTACTGAAGTTTCGGATGTTCCCCCGTGATGCGAACACTGATGCTAAGCCCGACCCGGCATGATCCGCGAGGAGTTGACGCCACCGAACCGGAGAATCTCCGTCCGAGCCCACGACCAGCCACAACGCCGACGACAGCGCTTACAACTTCCCTTCACCCCCTCTCGCCCCCGTACGTTCCGTTCTGTGCCGCTCAGTTGCTCCCCTCCCCCGCTCAACTGCCCATGTGTGCCACCTCACAGAACTCGCGTCGTGCGAAGACCATCGGCGCCGCGTCCGGCCGTCCGACGAACGCGGCGGCCACCGCACCGACGACGAGCGTGTGGTCGGCGACGGCGAGCCGGCGCTCCACCCGGCAGTCGAGGACGGCGAGACTCCGGCCGAGCACCGGGTTCCCCGTCACGGGCGAGGGCTCCCACGCCGTACGCAGGAACGGGTCCTCCTCCGGGTCCGTACGCGCGAACAGCTCGGCGTGGTCCCGCTGGTCGGCGGCGAGGATGTTGACGGTGAAGGCGGAGGCGGTCCGTACGATCGCGTGCGTACGCGCCCGGCGGTGGATCGCGGCGAGCAGCGTCGGCGGGTCGAGCGAGACCGACATGACCGCGTTCGCCGTCATCCCGTGCGGGCCCTCCGGGCCGGTGGTCGTCAGGACCGTGACGCCGGTCGGGAAGTGCCGCATCGCCTCACGGAACGTCTGGGCCGAGGCCTGGCCGCCGAGTTCGGCCGCGCACTCCGCCGGTCCGGTCACCACGCGGGCTTCCCCGGTGCGGCCCCGGCGAGCGCGGGGAAGTGCGGAACGACCTCTTCCGCGAGCTGCGCGACGGCCTCGGCCGCGGGCCGCGTGCCGTGCTGCACGCCGAGCGCCACGTGGTTGATCCCCCGCTCCTGCCACTGATGCAGCAGCTCGACCAGCGCCTCCGAGCCGGTCCGCAGGACGAAGCCGCCGCGCAGCGGCGTCGGGCGGGCCTTCGGATCCTCGGTCAGGTCGATCCACTCGTTGGTGGCGACGGGCTTGAAACGGCCGCCCGGCACCAGTTCCCGCCAGGCCGCGGCCTTCCGCCCGAGCGCGTCCACACCGGCGCGGGTGTGGCTCACCCCCGGGTAGACCAGCCAGCCGTCGGCGTGCTCGGCGATCCACTCCGGCTTCTGCTGCGAGGAGCCGGTCACCAGCAGCGGCACGCGCCCGGCGTACGGCTTCGGCAGCAGGTCGACGCCGTCGAGGCTGCCCAGCGGCGAGCTGAACCGGGGGCTGCGCGCCTCGGTCAGCTCGCGGAACCAGGCGACCGTGTCCCGGTAGCGCTCACCGCGTGAGGCGTGGTCGATCCCGTACGCGGGGAACTCCGCGGCGCGGTCCCCGGAGGCCGCGCCCAGCACCAGCCGTCCCCCGCTGAGCTGGTCGATCGACGCCGCCTGCTTGGCGAGGTCGACGGGGTGGCGCAGCGGGAAGACCGCGCTGCCCGCCGCCAGCGACATCCGCCGGGTGTGCGCGGCCAGCCAGGCGAGATACGTCCAGGGGTCGAAGACCTGCCCGGCGTCGCCGAACCCCGGGTCGAAGAGCGGCACGTCGCGCACCCACACCGCCGAGAACTCCGCCTCGTCGGCCCGCCGCACCGTCTCCGTCTGCCCCTCCATGGCCGCCATGTCGCCCGCGTACTGCCACAGCGGCAGGAAGAGCCCGACGGTCAGCCGCTCGGGAGCGAACATGCGCCCGAAGCCGGGGTGCGCGTCAAGAACGGATGGATTGCCCACTTTCGCCTCCACTAGATCGATCGATCCAGTGGGAGCGTACACCACTAGATCGATCGATCTATTCGGTACGCTGGCGGCCATGGACACCGCCAGCGCCACGACCGCCAGCGCCACAGAAGAGACGGAAGCGACGGCAGAGCGCGAGCGCAGCGACACCCGCACCCGGCTCGTCGTGGCGACGGCGACGCTGCTCCAGCGGCAGGGGTACGAGGGGACGAGCATCAAGCGGATCCTCAAGGAGGCGGGCGCCACCTACGGCTCGCTGTACCACTTCTTCCCGCACGGCAAGGAGGAGCTGGCCGCCGAGGCGCTGCGGCACGGGTCCGAGGACTTCGCCCGGCTGCTGCGCGAGGGGCTCGCCTCCTCCCCCGACCCCGCCGAGGCCGTCGCGCACTGCGCGCACCTGATGGCGGGGACGCTGCGGGACTCCGACTGGACCGACGGCTGCCCCGTGGCCGCCACCGCGCTGGAGATCATCGGCCGCTCCCCCTTGATCCAGAACGCCTCGGACGAGGCCCTCAAGCAGTGGCGCGGACTGATCGAGGCGAGGCTCACCGAGGGCGGCATCCCCGGCGCCAGGGCGGCGGCGCTGGCCTGCACGATCCTCTCCGCGCTCGAAGGCGCCGAGCTGCTGTGCCGCGTCTCCGGCGACGACGAGCCCCTGCGCTTCGCCGGTGAGCAGCTCGCCGTCCTGGTGCGGGCCAACGCCTGACGGGCGGCTGACGAGCCCGCGCGCCACAGGGCGGAAGTGCGGTTTTCCGCAGTCCCGGGGCCGTACGCCGTCCGGCTAACGTGACCACTCATGCGCGCCCTCCTCCTCCGCTGGTTCAAGATCGCCCTGGGTCTGGCCCTGGGCGTCCTCACGGCGGTCGGCGGGCTCCTCTTCCTCCTCGCCGCCGCGCTCTTCCCGCCCGTACGCCGCCGGGCCCCCGCACTGGCGGCGGTGGAGCGGCGCCGCATCGCGGGCTGCTACGACACCGAGCTGGGGCCCGTGCCGCCGTCCCCGCACCGGGCGCTGGGCTTCCTGACCGCGCGGCTCGGCCCCGGACTGCTGGGCGGGCTCGTGCTGTTCGCCGGAGTGATCGGCGCCGGTTACGGCTCGCTGGTCCTCTGGGGCTGGCTCCTGCTCACGATCCATGACCCGCTGAACGTCTTCTGGTCGGCCTGCGCCGGTCTCTTCCTGCTCTTCCTGTCCGTGCAGGGGATGTACGGGGTGGCGCTGCTGGAGATCCGGACCGCCCGCCGCTTCTGCGGGCCCGACGACCGCGCCGAACTCGTGCGCCGCATCGGGGAGCTGGCCGAGAGCCGGGCCGGAGTGGTCGAGGCCGTGCACGACGAGCGGCGGCGCATCGAGCGGGACCTGCACGACGGGGTGCAGCAGCGGCTGGTGGCGCTGGGCCTGGTGCTGGGGCGGGCCCGCCGCTCCGGCGACCCGGCGAAGGCGGACGCGCTGCTGGGCCAGGCGCACGAGGAGGCACAGCGGGCGCTGGAGGAGCTGCGCGAGGTGGCCTGGCGGGTGTATCCGGCGACGCTCGACGAGGGCGGGCTCGGCGCGGCGCTGGAGACGGTCGCCGAGCGCGCGGGCATCGCGGGCGTCCCGGTGCGGCTCTCGGTCGACCTGGCGGCCGAACCCCCGGACGCCGTCCGCGCGATGGCGTACTTCGTCGCCGCCGAGGCCGTCACCAACGCGGTCAAGCACGCGGGCGCGAGCGCCGTCACGCTGACGGTGACGTCGTCCGGCACGCTGGTGACCGTACGGACCGAGGACGACGGGCGCGGCGGCGCGGATCCGGCGGGCGGCGGCCTGACCGGGCTCTCGCGCCGGGTCTCCGCGCTCGACGGCCGGTTCTCCGTCGACAGTCCCGTCGGCGGTCCCACTCTCATCACCGCGGAGCTGCCGTGCGCGTGACCCTGGCCGACGACTCGACCCTGCTGCGCGAGGGCCTCGCGCGGCTGCTGGCGGACGAGGGGCACGAGGTGGTGGCCACCGCGGGGGACGCGGCGGGGCTGCTGGAGGCGGTGGCGGCCGACCCGCCGGACGTGACGGTGGTGGACGTACGGATGCCGCCGACGCACACGGACGAGGGGCTGCGCGCGGCGCTGGAGATCCGCGAGCGCTGGCCCGGGGTCGGGGTGCTGGTGCTGTCGCAGTACGTCGAACGGCGTTACGCCACCGAACTGCTGAGCCGCCCCGAGGGCGGCGTCGGCTATCTGCTGAAGGACCGGGTGGCGCAGGTCGACGAGTTCCTGGAGGCGCTGGACCGGGTGGCCGAGGGACGTACGGCCTTCGACCCCGAGGTGGTCAGGCGGCTGCTGGCGCGCAGCACGCACACCGATCCGCTGGAGCGGCTGACGCCGCGCGAGGGCGAGGTGCTGGGCACGATGGCGCAGGGCCACACGAACGCGGCCATCGCGCAGCGGCTGCATCTGTCGCAGAGCGCGGTCGAGAAGTACATCAACTCGATCTTCGCGAAGCTCGATCTGGACAGCTCCCAGGGCTACAGCAGAAGGGTGCTCGCGGTGCTCCGCTACCTCGGTTCGTGATTGGTCTGTACCAAAGTGCGCACGCGGCCTATCCTCGCCGGGTTCCCATGACCCAGGGAGGATCCCCGTGTTGAGACGAGGCACCACGGCCGCACTGGCCGCACTCGCGGCGGTGTGCGCGCTGCTGCTCGCGGCACTTCCGGCGACGGCCGCCGACCACCGTCCCCATCCGCCCCGATTCGTCGTCAGCGAGGCCCAGTTCGAGCGGATGTTCCCGGAGCGGGACCCGTTCTTCACGTACGAGGGGCTGGTCGAGGCGACGGAGTCGTACCCCCGGTTCGCGCGGACCGGCAGCAAGAGCGTGCGCCGCCAGGAGGCCGCGGCCTTCCTCGCCAACGTCAGCCACGAGACGGGCGCGCTGCGCTACGTCGTCACCCAGGTCCCGCCGAAGGACAGCTGCGACGAGACGAAGCCGTACGGCTGCCCGGCGGGCGAGGACGCCTACTACGGGCGCGGCGCGATCATGCTCAGCTGGAACTTCAACTACAAGGCCGCGGGCGACGCGCTCGGCGTCGATCTCCTCGCCGACCCCTGGCTCGTCGAGCGCGACCCGAAGATCGCCTGGGCGACGGCGCTCTGGTACTGGAACACCCAGGACGGCCCGAACACCATGACCGCGCACGAGGCCATGGTCCACCGGCGCGGTTTCGGCCAGACCATCCGCAGCCTCAACGGCCCCGCCGAGTGCGACGGCGCGAACCCCGAGCAGATGCGCCACCGCGTCTCCCTCTACCGCGAGTTCACCCAGCTCCTGCACACCCGCCCGGGACGCGGCCTCACCTGCTGACGCCCGACGCGACGGCACCGCGAGCACGACGTCCGGGAACCGCCAGCAGCCGCACGCGGACGCGGGGACGCTGACGGCATGACGATTCAACATTCAACGGATTCGGTCACCGTCCTCACCGGCATGTACGCGGCCGAGGCCGCGTACATGGCCGCGGGCGGCCCCGGAAAGGCCGACTTCGCGGGCATGGCCCCGTTCTTCGCGCCCGAGGTGGTGCTGCACCAGGCCGAGGGGCTGCCGTACGGCGGGGTGTGGCGCGGGCACGCGGGGGTCGAGGCGTGCGTGCGGGCGATGAGCGAGACGTGGGAGGTCTTCGACTTCGTCCGCCAGGAGTTCCTCGGCACCGGCCCGACGGTCGTGGTCCGCACGGACGTCCACGCCCGCTCCCGCGCCACGGGCCGCGAGATCGACTTCCCGATCCTCCAGACGGTCGCCGTGGTGGACGGCCGGATCACGGACGTCCGCCCGTACTACTGGGACACGGCAGCCATCGCGGACGCCTGCCACCGGTGATCTATTGATTATCGAGCGAAATCCATCGACAATCGATCGATGCACCGATACCTCATCGCGGCGCTCCGCGTCGGCATAGCGCTGGCCATCCTGCTGGGCCTGTTCGGGCAGACCGTCGTGATCCCCGCGACGGCGGCGAACGAGGTGGACGTCTTCCCGCCGTACGCGCCGTACGAGGGCCCGTACGTGACGGTAGCGATCCTCGGCGTCCTCTGCGTCCAGGTCGCGCTCGTCGCCGTCTGGATGCTGCTCACCATGGTCGAGCGCGAGGCGATCTTCACCGCGCGGGCCTTCCGCTGGGTCGATCTCGTCATCGGCTCCTCACTGGTGGCGACGGCGCTGGCGCTCGGGGCCGCCGGACATCTGGCCGTGGCCGAGATCCCCTCCCCCGACGGCGGGATGCAGGTGGAGGGCGCGCTGGCGGGCGCGGTCGCGTGCGTCGGCGTGGGGGCCGCGTTCGCGATGCTCGTCCTCGTCCTGCGCGGCCTCCTGCACAAGGCCACGGAGCTCCAGACAGAGATGGCCGAGGTGGTCTGATGGCGATCGTCGTCGACCTGGACCTCCAGCTCGCCCGGCGCGGCATGTCCGTCGGCGAGTTCGCCGAGGCCGTCGGCATCACCCCCGCCAACGTCGCCGTGCTGAAGAACGGCCGCGCGAAGGCCGTCCGCTTCACCACCCTCGACGCGATCTGCCGCACGCTCGACTGCCAGCCGGGCGACGTGCTGCGCTGGGTGCCCGACGACGACGCCTAGCGGGAGAGCGACTTCCGGTCCGGGCCCGGGAGCCAGACGTCCGCGTCGGCCGGGTCGGGCGGCACCGGGAAGGGCAGCGCCTTGAGCAGGGCGCGGAGCTGGGGCGAGGTGTTGTCCCGGCGCCAGACCACCGACCACAGATGCAGCGGCGTGGGATCGACGAGGGGGACGAGGCGGAGGTCCGGGTCGAAGGGAAGGTCCGTGCCCGCCTCGCTCACGCCGATCGCGTGCCGCTCCTGCCGGATCCGCTCCCCGTAGCCCCGTGCGCCGACGGCCGGTTCGGTGAACCGCACCGGCACGCGCAGCTCCTCGGCGAGCCGGGTGAGATAGCCGCGCCACTCCTCGGAGCCGCCCGGGTCCGGCATCGCGATGCCCGCCTCGCGGATCTCGGCGATCCGCAGCATCGAACGGCCCGCGAAGTCATGGTCCGTGAAGACCGCGGCATGGATCGGCTCCAGCCGTACGGGCCGGTGCGCCAGCTCGGGGGGCCACGGCCTGCCGATGTCCCGCGCCCGGCCGAACGCGGCGTCCAGCTCGCGGCTCTCCACGGCGGGCAGCGCGAGCGCCAGCCCGTTCCGCATGCTCAGCTCGACGTGCGTGCCGGGCAGCCGCTCCAGCGTCTCGCGCAGCACGCGCAGCGGCGTGAACCGCTCGGCGTAGACGTCGATCCGCAGCGGCTCGACGGCGCCCCGCCCCGCCGCGACGGCCGCGTCGTACGCCACGAGCGCGTCCCGCGCCGGGTCCAGGAACCGGCGTCCGGCGGGCGTCAGCGCGACCGTACGCGTCGTCCGCGCGAACAGCTGGACGCCGAGGGCCTCCTCCAGCTTCCGGATCCGCTTGGAGAGCGCCTGCTGCGTGAGGAACAGCCGGGCCGCGGCACGGCCGAAGTGCAGCTCCTCGGCGGCCGTCACGAACGCGCGCATCCCCGGAAGATCGGGCTCCATGCCTCCAGGCTCGATTGACAACGGCAGGTTGTCAATGCGGCACGGGAAGTTGTTGGACGAATGCGCTGAGCTGCGGCTTCGCTGGAGGCATGACCCTCATGTACGCCGAACCGGCCTCCACCGCCCCCGCGCCCACCGCCCCCGCCGCCACCGAACAGCTCTCCCAGCGGCTGCTGCGCGAGCGCATCATCGTGCTCGGGCAGCAGGTCGACGACGAGATCGCGAACCGGATCTGCGGCGAGATGCTGCTGCTCTCCGCCGAGGACCGGAACCGTGACATCCACCTCTACATCAACTCGCCGGGCGGCTCCGTGACCGCGGGCCTGGCGATCTACGACGTCATGCAGTTCATCCCCAACGACGTCGCCACGCTCTCCATGGGCTTCACCGCCTCGATGGGCCAGTTCCTGCTGAGCGCGGGCACGCGGGGCAAGCGGTACGCGCTGCCGCACGCGAGCATCCTGATGCACCAGCCGTCCGCGGGGCTGGGCGGCAGCGCCTCCGACATCCGCATCCAGGCGGAGCAGTTCCGCGCCGTCAAGCACCTCACGCAGCGGCTGACCGCCGAGCACACCGGGAAGACCGTCGCCCAGATCGAGGCCGACGCGGACCGCGACCACTACTTCACTGCCGCCGAAGCCTTGTCGTACGGCTTCATCGACCATGTGGTCTCGTCATACGACCAGCTGCGCTGAGCTCTGCCCGGGTGCCGGGCAGGGGCTGCCCCGACCCGTGCACTGCGGACCGCGGGTGCGTCGTGGCTGGTCGCGCAGTTCCCCGCGCCCCTGACGGGGCACTTCCGCTGAGGCCTGCTGTGCTTGGGAGGTCTGCGCAAGGCGCAGGGCTGGCAAGCGCAGCCCTCTGCGCCGGGTGCGCGCACCACACCGGGTACGCCCTCTAGAGCCGTTGCAGGATCGTGGCTGTCGAGAGCGCGCCGCCCGCGCACATGGTGATGAGGGCGAACTCCTTGTCGCGGCGCTCCAGTTCATGGAGAGCCGTCGTGATCAGGCGGGCGCCGGTGGCCCCCACCGGATGACCGAGGGCGATCGCCCCGCCGTTCACGTTCACCTTCTCCAGGTCCTGCTCGAAGACCTGCGCCCAGGAGAGGACGACCGAGGCGAACGCCTCGTTGATCTCGACGAGGTCGATGTCCTTGAGGGACATCCCCGCCTTGCCCAGCACCGCACGCGTCGCGTCGATCGGCCCGTCGAGGTGGAAGTGCGGGTCGGCGCCCACCAGGGCCTGGGCGACGATCCGCGCCCGGGGCTTCAGTTTCAGGGCCCGGGCCATCCGCTTCGAGGACCACAGCACCGCGCACGCGCCGTCGGAGATCTGCGAGGAGTTCCCGGCGGTGTGCACGGCCGTCGGCATCACGGGCTTCAGGCCCGCCAGCGCCTCCATGCTGGTGTCGCGGAGGCCCTCGTCCCGGTCGACGTGGCGCCACATGCCGAGCCCGCCGGCCTGCTCGTCCTCCGTCGTGGGCACCTGCACGGCGAACGTCTCGCGCTTGAACCGCTCCTCGGACCAGGCGTTCGCGGCCCGTTCCTGGGAGAGCAGCCCCAGCGAGTCCACGCGCTCGCGCGAGAGGCCCCGGTGGCGGGCGATCCGCTCGGCAGCCTCGAACTGGTTGGGCAGGTCCACGTTCCACTCGTCCGGGAACGGCTTGCCGGGCCCGTGCTTGGAGCCGCTGCCGAGCGGGACCCGCGACATGGCCTCCACCCCGCAGCCGATGCCGATGTCGATGACTCCGGCGGCGACCATGTTGGCGACCATGTGGTTGGCCTGCTGCGAGGAGCCGCACTGGCAGTCGACGGTCGTGGCGGCCGTCTCGTAGGGAAGGCCCATGGTGAGCCAGGCGTTGCGCGCCGGGTTCATGGACTGCTCGCCCGCGTGGGTCACGGTGCCGCCGACGATCTGTTCGACGCAGTCGGCGTGGATGCCGGTGCGCCCGAGGAGTTCACGGAAGGTCTCGCCCAGCAGATAGGCCGGGTGGAGGTTGGCGAGGGCTCCTCCGCGCTTGCCGATCGGGGTGCGTACTGCTTCGACGATGACGGGTTCGGCGGCCATGAGTCGTCCTCTCGGCGCTTCGGCGCTGACAACTAGTACGCGTTCTAGTTCTTCGAACAGTCTGGGAACCAGGACCCCCGCCGCGCAAGGGTCGTGCAGTGGCGTGCATGAGTCCGGCACAGACTCCGCACGCAAGTTGTCCGGGCGTGACCCTTGCCACTTGTAGAACCCGTTACTACGTTCAGGGCGATTCTGATGGTCCGTCAGACAGGGAGTGGAGCCGCCGATGTCCTCGTGTCCCGCGCTGCCCGACGGGTTCGACTTCACCGACCCGGACGTCTACGAACAGCGCGTACCCCTCCCCGAGTTCACCCTCCTCCGCGAGACCGCGCCCGTCTGGTGGAACTCCCAGCCGCCGGGCACCGGCGGCTTCGAGGACGACGGCTACTGGGTCGTGACCCGGCACGCGGACGTCAAGGAGGTCTCCACGCACCCGGAGATCTACTCCTCGAACCTCAACACCGCCGTCATCCGCTTCGCCGACTACATGAAGCGCGAGCAGATCGAGGTCCAGCGGCTGATCATGCTCAACATGGACCCGCCGGAGCACACCCGGGTCCGCGGCATCGTCCAGCGCGGCTTCACGCCGCGCGCCATCCGCGCCCTGGAGGACGCGCTGCGCACCCGCGCGACCCGCATCGTCGAGGAGGCCAAGGAGCGCGGCACGGGCGACTTCGTCACGGACATCGCAGTCGAACTGCCGCTCCAGGCCATCGCGGAGCTCATCGGCGTCCCGCAGGAGGACCGGGCCCGGATCTTCGACTGGTCCAACAAGATGGTGGCCTACGACGATCCCGAGTACGCCATCACCGAGAAGGTCGGCACCGACTCGGCCGCCGAACTCATCGGCTACGCGATGACGATGGCCGAGGCCCGCAAGGAGTGCCCGGCCAAGGACATCGTGAGCCAGCTCGTGGCCGCCGAGGACGAGGGGAACCTCACCTCCGACGAGTTCGGCTTCTTCGTGATCCTGCTGGCCGTCGCGGGGAACGAGACCACGCGCAACGCCATCAGCCACGGCATGCACGCCTTCCTCACGCACCCCGAGCAGTGGGAGCTGTTCAAGCGCGAGCGCCCCGCGACCACCGCCGAGGAGATCGTCCGCTGGGCCACGCCCGTCGTCTCCTTCCAGCGCACCGCCACCCAGGACACCGAGCTGGGCGGCCAGAAGATCAAGGCGGGCCAGCGCGTCGGCCTCTTCTACTCCTCCGCGAACAACGACCCCGAGGTCTTCGACTCCCCCGGCGTCTTCGACATCACCCGCGACCCCAACCCCCACCTCGGCTTCGGAGGCGGCGGCCCGCACTTCTGCCTCGGCAAGAACCTCGCCGTGGTGGAGATCAACCTCATCTTCAACGCCATAGCCGACGCCCTCCCCGACATCGCCCTGGAGGGCCCCTCCCCCCGCCGCCTCCGCTCCGCGTGGATCAACGGCATCAAGGAGCTGAGGGTGAACTACCGCTAGCGCGAAGCCCCGGAACTCCGTCGGCCGACCGGTGCCGGGTCCGGATCCGCACCGCTCACCTCGTCCGCGGCGGGGTCGCGCTGGGGCAGCCTCTTCGCGAGCACGCGCTGGATGCCGAACCCGGCCGAGACGACGAGGACACCGCCGACCGCGTCCAGCAGGTAGTGGTTGGCGGTGGCCATCACCACGAAGCAGGTGAGCGCCGGATAGAGCGCGCCCAGGGCGCGCAGCCAGTACCTGCCGGTGAGCTTCCAGACGACCACGGCGCACCACAGCGACCAGCCGACGTGCAGCGAGGGCATCGCCGCGTACTGGTTGGACAGTTCGGTCAGCGCCCCGAAGTCCGGGTTGTTGGGGTCCTGGGGGCCGTGCGCCGTGTCCACGTAGCCGAGGCCGGGCATCAGGCGGGGCGGCGCGAGCGGGTAGAGCCAGAAGCCGATGAGCGCGAGCAGGGTGGCGAAGCTGAGCGCGGTGCGGGACTCGCGGTACCGGGCGGGGCGGCGGGCATAGAGGAAGCCGAGCAGCGTGATCGGCACCAGGAAGTGGAACGTCGTGTAGTAGAAGTCGGAGAAGTCCCGCAGCCATCCGGTGCGCACGGCCAGGTGGTTGAGCGCGTGCTCCATGTCGATGTGGAGGAAGCGCTCGATCGCCAGTATCTGGTCCCCGTGCCCCTCGGCCAGGTGCCGCGAGTCCGGCGCGTGGCCGCGCACCCAGGAGTACGCCCAGTAGCCGACGCGGATCAGCAGCAGCTCCAGCATCAGGTTGGGGCGGCTGAGCAGCCCGGAGCGCTCGGGACGGTCCCAGTGCTCGGACGTACGGGAGAGGAACGGCATCGCGCAGGCGGCGAGCAGCGCGGCGAGCAGCACCGCGTTGTCGCCGAGCGCCGTGAGCGCGCTGACCTTCGGCACCAGCGCGTCGCCGTCCAGCGACATCACCAGCACCACGAACACCGGCCACACCAGCCGGTCCCCGGAGCGCCGTCCGACGCGGCCGACGACGGCGAGCAGCACCCAGAGCTGCTGGTGCTGCCAGGCGGTCGGCGAGACGGCGACGGCGGCGCAGCCCGCGACGGCGGCGGCGAGCAGGAGCTGCCCGTCCCGCGCGTACCGCACGGCGCGGCGCAGCGCGAGCCAGGCGACGGCCGCCACGAGCACGGCGAGCAGCGCGATCTCGAACGGCCCGCGCAGCCCGGCCCGCAGCAGGGCTCCGTGCAGCGACTGGTTGGCGGTCGCGTCGGCGGGATCACCGAGCCCTACGCCCGCGATGTGGTGTATCCAGTACGCGTACGAGTCGTCGGGCATCGCGACCCAGGTACCCAGGGTGCACAGCGCGAACGTTCCGCCGGCGGCGAGCGCGGCCGGGCGCCGCCCCGTCAGCCACAGCAGCGGCGCGAAGAGCAGCACGGCGGGCTGGAGCGCGGCGGCCACGCCGATGAGGGCGCCGCCGAACTGCCTGCCCTCGCCCCGCATCAGCCAGCCGACGAGCACCAGCAGCACCGGCAGGACGCTGGTCTGGCCGAGGTGGAAGGTGTTGCGGACCGGCACCGAGAGGACGAGCAGGCTGAGCGCCACGGGCACGGCGAAGAGGGCCGTGCGCCGCGAGACGGGCCGCGAGACGGAGCGGGGCAGCGCGCGTGCCGCGACGACGCCCACGGCGGCGACGAGCAGCAGGGTGCCGATGGTCCACGCGACACCGAGGCCCTGCTCCGCCGCCCTCGTCAGAGGTTTCAGCACGAAACCGGCGAAGGGCGTCCCGGTGAAGGGGGTCTCTCCGTCGTAGAGCGAATCCTGCACGCGCAGGACGCCGTTGTCCCCGATCCACGTGAGGAGGTCGACGAGCCTCTCGTCCGGCGGCAGCCGCAGCACCGCCGCCGCCTGTCGCGCGGCCAGCGCGAGCGCGAGCAGCCACAGCCCCACCAGAGCCATGCCGCCGCGCGTCCCCAGCCCCAGCTGACGGGCGAACCGCCGCCCGTACGACCCCTCCTCGTCGCCGCCCGGGCCCTCCGCCCGGTCGGCCGCCGTCTCCGCCGCCACGCCCCGTGTACTCCGTCCTGTCAGCCCTGTCCCGTAACCCGGGAGGTCAGACGCAAGAAACCTACCTGCTACCTGACAACTTCCCCCGGAAAGGGACAAGAGTTTTGTAAGGGGATCTGCCGGTTTCGCCGGAGAGCCCCGGTTCTAGGATGGCGCTCATGAGCATCGTGAAGATCAATGTGCTGACCGTGTCCGAGGAGCAGCGCGAGACGCTGGAGAAGCGCTTCGCCTCGCGTGCCGGGGTGGTCGAAAGCTCGGACGGTTTCGAGTGGTTCGAGCTGCTGCGCCCGGTCGAGGGCACCGACCGCTACCTCGTCTACACGCGCTGGCGCGACGAGGCCGCGTTCGAGGCGTGGATGTCCGGTCCGGCCAAGGCCGCACACCAGGGCGGCGGGCAGAGCTCCGGGGGCGGGGAGAGCGGCGAGCAGCCGAAGAGGCCCGCGGCGTCCGGCGCCGAGGCGTGGACGTTCGAGGTCGTCCAGCAGGCGGCGCCGAAGGAGGCCCTGAAGGAGGAGTAACCGGGGTAACGGCACCGCGCTCACGCCGCCACGTGCAGGGCGATCCGGCCGTCGGGCAGCGCCTCGACGCGGAGCTGCGTGAGGTCCCGTACGTGCACGGTCGGTTCGAGCGCCGCGGCCCGCTCGCCGACGCCGACCACGCGCATCCCGGCGGCGCGGCCCGCGGCGACGCCCGCCGGGGAGTCCTCGAACACCACGCAGTCGGCCGCGTCGAAGCCCAGCTCGGCCGCGCCCTTGAGGAAGCCCTCGGGGTCCGGCTTGCTGGCGCTCACGGACTCCGACGTGATGCGGATGTCCGGCATCCGTACGCCCGCCACGCGCATCCGCACCGTCGCCAGGCCGATGTCGGCCGAGGTCACCAGGGCGTGCGGCAGCGGCGCCAGGGCCTCCATGAAGGCGGGGGCGCCGGGCACCGGGACGATGCCCTCGGTGATCTTCGTCTCCTCGGCGAGGAGTTCGGCGTTCTCCGCGTAGTTCTCCTCCATGGGCCGGTCCGGGAGGACCGTCGCCATCGTGGAGTGCCCCTGCCTGCCGTGCGCCACCCGCATCACCTCGTCGGGGTCGATCCCGTGCCGGGCGGCCCAGCCGCGCCAGATGAGCTCGACGACGGCGTCCGAGTTGACCAGCGTGCCGTCCATGTCGAGCAGGAGGCCGCGGGCGACGAGGGGCGTGGTCTGGGTGGTCGGCATGGGCGCGGGCTCCTCATCGGGACGGCTGGGGCGGCTGGGACAGCTGGGACGCCCTTCGGGCGGAAGAGCACAAGATGGCTCCGCCCGCCGGTCAGGGACGCCCCTTCCGTCAGGTGAGGGGCACGGGCGGAACCATTTTGTTCTTCCACGATACAAAGCGCGTTCCGCGCCCGCCAGCACGCCCCCCGCTCCGACCCCGCTCCGGCCCCGGGCAGGGGCTCAGGTGCGGGACTCCAGGGAGCGACGCGTGTACGGACCGTAGGCACCCGGCTCGTCCTCGTCGATGCCGTACGTGACCTGGTAGCGGTAGACGCCCTCCTGGACGGTGCTGTTGTAGACGCCGTCCTCCTCCGCGTCCTGCGACAGGTACCCGACCTGCTTGAGGCGGCGCTGGAGGTCCGCGACGCCCTGCCCCGAGTCGCCCACGTTCAGCGTGGCGCCGCCGGGCCGCTCCGGGCGCTGCGGGCGGCGCTCCTCGCGCCGCTCGGGGCGGTCCTCGGACGGCGACGAGGCCTCCTCGGTGCTCTTCCGGGAGGACGCGGACGGCGAGGGCTTGGCCTCGCGCTCGGTGTGCGCGTCGTCGTTCCGGTCGGCGCGCGGGGTGCCCGAGGCGCTGGTGCGCGAGGGCAGGGAGGTCGGCGACTTCGAGGGCTTCGCGCTCGACTCGCTCGGCGACGGGGACGCCGAGTCCGAGGCCAGCCCGTGCGTCGGAGCGCCGGTGGGCCGCTCGCCGAGCGCCCGGTCCTCGGTGCTGCTGCTGTCCTCGCCGCCCCGGTCTCCGGTCAGCGCCTGCGTGGTGAGCAGCCCGGCGCCGAGCGCCGCGGCGACCCCGGCGGCGGCCAGCACGCCGGTGGCGGGCCGACGGCGCCCGCTCCGGCCCTTCGCGCGCCGGTGCGAGCGCGCCGCGCGCCCTGCGCCCGTACTCGCGCCCGCACCCGCACCCGCGGTCGCGTTCAACTCCGTCTCCGCGTCCGTCTCCGCGGCCGTACGGGCGCTGCGCAGCGCCCTGAGACCCGCCTCGGCGGACGCTGCGGACCCGCGGGACTCCGGGGCGACGGTGGGGAGTTCGGCCGTCTCGGCCGTGCCCTGGCGCGCGAACGGCGACAGGTCCGGCATCGCCGTGGTCTCGGCGGCGGCACCCGGCGCACCCTCCGAGGCGGCGGTGCCGCCGTCCTCCGGCAGGCTCACATACGGGCGTATGTGCAGCGGATCGTCGTTCTCGCCGTCGTGCGCGGTCATGCGGACCCCTCCCCAGGGCTCGGGACCGGGCCGCGCGCGTCACGCCCGCCTCGCCCGAATCACCTGAATCTGTCCAGTGCGGGACCTTACGCGGTCCGGGGTGGTGGGGGTCAAGCGCGTCGGATCCGGATCTTCCTCACGTTTCACGCGGCGCGCGGAGGCCCGGCCTCCTCCTCGCCGTCGCGCGGGCACTCGCTCTCCCCGCCGCTCAGCTCGGCGTTCAACTCGCGGACGAGCTCCGTCAGATCGCCCGGACGGTCCGGCGTCCACCAGTCGCCGAGCAGTTCGGTGAGGGATTCCTCACGTGCGCGCGCGAGCGCGTCGGCCGTCTCCTCGCCCTCCGCCGTCGCCGAGAGCCGCAGCCCCTCCCGTACGGCCAGACCGCGCTCCTCCAACTGCCGCGCGCCCGCGGCGACGACGTGCCGGGGCACCTGGTGCCGGTCGCCCAGCAGCGCGGGCTCGAACGGGCCGTGGCGGCGCAGGCGCAGCAGCATCCAGCAGGCGGCGGGCCGCAGATCGACGTCCGCGCGCGCGGCGGTACGGGCGTACAGCTCGCGGCGTCCCTCGCGCGTGCCCAGCCGGGAGAGCGCCCGCGCGACCTCCTCGGCCGAGGTGCGGTGCACGGGC
The DNA here is from genome assembly GCF_043202595.1 of Streptomyces sp. NPDC048172. Taxonomy (NCBI): domain Bacteria; kingdom Bacillati; phylum Actinomycetota; class Actinomycetes; order Kitasatosporales; family Streptomycetaceae; genus Streptomyces; species Streptomyces sp. NPDC048172. The sequence continues at coordinate 44,415 of NZ_JBIDAT010000007.1, forward strand.
CCGGGGCCCAGCGTCTCGCTCCCGTCCGGGACCTGGACGCTGCGCCGCAGCGGCGACTCGCGCAGCAGCCACGTCAGCAGGAACGCGAGGCAGGCGAGCGGGGCGGCGTAGAGGAACACGTCGGTGATGGCCGAGGAGTAGGCGCCCAGCACGCCCTCGCGGGCCGCCGGGGGCAGCCCGCCGATCGCGTGCGGGTCGTGCCGGAGCGCGTCCGGGGTCACGCCGCGCGGCAACTCCTGGCCGCGCAGCGCGTCGGTGAGCTTGCCGCCGAGCCGGGAGGCGAAGACCGCGCCGAAGACGGCGACACCGACGGAGGCGCCGATCGAGCGGAAGAAGGTGACGCCGGAGGTCGCGACGCCCAGGTCGGCGTAGTCCACGGAGTTCTGCGCGGCGAGCACCAGCACCTGGAGCACCAGGCCGAGGCCGAGCCCGAACACCGCGAAGTACGCGCTCATCCCGGCCACCGAGCTGCCCGGATCCATCCGGTGCAGCAGGAGCAGCCCGGCCGTCGTCAGCGCGGTCCCCAGCACCGGGAAGACCTTCCAGTGCCCGGTGTGGCTGATGAGCTGCCCCGAGAGCGTCGAGCCGACGATCACCCCCAGCACCATCGGCAGCATGTGCACGCCGGACATGGTCGGCGAGACGCCGTGCACGACCTGGAGGAACGTCGGCAGGTACGTCATCGCGCCGAACATCGCGAAGCCGACGACGAAGCTGATCGCCGCGCAGAGGCTGAAGGTGTGGACACGGAACAGCGACAGCGGAAGCACGGGCTCCGCCGCGCGGCGCTCGGTCCGTACGAAGGCCGCCAGCAGGACGACGGCGAGCACGCCGAGCCCGTACACCTCGGGCGAACTCCACTCCCAGGTCGTCCCGCCGAGCGAGGTCACCAGGACGACGCAGGTCGCGCAGGCGGCGATCAGCAGCGTGCCGAGATAGTCGATGACGTGCCGTGTCGTACCGACGGGGATGTGCAGCACGGCGGCGATGACGAGGAGGGCGACGGCTCCGATCGGCAGGTTGATGTAGAAGACCCAGCGCCAGTCGAGGTGCTCGGTGAAGAAACCGCCCAGCAGCGGCCCCAGCACACTGGTCGTCCCGAACACCGCCCCGAACAGCCCCTGGTACCGCCCCCTCTCACGGGGCGGCACGAGGTCGCCCACGATCGCCATCGAGAGCGTGATCAACCCGCCGCCGCCCAGCCCCTGGACGGCCCGGAAGCCGATGAGCTGGGGCATGTTCTGGGCGACGCCGCAGAGGGCCGACCCCACGAGGAAGATCACGATGGCGGTCTGGAACAGCTTCTTCCGCCCGTACTGGTCGCCGAGCTTGCCCCACAGGGGCGTCGCGGCCGTCACGGCCAGCAGATACGCCGTGACGACCCAGGAGAGATGGTCCAGCCCGCCCAGATCGCTGACGATCGTCGGCAGCGCGGTCGCGACGATCGTCTGGTCGAGCGCGGCGAGCAGCATCCCCAGGAGGAGCGCGCCAATGGCGAGGTAGACGCCCCGCTTGGCCGTCCCGGCGGACTGAGTCGCCATGAACCCTCCTGTCCGGCTCCCGTTCCCATGTTGAGCGCACAGGACCAGTTCCGCGCGCGGAGAGCGCCCCGCCCCGCCAGGGGCGCGGGGAACTGCGCGACAAGCCACGACGCACCCGCAGCCTGCGACGAAGCCCAGGCGGCACCCCCTGCCCAGCCCCTCTACGCGCTGATCGCCTCAAAGAGGCTGAACCCCGCAAGGGCAAGCATCAGCAGCGCGGCGATCTTGGTGATGAGCTTCAGCGGGACGTACCGCATAAGGGTGCGGCCCCCCACGATGCCGAGCCCGGCAACAGCCCACAGGGCGAGCACCGCCCCAAGGCCCACCGACAGAGGATCGTCGTACCGCGCAGCGAGATTCGCCGTCATGATCTGCGTGAGGTCACCGAACTCGGCGACGAGGATCAGCATGAAGCCGCTGCCCGCGACCTTCCAGAAGGACTGGTCGGCGGGCGTACGGGCCTCGTCCTCGTCCCCGTCGTCCTTCTTCAGCAGCAGCACAGCGGCCCCCGCGAGGAAGAGGACGCCGACGATGGCCTGAAGGAGCCGCTGCGGCAGCAGGGTGAGGACGCTGCCCGCGGCGACGGCCAGCACCACATGCACGACGAAGGCGGCGGCGACCCCCGCGAAGACGTACGAGGCGCGGTAGCGGGTGCCGAGCATCAGCCCGGCCAGGGCCGTCTTGTCGGGCAGCTCGGCGAGGAAGACGACGCCGAAGACGACGCCGACGACGGTGAGGCTGATCACGGGGAGGGACCTCCGCGGTTCGGGCCACCGCTCCGACGCGGACCAGGGGGCGCACGCTTCGGCACGGCAGCGTCGGGCGGACGTACGCGCGTGCGTACGCCCCAAGGACACTGCGGCCGAAGGTCTCGCTGGCGCGGCGATCGCGAGATCGCCACGCTCCGGGCGCCGGGCCCCTCGCGGACGAGCGGGCCAGTATGTCGACGGTCCGGCGAAGAGCTACTCCCCTTCAGTCTCAGACGCCACCGACTCTACGCGATGCAGCCGCCCCCGCGCGATGAGCTCCAGCACCACCGCGACGGCCACCACCTGCACCAGCATCAGCGCGACGAGCACGAACAGCTGCACCGCACCGGCCAGCACGGGCGAGGCGCCGCCCAGCAGCATCCCGACGAAGGCGCCGGGGAGTGTGACGAGGCCCACGGTCCTGGTCTGGTCGAGCCCCGGCACGAGCGCCCCCGCGGCGGCCGGGCGGGCGATCTCCAGCCGCGCGTCCCGGTCCAGCATCCCGAGCGCCATCGCGGCCTCGACCTCGCCGTGCCGCAGCGTCAGCTCCTCCAGCGCGCGGCGTCCCGCGAGCACGGTGCCGGTGAGCGCGCCGCCGATGAGGATCCCGGCGATGGGGATGAGCGCGACCCCGCGCAGCGGGACGAGCCCGGTGAACAGGAGCGTCAGGACGACGGGCAGGACGCCGGCGGCGATGGGGAGGGCCGCCCACGCCCAGGTGCGGTTCGGGGTGATGCGGCGCCCGGCCGTCCGTACGGCGACGGCGAACATCAGCAGGACGAAGGCCAGCAGCGTCGGCACGGCCCCCGTCACCCAGCCGATCACCAGCGAGACGGCGGCGAGTTGGACGGCGGCCCGCACCCCGGCGAGCACGATCGCACGCGCGTACGGACGCCCGTCGTCCTGCGTGAGGTGCGCGTACGAGGCCAGCACGGCGGCGGCGAGGAGGAGTACGGCGAGGACGGCGCCGAGAGTGGGGGTGACGGGCAGGAGCGCGTTCGCGGCGAGCGGCACCGGATCACCCTACGGCGCGGGGGCGGCGCGTACCCGGAGCCCCAACGGCGCGCGAAGAGACGGTCAACACGACCCCAACAGTGCGAACCGCGTGGCCCATGTGGGGGAAAGAGGGGTGCCGGAACGGTGCGACGCGGGCATGCTCTTGCAGTGACGTGCACACGACGTCACGCTGTCTTGCTCAAGGTCCCCCCACACCTAGGGAGTTCGTATGCCCGGAACGCACCGTATAGGACAGAAACTCTACGCGCGTCGACGCCGCTGGGCACTCTCCACGGCCCTCGCGGCCCCCGTCGCGGGGCTGCTCCTCTTCACCACGGGCGGCGCCGCGCAGGCCGAGCCCCCGGCCCCGCCGAGCGCCTCCGAGGCCAAGACGATGCTCGGCGAGATCACCGAGAAGGCCGAGGGCTCCTCGGACGGCTACTCACGCGACAAGTTCCCGCACTGGATCGACCAGGGCGACGGCTGCAACACGCGCGAGGCCGTCCTCAAGCGCGACGGCGAGGGCGTCGAGACGGGCAGCGACTGCTACCCCACGAAGGGCAGTTGGACCAGCCCGTACGACGGCGGGAAGTGGACGGAGCCGGGCGACGTCGACATCGACCACATGGTCCCGCTGGCCGAGGCGTGGCGCTCCGGCGCCTCGGACTGGACCCAGGACAAGCGCCAGGACCTGGCCAACGATCTGAAGATCGCCCAGCTCCTCGCGGTCACGGACAACGTGAACCAGGCGAAGGGCGACAAGGACCCGGCCAAGTGGATGCCGGAGAAGACCGACTACCACTGCACGTACGCGCGCAGCTGGATCTGGGTCAAGCACACCTACGAGATGACGGCGGACCCCGAGGAGAAGGCGGCGCTGACCAAGGCGCTCGGCACCTGCTGACGCCGCCGTCCGCCGCATCCCGTCCGCCACGGCGCCGGGGCCTCACCCCCGACGCCGTGGCGGACGGCCGACGGAGCTACTCGGTGACCGTGTACTTCCCCGAACAGCCGATCTTGTCGCCGTTGTCGTAGCCGCACGCGCGGAACTTGACCTTCTGGCCCTTCTTCACATCGCCGATGCCCAGCGTCTTGGTCTCACCGCTGTAGACATGCTTCTTGTAGGTCTTGCCCTTCCAGTACACCCGCAGCTGGATGGACGTGAAGTTCGGGTGCCAGTCCCTGACCCGGAAGTTGTCCCGGTCGTCGCGCACCACTCACTCTCCGGAAGCCGTAGCTCGGAGTCACCGAGTTTCGCGCCCGCCCGAAACAGCGCCGGACCGCGGAGAACGGCTCCGCCCGTTCGGAAACTGGTCGGCTCCCTCCCTCGTTCCGTACGGTGCGACCGTGCGTGTGCGGAACGCACCCACACGCGGGGCGGGAGGAGAGAGCGACATGGCCGGGCTGCGCCTAGGACCACTGCTGCGCTACGTCGACGAGGACACGGCGACCGTATGGGTCGAGACCGAGGGCCCCTGCGAGGCCGAGGTCCACTGCGACGGCACCACCGCGGGCGGCACGGCCCGCAGCTGGGAGATCGCCGGGCACCACTACGCGCTGGTGACGGTCGTCGGCCTGGAGCCGGGCACGGCGACGCCCTACCGCGTCACGCTGGACGGTGACGAGGTCTGGCCGCTCCCCGGCTCCCCCCATCCGCGCAGCGTCATCCGCACCCTGCCCCCGCCCGAGTCCCCCGACGAGACGCTGCGCGTCGCCTTCGGCTCGTGCCGCTGGGCCGCGCGCCCCGCCGACGCGCGTCACGACCCCGTGGGCCCCGACGCGCTCGACGCCCTCGCCCAGCAGGCCATCGCGGGCGGCACCCTCCCCGACCTGCTGCTCCTCCTCGGCGACCAGGTCTACGCGGACGCGACCTCGGAGCCGGTACGCGAGAAGCTCGCCGCGCGGCGCGATCTGAGCGAGCCGCCGTGGGACCAGGTCGCGGACTACGAGGAGTACACCGAGCTGTACTACGAATCGTGGCTCGACCCCGAGGTCCGCTGGCTGCTCTCCACGGTCCCGAGCTGCATGATCTTCGACGACCACGACGTCATAGACGACTGGAACACCAGCGAGACCTGGCAGCGCGACATCCGCGCGACGGGCTGGTGGCGCGAGCGCGTGCTCGGCGGCCTCACCTCGTACTGGGTCCACCAGCACCTGGGCAACCTCTCCCCCGGCGAGCTGGCCGAGGACCCGCTCTTCACGGCCGTACGGGAGGCCCGGGAGGACGACGGCAGCGACGGGGGCGATGACGGCGGCGGGCGCGACGACGGCGGCGGGCGCGACGACGGCGGCGGGCGCGACGTCGGCGGCGCGCGGGCCACCGAACTGCTGCGCGAGTTCGCCGAGCGCGCCGACCTCGACCCCTCGGCCGCCCGCTGGAGCTACCGCCGCGACTTCGGCCGCGTCCGGCTGCTCATGGTCGACACCCGCGCGGGCCGCGTCCTGACCGAGAACAAGCGCGCGATGCTCGACGACGACGAGATGTCGTGGCTCTACGAGCAGGCCCTGGACGGCGGCCCCGGCGCCGTCGACCACCTGCTGATCGGCTCCTCCCTCCCCTGGCTGCTGCCGCCCGCCGTGCACGGCGTCGAGGTCTGGAACACCGCGCTGTGCGGCGGCGCGCGCGGAGCCCGCTGGGTCCGGTTCAGCGAGAAGCTCCGCCAGCGCGCCGACCTGGAGCACTGGGCCGCCTTCCCCCGCTCCTTCCGCGAGCTGACCGAACTGATCGAGCGCGTCGCGACGGGCCCCGAGGCCCCCGCGACGATCAGCGTCCTGTCGGGCGACGTGCATCACGCGTACGCCGCGGAGCCGGAGTTCCCCGAGGCGAAGTCCGCGAACGGGGAGGACGGGACGTCCCGCGTCGTCCAGCTCACCTGCTCGCCGATGCACAACAGCATCCCCGCCGTGCTGCGCCCCGGCTTCCGCTTCGGCTGGAGCCGCACGGGCAAGTGGCTCGGCCGCGCGCTGGCCCGGCACGGGCACGCGGGCCCGCCCCTGGTGAAGTGGCGCCGCACGGGCGGCCCCTGGTTCGGCAACCAGGTCATGACGCTCACGCTGCGCGGCCGTCGGGCCGAGTACAGCCTCGACCAGGCCGTAACGGCGGAGAGGGAGACGGCGTCGCGGGAGGGCGGCAGCTCCCCGTCGACGCTCACGCGGGTGCTGACCCGCTCGCTGACCCGGCCGGAGGGCCGCCGCCGCACCACTCACGGAGGGTGACGGCCCTCTCCCTCTCAGAACTTGTCAGGGCTCGGAGCTCAGGACGGCAGGTCGCCCGGCACGCCCGCCGGGTGGTCCGCCTTCCCCGTCTTCCCCGGCTTCCCCTCGCCCGTTCCGGACTCGAAGGGCACGGAGTAGCAGGCGAGACGGTCGCCCGCCTGCCCCGCCTTGCCCTTGTGGGCGCTGGTGCCGTGCTCGTGCAGCACCACCGAGCGGGCCTCGCCCTTGCGGAACGTCCACTTCTGCCGGGCCACCGCCGAGCCGCTGCCGTGCTTGTCGGTGGCGAAGTCGAGCCAGACCTCGTTGCGCGGATTCGCGTAACGGGCGCTGACGGAGGGCTGCCGGGGGTCCTTGCGGTTCTGGTAGTGCGGCCCGGAGGAGTCGGGCTTCGCGCCGCAGGGGCGGGTGTGGACGTGCACGCCGTACGTGTAGTGCGGTGCAGCGCCGCGCACCGCGACCTCGATCTTCATGCCCTTGCTCCGGACACGCTGGCCGACCTGGATCTCCGCGCCCTTCGGCACCCGGCGGTCGTAGGTGACGGCCCGGGGGCCGCCCTGCGCGCCGGGCGCCGCGAACCGGTCGCTGGTGCGCATCGTGTACGAGTCACCGTTCTCCGTGCCCGTAGCGCCCGTAGCGCCGGTAGCGCCCGCCGCTCCAGCCGTCGCAATCGCTGTCGCGATCGTCACAGTGACCGCCGTCACCCTCGCCGCCCGGGTGCCTCGTCCGCGTCGCGCTGCCGCCATCATGCCCGCCTCTCCGGCCTCTTGGACCGTTCGTACCCCTGTGGTCCGATTCGGTGCATTTGTATACGGGCGGACCTGTGAGAGCGGCGCCACGTGGCCCCGGCAGCCCTGTGCGGGGGACCCGGGCGTACGCTGTACGGCGGTAAACGTCAGTGAAACGAGACCGGGCAGGGGAGAAACGGGGACAGCGGTGCCGGAAATCCTGGGGTCTGTGACCGGATCCCCATGGATCTACGCGGTCGTGGCCGCGTCCGTCCTCCTCGATGTCTTCGTGCCGCTGCTGCCCAGCGGCGTCCTCGTCGTCGCCGTCGCCACCGCGGCGGCGGGCACCACGGCCGCCGACGCGGCGAACCTCCCGAGCCACGCCCGCGACGCGGCCGGCTACGCGCCGCTCCCCGAGATGCTGCTGCTCGTCCTCTGCGCCGCCTGTGCCTCCGTCGTCGGCGACCTCGCGGCGTACCGGCTGGCCTGGCGCGGCGGCGAACGCTTCGACCGCGCCATCGCCCGCTCCCGCCGCCTCGCCACGGCGCAGGAACGACTCGGCCACGCCCTCGTCCAGCGCGGCGGCGGCGCCCTCGTCGTCCTCGCCCGCTTCGCGCCCGCGGGCCGCTCCGTCGTCAGCCTCACGGCGGGCGCCTCGCACCGCAGCGCCCGCGACTTCATCCCCTGGTCGGCACTGGCGGGCCTCGCCTGGGCCGCGTACAGCGTCAGCCTCGGCTACTTCGGCAGCCAGTGGCTCGGCGCGAGCTGGCTGGGCACGGCGGTCTCGGTCTGCGCCCTCTTCGCCGCCGGAGCGCTGGCGGCCCACCTCATACGGCGCGAGCCGCACGGCCGCCCGCGGAAACCCGCACACGCGACGGCGACCACGGCGGCCACCCCGGCAGACTCCGAGCCGACGGCCCTCGTATGGGCACCGGAGAAGCCCGAACCCACGTCCGTACCAGCGGCGGCGACGACGTCGGCGAACGAGCCGACGCCCTCCGCGGCCCCCATCGCGCCCCCGCTCCCGGTCCCGGTCCCGATCCCCGTCGTGGCCGCTGTGCCCGCGATGCGGACCGGCGGGGAGGCGGCCACGACCACGTTCGTCACGCCGTCGCCGTCGCCGTCGCCGTCGGAGGCACCCTCCACATGAGTCACATGAGCACTCCCACCTGGTCCGCACGTCCCGAGCATCCCGGTGAGGCGGGGACGGTCCGCCGGATCCTGCTCGACGCATTCGACACGGCGGACGAGGCCGACCTCGTCGACGCGCTGCGCGCCGACCCCGAGGCCTGGCTGCCCCCGTTCTCGTACGTCACCGTCTCCCCGGACGGCGAACCGGTCGCGCAGGCCCTGCTGACCCGCTGCCACGTCGGGGACACCCCGGCGCTCGCGCTCGCCCCGTGCGCCGTACTGGGCGCCTGGCAGCGGCAGGGGGCGGGCGGGGCCGCGATCCGCGGCGCGCTGGCCGCGGCACGCGCGGCGGGCGAACGTACGGTCGTCGTGCTCGGGCACCCCGACTACTACCCGCGCTTCGGCTTCTCCTCCGCCGCGGGATTCGGCATCGTGCCGCCCGCCGGGCAGGAGTGGCCGGACGAGGCGTTCCTCGCGCTCGCGCTCGACGGGGGCGCGCGGGGCGCGCTTCCGCGCGGCGAGGTGCGTTACGCGGCGGCGTTCGGCCTCTGAACGTCCCGTCCGGTGATCCCCAGCAGCCGGTCGAGCAGCGGGGCGTTCTCCGGGACCTCGACGGGCGTCCCCCACAGCTCGGGGAGCGGCGCGTTCGGCACGAACTCCGCGACGTGCGCGTAGCAGGCGTGCACCGTCTCCTCCGGCAGGCCGAAGGGCTGTCCGGTGGCCCGGGCGAGGTCCCAGCCGTGGACCACGAGTTCGGTGAGGGTGATACGCCCCCACAGCGCGTTCGGCAGTTCGACGCCCGCGCCGCCCGACTCGCCCTCCCACGCCGCCGGATCGTCCCACGCCTCGCCGAGCGCCCCCAACTCCTTGGCCAGCGCCTCGCGCCACCCCTCCTCCGGCGGCGCGGAGAGCGGCCCGTCACCGGCCTCCTCCTTGCGCGCGACGGCGGCGAACCCCCGTGCCACCTGGGCGACATGGCCGATCAGCGCGCTCACGTCGTACTCCGCACAGGGCGTGGGCCCGTCCAGCTGCCCGTCCCCCACCCCCTCCACGACCTCGCTCATCCGACGGCACGCGGGCTTCAGATCGATCACGACGGACTCCTTCTCTCGACTCACCTTCATCCGCTCTCCTTACGGACCACGAGGACCCCCAAAAGTCATCGCCCGGCCGGGCCCTAGGCTCGCGGGCATGATCAGGACAACCCTGTGGATCCTCGCCTGCGCGGGCTTCGGCGTGATCCTGTGGCTGCTGACCAGCTCGCCCGACATCAGCTCGGGCTATCCCCGCTCGGAGTGCCGCTCCGTCCTCAGCACGGAATGGAGCCCGGCCACCGGCTCGCTGGAAGACGGCGTGGAGACCACGTGCGCCTCCTTCCAGACGCGGCGCGTGGGGTGGTCGGTACTGGTCGCGGTGCCGACGGTCGCCTTCGCGGCGGGGGGCATGCGCAAGTGGTCGGCCTGAGCGCGCGCCGGACGGTAGACATGCCCCATGACGAGACGCTCGCGCCGGAGGCTGGTCGTCGAGGTGACGGCACTGCTCGTGCTGGGGGCCGCCTTCGGCACCGTACGCGCCGCGCTGAAGGACGAGCTGTGGACCTGGGACCACGCGGCAGGCTGCGCCATGATCGCGGTCGCGTACATGCTGGTGTCCCGCGTGGTGGACTGGCTCCAGGCCCGTGACGCCGCCCGCGAGGCGGCACGCGCCGCGGAGCGGGCACGGGAGATCCGCGAAGCCCACGAACGCGGCTGACCGCGAACGGGACGACCGAGAGCCGAGAACCGAGGAAGGACCGCAGCATGGCCAGAACGGACCGAGCCAGCCGAACGATCGCGGCGCCGCCGCCCGCCGTCTACGCGGCGCTCACGGACCGCGAGGCCCTGGAGAGCTGGCTCCCTCCGGACGACATGAGCGGCCGGATCGACCACTGGGACCTCCGCCCCGGCGGCGGATTCCGGATGACCCTCACTTACCTCGACCCCGCCGACAGCCCCGGCAAGACCTCGGACGCGACGGACGTCGTCGACATCGGCTTCGCCGCCCTGGTCCCGTCCGAACGCGTCGTCCAGCGCGCGGTCTTCGAGGCCGACGACCCCGCGTACGCGGGCACCATGACGATGACCTGGCACCTCGCCCCGGCCCCCGACGGCACCGAGGTGACGGTCACCGCCGAGGACGTCCCCCCGGGCATCGACCAGCCCACCCACGAATCCGGCCTCGCCTCGTCCCTGGCCAACCTGGCGGCGTACGTCACCGGCACACGCCCCTGACTCACTCCCGCTCGCGCACCCGCATCGCCCACATGCCCGCGAGGACGGGACCCACGCTGAACAGCACCGCTTTCGTGGCCGTCTCCGGCCACGAATCCCCGGTGACCCAGTGGTGCAGGCCCATCGCCCCCACCAACCCGACGCCGTACCCCACGACTTCCCCCACACGCTTCCCCACGAGCCCCGCCCCTGCCTCGTCCCCACCCAGCGTCCCGCGCCGATTCATGATCCCGTAATCCGACACGTCCGAGCACATCCCCCCGATATTGCTGTATCCCTTTGTGTCCGTCTCATCCCCCGATAGCATCCCGCTCTCATATCCCAGGGGGGACACCTGACATGAATCAGCACGGCCAGCCGTACCAGCCGCACCAGAACCAGCAGTACCCGCCGCAGCAGCAGTACCCGCCGCACCCTCAGTACGAGCAGCATCCGTACCAGCAGTACCCGCCGCAGCAGGGATACCGGCCGCACCCCCAGCAGATACCGCCCCAGCCGCCGAAGAAGAAGAGACGCGGCGTCTGGATCGCCCTCGGCATCGTCGCCGGGCTCGTCGTCATCGGTGCCGCCGTGGGCGGCCAGGGGGAATCGGACGCCGAGGCGAAGGACAAGGCACCCGCCGCGGAGGGGGCGAAGGAGGCCAAGGGCGGCGGGACCGAACAGAAGGCCGCGGACGAGAAGCCCGCCGCGGAACCGGAGTCCGAGCCCAAATCCAAGCCCAAGTCCAAGTCCAAGTCCAAACCCAAGGGTCCGAAGACCTACGGGGACGGGGACTACGTCGTGGGTGAGGACATCCCGGCGGGCACCTACCAGAGCGCCGGTGCGAGCAGCGACGTCTTCGACTTCTGCTCGGTCACCACCGAGCCCCCGAGCGAGACGAAGATGCCGCAGCTGAAGAGTGCCAACAAGGGCGAGCGGATCATCATCACCCTCACCAAGGCGGACGGCACCGTCACCGTCCAGGGCTGCAAGCCCCTCACCCGACGCTGACTCCCGACTCCGACAGGGGAACGGCCCCCGGACCGAGGGTCCAGGGGCCGTTCGCGAGGTTCATCCGTAAGGGATCCAGTGGGCACAACTGGGATCGAACCAGTGACATCCTGCTTGTAAGGCAGGCGCTCTACCGCTGAGCTATGCGCCCGGGAAGGGAGCTGACAGCGTACCTTGCCGCTGCTGCCCGTACGCAATCACCTCGTGAACTAACTAGCTCGTGTGTTCGTTGTCCCCGGGTGGGAGAATGACCACCGATCCACATGACGGCACACGGGAGAGGGTTCGTGACGGCGATGAACGGCGGCGGGACCCGCCGCTGGGGCTGGGGGAGCGGTCGTGCGGATAATCTGCGGGCCGACGCGCAGAGCGCCAAGGACGCCGCAGCCGCTGCCTTTTACGAGCTCGACACCGCCCAGCGCGATCTGCGGATCTCCATCGAGACGATCAGCGCGGTCGACAACTCGCCGGGCGCGCGGAAGGCCGTGAGCGACTTCGCCGAGTTCGGCACCCGTATCGACCGGGTCAGCCACGACTACATCACCGCGGTCGACGCGCACGACCTCGACAGGGACGACCTCGACTCCGGTACGGCCGCGCGGGCCCGCGCCGAGCTGGACCGGACGCGGCAGGACCTGGAGCGGGTCAAGGCGGAGCTGGACCGGTTCGGGCAGAGCCTGGGCCCGCTGCTGACCCAGGCGGAGAACCAGCTCGCGCGGCTCGCGCCCGCCGTGGAGCGCGCCCGGCAGGGCCTGCTCGCGGCCAGCGAGGCGCTGGACCGGGTGCGGGCGACGGGCCTGAAGGCCGACGATCTCGCGGCCCGCCTCGCCGCCCTCTCCCCCGACCTCACCAGGCTGAACGAGGGCGCGGGGCAGCACGGCGTGCAGGAGACCGTGCAGCGCGCCGACCGGGTCGTGCGGGAGGCCGAGGCCATCCGGGGCGAGGCCGACCGGCTGCCCGAGCGGGCCGCGGAGATCGACAAGCGCCTCTCCTCGCTCCGTACGCGGGCGCAGGCGCTGCACACGCGCGCCGGGCAGGTCGAGCCGGTCCTCAGCGAGCTGCGGCGCCGCTTCAGCGCCGCGTGCTGGCAGGACCTCCAGCCGGTGCCGCAGCAGGCCGAGCGTTCGGTGGCCCAGGCGGAGGAGAAGCTGCGCGAGGCCCGTACGGCACGTGAGGAGCAGCGCTGGGCGGACGCGACGGCCCTGCTGTCGACCGTACGGGCGCTGCTGAACCGGACGGACGAGGGCGTGAAGGCCGCGGGCGAGCGCCTCCAGCGGCTCAACGAGGTCTCCTTCGACCACACGAAGGAGGTCGAGCGGACGCGCTTCGCGATCCGGGACGCGCAGCGGCTGGCGATGGCCGGGCGCAGCACGCCCGACCCCCGCCACGCGACCCCGCTGGACAACGCCGTCGAGCGGGTGGACCGCGCGGTCGCCTCGCTCACGGGGCGCCACCCCGACTACTGGCACCTGCTGACCGAGCTGGACGCCGTGAAGGAGTCGGTGCAGCAGGTCGTGGAGCAGATCAGGCAGGACCGGGCGAGCGGGCGCTGAGCGCCGGAGCGCAGGGGGCGTACGGCCCCGGTTGAGGGGTCGCCCCGACGGGCGGATGCTGGAGGGGAGAGCTGGGCGCCTCCAGAACCGCACCCCTGGGAGGCCGGATCATGGCTGTCCTACACCACCCTCTCGACCACCACCCGAAACGGCATCGCTTCGTCCTCGACGAGCACCTGCCCGTGGATCACAAGCTGAGCCGGATCTACCGCGTCGGCGCGGGCCTCGTCGGGCTGCTGCTGCTCGCGTTCGGGGTCATGGGCCTGCTCGACAAGATCGGCTTCTTCGACACGAGGGGCGACACCGTCGCGGGCCTCAGCACCAACGGGGCCCTGAGCGTGCTGTCCATCGTCGTCGGGCTGCTGCTCTTCTCCGGCATGGTGCGCGGCGGGAACTTCGCCTCGTCGCTCAACATCGTGCTGGGCGCGCTCTTCCTGATCAGCGGTTTCGTCAATCTCGCCCTGCTGGACACGGGGCTCAACTTCCTCGCGTTCCGCATCCAGAACGTGCTCTTCAGCTTCGTCGTCGGCATCCTGCTGCTGATCTTCGGGATGTACGGGCGCGTGGGCAGCGCCCTGCCGCACGACAACCCGTACTGGCGCCAGCGCCACCCCGAGCAGGCCGAGCGTGAGCAGCGCGCCGTGGCCTCGGCCCGGGGCGAGGAGCTGCGGCAGCGCGCCTCGGTGCACGGCGGACGGCTGGAGGGCCCGGGACACGGCAGCGGCGGCTAGGCACCCGCGCGCAGCGCGCCCCTCACCTCGTGCAGGATGCGCTCGCCCGCGAGCACGCCGCGCTCGGGCAGCGCCCGTACGTGCGGCGCGTCCCAGCCGCTGTCGGCCAGCTCGCCGTGGCCGGGGCGCCAGCCCCGGTCGGCGGCGAGCAGCAGGTCGGCGTCGAGCAGCGCGTCACCGGCCGCGTACGTGTACGGCGCGTCCGTACGGCGCGCGACCTCGGCGACGGCGGCGCTCTTGGTGAGCGCGAGCGGCACGGCGTAGATCTTGCGGCCCTGGAGCGAGACGCCCCAGCCGCGCGGCTCCGCCCAGTCGGCCAGCTCCTTGAGCCAGGTGTCGGGGAGCAGCGCCCGGTCGACCACGAGGTAGGCGAACAGGTCGTCGGCCGTCCGCTCCTTCAGCAGCCAGTCGGGGTGCGCGGTGCGCCGCAGGTGGGCGCTGACCTCGGCGAGCGGGGCGCACTCGCCGAGCGAGCGGCGCACCCGCGCGTGCCAGTCCGCGTCGCTCTCGCCGTCGACCAGCAGGTGGCCGCCGTTCGCGCACACCGCGTAGCGCGGCGGCGGGCCTGGCAGCCGGACGCGCCCGTACTGCTCGCGGGTGCGGGTGGTCGTCGGGACCAGCAGGGCGTGGTCCGCGAGCCCGGCCAGCAGCCGCGCGGCGTCCTCGGTCATGAAGGAGAGCGGCTTGTGCTCGTACGTCTCGACGCACAGCAGCCGGGGCGCCACGGCGTCGGGCATCGTGAGCGCGAGGGCCGCCGCCGAGTAGATCAGCGTGCGGTCGAGATCGCTGGCCAGCAGAGGCAGAGGCAGGGGCAGGGGACGGGTCAACGGGCTGCCTTTCCGTCGGCGCCCGTGGCGCCTCTCGTGTAGCGGGGGTGGATCAGTCCGACGCAGGTGTACGGCAGCCCGTCGATCTCCTCGACCGGGACGCCGCGCTGCTCCGCGAGCAGCCGGACGTGGTCGAGGTCGGACCCGGCGCCGCGCCGCGCGAGGACCCGCCAGGGCACCCGGCGCAGCATCACGCGCGTGGTCTCGCCGACGCCGGGCTTGACGAGGTTGACGTCGCCGATGCCGTACTCCTCGCTGATGCGCTCGACGGCGCGCCAGCCCTCCCAGGTCGGGGTGCGGTCGGTGGCGCGCAGGGCGCGCACCTCGCCGTTGACCTCCTCGCGGACGGCGCCGAAGTGCTGCTCCACGGCCTCCAGGAAGAGCCCGGAGACGTCCGCGCCGGACAGCTCGCGGTAGAACTTCGCGCCGTGGAAGTCGTCGGGCCCGACCAGTCCGTCGCGCAGGACGGTGCGCGAGATCAGTCCCGACACCGTGGAGTTGAGGCAGGCGGAGGGGATGAGGAAGTCCTCGCGCGTGCCGAACGTACGGACGCAGGAGCCGGGGTCAGCGAGGACGGCCAGCTCCGGGTCGAAGCCGGGGAACTCCTCCACCGCCTCCGCCAGCTCGCGGGTGATGGCGCCCTTGCCGGTCCAGCCGTCGACGAACACGACGTCGGCGGGGTCGTGGTGCGCGGCGAGATAGCGCAGCGCCGTCGTGTCGATGCCCTTGCCGCGCACGATGGAGACCGCGTAGTGCGGCAGCCGCAGTCCGTGCGCCGCGCGCGCCCAGCGGCGCATCAGTACGCCGACGGGCGTACCGGCGCGCGCGAGGGAGACCAGCACCGGGCGCGGGCCGCGCTCGGCGAGCACCGTCTCGGTCACGGTGCCCACGGCCCGCGCGATACGGCGGGCCGAGGCGTCCAGGGCGCTGTGGAAGAGCCGCTGGTACTCCTCGCTGGGCTGGTACTCGACGGGCAGCGACTCGGCGTAGTGCGCGCCGCCGCTCTGGATCGCCTCCTCGCGCTCCTCCGTCGGCGCCTCCAGCTCGACCCCGGAGAGATCCTGGAGCAGCCAGGCGACGTCCTCCGCGGGGTACGAGGAGAAGGCGGGCCCGTACAGCGGGCGGGGCAGCGTGCCGCGAGGGTCGTGCGGCGTGCTCTCTTCGGGCTCCCCTTCGGCGGGGCACTGCGAGGCGTACGGCGGGACGTACGACGGGACGACCGCGAGGAGGACGCGCTCCGCGCAGCCCGTCAGCGCGTCCAGCAGGCCGCCCGGCGCGTGCAGCTCGTCCCGGTCGCCCTCGCTGTCGACGACGGCGATCACGGTGTCGAAGCCGCCGCCCGCGACGTTGTACGCGAACCGGTCCCCCGCGCCGTCGGCCGCGTCCCCCGCGCCGCCGGCCGCGTCCGCCGGGGCGTCGTGCGCGTCCGCCGGGGCGTCGTGCGCGGGGAAGCGCAGGGCCGTCCGTATCGCGTAGCCCGGGTCGTCCACGGGGAGCACGGGCGAGCGCGTCGTGGTGGAGAAGCGCACCTCGGCGCCCTCCCCGAGCCGCTGCTCCAGCTCGTGCGCGAGGCGCAGCGGGGCGTACATCAGCTCCTCGGTCCCGAGCACGAGCACACGCCGCGCGCCCTCGCCGCCACTTTCGGCCAGCCCGTCGAGGAGCCGCTCCGCCATGTCCGGGAGGGCCGCGTCGAGCGCCGCGCGGTGCTCGGGGCCGAAGCCGTGGCGCCCGCCGTCGGGGAGCCCGTCCGGCCAGCCGAGGTCCACGCGCAGGGCCGAAGCGCCGGAACCGTCCCCTCCGCGCGCGGGGGACGCGGCGACGGCCGCGCCGTACCGCTCCACCAGCTCCTGGCCGCGCTCCAGCACGTCGTCGGGCAGCTCCACGCGGCCCTCCGCCAGCGCCACCACGTCCAGCCGGGCCCCGAGCCCGGCCGCGAACTTCTCCATCCCGGCGATGTCGGCGGCCGAACGCATGTCCACCAGCGCGACCACCACGTACCGCTCACGGGGGTGGACGGCGTGCAGCGCGGCGATGGTGTTCCGCACGGTACGGCCCGTCGAGAACTCGTCGTCCACCAGCACCAGCGGCCCGTCCCCCGCGAGCAGACCCGGGTCCTCGGGCAGCAGCAGGTGCGAGCTCGCGTGGCTGTGCTCCTCCTCGAAGCCGCCGACCGGGGCGACCCCGGCCACCGGCCGCCGCGTGGAGTGGAGGTACGGCGCCGCGCCCCCGGGGCCTCTGCCGAGGCCGTCCGCGACGCTGTGGCCGAGCGCGGTCGCCGTCTCCGCGTACCCGAGGACCACCGCGCGGTCCGCCTCCGCGTCCCCGAGCAGGTCGCGCACCCGGCGCCCGAGCCTGGCCCCGGCGCCCAGCACCACCATGGGGCGCTGCGGCACGTGCTTGCCGAGGAGCGTGGAGACGAGCAGATGCGCGCGCTTGGGGTTACGGCGCAGGGCCAGCCCCAGGAGCCGGTCCGTCCCCTCGCCGCTCAGCCGGACGCCGAGCCTCTCGGTGACCCAGGCGCCGGACCAGACCCGGCCCCCGCCCGTACCGACGTCCGTACGATCCCTACCGCTCACTTGACTCCCGCCGCCAGCAGTTCCACGAAGCTCACGCCCTCGCGCGCCACCCCGAAGACCTCGCCGCGCAGCAGCGTGCGCTCGGCCCAGGCGCGGTGGGGCTTCACCTCGTTCATCTTGTTCGTGTAGGCGGAGCGCATCACTCCGCCTCCGTCGCGCTCGGGGCGGAGCACGTCGGTCGCGTCGCAGAACTCCTCGTGACTCACGACCGACAGCGCGTGCACCGCCGTGACGTGCGAGGGGTGGATGCAGGTCTTGCCCTGCAGCCCGTTGGCCCGGTCGAGCTCGATCTCGCGCAGCAGCCCGTCCATGGCGTGCTCGATCAGGGCGGTACGGATGCCCTCCGCGCGGCCGCTCAGGAACGGGCTCTGCCGGAGCTGGGGCTTGAACATCCGCTCCTGCGGCCGGAAATACTCCCACACGGGCCCCGTGACGGTGAATCCGGTGCCGTCGGCCCTGCCCAGCACGTTCACCACATCGGCGATGACGGAGGCGACGAGCTGCACGTCGTACGCCGTCATCTCGGGCGTACGCCGCAGGCCGTACGCGGAGCAGAAGTCGGTCACGCCCAGGCGCAGCGCGAGCACCCGGTCCCGGTACTTCTCCACGGTCCTGGCGATCCCCGCGAGGGTCTCGGTCCGCGACTCCAGGTGCAGCAGCTCGGGCGACTCCAGGACGGGCATCCCGAAGAGCCGCACCCCGTGCGCCGCCTCGGTCTCCGCGAGCACGTCGAGGAAGGGCACGCCGCGCTCCTCGGTGAACTTGGGCAGCACGAAGCCGGAGAGCAGCCGGGCCGCGTCGCCCATCCTGGCCACCAGCCCCGCGATCTGGGCGGGCTCGCGCACCCGTACGAAGAGCAGGGGCAGCTCTCCCGGCGGGCCGTGGTCGCCGCGCGCGAGCTGCTGGAACTGCCGGACGAGGTTCGTCTCGGCGCCGTCCACGTCGGCGTCGGCTATCGAGTCCTCCAGGCAGAGGACCATCGAGACCACGCCACGGGCGGCCTGCTTCACCACGTCGGCCGCGAGCCCGGGTCGGGTCGCGGGACTGTACAGCGTGGCGCCGAGCGCGACCGCGAGCGTCCGCGCGGGCGCGTCCGCCGTGAACTCGGCCGGCTCCCGGTGGAACAGCGCGCTCCGGCGCTCAGGCGCGAGGTGCCCGAAATGCCGCATGATTCTCCCCGTCTCGGCCCGTCTTGACTCGTCTTGACCCGTCTCACCGTCAGAAAACGGCCGCACGGACCCCTGTCTGGCCGAATCCGAACGCCGTAGGCCGTTCATCGTACGTACGGGAGCGGGTCAAGAGTTCCCCAAACCCCGAGAACCCGGCTCGTACGCCTTGTAGGAACGCCCCCTCCGGGCCCATCCGTGCGCCTCCCCGCGTTGTCGTGCCCCGCGCGCGGAAGGCAGGATGAATCCATGACGCACGCGATGACGAAGGGATCGAACATCCGGCTAGAGGCCACGGCGGTGCGTGCCGTGCTCTGCTGGACGCCGGGTGCGGGCGTGCCGGATGTCGACGCCTCGGCCCTGCTGCTCGGCGAGGACGGTCAGGTGCGGTCGGACGACGACTTCATCTTCTACAACCAGCCGCGCCACCCGTCCGGACTGGTCAGGCACCTCGCCAAGACCCGCGAGCCCGAGGGCCTGCGGGACACGGTCGAGGCCGACCTCACCGCGCTCGACGCCTCGGTGGACCGGGTGCTGCTGGCCGCCTCGGCCGACGGCGGCACCTTCGCGGACGTCCCGGAGCTGCGGCTGCTGCTGCACGACGGGGCGAACGGCTCGGGCGCGCCCGTCGCGCGCTTCGACATCGAGCCCGAGACCGGCTCAGAGACGGCGATGGTCTGCGGCGAGCTGTACCGGCGCGGCGACGGCTGGAAGTTCCGCGCCCTGGGCCAGGGGTACGACACGGGGCTGATCGGCCTCGCCACCGAGTACGGCATCTCGGTCGACGAGAGCGAGCCCAGCCAGGAGACGCCCCCGCCCGCCACGGACCCGGGCCCCGACCTGGACGCGACGATGGCCCACGTACCGGGCCCCGACACGCTCGACGCCGACGACTACGCGCTGCGCGCCCCCTCGGCGCCACCGTCGGCGCCGCCCCTGCCCACCGCTCCCCCGGCGGCTCCCGCGACCGCACCGGCGGCGGTAACCGCAGCTGCGGCCGCGGCCGCGCCTACGGCTTCGGTGCCCCAGCCGCCCTCGGAGCCCGACTTCCCGGAGCCGAGCCCGGTCCCGGACCCGCATCCGGGCCCGGCTCCCGGCCCCGGACCCGCGCCGGGCCCCGGTCCCGGACCCGGTCCTGGCCCCGAGCCGATGCCCGACCCGGGCCCGCTGCCGCCCTCGCCGCCGGAGCCGCAGCCGGACCCGGCGGGGGCCGGGGTGGCCGGGGCAGCCGGGGGGCCCGCAGGGGCCGCGCCGGGGTACGGGTATCCGCAGCCACCCCAGCCCCAGCAGCCCCCGACGACACAGCCCGCCTACGGATATCCGCAGCCCGCCTACGGCTACCCGCAGCCGGACCCCGCGTTCACGCTGCCGCCCCAGGGCCCGCAGTTCCTCAACCGCTGAGCCCTGAGGCGTACGGCGGGCGGGGTCCTCAGACCTTGCCCGCCTTGTAGCCCCGGCCCCACTGCAGGCCCCAGCCGTAGAGCCGGTCCAGCTCGGCCTGGAAGCCGTAGACGTACCGCACCTCGCGGCGGACGCTCAGCTCGCCCTTGTTGTTCTCCATCAGCAGCACCGCGCACGAGCGGGCCTGGGGCGCCCGCTCGTCCAGCGCGACCTCGACGCGCGGCCCGTTGCTCGGGAAGAGCGAGAGGATCGCGTGCGTACGGTCGAAGGCGGGCGTGCCGTCGTAGATGTAGACGAAGAAGAGCAGCCGCTTGATCTCGTCCTTGTGGTCGAGGTTCACATAGATCGTCTCGCCCGACGGCGAGCCGAACCTGTCGTCGCCGCTGAGCTTCACGTACGGCGGCGCGTTCATGTCGCCCATGAAGCCGCCCAGCGGCTGGACGACGCCCTTGCTGCCGTCCACCAGCTCGTACAGACAGGCGAGGTCCAGGTCGACGTTGACCACGCCCTGGGTGTGCGCCTGCACCACGTCCGGCTTGAACATCTGGAGCGGGTGCCGGAGCGAGCCGGTCCGCCTCCGCCGCCCCTCCAGGTCCGAACTCCTCATCCGCCAGGAGAGGTTCACCCGCATGCTGCCGGAGTCCGCGCTCTGCTTGGTCAGAGAGAGCTCGGAGTTCCGTTTCGTCAGCTCCACCGCGTACGTCGACGGACCGCCGACGGTGTCGAACTTGGGTCCGCGCCGCCCCATTCCCACGCCGCTCCGCCAGTTCTCCCACAGGGAGACCATCACGCACCCCCACTCAAGTGCTCCGGATACCCGCCGCGGGGCGGCGCCCGCTCCGGAACGGGCCTGAGCCCGCGCCGGGTACGGATGCCGCCCCGCTGGGAGCGTTCCTCATTCAGGAGACGGTCACACTCCGGACGTGACCTCTGATTCCTTGGATTCGTCCTCGCCGCCCCCGGAGTCCCCATCTCCCCCTTCAGCCTCCAGACGGCGGTTGCGCCGCACCGAGGACCAGAAGGAGAAGGCGATCAGGAGCACGCCGATGGAGCCCGTGATGACCTCGTGGATCTCGTACTTGATCGTGATGAGCAGGATCGCGGCGAGCGCGCCGATCGCGTAGTGCGCGCCGTGCTCCAGGTAGACGTAGTCGTCCAGCGTCCCCTGGCGGACCAGGTAGACCGTGAGCGAACGGACGTACATCGCGCCGATGCCGAGGCCGAGCGCCATCCAGAAGATGTGGTTCGTGATGGCGAAGGCGCCGATGACGCCGTCGAACGAGAAGGAGGCGTCCAGCACTTCCAGGTACAGGAACATGAAGAAGGCCGCCTTGCCCGCGAGGCCGACCATGCTCGGGTCCTTGCCGGCCCGCTTGGCCGCTTCCTCCTCCTCGTGCTCGCGCTCCTCCTCCTCTTCGAGCTTGTCCTCGAAGTGTCCGGAGAGACCGCCGACGATGAGATAGGTGATCAGTCCCGCGATGCCGGAGAGCATCACCGTGCCGGACTTGTCGGCGTGCATCCCGCCGTGCTGGTGGGCACCCGTGGCGATGGTCACCGCCACGACGAGCAGCACGATGAGCGCGAGGCAGACCGAGAGTCCGTTCACCTTGCCAAGCCGGGAGAGCGGGCGCTCCAGCCAGCCGATCCACTTGTGCTCACGCTCGTCGAAGATGAAGTCGAGGAAGATCATCAGCAGGAACATCCCGCCGAAGGCCGCGATGGCCGGGTGGGCGTCGGTGACGAGCTGCTCGTACCTGTCCGGATTGTCCAAAGCCACTTCGACGGCTTCGATCGGACCCACCTGGGCGGTGATGGCGACGATGACGACCGGGAAGACCAGTCGCATGCCGAATACCGCGATCAGAATGCCGATGGTGAGGAAGATCTTCTGCCAGAAGGCATTCATCTTCTTCAGCACGCCGGCGTTGACGACCGCGTTGTCGAAGGACAGCGAGATCTCCAGGATGGAGAGCATCAGCACGAGTACGAACGCTTCCCACCCCCAGAAGAACGCGGCGGCGGCGAGTCCGACGGCGGTGACGCCGAAGGACCAGCCGAAGGTTTTCAGGACCACTGGCTTCCCAATCAGGTATCCGGTCTACGCATGACGTTGATGTCGATGTCGTGACGCTGGCTTATGCGACATTGACGCCGAAGTCTAGGGCGATACCCCTCAGCCCCGACGCGTACCCCTGGCCGACTGCACGGAACTTCCACTCTCCGCCGTAGCGGTACAGCTCCCCGAAGATCATCGCAGTCTCCGACGAGGCGTCCTCGGTCAGGTCGTAACGCGCCAGTTCGGCACCGTCCGCCTGATTGATCACACGAATGTACGCATCGGTCACTTGGCCGAACGTCTGGTGGCGCGAGTCGGCGTCGTAGATGGAGACGGGGAAGACCACCTTCTCGATCTGCGTGGGGACCAGCGTGAGGTCCACGAGAACCGTTTCGTCGTCGCCCCCGGAGCCCCCGACCAGCTCGTCACCCATGTGCTCGACCGAGCCCTCGGGGCTCTTGAGGTTGTTGTAGAAGATGAAGTACTCGTCGCCGAGCACCCGGCCGTTCGCGCCGCAGAGCAGCACGCTCGCGTCCAGGTCGAAGTCGGCGCCCGTGGTGGAGCGGGCCTTCCAGCCCAGCCCGATCTGGACCTGTGTCAGATTCGGTGCGGCCTTCGAGAGGGAGACGTTTCCCCCCTTGGCGAGCGTCACGCTCATGTTCCTGGTTCCTCTCCCCGGTTCATGTCCCCGACCCGTGTCCCCGATACGTGCACTCACGGTGCCCCCAGTGTCCCCGCACCACCAAGCGCCGCACACCTCCAGGTGACGGAAGTCTGCGGCGCCCGTGATTGCCGGTCTGTGACAGCGCGAGGACGCGCACCGGCTGCTTGCTGGCGTGTACTGGCGGTGGAATCAGACGTTCACGCCGAAGTCCTGCGCGATGCCGCGCAGGCCCGAGGCGTAGCCCTGGCCGATGGCCCGGAACTTCCACTCCGCACCGTGCCGGTACAGCTCGCCGAAGACCATCGCGGTCTCGGTGGAGGCGTCCTCGCTGAGGTCGTAGCGCGCCAGCTCGTTGTTGTCGGCCTGGTTGACGACGCGGATGTACGCGTTCCGCACCTGGCCGAAGCTCTGCTGGCGGCTCTCCGCCTCATAGATGGAGACGGGGAAGACGATCTTCTCCACGTCGGCCGGCACCCCCGCGAGGTTCACCTTGATGACCTCGTCGTCGCCCTCGCCCTCACCGGTGAGGTTGTCACCGGTGTGCTCCACGGAGCCGTCGGGGCTCTTGAGGTTGTTGAAGAACACGAAGTTCTGGTCGTTGCCGACCTTCCCCTGCTCGTTCGTCAGCAGGGCGCTCGCGTCGAGGTCGAAGTCGCTCCCTGTGGTGGTGCGCGCGTCCCAGCCCAGACCGACGATCACGGCGGTCAGGTTCGGCGCCTCCTTGGTCAGAGAGACATTGCCGCCCTTGCTGAGGCTGACTCCCACGAGTCCTCCTGAATAATTGTTCGTAAGGAGCACTGCGTGCCCCCGTATTACGGATGCCGTCAGATCAACGATTCGATCCTAGTGAGCGGTTCCCTCCCCTACATCCCTCTGTCGGGAGTGACCGCAATTTTCTGTTACGCGGTTCGGCGCACGTTTCGGTGCGCGGCTCAGCGGGGCGGAGACTCAGAGGGTCCCGAGGGCCTTCACGTACTCATCGAGGTCCCGGGCGTCGGGCAGCCCGTTGACAACGGTCCAGCGCACGGTGCCCTCCTTGTCGATGATGAAGGTGCCGCGCAGCGCACAGCCCTTCTCCTCGTCGAAGACTCCGTACGCCCGCGAGGCTTCGCCGTGCGGCCAGAAGTCCGACAGCAGCGGGTACTCCAGCCCCTCCTGCTCCGCGAATACGCGCAGCGAGAACGGCGAGTCGTTGGAAACCGCGAGCAGCTGGACGTCGTCGTTCACGAACTTCGGCAGCTCGTCCCGGAGCGCGCACAGCTCGCCGGTGCACACACCGGTGAACGCGAAGGGGTAGAAGAGCAGCACGACGTTCTTCTCGCCCTTGAAGTCCGAGAGGCGGACGGTCTGGCCGTGGTGGTCCTTGAGCTCGAAGTCCGGGGCCTTGGTGCCGACCTCGATCGCCATGGCGGTGTTCCCTTCGGTGGGCGGGACTGGGTCGCTCCCACCCTATGCACCGAGCCCCCGCCGGCCGGGGCCGGGCGGGGGCTCGGGGGAACTCTCGGGGAACCCTGCGAAGGGCCCGCGATCAGTGCTTGCCGGAACGGGCCCCCTTGGGGGTGACCAGCCTGCTGCCCGTCCAGTCCTTGGCCGCGTTGAAGCTCTTGGTCTGGGACAGGCCGGCGGTCTGGGACGCCTCGCCGATCTCGCTGGGCTCGACATAGCCCTCACGGCCCGTCTTCGGGGTCAGCAGCCAGAGCGGGGCGCCTTCGTCGATCATCGTGGTGGCGTCCACCAGCGCGTCCGTCAGGTCGCCGTCGTCCTCTCGGAACCACAGCACCACGGCGTCGGCCACATCGCCGTAATCCTCGTCGACGAGCTCCTGGCCGGTGATTTCCTCAATGGACTCGCGGAGCTCCTGATCGACATCGTCGTCGTAGCCGATCTCTTGGACCACCTGCTCGGGCTGGAAACCCAGCCTCTCGGCGGGGTTGGTCCGCTCCTCCGCGTGGCCCGCGGTCGCGCTCACGGATTGCCTCCTGTCATGTTTCTCGAATATGGCTTGCGCCCCGCGCGCACGTGGGGCATTGGCCGTAGTCCACACGGGCGGGGCGGATCACGCAAGTACCCGGCCGCCGATCCCGCACAAACGTTGACGTGTCATCCCACAATGCCTGATCGAGAGTGATTCGCACCACATTGAGTCCGCCAGGATCCACCAGGTTTGCCCCGGCTGGACCGGGGGAGCCGTACGGGTGCACCTGGCAGCCGAACGGACGTTTGTCCAGCAATCCGGGATCCCCGGGGGCCGTCCGCCATGAGCGTAAAATTGCGGTTTGGGCATCTTTGCGGCGCGATCCGGGCGGCCATCCTCCGGCCCGCCTCAAGCAGGTCCGGGTTACCTCTCGGTAGAGATGACGTAATCGCGGCAGCGGTACACGATGGAGGCGGCGCGAGACCTGCCGAGACCGCTCCGCGACCGACAGAGACCGACCGCGACCGACAGAGCACGAATCCACCGGCGTGCGCTGCCTTCATTGCGCGCAGAGCACGACACGACCGAAACAGCGAAGGAACAGCGTGGCTTCCGGATCCGATCGCAATCCGATCATCATTGGCGGCCTTCCCAGCCAGGTCCCGGACTTCGATCCCGAAGAGACCCAGGAATGGCTCGACTCGCTCGACGCGGCTGTCGACGAGCGCGGAAGGGAACGAGCCCGTTACCTCATGCTCCGGCTGATCGAGCGCGCCCGCGAGAAGCGCGTCGCCGTCCCGGAGATGCGCAGCACGGATTACGTCAACACCATCGCGACCAAGGCCGAGCCCTTCTTCCCCGGCAACGAGGAGATCGAGCGCAAGGTCCTCAACGCGACCCGGTGGAACGCGGCCGTCATGGTCTCCCGCGCCCAGCGCCCGGGCATCGGCGTGGGCGGACACATCGCCACCTTCGCCTCCTCGGCCTCCCTCTACGACGTGGGCTTCAACCACTTCTTCCGCGGCAAGGACGAGGGCGACGGCGGCGACCAGGTCTTCTTCCAGGGCCACGCCTCCCCCGGCATCTACGCCCGTGCCTTCCTCCTCGACCGCCTGAGCGAGGCCCAGCTCGACGGCTTCCGCCAGGAGAAGAGCAAGGCCCCGCACGGCCTCTCCAGCTATCCGCACCCCCGGTCCATGCCGGACTTCTGGGAATTCCCGACGGTCTCCATGGGCCTCGGCCCGATCGGCGCGATCCACCAGGCCCGGATGAACCGCTACATGGAGGCCCGCGGCATCGCCGACACCTCCAAGTCCCGCGTCTGGGCCTTCCTCGGCGACGGTGAGATGGACGAGCCCGAGTCCCTCGGCCAGCTCTCCCTGGCGGCCCGCGAAGGGCTGGACAACCTCACCTTCGTCATCAACTGCAACCTCCAGCGCCTCGACGGCCCGGTGCGCGGCAACGGGAAGATCATCCAGGAGCTGGAGTCCTACTTCCGCGGCGCGGGCTGGAACGTGATCAAGCTCGTCTGGGACCGCTCCTGGGACCCGCTGCTGGCCCAGGACCGCGACGGCGTGCTGGTCAACAAGCTCAACACCACGCCCGACGGCCAGTTCCAGACCTACGCCACCGAGAGCGGCGACTACATCCGCGAGCACTTCTTCGGCGGCGACCAGCGGCTGCGGAAGATGGTCGAGGGGATGACCGACGACCAGCTCCTCCACCTGGGGCGCGGCGGCCACGACCACCGCAAGGTCTACGCGGCGTACAAGGCGGCGGCCGAGCACAAGGGCCAGCCGACCGTCATCCTGGCGCAGACCATCAAGGGCTGGACCCTGGGCCCCAACTTCGAGGGCCGCAACGCCACCCACCAGATGAAGAAGCTGACGGTCGACGACCTCAAGGGCTTCCGCGACCGGCTGCACCTCCCGATCCCGGACAAGGAGCTGGAGTCCGGCGTTCCGCCGTACTACCACCCGGGCCGGGACTCGGAGGAGATCCAGTACATGCACGACCGGCGCCAGGAGTGCGGCGGCTATGTGCCCACCCGGGTCAACCGGTCGAAGCCGCTGAACCTCCCCGACGACAAGGCCTACGCGGCGGTGAAGAAGGGCTCCGGGCAGCAGCAGATCGCCACCACCATGGCGTTCGTCCGGCTGCTCAAGGACCTCATGCGGGACAAGGAGATCGGCAAGCGCTTCGTGCCGATCGCGCCCGACGAGTACCGCACCTTCGGGATGGACTCCTTCTTCCCGTCCGCCAAGATCTACAACCCGCTGGGCCAGGCCTACGAGTCGGTGGACCGTGAACTCCTGCTCGCCTACAAGGAGTCGCCCACGGGCCAGATGCTCCACGACGGCATCTCCGAGGCGGGCTGCACCGCCGCGGCGATCGCCGCCGGGTCCGCCTATGCGACGCACGGCGAGCCGCTGATTCCGATCTACGTCTTCTACTCGATGTTCGGATTCCAGCGCACCGGCGACCAGTTCTGGCAGATGGCCGACCAGCTCTCCCGGGGCTTCGTGCTCGGCGCCACCGCGGGCCGCACGACGCTCACGGGCGAGGGGCTCCAGCACGCCGACGGCCACTCGCAGTTGCTCGCCTCGACCAACCCGGCCGCCGTCGCCTACGACCCGGCCTTCGGGTTCGAGATCGCGCACATCGTCCAGGACGGCCTGCGGCGGATGTACGGCTCCAGCCCCGAGCACCCGCAGGGCGAGGACGTCTTCTACTACCTGACCGTCTACAACGAGCCCATCCACCAGCCCGCCGAGCCGGAGAACGTCGACGTCGACGGCATCCTCAAGGGTCTCTACCGCTATCAGCAGGGCGAGAGGGGCACCCACCGGGCGCAGATCCTCGCGTCCGGCGTCGCCCTGCCGTGGGCCATGGAGGCCCAGCGGATCCTCGCCGACGACTGGGACGTCCGGGCCGACGTCTGGTCCGCGACCTCGTGGAACGAGCTGCGCCGCGAGGCCGTCGAGGTGGAGCGGCACAATCTGCTCCGCCCCGAGGAGGAGCAGCACGTCCCCTACGTCACGCGGAAGCTCCAGGACGCCGAGGGGCCGAAGGTGGCCGTCTCCGACTGGATGCGGGCGGTGCCGGACCAGATCGCCCGCTGGGTGCCGGGCGCCTACCAGTCGCTGGGCGCGGACGGCTTCGGCTTCGCCGACACCCGGGGCGCCGCGCGCCGCTTCTTCCACATCGACGCGCAGTCGATCGTCCTCGGCGTGCTGACCGAGCTGGCCAAGGAGGGCAAGGTCGACAGGTCCACGCTGAAGCAGGCTGTGGACCGCTACCAGCTGCTGGACGTGGCGGCGGCCGACCCGGGCGCCGCCGGCGGCGACGCGTAGCCGCCTGAGCGCCTCACGGCCGAGGTCCCGCACCTTCCGGATCCTCCGGCCGAGGTCCCGTGGCCGCCGCTCGCGGCGGCCACGGGCCGGGTCGCGGCCCCGCTCGCGGGCCGGGGCCATCTCAGTTCTCCCACACCTTGAACGCCCGTCCCCGGTATGCCGTCTCGGGCGTCCAGGAGCCGGTGGGGTGGGTGACGAACTCGCCCGTCTCCGCGCACTCGCGGCTCTGATACAGCGTGACGGGCCGTCCCGTCCTGTTCCCCAGCGAGGCGGCGGTCGTTCCCTTGGGGAGGGGCACGCAGCTCTCGATGTCGATCCCGCTCAGCTCATACGTCCTGCGCTCGCCGCGGAATCCCGTGCGGTCCCAGAGGCACAGTTCTCCCGCCGCGCACTTCCCCAGCTTCGGCTGCCCTGCCGCGTGCGCTGCTCCGGGTGCCGCCCCGGGTGCCGCCTCGGGTACGGAGCGGGGAGCCGACGCGGCGCCCGCAGGCGGGATCACGGCCGCCAGCGCGGCGACCGCCAGGACTCCGGCCGCCACCGAACCGAGCGCGACGGGCGAGCCCTTGGAACCTCGCGCGGACATGTGCTTGGGCATGCTGATCACAGCAGATCACTTCCCCCGATTCGGGCCGGACGTGAGGTCGACCGGCGTGTGATCAGCATGTCCAGCGCCGATGTGCCGCGCCAAGAGCAAACGGCCCGGTTCACCGGGACAGGTGGCGGAGTTGTCCACAACTGGCGCGTTGTCCACAGGAGTTCGCGCTTCCGCTTCTGTCCCGGTCAACCGGGCGTCAATATCGGAGGCTTCAGGCGCCCCTGCTGCCTCTCTTGTCCCTGCCGCCTCAGATGTGCACGGAGGGGCCCGCGTCGTTGCTGCCGCGGCTGGTGAAGAAGGCGACACCGGCGGCCAGGACCGCGACGATGCCCGCGCAGGTGAAGGCGAGCCCCATGCCGGACATGAAGGAGTCGTGCACGACGTCCCGCGTGGCCTCGATCATCTGGGAGGGGGTGCCCTTCGGCGCGGGCGGCGCCATGCCGACCTCCGCCGCGCTCTTGAGCCCGGCCTCCTGCTCCGGCGCGAGCGGCGGGAGCTTGGCCTCGTGCCACTTGTCGGAGAAGACGCCGTTGACCTTGGACGCCATGACGGCGCCGAGCACGGCCGTACCGAGGCTGCCGCCGACCTGCATGGCGGCCTGCTGGAGGCCGCCCGCGACGCCCGCGTGCTGTATCGGGGCGTTGCCGACGATGACTTCGGTGGCGCCGACCATCACGGGCGCCAGGCCGAGGCCCAGCAGGGCGAACCACACGGAGGTGATCCCGGCGCCGCTGTCGGTGCTCAGCGAGGAGAGCCCGAACATCGCGACCGCGGTCAGCACCATCGCGCCGACGAGCGGCACGCGCGGGCCGATCTTGGTGATCACGGCGCCCGCCAGCGGCGAGGCCACGATCATCATCGCGGTGAGCGGCAGCAGCCTCAGGCCGCTGTCGACGGGGCTCAGTCCGTTGACGTTCTGGAGGTAGAAGGTCACGAAGAAGAGGCCGCCCATGAAGCCGAAGGCCATCAGCACCATGAGCACGGTGCCTGCGCTCAGCGGCACGGAGCGGAACATGCTGAGCGGCAACAGCGGTTCCTTGGCCTTGGTCTCCCAGAACGCGAACCCGGCGAACGAGAGCAGCGAGACGGCGAGGAAGCCCAGCGTCTTGGGGTCGCCCCAGTGCCATTCGGGGGCCTTGATGATGGCCCAGACGAGGCAGAACATCGCGACCGAGAGCAGCACGATGCCGCCGAGGTCGAAGGAGCGCGGGGCGTTCTCCACCGGCTTGGCGAGGAGGATCACCAGGCCCATGCCCAGGGCCAGCGCCCCGACCGGGACGTTGATGAAGAAGACCGATTCCCAGTTCACGTGCTCGACGAGCAGGCCGCCGATGATCGGGCCGGCCGCCGTCGAGGCGCCGATGACCGCGCCCCACATGCCGATGGCGGCGTTGAGCTTCTCCGGCGGGAACGACGCCCTCAGCAGGCCGAGGGCAGCGGGCATCAGCAGCGCACCGCATATGCCCTGGAGCACCCGGAAGGTGATGACGAGGGAGACGGACCCGGCGAAGCCGATCGCCGCGGACGCGGCCGCGAAGCCGATGACGCCGACGAGGAAGGTCTGGCGGTGGCCGAAGCGGTCACCGAGCTTGCCCGCCGTGATCAGGGAGACCGCGAGGGCGAGCAGATAGCCGTTGGTGATCCATTGGACGTCGGCGAGCGAGGCGCCGAGGTCCTTCTGGATGGCGGGGTTGGCGATAGCGACAATCGTGCCGTCGAGCGCCACCATCGCGACGCCGAACGCGACGGTGACGAGCGTCAGCCAAGGGTGCCCGCGAACCCCCTTACGGGTGTCCGGTCCGGCATCCCGTGGACCTGACGGTTCCGGCGCGTCGTGCGCGACGGTGCTGGTCTGGGAACTCATGGCGCGAGAATAGTGACAGTCGCTGACAATTGACAAACCGAATTATTCGCCGGTAAATGTCAGCCCAGCACCGCCCCGACCAGTGAGAACTTGAGAGGTTCGGACGTTGACAGGTCTGCGTGAACGGAAGAAGCAGCGCACCAGGGACGCGCTCATCCTGGCCGCCCACGAACTCTTCGTCACGCAGGGTTATGACGCCACGACCGTCGACCAGATCACGGAGGCCGTCGAGGTCTCCCAGCGCACCTTCTTCCGCTATTTCTCCAACAAGGAGGACGTGGCCCTCGCCCTTCAGCAGATGTTCGCGGAGCGGTTCTTCGCGGCGCTCAGCGGACGCCCCCTGGACGAGGCCCCGATGGACGCGCTGCGCCACACACTGGAGGTGTCCTGGGGCGAGCTGGGCCCGGCGATCGAGGAGATCGTCCCGCTCGACCTCCACATGCGGATGTGGCAGGTCATCGAGGTGACGCCCGCCCTTCTCGCCGCCCACCTGCGGCAGTCGCTGGTCCTGGAGGAGCGGCTCGCCGCCGAGATCGCGCGCCGCACAGGGCTGGACCCCGAGAGCGACCCCAGGCCGCGCGTCCTGGTCGCCGCCTTCTGCGCCGTCATGGGCATCGCCGGGCGCCACTGGGCGATGCGGGGCAACGCCTCCCTGGAGGAGGCCCGGAGGGTCATCAAGTCCTACGTCGACCATCTGACGCCCGCACTGAGCGCCAACTGGGACGATCGCGGAGCGTGACGGGCGTACACATCCGCGCCCGGATTGCCACGAGTATCCAGTCCGAAACGTGAGATGACTCACGGGGACCTCGTGAGCGCGTGGATGCCCGTCGGCATCTCCTAGGGTGGCGCCCCAGTGACTTACTTCTCCGCTCTCGGCAACCCGTTGTCCGGTTCGGGCTCCCCATGGTCGGGGGTCCCCGGCACCACCGCGTGGCGCGCGCTGCTCGCGCTGGCGGTGGTGTTCGTGCTGCTGGTGACCACCGGATGGACAGCCGTCCGCAAGCACGAGCTGGCGGAGGGGCCACGCGACGCAGCGCTGCTCGCCTGGGAGAAGAGCACCTTCGCCGGGCGGCAGCTGCCCGACCCCGACTCCCGGCCCTCCGTGATCGCCCGTTTCTTCAGCTCCCTGAGCGCCGGACAGCAGCACCGTCTGGCCACGAGCCATCCCCTGGTCGTCGGAAACCTGGGAGGCACCCCGCTGAAGCTGCGTTACGAGGCCAACCGCGCGGCCCTGGTCGACGCCCGGGACGTCGAGCGCAAGAGGATGGTCGACGACAGGCTGACGGACGAGGGCCGCCAGGAGGCGGGGCGCCGCATGCACCGCTTCGAGGCGATGCTCCGTCCGGGCCGTCAGATCCTCGCGTTCGACCCGACGGCCCGTGGCCGTGCCGCCGAGGTCTTCGGGGACCTCGGCCGGGCCCAGCGGGTCTCCGTCGTCGTCCCCGGGGTCGACACGGACCTCCTCACCTTCCAGCGGACCTGGCGTCCGTACTCGGCGCCCGTCGGCATGGCCGGGGCGCTCCAGAAGGAGCAGCGCCGCACGGCGCCGTACGTGCACACGGCGACCATCGCCTGGGCCGACTACACGGCGCCCGTGGGGCTCGGGGTGGACGCGGCCTCCGGCGGTCCCGCCGAGGACGGCGCGAAGCGGCTCAACAAGCTGGTACGGAGCCTGCCTTCCACCGTGCGCGACCCCCAGGTGGAGGTCGCGCTCTTCTGCCACAGCTACGGCTCGGTCGTCTGCGGGGTCGCCGCCGACGACCTGCCGCGGCGGGTCACCGACATCGCCGTCGCGGGCAGCCCCGGGATGCGCGTGGACAGCGCCGGGGAACTCGGCACCGCGGCGCACATCTGGGCGATGCGCGACCGGGACGACTGGATCGCGGACGTGCCCCACATGAACTTCGGCGGACTCGGCCACGGGGCCGATCCGGTCTCGGACAGCTTCGGCTCGCGCCATCTGTCGGCGGGTGCCGCCGTGGGGCACACCGGATACTTTGTGCCACGTACTCGCAGTCTGACGAACTTCGCGGCTGTTGGTACCGGCTCGTACCGAAACGTCGACTGCGACTCGTCCGACCCGGGGTGCGCAGCCGTCACGGAATAACGCGCGTAGCGTTTCGGAGGGGGACGTGAAGGCGACCGCCGCATACGATGGCCCACATGGGTGACGTACTGGCTGGAATTCACTCCACCTGGGAGTTCGACACGGACTCCGTGCTCATCCGCTTCGAACGGGGGATCCGCACACCGAAGCTCTTCCACGTGCTCGGGGAGCGGCGCGTCCCGTACGAGGCGCTGAGCTCTGTCGAACTGGCACCGGGTGGACGACGCGGCACCGTGGCGCTGCGCGTCACTCCGCGGGAGGGCGCCGATCCTCTGCTGGAGGCTGCCGCGGGGCAGCTCAAGGAGGGCAACGACCCCTACCGGCTCGTCATACCCGCCGACCGCGAGACCCTGGCGGACTACTACGCGACGGAGCTGAGTTCCGCGCTCCCCGCGGACGCCGACAAGCCCGTCGAGGGCTACATGGTGGCCGCGCCCTCCGCCCCGCAGAGCTTCAAGGCGTACGACGGCAAGGCGTCGTTCGACGGGAAGGTCGTCACCTTCCG
Organism: Streptomyces sp. NPDC048172; assembly: GCF_043202595.1. Lineage (NCBI taxonomy): Bacteria > Bacillati > Actinomycetota > Actinomycetes > Kitasatosporales > Streptomycetaceae > Streptomyces > Streptomyces sp. NPDC048172. The sequence goes on from NZ_JBIDAT010000007.1 coordinate 77,352, forward strand.
CTGGTTCTGGACCGGCGCGTCCTCCGCGAAATGGAAAGCGGGCGACCAGTTCTTCCCCGTGGGCGAGCTGGAGGACGTCGAATGGCGCTCGCCCGAGGTCTTCAACGGCCATCTGCGGCTCCGTCCGCGCGGTACGGAGGCCATGAGCGAGGCCGATCAGGACCCCGCCTCCGTGGTGTTCGGCCTCGGCTACGGGCCGGTCTACGAGTCGCTGCCGTTCGCGGCGGCCGTCCTGGAGGCGGTGCGCGGCGCCGAGCCGGTCCTCAAGCCCGAGACGCCCGTGTCGCCGCCCCCTTCCGCCGCCAAGAGGCGCTCCGACCCCGCCGATGTCGCCGAGCGCATCCGGCACTTGGGCGAGCTGCACGACGCGGGACTGCTGACGGACGACGAGTTCACGGCGAAGAAGGCGGAGCTGCTGGCGGAGCTGTGAGCCCGCCGCTCCGTACGCTGGGCACGCGATGTCTTCCTCCGGATCACCACCCTCGTCTCCCCCGCCGTCTCCCCCGCCCGGTTCCTCCCAGGCGCTGCGGACCGCCCGGCACGAACTGCGTGCCCTGGGGACCGCGCTGACCACTCCCGCACCGCCTTCCCCTCCGCCGCTCGCACGCGCCTCCTCGCGGAAGGTGCGGCTGATCCCGTACGTGCTCGCGTTCGGCTTCACCGTCGTGCTGCTGCCCTCCACCACCCAGATCCTCGTCAACGACTACGGGCTGGCGGGCGGCGTCGCGGGCGCCCTGGGCGTCGCGCAGGCGGCCCCGCTGCTGCTCGTGGTCACCAGGCCGCTGCTCGCCTGGTGGATCGTCCTCCTCGCCGATGTGGCCGGTGCCTTCGCGCTGCTGGGCGCCTCCGGTCTGTCCGACCGCTCCTGGCCGTGGACGCCCATGGTGATCGTCGGCTATCTGGTGGTCTGCCTCGGCCTGGCCCTGCGCGAGAGCCGTCGCACCCTGGTGGCCGTCTGGCTGGCCACGGTGGTCGCCTCGCTCGTCCTCGGCTTCGTCTCGACGGAGCACAGCGACGGCAGCAACGTCCTGCTGATCGTGCTGAGCGGCGCCGTTCTGCTGCTCGGCGCCGCCCTGCGCGAACGGTCGGAGGCACAGCGGCGGCTGGCCGAACAGGAGACGATCAGCGAGGCCGAACGCGCCCAGAGGACGCTCCTGGAAGAGCGCGCCCGTATCGCCAGGGAGCTGCACGACGTGGTCGCGCACCACATGTCCGTCATCACCGTGCAGGCCGACAGCGCTCCCTACCGGATCGAGGGCATCCCTGAGGAGGCACGGGAGGAGTTCGGCACCATCGCCGCCACGGCGCGCGAGTCCCTCTCCGAGATGCGCCGCCTGCTGGGCGTGCTGCGCAGCGAGGAGGCCCAGGGCGAACGCGCCCCGCAGCCCGGCCTCGACCGGCTGGGCCAGCTCGTCGAGGCGACCGTACGCGCGGGCGTACCCGCCGAGCTGACGGTCGAGGGGCCGCACGCCGAGGAGGCGGACGGGGACGGGTCGGCGCTCCCCCAGGCCGTCACCCTGTCCGCGTACCGCATCGTCCAGGAGGCGCTCGCGAACGTCGTACGGCACGCCCCCGGCGCGACCACACGGGTCTCGGTGACGGGCGGGCCGGACGAGCTGACGGTGCTCGTCGTCAACGGGCCCTCCCCCGAGCCGGAGGGTCAGCCCCTGGAGACGACGGGGACGGGGCACGGCCTGGTCGGCATGCGGGAGCGCGTACGGCTCGTCGGCGGCGAGCTGGACACCGGGCCGCTGCCGGACGGCGGGTTCCGCGTCGCCGCACGGCTGCCCCTCACGCCGTCCGAAGCACCTCAGGACCCCCAGGGCCAGCAGGCCCAGCAGGACGCGCAGGGCCCGCAGGACCCCGACCGTGACGGAAAGGACCCGACGACCGCATGAGCGGCACCGCTGCCTCCTCCTCGCCCCCCGGCGTGACCAAGGTGGTCATCGTCGACGACCAGGCCATGGTGCGCGCCGGTTTCGCCGCGCTGCTCGCCGCGCAGAGCGACATCGACGTCGTGGGCGAGGCACCGGACGGCGCCCAGGGCGTCGAACTGTGCCGCCGTACCCACCCGGACGTGGTCCTCATGGACGTCCGTATGCCCGAGATGGACGGCCTGGAGGCCGCCCGCCGGCTGCTCGACCCTCCCGCGGGCGTCACCCATGTGCCGAAGGTGCTCATGCTCACCACCTTCGACGTGGACGACTACGTGTACGAGGCGCTCCGCGCGGGCGCCAGCGGCTTCCTGCTGAAGGACGCGCCGCCCGCCGACCTGATCGCGGCGGTACGGGTGGTGGCCGAGGGAGAGGCGCTGCTGGCGCCCTCGGTGACACGGCGGCTCATCTCCGAGTTCGCCCGGCAGCGGGGCGGCACCGCTCCCCGCAGGTCACGTGAGAAGCCCGCGCTGCGCCTGAACGGGCTCACCGAGAGGGAGACCGAGGTACTGGAACTGCTGTCGCGGGGCCAGTCCAACGGGGAGATCGCCGAGTCGCTCTTCCTGGCCGAGCAGACGGTGAAGACCCATGTCAGCCGGATCTTCTCCAAGCTCGACCTGCGGGACAGGGCGCAGGCCGTGATCTTCGCGTACGAGTCGGGGCTCGTCGCACCCGGCGACCAGTAGCACGAGGAAAGCACCAGGGAAGCACGAGAAAACCGTGGGGCGCGCGGAACCATTCGGTACCGATCGGTTCCGTACGCGCCGCGCGCCCCGCTGACCTCCCCCACCCCCTACTCCGGTATCACCGCGCAGTTGGCTCCGTGGTGTGACGCCCGTGCACAAGGCGTCACCGCACTCTTCCTTCTGTCGCGCCGTCGGACCTCCCGGCGGCGCGGCGCGAGGAGGGAGAGCAGCCATGAAGCGCCGTCTCAAGCGCGCTCTGATCGCCGCGACGCTCGCCGCTGCCACCGTGGGCGGGACGACCGGCCTGGCCCTGGGCAACGAGCAGACCCCGGTGACGGGCCCCGCGCCCGGCGCCGCCGCGTGGCGGGCCGACGGCTCCCTGGGCGAACCGCTCCCCGACCCGGCGACGGCGAGCCCGAAGCGGATCGCCTCCTTCTTCGCCGGTCTCACCCCGCACGAGCGCCGGACGCTCGCCCACCGCCACCCGCTCACCGTCGGGAACCTCGACGGCGCACCCGTGAAGCTCCGCTACGACGCCAACCGGCGCGCGCTGAAGGCCGAACGCGCCTCCGCGCTGCGCACGGCCACCGATCCCGCGCGCACCGTCCAGGACCACCGCCGGGCCGACGAGAAGGCCGAACGGTACGGACAGTTGCTCGCCCCGGGGCGGCAGATCCTGGCGTTCGACCCGCGCGGCAGGGGCCAGGTCGCCGAGGTCTTCGGCGACCTGCCGCACGCCGACCGTACGGCCGTGATGGTGCCGGGCTCCGACATCGACCTGGCGACCTTCGACGGCGGGGGCAAGAACCGGTACGGCAAGCCCGTCGGGATGGCGAAGTCCCTCCGGGCCGGGATGGCGGAACGGCAGCCCGGCACGCGGACCGCCGTCATCGCGTGGGTGGGCTACACGACGCCCGTGGGCCTCGGCCCGGACGCGGCCACCGGGCGGCTCGCCGAGGCGGGCGCTCCGCGCCTGGAGCGCTTCCTGCACGGCCTGGCACGGACCGGGGCACCCGCGCCCACCGTCTTCTGCCACAGCTACGGCTCGGTCGTCTGCGGCGGGGCGGCCGACGGGCTCACCCGGCGCGATGCCGCGAACCTCGTGGTCCTCGGCTCCCCCGGGATGCGCGCGGAGTCGGTCTCGGCGCTCCGTACGCCCGTACCGGTGTGGGCGACGCGCGACCCCGGCGACTGGATCGGCAAGGTGCCGAACGTCCAGGTCCTGGGCCTGGGCCACGGCACCGACCCGGCCTCCCCCGGCTTCGGCGCCCGCGTCGTCACCTCCGCCAAGGCAGACGGGCACGCGGGCTACTTCGCGCCCGGCACCGACTCGCTCGCCAACTTCTCGTCCATCGCGCTCGGTTCGTACGGCTCCGTCCACTGCTCCGCCGCCTCCGAGGAGTGCAGCCATGCCCATGCCCACTGAGACACGGCCCCGGCCCGGGACCGGGACCGGGATCCGGCGGAAGGCCAGTGCCGCCGTCGCGGCGATCGAGGAGCGCACCCCCGCGCACCGTGACCGCGCCGTCGACGGGCTGCGCGCCCTGGCGCTGCTCGCCGTGCCGACCGGGCACTGGCTGCTCGGCGGCTTCACACGGGACGCGGACGGCACGCTGCACAACGCGAGCCCCCTCGCCACGCTCGACTACTTCGCGCCCATGAGCTGGGTGCTGCAGATGCTCGGAATCTTCTTCCTGGTGGGCGGCTACTCGTCGGTGCTCTCCTACCGGCGCTCGGCCGCGCGGGGCGAGTCCACGGGCCGCTGGCTCCGTGGGCGGCTGGTCCGGCTGGGCCGTCCCGTCCTGGGCGTGACCGCCGTATGGGCGGCGCTCGTCCCCTTGCTGTCGGCCATGGGTGTTCCGGGCGGGACGGTGCGTACGGCCGCCGTACTGGTCGTCCAGCCCCTGTGGTTCGTCGGGATCTACGCGGGCGTCACCGCGCTCACCCCGTACTGCGTCAGGGCCTGCCAGAAGCTCGGCGCATGGGCGGCGGCGCCGCTCTTCGGCACGGTCGCCGTGGTCGACCTCCTGCGCTACGGGCCGTACGCGGAGGCCATGCCGTCCTGGCTCGGCATGGTCAATCTCGTGCCCGGCTGGCTCTTCGCGTACCAGATCGGTGTCTGCTGGGGTGAGGGAAAGCTGCGCAAGAGAGGCGGCGCTTTTCTGCTCGGCGCGGGTGCCGCCCTGTTCGCGCTCCTGCTGCTCGTCTTCCACTACCCGGCGTCGATGGTCGGAGTTCCCGGGGAGGCGCGGACGAACTCGCATCCCCCGTCCCTCCTGGTGCTCGCCCTGGCCTCGGTCCAGTGCGGCGCGGCCGTACTGTTGCGCGACCGTCTGGCGAGGGCGCTGCGCCGCCCCGCGCTGTGGGCGCCCGTCGTGGTCGTCAACCTGTCGGCGATGACCATCTTCTGCTGGCACCAGTCGGCGATGCTGACGGCCGCCGTGCCGAGTTCGTTCCTGGGGACGTTCGCCGGGCTGACGACGGCGCCGGACTCCCTGGGCTGGCTGCTCGCCCGGCTCGCCTGGATGCCGCTCTTCGCCCTCGCGCTCGTCGCGATCGGGAGCGTCGCGCGCCGTTTCGACGCTCCCTGGAAGGGCGTGAACCGGGGGCGGAGGGCCGTGGCGGCCGTCCTGGCCGGGGCCTTCGCGTGCTACGCGTTCGCCGTCGTATAGATGTCGATCTTGTGGTTGAGGACCGCGAGGGTGTCCTGGAGCTCCGTGATGCGGCGCAGGACGTCCTCGCGGGTGGCCAGGAGCAATTCCTTGCGCTCCCCGAAGGTGCTCTCGCCCTCCCGCACGAGCTCGGCGTAGCGCACCATGTCGGCGACCGGCATGCCGGTCAGGCGCAGCTTGCCAACCAGCCGGAGCCAGTCCAGGTCCTTGTTGCTGAAGCGCCGCTGGCCCGTGTGGGACCGGTCGACGTGCGGCATCAGCCCGATGCGCTCGTACCAGCGCAGCGTGTGCGCGCTGAGGCCGCTGATGGCGGCCACCTCACTGATCGTGTATCGGTCGTCACCATCCGGACGGGGGTGAGCTCCGGCGTCGCAGTTCAGTGGCTCCGTGTCCGCGCCCGTGTCCGCGCTCGCTGTTTCCATCACGGTCATAAGTGAACGCTACGAAGTTCGAGCGCACTCCAAGCAAGGGCAAAAACGGTGTGAAATCCCGGACGTTAGGCTCGGGGACATGGACAGCCTGCGGATGATCGAGACCTGGCCGGTGCCCACCGCCGCCGCTGCCGTCGTACGTGCGGACGGCACGGTGGCCGGTACCCACGGCCCCATGGAGCGCCGTTTCGAGCTGGCTTCCGTCACCAAACCGCTGGCCGCCTACGCGGTGCTGGTCGCCCTGGAGGAGGGCGCGGTCGAGCTGGACGAGCCCGCGGGGCCCGAGGGCGCCACCGTCCGGCACCTGCTGGCCCACACCTCCGGGCTGGCCTTCGACGAGCACCGCGCGATGGCGGCGCCCGGCACCCGGCGGATCTACTCCAACGCGGGCTTCGAGACGCTGGCCGACCATGTGGCGAAGGCGACGGAGATCCCCTTTCCGCAGTACCTGCGTGAGGCGGTCCTCGATCCGCTGGGCATGGCGGACACCGAGCTGCCGGGTTCGGCCGCCAAGGACGCCGTCTCGACCGCGGCCGACCTCGTGCGCTTCGCGGCCGAGCTCCAGGCGCCGCGCCTGCTGCACCGTACGACGCTCGACGAGGCGACCTCCGTGGTCTTCCCCGGGCTCGGCGGGGTGCTGCCGGGGTACGGCAACCAGAAGCCGAACGACTGGGGGCTGGGCTTCGAGATCCGGGACTCCAAGTCGCCGCACTGGACGGGCGCTTCCTCGTCCCCCAGGACGTTCGGGCACTTCGGCCAGTCGGGCACGTTCCTGTGGGTGGACCCCGACGCGGGCGCGGCCTGCGTGGCGCTGACGGACCGCGCGTTCGGCCCGTGGGCGGTGGAGGTCTGGCCGGTGTTCACGGACGCGGTGCTGAGGGACCTCGGGGCGGTACGCCCGTAGCCGCACCCCGGGCGGAACCGGACGGTACCGGTCGGTGCCGTCTTCAGCCGTAGCTCGGCTCGGCGTGCATCTCCCAGATCAGCAGCTCCGCCGAGCCCTGCCCGCGCACCTCCAGGTCCCTCGCGTCGGCGATCCGCGCGGCGTCCCCGGTCCGCAGGGTCGCTCCGTCCAGTTCGGCCTGTCCTCGCACCATGTGGACGTAGGTCCAGGCCGCGTCCGGCACGGCTGTCCGTTCCCCGTCGCCGAGCCGCCGTAGGTGCAGGACAGCCTCCGTACGGGGCAGCGCGAAGGGCGTGCCGTCGGCGATGCCCCGGACGATCTCGTACTCCGGCTCGGTCCCGAACGTGCCCGGGACGAGCCACATCTGCACGAAGCGCAGCGGCTCGTCCCCCGCGTTCCGCTCGACGTGCCGTACGCCGCTGCCCGCGCCGAGGCGCTGCACGTCCCCGGGGCGTACGAGCGAGACCTCTCCCGTGGAGTCCCGGTGCTCCAGCAGTCCTTCAGCGACCCATGTCACGATCTCGACGTCCCGGTGCGGATGGAGCGGGAATCCGGCGCCGGGGGCGAGCCGTTCCTCGTTGCAGGCCACCAGCAGGCCGAAGTTCACGTTGTCCGGGTCGTAGTGACCCGAGAAGGAGAAGGCGTGCCGGGTGTCGATCCCGGCGTCCGCGTCCCCGCCCCGGTACCGGTCGTCCGCTCGCCACACCTGCGTCATGGCCCCACCGTAGACCGCGGCCGGGGGCCGCTGTCCGCCCCAGCGCCCTGCCGCGCCTTCCGATAAGGCAGGCTTGTCCCGTGCCAGAACCCACAGACCCCTCTCAGCATCCGCATACCGCCACACTCCGCAGACTGGAGCAGTCCTCCGGCAAACTCGCCGCCGCCGCCATCGCGCGCATGGACGAGCAGCTCCCCTGGTACCGCGCGATGCCCCCGGAGAACCGTTCGTGGATCGGGCTGGTCGCGCAGGCGGGCATCGCCGCGTTCACCGAGTGGTTCCGGCACCCCGAGACGCCGCAGGCGATCAGCACGGACGTGTTCGGCACGGCGCCCCGCGAGCTGACCCGCGCGATCACCCTGCGGCAGACCGTCGAGATGGTGCGTACGACGATCGAGGTCGTCGAGACCGCCATCGACGAAGTCGCGGCCCCCGGGGACGAGTCGGTGCTGCGCGAGGCCCTGCTCGTCTACGCACGCGAGATCGCCTTCGCCACCGCCCAGGTCTACGCGCAGGCGGCCGAGGCGCGGGGCGCGTGGGACGCCCGGCTGGAGTCCCTGGTCGTCAACGCGGTGCTGTCCGGCGAGGCCGACGAGGGCGCCGTCTCCCGCGCCGCGGCGCTGGGCTGGAACTCCCCGGAGCATGTCGCCGTGGTGCTCGGCACCGCACCGGACGGCGACAGCGAGCTGACCGTCGAGGCGATCCGCAGGGCCGCGCGGCACGCCAAGCTCCAGGTCCTGACGGGCGTGCTCGGCAGCCGTCTGGTGGTGATCGCGGGCGGCTCGGACGATCCGCTGCGCTCCGCGAAGTCCCTGATCGGCCCGTTCGCGGCCGGTCCCGTGGTGGCGGGCCCCGTGGTGGGCGACCTGCTCGCGGCGACGCGCTCGGCGCAGGCGGCGATGGCCGGGCTGAAGGCGTGCGCGGCGTGGCCGGACGCGCCCCGTCCGGTCCTCGCGGACGATCTCCTGCCGGAGCGCGCGATGGCGGGCGACCCCGTCGCCCGCGAGCTGCTGGTGGAGGAGATCTACAGACCGCTCGAGGAAGCCGGGTCGGCGCTGCTGGAGACACTCAGCGTCTATCTGGAGCAGGCGAGTAGCCTGGAAGGCGCCGCACGGATGCTCTTTGTGCACCCCAACACCGTGCGCTACCGGCTGCGACGTGTGACAGACGTCACGGGCTGGTCGCCCTCGGATGTGCGCTCCGCCTTCACACTGCGTATCGCGCTCATCCTGGGACGTCTCGCGGACTTCGGGAGCCGCCCGTAGGCTTACGCCCGCCTTTTGTCGAGGGCCCACAATTCCCCTCACCGTTCTTCGTCCCGGTCCTCACCGGCGGGGACCACAGCTCACAAGAGAGAGTGAGAGAGTGCTCGTACTCGTCGCTCCCGGCCAAGGCGCCCAGAAGCCTGGCCTTCTGACCCCCTGGCTCGAACTCCCCGGTTCTGCGGACCGGCTCGCGGAGTGGTCGGCCGCGATCGACCTCGACCTGGCCCACTACGGCACCGAGGGCGACGCGGACCAGATCCGCGACACAGCCGTGGCGCAGCCGCTGCTCGTCGCCGCGAGCCTGCTGTCCGCCGAGGCGCTGCTCGACTGGCGCCCGGGACAGGAGTCCCCCGGTTCGCTGGACGCCGCGGGCGCGCTCGCCGGCCACAGCGTCGGTGAGCTGGCCGCCGCGGCCCTGGCGGGCGTGCTGACGCCCCTGGACGCCATGAAGGTCGTCCGGGCCCGTGGCAAGGCCATGGCGGAGGCGGCGGCCGTCACCGAGACCGGCATGGCAGCGGTCCTCGGGGGCGACTCCGAGGCCGTCGTCGCGCACCTGGAGAAGCTGGGCCTGACCCCGGCGAACATGAACGGCGCGGGCCAGATCGTCGCCGCGGGCACAGCCGAGCAGATCGCGGCCCTCGGGCAGGACAAGCCCGAGAAGGCCCGCGTGATGCCGCTCAAGGTCGCCGGCGCCTTCCACACGGAGCACATGGCCCCGGCCGAGCCCGCGATGAGCGAGGCCGTCAAGGACATCGAGCCCGGCGACCCCGCCGTGCGCTACGTGTCCAACCTCGACGGACAGGTCGTCGACACGGGCCCCGAGGTCGTTCGACGGCTGGTCCACCAGATCTCGGCCCCCGTGCGCTGGGATCTGTGCATGGAGACCTTCCAGGAACTGGGTGTCACCACCCTCATCGAGCTGTGCCCGGGTGGCACGCTCACCGGGATCGCCAAGCGTGCCCTCCCGGGTGTCCGCACGCTGGCGCTGAAATCCCCCGACGATCTCGAAGCGGCTCGTGCGCTCATCGCCGAGCACGCGTCGTCCTGAACCCGAGGAGTCCCTGAGTAGCATGACCGCGAAGATCAAGCCCGCACAGGGCTCCCCGTACGCCCGTATCCTCGGCGTCGGCGGCTACCGGCCGACCCGCGTCGTGCCGAACGAGGAGATCCTCAAGCACATCGACTCCTCGGACGAATGGATCCGCTCCCGCTCCGGGATCGCCACCCGGCACTGGGCGGGCCCGGAGGAGACGCTCGCGGAGATGACTCTGACCGCCGCGGGCAAGGCCGTGGCGGACGCGGGCATCACCGCGGACCAGATCGACGGGGTCATCATCGCGACGGTCTCGCACTTCAAGCAGACCCCGGCCATCGCCACCGAGATCGCGGACCGTATGGGCGCGGGCAAGGCCGCGGCCTTCGACGTCAACGCGGGTTGCGCGGGCTTCGGCTACGGCCTGACGCTCGCCAAGGGCATGGTCGTCGAGGGCAGCTCGAAGTACGTGCTGGTGGTCGGCGCCGAGCGGCTCTCGGACCTCACGGACCTCACGGACCGCTCCACCGCGTTCCTGTTCGGCGACGGCGTGGGCGCCGTCGTCGTCGGCCCCTCGGAGGAGCCGGCCATAGGGCCGACCGTCTGGGGCTCGGAGGGCGACAAGGCGGACGTCATCTCGCAGACCGTCCCGTGGGACGACTACCGCGTGGGCGACGTCTCCGAACTCCCGGTCGACGAGAACGGCGAACTGAAGTTCCCCGCGCTCCGGCAGGAGGGCCAGACGGTCTTCCGCTGGGCCGTCTTCGAGATGGCGAAGGTCGCGCAGCAGGCCCTCGACGCCGCCGGACTGGCGCCGGAGGACCTGGACGTCTTCATCCCGCACCAGGCGAACATGCGGATCATCGACTCGATGGTGAAGACCCTCAAGCTGCCGGAGCACGTCACGGTCGCCCGTGACGTGGAGACCACCGGCAACACCTCGGCCGCCTCCATTCCGCTCGCCATGGAGCGGCTGCTGGCGACCGGGCAGGCGAAGAGCGGCGACACCGCCCTCGTCATCGGATTCGGGGCGGGTCTCGTTTACGCGGCTACGGTCGTTACTCTCCCTTAGTCAAGATCCAAGCAGCCCCGTACAAAGGCGTCGGGCGCTGCGGAATCACCCGCACATACCGAAGGAGCGCCGAATGGCCGCCACGCAGGAAGAGATCGTCGAGGGTCTCGCCGAGATCGTCAACGAGATCGCCGGAATCCCGACCGAGGACGTGAAGCTCGACAAGTCCTTCACCGACGACCTGGACGTCGACTCGCTGTCCATGGTCGAGGTGGTCGTCGCCGCCGAGGAGCGTTTCGGCGTGAAGATTCCGGACGACGACGTCAAGAACCTGAAGACCGTCGGGGACGCGACCAACTACATCCTCGACCACCAGAACTGAGACATCCGTTGACGCGTTTGTCGCCACCCGGCCGACGGGTGGCTCAAACGAGGTCACCCCTACCAGTGGAGAAAGAATTCCAGTGAACGCGACCAATCGCACCGTGGTCGTCACCGGTATCGGCGCAACCACACCGCTGGGTGGCGACAGCGCATCGACCTGGGAAGGTCTCGTCGCGGGGCGCTCCGGCGTCCGTCTCCTGGACGAGGAGTGGGCTGCCGACCTTCCCGTGCGGATCGCGGCCCGGGTCGCGGTCGAGCCGACCGAGACCATCCCGCGCGCGCAGGCGAGGAAGCTGGACCGCTCGGCCCAGTTCGCGCTGGTGGCGGCCCGTGAAGCGTGGGCCGACGCGGGCTTCAGCGGCCGTGCCGGTGAGGACACCTCGGTCGATCCGGACCGGCTCGGCACCGTCGTGGCGTCCGGTATCGGCGGTGTCACCACTCTGCTCAACCAGTACGACACGCTGCTGCAGAAGGGTTTCCGCAGGGTCTCCCCGCACACGGTGCCGATGCTCATGCCGAACGGCCCGGCCGCCAACGTCGGCCTGGAGGTCAACGCCCGCGCGGGCGTGCACACTCCGGTCAGCGCCTGCGCCTCGGGCTCCGAGGCCGTGGGCTACGGCATCGAGATGATCCGCACCGGCCGTGCCGACGTGGTCGTCGCGGGCGGTACGGAGGCGGCGCTCCACCCGCTGCCCGTCGCGGCCTTCGCCAACATGATGGCGATGTCCAAGAACAACGACGACCCGCAGGGCGCTTCGCGCCCGTTCGACGTCGACCGCAACGGCTTCGTGCTCGGTGAGGGCGCGGGTGTGATCGTCCTGGAGTCGGAGGAGCACGCACGGCGGCGCGGCGCCCGGGTCTACGCGGAGGCGATCGGCCAGGGCATCTCCGCCGACAGCCACGACATCGTGCAGCCCGAGCCCTCCGGCAACGGCATCGCGCACGCGCTCCAGAACCTCATGTCGAACACCGACACCGACCCGTCGGAGATCGCGCACATCAACGCGCACGCGACCTCGACCCCGCAGGGCGACCTCGCCGAGCTCAAGGCGCTGCGCAAGGTCTTCGGCGAGGACGTGGACCACATGGTCATCTCCGGCACCAAGTCGATGACCGGTCATCTGCTGGGCGGCGCGGGCGGCGTGGAGACCGTGGCCACGGTGCTGGCGCTGCACCACCGCACGGCTCCGCCGACGATCAACATCGACAACCTGGACCCCGAGGTGGACGCCGACATCGTGCGCGGCGAGGCGCGCGCCCTCCCGTCGGAGGGCCGCATCACCGCGCTGAACAACTCGTTCGGCTTCGGTGGCCACAACGTCGTGCTGGCGTTCCGCAGCGCCTGATCGCTCCGGTCGCGTACGCACGTCAGCGTGTGCGCGCGTAAGCGCATGTGTAAGGGGCGTCCTCCCTTGGAGGGCGCCCCTTACACATGCGCGGGATGGCTGGACGGTGTCGTCAGTCGAAGCTGGCGAAGTACGAGGCAGCCGCGTCCTCCCTGCCGTGCCCCTGCTCCTCCGCCCGGCGCAGCCGTTCGGCACCCGCGGGGGCGAGGTCCAGGCGGACACCGGCCTCCTCGGCGGCACGGGTGATCAGTTCGGCGTCCTTGCGCGCCCCGGCCAGCGGGAAACTGGCGGCGTAGTCGCCGTCGAGGATCAGCCCAGCCTTGAGCCGCAGGTACGGCAGGTCGAGCGGGCCTCCCCCGACGGCGTCCAGGAACGCACGCGGGTCGAAGCCGAACCCCTCGGCGAGGGCGAGAGTTTCCGCCGTCCCGTTGATGACGGTGAGCACCCAGTTGTTGACGACCAGCTTGAAACGGCTGGCGGCGCCCGGTTCGGTGCCGAGCCAGAGCGTCTTCTGCCCGATCGCGTCGAACACCGGCTCCGCATCGGCCCGTACGTCCTCCGGGGCGGCGGCGAGCACGGTGAGCTGACCGGCCTCGGCGGGCGCCTTGGTGCCCAGCACCGGGGAGTCGACGAAACGGAGCCCGTGCTCCCCGGCGAAGTCCGTCAGCGGCGGGACGCCGTCCGGCCCGACGGTGCTGGCCTGCGTCCAGAGCGCGCCCTCGGCGAGGCCGGGCGCGGCGGCCCGCATCGCGTCCAGGACGGAGGGCGCGTCGAACAGCACGGTGAGCACCACGTCGGCGCCGCGCACCGCGTCGGCCACGTCCTCCGTGACACGGATCCCGTCACCCGCGAGGGGCAGGGCCTTGGCGTGGGTACGGTTCCAGGCGCGGACGTCGAGCCCGGCGCGCGCGAGGTTGCGCGCCATGGCGGCACCCATGGTCCCGGTGCCGAGGACGGCTACTGAAGTTCGGTCAGACATGTCCGGCACGGTACGGCTTGGAGCACGCTCCAGGGCAAGAGCGACGCCCCGCGGGCCCGCCCCTGGGCCCAGGCCTCGCACGGGGCCGTGAACCGTCCCGTACGGGCCTCTGAGCCGCCTATACGACCTGGTGCAGCCAGCGCACGGGGGCACCCTCCCCCGCGTACCGGAACGGCTCCAGCTCGTCGTCCCAGGGCTTGCCGAGCAGCCGGGAGATCTCGGCCTCCAGGTCGCCCTCCCCGCGCGCGGCACGGGCCAGCGCGGCTTTGAGGCGGTCCTCCGGGATGAGGATGTCGCCGTGCATGCCGGTCACGGCGTGGAAGATCCCCAGCCCGGGCGTCGAGCTGTACCGCTCGCCCTCGGCCGTCGGGCAGGGCTCGGCGGTGACCTCGAAGCGCAGCAGGTGCCAACCGCGCAGCGCGGAGGCGAGCTTGGAGGCGGTGCCGGGATCGCCCTGCCAGGAGAACTCGGCACGCCAGGTGCCCGGGGAGGCGGGCTGTCTGATCCAGTCGAGGTTCACGCGCGCGCCGAGGACACCCGCCACGGCCCATTCGACGTGGGGGCACAGCGCGCGGGGCGCCGAGTGGACGTACAGAACTCCACGTGTCGTCACCGGGACCTCCAGTGCGGTCCGAGGGTCGCCTCGCCGAGCGGCCTCGATCACCTACCGGTCATGCGCCGGTTCAGCGCCTGACATTTTTGCACCATCGGTCACTTCCCTACCAGCTCCCGAGGTTACGAATAGTAAACACCACTGCGCTCAAATATCCCCGAAAGGGACAGGAAGTGACGCGAGGTAATATTTACCAGCCGCTGTGCGCCCCCGCGTCAGCCAGTCACGGCCAAGCTACCGTGCGACGGCGCACGGTGCGTGACGTACCGTCGGATGGGGACCAGCGAACAGGGGGCCGGATGACGGACAGCCGCAGCGAGACCGACGACCCGTCCCACCGGCCTACCCGCTCCTCCGGCCGGACACGCGCCCGTACCGTCACCATCTGCGCCTTCGCCGCGATGATCGCGGGAGGGCTGGGGCTCGCCGCCGCCTGCGGGGATCCCGGCGGCGGAGGCAGCGACAGAGCCGCACAGCGCGCCGACGCCTCCGGGCGCCCCAAGCCGTCGCCGTCCCCCACCCCGATCTGGGACAGAAAACCCGAGTCCATGGCCGCCGTGGGCGACTCCATCACGCGCGGCTTCGACGCCTGCTCGGTGCTCTCCGACTGCGTGAAGGTGTCCTGGGCCACAGGATCCGAGCCGCAGGTCGACAGCCTCGCCAACCGTCTCCTCGGCGACTCGCGGGGCAAGAGCTGGAACCACGCGGTGAGCGGCGCCGTCATCGCCGACCTGCCCGGGCAGATGCGCAAGGCCGCCGCCACGGGCCCTGACATGATCACCGTGATGAGCGGCGGCAACGACGCGTGCAGGAAGACCGTCGGGGAGATGACGTCCGTCGAGGACTTCCGCGCGAGCTTCCGCGAGTCCCTGCGCGTCCTGCGCGCGGACCGGCCCAAGACGCAGGTCTACGTCTCCAGCGTGCCCAACCTCAAGCGGCTGTGGGAGCAGGGCCGGAAGAACCCCATAGGCCAGCGGATATGGAACCTCGGGATCTGCCAGTCGATGCTCAAGGATCCCAACGCGATGGACAAGGCCGCCCAGGACCGCCGGCAGCAGGTGTACGACCGGGTGGTCGCGTACAACTCCGTGCTGAAGGAGGAGTGCGCCAAGGACCTGCGCTGCCGGTACGACAACGGTGCCGTTTTCCGCTACCGCTTCACCGGTGACGAACTGAGCAACTGGGACTGGTTCCACCCGAGCAAAAAGGGGCAGCACAGTCTCGCGGAGCTGGCCTATCGGGAGATCACCTCTCCTCGCACCGCGCGCTGAGTGGGTGAAGGGAGCCGTCAGTGACCACTGCCGCAGGACCGGCCGGGACGACCGGCCGGGCGGGAGCGCCGGCGTCCGGGAGCGCCCGCGCCGTCGTCGTCGACCGTCCGGGAGAGCACCGGATCGTGAGCGGGCCGCAGCCCCTTCCGGGGCCCGGCGAGGTGCGGATCGCCGTGCACGCGGCCGGGATCTGCGCCAGCGACCGGGAGTTGTACGACGGCACCCGGCACCCGGACTTCGTGCGCTATCCCGTGACACCCGGACATGAGTGGGCGGGCACCGTGGACGCCGTGGGCGAGGGCGTGGACCCGGCGCTGACGGGGCGGAAGACCGTCGCGGAGGGCTTCCGCGCGTGCCTGTCCTGCGAGCGGTGCCGGGAGGGCGCCACCAATCTGTGCGCGAGCGGGTACGACGAGACGGGCTTCACCCAGCCGGGCGCCTTCGCCGACCGGCTGGTGCTGCCCACGCGGCTGCTCCACCTCCTGCCCGACAGGGCCGATCTGCGCGCCGCCGCGCTGCTGGAGCCCGCGGCCGTCGCCGCCGCCGCGGTGCTCGCGGGCGCGCCCCGGCCCGGCGACAGGGTGGCCGTCGTCGGCGGGGGAACGCTCGGCCTGCTCGCCGTCCAGCTCCTTGCCGCCTCGTCCCCCGCCGCCCTCCTCACGGTGGAGCCGCGGTCGGCCCGCGCCGAGCAGGCGCTGAGCCTGGGCTCCGACCGTGCCTGCGCGCCGGAGGAGACGGGCAAGGAGGCGGGCGGCTACGACGTCGTCCTGGAGACGGCGGGTGCGGACGGGTCGGCCCAGGACGCCTGCCTGCTGGCGCGGCGCGGCGGCCGTGTCGTCCTCACCGGCATGTTCGACCCGGGAGCGCTCGGCGTCGACCCGCTGCACCTGGTCCTCAACCAGCTCACCGTCGGCTCCGTGTTCGGCGCCTCGTCCGCCGCCTGGTCCTTCGCCGTACGGGCGTTCACCGGCGGGCTGTTGGACCCCGCGCCCCTGATCACCCACGAGTTTCCCCTGCCGTCCTTCGGCGAGGCGATGGCGGCGGTCGGCGGCCCCGAGGGCGCGGACGCGGGCAAGGTGCTGCTGCGGCCCTGACGCACCGACGCCCTGAGGCTGAGGCGCCGTGGTGCCGTGGTGCCGTGGTGCCGGACAGCCCGTGGGGGCCGCTCCGCCGATCCGGCGGGGTGGCCCCCACGGTTGGTCCTGCCGCGTCGGTTACTTGACGCTGAGCGTGACCTCGATGTTTCCCCGGGTGGCGTTGGAGTACGGGCAGACCTGGTGGGCCTTCTCCAGAAGGGACTTGGCGGTGTCCGCGTCCACGTTCGGGATGGAGGCCGAGAGGGCGACGGTGAGACCGAAGCCGCCTTCGGGGGTGCTGCCGATGCCGACCTCCGCCGTCACGGTGGAGCCGGAGATGTCGGCGCCCTCCTTGCGCGCCACGACGCCGAGCGCGCCCTGGAAGCAGGCGCTGTAACCGGCGGCGAAGAGCTGCTCGGGGTTGGTGCCCGCGCCGCTGCCGCCCATCTCCTTGGGCGGGTTGACGACAACGTCGAGCTTGCCGTCGTCGGTCGCGACGCGGCCGTCCCGGCCGTTCTCCGCGGTGGCGACGGCCGTGTACTTGACGTCTATGGGCTGGATTGCCATGGATCCTCCTGTCGGTGGCACGACCGGGGGACTCGCGCCCAAATCCCACCGGCCGATGCCGAGCCTAATGGCCTCCGACGAGGGCGTGCCCGGGTGGTCAGTCCGCGAGACTGACGATCATCTTGCCCGTGTTCTCCCCCTTGAGGACGCCGAGGAAGGCGTCCACCCCGCTCTCGATCCCCTCGACGATCGTCTCGCGGTACTTCAGCTCGCCGGAGCGGACCCAGGCGGAGACCTCCTCGAAGAACTGCGGCTGGAGCGCGGTCTCATCGCTCACGAGCATCCCCTGGAGGCGCAGGCGCTTCCCGATGATGAGCGCGAGGTTGCGCGGCGCGGGGGTCGGCTCCGTCGCGTTGTACTGCGAGATCATGCCGCAGATGGTGGCGCGGCCGAAGGTGTTGAACGAGGAGAGGGCGGCCTCCAGATGGTCGCCGCCGACATTGTCGAAATAGACATCGATGCCGTCAGGAGCGGCCTCGCGGAGCTGCTCTGCCACGGGAGCCGACTTGTAGTTGAACGCGGCGTCGAATCCGTACTCCTCCTTGAGGACGCGGACCTTCTCGTCGGAGCCCGCGCTGCCGATGACACGGGCGGCGCCCTTGAGCTTGGCGATCTGGCCGACCTGGCTGCCGACCGCGCCCGCGGCGCCGGAGACGAAGACGGTGTCGCCCTCCTTGAAGGAGGCGGACTTCAGCAGCCCGGCGTAGGCCGTGAGGCCCGTCGCGCCGAGGACGCTGAGGAAGGCGGTGAGCGGAGCCACCTCTTCCGAGATCTTGGTGGCGTGCTTCGCGGGCAGCGTCGCGTACTCCCGCCAGCCCACGAAGTGCGCCACATGGTCGCCCGGCGCGAAGCCCTCGGCGCGGGAGGCGACCACGACGCCGACCGCGCCGCCGTCCATCGGCTCGTCGAGCTTGAAGGGGGCGATGTAACTCTTCACATCGTTCATCCGCCCGCGCATGTACGGGTCCACGGAGAAGTGGAGATTCCGCACGGCGATCTCGCCCTCGGCGGGCTCGGCGACGGGCACCTCGCGCAGCGCGAAGTCCTCGGGGGTGGGCCAGCCCGAGGGGCGGGCGACGAGATGCCAGGCCCGGGCGGTGGCCGGAAGGGACGCGTCGGCGGCGTGGGGCGATGCGGATGCGCTCATGATGACGATGCTGCCTCTCAGAACATTTCAGTTACTGAAACAACCATGCACCTCGATATTTCACCTTGTCAAGCATTCGAGTACCCTGGAGGCATGGCAGACCGCTCTTCAGCCCGCACCCGTCCCGCCGACGCGCTCACCCTCGAAGTCCTCGAGCTGGTCGGCACGGTCGTCGCGCGCTATCACGAGGAGTACGAACTGGCCGCGGCGGAGCACTCGTTGACCGGCTCCCAGGCGCGCGTGCTGGCGCTGATCTCCCGCGAGCCCACCCCCATGCGCAAGCTGGCCCAGCGGCTCAAGTGCGAGCCGTCGAACGTGACGGGGATGGTCGACCGGCTGGAGCAGCGCGGCCTGGTGGAGCGGCGGGCCGACCCCGCCGACCGCCGGGTCAAGGTCGCCGCCGCGACCGACGAGGGCCGCACCACCGCGTCCCGTCTCCGCAGCGCTCTCGACTTCGCCGGTGAGCCCCTGGCCGAGCTGACGCCCCTGGAGCGCACCCTGCTGCGCGATCTGCTCAAGCGGATGCTCGGACAGGCGCCGGAAGAGGAGGGCACCCCGCAGGGCGTCGGTACCGGGGCTGGCACCGGTACCGGCCCCGGGGCCGCTCAGCCCGCGAAGGCGGACTGAGCCACCCCCTCGCCCGCGCCGGGCAGCACCAGCAGGGCGCCCGCCAGGGGCTCCGCCGCCGGTTCGACGCCCACCCTCGCCGAGGTGACGTACAGGTCGGTGAGATCCGCGCCGCCGAAGGCGCACGAGGTGGGCCGCCGCACAGGAAGCCGCAGCTCCCGGTCGAGCGTGCCCTCGGGCGTGTAGCGCCGCACGGCGCCACCGTTCCAGAGCGCGACCCATACGCAGCCCTCGGCGTCGACGGTGAGCCCGTCGGGGCGCCCCTCCCCCTCGGCCATCCTCACGAGGGTGCGCCGCCCGGCGACGTCGACGCCTCCGCAGCCGCCGCCGTCACCGCACACGTCGAAGACGTCGATCCCCTCGGTCTCCGTGTCGACGAAGTACATGAACCGTCCGTCGGGGCTCCAGCCGATCCCGTTGCTGAGGGAGACCTCCGGCAGCACCGTGACCGCCGTCCCGTCGCCGCTCACGCGCGTGAGCGTCCCGGCGCCCGGAGCGTCGGCGTCGGTGATCGTGCCTGCCCAGAGGGCCCCGTCGGGCGCCACGGCCGCGTCGTTGCCGCGCCTCCAGGGCCGCGGGTCGTGGTGCAGCCAGGCGAAGGAGCGGCCGTCCGGCCCGTAGAGCCCGACGCCGTCGCGCAGGTTGACCACCAGGCCGCCGCCCTTGCGCGGTTTGGCCGCGCCCACGCGCTGTTCGGCCACCATGACCGTACGGGCGCCGCTCGCGGGGTCGTAGGTGTGGATGCGCGCCTGGGGGATGTCCACCCAGAGCAGTCGCCGTTCCACGGGGTCCCAGGTCGGGGCCTCGCCGAGCAGCGCCCCCGGGTGGGCCGCCACCTCCGGTACGACTCGTTCCGCCCGCACCGGCAACGCCCTCCCCTGGTCGATGGATCCGTACGGCCACGCCTCCACCCGTACGGGGACGTTATCCCAGCTCGCCGCGGAGCCTCATCGAGCGCAGGACCAGCTCCAGTTCGAAACGGCTGTCCGGGTCGTCGATGTCGTCGCCCCACAGCTCACGGATCTGGCGCAGCCGGTAGCGCACCGTCTGCGGGTGGACTCCCAGCCGCCCCGCGACCTCGGGGGCGCCGCCCCGGGTCTCCAGCCAGGCGAGCAGGGTCTCCGCCAGGCGGCGGCTGTGCGTGGGCCCGCATTCGGCGAGAGGGGCGAGCCGGTGCCGGGTCAGCCCGGCGATGAGTTCCTCCGGGGGCAGCAGGACGAGCGCCTCGGTGTGCTCCGTGCAGTACAGGAGCTCGCCTCCGGGCAGCAGTCCTCGCTCCATCAGGGCGACGGCGGTCTGGGCCCACCGGAGCGACTTGACCGCGTCGGCGAGCGGTACGGGCGGACCGACCGCCCCGGCCCATCCGGTCGTCGCCCTGCGCAGCAGTTCCGTGCGGCCCGGGGCCTCGGGTTCGGGCACCACCATGCGGGGCTGTTCGCAGTCCATGTCGAGCAGGACCTCGTCGCCGACGGCGGGCGGTACGGCCGACCGCGCGGGCCGTACGAGCACGGCGACGGCGACCGTACGGGGCACGCGCCAGCCGATGCGTGCCGCGCGGTCGGCGAGCAGGTCGGAGGGCTCACCGGCGGAACGGTGGTGATGGTGCTCGGAGAGCAGCAGGTCGAGCAGGCGCCGCTGGAGGCGCAGCCGCTCCCCCGCCTGCCGGGCCGCCGCCTCGGCGTAGCCCCGTACGGACTCGGCGACGAGCCCGTCGAGGTACTGGAAGCCCGACTCGGCCAGTTCGTACATCGCGGGCGGCGGGATCTCCATCTGGGTGCCGATCTCGGCGAGCCTGCGCCAGGCGAGGCGGATGCCGAGGCGGTAGATGGCCTGGAGGGAGTCCAGACTGCGCCCCTGGAGCACCTCTCCGCGCCCGAACTCCTGGAAGACCTGCGGCGGCACGTGCGGGGCCTCCAGGCCCGTCGCCAGGTGCTCGACGAAGTGCTCCAGGGCGCGGCGGATGCCGATGAGGGCCATCGGTTCGCCCGAGTCGTCCAGGACCAGCGGGAGCCCGGGGTACTCGCGCCGGATGGCGCTCAGGATGTCCTCGGCGAGCACGGGCACCTCGGCCATCGCGCGCTCGGAGAACTTGCGCACGCGCAGGGGCGGGACGTCCTGCCAGGCCGATCGGACCGGAGCGGCCTTCACGGATCACTCCCCCGGTTCGGGCGAGGAGCCGGAGCCGGATGCTCCGCCTCCGGGCTCATCCGGGGAGCCGCTCCCCGAGGGGTCCGCCGAGTCTCCGGCCGCCCCGCCGGGCGAGCTCTTCGGCGAGCCGCCGGGAGACGCGCCGGGGGAGCCGCTCGGCGACGCACTGGGCGACCCGCTCCGCGACGGCGAGGCCGACGGCAGCGCGGACTCCAGCCCGGGCACCTCGTCCGGCGACGAGTGGAACTGCACCAGGGGAACATTGGGCTGGTCGGGAGTCGCGTTCAGCGCGGCGACTATGCCGAGGCCCGCGCCGACGGCCAAGGCCGCGGCGACCACACTCGTGAGTGTGGCGGCGAGGAGTCTGTGCATGGCGGCGGCGAACCTCTCTTCGTGAGTGCCGTGTGTGCCGTGACGGCCGTGTCGGTCGTGCTGGCCAATGCGGGCCGCGCGCACACGGCCCTGCGACTCCGCCCCCGGAGCCAACCCCTCTTGAGTTGCCGAGTGTCGGTAACCATTGACTCCGTGTCAAGGGACGGCCTACGGTTTCCCGCCCATAAGGACCGTACCCACGAGTACCCCACGCTCTCCACGGCCCGTCCTTCGTTCGCGCACTTCTCTGCCGCAGCACCGCACCTGCCCCAGGACCACCCCTGACGCAGGACAAGACCACCCTCGGAGTGCCCCGCCATGCGCCGTCACGCTTCGCCCCTCGCCCTGGTTCTGCTGGGCCTGGGTGTCTTTCTGCTCGTGCTCGCACCGATGCTCGCCTACTACGTCGAGCCACGTGCCAAGCGGAATCCCACGGACATCAACATCACCTCGATCTTCAAGGGCAAGGGGAAGTACTTCGACCAGGGTGAGCTGAAGACCAAGAACGACCAGAAGCTCACCGTCACGCGGCGGGTGCTCGGCAACGTCTCGGAGAGCGAGAAGAGCGGCCACGCGGTGTGGGACGTCTCACAGACGATCGACAACCCGAAGACGGTCAAACTGGATGATCCACGCAAGTCGTTCCAGTGGACGACGGAGCGCTGGGTGACCGACCGGAAGACCAACCTCCCGGTGCGCTGCTGCAAGGCGAAGCCCGCCGAGGGCAAGGAGTTCAGCGGCGAGGCGTACCTGAAGTGGCCCTTCGACGTCGAGAAGCGCGACTACACCTGGTGGGACAGCACCCTGGGCGGCACCGTCCCCCTGCACTACAAGGGCAAGGCCAAGGTCCGCGGACGTGAGGGCCTGCGCTTCACCGGGACCGTCAAGGCCAAGCGGGCGGGCTCCCGGCAGGTGCCCGGGATGCTGGTGGACCGCCCCAAGAGCGGCCAGGTCTTCGCCGAGCAGTGGTACTCGAACTCCGGGCTGGACTTCGTCGTGGACGAGCGCACGGGCCGCATCCTGTACGCCGCGACGGGCCCCCGGATGACGCTCCGCGCGCCGGGCGGCAAGAAGGACAAAGTGACCCTGCTCGACAGTGACAAGCTCGCGTTCACGGCCAAGACCCAGCAGGAGGCGGTGGACCTCGCGAAGGACGACAACGACCGCCTGGAGCTGGTCAGCAGCACAGCCCCGCTGGGCGCCGTCATCGCTGGTGGCCTGTGTGCCGTGGCCGGTGCGGTGCTGGTGATCAGGGGCAGGCCGGCCCGTGGCACGGCCCCCGCTCCCACGGGCCAGATGTGACGGGGACATGTGCGCGGAGCACTCCGTGAACCACGAGGAGAACCACGGAGAACCGAACATGTCGCTTACACGGACATCCCTCGGAGCGCGAAGTGATGAAGTATCAGTCCAATTCCGCGCCAAAATTGTCACTCCGGTGAGTAGCCACCCGCGAACGGCGCGACCAACACTGAGCCATCCAACGTGCACCGCCCCCGCACACCCCCTGCGCACAGCCCCCGCACCGCGCACGCAAGGACTGGTCCCTACCGCACCCTGAGAACGAGTTGGAGCACGCATGCCCCAGCACGTACGACACTCCCTGGTCCCCCCACACGGCCCCCACGCCGCCTCCGCGCCCGTCGCGTCCGTCCCCACCGGCGCGTCCCACCGCAGGCAGCGTGCGGCCGATCCAGGGTCCCCGCGCCGCATCGTGTTCCTGGCACGGCGTGATCTCGGCAATCCGGCCGCAGGCGGCTCCGAGCTGCTCATCGACCGGATAGCCGACGGACTCACCGCTCACGGCCATCAGGTCACCCTCCTGTGCGGCGGACCCGCCGCCTACCGCGACTACCGCGTCGTCTCCGCAGGGAGCGACGCGGGTCACTTCCTGCGTGCCCGCAAGGCGTTCGCCCGGCAGATCGGCGACTGCGACCTGCTGGTCGAGGTCTGCAACGGCATGCCGTACCTGGCGCCCCTGTGGCACCGGGGGCCGACGCTCTGCTTCGTCAACCATGTGCACACCGACCTGTGGGGGATGCGCTATCCCGCACCGGCCGCCCGCCTGGGGCGCCAGCTGGAGCACTGGGCCCTGGCGCACAACCACCGCGACAACCTCAAGGTCGCCGTCTCCGGGTCCACCGCCGAGGCGCTGAACCATCTCGGCGTCCCCTCGGACGAGATACGCATCGTCCACAACGGCGTCGAGGATCCGGGCCCGCTGCACCCCAAGTCGTCCGAGCCGCTGTTCCTCGCCATGGGCAGGCTCGTCGAGTACAAGCGCATAGACCTGCTCCTGCGGCTCTGGGAGCGCGTCAGGCCCGTCACGGGCGGCCGCCTGGTCATCGTCGGCGACGGGCCCGAGAGAAGCCGTCTGGAGGCCATGGCGGGCCCCGACGTGACCTTCACGGGGCACATCAGCGAGGGCGAGAAGCATCAGCTCCTGTGCCAGGCGTGGATGCTCCTGCACCCCTCGCTCGTGGAGGGCTGGGGCCTGGTCGTGACCGAGGCCGCCGCGCGGGGCACACCCGCGATCGGCTTCGACATCCCCGGGCTGCGCGACTCCATCGAGGACGGGGCCACCGGGCTGCTCGCCCGGGGCGAGAGCTCCTTCGCCGCGCACTGGTGCGCGCTCGCCCTGTCCACCGAGCGGCGCGAGGCCCTGGGCCGCGCCGCCGAGCGCAGAGCCGAGCGCTACCGCTGGGCGAACACGGTACGGAGCTTCCGTGCCGTCGCCGCCGAGGCGTACGCTCGTGCCTCGTCGGCCAAGGCGTCCCCCCACGCTTCCCCCCAACCGATCTCCGTTGGGCGGTGATACGACCGTGCGGGACCCCTCTATCCGAAGATCTGTCGCGCTGTTCCGTGCCTTCATGCAGGAACAAGCCGACCCGGAACACTGCTACGGCCTGCTCGCGCGTGACGCCGCGCAGCAGGTCGAGAAGTACGTACCGCTGAAGGACGCCACAGTCGTGGACATCGGCGGCGGCAGCGGGCACTTCACCCAGGAGTTCCGCCGCAGGGGCGCGCAGTCGTTCCTGTTCGAACCGGACCCGGACGAGCTGTACGGGCACGGGCGTACACCCGAGGGCGCGGTGGTGGCCGACGGCTATCTGCTGCCCCTCGCCGACGGCACGGCGGACGTGACCTTCTCGTCCAACGTGCTGGAGCACGTGGCCGACCCGCAGACGTTCCTGTCCGAGATGGTGCGCGTGACGCGCCCGGGCGGGCTCATCTACGTGTCGTTCACCAACTGGTACTCCCCCTGGGGCGGTCACGAGACCGCTCCCTGGCACTATCTCGGCGCCGAGCGCGCCCGTGACCGCTACGAGCGGCGCACGGGCCGCGCGGCCAAGCACACCCTGGGCGAGAACCTCTTCGCCGTGCACATCGGGCCCACACTCCGCCACGTCCGCTCGCGTGACGACGTGCAGATCGTCTCGGCCCGCTCCCGTTACTGGCCCTTCCTCGCCGGTGCCATCACCCGCGTACCGGGGCTTCGGGAGTTCGCCACCTGGAACCTCCTTCTCATCCTCCGGCGGTGTCCCTCATGACCACGACCGTCCAGGCGCCTCCCCAGGCCCCGGCTCCCGCCCCCGAGCCCGCTCCCCCTCCGGAGCGGCCGCGGAGCCGACGCTGGCTGATCGGCTTCTGGGCGGTCGTCCTCGTCGCCTTCCTGGCCAAGTCGCCGGGGAAGATGACGTTCGAGACCAAGCTGGGGGTCGCCACCGACCCCTGGCAGTTTCTGGGCGACCTGGGGCAGCTCTGGCACGACAGGGGCGGCTTCGGCGGGATCGCCGACCAGTACGTCGGCTATCTCTTCCCGTCCCTGCCGTACTACGCCCTGACGGACCTGCTCCAGATACCCACCTGGCTGGCGGAGCGGCTGTGGATGTCGCTCATCGTCGCCGCCGCCTTCTGGGGCGCGCTGCGGCTCGCCGAGCGGCTCGGTGTGGGCACGGCCCAGACCCGGCTGTTCGGCGCCGTGGTGTACGCCCTGTGGCCGACGTACACCATCGTCGTCGGCTCGACCTCCGCGGCCGCGCTGCCCGGCGCCGTGCTGCCGTGGGTGCTCCTGCCGCTGACCTCCGTCGTGCTCTCGCCCCGTGTGGCCGCCGCCCGTTCGGCACTGGCCATCCCGTTCATGGGCGGCGTCAACGCGGCCTCGACGCTCGCCGCGCTGCTGCCCGCGCTGCTCTACGTCGCCAGCCGTACGGGCCGCAGGCGCAAGACCCTGCTCGCCTGGTGGCTGCCCGGCGTGATCCTGGCGACCGTCTGGTGGTGGGTGCCGCTGCTCCTGCTCGGCGCGTACGGCGAGGACTTCATGCCGTACGTCGAGAACGCCCAGACCACCACGGGCACCATGTCGGCCACGGAGATGCTCCGCGGCGGCGGCAACTGGACCGCCTACCTGCACTTCGGCGAGCCCTGGCTGCCCGCGGGCTGGACGGTGGCCGCGAGCTGGCTCGCGATCCTGGGCGGCGCGATCGCCGCGGCCATAGGACTGGCCGGGCTCGCCCGCCGCGACCTGCCCGAGCGGCGCTGGCTGGTGCTGACCGTCGTCACCGTCACCGGCATCATGCTGGCGGGCTACGCCGGGGCCCTCGGCGCCCCGTTCTCCGAGGACGTCCAGGGCTGGCTGGACGGCTGGCTGCGGCCCTTCCGGAACATCTACAAGTTCCAGCCCGGACTCGCCCTGGCGCTCGTCCTCGGGCTCATCCATCTGACAGGGGTCGCGCTCAGCACAAGAGGCACGAGACCGCTGCCCGGACGGCGCGCGATCCTGTGGGTCGCGGTGCTGGCCGTCCTGCCCGGACTCTGCCTGCCCTACGCGAACGGTGACATCCTCCAGACCGGTGCCTTCAAGAAGCTGCCCAAGCACTGGGAGCAGACGGCCGACTGGCTGGAGGAGAACTCGCCCCACACCCGCGCCTACGTGACCCCCGCGACGGCGCACGGCATCTACACCTGGGGCGCCCCCATCGACCAGCCGCTGGACGTGCTGGCCAAATCGCCCTGGGCGCAGCGCGACTACGTGCCCTTCGGCACGCCCGGCAACCGCAGGGCCACCGACGCGGTCGAGCAGGCCCTGATGAGCGGCGGCGAAGTGCCGGGCCTGGCCGACTTCCTGGCCCGCGCGGGCCTGTACGACGTGGTCGTCCGCAACGACCTCGACCCCGACCAGATGGGCTATGTGCCGCCCCAGACGGTCAAGCAGACCCTGGAAGCGTCCGGCTACAAGAAGGTCAAGTCCTTCGGCCCGGAGCTCACGGGCGGCCGCATCCCCTCCAACACGCCCCTCCAGGTCGCCGGTTTCTACCCGCGCCAGCGGGCGGTCGACATCTACGAGCCGACGAAGACGGAGCGGCCCAAGGACGTCGCCCTGAACCCCGTGTCGAAGACCGCCCAGGTGAGCGGCGGGCCCGAGTCCCTGCTGCCCCTGGCGGGCGACGACCGGCTCAAGGGCCGTCCGACCGTGCTGACGGGTGACAACCACCCGGGTGTCGCCAAGCCGGACCTCCAGGTCAACGCGGACGGACTGCGCCGCGCGGACACCCGTTTCGGCCTGCCGAACACCAACACCTCGTACACGTACACCGCGAACGAGAAGAACCATCCGGACAGCCTTCAGGATCCCGGGAAGAAGCCGAAGCAGATCCTGCCCACGGAGGGCAAGGGGCACCAGACGGTGTCCGTGCTGCGCGGCGCCAAGTCCGTGACGGCCTCCAGCAGCGGCAACTGGCTCTTCCATCTGCCCCAGTTCGACCCGGTGGGCGCCTTCGACGGCAACCCGGACACCGCCTGGGCCGAGGGTTCCGCGGGCGATCCGGTCGGACAGTGGGTCCGTGCCGACTTCAAGGGGACGGTCGACATTCCGTCCACCCTGAACGTCACGCCCCTTCCGGCCGACCAGACGCGCGCCGCACCCACGCGCGTACGGATCGAGACGAACCACGGCAGCAAGACGAGCGCCCTCCAGACCACCGGCAAGCAGCAGCAGGTCGCGGCGCCCAAGGGCGCGGCACGCTGGCTGAAGCTCACCATCGTCGGCTCGCAGAACCCGCGGCCCGGACTCTCCGGTGCGGGCTTCTCCGAGATCTCCATCCCCGACACGCAGGTGACGCGGCTGCTCAAGCTGCCGACCGACGCGCCGCGCGGTGCCTCGGACAGCGAGCTGATCTCGCTGCACCGGGGCGACGACCCGGGCGGCCTCTCGCCGGTCTCCGCCGAGGTCGGGCTGCACCGCCAGTTCACGACGGAGGAGTCGACCGACTACGACGTACGGGCGCGCGCCCTTCCGGTGCCCAGCGACGAACTGGACGACCTGCTGGACGAGGTGTCCCCCGGCTCCCGCGACAGGGTGAGGGCCACCGTCGACTCCACCGCCAAGACCGGCCGTTCGCTCGGCGGGCGCAACCTGGTGGACGGCAACCTGTCCACCGCCTGGATCGCCGGGGAGAAGCCGACGATCCGGCTGCGCTGGCCGGAGAAGAAGGAGGTCGACGAGGTCGTCCTCGCCGCGGCCGGAGGCATCTCGGCGGCGGCGGAGGAGGTCCGGATCACCTCTCCCGACGGTGCGACCACGGCCGCCGTGGACAAGAACGGGCAGGCCCGGTTCGAGGGGATCGAGACCGACCGGATGACCATCACGGTCACCAAGACGAAGCCCCTGACCGTGCACAACCCGATCGCCGACAAGAACCTCCAGCTCCCCGTCGGCCTCAGCGAGGTCTACGTGCCCGCGCTGGAGGAGTACCGGGTGCTCGCGCCCGACCCGGACGAGAAGTTCGAGCTCCCCTGCGGCAAGGGCCCGATGCTCGCCGTCGACGGCACGCTGCACGCCACCAAGGCCGAGGGCAAGGTCCGCGACCTGACGCAGCGGCGTCCCGTCGACATCGAGATGTGCGCGGGCGAGGCACGGAACGGCAGCCTGGAGCTGGACGCGGGCACGCACACCGTCGAGGCCGGCGACAGCGGCCCCCTGGCGCTCACCGACGTGACGCTCGGCCGGGGCGACAGCGGAACGGCCACGGACGCCTCGTCCGCGGGCACCGACGCCGAGCAGGCCGCGGCCGCCGACGAGCGCGAGGTCACCACGCACGACTGGCGGGGCGACGAGCGCACCGTCGAGGTCGGCGACGGCCCGGCCTCGTACCTCCAGACGCACGAGAACGCCAACGAGGGCTGGAAGGCCACTCTGAACGGCAAGGAGCTGACCTCGCTCCGTCTGGACGGCTGGCAGCAGGGCTTCCTCGTCCCGGCGGGCGAGACGGGCACCGTCAAGCTGGAGTACGAGCCCGCGGGCCTGTACGAGGGCGGGCTGTTCGCCGGTGGCGCCGGGATCCTGGCGCTGCTCGGGCTCGCGTTCGTCAAGAGGCGCGGCGGCAGGCCCCTGGGCGACGACGACACCGAGGTGCCGCCGCCCGGCCTGGTGCTCGGCACCGTCGTGCTCACCCTGGTCGTCGCGCTGGTGGCGGGCCCGTACGCGCTGGTGGTGCCCGCGCTCGCGGTGCTGGCCAGGTTCAAGCCCTGGGTGCTGGTGCCTGTGGCCCTCGTGACCATGACCGGCGCCGGGGTCCTCGCCGCGATCAGCGCCGGTACGGCCATCGACGAGGGCAAGGGCGCCTTCGGGCACGCCGCGCAGGCGCTGGCGCTGCTCGCGCTGGCCGCGGCGCTGGTGACGCTCCCGTGGCGGGAGCGCGAGCCGGACCTCGTGGCCCAGCCCGCGCCGACGACGCCCGTCTTCGGGCCTCGTCCGCCGGAGTTCGGCGGGCCGCAGCTGCCGCAGCCGCCCGTGCCGCCTCAGACGCCCGCGCAGGCCCCCGCGCCGCCGCCACCCGCCGCGCCCCCTGCCGGGACGCCCACGGCGCCCCCTGGGCCGCCCACGGCCCCTCCGGGGACGGGTGCGGGGACGCCCGGCGCGACCGGTGACGATCCGTCGACGACGCGGCTCGGCAAGGTCACCCCGCCGCCGGGGAGCCCGGACCTGAGCAAGCCCGACCGCGGGGACGGGTCGGACGACGCGAACTACTCGCCGGACCAGGGGGAGGAACCCACTCCATGACGGCACCGCATCGAGGCATCGGGGACAGAGCCGCCGGGGAGCCGGAGACACCGGGCTCCCGGGACGGCGGCCTGTCCGGCGTGCCGGACGACGGCGCGCACGGCGGCGGGAAGGGCGGGGACGGCCACGACGGTCCGCGCCCCTCCCCCGCCGCCCCGGCCCCGCGCGGTCCCGAACGGCGCATCCCCTTCCCGACGGTCGACGAGATCACCCGGCACTGCCTCACGGACGACGAGCCGGAGACGGTGCACGTGGAGATCCACCTGCCGTCCCGGCCCGAACCCGACCGGCTGCGCGCCGCGTTCGCCGAGGCGATGCGGCGCCATCCGCGCATCCTGATGCGCGAGGCGCCCACCCGCTGGTGGCGCTCCCGGTACGAATGGGTGCTCACCGGCGAACCGGACCGCGACCCCGTCTCGTACCCGGGCGGCACCCTGGAGGAGGCGCGGAAGCGGGCCATCGCCGACTGCCCGTCCCTCGACGCCTCGCCCCCGTTCCGCGCGGAGGTCATCGAGCACGAGGGCCGCTGGGTGCTGCTGGTCACCATCAACCACACCGCGCTGGACGGGCCCGCCTGTCTGCGCGTGGTCGCCACGGCGGCCGAACTGTACGGCGGCGCGGACAACTCCCCCGCGCCGCCGCCCGTACGGAAGCCCGCCCGTGCCGACGGCACGGAGGGCAAGCACGCGGACCCCGAGCCGTCGACGTCCCACTGGACGCGTCCGGCACGGGTCGCCGCGGACACGCTGCACCCGGGAGCGCCGGGCAACGGCATGCTCATCGCCGACCTGCCGGTCCCGGCCCGGCCGCCGCGCGAGCCCGGGAAGCCCAGCCCGTACACGGTCAACGACCAGCTCCTGGTCGCCACTTGGATCATGGTCGCCCGCTGGAACCGGCTGCACGAGGAGCCGCAGCGGCCGGTGCGCATCACCATGCCGGTCGACGACCGTCCGCGCACCATGGAGATGCCCATCGGGAACGGGACGCGCCTGGTGGAGGTCACGTTCGGCGCGGAGGAGCGCGAGCTGCACGACACGCTGACCGCTCCCGGCGCCCCGGACCGCGCGGCCATCGCGCGCATGCTCCGCGTGACCTCGGCCCGTACGCGCGCCCTGAAGGCGGCCAACAGGCCCCAGCTCGGCTTCAGCGGCGACCTGCTGACGGCTCCGGTGCTGCCCATCGGGCTGCGCGCGTGGGGCATCCGGACGCTCCGGAACTCCGCGGGTCCCTGGGCCTCCAGCACGCTGCTGTCCAACATCGGACGCATCCCCTATCCGCTCGACTTCGGGGACGCGGGCCGCGCGGAGGCCGTCTGGTTCTCCGCTCCGGGGCGCATGCCGCGCGGCCTGTCGGTCACCACGGTCTCCACGGGAGGACGGCTCCAGCTCGCGCTGCGCTGGTCGCACGCCCGCCTCGACGACGCCGCGGGCAACCGTCTGGGGGCGCTCTTCTCGCGCGCCCTGGACTCCACGGCGTACATACCGGACGAGCAGGAGGGAGAGGGCCGATGACCGGAACGGCGACGAACGACTCGTCTCAGACCGAGACCGATGCCACGACCGGAACCGGTGCTGATGGCGGGACAGGTGCTGATGGCGGGACAGGTGCCGACGCCGGGGCCCGCCCCAGCAGTCTCCAGCAGCTGTACGAGGACCCGCAGACGCCCGTCGCCTCCGGGCCCGACAGGTCGCGCCGTCAGGCGGCGATCCTCGCGCGGGCCCTGGGCAGCACTCCCGGCACCATCCTGGACATCGGCTGCGGGGACGGCACCGCGGCGGCGACCGCGTCCCGTACGCTCCACCGCCACCGCATCGTCGGCGTCGACTGGTCGCAGGACGCGCTGCGGCGTGCCTCGGACCATTTGACGGCCGTGCGGGGCGAACTGTCCGAGCCGGGGCTGCCGTTCCGTACGGGCTCGGCCGACGCGGTGCTCTTCTCCGAGGTCATCGAGCACCTGGTGGACCCGGACGCGGCACTGGACGAGCTGCACCGTGTGCTCCGTCCAGGCGGCCATCTGCTGCTGTCCACGCCGAACCTGGCCGCCTGGTACAACAGGGCGCTCCTCCTGTTCGGCACACAGCCCGTCTTCTCCGAGGTGTCCCTGCGCGGCATCCACGGCCGTCCCGGCTCCCAGGTGGTCGGCCATCTGCGGCTGTTCACCGCGCGGGCGCTCCGGTCGATGCTCCCGGCCGCCGGGTTCGAGGTCGTCCGTATCACCGGCGCCCCGTACCACGACGTGCCCCGTCCGTTCCGTCCGCTGGACAGGGCCGCGTGCCACGCGCCGTCCCTGGCCTCCATCCTGCTCGTGCACGCGAGAGCGGTAAGCCGACCAGGCCCCGCGGAGGGCGCCCTCTGATGCTGTGGGGCGTCGCGGCGGCCCTGGTCGCCAATCTGCTCTTCAGCGCGGGCTTCGTCATCGAGAAGCGGGCGCTGTCCTCCCTGCCGCCCCTGTCCGCGGGACGTCCCGCGCGACTGGTGCTGCACCTGCTGCGCAGCCCCCTGTGGATCGTCGGGGCCGCGTCCCTGCTGCTGGGGTTCGCCGCGCAGCTCGCGGTCTACCGGACGCTGCCTCTGGTCGCCGCGCAGGGGCTGTTCGTCACCGGCCTGGTGATGCTGCTGCTCCTGTCGACGTTCTTCCTCGGGGAGCGCGCGAGCGGCCGCGAACGGCAGGGCATGGTGGCGATCCTGGGCGCCCTGCTGATGATCGTCTTCTCCCTGCACAACAGCAAGGAGACGATCAGCCGGATCGCGCCCGTCCCTGTCCTGCTCATCATCTGCCTTCCCTCGCTCGCGCTGGGCGTAGGGCTGTTCCTCTCTGCGGAGCGCCGTTCCAAACGGCGGCACCGTCTGCCGACGGCCGGGGTTCCGTACGGCGTCGCCGTCGGGTTCCTCTACGGAGTCAGTTCGCTCGCCATCAAGGGCGTGGCCGGGATGCTCGACTTCGCCGACCTGACCGGTACCGCCAAGGCGCTGCTGACCTCGCCGTATCCGTACATCCTGCTCTTCACCGGCTCGACGGGGCTCGTCCTGTCGCAGACGGCGCTCCAGCGCTGCCGCGCCTCCCTGATCGTCCCGGTGTGCACCACCGTGAACTTCCTCTACGCCACGGTCAGCGGCACCGTCGCCTTCGACGAACCGCTGCCCTCCGAGCCCCTGCGGCTCGGCCTGCGGCTCGGCGGCGCGGCGCTCGCCATCTCCGTCCTGGTCTCCCTGCCCCGCCACGAGCCGGAGGCGGTGCCGAACCCGGACGGGAGCGGTTCCGGTGACAGCAGTGGCAGCGACAGCGGGGGCGGCGAAGGCGACGGGGGCGGCGGAGAACCTCGCGCCGGGGACGCGCCGGAGGACGCACTGGAGGACGGCTCCAGGGCCGGTCCGGACGCGGTCGACGGGCCGTCGGAAGGGAGCTCGGAAACCCGCGACGTTCCCGAGCCCGAGGCCGAGCCGGAGCCGGAACTCGGGCATGAGCCCGGGAACGAGCCCGAGCCCTCGGTGCCGGGCGCACGGGGCCCCCAGGACTCAAAGGACCCAACGGACCGCACGGACCGAACGGGCCCAACGGACCGAACGGGCCCAACGGACCCAACGGACCCTCTCAAGGCCGGGAAACAGCGGCAGAGCGCCCGGGAGAGGAAGACCGGGGCCGCCGACCCCGGCGAGGGGCCGCAGCGCCCCAGGAAGGCCAGGCCGCACGAACCCCCGGCCCTCCCGCCAGCCGGCCGCCCGCTCTCCGCGACCCTGCCACCAGTCCAGCCCGAGAAAGGCACTGACCATGCCCCGCATGTCCGCTGACGATCCCCTCCTCAAGATCCTCGCCTGTCCCCTCGACAAGGGCCCGCTCACTCTGCTCCAGCCCGAAGAGGCGCTCTACAACCCCCGCCTGCGCCGCCGTTACCCGATCGTGGACGGAATACCGCAGCTCCTCCCGTCCTCCGGCGAACAGGTCGGGGACGAGGAGCACGCCCAGTTCCTCAAGCGCGTCGACGGGCCCGACACACCGGACGCCCCGGAGGACCACCCCTCATGACCCTCGCTTCCCGACTCGGCCCGCATCTCCCCGGGGCCCTGCTGACCCGCGCGACCGACCTCCTCTACCCGCGCTTCGAGCCCGAGCTGCGTCACCTCGCGGACTTCTGCCCGCGCGGCGGCACGGCCGTCGACATCGGCGGCTGGTACGGGCCGTGGACCCGCCGTCTCGCCCGGCGGGCCGACCGCGTGGTGACCATCGAGCCCGTCCCCCATCTGGTCCGCCATCTGCGCGCCGCGGCGCCGCCGAACGCGGAGGTCCTCCAGGCCGCGGCGAGCGACCGTTCCGGCCGCGCCACCCTGTGGCTGCCACCGGACGGACGGGGCGACCGCGGCGTCTCCTCGCTCGTACGGCGCGAGGTGCACGACACGGCGCTCGACGTGCCGTGCCTCCCCCTGGACGAGCTGGGGCTCTCCGACGTCACCATGCTGAAGATCGACGTCGACGGCAGCGAACTCGCGGTCCTGAACGGCGCGGAGACCACTGTCAAGCGTGACCAGCCGGCGCTCTTCATCGAACTGGAGCTGCGCATCCAGCCGCTCGCGCCGGTCCTGTCGCTGCTCTCCTCGCTCGGCTACGCGGGCTGGGTGCTGCCCTCCCGCGACTGGCTGCCCCTGGAGGACTTCGACCTGGAGGCACATCAGCAGCGCACGGCGCATGTGGCGGAGCACGGCCTGCTGCGGCGTTCCCTCGCGCCCCACCGCCGCTACGTGAACTCGGTCCTCTTCCTTCCGGAGGGCCGCCGCCCGGGACCGGCCTCCGGGACCGCGAACGGTTAGGCGGTCTTCTTCGTCCGCGCGCTCGCCGTGCTCTTCTTCGCGGACGTCTTCTTGGCAGCCGTCTTCTTGGCCGTGGCCTTCTTGGTGGCCGCTGCCTTGGAGGACGCTGTCTTCTTCGCCTTCGCCGGAGCCGCCTTCTCGGACGAGGAGGACGCGGCCTTCTTAGCCGCCGCCTTCTTGCCGGAGGCTGCCGTCTTGGCGGAGGCCGTCTTCGCGGGGGCGGTCTTCTTCCCGGAGGCGCTCCTGGAGGCCGCCTTCTTGCCCGCTGCCGCCTTCTTCGCGGAGCGCCTGGTGGACAGCTCGTGGACGGTCGCCTCGCCCTCCCCGCGGGTCCCCTTGGCCTCCTTGACGCTCTTCTCCAGGACCGCCATGAGGTCGACGAGCTTCCCCGAGCCCTCCCCCGCCCCGGCGCCCTCCTTGGGGGCGCTGGGCTCCTTGCCGGACGCCTTCTCGGCGACCAGCTCCTCGACTGCTGCCCGGTACTCGTCGTGCAGCTCGTTCCAGTCGAGCTCCCCCAGCGTCTCCATGAGGGTGTCCGCGAGATCCAGCTCGGCGTCCCGTACGGTCACGCGCTCCTCCGGGGCGACCCCGCTCACCGACCGGATCTCGTCGGGCCAGAGCATCGTGTGCAGCGCGAGCGCGTCCTCGTACACCCGGAGCATCCCCAGGCTCTCCCTGCCGCGCATGGCCAGCTTGGCGACGGCCACCTTGCCCGACCGGGTCAGCGCCTCGCGCAGCAGCACATAGGGCTTGTCCGCGCTCTGCCCGTCCGCCGCCAGGTAGTACGAGCGGTCCAGCTGGATCGGGTCGATCTCCTCTTCCGGGACGAACCCCAGGATCTCCACGGTCTTCGCCGTCGGCAGCGGAAGGGCTGCCATGTCCGCGTCGGACAGCAGTACGGTCGTACCGTCGCCCGACTCGAAGCCCCTGCCGATCTCGTCGCGCGGGACTTCCTCCCCGTCCAGCTCGCACACCTTCCGGTATCGGATCCGGCCGCCGTCGGCGGTATGCACCTGGTGGAAGGAGACGCTGTGGTTCTCAGTGGCGGAGACCACCTTGATCGGGATCGAGACCAGCCCGAAGGAAATGGACCCTTTCCAGATGGAACGCATACTTTGTCCCTTCTATGGGACTCTCAGGGTATGCCGCACACGGAGATCGAGGGTCACCGTCTCTCCCTCAGCAACCTCGACAAGGTGCTCTATCCGGCGACGGGCTTCACCAAGGGTGAGGCGATCCACTTCTACGCGTCGATCGCCGGCACCCTCCTGCCCCACCTCGACGGGCGCCCCCTGTCCTTCCTCCGCTTCCCGGACGGCGTGGAGGGGCAGAGGTTCTTCACGAAGCACGTTCCGCGCGGCACGCCCGACTGGGTGACCGTGCACGAGATCACCGTGGCCAGCAAGACGCCCATGCACCAGGTCTTCCTCCAGGACGAGGCGTCTCTCGTCTGGGCGGCCAATCTGGCGGCCCTGGAGCTGCACACCCCGCAGTGGCGCGTGGACCGCCAGGGAATGGCGGACCGGCTCGTCTTCGACCTCGACCCCGGCGAGGGCGCCGACATCCTGGACTGCCGCACGGTCGCCTCCTGGCTGCGCGACCGCAGCGCCGAGGACGGCGTGACGCTGCTGCCCAAGACCTCGGGCTCCAAGGGGCTGCATCTGCTCGCCCCCATCGAGCGCAGGGACGCGCTGGACGTGTCGGCGTACGCCAAGCAGCTCGCCCGCGAGGCCGAGGACGCCCTGCCCGACCTGGCGGTCAGCAAGATGTCCAAGGACCTGCGCTCCGGGAAGGTCTTCGTGGACTGGTCGCAGAACAACGCGGCCAAGACGACGGCGGCGCCCTACACCCTGCGCGCGAAGGAACGCCCCACCGTCTCGACCCCCGTGACCTGGGACGAGCTGGACGCGGCGGACTCCGCCGACGACCTGGTCTTCGTCACCGCCGACCTGCCGCCCCGCCTGAAGTCCTACGGCGACCTGCTCGCGCCCCTGCTGACGGGCCCGGGCTCCAAGGGCGGGAGCGTCCGGGCCCGGCTGCCCAAGGCCCAGTGAAGCCCCGGAGAGACCCGGAGAGGCCGGTGCGGCCTCACAGGCATCTCCCGGCCGGCCCCGGGCTCATTCGTCGTCGGCCGGGCCCCTCGCGGGCGCGTTCCGCCGCTCACCGGCGGGGCCGAACCTGTCCGTCACCGCGTCGGGCAGCCGGTGGCCGACCTTCTCGCCGACAGCGCCCACGGTCTTCGCCGCGGCCCGCCTGCCCGTGAGCGCGGCGGACTCTCCCACATTGCGGACGGCCGGGTTCTCGGCGATCCTCCGAGCGCTCTTCCGGAGCTGCTCGTAGCGCTCACGCCCCGCTCGCGTGCCCAGCACATAACCGACGGCCAGTCCCGTCACGAACGTGAGCCGGTACCGCATGGCCAACCCCTTCTCTCGGCTCCCGGGGTGCGTCGCCGTGGCGGTTGCCGTGGCGGCGGCAATACCGATTTCGAAGCACCCCCTGGCATGCGCTAATGTATTCCTCGCCGCAAGGGAACGCCCCCGGGAACGGGGTGCGGATCCGGGCGAAGCGGTCCCGTGTAGCTCAATCGGCAGAGCAGCCGGCTGTTAACCGGCAGGTTACTGGTTCGAGTCCAGTCGCGGGAGCACCACCCAAAAGGGCCCCTCCGAGGGGCCCTTTTCCTTGTTCTGCCCTTCCCCGCAGGGAAGTTGGGCCCGAGCGGGAACCGATCACCCCCTGGCCGGGGTCCTCACCTGCGTAGATCCCCCCCGGCACGGGCGGCAGATCGTATGAGCAGCTATGCTGCGGCAGACGGCGCGTACAGATGTGCGCGGTGCGCCGTTTCGGGGCGGTAGCTCAGCCGGTTAGAGCAGCGGACTCATAATCCGTCGGCCGTGGGTTCGAGTCCCACCCGCCCCACCGAGCACGGCAGTGCAGAATCGATCTGACCTGCAGAAACGTCCCTTCGGGGACGTCTCTGCAGGTCATTTTCGTCTCATGCCGTTCGGTGTCGTTCAGCTCTTCCGCGAGGCGGACCGCTGCAGCTCCTCGTCGACGATCGCACGCTTGGTGACGGCGCTGGTGAAGGTGATGGTGCCGCGCTTGATCAGCTTGTCCTCGGGCTCGGGGTTCCTGCCCTCCTGCACCTTGACGTTGCGCTCGCCGAGGAAGGCGTGGGTCTTCTTGTCGAAGATCCACTCGGCGCGCTCGCCGCTGACCTTGTCGAGCCTGGCCACCGCGACCCCGTGCCGTCCGGTGACGTCGGCCGCGTCCTCGACCATGACCACCCCGGGGATCCTGGCCGCGGCCTTGTAGAGCGCGGCCTCCACCCCGGGGGGCGGGTATGACTCGCCGATCATTTCCCCGATCATCTCGAAGGCCGCCTGGTCACGGCTGTTGCCCTCCCCCTTGGACTCCTCGTAGATGTGCTTGAGCAGCGCCTTGGGGTCGGTGGGCAGCTTGGCGAGGCTGTTGTAGGCGTCCGAGCCCGCGTACGGCCCGTCCAGGGACTCGCCCGCCTCGGGGCCGCCCGGCGCGACCAGCCGCCCCTTCTTCCCGTCCGGCGACTCCCAGACGTGCCGCTCGTACGGCTCGTCGCTGACGACCCTGTGCTTGTCGCCGGACGTCTTCACATGGGTCTCGGCCACCATGGACTTGACGTAGAGGAACTGATCCTGGCGCGGCTTCCCGCTGTCCGTCTCACCCGCCGCCAGGGAGATCCGGTCGAGCAGCTTGCCGGCGCCCTGGGTGCTGGCCTGGCCGACGTTCGTGGTCAGCACCGGGCCGGTGGCGACGCCGGGAGTCGTGTCCTCGCTCTGCCCGACGAGCACACCGGTCACCATCGCACCGGCCAGGGCGCACGCCGCCACGGGCACCAGGAAGGCCGGACGCCGGTACCAGCCGCGCCGCGCACGGGGAGCCGCGGGAGAGGGGGTGGTGGCGGTGGGGGCGGTGGCGCGGGTCTCTTCGTGGATCTGGGCCATCAGACGCTCCTTGTGGAACTCGTGGCGGCCCGCAGGCAGATCCCGCTCGACCGGCGGCAGGAGCCCCTCGGTCTCCTGCCACTCTGCCGGACGCGGCGTAGGGGTGGCGTTCATCGGATTCCTTCCCGTTCGGACCGGACCGCTGTTGCGCGATCACCTCTTACCTGTCGAGGTGGCGGATCGAGTTCCCGTTCGCTTCCGGCGAGTTGGACGTCCGCGAGTTTCCGTAGTCTCTTGCGGGCCCGGGAGAGCCGGGAGCGGACCGTGCCGACCGGGACGCCGAGGGCGGCCGCGATCTCCGTGTACTCCATGCCCTCCCACAGACACAGCACGAGAACCTCGCGCTCGGGGCGCTTGAGGGAGGCCAGGGCGCGCAGTGCCGCGTCGATCCGCCGCCGGTCGTCCACCCGTCCGGCCACTTCCTCCGCGTGGTCGGGGATTTCGACCGCCCCGGCGCCGTTGGCGGCGGCCGCGGCGGCCGCCGCCCGGTAGCGCCGGTTGCTGCGGCGGCTGCCGCGCGCGACGTTGGTGGCCACTCCCAGCAGCCACGGCCGCAGCGATCCCCCGTCCGCGTCGACCTTCCCGCGCAGGCGCCATGCCTCCATGAAGGTCGCCGACATGACGTCTTCGGCCATCGACCAGTCGGCCGTCAGCCGGAAGGCGTGGTTGTACACAGCCCGCGCGTAAGCGTCGAAGAGCTCCGCGAAGGCTCCGGGATCGCCGTCCCGTATCCGAGTACGCATATCTGTGGTCACTCCTGTCCCCTGTTCAGGAGCCCGCAGCGAGTTCCCGTGACCTGCGTCACACACTCTCAGGCCTTCCGTCACGGCGGGGACTGTCACGGTTGCGTAATACACGAATTCACGCGTGAACCCGTGCGGTGGTGCCCACGTGGCTGTTCGCAGGAACAACGTTGGGAGTTCACCCATGCTTCGTAGCAAGCGCTCACGTCTGATCGCCGCGCCGATCGCGGCTGTCGCCCTTTCTCTGACCGTTGCCGGGTACCAGGCCAGTGCGGGCGAGTCGGGGAGCGGGAGCGAGAAGGCGGACACGTCGGGGGCCGCCTGCGTGGCCGACGCCACGACGCTGCACGCCGACCTCGACAGAGACGGCAGGACGGACAAGATCGCGAACCCCGGGCACACCGGCACCAAGATGACGATCCAGTGGGGACAGGGCGGCGGTTCGTACGGCCCCAAGCAGTCCGTCAGCAAGCTCCTCGGCGCGAAGGAGGGGGAGGTCGCGACCGCCGCGGTCGGCGACTTCGACAATGACAACACCCTGGACATGGTCGTCAACGTCGTCGAGCCGTCCGGCGTGGACGACCCCTCCACGGCACGCGTGGCCGAGTACCGTCCGGGCCCGCTCAAGCAGACCGACCTGGGCTCCGACGACGCCCGGCACTCCGACATCGGCGAACACGGCGAGGTCCAGGCGCTCGGGATCGCCAACTACGGCGACGACGACTACCCGGACCTGGCGGTCCTCAACAACGCCGGTGACGGACAGCTCGACCGGGACGTGCGGCTGTCGGACAAGGCGGGCCTGGGGGACTTCGACCGCGAGGCGAACGAGAAGTACGGCGAGACCGGGACCACACCCGAGCCGCCGGCCATGCCCACCGACGGCTGGAAGCACTTCTTCAAGCCCTGCGCCTGACCGAGCGGGCAGCACCTCAGAAGAGGCCCCCGGGTTCCGGCCCGGGGGCCTCTCGCGTTCGGTGCGCGGCATGTCAACCAAGGTTGACATGCCCTTCGTGTCATCTTAGGTTGACAGACATGGTCGAACCAGGCGCACAGGAAACCGTGGATACGGCCGAGGCCGCGCTGAGCAGTGATCCCCAGGTGGGACTCAAGGCCGTGGCCGCCCTGCGGCGGCTGGCCGAGCTCCTGGAGGCGCTCCAGGTCGACAGCGCGCGGGGCCAGGGCTGGTCCTGGGACGAGATCGGCGCGGCACTCGGAGTGAGCAGGCAGGCCGTGCACAAGAAGCACGCGAAGCGCACAGGAAGGTAGGTGCCCATGTTCGAGCGGTTCACCAAAGAGGCGCGGGACACCGTCCGCGGCGCACAGGAGGAAGCACGGGATATGCGGCACGGCTGGATCGGCACCGAGCACCTGCTGCTCGCGTCCCTCCGCCGGCCCGAGGACCCCGGCGTGGCCACGCTCACGCGCCTCGGGGTCACCGCGGCCTCGTGCCGGGGCGCGGTCGCGGGCGTGGTGACGGCCCGGAACGGGGCGCTGGGTCCCGAAGACGCGGAGGCGCTGCGGGCGTTCGGGATCGATCTGGACGAGATCTCACGCAAGGCGGAGGAGGCGTTCGGCCCCGGCGCGCTGGACGGGGCGCCGGAGGACCCCGAGCCGGGACGCCGTCAGCGGGGCGTCTTCGGCCGCCGCTCCCGGGACGGTGACGACGATTCCGGCGCGGGGGCGGTCAGGGGGCACATCCCCTTCTCGCCGCGGGCCAAGAAGGCGCTGGAGCTGACGCTGCGCGAGGCCGTCGCGCGCAACGACCGGCGCATCGGCAGCGAGCACCTCACGCTCGCGCTGCTGCGCTCCGACGACCGCATCACCGCGGCCGTGTTCGACCGGCTCGGCATCGTTCCGAAGGATGTACGCGAGCTGGTCCTCGCCGACCTGCGGCAAGCCGCGTAGGGCGATGGGCCGCGCACCGGACGGCAGTTGACCGAGTCTTCCGGAGGGAACGTACAACCCCGCGCCACCCCCGCGTGTCTCACTGGGTATACGGGGCATCGACCACATGCCTCGCATGGCACCTTTCATCGAGATTCATTCAGATTCATCATGAAAGTGGGGGAATCCTTATGCGTTCCACTCGACTGTCGAAGAGTGCGCTCGCGGCCGTGACCGGCGCGCTGGTCCTGCTGCCCGCCGGTGCGGCCTACGCCGGCAGCGGCCCCTCGGGCCCGGCGCCCGAGAAGACGACCAGGTCGGCGGCGCCCTCGCCCGAGGGCAACCCGGTCAGCAAGAAGGCCAAGGCGGCGGGCGTCTGCGACGACGCCGTCGAGATCGGACAGAAGGGGCTGATCAAGCGGAACGGGGTCACCATCGCCTCCGTGAAGCAGTTCTACTCGAAGAAGTGCAAGGAGAACTACGGCTACCTGTGGGTGTGGGACAGCTTCCACAACGGCGCGAAGCCGTACGACGTCTCGCTCGGTGTCTACAACTACGCCGACGACGCGACCCACGGGAAGGGCGTCTGGAACGCCACGACCCAGCAGGAGTTCTGGTCCGAGGGCACCGCCACGGTCGACGACTGCACCTCGGCGTCCGGCTCCCTGCGCCCGTCGGGCTCGCCCCAGGCGTACCAGGCGGTCTCGTCGAAGCGCTGCTGACCGGCGGCCTGCGGACGTGACAAAGGGAGGGGCCCGGCACCGTCGCATGATGCCGGGCCCCTCGTCATGGGGCAGGGGCCGCGGGCCCCTGGTGTGCCGTCCGGGCGCTCTCAGACCGCCGAGGCCATCCGGCGCACGGCCTCCTCCAGCACCTCGG
The DNA here is from genome assembly GCF_043202595.1 of Streptomyces sp. NPDC048172. Taxonomy (NCBI): domain Bacteria; kingdom Bacillati; phylum Actinomycetota; class Actinomycetes; order Kitasatosporales; family Streptomycetaceae; genus Streptomyces; species Streptomyces sp. NPDC048172. The sequence goes on from NZ_JBIDAT010000007.1 coordinate 118,888, forward strand.
GGGACGCCGCGAGGTTCAGCCGTACGTGTCCCGCGCCGCCGGTGCCGAACGAGGGACCGGAGTTGAGGGCCACCCGTCCGCGCTCCAGGAAGACCGCCGCGGGGTCGTCGCCCAGGCCCAGGGCGCGGCAGTCGAGCCAGGACAGGATGGTGCCCTCCTGCGGCCGGTAGCGGATCTCGGGCAGGTGCTCCGCCAGCAGCCGGGACAGCAGCCGCCTGTTCTCGTCGAGACCGTCGAGCAGGCTGTCGAGCCATCCGGTCGCGTGCCGCAGCGCGGCGGCGTGCGCCAGGATGCCGACGTGGCTGGGGCCGTGGCTGACCTCCTCGGGCATCGCCGCGAGGTCCCCCGCCGCCTCGGGCCCCGCGACCGCGAGCGCCGCCTTGAGACCCGCCAGGTTCCACGCCTTGGACGCGGACATCAGCGAGAAGGACCGCTCGGCTCCCGGCACCGTCAGATACGGCACGTGGCGCGCGCCCGGCAGCACCACGGGGGCGTGGATCTCGTCGGCGACCACCCGCACCCCGAGCGCGTTCGCCAGCGCGGTCGCCCCGGCCAGCTCCTCGGCCGTATGGACCGTTCCCGTCGGGTTGTGGGGGCTGCACAGCAGGAAGGCCGCGCGGTGCCCGGACGAGGTGGCCTGGGCGAAGGCCGTCTCCAGCGTGGCCGGGTCCAGCCGTCCCTCCTCCGTCAGGGGAGCCTCGATCACCCGTCGGTCCATATGGGAGACGAACTGGTAGAAGGGCGTGTAGACGGGCGAGTTCACGACCACCGCGTCGCCCGGGTCCGTCACCAGCCGAAGCACCTCGACGATGCCGAGCATCACGTCCGGCACGATCGCCGTACGGCCGGCGGGGACCCGCCATCCCCAGCGCCGGGCGGCGAAGTCGTCCAGGGCGTCCGCGTAGACCGTTCCCGCCGGGTATCCGGTGTCGCCCAGTGCCAGGGCCTCGCGCACCGCGTCAGCGACCGGCTCGGCGACGGGGACGTCCATCTCCGCCACCCACAGGGGCAGCACGTCGGGCGGATAGGCCCGCCATTTCATGCTGGTGCGCTTGCGCAGGTCCTCCAGCGAGCACTGCCTCAGCGGGTTGGCGGGGCGGCTGTCGGCGGACGTACCGGCGGCGTCCGCGCCGTCGAGATCCGATATGCGCAACGGAAACCTCCCTCTTCCCTTGTCGTCCAGCTCTCGTCGTTCGGCCCGACCGCTCCACGCTAGAACGTGTGAGCCCCTCGCGCACCGGTCCGTACGTCCCGTCCCGCACGGGACCTCACGGGGACCTCACGGGGTCCTGGCATCCTCCGGTCCCCCATAAGGCATCATTCCCGTCCATGGGGATAGTCGCCGGGCTGGACAGCTCAGCCGAGTACACAAGCATCGTCGTCTGCGACACGGAGTCGGGCGCCGTCGTCAAGCACGGCCACGCCGAGCACCCCGGCGAGCGCGACGACCCGCAGTCCTGGCTGATCTCGCTCGGCAAGGCGGCCAGCACCGGCCAGCTCGCCGACGTCCAGGCCATCGGGGTCTCGGGGCAGCAGCAGGGCCTCATCGCGCTGGACGGCGGGGGCGTGCCGGTCGGCCCCGCGCTGGTCGGAAACGACCAGCGGGTGCAGACCTCGGCCGCCGACCTGGTGGACGCGCTCGGCGGGCGCGAGGCGTGGGCGCAGGCCGTGGGCACCGTTCCGCAGGCCGCGCACCCCGTGTCCAAGCTGCGCTGGCTCGCCCGTGAGCAGCCGGAGGCGGCCAGCCGGGCCGTCGAGGTGATGCAGCCGCACGACTGGCTGGTGTGGCAGCTCCTCGGCCGTCCCGCGCGGCGCGTGACCGACCGGGGCGACGCCTCGGGCACCGGCTACTGGTCGGCGGCCACCGAGTCCTACCGTCCCGATCTGGTCGAGCTGGCCCTCGGGCACCAGGTGGGGCTCCCCGACGTGATCGGCCCGGCCGAGGCCGCGGGGCAGACGCCCGAGGGGCTGCTGATCTCCGCCGGTACGGGCCAGACCATGGCGGCGGCCTTCGGTCTCGGCGTCGGCGTCGGCGACGCCGTGATCTCGCTGGGCGCGACGGGCTCCGTCTGCGCCGTGCACCACGAGGCGCTCTCCGACCCGACGGGCACGATCACCTCGTACGCCGACGCCACGGGCATGCACCTGCCCGTCGTACGGACCCTCAACGCGACGCGTGCCCTGCGCGGCACGGCGGAGCTGCTCAGCACCGACCTGAAGGGGCTGGACGAGATGGCGGCGCGCTCGACCCCGGGCGCCTCCGGTCTGGTCCTCCTGCCCTATCTGGAGGGCGAGCAGACCCCGCAGCTCCCCCACACCGCCGGTTCGCTGCACGGGCTGCGCCGGGAGAGCATGAAGCCCGACTTCCTCGCGCGGGCCGCCGTGGAGGGCATGCTCTGCGGCCTCGCGGACGCGCTGGACGTGCTGCGCGGCCGGGGCGTCCAGGTGCGGCGCGTGTTCCTGCTGGGCCAGGCGGCCGGTCTCACGTCCGTCCGCGCGGCGGCCCCGGGCCTGCTGGGCGCGCAGGTCGTGGTGCCCGAGCCCGCCGACTACGCCGCGATCGGCGCCGCGCGCCAGGCCGCGTGGGTGCTCGCGGGAGGCGGGCAACCCCCGCAGTGGCCCGCGGCGTCCTGCCAGGTGTTCGAGGCCGGTGAGGAGATGGCGGTGGGACAGGCAGTGCGACAGCAGTACGTGACCGTGCGCGAGCAGACCTACCCGGGGGCCTTCTCGGTCTGACGGCCGGGGAGGCGGACCGTCCGGACCATTCCTCCGGGTGGCACGTCTGTTCTTCGCGAATCCCCGGCGGCGCCGCGGGAATTCATTGGAAGACCGGAGCACGGAAGTGCTAGACCACTTCCGCGCGTACGGCCTCGGGTTCAGCTCCCAGCGATCAGGGGGCACTTTGCCGGAGCTTGAGGGACGGCGCGCGGACGGTATTCGAAAATGGGGGCGGCTTTCTCGATCTTCCGTGCCCTTTCACGCCACCTGCTGAGGAACTCCGTGTGCTGATACGCGTTCTCCGTGCCCGGCTCCGCCCGCACCGGCGGCCGATCGCGCTGCTCGTCCTGCTGCAACTGATCCAGACGTCCGCCACGCTCTACCTGCCGACCCTGAACGCCGACATCATCGACAACGGTGTCGTGAAGGGCGACACCGGCTACATCCTGGAATTCGGCGGACTGATGCTGGCCGTCTCGGTCATGCAGATCGTCTGCAACATCGGCGCCGTGTTCCTGGGAGCACGTACGGCCGCCGCTCTCGGGCGCGACATACGGGCCGATGTGTTCGACCGGGTGCAGTCCTTCTCGGCGCGCGAGGTCGGCCAGTTCGGCGCCCCTTCGCTCATCACCCGCACCACGAACGACGTGCAGCAGGTGCAGATGGTGACGCTGATGACGTTCACCCTGATGGTGTCCGCGCCCATCATGTGCGTCGGCGGCGTCGTGCTCGCCCTGGGACAGGACGTGCCGCTCTCCTCCGTGCTGCTCGCCGTGGTGCCCGTACTGGGCGTCGCGGTGACCCTGCTCGTCCGCCGGATGCGGCCGCTCTTCCGCTCCATGCAGGAACGGCTGGACAACGTCAACCGGGTGCTGCGGGAACAGATCACCGGTGTCCGCGTCATCCGCGCCTTCGTCAAGGACGACTACGAGCAGCGGCGGTTCCACGGGGCCAACGCCGACCTGACCGACGTCCAGTTGCGCGTCGGCCAGCTCATGGCACTGATGTTCCCCATCGTCATGACGGTGGTGAACGGTTCGAGCATCGCGGTCGTCTGGTTCGGCGCGCACCGCATCAACAGCGGGGACATGCAGATCGGCGCCCTGACGGCGTTCCTGGCGTACCTGATGCAGATCGTGATGGCCGTCATGATGGCCACGTTCATGTTCATCATGGTCCCGCGTGCCGAGGTCTCCGCGGAGCGCATCCAGGAGGTCCTGGAGACCGACTCCAGCGTGGTGCCGCCCAAGGCACCCGTACGGAAGCTGCGCCGGCACGGCCATCTGGAGCTGCGTGGGGCCGGTTTCGGCTATCCGGGGGCTGAGGCGCCCGTCCTGCGGGACGTCGACCTGGTGGCCCGCCCCGGGGAGACGACGGCGGTCATCGGGTCGACGGGCAGCGGGAAGTCGACCCTGCTCGGTCTGGTGCCCCGGCTGTTCGACGCGACGGAGGGACAGGTCCTCGTCGACGGGGAGGACGTCCGCACGCTCGACCCCGATCTGCTGGCCGCCACGGTCGGCCTGGTGCCGCAGCGTCCGTACCTGTTCTCCGGGACGGTCGCGTCGAACCTGCGGTACGGCCGTACGGACGCGACCGACGAGGAGCTGTGGGAGGCCCTGGAGGTCGCGCAGGCCAAGGAGTTCGTGGAGCGCATGGAGGGCGGTCTGGAGGCGTCGATCTCCCAGGGCGGCAGCAACGTGTCGGGCGGGCAGCGCCAGCGGCTCGCCATCGCGCGCCTCCTGGTGCACCGTCCCGAGATCTACCTGTTCGACGACTCCTTCTCCGCGCTGGACTACGCGACGGACGCGGCCCTGCGCTCCGCGCTGTCGCGGGAGACGGCCGAGGCCACCGTCGTCATCGTCGCGCAGCGCGTGGCGACCATCAGGGACGCCGACCGGATCCTCGTCCTGGACGAGGGGCGCGTGGTGGGCGCGGGCCGCCATCAGGAGCTGATGGAGGAGAACGAGACGTACCGGGAGATCGTGCTCTCCCAGCTCAGTGAGCAGGAGGCCGCGTGAGTTCCACGGGAATGGGGGCGCCCCCGCGGCGCTCCATGGACTTCAAGGGGTCGAGCAAGAGGCTGCTGCGGCAGTTCCGTCCCGAGCGCGTCTGGCTGCTCGCGATGGTGCTGCTCGTGCTCGCGAGCACCGGCCTGAGCGTGCTGGGCCCGAAGATCCTGGGCCACGCCACCGACCTGATCTTCGCGGGCTTCATCGGCAAGAACCTCCCGGACGGACTCACCCGCGAGCAGGCGCTGGAGGGACTGCGCCGCTCCGGGGACGACGGGGCGGCGGACATGCTCTCCGGGATGGACTTCACGCCCGGCGCCGGGATCGACTTCGAGGCCGTCGGCACCGTCCTGCTGGGCGTGCTCGCGGTGTATCTCGTGGCGGGCGGGCTGATGTACGTGTCCGGCCGGATCTCGGCCCGTGTCATCAGCAGGACCGTGTACCGGATGCGCGAGTCCGTCGAGGTCAAACTGTCGCGCCTGCCGCTCTCCTACCTCGACAAGCAGTCGCGCGGTGAGGTGCTGAGCCGGGTCACCAACGACATCGACAACATCGGCCAGACGCTCCAGCAGAGCATGGGGCAGCTCATCAACTCGCTGCTGACCATCGTCGGCGTCCTGGTGATGATGTTCTGGATCTCGCCCCTGCTGGCGCTGGTCGCGCTGGTCACCGTGCCGCTGTCAGTTGTGGTCGCCACCCGCGTGGGCAAGCGCGCGCAGCCGCAGTTCGTGGCGCAGTGGCAGTCCACGGGCAAGCTGAACGCGCACATCGAGGAGATGTACACCGGCCACAGCCTGGTGAAGGTCTTCGGACGGCAGCGCGAGTCGTCCGAGGCGTTCCGCGAGCAGAACGACGAGCTCTACAAGGCGAGCTTCAAGGCCCAGTTCATCAGCGGGATCATGCAGCCCGCGATGATGTTCGTCAGCAATCTCAACTACGTGATGGTGGCGGTCGTCGGCGGGCTGCGCGTGGCGTCCGGGGCGCTGTCGATCGGCGACGTACAGGCGTTCGTGCAGTACTCGCGCCAGTTCAGCCAGCCGCTCAACCAGGTCGCCTCGATGGCGAACATGATCCAGTCCGGCGTCGCCTCGGCCGAGCGCGTCTTCGAACTGCTGGACGCCGACGAGCAGTCGCCCGACCCGGAGGGCAGCGAGGCGGAGCGCCCGTCCGAACTGTCCGGCCGCGTCGAGCTGAAGGACGTCTCCTTCCGCTACGAGGAGGACAAGCCCCTCATCGACGGCCTGTCCCTGTCGGTCGAGCCGGGCCAGACGGTCGCGATCGTCGGCCCCACGGGCGCGGGCAAGACCACGCTGGTCAACCTGCTGCTGCGGTTCTACGAGGTCCGCGACGGGCGGATCCTGCTGGACGGCACGGACATCGCCGCCATGGCGCGCGAGGAGCTGCGCTCCGGCATCGGCATGGTGCTCCAGGACACCTGGCTGTTCGGCGGCACCATCGCGGAGAACATCGCCTACGGCACGGAGGGCGCCACCCGCGAGCAGGTCGAGGAGGCCGCACGGGCCGCGCACGCCGACCGCTTCATCCGCACCCTGCCCGACGGCTACGACACGGTGCTGGACGACGAGGGCAGCGACGGCATGGGGGTGAGCGCGGGCGAGAAGCAGCTCATCACCATCGCGCGGGCCTTCCTGTCCGACCCGGTCATCCTCGTGCTGGACGAGGCGACCAGTTCGGTGGACACCCGTACGGAGGTGCTGATCCAGCGGGCGATGTCCCAGCTGGCCTCGGAACGCACCAGCTTCGTGATCGCCCACCGCCTCTCCACCATCCGGGACGCCGACGTGATCCTGGTGATGGAGAACGGCTCGATCGTCGAGCAGGGCACCCACGGGGAGCTGCTCGCGGCCGAGGGGGCGTACGCGCGGCTCTACAAGGCGCAGTTCGCCGAGGCGGTGGCGGAGGTCGACTGAGCGTCGGCGGGGCCGTACAGGGGGCCGTACACGCGATTCCGGGCCGCGTGTGGGCCCGCACGCGAGAGCGCCGTACGTCCGCGGGGAGGGCACCCCCGCGAACGTACGGCGCGAGAAGACTCACTGGACGGCCGCGGGCCCGCCGGGTCCCGCGGACGGTGGGCGTCAGCCCAGCTCGCCAGCCGCCTTCTTGATGTCGGCGGCGAAGGTGCTCACCTCGGAGTAGACGCCCGGCTTGCCGGGACGGGCGCAGCCCTCGCCCCAGCTCACGATGCCGACCTGGACGAACTTGTCGGCGTCGTCCTTGCGGAACATCGGGCCGCCGGAGTCGCCCTGGCAGGAGTCGACGCCACCGGCCTCCAGCTTGCCGGCGCAGATCTCCTCCTTCTCGATCAGGTTGGAGTAGGCGCCCTTGCAGGCCGCGTCGTCCACGAAGGGGACCTCGGCCTTGAGGAGCTTGGTCTGCTGGTCGCCGCCTTCCTTGTCGGCGCCCCAGCCGGCGATGGTGAAGTCGCCCTTGTTGTACGAGTCGTTCTCGGCTATCGCCAGGGTGGGCTGGTCGATGGCCTTCTCCAGCTTGATGACGGCCCAGTCCTTGCCGCTGCCGTCGTAGCCGGGGGCCTGGATGACCTTGGTGGCCTTGACCTCCTGGGCGTCCGGGGACTCCAGGTCCGCGACGCCGCCGATGGCGGTGATGTCGGGGTTGTCGCTGCTGCCGTCGACGCAGTGGGCGGCCGTCAGCACGACGTCCTTCTCCATCAGCGAGCCGCCGCAGCCCATGGAGAGCCGGACCATGAACGGGAACTCGCCCTCCTCGGCCGGGGTACCGCCGACGATCTTGGTGCGCGGTCCGCCGTCACCGCCGGGTCCGTCGGTGGGCATCGCCCAGGAGTTCGCCGGGTTGAGGCTGAAGGCGGCGAGGGTGACGGCGCCGACTGCGGCCGCTCTCTTGAGGAACGTGACCGTGGTCTTCAAGGGGTGTCCTCTCGTGGGGGGTGGGCACTCTGAAGAGCTCATGTCAACCCCTGGGGCGGAGGCGCCCGACGGAAGAACCGCGTGAGACACGGCAATTGACCGCAAGGTGTCCGGGCCCCGTGGGGTGAGCCCGCGAAATGCTTCCGTGATTATGCGGACCGAGCGAACGGCGTGGCAAGAGTGCCTACGGCGTATCCCCGCACAACTCGCACCGGCCGCACGACACTTCTGCCCCCTCGGGGCAGGGGTCAGTCCGGCACGGGCGAACTGTTCGAGAAAACGCCGGGCCTACGAGCGGGCGGACCGTACGGAAGAGCCCGTACGGTCACTCCAGATAGCCCCTGAGCTGGTCGGCGAAGGCGTGGTCGCGCAGCTTGTTGAGCGTCTTGGACTCGATCTGCCGGATCCGCTCGCGCGTCACTCCGAAGAGCCTGCCGATCTCCTCCAGCGTGCGGGGACGGCCGTCTATCAGCCCGTACCGCAACTGCACCACCTTGCGCTCCCGTTCCCCCAGCGTGGAGAGCACGGCCTCCAGGTGCTCGCGCAGCAGCAGGAAGGCGGCCGACTCGACGGGGGACGGCGCGTCACCGTCCTCTATCAGGTCGCCGAGGTTGACGTCGTCCTCCTCGCCCACCGGGGCGTGCAGCGAGACGGGCTCCTGCGCGAGCCTCAGGACCTCGCTCACCCGCTCCTCGGGCAGGTCGAGATGGACGGCGACCTCCTCGGGCGTCGGCTCGTAACCCCGCTCCTGGAGCATCCTGCGCTGGACGCGCACCACACGGTTGATCAGCTCGACGACGTGCACGGGCACGCGGATCGTCCGCGCCTGGTCGGCCAGGGCCCGGGACATCGCCTGGCGGATCCACCAGGTCGCGTACGTCGAGAACTTGTAGCCGCGCGCGTAGTCGAACTTCTCGACCGCGCGGATCAGCCCCAGGTTGCCCTCCTGGACGAGGTCCAGCATGGTCAGACCGCGGCCGACGTACCGCTTGGCGACGGAGACGACGAGGCGCAGATTCGCCTCGATGAGGCGGCGCTTGGCCATCCGGCCCATCACGACGAGCTGGTCGAGGTCCAGCGCGAGCTGCCCGTCCAGCTCGGGTGCCCGGGTGAGCTTCTCCTCGGCGAAGAGACCCGCCTCCACCCTGCGGGCGAGCTCGACCTCCTCCGCCGCCGAGAGCAGGGGGATACGGCCGATCTCGCGCAGGTACTGACGGAACAGGTCGGCGGAGGGGCCGCTGCCCGGCAGCTCCTGCTTGGGAGGGGTCTCCGGGGTCTCCACCTCGGCCTCGGGCGGGCCTGACTGCGCGGGAACGGTCTCCTGTACCTGGTCCGGCACCTTCTCGGGGTGCCCGGCGGGTGGCGCTGACGGCACGGCGGACGACGGCACCGTGGGGAGCGTAGGCGCGGCGGGGGCCGCGGTTGTCAGGGTCTGGGTCTGCACGGGGGCGACCTCCAGTGTGATCGCTGCCGGTTCGGGGGCGGCGTGCGAGACGGGGACGGCTGCGGCCGGGCCGCGCTCCATCCCATGCGTACTGTGCGGATCCGCGGGGGACTCCGGCCCCTCCTGGCCAGCACCGCCCCGCTCCGAGGACTCAGGCACCGCAAACCAGTGTGGAGTACGACACACTCCCGCCACGAGGGTCGTGCGGGCAGTTTTTCCATGAACTCGTGACGGGCTGCGCATGCTCCGACACAACGGGGTGGGGGCGTACGCCCCCTCTGTTAGAGGGCCGCGGCCCCTCGCTCGCGCAGGGCCCTGCCGTACTGCTGGAGGGTCCAGATCTGCTGCCGCAGGGGCGCCGAGCCCTCGTAGTCCTGCCGGGCCTCCAGGCGGCGCGCGGAGCCCTCCAGATCGGCGATACGGGCGTTGACGGCGGCGATGCGGACGGCCACCAACTGCTCCCCCGCGTACGCCTCGTCGACCCCGCGGCTGCGGGGGCTGCGCAGCGGCTCCACTGTCAGCTCGGTCACCAGGGAGCGCACCGTGTCGTCCGGCGCCGCGTCCCGTACGCGCGCGACATAGCCGCTGTCCTTCTCGCAGCCCTCCGCGCCGCCCGCCGCCTCGATGGCCTGCCGGATGACCGCGTAGGGCGGGGCGGTGAACTCGTCGGCCCCGTATGCGTCGAAGGCGGGCGAGACCAGCTCGGGGCGCTGGAGCGCGAGCTTCAGCAGCTCGCGCTCGACGCGGTGCGCCGGGCTGCGCAGATTGAGCGCCGGGCCGCGCGGGAGGGACTGCGCCGGGGTGCCGGGCCCCGCCGCGCCCGCTGACGGGCCCGCCGCCCTGCGGGAGCCCTGCGAGCCCGGGGCGCCCTCGCGCCCGCGCTCGCGCGCCCAGCGCGCGAGCTGCCCCACGCGCCGCACCACGAACTGCTCGTCCACGATGCCGAGCAGCCCCGCGAGCCGTACCGCGCTCTCGTGCTGGATGGAGCCGTCCTTGATCTGCGCGACGACCGGGGCCGCCTCCTCCAGCGCGGCGGAACGGCCGCCCGCCGTGTCGAGGTTGTGCCGGTCGACGATCGAGCGCATCGCGAACTCGAAGAGCGGCGAGCGACTGTCGACGACCTTGGCGACCGCCTCGTCGCCCTCCGCGAGCCGCAGGTCGCAGGGGTCCATGCCGCCGGGGGTGATCGCGATCCAGGTGCGCGCGGCGAACTTCTGGTCGTCCTCGAAGGCGCGCAGCGCGGCCTTCTGGCCCGCCGCGTCGCCGTCGAAGGTGAAGACGACCTCCGACTGCGAGTTGTCCATCAGGACGCGGCGCAGGATCTTCACGTGCTCGCCGCCGAAGGCGGTGCCGCAGGTCGCGATGGCCGTCGTCACCCCGGCGAGATGGCAGGCCATCACGTCGGTGTACCCCTCGACGACGACCGCGCGGTTGGCCTTGGCGATCTCCCGCTTGGCCAGGTCGATGCCGTAGAGCACCTGGGACTTCTTGTAGAGCGGCGTCTCCGGCGTGTTCAGGTACTTCGGGCCCTGGTCGTCCTCGCGGAGCTTGCGGGCGCCGAAGCCGACCACGTCGCCCGTGATGTCCCGGATCGGCCACAGCAGACGGCCCCGGAAGCGGTCGATCGGGCGCCCGTTCCGCGCCTCCTGGGCGAGCCCGGAGACGGTCAGCTCCTTGTCGGTGAAGCCCCGCCCGCGCAGGAACCGCACCAGGTGGTCCCAGCCCGCCGGGGCGTACCCGATGCCGAAGTGCTCGGCGGCCGTCTGGTCGAAGCCGCGCTCGGCGAGGAAGCGGCGGCCGATCTCGGCCTCGGGGCTGCCCAGCTGCTCCGCGTAGAACTCCGCGGCGACCTTGTGCGCCTCGACCAGGCGGGTGCGCTCGCCCTGCTGGGACGCGCGGCCGTATCCCCCCTGCTCGTAACGGAGCGTGATGCCGGCGCGGGCGGCCAGGCGCTCGACGGCCTCGGAGAAGGACAGGTGGTCGACCTTCATCACGAAGTCGAGGGTGTCCCCGCCCTCCTGGCAGCCGAAGCAGTGGTAGAACCCCTTGCTCGGGCTGACGTGGAAGGAGGGGGACTTCTCGTCATGAAAGGGGCAGAGGCCCTTGAGATTGCCGCCGCCCGCATTCCGCAGCTGGAGGTATTCGGAGACGACTGAGTCGATCGGGACCGCGTCCCTGACCGCCTTCACGTCTTCGTCGTTGATCCTTCCAGCCACGCGAAGAGTCTACGGCGCCCCGCTGACACTCCCCGCCGGGAGGCCCCCGGCGATCATGGCCGGGGACCGGACGATCATGGCCGGGGGATGTTCCGCAGGTTCGAGCGGGCCATCTGCACCATGCGGCCGACGCCGCCGTCGAGCACGGTCTTGCTCGCGGAGAGCGCGAAGCCGCTGAGCTGCTCGCGGGTGATCTTGGGCGGCAGGGAGAGCGCGTTCGGGTCGGTGACGATGTCGATCAGGGCGGGCCCCTTGTGCTTGAGCACGTCCCGCAGGGCGCCGCGCAGCTGCTTGGGCTTCTCGACCCGCACCCCGTACGCGCCCGCTGCCTGGGCGACCGCCGCGAAGTCCGGATTGCGGTTGGTCGTGCCGTAGGACGGCATGCCGTCGACCATCATCTCCAGCTCGACCATGCCGAGCGAGGAGTTGTTGAACAGCACGACCTTCACCGGCAGGTCGTACTGCACGAGCGTCAGGAAGTCGCCCATCAGCATGGTGAAGCCGCCGTCCCCGGACATCGAGACGACCTGCCGGTTCCGGTCGATGAACTGGGCGCCGATGGCCTGGGGCATGGCGTTCGCCATGGAGCCGTGGGTGAAGGAGCCGATCACGCGGCGGCGCCCGTTCGGCGTGAGGTAGCGGGCCGCCCACACGTTGCACATGCCCGTGTCGACCGTGAAGACCGCGTCGTCCGCCGCCTCCTCGTCCAGCACGGAGGCGACGTACTCGGGGTGGATGGGCGTGTGCTTCTCGACCTTGCGGGTGTACGCGCCGACGACGCCCTCCAGCGCGTCCGCGTGCTTCTTGAGCATCCGGTCGAGGAACCTGCGGCTCTCCTTGGGCCGCACCTTCGGCGTCAGGCAGCGCAGCGTCTCGCGGACGTCGCCCCAGACGGCCAGGTCGAGCGTGGAGCGACGGCCCAGGTTCTCGGGCCGGACGTCGACCTGGACGATACGGACGTCCTTCTGCGGCAGGAACGCGTTGTACGGGAAGTCGGTGCCCAGCAGGATCAGCAGGTCGCACTCGTGGGTGGCCTCATAGGCCGCGCCGTAGCCGAGCAGACCGCTCATGCCGACGTCGTACGGGTTGTCGTACTGGATCCATTCCTTGCCGCGCAGCGCGTGGCCCACGGGGGACTTCACGCGCTCGGCGAACTGCATGACCTCCTCGTGCGCTCCCGCCGTGCCGCTGCCGCAGAAGAGGGTCACCTTCTCCGCGTCGTCGATCATGCGTGCCAGGGCGTCGATCTCCGCGTCCCCCGGGCGGACCCGGGGGCGCGCGGTGACCAGGGCGTGCTCCTCGGCGCTCTCCGGAGCGGGCTGGGAGGCGATGTCCCCGGGGAGCGCGACGACGCTGACGCCCTGCCTGCCGATCGCGTGCTGGATGGCGGTCTGGAGCACCCGCGGCATCTGGCGCTCGCTGGAGATCAGCTCGCTGTAGTGGCTGCACTCCTGGAAGAGCTGGTCGGGATGGGTCTCCTGGAAATAGCCGGTACCGATCTCGCTGCTGGGGATGTGCGAGGCCAGGGCGAGCACGGGCGCCATGGACCGGTGCGCGTCGTAGAGCCCGTTGATCAGGTGGAGGTTGCCCGGGCCGCAGGAGCCGGCACAGGCCGCGAGCGAGCCCGTGAGCTGGGCCTCGGCGCCCGCGGCGAAGGCGGCGACCTCCTCGTGCCGGACCTGGACCCAGTCGATGGCCGAGTTGCGCCGGATGGAGTCCACGATGGGGTTGAGACTGTCGCCCACCACCCCGTAGAGCCGCTTGACCCCGGACCGCACCAGTGTGTCGACAAACTGCTCGGCCACCGTCTGCTTCGCCATTGCTCACTCGTCCTTAGCTCGCCATGCGGATGCGTGTGCGGTTTCGCGTGCGGGTTCGCGGCACTGTGGGCAATTTATCCCGCCGCTGCCCCAGGGGCATCACGCGGAATCGGACGTCCCTTCCGCCTCCGCACGAGTACCCAGCGACTCCAGGGGCACGCCCGGATCGGCGAGGGCGTGCGGATCGACCGTCGCCCCCGTACGGATCAGCTCCTGGATGGGCGCGGTGACGTCCCACACGTTCACGTTGAGACCGGCGAGCACATGGTTGTCCCGCAGCCAGAAGGCGATGAACTCGCGCTTGCTGACGTCGCCCCTGCACACGACCTGGTCGTACGAGCCGGGAGGCGCGTATCCGCTGTACTCCAGGCCGACGTCGTACTGGTCGGAGAAGAAGTACGGCACACGGTCGTAGGAGACGTCCTTGCCGAGCATCGCCCGCGCGGCCGCGGGTCCGCTGTTCAGCGCGTTGGCCCAGTGCTCCACCCGGAGCCGCTGCCCGAGCAGCGGATGCTGTACGGCCGCGACGTCCCCGGCGGCGAAGACGTCGGGGTCGGAGGTGCGCAGGGAGGCGTCGACGGCGATGCCCCCGCCGGGCCCCTCGGCGAGCGTGAGGCCCGCCGCCTCGGCGAGCGCGGTGCGCGGCTTGGCCCCGATGGCGGCCAGCACGTCATGGGCCGGGTGCTCGTCCCCGTCGTCCGTATGGACCGCCCGCACCATGCCGCCCTGGCCCTCGATGGAGGTCAGTCTGGCGCCGAAATGGAAGCGCACCCCGTGCTCGCGGTGCAGGTCGGCGAAGAGCGCGCCCAGCTCGGGCCCGACGACCGTGTGCAGCGGCGTCGGCTCGGGCTCCACCACGGTGACCTCGGCCCCGTACGAACGGGCCGCCGCCGCGACCTCCAGGCCGATCCAGCCGGCCCCGGCGACGACCAGATGGCCGTTCTCCTGGCCGAGCGCGGAGAGCACCCCGCGCAGCCGGTCGGCGTGCGCGAGCCGCCGCAGATGGTGCACCCCCGCGAGCCCGGTGCCGGGGATGTCCAGACGGCGCGGCTCGGCCCCGGTGGCGAGCAGCAGGGTGTCGTAATGGATGCGCGTGCCGTCACCCAGACGGACGGACTTGTTCGCACGGTCGAGCTGCACGGCGGGCTGGCCGAGGTGCAGCTCGATGTCGGCCCCCGCGTACCAGGCGGGCTCGTGAACGAAGACACTGTCGCGCTCGTCCGCACCGGTGAGGTACCCCTTGGAGAGCGGAGGCCGCTCATAGGGATGGTCGCGTTCGTCGCCGATCAGTATGACGCGGCCGGTGAAACCCTCCGCGCGCAGGGTCTCGGCGGCTTTCGCCCCTGCCAGTCCCCCGCCGACGATGACGAACGTCCGGTGTGCGTCGACCACTTGAAGCCTCCTCGCTGACGCTGCCCCTGAGGGCTGTGCTGTCCGGCCATACGGACGTGCGGACGCGCGGACGTCCGGATGCGAGCTGAAGCCATTGAACACCTGGCTCCCTGCCGTGCGCTTGGGCGCGTGCGGCCCGCGCGTGGTTCCCCGCGCGGCTGCCGGAGCCGCCTCGTCCACACGTGAGCGTCCCGCATCGGCGGGGAGGCGGGAAGAGGCAGGGGGTACCGGCCGGGCCGCTCACGGGCGCACGGAGGCCCGGCAGGAGCCCGGCAGGAGCCTCCCGTCACGGGCGAAACCGGATGATGGCGGAGCCCCGTCTCCCCCGAGGACGGCTCCGCCATCACCCGACAAGCGTCGTTCCGGCGCGGAGGGTTCGGGGCGGTTTCGTGGAGAACGCAAACGGAATTGAGCAGTCCGGTCCGGATCCTCCCTACGGTCGGGGGAAACGGCCGCGAGGCACGGGCCGGGAGCACGGCCGGGGGACGGCCGGGAACTGCCGGGAACTGCCGGGAACTGCCGGAGGGGACGGGCGCGCATGCTGCGGATCGAGTTCAGCAGCGAGGAGCTGAACGGGCTCAGGCTGGCCGACGGACCCGATCCCCTCTGGGAGACCGTGCTCAGCCTCCACATCCTCCAGACCAGGGAGGCCCCGCTCACCTTCGACCCCTGGCGCGCCGCCGCGCGTACGGCGCTCGCCCGCGCGGGCCTCACCAGGACGGTCGAGGCGCTGATGCGGCTGTGCCCGGCCGCGTCGTACTTCCCGGACTTCCTCACCCCCGGACAGGGCGGCCCCTCCGGGAGCGAGGCGGACGGTCTGGAGCGCTCCGTCGAGCAGGTGCTGTCCACGCCCAAGCGGCGCCTGAGGAGCGAGCTTTCACGGCTCTGCTCCCTCGTTCCGGGTCCCGTCCCGCCCGGCGCCCGGCAGCTCGCGGAAGGCGATCCGGAGGCTCTGCGCCGTCTGGGTGAGGCGCTGCGGCGCTACTACGCGACAGCGGTCGAGCCCTGTCTGCCCGCCATCCGGTCCGCGGCGGCCGAGGACCGCGCGCGCCGCGCCGACGCGGCCCTCTCGGCGGGGCCCGCCGGGCTGCTCAGGAGCTACACGACGGAGCCCGTCTGGCACCGGCCCGGCAGCACCGGCGCGGAGGCGGAGAGCGACGGCCGTACGGACGCGGAGAGCGACGGCCGTACGGGCGCGGAAAGCGACGGCAGGAGCGACGGCCGTACGGGCGCGTCGAGCGGGGTCCTGGAGGCGCCGTATCCGACCAGCCGCCGGCTGCCCCTGCACGGACGGTCGCTCACGCTCGTCCCGTCGCTCTTCTGCGTCCGCAGGCCCGTGGCGCTCGTCGACGAGAGCCTGCCGCCCGTACTGGTGCATCCGCTGTCGCCGCGGCCCGGCTGGTGCGCTCCGGCCGCGCGGCCGGAGGGCGAGACCCTGGCGCAGCTCATCGGGACCTCGCGGGCGCGCCTCCTGGAGACGCTGGACCGCCCGATGACGACCACGGGCGTGGCCGAGGCGCTGCGCGTGGCCCTGTCCACGGCGAGCCGCCATACGGCCGTCCTGCGCGAGGCGGGCCTGGTGCACTCCCTGCGGCAGGGGAACTCCGTACTGCACGCCCGTACTCCGCTCGGCGAAGCGCTCCTCTCAGGAGGCACTCCCACCTGGTGACGCGGCCAGCTCCCTGTGCAGCGCGCGGGCCGACGCGTCCGTGAGGGACGAGATCTGGTCGACCACGACGCGCAGCCGCGCGGCCTCGCCGTCGGCCTCCGCGTGGAGCACGCGGTACTGCGGGTCGAGCCCCTCGGGCGCGCGGGTGAGCAGCGCCTGGGCCAGCTCGCCCAGAACGACGCGCTGTTCGGCACGGAGCCGCTCCAGGTCGGGCCGCTGCATCACATAGCGGTCCGCCACCGCCTTGAGCACCGCGCACTCCAGCCGGACGCCGCGCGGGACGACCAGTTCGGCCGCGTACCGGGTCAGCCGTCCCGTTCCGTACGCCTCCCTGGTGGCTCCCTCCGCGGCGAGGCAGAAGCGGCCGATGAGCTGGCTGGTGGCGTCCTTGAGGCGGGCCTGCGCGAGCGCCGTGCCGTCGTATCCGCGCGGCCACCAGTCCTGTGCGAGCAGCCGGTCCAGCGCCTCGGCCAGCTCGTCCTCGGAGACGCCCGGCGCGTAACGGGCGGCGGCCACGGCGAAGATGTCGCGCCGTTCGGGACGCGCGTGCAGCATCCCGGGGCCGAGATGGCCCGCCTGCATGCCGTCCTCGACGTCGTGCACGGAGTAGGCGACGTCGTCGGACCAGTCCATGACCTGCGCCTCGAAGCAGCGGCGGTCGTCCGGCGCGCCCTGGCGGAACCAGTGGAAGACGGGCAGGTCGTCCTCGTACACCCCGAACTTCGGCGAGTCGGGGTCGTCCGGATGGCCGCCGCGCGGCCAGGGGTACTTGGTGGCGGCGTCCAGGGCGGCGCGGGTCAGGTTGAGGCCGACGCTCTCCCGTTCGCCGCCGTCCCCGGTGAAGCGCTTGGGCTCCAGCCGGGAGAGCAGCCGCAGGGACTGCGCGTTCCCCTCGAAGCCGCCCGCGGGGGCCGCGATCTCGCTCAGGGCACGCTCCCCGTTGTGCCCGAAGGGCGGATGGCCGAGGTCGTGCGCGAGGCAGGCGACCTCGACGAGGTCCGGATCGCAGCCGAGCGCGGCGCCCAGCTCCCTGCCGACCTGCGCGCACTCCAGGGAGTGGGTCAGCCGGGTGCGCGGCGTGATGTCCGCCAGCGGCGCCCCGGGCGTGACGACCTGGGTCTTGCCCGCGAGACGGCGCAGCGCGGCCGAGTGCAGGACGCGGGCGCGGTCGCGCTGGAAGGCGGTGCGCCCGAGCCGCTTGTCGGGCTCGGGTACCCAGCGCTCCGAGTCGGCGGGCGTGTAGCAGGGCCCGGGCGGCCCGTCAGCGGCTTCCGGGTCGGGTGTGCCGTACGTGCCGTGCATACGCCGACCGTAACCGGCCTGCGGCCCGGGAGGCCGGGCACGGGGTGGCGGGGGCGTACGCGGGGGTGGTGGCGGTGGGCGTGCGGGGGACGTGCGCGGGGGTGGCGGTGGAATATCGCGGCGGGCAGGATGTTATTTCTATTAGGCATATGCATCCCCGGCATATACCCCATCTCCGTGGGTTACGGGCATCAGGAAGAAGCGAGGCGAGCATCACCATGGCTGCTGATCTCGAAGGCAAGGTCGTCGTCGTCACGGGCGGAGCGCGCGGGCTCGGCGCAGCGGCGGCGAAGGCGGTGGTCGAGGGCGGCGGCCGTGTCGTCCTCACCGACGTGCTGGAGGACGAGGGCAGGGCGACGGCGGAGGCGCTCGGCGACGCCGCGCGCTTCCTGCGCCACGACGTCACCAGCGAGGACGACTGGCGCGCGGTGCTCGACCGCACGGTGTCCGAGTTCGGCGCGGTCCACGGCCTGGTGAACAACGCCGGGGTGACCACCGGCGGCACCCTGGAGCAGGAGACCGTCGAGCACTTCCGCAAGGTGATCGACATCAACCTGGTCGGCGTCTTCATCGGCATGAAGACGGTCCAGCCGCTGATGCTCGAGGCGGGCGGCGGCTCCATCGTCAACATCTCCTCGGCCGCCGGGCTCACCGCCCTGGCGATGACCGGCGCGTACGGAGCCTCGAAGTGGGGCGTGCGCGGCCTGTCGAAGATCGGCGCCGTGGAGTGGTCGGCGTCCGGGATCCGCGTGAACAGCGTGCACCCCGGGATGATCTACACCCCGATGACCGAGGTCACCGGCATCCGGCGCGGCGAGGGCAACTACCCGGGCGCCGCCATGGGACGCGTCGGCGAGCCGGAGGAGATCGCCTCCGCCGTCGCCTACCTGCTGTCGGACGCGGCGTCCTACGTCTCCGGCGCCGAGATCGCCGTGGACGGCGCCTGGACGGCGGGCAAGACGGTCCGCGACCTCACGGGCCAGGGCTGAGCGCGAGGGCCGGGGCCGGGCCTCACAGGCCCGGAGGCCGGGACCGGGGCCCGGAGGCTCGGCCTCCGGGCCCGGGAGCGGCTCAGCGGGGCGGTGAGCCCCGTGAGGGGGTGTCTGGCCGGGGCCGGTCAGGCGGTCTCCTCCGCGACCCACGCGAGGTAGTCCTCGCCGCCCCGGACGACCGGGGTGGCGATGATCTCCGGTACGTCGTAGTCGTGCGCCTCGCGGAGGTACGCCTCCAGCGCGTCGTACCGCGCGGCCGTCGTCTTGAAGAGCACCTGCCATTCCGGGTCGGACTGGACGGCGCCCTCCCAGCGGTAGAACGACTGCACGGCGGAGCCCACTTGGGCGCACGCCGCGACCCGCCGCTCGATGGCACCGGCGGCGAGTGCGCGGGCCTTCTCCTCGCTGTCGATGGTGGTCAGGACGGTCAGGATCTCCGGCATGCGCCCACGGTAGCGGCGGTCCGGGCGTCCGATTCGTTCAAGACCAGAGATCGCGGCTCTGGCTACGGTGCTCGTATGACTCCTCGATTCGACCTCATCGGCATCGTCACCTCCGACATGGCCGCGTCGCTCGCCTTCTACCGGCGGCTCGGCCTCGACATCCCGGCGGACGCGGACAGCGAACCGCACGTCGAGGCCGAGCTGCCGGGCGGACTGCGCATGGCCTGGGACACGGAGGCGACCGTCCGCTCCTTCGAGCCCGACTGGAAGGCGGTCGAGGGCGCGGGCCGCATCGGACTCGCGTTCCTCTGCGACAGCCCGTCCGACGTGGACAAGAACTACGCCGAGCTGACAGCGGCGGGGCACACGGGCCACAAGGAGCCCTGGGACGCGTTCTGGGGCCAGCGCTACGCGGTGGTCCTCGACCCGGACGGCAACTCGGTGGACCTCTTCGCGCGCCTCGGCGACGCGTGAGTCAGCGGCGCATGGGTCAACGGCTCATGAGCCCCGTCATGGACGTGCCGGCCAGCGCTCTGACCTCGCGGGCGAGATGGGCCTGGTCGGCATAACCGGCGCGGAACGCGGTCTCGGACAGGGGCGTGCCGCCGTCCGCGAGGCGCAGCGCCGTGCGCATGCGCAGCACACGGGCCAGGGTCTTCGCTCCGTAACCGAAGGCGTCCAGGCAGCGGCGGTGCAACTGCCGCTCGCTGAGGCCCACTTCCCGGGCGATCTCCCGCACCCCGTACCCCCGCGTCAGCAGCGCGACGACCGCGTCCGTGAGCGGCCCTTCGGCGCCCTCGGGGCGCGCCCCGGGCGCCGCGCCCTCCGCGGCGGCGGCCAGTCGCGCCCCCGCCACGGACTCCAGCGCCACGCCCCGGTCGGGGGCGGCCAGCATCCGCTCGGTCAGCTCGCGGACCTCCCGCGCGGGCCACATCCCGGCCAGCGGCACCCGCTGGTCCCGCACCTCGAACGCCCGGACCCCGAAGACGCGCGGGCCCGTCCCCGGCGCCAGGCGCAGGCCGGTGATGCTGTGCTCGGGACGGCGGGAGAATTCATGGGCGCGGGTGTCGGGACCGGCGACGACCAGCTCCCCGTTCCACAGCAGGAGGTCCATGCAGCCGTCCGGCAGCACCAGCCCGGTCCCGTCGGGCGCCGCCCCGTGAGACCAGACCACCGCGCCGGGGATCCGCGAAGGCCGTTCCTGGTACATGCCTCAAGGATGCCCCGCGCCACTGACAACGGGCTCTCCGGCGCCGGCCTCCCCCGCCCCCGCCGGGAGCGTGGCCGCGCGGTGCTCGGCCGGGCTCACTCCGCGTACGCGCTTGAACGCGGCGCTGAGCGCGAAGGCGTCGGCGTACCCGACGCGCCGGGCCACCGCGCCGACGGTGGTGCCGGGCTCGCGCAGCAGGCGCGCGGCGAGATCGATGCGCCACTGCGTGAGGTACGCCATCGGCGGCTGGCCCACCAGTTCGCTGAATCGGCGGGCCAGACTGGCGCGGGAGACCCCGGACTTGGCCGCGAGCCCCGCCACGGTCCAGCCGTGCGCGGGCTGTTCGTGCATCACCCGCAGCGCCGCGCCGACCACAGGGTCGCTCTGCGCCCGGTACCAGGCGGGAGCGCGCGCCTCGGCCCGCGCGAACCAGGCGCGCAGCACGGAGATCAGCAGCAGGTCCAGCAGCCGGTCGAGCACCATCTGCTGCCCCGGCTCCTCCTTGACGACCTCGGCGGCGACCAGCGGCATCAGCGCGGAGTCCCAGTCGCGTGCCTTGAGCAGCAGGACGGGCGGCAGCGCGTCGAGGAGCCGCGCCGAGAGGTCGCCCTGGAACTGGTAGTTGCCGCTCAGCACCAGATGCGGGTCGTCGTGGCTCTTGCCCCAGGTGCGGACGCCGAGGCTCAGTTCCTCGCACATGTCCACGCCGTTCAGGTCGGTGAAGCAGTCGCCGGGGTTGACGACCAGCTCCGGCACGGTCGCGGGGTCGTCGGCCACCACGTACGGCTCCGGCCCGCGCAGCACCACGATGTCGCCGCGCTCCATCCGTACGGGCTCGCCCTCACCCGGGATCACCCATGCCTCGTCCCCGCGCAGCATGGAGGCGAGGGCGAGCGGCGCGCCGTCCTGCACGCGCAGCGCCCAGGGGGGTTCGAGCACCGCCTGGTGGAAGAGGCCGCCCCGTGCGCGTGCCCCGCTGAGCACATCGGCCAGCGCCTCGGCCAGCACGTCTTCCGCGGAAGTGTTCACCGGTCCGTCCACGCTCGTCAGCTTAGACGCGGCCCGGGCCCGGTTGCGCCGTCCCGTCGGCCCGCGAGGATGGAGGGATGGATGACCTCACCACACTCGCGGACGAGCACATGGCGTTGGCCGGGAGCGACCCGCGCGGTCGCAGTGCGCATCTGTTCCTCCAGGACGGGCCGCTGCGGCAGAGTGTGATCGCCCTGGTCTCGGGCGCCTCTTTGGAGGAGCACAACGCTCCCCCGGCAGCCAGCCTGCACGTGCTGCGCGGCTATGTGCGCATCACGTCCGACAGCGGGCACAAGGAGGTCGCCGCCGGGCAGGTGCAGCGCATCCCTCAGGAGCGGCACGGGCTCACCGCGATCGAGGACTCGGTCGTCCTGCTGACGACGGTGACCGGCACGGAGTGACGGAGCCGCGTTCGGTCCCGTCCGGCGGATCATGGTTGCCCTCGTCTCTGGGCTGGGCAACCATGACCCGGCCGGACACGGCCTAGGGATGCTCCGCCGCGCCCCCGTCCGGCATACGGTCGGGTGCCGGCGGCGCGGCCGGGTTCACGGTCAGGACGAGCAGGGTCGCCGCGACGGCGCTCGCCCCCGCGAGCCCGGCGGCGAGCCTGCTCCTTGCGCGTGCCGGGCGCGGAGGCGCCGAAGGGGCGGTCGGTACGGGCTGCTTGCGGTGGCGTGCCATCGCGGAAGGTCCTCGGCTTTCTCTCGTCGGTGGGCGGGGCGTCAGAACGCGAACTCCTCGGAATGGACCCGCCCCCGTGGCACCCCGCACCGCGCCAGCGCGGCGACGGCGGCCCTGGTCATCCCGGGCGGTCCGCACAGGTAGACGTCGTGGTCGGCCAGGCCGGGCACGAGCTCGCGCAGCGCCCCGGGGGCGAGCGGGTCGTAGGGTCCGTCCGAAGGCCCCAGCAGGTAGTGCAGGTTGGCGCCGCGCCGCAGGGCGATGGCCTCCAGTTCCTCGCGCAGTACGAGTTGTTCGGGGCTGTTCGCGCGGTACAGGAGCGTCAGTTCGCCGGGCGCGCACGGGAGCGTCTCGAAGAGCGCGCGCATGGGCGTGATGCCGACCCCTCCCGCCAGGAGCAGCACTTGGCTCCTGGTGCGCCGGTGCGCGGTCATCGCTCCGAAGGGGCCCGTGGCCAGCACCCGTACGCCCGGACGGAGACGGCGCATACGGCGGGTGTGGTCGCCCAGCGCCTTGACGGTGATGCGCAAGGTGTCGTCCCTGACGGGCGCGGAGAGCGAGAACGGAAGCGCCGTCCGCCACAGGCGCGGGGCGAGGAACCGCCAGCGGAAGAACTGTCCGGCCTCCGCTTGGAGCGCGTCGACTCCCCTGCCCCGCATGGTGACCGACACGACCCCCGGTCCCTCGGGCCGTACGTCCACCACACGCAGGGCGTGCCGGAGGGCCTGCCGCACGGGCACCACCGCGCGGTACCAGACCAGCAGCACGGCCACCGCGGCGTGCAGCAGCGACCACAGCCAGGACACGAACGGGCTGCCCGCGATGTCGGGGCCGGAGAGCTGGTGGACGAAGGCCAGCCCGGCGGCGACGTACATGAGGAGATGCGCCGAGCGCCACACCTCGTAAGAGACCCGTGCGCGCACCGCGCGGGCCGAACTCGCGCCCAGGGCGGCCATCATGACCGTGCCGCCCGTCGCGGCGGCGAGCGCGGGGTATCCGGCGAGCGCCTTCGCCGCGGTGACCAGATCGGTGCCGGTGTGCGCGGCGTAGCCGCACAGGGCGAGCAGGGCGTGGAGGACGCACAGCAGCACCACGGAGCGGCCGCTCCGGGCGTGCCAGCGCGCCAGCCTGTCGGCGCCCACCCCGTGCTCGACGGCGGGGACGCGCGCCATCAGGAAGAGCATGACCAGCACGCCGTACCCCGCGAGCAGCCCGGTCAGGTGCGCCGCGGTCGCGAAGACCGCGTCCAGACGGGCGGAGGAACGCGCCTGTACGGCCCACAGGGCGACGACGGCGAGCCCGCCGAGCACCAGTGCCACCGCGAGCGCGCGAGGCGGCACACGGGGCGTCTCGGGGAGCGGCGCGGACGGCGCAGGCGGGGCCGACGTGCCGACGGGGAGGGGCATGGCGCCAACCTAGCCGCCAAGAATTCGACGAAAGCCCAGGTCAGCGCCCGACCGGCGATCCTTACGGAGCGCTTAAGGGTGGCCTCAAGAGCGGTTAAGCCCGCCCTTCCTTCCGCCATTCCCCGATCCTGTGCAGCACGGAGCGCAGCGCGAGCTCGTACCCGAAGACGCCGTGCCCGGAGACCATGCCCTGGCACACGGGGGCCGTCACGGAGGTGTGCCGGAAGGGCTCACGGGCGTGCACGTTCGAGATGTGCACCTCGACGCAGGGGACGCCCATTCCGGCGACCGCCTCGAGGGCGTCGCGCAGGGCGTAGCTGTAGTGCGCGTAGGCCCCGGGGTTGAAGACGATGCCGCTGTCCCCGTTCCTGGTGCTGTGCACATGGTCGATGAGCGTGCCCTCGCTGTTGCTCTGCGCGCAGCGCACCTCGGCGCCCAGCTCGCGCCCCAGAACCGTCGTCCGCTCCTCGACGTCCCGCAGCGTGGTGCTGCCGTACGTGGCGGGGTCGCGCTCGCCGAGGAGGTTGAGGTTGGGACCGTGCAGGAGCAGCACGCGAGGGGTCGCAGTCATGGAATCACCCTAGAGGGACGGGCCGTACGGGTGCGCCCGGAGGCCGGGCCCCCGCACTGCCTCGACCATCCGGAAGCGTGCGGCTAGCCTCCGGATGGAAGGTGACCCGGGAGTCAGTGACGAGGCGAGGAGCACGGCTGACATGGGCTGGACAGCACGCAGGATCCCGGATCAGGGCGGCCGCACGGCGGTGGTGACGGGAGCGAACAGCGGCATCGGCTTCGTCACGGCCCGGGAGCTGGCCCGCAGAGGCGCCCGCGTCGTCCTGGCGTGCCGGAGCGAGGAGCGCGGCCTGGAGGCCCTGGAGCGGCTCGTGAACGAGCTGCCCGAGGCGGCGCCCCGTACGGAGCTGCGGACGCTCGATCTGGCGGACCTGGCATCGGTCCGTACGTTCGCCAAGGAGCTGCCGGACGAGCGGGTGGACCTGCTGATCAACAACGCGGGCGTGATGGCGCTCCCGTACCGCAGGACCGCCGACGGCTTCGAGACGCAGTTCGGCGTCAACCATCTGGGGCACTTCGCGCTCACCGGGCTGCTGCTGGACCGTCTGCTGGCGGCGGACGCGCCCCGCGTCGTGTCGGTCTCCAGCTTCATGCACCTGCTGGCCAACATCGACATCGGCGACCTCAACAGCGAGCGCGGCTATCAGCGCTGGACGGCCTACGCGCGCTCCAAGACGGCCAACCTGCTCTTCGTCCACGAGCTGGCCCGTCGTACGGCGAGGACGGAGCTGGTGGCGGCGGCCGCGCACCCGGGCTATTCCTCGACCAATCTCCAGACCACGGGTCCCCGGATGGAGGGCCGCGGGACGGCGGAGCGTATCTTCAGGCTCGGCAACAGCCTGATGGCCCAGTCCGCCGAGGCGGGCGCGCTGCCGACGCTGTACGCGGCGACGGCGCCCGGCGTCCGCGGCGACTCCTTCACGGGCCCGCGGCTGCTGGGCTGGCGCGGCACGCCCGCGCCGTCGTGGCGCGCGCCCTGGACGCGCAGCGACGCGGCGTCCGAGCGGCTGTGGGTGGCGTCGGAGCAGCTCACCGGGGTCAGCTACGGCTGAGGCCGCGTACTGGCAGCTGGCAGCGAGGCCGCGGACGGGCGGCGAGAGGCGGGAGAGCGCGTGATCCGCGTCCTGGTCGTCGACGACGACTTCATGGTGGCGAAGCTGCACAGCACGCTGGTCGCACGCGTCCCCGGGTTCGAGGTCGCGGGGGTGGCGCACAGCGGCGCCGACGCGCTCTCCTCGGTGCGTGAGCTGCGACCCGACCTGGTGCTGCTGGACCTGTACCTGCCGGACCTGAGCGGCCTGGAGGTGCTGCGCAGGCTGCGCGGCGACGAGGCGCCGGGCGGCGGCCCCGACGTGCTGGTCATCACGGCCGCCAGGGATGCCGCGAGCGTCCGCGCGGCGCAGCACGGCGGTGCCGTGCAGTACGTCGTGAAGCCCTTCGAGGGCAAGCTCCTCCAGGAACGCCTCGTGCGGTACGCGGAGCGGCGCCAGGAGTTCGAGGCGCTGGCCTCGGCCGGGCAGGACGAGGTGGACCGGATCATCGGCGGCCCCGCGGCGGGAGGTGCCACGGGGTCCGCCCTCCCGGCACACGCGCCCGCCCTCCCCAAGGGGCTCACCGAGCAGACCGCCGAGCTGGTGCGGGGCGCCCTCGACGCCAGCCCGGAGGGCGAGGGCATGTCGGCCTCCGAGTGCGCCGGACGCAGCGGCCTCTCGCGGGTGAGCGCCCGGCGCTATCTGGAGCACTTCGTCGCCACGGGCACCGCGCGGGTGACGCTCCGGTACGGCACGACGGGCCGTCCGGAGCGCCGCTACCACCGCGCCTGAGCCCGGTCACTCCTTGCCGAGGAGCTCCAGTCCGGGGCCGAGCCCGAGCCCGTCCACACCCTGCTGGAACGCGTCGTAGGCGAGCCCCGCCGCGTCCCCGCTCCACATCTTCTGCGCGAGCACGCCGAGCGTCTTGTTCACCATGGTGTGCACGTCCCGTTCGGTGTACGGATGGTGCACGAGGTCGTTCCACACGGCGAAGAGCGAACCGTGCAGCGAAGGGTCGAACGGTTCGACGCTCTGACCGTCCGGGAAGACGTGCGGCGCCCATTCCTCGTACAGGTAACGCCCGTCCAGGCCCTGCCCGTGGTAGTAGTCCGCGTACGGGACGATGTAGAGGGTCGCGTCGTTGATGTTGACGAACTCGTAGCCGTCCTTCTTGATGGCCGTCGGGCCGTACCAGCCGTTGTTCCAGCTGTAGATCCGTACGTCCTTGTCGAAGCCCTCGGCCGTACCGCCGAGTTCGCTCAGGCTGCCCCAGGCGGCCGGGCGCTTGCCCAGGTCCCTCAGATGTGCGGCGAGGGCGTTGAAATAGCCGCGGTACTGCTCGACGGGACCGCCGTACTCGTCGGCGCCGTAGTGGACGACGGGGCTGCGGAACCAGGGGACGAAATGGGTGAACAGCTCCCGCATGAAGGCCGTCGACGCCTCCTTGGCCAGGTCGAGATGGTCCGAGTTCCCGCCGTCCAGGCCGATGTCGGGCCGGAACTTCACGAAGGCACGCGAGTGCGCCGGGGCGTCGAACTCGGGGGTGAGCCGTACGGCGTGGGCCTCGGCGAGGTCCTCGAACCCGTCCCAGGTGGCGCGGTCGTACGACCCGTCGCGCGCCGCGAGCCCCGACCAGGCCGGGTCGTCGCTGGCGAGCCGGAAGGCGGACTGCGCCTTGCTCCAGTCGCCGTCGGGCGCCTTGATCTCGTTGTCGTTGAGATGGATCTGGAAGTCGTTGAACTTGAACCAGCTCAGGGCCCGGATGTAGTCGCGCAGGAACTCCGGCGTGAAGAACCTCCGTCCCACGTCGAGCATGAGGCCCCGGCGCGCGTAGTCCGGCCAGTCCTCGGCGGTCCCGGCGGGGACCGCGCGGCGCTCGTCGCGCACGAGGATCTGCAGGAGGCTGCGGGTGGCGTGGAAGACGCCCGCGTAGGCGGGCGCCGTGACGGTGACGTGCCGGGCCGTGACGGCCGTTCTGCTGCCCTCCTCCCGGTAGCGCTCGCCGCCCTCCGGGTGGCTGTCCGAGTCGTCGAGGAGGAGCCGTATCTCGCCCTCGTCCGCGCGTCCGTTGTCGGTGCCGGGGGCGCGCAGCCGGACGCCGGTCAGCTCCTCCAGCTCGGCGGTGAGGGTCCGGGCGAGCTTCCGCAGCCGTGCGTTCCCCCGCGAGACGACCACACGGCTGGCGGACGTCAGACGGAACTCCCCCTCCCCCGCCTCCCACCGCTGGAGCGCGGGGACCACGAAGGGCGCTCCCTCCGCCGCACGGGCGCGTGACGGCAGCGCCGCGGCGCTGCCGGACAGGGGCACCGCCAGTCCGCCCGCGGTGAGACCCCCCGCGGCCAGAGCGGCGAGGCCGGTCGTGAGGGTGCGTCTGCTGGGTTGGAACTTCTCGTTTTCTGTCATGGGGGCCTCTCGGAGGGGACAGGAATGAACGGAATTCCACGTGCTCCAGTGGTAGATACCAGTTCCCCGCCGGTCGGCGACACCCCTTGTGCCAGCCTTGACGTCCTGTGCTGGCCTTGACGTCGGCGTCAATGCCTAGCGTGTGGCACGCGGTACGGAGGGAGCGAGCTGGAATGCGCATCGGTGAACTGGCGAAGCGCGCGGGGACGACCACGCGGACCCTGCGCTACTACGAGTCCCGCGGGCTGCTGACCGTACGGCGGGACGCGAAGGGCTACCGCGCCTTCGGCGAGGAGGACCTGAGACTCCTGCGGCAGATCAGGATGCTGCGGGACTCCGGGTTCGACCTGGAGGAGACGCGGCCCTTCGTGGAGTGCCTGCGGGCCGGTTACCCGACCGGCGACTCCTGCCCGGCCTCTTTGGAGGCGTACCGCAAGAAGCTCGCCGAACTGGACGACTGCATCACGCAGCTCCAGGACGTACGGGACAGGGTGCGCGCCGATCTGGCCCGCGCCGAGGTGGAGTCCACCGCGCGGTCGGCGGACGCCCCGGAGCCCCGCTGCGAGCTGACGCCCCGGTCCGGGGCGTCCGTCACGGGAGAACCGGCAGAGGGGAACACGACATGACACGCACGACGGCACTGACGGAGGTCACCGACGAGACGTTCGCCGAGGAGGTGCTCAACTCGGACGTGCCCGTACTCGTCGACTTCACGGCGGACTGGTGCCCGCCCTGCAAGATGGTCGCGCCCGTACTGGCCGACATCGCGGCCGAACGGGAGGGCGCGCTGAAGGTCGTCTCCCTGGACGTGGACAGCAACCCCCGCGCACAGGCGGCCTACGGGGTGATGTCGATGCCGACGCTGATGGTCTTCCGCGACGGCGAACCGGTGCGCTCCGTGGTGGGCGCACGCCCGAAGGCGCGGCTCCTCAAGGACTTCGAGGACGTCCTCTGAGCCGTTCAGCCGTCCCTCGGGCGGTCTGAACACGTTCACGTATCTCCTGAACACGTTCACGCCCGCACTGAACACGTTCACGCACAGGGGGAGGGGGCGGCACCTCCGCACAGGGCCGCCCCCTCCAGGGTCCCGGGCCCCGCTGCCGCAGTGAGGGACGTGCGACGCAAGGGTCCGGTGGTACGTCGATCCGTCGTCAGCGCGTCCCGCGCGCCGCCGCCCTGCCCGCCTCCAGGCGGGCGACCGGGATCCGGAACGGGGAGCAGGAGACGTAGTCCAGCCCCGCCTCGTGGAAGAAGTGCACCGACTCCGGGTCGCCCCCGTGCTCGCCGCAGACGCCCAGCTTGAGGTCGGGCCGGGTGGCCCGGCCGGCCGCCGCGGCGTCCCGTACGAGCGCGCCGACGCCGTCCTTGTCGATGGTCTCGAACGGCGAGACCCCGAAGATGCCCTTCTCCAGGTACGCGGTGAAGAAGCTGGCCTCCACGTCGTCCCGGGAGAAGCCCCAGACGGTCTGCGTGAGGTCGTTCGTGCCGAACGAGAAGAAGTCGGCCGACTCGGCGATCTGGGCGGCCGTCAGCGCGGCGCGCGGCAGCTCGATCATCGTGCCCAGCGAGAGCTTCAGCTCGACGCCGTACTCGCGCTCGACCTCGTCGATGACCTGCTCGGCCTCCTCGCGGACGATCTCCAGCTCCTGGACGGTGCCCACGAGCGGGATCATGATCTCCGCGCGCGGGTCGCCGTTGGCGTTCTTCCGCTCGGCCGCCGCCTCCGCGATGGCCCGCACCTGCATGGTGAACAGGCCGGGGATGACGAGACCGAGCCGCACCCCGCGCAGGCCCAGCATCGGGTTCTGCTCGTGCAGCCGGTGGACGGCCTGGAGCAGCCGCAGATCGTTCTCGTTGGCGTCCTTGCGGGACTCGGCGAGAGCGACCCGTACGGACAGCTCGGTGATGTCCGGCAGGAACTCGTGCAGCGGCGGGTCCAGCAGCCGTACGGTCACGGGCAGCCCGTCCATCGACTCGAACAGCTCGACGAAGTCGCCCTTCTGGAGCGGCAGCAGGCTGTGGAGCGCCTTGTCGCGCTCCTCCTTGGCGTCGGCGAGGATCAATCGCTCGACCATTTCGCGCCGTTCGCCGAGGAACATGTGCTCCGTACGGCACAGACCGATCCCCTGGGCGCCGAAACGGCGTGCCCTGGAGGCGTCTTCGGCGTTGTCGGCGTTCGCACGCACCCGCAGCCTGCGGACGCGGTCGGCGTAGGCCATGATCCGGTGGACGGCCTTCACCAGTTCGTCGGAGTCCTCGGCGCCCGCGTGCATCCGGCCCTCGAAGTACTCGACCACGGGGGACGGCACGACCGGGACCTCGCCCTGGTAGACCTTGCCGCTGGAGCCGTCGATGGAGACGACGTCGCCTTCCTCGATGACGAGACCGCCCGGTGCCGTCATCCGACGGCGCTTGGTGTCGACCTCCAGCTCCTCGGCGCCGCACACGCAGGTCTTGCCCATACCGCGCGCCACGACGGCCGCGTGCGAGGTCTTGCCGCCGCGCGAGGTGAGGATCCCCTCCGCCGCGATCATGCCGTCCAGGTCGTCCGGGTTGGTCTCCCGGCGGATGAGGATGACCTTCTCGCCGGAGCGCGACCATTTGATGGCGGTGTACGAGTCGAAGACCGCCTTGCCGACGGCCGCGCCCGGCGAGGCGGCGATGCCCCAGCCGATCTGCTCGGCCTTCGCGTCCACGTCGAACCGGGGGAACATCAGCTGCGCGAGCTGCGCCCCGTTGACCCGCTGGAGCGCCTCGGCCTCGTCGATGAGGCCCTGGTCGACGAGCTGCGTGGCGATCCGGAAGGCCGCGGCGGCGGTGCGCTTGCCGACGCGCGTCTGGAGCATCCACAGCTTGCCGCGCTCGATGGTGAACTCGATGTCGCACAGGTCCTTGTAGTGCGTCTCGAGCGTCTCCATGATCTCCATGAGCTGGTCGTAGGAGACCTTGTCGAGCGCTTCCAGCTCGGCGAGCGGGACGGTGTTGCGGATGCCCGCCACGACGTCCTCGCCCTGCGCGTTCTGGAGGTAGTCGCCGTACACGCCCTGCTGACCGCTGGCCGGGTCACGGGTGAAGGCGACGCCCGTACCGGAGTCCGGGCCGAGGTTTCCGAAGACCATGGAGCACACGTTGACGGCAGTGCCCAGGTCGTGCGGGATGCGCTCCTGGCGGCGGTAGAGCTTCGCCCTGTCGCCGTTCCACGAATCGAAGACCGCGCGGACGGCGAGATCCATCTGCTCGCGCGGGTCCTGCGGGAAATCCCGGCCCGTCTCCTTGGAGACGATGCCCTTGAACTGCTCGACGAGCTGCTGGAGATCGGCGGCGCACAGGTCCACGTCGGTGGCGGCGCCGCGCGTCTTCTTGGCCTCCTCCAGCGCGTCCTCGAAGAGCTCCCCGTCGACGCCGAGCACCGTCTTGCCGAACATCTGGATGAGGCGGCGGTACGAGTCCCAGGCGAACCGCTCGTCGCCCGCCTGCGCCGCGAGCCCATGCACGGACTCGTCGGAGAGGCCGATGTTGAGGACCGTGTCCATCATTCCGGGCATGGAGAACTTGGCGCCCGAACGGACCGAGACCAGCAGCGGGTCGTCGGCCTGGCCGAGCTTCTTACCCATCCGCTCCTCAAGGGCGGCGAGATGGGTGCTCACCTCGTCGCGGAGGGCGGCGGGCTCGGCCCCGGAGTCGAGATAGACCTTGCACGCCTCGGTGGTGATCGTGAATCCCGGAGGGACGGGAAGTCCGAGGTTCGTCATCTCGGCGAGGTTGGCCCCCTTCCCACCAAGGAGGTCCTTGAGGTCCTTGTTGCCCTCGCTGAAGTCGTAGACGAACTTCTGCTGTTCTGCGCCTGATGCGTTCTTCGCGTGAACTGGCACCGGACTCGGCTCCTCGTGGTCGGCTGCCCTGACGGCGGGGAGCGTACCCAGATCAAAGGCTTTGAGGTACGTCCAGCGGCACGTCACACGGCTGTAACCACCCATGTGCCGAGAGATCGAAAGTGTGGGCCCTTTCTGCTTACTTGATAGCGCCATCCATCTAGTGGAGCAATGACTGCGAGGAGCAACGATCCACCTCTCTCATCTCACTCGCTGCACTTTTTTCCTTCAAGTAGTGAATCTAGAGGCGGTAAAGTCGCGGCACGCTCGTTGGAGATCTACAGCTCACAATTGAGCACTCATTAGCGCTCATCTGAGCGCGACCATTATCAAGGTGGCGCGAATCACGCGCCCGAGCGAGCGAACGTCTCACTATGCGGACAGGCCCTCGTGGCCGTAACCACGCATTCACGACACGGGGCCCCAGGGGCCGCGCAGTAGATTCGCCCTGCGAAGCGACAGCCCCTGTTCCCGCTCAACTTCGAGATGGATTGCCCCTTATGACCAACCCCACGCTCCAGGTGCGGCTCGCCCGGCTCGCGCCCGGCGCCGACGTCCTGTTCGTCTACGGCACCCTGCGCTTCCCCCGGATCCTGTCGGCCCTGCTCGGCCGGGTGCCGACCGGAACGCCCGCGGTCGTCTCGGGCTGGCGCGCGGCCGCGCTGCAGGACAGGCCGTACCCGGGACTCGTCGAGGCGCCGGACGGAAGAGCCACCGGCCTGCTGCTGGCGGGGCTGTCCGTACGGGAGTGGCGCATACTCGACGGCTTCGAGGGCGACGAGTACGACCTGCGCAAGCTGCCCCTGGACGGCCCCCTGCACGACGGCACTCCGGGCACCGGCTGGGCGTACACCTGGGAGAGCCCGGACCTGGCACGCCCCGAGGACTGGGACGCCGACGCCTTCGCCGCCGGAGTGCTCGATGCCTACGCAGCACGGCTGGAGGCGGCGAAGGTCTCGCCCGCACCGGAGGGCACGGGCTGACACCGGCATCGGCGCCGACACCGGCACTGGCATCGGCATCGGCACCGGCACCGGCCGCGTCGTGATTCCGCTGTGAGCGTGCAGCCGTTCCGCGGATGGCGCGCGGGAGGCAGAGTCGGCGCATGAGACTTCTCGTGCTGGGCGGAACGGAGTTCGTGGGGCGGGCCGTCGTCGAGGCGGCGCTCGAACGCGGCTGGGACGTGAACGTCTTCCACCGGGGCCGTCACGAGCCACCGCCGGGCGTCGGCGTACTGCACGGGGACCGGGGGACCGAGGGCGGGCTGAAGGCCCTGTCCGACCCGGACCTCGCGCCCTGGGATGCGGTGGTGGACACCTGGAGCGGCGCCCCCTCCGTCGTACGCGACAGCGCCCGTCTGCTGGCCGGCCGGGCGGGACGGTACGTCTATGTGTCGAGCGGCTCCGTCTACGCGTTCCCGGCGGCGCCCGGAAGGGGCGAGGACCGGCCCGTCGTGGAGGGATCGCCGGACGACGGCGGCGAAGTGGACTACGCACGTGCCAAACGGGGCGGCGAACTGGCCGCGACGGACCTCTTTGGAGACCGTGCCCTCCTGGTGCGCGCGGGGCTCATCCTCGGTCCCTGGGAGAACATCGGGCGGCTCCCCTGGTGGCTCACCCGTGTCGCACGGGGCGGTGAGGTCCTGGCCCCGGGCCCGCCCGGGCTGGAGCTCCAGTACATCGACGTCCGCGACCTGGCGGAATGGACGCTCGACGCGGTCGAGTCGGGGCTGCACGGCCCGTACGGACTGGTCAGTCCGCCCGGACACACGACCATGCGGGAACTGCTGGAGACGCTCGTCCGGGTCACCGGTTCGGACGCGGAACTGCGCTGGGCGGGCCCGGACTTCCTCACACGCGCCGGGGTCGAGCCCTGGACGGAGCTGCCCGTATGGGTGCCGCCGGGCGGAGATCTGTACGACACGCTGCACCGCAGCGACGTGACGAAGGCGCTCGGGGCAGGGCTCAGTTGCCGTCCGTTCGCGGAGACGGCCGCCGGGACCTGGGAGTGGCTGTGCTCGCTCGGCGGCGTGGCGCCCCAGCGGCCCGACCGGCCGCTCCCGGGGCTCGCGCCGGAGCGCGAGGCCGAGCTGCTGCGTGCGCTGGCGGAAGAGACGGGCCCGCGCGGCGCGGACTGAGGACGCGACCGTCGGGAGGATCAGCCGCCGGAGGATCAGCCGCCGGAAGTGTCCAGTTCCGCGTCGGGAGCGAGGACGCCGCACTCCTGGGGATCGTCCAGCCAGCCCTCGGGGAGCACGACCTTGTTGCGCGAGTGCGTCCTGCCCCGGGGGCCGTCGGCGCTTTCCGGCCACTCCTGGTCCAGGTCAAGCCCGTCCAGCAGGGTGCGCAGCTCCTCCAGCGACCCGGCTACGGCCAGCCGCTTGCGCGCCTCGGAGCCGACGGAGAAGCCCTTGGTGTACCAGGCGACGTGCTTACGGAAGTCGATGACGCCACGCGCCTCGTCGTCCAGCCACTCCCCCAGCAGCCGCGCGTGCCGCACCATCACGTCGGCGACCTCGCGCAGCGTCGGGCGGGCGAACTCCTTCGGCCCGTCGGGCGACAGCGCCGCCACCAGGTCGCCGAAGAGCCAGGGCCGGCCGAGGCACCCGCGCCCGACGACCACGCCGTCGCACCCGGTCTCGCGCATCATCCTGACCGCGTCATCGGCGGACCAGATGTCTCCGTTGCCCAGGACGGGGATCTCCGGGACCGCCTCCTTGAGGCGCGCGATGGCGTCCCAGTCGGCCGTGCCGCCGTAGTGCTGCGCCGCGGTGCGGCCGTGCAGCGCGATGGCGGTGATTCCCTCGTCGACGGCGATCCGGCCCGCGTCCAGGTAGGTCAGGTGGTCGTCGTCGATGCCCTTGCGCATCTTCATGGTCACGGGCAACCCGCCCGCGTTGCCGACGGCCTCGTGGAGGATGGCGCGCAGCAGGGGCCGCTTGTACGGCAGTGCCGAGCCGCCGCCCTTGCGGGTCACCTTGGGCACGGGGCAGCCGAAGTTGAGATCGATGTGGTCGGCCAGGTCCTCGTCCGCGATCATTCGCGCGGCCTTGCCGACGGTCACCGGGTCCACGCCGTAGAGCTGGATGGAGCGCGGCTTCTCGGTCTCGTCGAAGTGGACGAGCTGCATGGTCTTCTCGTTGCGCTCGACGAGCGCCCGCGTGGTGATCATCTCGCTGACGAACAGGCCCTGCCCGCCGGAGAACTCCCTGCACAGCGTCCGGAACGGCGCATTGGTGATCCCCGCCATGGGCGCGAGCACCACGGGCGGCTGAACGGCGTGCGGTCCGATACGGAGCTGCTGGGTCATAGGGCGGGCATCCTCCGGCGGTCAGGGGCAGACCCCCCATTGTCCCCCATACGGCCGCGTGCCTGACCAGCGCTCCCGCGGACGGCCGTCGTCGTCACCGCGGCCCCGCGCCGCTCCCGGAACCGCTGCCGACGCCCATGCCCACGTCCGCGTCCGCCTTCCCGTCCACGTCGCCGTCCGCCGTGCCCGGCCCTCTGAGGCGGGCAGCGGCCCGGCGCTGCCGTCGGGTCGCCTCGCCGATGAACCGGGCGACCAGCTCCAGCTCCTCGGTGGTGAACTCGGAGTGCAGCTCCTGGACCTCGTGCTTGAAGTCCTCGAACAGCACCTGCATGTCGGCGTGCCCCTCCGGGATGATCTCGATGAGCACGCGCCGCTGGTCGGTGGGGTGCGGGACGCGGCGGACGTACCCCTTCTTCGCGAGCCGGTCGACCAGGCCCGTGACCGAGGCGGGCGCCAGCCCTGACCGGTGCACCAGCTCCTTGGCGGTCAGCGCACCGTCGCGGTCCAGCCAGTCCAGCGCCTTGGTCTCGATGGCGCTCAGCCCGCGCTTCTCGGCGATCGCGCTGTGGAACATGACCGCGACCGAGCTCATCTCCCGCTCGGCCCTGATCAGCTCGCCTATGACCTCGGCCCGGTGCTCCTCGCTGTCGCTGCCCGGCCTGCCCTCACTGCTCATGACGCCAGCCTAGCAAGGAATTTCGTTCGCCCGAACGAAGGACTTGCGCGGCGGCGGCTCCGCGTGCCAACATTTCTTTCGTTCGGGCGAACGAAAGAATCTGCGCGAAGAATCCGCTGGGCCTCCCGCTCCCGCTCGGGGCCCTCACCCTCGACGAGACGGAGCCCTGAGATGTCCGCCCAGACCCTGACCACGTCCCCGGTGTCAGCGCCGGATCCCGTTCCCCCGCCGCACCCGCGCCGCTGGGCCGCCGCGGTGGTGATGATGGTCGCCGCGCTCATGGACATGATCGACATCACGATCGTCAACGTGGCCCTGCCGTCCATAGGCCGCGACCTGCGCGCCCCGGAGAGCGCGCTCCAATGGCTCATGTCGGCGTACATGCTGGGATTCGCCGCGACGCTGATCATCGCCGGACACCTGGGCGATCGTTACGGACGCAAGGTCCTCTTCCTGCTCGGCACCGGCGGCTTCGGGCTCGCCAGCCTGGCGTGCGGCACAGCCCAGTCGCCGGGCCAGCTCATAGCGGCGCGCGCGGTGCAGGGAGTGGCCGCGGCCCTGGTCCTGCCGCAGGTCCTCGGCTCGTTCCGCACCCTTTTCCAGGGCAAGGAGCGCGGCGCGGCCTTCGGGATGTACGGGGCCGTGGCGGGCTTCGCCTCCGCCGTGGGGATCCTGCTGGGCGGCGTGCTCACCGACGCGGACCTCTTCGGCTGGGGCTGGCGCTCCATATTCCTGATCAACGTGCCGGTGGCGGTGGCCACCCTGATAGCCGGACTCCTGGTCGTCCCGTCCACCCGGGAGCGGGGGACCCGGCACCCGGATGTGCTCGGGAGCCTGGCACTGGCCGCGGGGCTGATCGCCGTCGTGCTGCCGCTGGTGCAGGGGGACAGCTGGGGATGGCCCGTCTGGGGCTGGCTGTGCATGGCGGCCGGGGTGCTCGTGATCGTAGGCGTGGCCGTCGTCGAGTCGCGCCGTCGGGGTATGAGCACCCCGCTGCTGCCTGCACAGGCCTTCCGTAACCCGGCGTTCTCGGTGGGGGTGGCGGTGCAGCTGCTGTTCGCCGTCGGGCTCCAGGGCTTCTTCCTCATCTTCGCCCTGTGGCTCCAGGCCGGTGAGGGGTACACCCCGCTGCAGGCAGGCCTGGTGACCGTCGCCTTCTCCGCCGGGGGCTTCCTGACCGCCCCCGTGGCCTCGGGCCTCGCGGTGCGCTTCGGACGGCTGCTGCTCGTCGCGGGGGCGCTCATGATGACGGGCGGCTTCGGCTGGCTGTGGGCCGCCGCCGACGGCGCCTCGGCCGCGCACACCGGTGCCTGGCCGCTGGTGCCGGGGCTGGTGCTGGCGGGGGCCGGACTCGGCTTCCTCGTCGTGCCGTTGGTGAACGTCGTGCTCTCCGCCGTGCCCGCCGGCCTGGCCGGAGGCGCCTCCGGGATCTTCTCGACGGCCCAGCAGTTCGGCGGAGCGGTCGGGGTCGCGGTGATCGGCTCGGTCTTCTTCCGGCACACCGACGGCGGCATGACCGACGCGTTCGTGCACGCCGTGCCCTGGGCGGCGGGAGCGGCGGCCTGCTGCGCCCTGCTCTGCCTGTGGCTGCCGCGCACGGCCGTCGCCGAGGACGAGGCCCTGTGACGAGGGCGCCGGAGGCGACGGCGCCGACAGCGCCGGACCCGGTGCGGGAAACCGGGGAAGCCAGGGAAGCCGGGCGGCTGGCGGTGGGCCCTGCGGGGCTCCCGTCAGCCGCCGTTCCTTTCCACGCCCGCGCCCGATCCCGCTGCCGCGCCCGCTCTCGATCCGGTTGCCGCGTCGGAGCCCACGCCCCCCACTGTCTCCGTCTCCGCGTTCGCCTCCGCCTCCGTCACCAGCGCGTGCAGTCGTTCCACGCGCTCCCGCGTCTGCTCGTCCACCGGGACGTACACGCCCATCCGGGCGCCCTCGGCCGGGTTCAGCCAGAGTCCGTGGTACGTGAACTGGAGCATGCCGACGTGGGGGTTGAGGAACCGCTTGTGCTTGTCGACGGCGCGGGCGACCTCGTGCCGCTGCCACACGTCGCGGAACTCGGGCGAGGTCTGGAGGCGCTTGAGCAGCGCCTTCCAGGCGGGCTCCGAGAGGTGCTCGGCCATCCGGGCGCGGAAGCGGGCGGCCATCAGGCGGACCGTCTCGTCCCTGTCGGGCATGGCCGCGCCCCAGTCGGGGTCGGTGAAGGCGAGCCACATGCAGTTGCGGTCGCATGCGGGGTGGGCGTCGAGGTCGCCGAGGAGACGCCCGTAGACGCGGTTGTAGGCGAGGATGTCGTAGCGGGCGTTCTGCACGCAGGCCGGGAAGGGTTCGAGCCGCGTGAGCATCTGCCGCATGCCGGGCGGCAGGACGGTGGTGTCGTCCGTCGGCATCGGGTCGGCCGTTCCGGCCAGGGCGAAGAGGTGGGCTCGTTCGCTGCCGTCGAGCATCAGGGCCCGGGACAGCGCGTCCAGGACCTGGGCGGAGACATGGATGTCCCGCCCCTGTTCGAGCCAGGTGTACCAGGTGACGCCCACCGTCGAGAGGTGTGCGACCTCCTCGCGGCGCAGGCCCGGGGTGCGGCGGCGGGGGCCGCGTGGGAGGCCCGCCTGTTCGGGGGTGATGCGTTCGCGGCGGCTGCGCAGGAAGGCGGCCAGCTCACTGCGGCGCACCCGGTCGGCGGCGGGTGTTTCGGGCGGGGACTCGGGGGCGCTGGCGCTCATGGGCTCCAGCTTGCGACATGGGAGGACGTCTGTGCCAGGTAGTCCTGGTACCAGGATGAAGAGCGTCTGGTACCAGGTTCGCGTGGGGATCAGTGTCGACTCTCGTGAGCGACAACGTCACCACTTCAGCCAGTACCCGTTCCGACCCCCGGTCCTCGTCGCGGCCGCCCTCGTCGCAGCCGCTCTCGTCGCGGTCATCCCCTTCGAGCCCGTCCCCCTCGCACGGCGCGGCCGCCGGTGCGGCGCCGTCCATGGCGCTCAGCACGCTGGGGCTGCTCACCGTGCTGCTCGGCGCGGCCCTGCCGATGGTGGACTTCTTCATCGTCAACGTCGCCTTTCCGAGCATCCAGCGCGACCTGGACGCGTCTCCGGCGGCACTCGAAATGGTCGTCGCCAGCTACGCGGTCGCCTACGCGGCGCTGCTGGTCCTGGGCGGACGCCTAGGCGACTCCCTCGGGCGTCGGCGGCTCTTCCTCTGGGGCGTGGCCGCGTTCGGAATCACCTCGCTCGCCTGCGGGCTCGCGCCGAACGCGTGGTCCCTGATCCTCGCGCGGCTCACCCAGGGCGCCGCCTCCGCGATGATGCTGCCTCAGGTGCTCGCCACCATCCACGCGACCACCGAGGGGCGTCGGCGCAGCCGGGCCATCGGGCTGTACGGCTCGGTCGGTGGCATCTCCATGGTCCTGGGGCAGGTGCTGGGCGGTGTCCTCGTCGCAGCGGACCTCGGGGGCTCGGGCTGGCGTGCGATCTTCCTGGTGAACGTGCCCGTTGTGCTGTTCGCCCTGCTGCTCGGCGTGCGGAGCGTGCCCGACAGCCGTTCGACCACGCCCGCGCGGGGCGACATCCGGGGCACCGTGCTGCTGACCGCCGCGCTGGTCGCCCTTCTGCTGCCGCTCACCGAGGGCCGGGCCGCGGGCTGGCCGCTCTGGTCGGTGGCGCTGCTGGTCGCGGCACCCTTCCTGGGCTGGGCCTTCTTCGCGACCGAGGCCCGGGCCGAGCGGTCGGGCGGCAGCCCTCTGCTCCCTCCTTCGCTGCTGCGTGAACCGGGCGTGCGGCGTGGCCTGATGGCGGGACTGCCCGTCTTTCTGGGCTTCAGCGCCTGGATGTT
Organism: Streptomyces sp. NPDC048172; assembly: GCF_043202595.1. Lineage (NCBI taxonomy): Bacteria > Bacillati > Actinomycetota > Actinomycetes > Kitasatosporales > Streptomycetaceae > Streptomyces > Streptomyces sp. NPDC048172. The sequence continues at coordinate 157,811 of NZ_JBIDAT010000007.1, forward strand.
CGAGATCGCGCTCGTCCTGCAGCAGGGGCTGCGGTTCGGCGCGCTCCAGGCCGGGCTGGCCCTGGTGCCGCTGGGGATCGCCCAGTTCGCGTCGTCGGTCATGGCGCCACGGATCACGGAGCGCCTCGGGACGGGACGCGTGCTCACGTTCAGCGCCGTCCTCCAGTCCACCGGCCTGGTCCTCGTCGGGCTCGCCGCACTGGCCTGGTGGCCGGAGCTGTCCTGGGCCGGTCTGGCGCCGGGATTCGTCCTGTGCGGGCTGGGCCAGGGGCTCCAGCTGCCCTCGTACTTCCGCCTCGTGCTCTCGGCCGTCCCCGCCTCCCATGCCGGGGCGGGCAGCGGGCTCGCCGCGACGACCCAGCAGTCCTGCCTGGCCCTCGGAGTGGCCACGCTCGGTTCGCTGTTTCTGGCACTGATCCCAGTGCTGGGCATGCGGGACGCGTGGCTCGTCGCGCTGTCCGTGCAGGTCGTCGGGTTGGCGGGGCTGTTCGTCGTGGGGCTCCGGGTGCCCAGGGACGCGGCCGAGGGGTGACAGGTCCGGGCACCACCGGCCAAGGCACCGGCCAACGCACCCGGCCGGAACGTCCGTACGGACCGCTTACAGGGCCGTCCGTACGGATCGCTCACACGGGCCGCCTATACGGATCGCGTATAGGCGGCCCCGGCCGCGTATTTCTGTCCCTCCCGCGCACCCGCATAGCGTCCCGGGACGTGGCGCCACAGCTCGTACTCACCACGTCTCACGCAAGGACCACCCGTGCGTCTCGTTCTTCTGCTGGCTCTCGGTACGTTCGCGCTCGGCCTCGACGCGTACGTCACCGCCGGGCTGCTGCCCGCCATGGCCGACGATCTCGGCACCTCGGTCTCCGCCACCGGCCAGACGGTGACCGCCTTCACCCTCGCCTACGCGCTCGTATCGCCGCTGTGCGCGACCCTGCTGTCCGCCGCGCGGCAGCGGGCCGGGCTGCTGGTCTCCCTCGCGGTGTTCGCCGTCGCCAACGCGGGCAGCGCGCTCGCGCCCTCGCTGACCGTCCTGCTGGTGACCCGTGCCGTGGCCGGGGTCGGCGCGGGGCTCTACCTCGCGCTGGCCGCCTCCTGTGCGACCACGCTGGTGAGCGCGGAGCGCAGGGGGCGGGCGCTCGCCATGATCATGGGCGGGATGAGCAGCGGCACGGTGCTCGGCGTGCCCGTGGGCGTGCTGCTCGCGCGGCACGCGGGCTGGCGGGCCACGCTGTGCCTGGTGGCCGTGCTGGGCGTGCTGTCGTTCGTGGGGCTCGCCGCGCGGCTGCCCCGTCTCCTGGGGGACGGGGCAGCCGCGCCGTCCCTGCGCGGCAGGCTGTCCGTACTGGCGGACGGGCGGGTGGCGTCGGTCGTGACCGTCTCGTTCCTCGCCGCCGTCGGGAGCCTCGGGCTCTACACGTATCTCGCGCCCGTCATGGAGTCGGAGGCGATGGGCGGGGTGCACGGCATCACGCCGTACCTGTGGGCCTGGGGCGTGGGCGGGGTGCTGGGGAGCGTGCTGATCGGCCCGCTCGTGGACCGTTTCCGGCGTCCGTACACGCTGGTCGTCGGCGTGCTGGCCGTACTGTGCTGTGCGCTGGCCGCGTTCCGGCTCACGGCCTCCGTCGCGCCGCTGCTCGCCCTCGCGCCCCTCGCCGTGTGGGGCGCGGCCGGTTGGGCGCTCCAGGTGCCGCAGCAGCACGAGCTGACGACCACGCGGAACACGAGCGGCGGCGCGAGCGGCGGCACGGGCGGTCGCGCGAGTGGCGGCACGGGCGGTGGCACTGTCGCCGTCGCGCTCAACGAGTCCGCGCTCTATCTGGGCAGCGCGGTCGGCTCGGGGCTGGGCGGTGTCGCGTTCGGGCTCGGCTGGGACCCGTCGGCGCTGCCCCTCTACGCGGCGGGCTTCGCGCTGCTCGGCCTGCTCACCCAGCTCACCTGGGTCCGTACGGCCACGCGGCGGGCACGTCCTACGCTGGCCGCACAGGACTCGGGCGACACTGAGGACGCACCGAAGCGGCGCTGAGGCAAAACCGAGGCAGCGCCGAGGCGGCGACAGTGCGGAGAAGGGAGGAGACGCGGCGTGCTCGACCGGAACATCGGACTGCGGCAGCTCCGCGCCTTCCTCACCCTCGCCGAGACGCTCAACTTCACGCAGGCGGCCGCCGAGCTGGGCACGACCCAGCCCACCCTCACGCGCACCGTCCACCGCCTGGAGGAGGAGCTGGGGGTACGGCTGCTGGACCGTACGACGCGGCAGGTCGCCCTCAGCGCGGAGGGCACGCGGCTGCGGGGCGAGCTGCTCGTCCTGCTGCCCCGCCTGGAGGCGGCCCTCTCCCCCGCAGCCGGCCCCGCGCCGCTGCGGCTCGGCTTCACCTGGCTGCTGCCGGGCGACTGGCTGCACGAGGCCATCGGACGGTTCGAGGAGGAGACCGGCGTCCCCGTGGAGCTCTCCCGCAAGGATGAGCTGCACGCCGGTGTGACTCAGGGCGCCGTCGACGTGGCCCTGCTGCGCACCAAGGAGGTCCCGCGCGGCCTGCGCTCCCTGGAGCTGGGCAGGGAACAGCAGGTCGCCGCGGTGGCGCAGGGCTCCCCGCTCGCGCGGCGCACGTCGCTGGAGTGGACGGAGCTGGCCCGGCACCCCATCGTCGCCAACACCGTCAGCGGCACCGTGCGCGGCGACTGCTGGCCCGCCGATCACCGCCCCGGAACGGTCGTGGAGTGCGGCAACTTCGACGAGTGGCTGGAGCTGATCGCCGCGGACCGGGGCATCGGCGTCGGCCCGGCGCTGCTGCGCAGGCGGCGGCCGCATCCCGCCGTCGCCTTCGTCCCCCTCACCGGCGTCGAACCGGTGCCGCTGCGGCTGGTGCGCCCCGCGCAGGGCCCGCACCCGTACGCGGAGCGGCTGATGCGCCTTGCCCGGACGGTTCTAACCGAGCACCACGCCACGCACATCCCCCCACGGTCGGTCATCCCACAGGGCGAAGCGGGCCCCTGACCCCGGTACTACCGTGAATCGCGTGGCTCACTCCCGTCGTTGGCGCGAGCTGGCTTTCCGTCCGCTGCGCCGAGGCGAGCTGCTGGGGCTGGACTGCCTGGCCGCCGCCGAACTGCTCGTCCTGTACCTGTCCGTCCCCTTCTCCACCTCCCACACGGACGAAGTTCCGCTCCCCGTCCGGCTGTTGCTCATAGCGGCGATGGCGCTGCCTGTCGCCGTCCGCCGCCTGTGGCCGGTGCCGGTGCTCGCGGTCGTCACCGTGGCCTCGCTCGTCGCCGCCGTGACGGGCGTGGTCGCCGAGCCCCTGCTCGCGGTCGCCTTCGCGCTGTATTCGGTGGCGGTCGTCTCCTCGCACAGGCGCTGGGTGCCCACCCGGGCGATAGCCGTGGCCAGCGTGCTCGTCCTGATCTCCACCTTCGTCTTCGGCCCCCGCCTGGACCCGCGCCCCGCGGTCGTCCATGTCCTGGGCGTGGTCCTCGCGGGCGCGGCGTGGACGACGGGGCGTGCCGTGCGCGAGCGCCAGGCGTTCGTGGAGCGGTCGGCTCGGCAGTTCGCGGCGGCGGCCGTGACCGAGGAGCGGCTGCGGATCGCCCGCGAGCTGCACGACGTGGTCGCCCACCACATCGGGGTGATCGCGGTGAAGGCGGGCGTGGCCAATCATGTGCTGGCCGCGCGGCCGGAGGAGGCGGGCGAGGCGCTGACCGTCATAGAAGAGTCGAGCCGGACGGCGCTCGCGGAGATGCGCCAGATGCTGGGGGTGCTTCGGGCCACCGGCTCGGGCGAGCGCCCGGGCGAGGGCCCCGGTGAGGGCCCGGCAGGAGAGCCCGCGGCCGAGCTCGGCCCGATGCCGGACCTGTCGACGCTGCCGTCCCTGGTCGAGCACGCGGCCCAGGCGGGGGTGACGGTCGAGCTGGCGGGCGGCCTGCGCCCCCCGCTCCACCACCAACTCCCGGAGGCCGTCAGCCTGTCGGCGTACCGGATCGTGCAGGAGGCGGTCACCAATGTGATGAAACACGCGGCGCCCGCGCGGTGCCGGGTGGCGCTGGACACGGACGGAGAGGAGCTGAGGATCGACGTCACGGACGACGGCCCCGGCGCCCCCCGTGAGCCGTACAAGGGCCTCACCGGGCGGGCCGGACACGAAGGGGGGATGACCGGGCACGGGCTGGTGGGAATGCGGGAGCGGGTCGCGGTGCACGGCGGCGAGTTCGAGGCGGGGCCGGGAGAGAGCGGCGGATTCGCCGTCCGTGCGCGGATACCCTTCACGGCGCAGACGAGGGGGCGCCCATGACCGACATGGCCAAGATGACATCGACAGACCCGGAGGACGCGGAGGGGACGATCCGTGTGCTCATCGCCGACGACCAGGCGCTGCTGCGCGGCAGCTTCCGGGTGCTGATCGAGGCGGAGCCCGGACTCACCGTCGTCGGGGAGGCCGAGACCGGGGCGGCGGCCGTGGAGCTGGTGCGGCAGCACCGGCCCGATGTGGTCCTGATGGACATCCGGATGCCCGAGATGGACGGCATCGAGGCCACACGGGCGCTGCGCGGGACCGGGGTGCGGGTGGTGATGCTGACGATGTTCGGGCTGGACGAGTACGTGTTCGCGGCGCTGCGCGCGGGGGCGAGCGGGTTCCTGCTCAAGGACATCCCTCCGGCTGAGCTCCTCCACGCCATCCGGGTCGTGGCCGCCGGGGAGAGCCTGCTCTCACCGGCGGTGACGAGTCGGCTGATCGCCGAGTTCTGCACCCAGCCCGAGCAGGCGCCGAGGGTGCCCCCGTCGCTGACGACGCTGAGCCCGAGGGAGCGCGAGATCCTGCTGCTGATCGCCCGCGGTCTGACCAACGCCGACATCGCCGAGAAGCTCCGGGTGAGTCCGGCGACCGTGAAGTCGCACATCTCGCACCTGTTCAACAAGCTCGATGTCCGCGACCGCGTCCAGCTGGTCATCCTCGGATACGAGTGCGGGCTGATCCGCCCCGGAGCGGGACCGGACGCGACCTGAGCAGGGCGGGTGGGGCGGTCCGGGGGGGGCGGGGCGCGCCCGGCACAGGCCCGGCACAGACCCAGGGGGGGCACGGAAATTGTGAGGCGGTCGAGAGGGGCGCTCTGCGAGTCTGCCCGGATGGACAGACAGAAGCGCTCTCTTCTCGCCCACACCGACCACCCCATCGCCGCCCCGCTCGACGACGAGTCCGTGCGGCGGCTCCTCCAGCAAGCCGTGCGGCGCGGGGACGAGCGGCTGCTCGACCTGGGGTGCGGCGAGGCGGCCTGGTTGCTGCGGGCCCTCGCGGAGCACCCCGGGGTGTCCGCGGCGGGTGTGGACGTCTCGGAGGTGGCGCTGGAGCGGGCGCGTGCGCTGGCCGACGAGGCGGGGGTCGGTGACCGGCTGACGCTGCACCGGACGGAGGCGGAGGGGTTCGCGCCGCCGGAGCCGTTCGACGTCGTGCTGAGCGTGGGCGCCACCCATGCCTTCGGCGGGCTGCTCGCCACGCTCGCCGCGGCGCGCACCCATCTGGCGCCCGGCGGCACGGTGCTGGTCGGCGATGCGTACTGGCGGGCCGAACCGAGCGCGGAGGCACGGGAGTTGCTCGGGGAGTACGAGGATCTGCAGGCGACCGTCGACAAGGTCGTGGCGGACGGCTGGGTGCCGGTGTACGCGCACCTCAGCACCCGGCACGAGCTGGACGACTACGAGTGGTGCTGGACCGGTTCGCTGTCGCACTGGGCCCTGGACCACCCCGAGGACCCGGACGCTCCGCAGGCGCTGGAGGCCGCGCGGCAGCACCGGGACGAGTGGCTGCGCTCGTACCGCGACAGCTTCGGCTTCGCCTGCCTGGTGCTCCGCAGGGGCTGACGGCGGGAGCCGGGAGTCGGGAGTCGGGGGCAGATACAGGAGGAGGGCCGACGGAACCTCGTTCCGTCGGCCCTCCTCCGCGGTTCAGCAGCGGAGCTGCGGCGCGGCTCAGCAGCCGATCAGGCGGCTCGCGAGGTAGCCCTCGATCTGGTCCAGCGAGACGCGCTCCTGCTTCATCGTGTCGCGCTCACGGACCGTGACGGCGTTGTCGTCGAGGGTGTCGAAGTCGACGGTGACGCAGAACGGGGTACCGATCTCGTCCTGGCGGCGGTAGCGGCGGCCGATGGCGCCCGCGTCGTCGAACTCGATGTTCCAGTGCTTACGCAGCGTCTCCGCGAGGCCACGGGCCTTCGGCGACAGCTTCTCGTTGCGCGACAGCGGCAGCACCGCGACCTTGACCGGCGCGAGGCGCGGGTCGAGGCGCATGACCGTGCGCTTCTCCATCTTGCCCTTGGCGTTGGGCGCCTCGTCCTCGACGTAGGCGTCGAGCATGAAGGCGAGCATCGCGCGGTTCACACCGGCCGCGGGCTCGATGACGTACGGGAACCAGCGCTCGCCGGCCTCCTGGTCGAAGTACGACAGGTCCTGGCCCGAGGCCTTCGAGTGGGCGGAGAGGTCGAAGTCGGTGCGGTTGGCGACGCCCTCCAGCTCACCGAACTCGCTGCCGCCGAACTGGAAGCGGTACTCGATGTCGGCGGTGCGCTTGGAGTAGTGGGAGAGCTTCTCCTTCGGGTGCTCGTACCACCGGATGTTCTCCTCGCGGATGCCGAGGTCGCGGTACCAGGCCCAGCGCTGCTCCATCCAGTACTGCTGCCACTCCTCGTCCTCGCCCGGCTTGACGAAGAACTCCATCTCCATCTGCTCGAACTCGCGGGTGCGGAAGATGAAGTTGCCCGGCGTGATCTCGTTCCGGAACGACTTGCCCATCTGGGCGATGCCGAACGGGGGCTTCTTGCGCGAGGTCTGCTGCACCTGGGCGAAGTTGGTGAAGATGCCCTGGGCCGTCTCGGGGCGCAGGTAGGTGACCGAGCCCGAGTCCTGGGTGGGGCCGAGGTGTGTGGAGAGCAGGCCGGAGAACTGCTTGGGCTCGGTGAAGCCGCCCTTGTTGCCGCAGTGCGGGCAGTTGATGTCCGCCAGGCCGTTCTCGGGCTCGCGGCCGTGCTTCGCCTCGTACGCCTCCATCAGGTGGTCGGCGCGGAACCGCTTGTGGCACGAGGTGCACTCGGTGAGCGGATCGGTGAAGGTGGAGACATGGCCCGACGCCTCCCAGACCTCGGGGGCCAGAATCACCGACGAGTCGATTCCGACGACGTCGTCGCGCGAGGTGACCATGGCGCGCCACCACTGGCGCTTGATGTTCTCCTTGAGCTCCACACCGAGCGGCCCGTAGTCCCAGGCGGCCCGCTGACCGCCGTAGATCTCACTGCACGGGTAGACGAAGCCACGGCGCTTGCTCAGGCTGACGATTGTGTCGATCTTGTCGGCGGCCACGGTGCTCTCTTCATTAACGACGACGGAATACCTCAGATTACTGGGACCGGAGGGGGGCGGATCAAATCGGTTCCGGATAGACGGGGGTTCGTCCCCGCCCCTCACGCAGCGCGAAGCTTTAGTTGACAATCGTTTCCATGTAGGGTGAAAATGAGTGTCATGAACACCCACCCGCGCCCTCGTCGGCTGATACGCACCACCGCCGCCGCCACCGTTCTCGGCCTCGGCTCGCTCACCCTGGCCGCCTGCGGGAGCGACGCGGCCGACGACGGCAAGGTGCACGTCTCCGCCTCGTTCTATCCGATGCAGTTCCTCGCCCAGCAGATCGGCGGGGACCACGTGACCGTCGACAACCTCACCAAGCCCGGCGTCGAGCCCCACGACCTGGAGCTGAGCCCCAAGCAGACCGGCAAGCTCAGCGAGGCGGACGTGATCGTCTACCTCAAGGGCCTCCAGCCCGCCGTCGACGAGGCCGTCAAGCAGTCCGAGGTCGAGAACGTCGCGGAGGCCACCTCCTTCACCTCCCTGGAGAAGCACGGGACGGACGTGCACGGCGAGGAGGGCCACGGGGACGAGGGCCATGGCGAGGAGGGCCACGAGGGGCACGATCACGGGGACGAGGCCGCCGGTGACCCGCACATCTGGCTCGACCCGGTGCGTTACGCGGAGGTCGCCAAGGGTGTCGGGAAGACGCTCCAGAAGGCCGACCCCGACCACAAGGGCGAGTACAAGGAGAACACCACCGCCCTCGTGAAGCGGCTGCAGAGCCTCGACAAGGACTTCAAGAGCGGTCTGAAGAAAAAGAAGTCCGACACCTTCATCACCACGCACGCCGCCTTCGGCTACCTCGCGGAGCGCTACGGGCTGCACGAGGAGTCCGTCTCCGGCATCGACCCGGAGTCCGAGCCCAGCGCGGCCCGGATGAAGGACCTCCACAAGGTCGCCAAGGAGGACGACGTCGACACCGTCTTCTTCGAGGACACCGCCAGCGACAAGACCGCCAAGACGCTCGCGAAGGACCTGCGACTGAAGACCGCCGTCCTCAGCCCCCTGGAGAGCGTCAAGGACCCCAAGGAGCAGGACTACTTCTCGGTGATGCACCAGAACCTGACCGCTCTCCAGATCGCGCTGCGCGCGCAGTGAGGAAGGCCCCCATGGGTTCAGCCGGTTCCCCCCAGGACTCGGACCCCGCCATAACCCTGCGCGACGCGCACGCGGTGCTCGGCGCGCGTGAGGTGCTGCGCGGCGTCGACCTGACGGTGCGGCGCGGCGAGACCGTGGCGCTGCTCGGCGCCAACGGCTCGGGCAAGTCGACCACCATCCGGGCCGTGCTGGGCCAGGTGCCGCTGACGGACGGCACGCTGGAGCTGTTCGGCACGCCCTTCCGCCGCTTCCGCGACTGGAAGCGGCTCGGCTATGTGCCGCAGCGCTCGACGGCCGCCGCCGGCGTGCCCGCGACCGTGCGCGAGGTTGTCTCCTCCGGGCGGCTCGCGCGCCGTAAGCTCCGCCCGCTGGGCGCCGCCGACAAGGCCGCGGTCGAACGGGCGATGGAGCTGGTCGGCATGGCGGACCGCGCGAAGGACCCGGTCGACGCGCTCTCCGGCGGCCAGCACCAGCGCGTGCTGATCGCCCGCGCGCTGGCCGCCGAGCCCGAACTCCTGATCATGGACGAGCCGCTGGCGGGCGTGGACCTCGCGAGCCAGCAGGTGCTGGCGCGCACGCTGCGCGAGCAGGTCGGGAAGGGCAGCTCCGTCCTCCTCGTCCTGCACGAGCTGGGCCCGCTGGCGCCGCTGATCGACCGGGCCGTGGTGCTCAGGGACGGCAGGGTCGAACGCGTGGAGAACCCGGACCAGTTGCACGACCTGGCCTGCCACCCGCACGGCGACGAGCCCGCGGCGAGGGCCGAGACCGCGCCCAAGATCGAGACGGGGTCCCTCACATGACGGAGATGCTCGACTACGCGTTCATGCAGCGGGCGCTGCTCGCCGCGCTGCTGGTGGGCATCGCGGCCCCCGCCGTGGGGATCTACCTCGTCCAGCGCCGCCAGGCGATCATGGGCGACGGCATCGGCCATGTGGCGCTGACCGGCGTCGCGCTGGGCTTCCTGCTGAGCACCAACCCGGTGTGGATGGCCGTGCTCGTCTCCTCGCTGGGCGCGATCATCATGGAGCTGATCCGCTGGTACGGGAAGGCGCGCGGCGATCTCGCGCTCGCGATGCTCTTCTACGGGGGCATGGCGGGCGGCGTCATGATCATCAACCTCTCGCCGAACGGCTCGAACGCCAACCTGACCACGTACCTCTTCGGTTCGATCACGACCGTGGGCGACTCGGACATCGTCGCGATCGTCTGCCTCTCGGTCTTCGTGCTGGCGGTCTCGCTGGGCCTGCGGCGGCAGCTCTTCGCGATCTGCCAGGACGAGGAGTTCGCGCGGGTGACCGGGCTGCCGGTGCGGGTACTGAACCTGCTGCTCGCCGTGACGGCCGCGGTCACCGTGACCGTCGCGATGCGGGTGGTCGGACTGCTGCTGGTCAGCGCGCTGATGGTGATCCCGGTCGCCGCCGCGCAGCAGGCCACGCGCGGCTTCGCCGCGACGCTCGGCCTCTCGGTCGTCTTCGGGGTGCTGGTGACGCTGTCCGGCACCACGCTCTCGTACGAGGTCGACGTCCCGCCCGGCGCCAGCATCGTGGTGCTCGCCATCGCGCTGTTCGCCGTCGTGACGGCGCTGGCGACTCCATTGGCGCGGCGGAGGGCGAGGTCTGTCGCGAGGGGGGAGGAAGAGGGCACCCTGGAAGGCGGAGAGGGGACGGTTGGCGTGGAGGCCACCCGTCGCACCACCAGGGTGTAATGACCGCTCCGGGGGAGCGCCTGGCACAATGGCCCGACGCAGTGCGTGAGAACGCGACGCCCACGGAGCCGACGAACGAAGGAGCCAGCGCGTGACCACCGCAGGTCCCCCTGTACGCGGCCGGTCGACCCGGCAGCGCGCCGCCGTCTCGGCGGCTCTCGCCGAGGTCGAGGAGTTCCGCAGCGCGCAGGAACTGCACGACATGCTCAAGCACCGCGGCGACTCGGTCGGACTGACCACGGTCTACCGCACGCTTCAGTCCCTCGCCGACGCGGGCGAGGTCGACGTCCTGCGTACCGACGAGGGCGAGGCCGTCTACCGGCGCTGTCACAGCGACGATCACCACCATCACCTGGTGTGCCGCGTCTGCGGCAAGGCGGTCGAGGTCGAGGGCCCGGCGGTCGAGAAGTGGGCGGAGTCGATCGCTTCCGAGCACGGGTTCGTCGACGTGGGGCACACGATCGAGATCTTCGGCACGTGCGGAGAGTGCGCCGCCGCCGGAACCACCACCGGTACCCCCGCCGGAAAGTGACCGCGCGCCCCTGACGCACCCCCCTGCGCTCCGCGCCCCGGGTGCGTCAGGGCGCCCAGGGGCGCGTCAGAGAGTGCCGCGCTCCCCCTCTCCGGACTCTCCGGCTCCCCCGACTCCCCCGGCTTCCCCGCCCCTCTCCGCCATCAGTGCCTCGAAGCCGTCGAGGATCCGGGCCAGGCCGAACTCGAAGGTGGTGCCCTCCTCTTCGGTCTCGGCGCCGTCCTGGCCTCCCAACCCCCCACTCTCCAGCAGCTCCGTGATCGCCGGGAAGCGCTCGCGGTCCGTGAGCCTGTCCAGCAGCGTCCAGTACCTGCGTTCGACGTTCTCCCACGTCCCCCCGTCCTCCTCAGCCGCCAGCTTGATGTCCGTGCTGAGCGAGACCTGCTGGCGGACGTAGCCGCCGAGCAGCGTGAGGACGCCGAGCCGCTCCTCCGCCGAGAGGCCCGTACCGCGCAGATACGAGAGGGCCAGCTCCATCCACTCGACGCTGTGCGGTGACAGGGGCGGCGTGCTGATCGGGATGCGCATGACCCAGGGGTGCCGCTCGTAGGCGACGCGGATGCCGTGCGACCAGAACTCCAGCCCCGCGCGCCAGCCGTCCTCGACGGGCGGGCCCTGCGGGGGCGAGCCGATCGCCGCGTCCTCCATGAGGATCAGCAGGTCGTCCTTGCCCGCGACGTAGCGGTACAGCGCCATCGTCGAGACGCCGACACCCTTGGCGACGCGGCCCATCGAGACCGCGCCGAGCCCCTCCGCGTCCGCGACGGCGACCGCGGCCTCGACGATCCGCGGGACGTCCAGGCCGCGCGCCGGGCCCCGGGGCGTCCGCTCGCGCAGGCCCCAGGCCGTCTCGACCCCCGCCGGGAGCCCGGTCGCCCCCGCCTCCTCGTTCTTCGCCATCGCCGTCCTCCGCTCCGGATCCCTCTCGACATGTGTATAGCATACGCAGTAGCGTGTATGGCATACACGGTTTCGTGTACGGTCTACGCAGAAAGCACAGGCGACGAAGGGGGAAGAGGCCATGGACCCCACACCGGCGGGGAGTTGGGCCGTCGAGGCGCACGGCCTGGAGAAGAGTTACGGCGAGGTGCGGGTGCTCGCGGGGCTCGATCTGCGCGTGCGGCGCGGCAGCGTCTTCGCACTGCTCGGGCCGAACGGCGCGGGCAAGACCACGATCGTCCGCGTCCTCACCACGCTCACCCGCGCCGACGCGGGCCGGGCGCGGGTCGCGGGCCACGACGTGGTGGAGGAGCGCTCCCGCGTACGCCGCGCGATCAGCCTCACGGGGCAGTACGCGGCGCTGGACGAGGAGCAGACCGGCGAGGAGAACCTGCGGATGATGGGGCGGCTGCGCGGCCTCCCCCGCCGGGAGGCCGCCCGGCGCGCGGCGGAGCTGCTGGAGCGCTTCGCCCTGACCGAGGCGGGCGGGCGCCGCGTCTCCACGTACTCCGGCGGGATGCGCCGCCGTCTGGACATCGCGGCGGGGCTCACCAGCGACCCCGAGGTGGTCTTCCTGGACGAGCCGACGACGGGCCTCGACCCGCGCAGCCGCCGCACCATGTGGGAGGTCGTGGGCACGCTGGCACGGTCAGGGGTGACCGTCTTCCTCACCACGCAGTATCTGGAGGAGGCCGACCAGCTCGCCGACCGGGTCGCGCTGCTGGACCGGGGCCGGGTGATCGCCGAGGGCACGCCCGACGAGCTGAAGAAGCGGGTCGCGGCCCAGCGGCTGGACCTGACGATGACCGACCGGCACGCGTACGAGGCGATGGCGGCCCGGCTCGGCGGCACCGCCGTCCATCTCGCGCCCGAGGAGCTGCTGATCGGCATCGCGACCGACGGGAGCGCCCCGCACGTCCGCACCCTCCTCGACGAACTGGACCCCAGCCGGGTGGAGATCTCCCGCTTCGCCGTGCAGGGCGCCACCCTCGACGACGTCTTCCTGGAGCTGACCCATGAGTGACTACGCCGTGATGGCGGGCCGCAGCGTGCGGCTGAGCAGGCGCAACCTGGACGCGGTCATCACCTCGCTGGTGCTGCCCGTGCTGCTGATGCTCGTCTTCGTCTATTTCTTCGGCGGCGCGATCGAGACGAACACCGGGAAGTACGTGACGTACGTGGCGCCCGGCGTCCTCGTCCTCTGCGCGGGCTACGGGGCCTCGATGACGGCGACCAGTGTCACCAACGACATGACGACCGGCATCATCGACCGTTTCCGCTCCATGGACACCCGCGGCACGGCCGTACTGGCGGGCCATGTGGCCGCGAGCGCCGTGCGCAACGCGGTGGCGACCGCCGCCGTGCTCGCCGTCGCCTTCGCGATCGGCTTCCGTCCGCAGGCGGACGCGCTCGCCTGGCTCGCCGCGCTCGGCATCCTCCTCCTCTACATCGTCACGCTGACCTGGCTGGCGGCAGCGGCGGGCCTGCTGGCCAGGACCCCGGAGGCGGCGGGCGGCTTCACCTTCTTCGTGCTGTTCCTGCCCTACCCCAGCAGTGCGTTCGTGCCGATCGACACCATGCCGAGCTGGCTGCACGGCTTCGCCGAGAACCAGCCCGTCACGCCCGTCATCGAGTCGATGCGCGCGCTCCTGCTCGACCAGTCGGCGGGCGACAGCCCCTGGCAGGCGCTCGCCTGGTGCGTGGGGCTGCTGGTGGTCACCGTGCCGCTGTGCTCGGTGCTCTTCCGGAGGAGGACGCGCTAAGCCCCGGCCCATGCGTCCTCCAGCAGGGCGGGGAAGGACGCGGGCTCGCGGCCGGTCAGTCCGGCCAGCGTCGGGTCGGCGGCGGCGAACTCCCCGTCCCGCGCCGCCGCGAAGATGCTCAGCATCAGGTCGGCGACCGGGGCGGGGACGCCGCGCGCCAGGGACTGCTCGCGGAAGGCGTCGTCGGGGACGACGGTGCGGGTGAAGGGCCGCCCGGTGGCCCGGGCCGCGCTCTCGGCGACGGCGTCGAAGTCGAGCGCGGCCGGGCCGGTGAGCGGTGGGGTGGGCCCCTCGAAGCGGCCCTCGGCGGTGAGGATCGCCGCGGTGGCCTCGGCGAGGTCGTCGTGCCCGGTCCAGGCGACGGGGCCGTCGGCGGGGAGCGCGATGTCGCCGGAGCGGCGGGCGGGCTCCAGGAACCGCAGGGCACTGGCGGCATAGAACCCGTTGCGCAACGCGGTCCAGGGCAGACCGCTGGCGCGGAGCAGGTCCTCGGTCCTGGCGTGGTCGCGGCACGCCTGGAAGCGGGAGTCGTGGGCGGCGCCCGTCTGGCTGGTGTAGAGCACCCGGCCGACGTCCGCCTTCACGGCGGCGTCGATCGCGGTGCGGTGGCCGGTGACGCACTCCTCGCCGAGGCGGTCGAGGGAGACGAGGAGCACCTGCGCGGCGCCCTCGAACGCGTGCGCAAGCGAGGCAGGGTCGTCGAAGCTGCCCTGCCGGACGCGGACGCCGCGGTCGGCGAGGTCCTGGGCCCCTCGGGGGTCACGGACGCTGACGCCGACGCGGTCGGCGGGGACGCGCTCCAAGAGGCGCTCCACGACGCGACGGCCGAGCTTTCCGGTGGCTCCGGTCACGATGATCACAGTGCTCTCCCCACGGTACTCCCCCGTCGTTTCCAGTGGAATCATTTCCACGATAACACCGAAACTAACACTGGAATCAATATCGCGCTATCATCGATTCATGGCTACCCGTGAGACCACCGACAGCTCCCGCCGCCGCATCGTCGAATCGGCCGTCGAGCTGCTGGAGAGCGGCGGGCCCGACGCGGTGAGCACGCGCGCGGTCGCCGCGGCGGCCGGTGTGCAGCCACCGGCGATCTACCGCCACTTCGGCGACAAGGACGGCCTGCTGGAGGCCGTCGCCGAGCACGGCTACGCCCAGTTCCTGGAGGGCAAGCGCGCGCGGCTCGACCCCGCGCCGGAGGACCCGGTGGAGGAGCTGCGCCGCGGCTGGGACATGGTCGTGGACTTCGGCGTCTCGCGCCCCGAGCTGTTCGCGGTGATGAACGGGGCCACCGGCCGGGGCTCGGACTCGGCCCACCGCGCGGGCCTGGAGATCCTCCGCGGCCGGGTGCGCCGACTGGCGGCCGGGGGCTGGCTGCGGGTCGACGAGGAGCTGGCCGCCCAGATCATCCAGGCCACCGGTCAGGGCGCGGTCATCACCTGGCACTCCACCCCCGCGGAGCGCCACGATCCGGCGCTGCTGACCGTCCTGCGCGAGTCCATGATCGCCGCCGTCACCCGCGCCGAACCGGCGATCGCCGCCGAGGAGTCCGGCCCCGCCGCGGCGGCCCGCGCCCTGCGCGCCGCCCTCACCGCCGACGACGGCACCGATACCGCCACCGATACCGATGGCACCGACGCCGACGCCGACACCGACGTCCTGAGCGACGCCGAGCGGCACCTGCTGCGCGAGTGGCTCACCCGCCTGGCGACTCCGACATCCAGTGGCGGCGGCCCAGGCTGATCAGGCGGAGCTGGCGGCGGGCCGTACGGGCGACGTGCTCCTCGTCGGGGCCCTCGCCCTGGGCCGCCTCCAGGAAGGCGGAGGCCGTCATCACCATGTGGTCGACATAGGTCTCGCCGAGCATCCGCAGGTCGTCACGGGTCCAGCCGCGCGAGATCTCGTCCCGCTCCAGCACCCCCGCGACCTCCTCCGCGAAGCCGTCGAGCTGGGCCCCGATCGCCCGGCGCACGGGGGCCACGCCGCCGTGCCGCTCGCGGACGAGGAACCGTACGTGCTCGGGCTGGGCGCGGACATGGGCGGCGAGGGCGTCGACCGCGTGGTCGATCCGGTCGGCGTCCTCGCCGTACTGGGCCAGGCCCGCGCGGATCAGCTCGCGCAGCCCGTCGAGCGACTCCTCGACGAGCGCGACGCCGAGGTCGGCGACGTCGTGGAAGTGCCGGTAGAACGCCGTCGGAGAGACGCCGACTGCGCGCGCGATCTCGCGCAGGCCGAGGCTGCTGAGGCTCTGGTCCTCCAGCAGCGCGAGCCCCGCGTCCAGCAGGGCGCGGCGGGTCCTGGCCTTCTGCGCGGCGCGCTGCGAGGCCGCGGGCGGGGCTCCGGCGGGCGCTCCGACAGGTGTTCCGGAGGGCGCTCCAGTGGGCGTACTCATGCGACTCAGTTAACAGTTGTGCGCCGAAGCACGCAAGGGGTAGCCTCGACTCAGTGAACAGTTGTCATCACACTTGTTCACCGAGAAAGGAGAGGGGGCACCCATGCTCTTCCTTGTCGCCGCGTTCCTGCTGCTGGGCATCCTGGTCGGACCGCCCGCGCATCTGCCGCCGCCGGTCACCGCGACGGCGGGCGCGGCCATCGCCGCCTGGCTGCTCGTCTTCGCCGTCCGTGAACGCAACCGCCGTCACCGGCAGAGGAGCTGACGATGAGCACGCTCACGCACGACACCCGGCCCACCGGCCGTGCGGCGGCCGACGACATGGCCGTCGCGGCGTTCGTCATGGGGCTGGTGGGGCTGGTGGTCTTCAACCTGGTCCTCGGACCCTGCGCCCTGGTCCTCGGCGGGCTCGCGCTCGCCCGGCGCACCACCCGGCGCGGGCGCGCCGCGCTCGGGATGGCGCTGGGCGCCGCCGACCTCGTCGTCCTGGCCACGCTGGTCACCGCGAACGGGACCGTGGCCTGGAGCCTCGGCTGAACGCGAGAAGCTGAAGGCTCAAGCCTTCGCGGCGCCCTGCTCGTTGGGCTGGGCGCCGCCGAAGCGGCGGTCGCGCTGGGCGTACTCCAGGCAGGCCCGCCACAGGTCGCGGCGGTCGAAGTCCGGCCACAGCACGTCCTGGAAGACCATCTCGGCGTACGCGCTCTGCCAGATCAGGTAGTTGGAGGTGCGCTGCTCGCCGGAGGGGCGCAGGAAGAGGTCCACGTCCGGCATGTCGCGGTAGTACATGTACTTCGCGATGGTCTTCTCGTTCACCTTCGACGGGTCGAGCTTCCCCGCCTTCACGTCCTCCGCTATCACCTGCGCGGCGTCGGCGATCTCGGCACGGCCGCCGTAGTTCACGCAGAAGTACAGCGTCATCGCGTCGTTGTCCTTCGTCTGCTCCTGCGCGACCTGGAGCTCCTGGACGACGGACTTCCACAGCTTGGGCATCCGGCCGACCCAGCGGATACGGATGCCGAGCGCGTCCATCTCGTCACGGCGACGGCGGATCACGTCGCGGTTGAAGTTCATGAGGAAGCGCACCTCGTCCGGGGAGCGCTTCCAGTTCTCGGTGGAGAAGGCGTAGAGCGAGAGGTTCTTGACGCCCATCTCCAGGCACCCCTTGAGGACGTCCATGACGACGGCCTCCCCCACCTTGTGGCCCTCCGTGCGGGGCAGGCCGCGCTCCTTGGCCCACCGGCCGTTGCCGTCCATGACGACCGCCACGTGGCCGGGCACCAGCTCGCCGGGGATCTTCGGGGGGCGGGCGCCCGAAGGGTGCGGCTCGGGCTTGACGTACTCGCGCTGCTGCGACCAGGACAGCATTCCGCGGCGGGCCATCTCGCTTCTCATCTCCAGCGTGCTGTACGGGTGTGGGGAACCCGGCCGAGCCTAACCGTTCAGGCCCTGCCGGACGTACCTGAGTGAGCGCAGCCCGCGCTCCAGGTGCCAGTGCAGATAGGCCGAGACCAGCCCCGAGCCCTCACGGCAGTGCCGGGACTCCGCCGCGTCCGCCGTCGCCCAGTCCCCCGTCAGCAGCGCGCCCAGCAGCCGGAGCGCCTCCGGCGAGGGGACGACGCTGCCGGGGACGCGGCAGTCGGCACATATCACGCCGCCGGAGGCCACCGAGAAGAACCGGTTCGGGCCGGGCAGCCCGCACTTGGCGCAGTCGCCGAACGACGGGGCGTAACCGCCCATGGCGAGGGAGCGCAGCAGGAAGGCGTCCAGCACCAGGTTCGACCCGTGCTCGCCCGCGGCGAGGGTGCGCAGGCCGCCGACCAGCAGCAGATACTGCTGGACGTTCGGCTCGCCCTCGTGGTCCGTGAACCGCTCGGCGGTCTCCAGCATGGCCGTGCCCGCGGTGTAGCGGTCGTAGTCCGCGATGATGCCCTGGCCGTACGGCGCGATGGTCTCCGTCTGCGTGCAGAGCGGGAGGCCGCGGCCGATCAGCTCGCTGCCGCGCGCGAAGAACTGCACGTCGACATGGCTGAACGGCTCCAGCCGCGCCCCGAACTTCGACTTGGTGCGCCGCACGCCGCGCGCTACCGCGCGTACCCGACCGTGACCCCGTGTGAGCAACGTGATGATGCGGTCGGCTTCGCCCAGCTTCTGAGTGCGCAGCACGATGCCGTCGTCGCGGAACAGGGTCATGGGCTCATTCTCCCTTATTCCCGGGCCCGGCATCGGGGCCGCGCCCCTGACGGGGCTCCCTCACAGCGCCGTTCCCGGCGTCACCAGGCCCGATTCGTACGCCGCTATGACCAGTTGGGCCCTGTCCCGGACCGCGAGCTTGCCCATGATGCGGCTCACGTGGGTCTTGGCGGTGAGCGGGGAGAGGGTGAGGGACTCGGCGATCTCGGTGTTGTTCAGGCCGCGGGCCACGAGGGCGAGGACCTGGCACTCGCGGTCGGAGAGCATGTCGAGCGCCCCGGTGCCGCGCTCGCCGGGCTGCGGGGCCTCGGGGGAGCGCAGGACGCGGGCGATGAGCCGGGAGGTGGGGCCGGGCGAGAGGAGCGCGTCGCCCGCGGCGACCGTACGGATGCCCTCCAGCAGGTCGGCCGGTTTCGTGTCCTTGACCAGGAAGCCGGAGGCCCCGGCGCGCAGCGCCTCGACCACGTGCTCGTCGGTGTCGTACGTGGTGAGCACGAGGACCTTCACGCCGCTCAGCTCCTCGTCGGCGGCGATCAGGCGCGTGGCCTCGATGCCGTCGAGGTCGGGCATGCGGATGTCCATCACGACGAGGTCGGCGCGGGCCTCACGGACGAGCGCGTACGCCTCACGGCCGCTCGCGGCCTCCCCGACCACGGACATGCCGGGGGCCGAGGCGACGAGCATCGCGAACGCGGCGCGCACCAGGGTCTGGTCGTCGGCGAGGACGACACGGATCGGCGAGCCGGGCGGCCGGGCGGACGACGGCGGGACGGACGGCGGCAGGGCGGACGGCGGCGGTGTCATGCGGTGGCCTCTCGTCGGACTGCGGGGGCGAGCGGGAGATGGGCGGTCACCTGGAAGCCCGGGCCGTCGGACTCCGCCGGTCCGGCCTCCAAGGTGCCGCCCACGCTGCGGGCGCGCTCACGCATCCCGACGATGCCGAACCCGCCTTCCCCGGACGGCGTCTCCTGATCCTGACCTCGCGGTCCGCCCCCGTCGTCCCGTACGGAGACGCGCAGGCCGCCCTCGGCGGCCTCCACGACGGCCCGGATACGGACGGCGTCGCCCGCGTGCCGTACGGCGTTGGTGAACGCCTCCTGCACGATGCGGTACGCGGCGGCGCTCACCGCGGCGGGCGGCGAGGCGGCCGGGGCCGAGTCGTGGACGGTGAGTTCGACGTGCGCGCCCGCGCCCGTCGCGGCGCGGGCGAGGTCGGGCAGGCCGGAGAGGCCGGGCAGCGGGCCGTGGCCCTCCGCCTCGTCGGCGCGCAACACCTCCAGGGTGGTGCGCAGTTCGGCGCGCGCGTCGCGGCAGGTGTCGGAGATCCCGTCGAGGGCCTTGGCGACGGCCTCGCGGTCGAGCCGGTCGGGGTCGGCGACGAGGACGTGCGCGGCGACCGAGGTCTGCACGCCGATCAGGGTGATGCTGTGCGCGAGCAGGTCGTGCAGGTCGCGGGCGATGCGCAGCCGTTCCTGCGCTACGCGGCGCGCGGCCTCCTCCTCCCGGGTCCGCTCGGCGCGTTCGGCCCGTTCGACGATGGCGGCGACGTAGTTGCGGTGGATGCGCACGGACTCGCCCACGAGGACGCAGGCGACCAGCCAGCCGGAGACGCGCAGCATGTCGCCGATCGCCTTGACCTGGCCGGAGCTCAGCATGACGCAGACCTGGGCCCCGAGGATGAGGGCGATCCCGGCGAACGTACGCCGGGGCGGACCCGCCGCCGCGAAGCAGTAGAGCGCGAACAGGGAGGCGGGCACCACCCCGCTGTGCACGAAGTTCATGCCGTGGTACGGGAGGACGAGCCCGAGCATCGCGATCAGGCCCCACCCCGGGGCCCAGTGGCAGACGCCCACGAGCAGGGCGCTGGCGACGAGCAGCGACCAGCCGATCGGGTCGAGCGCACGCCCGTCGGCCGACGGCATGCTCGCCGCCACCGCCACCTGGACGGCCAGGATGCCGAGCGCGAGGAGGACTTGGCCCCGGGAGGGGCGCGCGAGACGCTCCCGGGGCCGGAACGTCCGGGCCAGGGCGGCGGCTAGGGGATCCTGTGACATCCGCACGCTCCCATCCTCGCTCAACAGTTCCCCTCGCAGTTCCCCTCCGGCCCGTCCTCGCTCAGCTTCCTCGCTCAGCTCTTCCCCGCTCCGGACTCCGTCCGGAACAGGCGCCCCGGCCACCACATCCACCGCTTCAGCAGCAGGCTGGCCGACGTCACGAGGTACGTGCGGACCAGGAAGGTGTCCAGGAGCACGCCGACCGCGATGACGAAGCCCATCTCGGCCATCATCACCATCGGCATCGAGGCGAGCACGCAGAACGTCGCCGCGAGCACGATGCCCGCCGAGGCGATCACCCCGCCCGTCGTCCGCAGCGCGGTCAGCGCGGCCTCCGGAACGGGCGCCCCGCGCAGGGACTCCTCGCGCATCCGATGCATCAGGAAGATCCCGTAGTCGACGCCGAGCGCGACGAGGAAGACGAACGTCAGCAGCGGTACGCCCGGATCGAGCCCCTCGAAGCCGAGCACGGGCCCGAAGACGAGCCCGCCGAGCCCCATCGCGGCGCCCCAGGACGCGACGACGGCGACGACGAGGATGAGCGGCGCCGTCAGGCTGCGCAGCAGCGCGATCAGGATGAGCAGCACGGCGCCGAGGACCAGCGGGATGACGGTACGGCGGTCGTCGGAGTTGGTCGCGGCGAGGTCGAGCTGTTCGGCGCTGGGGCCGCCGACGAGCGCCTCGGCCCCGTCGAGCGGGGCGAGTTCGGCGCGCAGCGCGCGGATCGTGTCCTTCTCCCCCGCCGACTCGGGCTTGTCGCGCGCGAAGACGCTCAGCTCGGTCCAGCCGCCGCCGCTGCGCCCGCGTTCGACGCGGGCGACGCCGTCGGTGGCGCGCGCGGTGCTCGCGGCACGGTCCGCCTCCGCCGTGCGCGCGAGCACGGTCACGGGCTGGCTGCTGCTCTCCGGGAAGGACTTCTCGACGGTCGTGAGCGCGGAGACCGACTCGGGGGTGCTGGTGAAGGTGTCCTCCTGCCGCAGGGTGCCGGGGAGCGCGGTCGTGCCGACGGCGAGCGCGCCGAGCAGCACGGCGCCGCTCAGCAGCACGGTGGCGGGACGGCGTCCGGCGGAGCTGCCCATGAAGGTGAACAGCGAGCGCCGCGCGGGCGGTTCGCTGCCGTACGCCGGGATCAGCGGCCAGAAGACGCGGCGCCCCAGCAGCACCAGCAGCGCGGGCAGCAGCGTCGTCATGGCCGCCAGCGCGCAGACGACGCCGACGGCGCCGACGGGACCGAGCGAGCTGCTGCTGTTGAGGTCGGCGGCGAGCAGGCACATCAGCCCGGCGGCGACCGTGCCCGAGGAGGCGAGGATGGCGGGCCCGCAGCCGCGCAGCGCGGCGCGCATGGCGTCGTACGGGCGTGCGTGGCGCCGGAGTTCCTCGCGGTAGCGGGCGACGAGCAGGAGCGCGTAGTCCGTTCCGGCGCCGAAGATCAGCACCGTCATCACGGAGGTGTTCATGGTGCTGACGTTCATGTCGAAGCCCTGCACGAGCCCGTAGACGACGGCCATCGCGACGAACGAGGAGACGCCGACGACCGCCAGCGGGACGAGCCACAGCACGGGGCTGCGGTAGGTCAGGATGAGCAGCACGGCGACGACGGCGGCCGTGCCCAGCATCAGCGTGCTGTCGGCCGACTCGAAGATCTCGTCCATGTCGGAGGCGAGGGCACCGGGCCCGCCGACCTCGACGCTCAGCCCTTGCTGCGCACCCTGCTGCGCCCCCTGGTGCGCCCCGTCGAGCCGTTCCCTGACGTCCCGTACGGCCTCACCCCTGGCGTCCTCGTCCAGTCCCGTGAGGGAGAGGGCCGTCAGCAGCGTCGTCCCGTCCTCGGCGGGGACGGTGCGCGGGGTGGCGGGGCCGCTGTGCGGGTAGGCGCCCGCGATCTCGCGGGCCTGCGTGGCCGCGAGCCGCTTGTCGGCGGCGGTGAGCCCGCCGTCGCGGTGGTGGACCAGCAGCAGATCGGTCGTGCCGCCGCCGGGCAGCTTGTCGACCAGCTCCTGGACGCGGGTCGAGTCGGCGCTGGCCGGGAGGTAGTCGGTGGGCTGGTCGCGGGTGACGTCCCCGAGCTTGCCGCTGAACGGCAGGGCGAGGGCGAGCGCGGCGATCCACAGTCCGATCACCGCCCAGGGCAGGAGTTTTCTACGGCTTTCCCGGCGTTTCTCCCCCGTGCGGGGCGGTGCGGCCCCGGGGGTCTCCGTGAGCACGGGCCCCATGCGCGTTCCCTTCTCCGTGGCGATGTCCGGTCGCCGACCAGCCTTCCGCCGGTACGGCGCCCGGTCCTCGCCCGCGGGAGCGAAGTCGGCGTTACGGCGCGGGACGGTACGAGGGCTGCGGTACTCCCCCGGGCGTAATCCCGGAGGAGACAGGAGAAGGGACCGGCGCCCGCGCTCAGTCCACGCCGCGGATGCGGCGGACCAGGACCGCGCCCGCGAGCCCGACCAGCGCGGCCGTCACGTACAGCACCGGGTAGCCGCCGAGGTGGGTGACGATGGGGGCGGCGAGGACGGGGGCCGCGACCTGGGGCAGGGAGTTGGCGATGTTGATGACGCCGAGGTCCTTGCCGCGGCTGGCGGCGGCGGGCAGCACGTCGGCCATCAGCGCGAAGTCGACGGAGGTGAAGACGCCGAAGCCGATGCCGAGCAGCGCGGCGGCGACGAGCACCCCGGTCCACGTCTGCCAGAACGCCATCATCCCGGTCGCGCCCGCCATCAGCACGCCCGCCCACAGCACGAAGGGCTTACGGCGTCCCACGCGGTCCGACCAGACGCCGCCGACCAGGACGGTCGCGAGCAGCAGCGCCGAGTAGAGCGCGGTCAGCAGCAGCACGCCGTTCTCGGGGTCCTCGGCGTGGAGGACGTCGCGCAGGAAGTAGAGCAGGTAGAGCAGCGCCAGGGAGTTGCCGAGGTTGACCAGGAAGCGGGTCAGCCAGGCCCAGCCGAAATCGGGGTTTGAACGGGGACTTATCCAGAAGCCCCGGGTGAATTCCCGCCATCCCAGGGGCGGCCGGAGCGCGGCGGGCAGCGGCGTGTCCTGCCGCAGCAGGACGTACGGCACGACGGCGAGCACCGTGAAGAGCGCGCAGGCCGCGTAGCCCATGGCGATGCCGCCCGCCGCCATGGCGAGCCCGGTGCCCAGGACGATGCCGAGGGTCTGGGAGACGCCGAGCCAGCCGCCGACCTCGCCGCGCTGCCCCGTCGGCACCCGGTCGGGCACGGCCGCGACGACCGCGGCGAACGTCGCGTTCAGCGCGAGCTGCACCAGACACCAGCCCAGCACCATCACGGCGACCCGGTCCGCCACGGCCAGCACGCCCAGTCCGGCGGCGCCCCCGAGGACGCCCGCGACGATCCAGGGGGTGCGCCGCCCGTAGCGGGAGACCGTACGGTCCGAGAGCGCGCCGAAGAGGGGGTTGGCGACGAGCGAGACGGCGGCGCCGACGCCGGTGACCCAGGCGAGGACGGACTCCTTGCTCCAGCCGTGCGGGGCGAGTTCGTCGGCCTGGAGGGCGAGCAGCACCTGGAGGGGCCCGTACCAGCCCACCCACACCGAGGCGTTGGCCAGGGAGAGCGCGGCCGTCCAGCGGGGCGCGACCCGGACGGTGGGCTCGGCGAGCGGGTCCGCCGCCGCGGCCTCGTCCCCCGCCTCGTCCCCCACGTGCCGGGGAACGGTCACCGCGCGCGCTGCGCGCGCAGGACGTCCCGCAGCCAGCGGTAGGAGTCCTTGGGCGTACGCTCCAGCGTCTCGTAGTCCACGTGGACGAGGCCGAAGCGCTGGCCGTTCCCCTCGGCCCACTCGAAGTTGTCCATCAGCGACCAGACGAAGTAGCCGCGGACGTCGGCACCCTCGTCCATCGCGGCGCGCAGCTCGCGCAGATGGCCGTCGAGGAAGTCGATGCGGCGCGCGTCCCCGGTCTTCTCGGGGTACGCGCAGCCGTTCTCGGTGATCATGACGGGCGGGAGCCGGTCGCCGTACCGCTCGCGGAAGAGGCGGAGCGTCTCGGAGAGCCCCTCGGGGACGACGGCCCAGTCGAAGCCGGTGCGCTCGCGCCCGGGTATCTCCCGTATCCCGAACGGCAGTTCGGCGGGCATGCCGATCCCGGCGAACTCCCCCGCCTGCCCCTCGGGGTCGGGGGCGCCGACCATGGTCGGCTGGTAGTAGTTGATCCCGTACCAGTCCAGCGGCTCGGCGATGATCTTGAGGTCGTCCTCGACGGGCCCCGGCAGCATCGCGGCGAGCCCCTCGTCGGGGTAGCGGCCCAGCAGCACGGGGTCGGCGAACATCCGGTTGGTGATCACGTCGTACAGCTCGGCGGCGCCCTTGTCCTCCTCGCTCCCCGAGCTGGGCCAGACGGGGCCGTGCGAGTTGGCGATGCCGATCGAACGGGCACCGCGCGCACGCAGCGCCTGGACGGCCAGGCCGTGGCCGAGGAGCTGGTGGTGGGCGACGGGCAGCGCGTCGAACAGGAGCCGCTTGCCGGGGGCGTGCTCGCCCAGCCCGTAGCCGAGGAGGGTGAGCTCGGCGGGCTCGTTGAGGGTGATCCAGTGGGCGACGCGGTCGCCGAGACGGGCCGCGACGGCGTCGGCGTACTCCGCGTACAGCCGCGCCGTGTCCCGCGCGAGCCAGCCGCCGCCCTCCTCCTCGACGGGGAGCGGGGTGTCCCAGTGGTAGAGCGTGACGACGGGCGCGATCCCGGCCTCGCCGAGGGCGTCGACGAGACGGTCGTAGAAGTCCAGCCCGGGGACGTTGAGTTCACCGCCCCCGGAGGGGAAGACGCGGGGCCAGGCAACCGAGAAACGGTACGCGTTCACCCCGAGGTCCCTCATCAGCGCGACGTCCTCACGCCAGCGGTGATAGTGCCCTGTGGCGGTACGCGCCGTCGTCCCGTCCTTGATCCGGCCCTGCTCGGCGGTGAACGCGTCCCAGGTCGCGGGCCCCCGCCCGTCCTCGTCGACGGCGCCCTCGATCTGGAAGGCAGAGGTGGAGACCCCCCAGACGAACCCCTCGGGAAACTCCGGCAACGTTGTCGGCCTCGTCATGAACGGGACTTCACCAGTGCGTTGAACGAGAGTCAATACCCGTGCGTAACCCCGCTTTTGCGGTGCTCCGGTGCCGGGGGCCGAGAAGGGGTTGCCCCTTGCGGTGCCATGCGGACTGCGGCTCACGCCGTGGCTTGGCGCGCAGTTCCCCGCGCCCCTTGAGGCCCCAGCGCGGAGCGCCCTTTCAGGGGCGCGGGGAACTGCGCGAGCGACCACAGCGAACGGGCAGTCCGCGACGCACGGCAGGGGCAGCCCCTGCCCGGCCCCGGAAAAAGCTCAAGGGGAGAAACGTCAGAAGGGCATGCGGGCCTCGGCCAGCAGCCGGTCGACGTCCTCGGCCCCGATCTCAAGGGCACGCCCAACAGCGGCGAGAACCTCGCGTTCAGCGGACTGGTACATGCCGTCCGCAAGAGCGATGCGCGCCCCCTGGAGGAGCAAGCTCTCACGGCCGGGCACGGCAAGGTGCGCGGCCAACGGCGTGAGCACCTCGTGGAGCTCGATCTCCATCGAGACCCGCCCCTCGGCGGAGAGCGCGGCGAGCAGCGTCGTCAGCTCCTCCTCGGTGCAGCCGGGGAATCCGGCACCCCGCACCGCGTCGACGGCGGCCTCGCGCGCGGAACGCGCGTCCGCGCCGCCGGCGACCAGCACCGCGAGCGCGACGCTGTGCACGGCGTCGCGGAGCATCGAGGACAGCCGGGTGGTGGTGGGGTGGTCGAGCGCGTCGGTCGTGAAGTGGCCCCGGCAGTCGACGCATTCGACGACGGGCGGTGCCGTGCCCCGGGGCATCAGGGGGACGCCGAGGAGGACGAAGCGCCGGTGGCCCGTACGGCGCCGGTAGCGGCGGTCGCCACCGCACTCCGCGCAGAAGAAGTCACCGTCGTCGACCGTGCGCCAGCTGGTGCGGACGCCCGCCAGACGGACACGGGCCGTACGTGCGTGCATGGCACCGCACCTCCATCACGATTCGGCAACGTCGCCGGGTGACGTGATGTTAACCACAGTTCGAGCGTGCCGTCAGCACTCCATACGCGCCGATCCCCACGAGCGCATGCCGAACCGGCGTCCCGCGCGCGGCCGTACGCCGTGCGGAACGCCCGGTGGACGCGGCAAAGGCCCGGGTCAGAGGCCCATGTCAGAGACCCGGGTCAGAGTCCGTGCCGCGCGGGGACGACGGTGGTCAGCCCGTCGTGCGGGTCCTCGAAGACATGTGCCTTCAGGCCGAAGCAGTCGTTCAGCAGTGCCGAGGTGACGACCTCGGCGGGGCTGCCCTCCGCGACCAGCCGCCCGTCCTTCAGCACCACGAGGTGGTCGCTGTAGCGGGCGGCGAGGCTGAGGTCGTGGAGGACCGTGACGATCGTCCGCCCGGTGTCGCGGCAGAGCGCGACGACGAGTTCGAGCACGTCGACGGCGTGCGCGAGGTCGAGGTGGGTGGTCGGCTCGTCCAGGAGCAGCACCTCCGTCTCCTGCGCGAGGGCCATGGCGACCCAGGCGCGCTGCCGCTGACCGCCCGAGAGTTCGTCGAGCGGGACGTGCTGGAGGTCCTCGACGCCGGTCGCGCGCATGGCGGAGGCGGCGATGCGGTCGTCCTCGGGGCTCCAGGCCCGGTACCAGGGCTGGTGCGGCTGCCGTCCGCGCGCGGCGAGTTCGCCGACGGTCATGCCCTCGGGCGCCGCCGGGCTCTGCGGCAGCATCGCGAGCCGCTGGGCGACCTCGCGGGGCCGGAGCGCGTCCAGGGGCCGTCCCTCCAGCGTCACCCGGCCCGCGGTCGGCGCCAGCAGGCGGCCCAGGACGCGCAGCAGGGTGGACTTGCCGCAGCCGTTGGCGCCGATGACGGTGGTGACCTTGCCGCGGGGGATCTCCAGCGACAGGTCCTCGATCACGGTCCGCTTCCCGTATCCCGCGCGGATGTGCTCGGCGCACAGAGGACTCACGGGGCTCGCGGGACTCGCAGGGCTCGCAGGGCTCGCAGGACTCACGGGGCTCGCGGGGCTCGTCGGCTCAGGCACTGGTTCTCCGCCGGTGGTGGTTCAACAGGAACAGGAGGTACGGGGCGCCGATGACGGCCGTCGGGATGCCGACGGGCAGTTCGGCGGGCAGCCACTGCGCGACGAGGTCGGCACCCAGCACCAGGAACGCGCCCGCGAGCCCGCCCGCCAGCGGGGGCGGCCCCGCCGTACGGAAGAGGCGCATCGCGGCCTGGGGCGCGACGAACGCCACGAACGCGATCGGGCCCGCGACCGCCGTGGCCCCCGCCACCAGCAGCACGGCGGTCAGCAGCGCCCACGCCTCGGTGCGCGCCGGGCGCGTGCCGAGCACGGGCGCGACGTCGCGGCCCAGCCGCAGCGCGCCCAGGTCGCGGGAGACGCGCAGGCAGGCCAGGATCCCGAGCAGCACGAGCGGCCCCATGAGCGCCACGTCCGGCATCCGTACGCCCGCGAGGGAGCCGGTGAGCCAGCGGGTGGCGACCTGGGCCTCCTCCAGTTCGGCCCGGGTCAGCAGCCAGGAGGTCCCGGCGAGCGCCAGCGCGTTGACGCTCAGCCCGACCAGGACCAGGCGCAGCCCGTCGAAGCCCGAGCGCCAGGAGAGCGCGAGGACGCAGCCGGTGGTGACGAGGCCGCCCAGCAGCGCGGCGGGCGCGAGCACCTCGGCGGCGGGCCCGTCCCCGACCCTGGAGGCCACCTCGGGCCGGGTCGCGAGCAGCACGGCGAAGAACCCGGCGCCCGAGGTGACGCCGAGGATGTCGGGGCTGGCGAGCGGATTGCGGGTGACGGACTGGGTGAGCCCGCCGGAGCAGCCGAGCGCGAAGCCGACGAGCACGGCCGCCAGGGTTCTGGAGAGCCGGTGGTCGATGACGACGAGGTTCTCGATCCGGGTGCCGCTCCCGGCGAGGGCCGCCAGGACGCGGTCCGCCGGCATCGCGAGGCTGCCGGTGAAGAGCCCGAGCGCGACCGCGCCGAGCAGCGCGGCGGTGAGGACGGCGGTGGCCGCCAACGCGCGGGGGCGGACGGCGAGTCCGACGGGCCCGAGCCGTATCCCGGCGGGAAGTCGCGTACGCGCGCTCACAGCGCCACCAGCTTCCTGCGCCGGGTGAGCGCGAGGAGGACGGGCGCTCCGACGACGGCCATGACGATGCCCGCCTGGAGTTCGCCGGGGCGGGCGCTGACGCGTCCCGCCGTGTCCGCGAGGAGCAGGACGACGGCGCCGCAGAGCCCGGCGAGCGGGACCAGCCAGCGCTGGTCGTGCCGGGCGAGGTAGCGGGCCGCGTGCGGGGCGACGAGCCCGAGGAAGGCGATGGGCCCGCACACGGCCGTCGCGGGCCCGGCGAGCAGGGTGATGGCGACGATGCCGGTGACGCGGCTGCGGCGTACGCGGGTGCCGAGCGAGGCGGCCACGTCGGCGCCCAGGCCGAGGGAGTTGAGCGAGAAGGCGTTGGCGAGCGCGAGCACGCAGCCGAGGGCGAGCAGCGGGACGACGAGCACGGCAAGCCCGTAGTCGCGGTCGGCGAGCGCGCCGACCTGCCAGAACCGCATGACGTCGAGCGTCCGCTTGTCGAGCAGCACCAGCGCGGTCGTCAGCGCGGTGAGCAGGGCGCTGAGCGCGGTCCCGGCGACGGCGAGCATGACGAGCGCGCCCCTGCTCAGCCCGCGCAGCCCGAACAGCGCGATGAGCGTGGCGACGGCTCCGGCGCCCAGCAGGGCGGCGGCGACGAGGGCGGTGTCGGACTCGACGCCGACGCCGTAGACGAGGCAGGCGACGGCGAAGGCCGCGCCCGCGTTGACCCCGAACAGGCCGGGGTCCGCGAGGGGGTTGCGGGTGTGGCCCTGCATCAGCGCGCCCGCCATGCCGAGCGCGAGGCCGACGGCGAGCCCGAGGAGCGTACGCGGCAGGCGCTGCGAGGTGATCACCGTCGCGTTGTCGGAGTCGACGTGCGCGAAGAGCGCGCCCCAGACCTCGCCGAACGGGATGGTGTTGCTGCCGAACGCGAGGCTGAGCAGCACCGCGAGCGCCAGCCCGGCCGTCAACAGCCCGGCGGCGAGGGGCGGTCGCAGCACCGGGGAAGCCCTTCTCGATCTCACGTAGGTTAGCCTAACCTAAGTCGTGATCGCATGGCACTCGCACCCCTTGCATCACCTGCATCACTTGGCACCACCTGAAGGAGACATCGTGAGGATCATCGGAGGTGGCGGAGGCGGCAGACGCACGGCGCTCGCCGCCGTCACAGCTGGCGCCCTGTTCGCCCTGGCGGGATGCGGCGGCTCGGACTCCGCCTCGGACTCCGGTTCGGGCTCCGGCTCCGGAGACGCCAAGTCCGGCGGCACGCGCACCGTGAAGGACACCCTGAACGGCACCGTGCAGGACGTACCGAAGAAGCCGAAGCGCGTCGTCGCGCTCTGGCGCACCGGCACCGAGCTGGCCGACATGGGCGTCCGCCCCGTGGCCGCCCTGGAGGGCGAATTCCTCAAGGAGGAGCTGGGCGGCAAGACCTTCGCGAAGGTGAAGAACGTGCCCACAGTCGGCACGTTCGAGGGCGTGGACGTCGAGAAGGTCATGGAGGCGAAGCCCGACCTGATCGTCGGGATGGACAACGGCGGCCTGAGCATCGACTACAAGGAGCTCCAGGACATCGCGCCCACCGTGATCTTCAAGATCAAGGAGCCGCCGGACGTCTGGAAGAACTACCCCAAGCTCGCCGACGTCCTCGGCAGGTCCACGGACTTCAACAAGCGGAACGCCGCGCTCGACAAGAGCCTCGCCGCCGTCGAACGCCGCTACGGCAAGAAGACGCGGGGCGCCAAGGCCGTCCACCTCAGCGCCTCGGCGGGCTCGACCTGGGTCTCCACCAAGAAGTCCCTCGCCTGGAAGCGCCTCGACGCGGCGGGCTTCGGCTACCTCGGCACCTACACCGACAAGCCCAAGCGCTACGTCGAGGAGCTGTCGAGCGAGAACATCCCCAAGCTCGCCGACGCCGACATGGTCTTCTACTCCGTCGACCTCTACGGGAAGACGACCCCCGACATGGACAAGGTCCTCGAATCGGAGTCGTTCAAACGGCTCCCGGCCGCGAAGGCGGGCAACGTCTTCCCCGTCACCGCCGGCACCATCTACACCTTCCCCGCGGGCGACCGCCAGGTCGAGGACCTCAAGAAGGCCGCGGAGAAGTACAAGCCCGCGGGAGGGAAGAGCTGATGGCCGGCCGCGAGAACAAGTCGTTCCCGATCGTCCTGCGCGAGCTGGAGGTCGCCGAGGCGTTCGACGTCACGCCCCTGATGCGCCGCGTCGTGCTCACCGGCGACCAGCTCGGCGCCTTCCGCAACAACGGCTACGAGATCGAACCGTTCCGCACCGAGAACGCCGACGACCACGTCAAGCTCGTCCTCCTCGACGGCGCCCCCGACGTGCCCGTCCCCGCCCAGAACGACGGCCACCTCGACTGGCACCCCGAGGCCCTCGGCCGCGCCCGCGACTACACCCCGCGCCGCTACGACCCCGAGGCCCGGCGCCTGGAGCTGGACTTCGTCCGGCACAGCGGCGGGCTCGCCGCCGACTGGGCCGAACGCGCCCTCCCCGGCGACCGGGTGCACGTCGCGGGTCCGCGCGGCACGACCGTCCTGCCGACGGACATCGACTGGTACTTCCTCGTCGGCGACGAGACCGCGCTGCCCGCCATCGCCCGCCGTATCGAGGAACTCCCGGCCGGGACCCCCGTGACGGCCGTCGTGACCGTCCCCTCCGCGTCCGAGGAACAGACCTTCGACCACGCCGCCGACCTCCACCTCACCTGGGTGCACCGCGACACCGCGGGCCCCGGCGCGCTCATGGCCGCGGTCGAGGCCGCACCGTGGCGCGACGGACAGGTGTACGCCTGGGCGGCGGGCGAGAGCGGGATGCTCCGCCCGCTGCGCCGCTGGCTCAAGCACGACAAGGAGGTCCCCGCCGGGCACACCGACATCGCGGGCTACTGGCGCGCCGGGCAGTCCCAGCGCGAGATGGGCCAGGCCCTGCACAAGCTGCGCCACCTCAGCGACCTGAGCGTCCCGTACGCGGTGCGCGCTGCGGTCTCCCTGGACCTCGCCGAACTGGTCACCGACGGACACACCACCGTCCCCGCGCTCGCCGCCGCCGCGGGCGCCGACCCCGGGGGCGTCCGCAGGCTGCTGCGCCTCCTGGCCCACGAGGAGCTGTTCGCCCTCGACGCCGACGACACCGTACGGGTGCTGCCCGCGGGCGCGATCCTCATGGAGGACCACGCCCACGAGCACCTCGACGAACGCGCGGGCCACGCGCGGCTGCACGGCGCCTGGCCGGGCCTGCTGCACGCCGTCCGCACGGGCGAGGCGGGCTTCCCGCACGCGCGCGGCCACACGTTCTGGGACGAGCTGGCGACGGACGAGCGCCTCGGCCGTACGTTCGACGCGGTGCTGGACCGCTGGGCTGCGCAGTGGACCCCGGCCGTCGTACGGCGGCTCGCGCTGAGCGACGAGCACGTCGTCGACGTGGGCGGCGGCACCGGCGCGTTCCTCGGGCGGCTCCTGGAGGCGTGCCCGGGCGTGCGGGGCACGCTCGTGGAATTGCCGACGACAGCGCGAACCGCTCAGGTTCAGTTCGCGGAACGCGGTGTCGCGGACCGGGTCCGCATCGCCTCGCAGAGCTTCTTCGAGGCGCTGCCGGACGACGGTGACGTCTATCTGCTGGCCCAGGTCCTGCACGACTGGCCCGACGCGGAGGCCACGGCGATCCTGCGGCGCGTCGCGGAGGCGGTGGGCGACCGCCGGGTCGTCCTGGTGGAACGGCTCGTCACGGCGGACCTCGACGACCACGAGGCGGCGTTCGACCTCCACATGTATGCCGTGTTCGGCAGCGGTGAGCGTACGAGGGAGGAGTACGCCTCCCTCGCCGCGTCCGCCGGTCTCCGGCTGGACCGCACGGTCCGCATCCGGGACGGCCTCCACATGCTGGAACTCCGCCGCGCCGCTGAGTAGGGGCTGCCCCTGCCCGTGCGTCGCAGGCTGCGGGTACGCGGTGGCTTGTCGCGCAGTTCCCCGCGCCCCTAGAGGTAAGGGGCGCTCCTCGGAGCGCCCCGTCAGGGGCGCGGGGAACTGCGCGAGCAACCACGACGCAGTCGCAGCCTGCGAAGGCGCCGGCAGGGGCAGCCCCTGATCAGCGCTAGCGCGAAGCGCGGTTCACGGCGGAGACGACCGCCTTCAGCGAGGCACGCGTCGTGTTGGGGTCGATCCCGATCCCCCACAGCACCTTGCCGTCGATCGCACACTCGATGTACGACGCGGCCTGCGCGGACGCGCCCTCGCTCATCGTGTGCTCCTGGTAGTCCAGGAGACGGGCGTCGATGCCGATGCCCTGCAGCGCGTGGAAGAACGCGGAGATCGGGCCGTTGCCCGAACCGGCCAGGGTGCGGGGCTCGCCGTCCACGTCGGCCTCGACGGTGAGCGTGTCGACGCCGTCCTTGTCCGTCGTCGTCTGGCCGTTCCGGACCTGGATGCGGCCCCAGGGGTTCTCCGGGTTGGGCAGGTACTCGTCCTGGAAGGCGGACCAGATGGCGGTCGGCGTGACCTCGCCGCCCTCGCTGTCCGTCTTCTCCTGGATGATCTTCGAGAACTCGACCTGCATCCGGCGCGGCAGGTCCAGGCTGTGCTCGCCCTTGAGGACGTAGGCGATGCCGCCCTTGCCGGACTGCGAGTTGACGCGGATGACGGCCTCGTACGAGCGGCCGACGTCCTTCGGGTCGATCGGCAGGTACGGAACGGCCCACTCGATCTCGTCCACGGTCTTCCCGGCCTCGGCCGCGCGGGCCTCCATCGCCTCGAAGCCCTTCTTGATGGCGTCCTGGTGGGAGCCGGAGAACGCCGTGTAGACCAGGTCGCCCGCGTAGGGGTGGCGGGGGTGGATCTCCATCTGGTTGCAGTACTCGGCGGTGCGGCGGATCTCGTCGATGTCCGAGAAGTCGATCTTCGGGTCGACGCCCTGGCTGAACAGGTTCATCCCCAGCGTGACCAGGTCCACGTTGCCCGTACGCTCGCCCTGGCCGAACAGGCAGCCCTCGACGCGGTCGGCGCCCGCCATCACGGCCAGCTCAGCGGCGGCCACGGCCGTGCCCCGGTCGTTGTGCGGGTGGACGGAGAGGCAGACGTGCTCGCGGCGCGACAGGTGGCGGCCCATCCACTCGAAGCGGTCGGCGTGGGTGGAGGGGGTCGAGCGCTCGACGGTGGCGGGCAGGTTCAGGATGATCTCCCGGCCCTCCTCCGGCTCCCACACGTCCATGACCGCCTCGCAGACCTCCAGGGCGAAGTCCAGCTCGGTGTCGGTGAAGATCTCCGGGCTGTACTGGTAGCCGAAGACGGTGCGGTCGTCGAGCAGCTTCTCCGCGTACTCCCGCACCAGCCGGGTGCCGTCCACGGCGATCTGCTTGACCTCGTCGCGGCTGCCCCGGAAGACGACCTCGCGGAAGACGGGCGCCGTCGCGTTGTACAGGTGGACGGTGGCGCGGTGGGCGCCGACCAGGGACTCGACGGTCCGCTCGATCAGCTCCTCGCGGGCCTGGGTCAGGACGGAGATCGTCACGTCCTCGGGGATCGCGCCCTCCTCGATGATCGAGCGCACGAAGTCGAAGTCGGTCTGGCCCGAGGAGGGGAAGCCGACCTCGATCTCCTTGAAGCCCATCCGCACCAGCAGGTCGAACATCTCGCGCTTGCGGGCGGGGGACATCGGGTCGATCAGCGCCTGGTTCCCGTCACGCAGATCGGTGGACAGCCACCGGGGTGCCTGGGTGATGCGCTTGCCGGGCCAGGTGCGGTCGGGGATGTCGACGGCCTCGTACCGCCCGTACTTGTGGATGGGCATGCCCGAGGGGCTCTGCCGTACGGAGGAGGCGGTGATGGGCGTGGCACGGCCGATGGAGGCATGGGACGTCATGATGCGTAGGGCTCCTGAGAGGTGGCGCGCGGTGGAACGCGCAGGGCTTCGAAGGGCCGACGGGGACAGCACCGCACTCCGCGGGGAGGGGGTCGGCCTTTCGGCTACAGACCCTCGCCGCGGCAGCTAAGAAGAAGCAGCCCGTAACGCATGGTCCGGCCAGCATAACCCTGCCCGTGCCGCACGCCAGTCCTGTATCACTATGCGATACGACGCATCGTCCGCCGGTCAGCACGCGGCCCGCCACGCCACACCTTCTTACGAATCATGGCAGCGGGCAGTGACATACCCATGACGTAGTGCCACATTGCGCGCTATGACCGCATACCGCGCACACGCCACCCACCCGGTTTTCTGCACGATCGTCCCGCCGCACGTGCTCGACCACGTCTCCCGGTCCGCCGACTCCGCCCTCGCGGACCCGGCACGCCGCACCCTGGAGCAGGACGCCGCCCAGCGCACCCGGCGCCGCATCACGACGGTGCGGATGGTGCACGCCACGCCGAGGGCGCTGGACGAGGCCGCCGAGAAGAAGCCGCAGCGGACGATCTACGACGTCAAGCACAGGGAGACCCTGCCCGGCAGGAAGGTCCGCGCCGAGGGCAGCAAGCCGGTCAAGGACGCCACGGTCAACCGCGCCTACGCGGGCCTGGGCGCCACCTTCGAGCTGTACCTGACCGTCTACAAGCGCTTCTCGATCGACGGCGTCGGCCTGCCGCTCGACGCCTCGGTCCACTACGGCGAGAACTACGGGAACGCCTTCTGGGACGGCGACCGCATGGTCTTCGGCGACGGGGACGGGGAGATCTTCCGCGACTTCACGCTGCCCGTCGACGTGATCGGCCACGAGCTCACGCACGGCGTCACGCAGTACACCGCCAACCTGGAGTACTTCGGCCAGTCCGGCGCGCTCAACGAGTCGCTGTCCGACGTCTTCGGCTCGCTCATCAAGCAGTACGGGCTCGGGCAGGACGCCGCGCAGGCCGACTGGCTGATCGGCGCCGGGCTCTTCACGGACCGCGTCGAGGGCGAGGCCCTGCGCTCGATGAAGGCGCCGGGGACGGCGTACGACGACGACGTGCTCGGCAAGGACCCGCAGCCCGCCACCATGGACGACTACGTCCACACGGGCCGCGACAACGGCGGAGTGCACATCAACTCCGGCATCCCCAACCACGCCTTCTACCAGCTCGCCACCGAGCTGGGCGGCCACGCCTGGGAGCGCGCGGGCCAGATCTGGTACGACACGCTCACCGGGGGCACCCTGAAGCCGGACTCGGACTTCGCCGCCTTCGCCCGCGCCACCCTCGACGCCGCCGCGTCCCGCTACGGCGAGAGCGGCGAGGAGACAGAGGCGGTACGCAAGTCCTGGTCCCAGGTGGGCGTGACGCCCACGGAGAAGGAGAGCTAAGGGGCGCGGGGAACTGCGCGACAAGCCACAGCGAACCGCGCGGCCTGCGACGGACGGAAAGGGGCACCCCGTCCCCAGCCCGGAGAAGAGGGCAACAGAGAGGATGCCTCGCATGAACATCACGGTCATTCGCACAGGCGGCTTCGGCGGGCTCACCCGCCGGGCCACTCTCGACACGGCGGGCCGCGCGGACGCCGCCGAGCTCGCCGCGCTGGCCCGCGACTCCCTGGTCCAGGGGCGGGGCCAGCGCCCGATGGGCGTGCCCGACGGCTTCCACTACGAGATCGTCGTGGACGGCAACACCGCCTACTGCGCCGATCCGCGGCTGACCGAGTCACAGTCGGCGCTGATCACCAAGGTGCTCAAGGAGGGTGATCAGGGCAGGTAGTACATGGGGTTCGGGAGCTTGACCTCGCGCTGGGCGTGGCCGCCCTTCAGATCGCTGTACTGGTCGCCGAAGTTGGCGAGGATGTCGTACCCCTGGGACTCGATGTGCGCACGGGTGCCCGACTTGTACTCGACGGTCGTGCAGTCGTCGCCGCACTCCAGGTACGGGGGCGGGTTCTTCTCGTCCTTCAGGTAGAAGTGCGACTTGTTGACGGGCACCTCGTAACCGGCCTTCTTGAGGTTCCGGACGCTCCAGTCGCGCTGGTACTCCTTGCGGCCCGTGAGGAAGAAGACCGTGATCCCCTCCTTGTGGGCCCAGTTGACCAGCTTCGTCATGCCGAAGACCGGGTCCATGTCGGTCGTCCGCAGGTACTCGTCCTGGGCCTTCGGGTCGAAGTCGTAGCCGATACGGCGCTCGAAGTTGTACGTGAGCAGGGTGGTGTCGTCGACGTCGAGGACGATCGCGGGCTTGCCGTGCGTCTTCGCGGACTTCCCCAGCCCCTTCTCCAGGTCGCGGCGCGCGTCCTTGGCGATGCCCCGGACCTGCTTGGCGTAGTTGCTCTTCGGCGAGGCGTAGTGCTCGCCGTCCTCGGTCTCGATGTCCCCGTAGTACGCCTCGATCTTCTCCTTGACCTGGTCGAGGTTGGGGATCTCCTTGTCGCTGCGGGGCACGGAGTGCTCGGCGGTGGCCTGGCCGATGCCGAAGAAGGCACTGCCGGCCACGGCGGCGACGGCGACGAGGGGGAGGGCGGTTCTCAGGGGGCGGCGCATGCG
The DNA here is from genome assembly GCF_043202595.1 of Streptomyces sp. NPDC048172. Taxonomy (NCBI): domain Bacteria; kingdom Bacillati; phylum Actinomycetota; class Actinomycetes; order Kitasatosporales; family Streptomycetaceae; genus Streptomyces; species Streptomyces sp. NPDC048172. The sequence continues at coordinate 194,413 of NZ_JBIDAT010000007.1, forward strand.
CGGCTCCTCGGTTGGCAGGGGCATGGCGGTCGCGGGGAACCTAACACCGGTGCCAACCCCCCATCTACGCGCGGAGATTCAACGTTCCGTAAAGGCCGACGGCGCCGGTAGCACCCTTGACCCGCACTCGTTCACCTCCATAACCTCCGTGCGTATACGTAAACGAGCGCTGAGAGCTGTGAGCCGGGAGCCGCCGCATGCGTACGTCCGCTACGTCTGCTACGTCCGCGAAGGACCTGACCATCACCGACGTACGGCTCACGCCCGTGCTCGTCGCCGACCCCCCGCTCCTCAACACCCAGGGCGTGCACCAGCCGTACACCCCGAGGCTGATCGTCGAGGTGGAGACGGCGGGCGGGCACACCGGCGTCGGGGAGACCTACGGCGACACCAAGTACCTGGAGCTGGCCCGCCCGTTCGCGGACGCCCTCCCCGGGCGCCGGGTCAGCGATCTGAACGGCCTCATGAAGCTGGCCGGTCAGGTCTCCGTGGACGCGGGGCGCGTCGAGACCGGGGTGGACGTCGGCGGGCTGCGGGGCGTGCAGACCGCGGAGAAGCTGCGGCTCTCCGTCGCCTCCGGCTTCGAGGTCGCCTGCCTGGACGCGCTCGGCAAGGCGACGGGGATGCCGGTGCACGCCCTGCTCGGCGGCAAGGTCCGCGACCGCGTGGACTTCAGCGCCTACCTCTTCTACCGCTGGGCGGAACACCCCGGCGGCGCGGGCGAGCCGGACGACTGGGAGGAGGCCACCGACCCGGCGGGCATCGTCCGGCAGGCGCGGCGCCTCGCGGACGAACACGGCTTCACCTCGTTCAAGCTCAAGGGCGGCGTCTACGAGCCGGAGCGCGAGGTCGAGGCGGTCCGCGCCCTCGCCGAGGCGTTCCCCGGCTGCCCGCTGCGGCTGGACCCCAACGGCGCCTGGTCGGTGCCGACCTCGCTCAAGGTCGCCGAGGCGCTGCGCGGCACGCTCCAGTACCTGGAGGACCCCGCGAGCGGCACCCCCGCGATGGCGGAGGTCGCCCGCGCCGCGGGGATCCCGCTCGCGACCAACATGTGCGTGACGACGTTCGGCGAGATACCGGAGGCCTTCTTCCAGGGGGCCGTCCAGGTCGTCCTCAGCGACCACCACTACTGGGGCGGCTTGCGCGCGACACGCGAACTGGCGGCCCTCTGCCGTACGTTCGGCGTCGGGCTGTCCATGCACTCCAACACCCACCTGGGCATCAGCCTGGCCGCGATGACGCACGTCGCGGCGACCGTCCCCAACCTCGACTACGCCTGCGACAGCCACTATCCCTGGCAGACCGAGGACGTCCTGACCACCCGCCTCACCTTCCACGACGGCCACGTCACGGTCTCCGACGCACCCGGCCTCGGCATCACCCTGGACCCCGACAGGCTCACGGTCCTGCACGAGCGCTGGCTGTCCGCCGAGTACGGTGCGATGCGGGACCGTGACGACGGGGCGGCGATGCGGGTCGCGGACCCGGACTGGGTCACGCCCCAGGTTCCACGCTGGTAAGAAGCCCTGCCCCTTGCGGCTCCGCCGCGTGGGCGCGCCCGGTTCAAGACTTCTGGGCTTGCCCCTCCAGGGGCGCGGGGAACTGCGCGCCAAGCCACGACGCACTCGCAGCCCGCGAACCACAGCCCGGGGCACCCCGAACCCGGCCCCGTTGCGCGGGGCACCCGGCGTGGGGGGGCTGCGCTTGCCAACCCTGCGCCTTGCGCAGACTTCCCAAGCACAGCGGAGGGAGAAGCGCAGATCCCCCAAGCTTCGCGGGAGGGAGGGGCAGACGTGCCCCGTTAGGGGCGCGGGGAACTGCGCGGCCAGCCACTTCGCAGCCGCAGCCCGCGAAGCACAGCGAGGGGCAGCCTCTGCCCGGCGGCCGAGCAGAGGGCAGTCGGAACAGCGGCCGTACCCGGATCAGTATCCGGCGTGCTCCAAGATGCGCCCGGCCACTGCTGGGGAGTCGACCAAGGGGTGGAGGGCGAGGGCCCGGAGGGCCGCTCGGTGGGAGCCGGAGAGGCCCGCTTCGACGGCGGCCAACTCGACCGCCTTGAGCTGGAGCATCAGGCCTAGCTCCGCCTCGCCCAGGGGCGCGACAGGGAGAGGGCGGGGCCCGGCCCCGTCGACGTCGCACACCGTCTCGACGATCGCGTCCGGCGCCAGCGAAGGGACCGTCGTCCCGTTGCGTACGTTCAGCACGAGCCGCGCCCGCTCCCCGCGGGCGATGGCCCGCATGAGGGCAAGGGCGACCTGGTCGTAGCCGCCGCCGTCGAGGTCGCAGGTGTCGCGCGACCAGCCCCCCGTGGCCTCACGGCTCTCCGCCATGTACGTCTCCTCGCGCTCCAGACGGGTGCGCTCCCACAGGGCGTACGCGTCCGAGGAACCGGCCGTCGCACGGGCGAAGAAGTCGCCCTGCTGCTGGTCGAGGAATTCCCCGCGCGTCGACTCCGCCGTACGGACCGCGGCAAGCGTCTCGCGCCGGAAGTAGTAGTAGTGCAGGTACTCGTTGGGCAGTTCGCCCAGCGCGCGCAGCCATTCGGCCCCGAAGAGCTTGCCCTCCTCAAAAGAGGTCAGCGCTTCCGTGTCGGCCAGGAGTCCCGGCAGCAGTTCGCGCCCCGTGGAGTCCCGCAGGGAGCGGAGCCAGCCCAGGTGGTTGAGGCCCGTGTAGTCGTACGACACGGTGTCCGGGTCGGCGCCCGCCGCGCGCGCGGCACGGCGCACCAGGCCGACCGGCGAGTCGCAGATGCCGATGACCCGCTCGCCCAGGACGCGGGCCATGGCCTCGGTCACCATCCCGGCGGGGTTCGTGAAGTTGATGACCCACGCGTCGGGGGCGAGCGCACGGACCCGTTCGGCGATACGGACGGCCACGGGGACCGTACGGAGCGCGTAGAGGACGCCGCCCGCGCCGACCGTCTCCTGGCCGAGCACGCCCTCGGAGAGCGGGATCCGCTCGTCCCGTACGCGTCCTGCCGTACCGCCCACGCGGATCGCGGAGAAGACGAAGTCCGTACCGCGCAGCGCGTCGTCCAGATCGTCGGCGATCCGTACGGTCGGCGCGTCCGGCACGCCCTCGGCCTGTGCGGACAGTACGGACGCGATCACGGCCAGCCGGTCACGGTCCGTGTCGTGCAGGACGAGTTCCGTGCAGCGCCCGGGAGTTCCGGCGCGGGCCTCGGCCAGCAGCGAGCGGTGGACCAGGGGAACGCGGAACCCGCCCCCGCCGAGAATCGTCAGCCTCATACGGCGGAACGTACCTCACGGGGAGACCGGATTCCCGAGGGGCTCGGGCCCACGACCGACTATGGTCGGCCGTACCGCTGGAGTGGCACCGACCTCGCGGCGACCTCGCGGTACGGCCCGCACCCCGACAGGGAGAGCACGTTGAGTACGCGCAAGACCCCCAGCTCAAGAGCCCCCCGCAAGCACCACGAGCAGCGGTTCGACCCGCTGGCGCAGCTCCGCGCGCCCGGTGACCCCCGGTGGGACGTCTACCTGACGGGCACGGTCTTCCTGGACATCATCTTCACCGGGCTCGACTCGGCCCCCGTGCGCGGCACGGAGTCCTGGGCCCGGGGCATGGGATCGAGCCCGGGCGGCATCGCGAACATGGCGACGGCCCTGGCCCGCCTCGGCCTGCACACCTCCCTCGCTGCGGCCTTCGGCGACGACATGTACGGCGACTACTGCCACGACGCGCTGGAGCACGGCGAGGGCATCGACCTGTCGCTCTCGCACACCGTGCCGGGCTGGCACTCCCCCGTCACCGTCTCGATGGCGTACGAGGGCGAGCGCACGATGATCTCCCACGGCCACGAGGCGCCCGCCAAGGACGCGGCGGCGTACGACCCGGAGGCCCCGGAGTGCCCGCCCGCCGCGCGCGCCTGCGTCTCCTCCCTCGTCCCGGGCCGCCCGCAGGAGTGGATCGCGGCGGCGGCCCGGCGCGGCAGCCGCATCTTCGCCGACGTGGGCTGGGACGAGACGGGCCGCTGGGACCTGTCCTCCCTCGCCGAGCTGGGCGACTGCGAGGCCTTCCTCCCGAACGCCGTCGAGGCCATGCGCTACACCGGCACCGACTGCCCCCGCTCCGCCGCGCACGTGCTCACCGAGTACGTGCCGCTGGCCGTCGTCACCATGGGCTCCGAGGGCGCCTACGCGGTCGACGGGCGTACGGGCGAGACCGCCGACGTCCCCGCGATCGCCGTCGAGGCGCTGGACACGACGGGCGCGGGCGACGTCTTCGTGGCGGGCTTCGTGACCGGCAGCCTCGCGGGCTGGCCGCTGGCCGACCGCCTCGCCTTCGCGGGCCTCACGGCCTCGCTCTCGGTCCAGGAGTTCGGCGGCTCGCTCTCGGCCCCGAGCTGGGCGGAGATCGCCGAGTGGTGGCACGGAGCGCGTGCCGCGCGCCCCACCGGTCCCGCCGGTACGGGCTCCCCGTACGCCTTCCTGGACACCCTCCTCACCGGCTGCGACCCGGCCCCGCCGCCCCGCCGCGCCGTCCCCACGCTGGGCTTCCGCGCGGGCTAGAACGTCAGGAGGGGCGACCATGTGGCTGCTGGTGCTGTGTCTGCTCACGGGCCCCGTCATCATCGCGGTCGGCATCCGCGAGGAGGCGCACCAGCGCCGCCTGCGGCGCGAGGGGGTCACCACCGAGGGCCGGGTGGTCCGCCACCGCGTCTCGCGCCACCAGGGGAGCAACAGCTACTTCGCGGTGGTCGGCTTCACCGACGCCCAGGGCATCCGGCACGAGTTCGAGGCGAAGGTGTCCGGGGTCGCGGGCCTGCCCGTGGGAGGACGCGCCCCGGTCCGCTACCTCCCCGGCGCCCCGAAGACGGCACGGATCGACGGCTCCCGGCAACGCCTCTGGGGCCTCGCGCTCCCCCTCCTCGTCGGCACCGCCTTCACGGCCGCCGGACTCTGGGGCGTCCTCACCGGCCTGCCCCGTTGAGTCCGCCCCACAGCTCGCCGGGCCCCGGCCGTACGCCCCGCCCGTAGACGAAGAGCAGCACGAGCAGTCCCCAGGCGCTCAGCGCGTACGGCTGTACGACCGACGGCAGGCCCAGCAGGGCGATCCCGGCGCCGCCCCCGCCGATCAGCAGGACGGCGAGGGCCAGCCGCACCAGCTCGTACGAGCGCACGGGCTCGACGTCCCTCAGCTCCTCCTCGTCCAGCAGCGCCCCCACCCGCCCGTCGGCGTACCGCTCGGCCACCGTGAGCAGCAGCTCCCCCAGCTCCCTGAGCGCGGCGTGCGGCTCGCTGTCGAGCCGGGCCTCCGCCCTGCGCAGTACGGCCACCACGCGCCCGGCGTGCCGCTTCAGCTCGGCCCTCCGGTGCGAGCGCATCGACACCGCGCCGCGTTTCCAGTGCGCCCGCGCCAGGGTCCGCGCCACGCCCTGCATCTGGTCGCCCACCTTGCGCCGCGCCTTCAAGTGCCGCTCGCCGCCCACGCGATGCGCCTCCGCGCACGCCTCCACCGCGCGGGCGAACACGAGCACGGGCAGGGCGCGGGACACCGGGTGGATGGACCTCGTGTCCATCGCCGGTACGCCGTAGAGCGTCAGCAGAGGAACGACGAGCATCCCGACGGCGATGAAGACGAGGGCGAAGGCCACCGCCAGCGACACGGCAAGCAGCACCAGCAGCACCGCGATCGCGAGGCCCCTGGGCAGCCGGTCGACGGCGTCGAGCAGCTGCTCCGTGGACGAGGGCGGCCCCTCGTCCGCGTTCTGCCGGTCGTCGAACGTCGACAGCGCCAGCTGGAGCAGGACCCCGAGCACGACCCACGCCTGGAACAGCAGGATCGTCCGCCCCCACTCGGCGCGGCGCCGGTGCCGGGCCCAGATCCGGAGCTGTACGCGCACGCGCCGGGGCACCGGCCGCGTGACCCCGAGCCGGATCAACGCCCCCTCGAACCGCTCTATCTCCCGATCCCCGTGCTTGGTGACCCGCACTCCCACGCGCCATCCGGTACGCCAGAACGTCAACGGCATAGCCGTGAGCATGTCACGACAGCCCACACCGTCTTCCCGGGTCCGTCCCGCTCGTCCACGCCCCAGCTCTCCGCGAGCGCGTCCACGAGAGCCAGCCCGTACCCGTCCTCGCCCCGTACGGGCAGCGCCGGATGGGTGTCCGAGACCTCGATCCGTACGCCCCCGCCGTCATCCTCTTGTGTCAGCACCACCTCGAAGTCCCGCCCCGGCACGTGCCCGTGCAGCACGGCGTTGGCGGCGAGTTCGGCCACGACGAGCGCGAGCTTCTCCGACAGCTCGCTGCCGAACGGCACTCCCCACTCGTCGAGCTGGCAGGCCGCCAGTCTGCGCGCGAGCCGTGCCCCGCGCCGGGTCGCGGAGAACCGCTGGACGAACACACGGACGGTGACGGGCTCATCGGCCCGTGGTGCTGACATGAGGCCAACCTTCGCGAGCGGACCTCCGCCTCTCCAGGCACAGCACCCATACAACTCACACTGGGTGGGTTGACTCTCTGGACTGGGTGAGTAACCACCCGTAACGATGGTCGCGTTGGGGAACGGCGCGAAAGGCAGACTCAATGGCGAGTGAACCCGAACTCTCGGACAGCCTCAAGACCTTCGGCGTGGTCCTCAAAGCACTCCGCGAAGAGGCGCACCTCACCCAGGAGGAGTTCGCCCCACGGGTGCGCTACTCCCCCGGCTACGTAGCCAAGATCGAACAGGGCAAGCGGTTCCCTCCGGGGGTTCTGCCGGAACGGGCGGCGCTGGTACTTGGCCCGCTGGCCGGAAAGGTCCTCCACGTCGCCCTTCGGAGCCTCACCCGGAAGGCGGGCCTGGCCTCGTGGTTCCACGAGTGGGCGACGATCGAGGAGGAGGCGGTCTCGCTCTACGCGTACGAGTGCCGGGTGATTCCTGGGCTGTTGCAGCCCGAGCCGTATATTCGGGCGATCTTCGAGAGGCGGCTGCCCCCCGTTTCGGACGAACAGATCCAACGTGAGGTCACAGCCCGGCTCGCGCGTCAGGAGCTTCTGGAACGACGCTCCGGGACAGCGTTCAGCTTCGTACTGGAGCAGTGCCTGCTGGAGCGCAACATGGGAGGCTCCGAGGTCACCCGTTGCGTGATCGACCACCTGTTGGAGGTCGGCAGTCGGAACCACGTCGAGATCCAGATCATGCCGCTGCGCAACGAGGATCACGCGGGCCACGACGGGCAGTTGTACCTCGCCGAGAGCCCGAACAACCAGTGGTTCGGCTACACCGAAGGGCATCGGTCGAGCTACCTGATCACGGACCCTAAAGACGTGAGCGTGCTGCAGCAGCGCTACGGAAGGCTGCGTTCCCAAGCACTGGACTGCCGGGCTACGGTGAGCCTGCTGGAACAGTTGCGAGGAGCGCTATGAGCACCAGTAGAGGGCTGTCCTGGTTCAAGAGCAGCTACAGCGGGAGCGAGGGCGACAACTGCGTCGAGGTCGCAGTCGCCCCCCGGGCCGTCCACGTGCGGGACTCGAAGGACAAGGGGATCAGCCCTCTCACGGCCTCCCCGGAGTCGTGGACGGCATTCATCGTGACCGTCCGGTCACGCACCGCACGCGGCCGGTAATTCCATGAGGGCTGTCGGTGCCCCGTCGTACTCTTGAGGTCCAGAGAAGGCTCGCGCGACGAGGGAGATGAGCTGGCCCCAGAGGCCGCCCATGGCACAGACAACCCAGAATCAGAACGGATCCGGGCGGGGAAACACCCCTGAGACGACCGCCCGCTTCACCGTTCCCGCCAAGCACCCGATGGTGACGGTGCTGGGCTCCGGTGACTCCCTGCTGCGCGTGATCGAGAGCGCGTTCCCGAAGGCGGACATCCATGTCCGGGGGAACGAGATCAGCGCCACTGGCGATGCCCGCGAAGTGGCGCTGGTCCAGCGCCTGTTCGACGAGATGATGCTCGTGCTGCGCACCGGCCAGCCGATGACGGAGGACGCGGTGGAGCGCTCCATCGCGATGCTCCGCGAGCAGGAGAACGGCACGGGCGCCCCGGAGACGCCCGCCGAGGTCCTCACGCAGAACATCCTGTCGAACCGTGGCCGCACGATCCGCCCCAAGACGCTCAACCAGAAGCGTTACGTGGACGCGATCGACAAGCACACGGTCGTCTTCGGCATCGGCCCGGCCGGCACCGGCAAGACGTATCTCGCCATGGCCAAGGCCGTGCAGGCGCTCCAGGCGAAGCAGGTCACGCGGATCATCCTGACGCGTCCGGCGGTGGAGGCGGGCGAGCGGCTCGGCTTCCTGCCCGGGACGCTCTACGAGAAGATCGACCCGTATCTGCGCCCGCTCTACGACGCGCTGCACGACATGCTGGACCCGGACTCGATCCCGAGGCTGATGGCCGCCGGGACGATCGAGGTGGCGCCCCTCGCATACATGAGGGGTCGCACCCTTAATGACGCGTTCATCATTCTCGACGAGGCGCAGAACACGAATCCCGAGCAGATGAAGATGTTCCTGACGCGGCTCGGCTTCGAGTCGAAGATCGTCGTGACGGGTGACGTCACTCAGGTGGATCTTCCCGGCGGGACGAAGAGCGGGCTGCGGCAGGTCAAGGAGATCCTTGAGGGGGTCGAGGACGTGCATTTCTCGCAGCTCGACAGCACGGATGTCGTCCGGCACAAGCTGGTCGGCCGTATCGTCGACGCGTACGACCGTTACGACAACGGCCACGATCACAGGAAGTAACCCACCCGCACCATGTCGATCGACGTCAACAACGAATCCGGCCGTACGGTCGACGAGGAGTCCCTCCTCGACATCGCCCGTTACGCGCTGGCACGGATGCGCATCCACCCGCTCTCGGAGCTGTCGGTGATCGTTGTCGACGCCGACACGATGGAGCGGCTGCACATCCAGTGGATGGACCTGCCGGGTCCCACCGACGTGATGTCCTTCCCGATGGACGAGCTCCGGCCGCCGTCGCGGGACGAGGAGGAGCCTCCGCAGGGCCTCCTCGGGGACATCGTGCTCTGCCCCGACGTGGCGGAGAAGCAGGGCGCCGAGGCGCCGACGCAGCACTCCATGGACGAGGAGATGCAGCTCCTCACCGTCCACGGGGTGCTGCACCTGCTGGGGTACGACCACGAGGAGCCCGCGGAGAAGGCCGAGATGTTCGGCCTCCAGGCCGCGATCGTCGACGGATGGCGCGCCGAGCGCGGCATGGAGGGGCCTTCCCCGGCCCCGACCACGACCTCGTGAGCGCGGCGTCATGAGCTCGGTGACCGCCCAGCTCGTCGCCTCGGGGGTGCTGCTCGTCGTCGTGGCGTGGCTCGCCGCCTGCGCGGAGGCGGGCCTCGCCCGGACGACGAGCTACCGCGCGGAGGAGGCCGTACGGCAGGGGCGGCGCGGCAGCGCCAAGCTGGCCGCCGTCGCGGCCGACCCGACGCGCTATCTGAACCTCGCGCTGCTGCTGCGCGTCGCCGCCGAGGTCGCGGCGGGGTCCCTGGTGACGTACGCGTGTCTGCGGGCGTTCAAGGAGAACTGGGAGGCGCTGACCGTCGCGATCGTCGTGATGGTCCTCGTCTCGTACGTCGCGATCGGCGTCTCGCCCCGCACCATCGGCCGCCAGCACCCGCTGAACACGGCGACGGCCGCGGCGTACGTCCTGGTGCCGCTGGCCCGCATCCTGGGCCCGGTCCCCCAGCTCCTGATCCTGCTGGGCAACGCGCTGACGCCCGGCAAGGGCTTCCGCAAGGGCCCGTTCGCGAGCGAGGCCGAGCTGCGCGCGATGGTGGACCTCGCCGAGCGCGAGTCGCTGATCGAGGCCGAGGAACGGAAGATGGTCCACTCCGTCTTCCAGCTCGGCGACCGTCTGGTGCGCGAGGTGATGGTGCCGCGCACGGACCTGATCACCATCGAGCGGTTCAAGACCATCCGCCAGGGCCTGACGCTGGCACTGCGCTCCGGCTTCTCCCGCATCCCGGTGGTGGGGGAGAACGAGGACGACGTCGTCGGCATCGTCTACCTCAAGGACCTGGCGCGGAAGGTCCACATCAACCGCGACACCGAGACCGAGCTCGTCTCGACCGCGATGCGCCCCGCGACCTTCGTCCCCGACACCAAGAACGCGGGCGACCTGCTGCGCGAGATGCAGCAGGACCGTATCCACGTCGCGGTCGTCATCGACGAGTACGGCGGCACGGCCGGGATCGTCACGATCGAGGACATCCTGGAGGAGATCGTCGGCGAGATCACCGACGAGTACGACCGCGAGCTGCCGCCCGTCGAGGACCTGGGCGAGGACCGCTACCGCGTCACGGCCCGCCTCGACATCGGCGACCTCGGCGAGCTGTACGGGCTGACGGGGCTGGACGACGAGGACGTCGAGACGGTCGGCGGCCTCCTCGCGAAGTCCCTGGGCCGGGTCCCCATCGCGGGCGCGGCGACGACGGTGGACGTGACCGAGGACCGCCTCGACCCCAGCCTGACCGCGCTGCGGCTGACCGCGGAGGCCCCGGCGGGGCGGCGGAACAGGATCGTGACGGTGCTCGTCGAGCCGGTGCGCTCCGAGCCCACGGACGACGAGGAGAGCTGAGGTGAGGGCCCCGTGACCCCGGACGAGTTGAAGGCGTACTGCCTCGGCCTGAACGGGGCGTGGGAGGACTTCCCCTTCCCCCGTAACGCGGAGCTGTGCACGTTCAAGGTGCAGGCCAAGATCTTCGCCTTCACCGCGCTCGACACCGACCCCCTGCGGGTCAGCCTGAAGTGCGAGCCCGAGCTCGCCGTCCAGCTGCGCGAGGCCCACGCGGCGATCGCCCCGGGCTGGCACCTGAACAAGCGCCACTGGAACACGGTCACCCTCGACGGCTCCCTCCCCGACGGGATGGTCCGCGATCTGATCGAGGATTCGTACGATTTGGTCGTCGCCGGGCTCCCGCGCGCGGAGCGGCTCCGTCTGGACCGTCCGTAGACCGACCGGCCCTCGTCGGCTCGCGGGCGTACGCCGGTGCTGGTGGGCTGGCGCCATGTCCCGCGCCCTTGCTCTCCGTACGCCCGCCGCCCTCGCCGTCCTCGCCCTCGCACTGACCGCCGGGTGCGGGGACGGGTCCTCGTCGTCCGGCGACTCCAGTTCGTCCAGCCCCTCGCCCTCTTCTTCCCCCTCTTCGAGCGCACTCAGCAAGACGGAGCTGAAGAAGGCGCTGCTCACCAAGGAGGACTTCCCGTCCGGCTGGTCCGCGACCGATCTGGGCGCGAGCGACAAGGCGGGCGGCCTCGGCGCGGACAACAAGGAGTGTCAGGGGCTGCTCGACACCCTCTCCGGGGACAAGGCGCACGCGGAGGCCGACCGGGACTTCCAGAAGTCGGACTCGGGCCCGTTCGTCTCGAACGGCGTCGCCTCTTATGAGAAGGGCGGCGCGAAGAAGGCCCTGCGCGACTTCAAGCGGCTCAGCTCGCGGTGCGAGGGCTTCACCTCGAAGGACGGCGGCGGCTCGGTGACGTTCACCGTCGCCCCCATGACACTGCCCGCCTTCGGCGACGAGAGCGGGGCCCTGCGCCTCACCGGCAAGGCCAAGGGCGGCCCCGCCGACGGGCTGAGCATCAGCATGGACCTCGCCCTGGCACGCGTCGGGCCGAGCACGACAGGTGTGGCCCACATGTCGGTGCTCGGCCCGGACAGCAAGATCACCCCAAAACTGATGCGGAAGTCTGTGGAGCGGCTGCGTGAAAGTGCCCCGTAAGGGGCGCGGGGAACTGCGCGACCGGCCAAGGAGCACCCGCGGCCCGCTACGAACGGGCAGGGGCACCCTCTGAACGGATGTTGTTCCGGCGCAGGGCGAAGAAGACCAGGACGCCGATGACCGTGACGGCGATGGCGTCGACGCCAAGCCCCAGTTTGATGCCGCTCAGAGCGGCATCAGCGGCGGGCGTACCGCCATCACGCAGCGCGCCGGACCAGCTGACCGAGAGCGCGCTCAGCAGCGGGATGCCGAGGGCCATGCCGAGCTGCATCGCGCTGGTGACCAGCGACGTCGCACGGCCCTGGTCCTCGTCGGCGAGACCGGAGGTGGCGGTCACGCCGTAGGTGACGACGGCCACCAGGTGCATGCCGCTGGCCAGCGAGAGGCCGACGACCACCAGCCACAGGCCGGAGTCCACGCCGATGCCCAGCAGCGTCGCCGTCAGCACGCCCTGGCCGACGAGGCCGAACGCGAGGGTGCGCGGGGCGCCGACACGGCGGGCGATACGGGGCGCGACGGCGCCGCCGACGATCGAGGCCACGCCCTGCACGCCGAAGACGAGCCCGGAGACGAGCGGCGAGACGCCGAGGGTGTCCTGAAGGTAGAGGGTGAGGAGGAAGACGGCGGCGGTCATCATCGAGACGCTGGCGAGCCCGCCCAGGTTGCCGAACGCGACGGTCGGGCGGCGCAGCATCCACAGCGGGAGCAGCGGCTCGGGGCTGCGGGCCTCGATCCGGATGAACAGGCCGAGCAGTACGAGGCCGCCGACCAGCGCCGTGAGGACGTCGGGGCGGGTGAAGCCCTCCTCGGCGGCGGTGGAGAGGGCGTAGACGACACCGAGGAGTCCGCCGGTGACGGTGAGGGCGCCGGGGATGTCGAGCCGGGCGCGCTCGCCCCGGCTCTCGGCGAGCATGCGCGGCGCGACGAGCAGCACGGCCGTGCCGCCGACGCCGAGCAGGCCCATGGTGGAGCGCCAGCCGAGGGTGTCGGTGAGGACGCCGCCGACGACCATGCCGACGGTGAAGCCGAGCGCCATCAGCGAGCCGTTGATGCTGAGCGCCTTGGTCCGCTTGGGGCCCTCGGCGAAGGAGGTGGTGATCAGCGCCATGCCGGTGGGTACGAGCGCGGCGGCGCCGAGTCCCTGGAGCGCGCGGCCGGTGAGGAAGAGCGCCGCGTTGGGCGCGAGCGCTGCCAGCACGGAGGCGGCCGTGAAGAGGGCCAGGCCGGTCAGGAACGTACGGCGGCGGCCGAGCTGGTCGCCGAGGCGGCCGAAGAGGAGCAGGAAGCTGCCGGTCGGGAGGGCGAAGGCGGTGACGGCCCACTGCAGCCCGGCCTCGCCGAGGCCCAGGTCGGGGCCGAGGACGGGAAGGGCGACGTTGAGGACGGAGAAGTCGAGGGCGACCAGGAACTGGGAGGCGCAGAGCACGACCAGGACCAGCTTCTCGCGGGCGCTGAAGCGCGCGGCCTCGGGCGCGGGCGCGGCGGGGGGTGACGGCGTGGCCTTAGCCGTGTCCACGGCGGTCTCGTAGGGGTCCCGGGGTGCGGTCTTGGTTGGCATGCGCAAGATCCTGCTGCGGCGGAACAGACCGTAGGGAGACGCTGTTTATGGTGGTGGTACGACCACCAGCCAGGGAGGGGACCGACAGGTGGCAGTCGGCGAGAGCACACCGCCCGCGAGGGCGACCAGCGAGAAGACGCGGCGCGGCGCGGAGCTGCGCGAGTTCCTGCGGTCGCGTCGGGCGCGTGTCAGCCCCACCGAGGCGGGGCTGCCCGACGGCGGGGCCAGGCGCCGCACGCCGGGGCTGCGCCGCGAGGAGGTGGCGGTGCTCGCCGGGGTCGGCGCGTCCTGGTACCAGTGGCTGGAGCAGGGGCGGGACATCACCGTCTCGCCGCAGGTGCTGGACGCGGTCTCGCGCGTGCTGCGGATGAGCCCCACGGAGCGCCGCCATCTGTACATGCTGGCGGGGCTCAATCCCCCGCTCCCCCAGTCCGACTTCGACCGGGACCATCTGTGCGCGGGCATGCAGCGGCTGCTGGACGGCTGGCTGCCGAACCCGGCGGTGATCCTGGACCCGTACTGGAACGCGGTGGCGCTGAACGAGACCGCGCGGCACACCTTCGGCATCCGCGAGCAGGACAACTGCATCCTGGACTTCTTCCTCAACCCGCACTACCGGGTGCGCGCCAGCAGCTGGGAGCAGAACGCGCCGCACGTCGTCTCGCAGCTGCGCGCCTCGCTCGCCGAGTGGCCGCAGGACGAGGGCTTCCAGGAGCTGTTCGAGCGGCTCCGGAGCGAGAGCGAGCCCTTCGTGGAGCTGTGGGCGCAGGCCGACGTGAGCCTGCCGGGCCAGCTCCTCAAGGAGGTCGAGCACCCGGCGGTCGGCACGCTGCGCTTCGAGTCGACCACGCTCCAGGTGCCCGCGCGCCCTGACCTGAAGGTCGTGCTGCACAACCCGGTGCCGGGGTCGGGCACGGCCGAGCGGCTGGAGCGGCTGCTGCGGCCGGAGGTGCTGCGTTCGGCGATCCGCCCGGTCCCCCCGGTTCCGCCGGTTCCCCCGGTCCCGCCGGTCCGCCCCGTCGCGAGCTGAGCCCTCGCCCCGCATATCCTCGCTCTCATGACCGACCAGGAACTGGACCCCGAAGACCGCAAGATCCTCACCCTGGCGCGCAGCGCCCGCGCCCGTAACTCCGTGCCGGAGGGCGCGGCCGTACGCGACGAGACGGGGCGTACGTACGTCGCGGGCACCGTCGCGCTGCCCTCACTCCGGCTCTCCGCGCTGCGCACGGCGGTGGCCATGGCCGTCGCCTCGGGCGCGACCTCGCTGGAGGCCGCGGCCGTCGTCGCGGAAGCGGAGGCCGTGCCGGACGAGGACCTGGCGGCCGTACGCGACCTGGGCGGCTCCGCCACGCCCGTACTGCTCGCTGGCCCGGACGGGACCCTGCGCGCGACCGTCACGGCGGGCTGACGCCGGTCGCTGGGAGGTCTGTCGGGGCCGGGCGCGGCATCGGGGACAATGGTCGTCATGAACGCATCCTCCGCCGCCCCCTCCGAGGTCTCCGAAGCCGCCGGTGAGCCGCACCGCTCGGGCTTCGCCTGCTTCGTCGGCCGCCCGAACGCGGGCAAGTCGACGCTGACCAACGCGCTGGTGGGCACGAAGGTCGCGATCACCTCCAACCGCCCGCAGACCACCCGGCACACGGTGCGCGGCATCGTGCACCGCCCGGAGGCGCAGCTCGTCCTCGTCGACACCCCGGGCCTGCACAAGCCGCGCACGCTGCTCGGCGAGCGGCTCAACGACGTCGTGCGGACGACGTGGGCCGAGGTCGACGTCATCGGCTTCTGCCTGCCGGCCGACCAGAAGATCGGGCCCGGCGACCGTTTCATCGCCGCCGAGCTGGCGGCGATGAAGAAGACGCCCAAGGTCGCGATCGTCACCAAGACCGACCTGGTCGAGAACGACGCGCTGGCGGAGCAGCTCATCGCCGTCGACCAGCTCGGCAAGGAGCTGGGCCTCGAATGGGCCGAGATCGTCCCCGTCTCGGCGACCGCCGACAAGCAGGTCGGACTGCTGGCCGACCTCCTGGTCCCCCTCCTGCCCGAGGGCCCCGCGCTCTACCCGGACGGCGACCTCACGGACGAGCCCGAACAGGTCATGGTCGCCGAGCTGATCC
Source organism: Streptomyces sp. NPDC048172 (assembly GCF_043202595.1). Lineage (NCBI taxonomy): Bacteria > Bacillati > Actinomycetota > Actinomycetes > Kitasatosporales > Streptomycetaceae > Streptomyces > Streptomyces sp. NPDC048172. Next base: position 209,780 of record NZ_JBIDAT010000007.1, read on the forward strand.
GGGAGGCCGCGCTGGAGGGCGTACGGGACGAGCTCCCGCACTCGATCGCCGTGGTCGTCGAGGAGATGCTGCCGCGTGAGGGGCGCCCGGCGGAGAAGCCCCTGCTGGACATCCACGCCAACATCTTCATCGAGCGGCCCAGCCAGAAGGGCATCGTGATCGGACCGAAGGGCCAGCGCCTGAAGGATGTCGGGACGACGTCCCGCCGCCACATCGAGGCTCTCCTCGGCACGCCGGTCTACCTCGACCTTCACGTCAAGGTCGCCAAGGACTGGCAACGAGACCCGAAGCAACTCCGCCGCCTCGGCTTCTGACCCGGGCTGCCGCCACTTCTCCGGCCGGCGCCTGACGCGGTTCGCCTACGGGGCTGCCCCTACTGCTCCCTCCACCCCACTGGGCTTGGGAAGTCTGCGCAAGGCGCAGGGTTGGCAAGCGCAGCCCCCTTCGCCGGGTGCCCCGCGTACAGGGCCGGGTTCGGGGTGCCCCGGGCTGTGCTTCGCGGGGCGCGCCCGCGTCGTGGCTGGTCGCGCAGTTCCCCGCGCCCCTAAGGGAACAGGGGCAAGCCCCGATGCGTCGTGACCGGTCGCGCCCCGCGGCGGAGCCGCAAATCAAACACAGCCCCGCGCACCTGAGGGAGAAGGGGCAAGCCCAAAAGTCTTGGGCCCGGCGCGCCCCGCGGCGGAGGCGCACATCAAACACAGGCCCGCGCGGACGAACCCACAAGCTCCTGGATGCCGTTGAGTACGCAGGTGAGGCCGAAGGCGAGGGGGTCGGCGCCGGTGGGGGTGAAGGCGCCCGCGGCGATGGCCCGGGTGAGGGCGGGGTAGCGGTCGGCGTGCGCGGTGAGCTGGTCGGTGGTGAGGCGGTCCCACTCCCGGTCACCTCGTTCGTCGCGGTCGAGCGCCTCCTGGGTGAGGTTGCGCACCAGGCTCAGGACGAGGATCGCGGCGTCGTGACGTTGGCGGGCGGTGAGTCCGGTCTCCTCCAGGGAGGCCAGGGCGGTATCGAGCCAGGCCACTTGGTGCGGGCCCATGGCGTGGCGGCGGAGCCCCGTAGCGGTCAGGATCCAGGGGTGGGCGCGGTAGACGTCCCAGCAGGCGCGGGCCCAGGCTTCGAGGCGGGGGCGCCAGCCGCCCCGTACGCGGGTGAGGTCGGGCGGATCGCTGAGCACTGTGTCGACCATCAGGTCGATGAGGTCGGGCTTGCCCGGGACGTAGCGGTACAGGGCCATCGTGGTGACCCCGAGCAGCTCGGCCACCCGCTGCATGGACAGGGCATCGAGCCCTTCGGCGTCGGCGATCTCGACGCCGCGGCGGGCCACTTGGGCGGGCGTGAACTTCGGTTTGGGCCCGCGCCGCGGACGGCCGTCGCCGGCTCCCCACAGCAGCGCGAGGCTGGCGCCCGGGTCGCGGTCGCTCTCCTTGTTCGCCGGCACACCGGCCTCCTCTCCGTCAGCGGGCTTGCGCCTCCTTCAATCAACCGTGTATAAGATACACAGTTATTAACCGTGTATCACATACACAGTTTCTGGGTTCGCATCCCCTGGAGGACGTCATGCTCGCTACCGTCATCACCACGGCCGCCTGCGCCACCGTCGCCGCCCCTGCCGTCGGCCTTCTCGGGCGCCGCGCGCTCGTCCGCTCCGCCGGTGCCCGGCGGCTGCGCATCACCGGCAGCCGCGGCATCGACGAGCAGTACTTCGCCACGTTCGGCGGCCTCGACCAGTGGCTCCACATCCGCGGCGAGGACCGCGACAACCCGGTACTCGTGGAACTGCACGGCGGCCCCGGCTCGTCCAACTCGATCCTGGCCAACGTCTCCCGCGACTGGGAGCGCCACGTCACCCTGGTGCGCTGGGACATGCGCGGCACCGGCAAGACCCTGCGTCGCTCCGGGCCGGACGGCCAGGGCGAGTTGTCCTTCGAGCGGCTGCTGCGGGACGCCGTGGAGGTCGTGGAGCACGTCCGCGAGCGCCTCGGCGTGCAGCGGGTCATCCTGCTGGGCTGCTCCTTCGGCAGCGCCATCGCGATGCGCCTCGCACGCAGCCACCCGCACCTCGTCAGCGCGTACATCGGCACCGATCAGAAGATCTTCGACGGCGGCCGGGACACCACCGACTACTACGCCGCCCTGGACCGGCTCGCCCAGGCGGGCAAGCGGAAGGAACTGGCCGCCGTCCGCGAGATGGGCCCCGACCAGCGGAGCTGGAGCGCCGAGCAGTTCAGCCACTTCAACCGCTTCGCCTCCGCCACCGACCCCCACACGTTCGCCGCGATGAAGTCCTTGGTGATGAAGTCGCTGTGGTACTCGCCCCTGCACTCGCTGCGCGAGATCGTCACCTTCTTCAAGAGCTTCATGGTCTCGGCCGCCGTGCTGCCGGACACCGCCGCCTTCGACGACTGGGCCGACGGCACCCGCTTCGACGTCCCGTTCTTCCTCGTCCAAGGCGCCTGCGACTTGGTGAACACACCCGCCCGCGCCCGCGCCTACTTCGACGACGTCCAGGCACCGGTCAAGGAATTCACCCTCATCGAGGACGCCGGCCACTTCGCCCTCTACAAACGCCCCGAGGTCTTCCTCGATCTCCTCCGGACCCGCATCCTGCTCACCCTCCCCGCCACCCGATGAAGCACCCGGCCCCCGCGCCCCTGTCAGCTCCTTCGCTTCGGGACCGGCACCCTCGTCAGGTCCTCGGCCACCGTCAGCTCGCCCTCGAAGCCCGCGGAACGCGCTTCGCGCGCAAACGCCCCCGCGTCGGAGTAGCGCTGCGAGAAGTGGGTGAGGACGAGATGGCGTACACCCGCCTCCGCGGCGACGGCACCCGCCTGGCGGGCAGTCAGGTGCCCCGACTCAGAAGCCAGCGCAGCGTCCTCGTGGAGGAAGGTCGACTCGATCACCAGCAGGTCGCAGCCCTCGGCGAGCGCGTGGACGCCGTCGCAGAGGCGGGTGTCCATGATGAAGGCGAAGTGCTGGCCGGGACGCGGTTCGCTGACGTCCTCCAGGCGTACGCCCCGGAGCTCGCCCTCGCGCTGGATACGGCCAATGTCCGGCCCCGCGATGCCGTGCGCGGCGAGCCGTGCGGGGTCCATGCGGCGGGAGTCCGGTTCGGAGAGGCGGTAGCCGAACGCGGGGACGCGGTGCGACAGTTCGCGCGCGGTGAGAGTGAACGGCAGTTCGCCGGGGGCGGTGAGGTCCCCGGGGCCGTGCACGGGGGCCTCGCGGAGGTCCGCCGTCTCGTGGTACGGCGTGGCGTACCGGAGGCGGTCGAACCAGCGCTGCCCGCTCGCCGGGTAGTGCGCGGTGACCGGGTGCGGCACCCGGTCGAGGCTGAGGTGCTGGACGACGCCGGGCAGGCCGAGGCAGTGGTCGCCGTGGAAGTGCGTCAGGCAGATCCGGGTGAGGTCGTGCGCGGCGACGCCCATGCGCGTCATCTGACGCTGCGTGCCCTCGCCGGGGTCGAAGAGGAGGCCCTCGCCGTCCCAGAGGAGCACGTACCCGTTGTGGTTGCGGTGCCGCGTCGGCACCTGGCTGGCGGTGCCGAGCACGACCAGTTCTCGCGCGGACAATCTCCGTACGCTCCGGTCCGGTCCGTCAGCCGGGGGGCCATTCGAGGCCGCGGCCCCCGAGGACGTGCGCGTGGACGTGGAAGACCGTCTGGCCCGCGCCCGCGCCGGTGTTGAAGACCACCCGGTAGCCGGTGCCGGGGCCGCCCTCGCGTACGGCGATCTTCTCCTGCGCGGCCACCTCGCCCGCCTCGCGCAGCACGTCCGCCATGAGCTGCGGGGACGCGGCGGCGAGCGCGGCGGCGTCCTGGTGGTGCTCCTTGGGGATCACCAGGACGTGCGTGGGCGCCTGCGGGTTGATGTCCCGGAACGCGACGGTCGTCTCGGTCTCCCGGACGACGGTCGCCGGGACCTCGCCCGCGACGATCTTGCAGAACAGGCAGTCCGCCACATCAGGTTCTCCAGCCATGGAACGGGATGCTACCTGTCGGCGCCCGCGGGCTCGTGCTCAGGCGTGGGGTCGCCCCCGTTCCCGTCCTCGTCGCAGCCGCAGGTGGGGCTCGACGTCGGGGTGGGCTTCCCGGTGACGGTCACGGTGACGGGCGGCTTCTCGGTGGGCTCGCTCGGTGTCGGCGTCGAGGTCGGCGGCGGATCCACCGTCTCGGTGACCGTGGGCCGGTCGGTCGGTTCCGTAGGCCGGTCCGTCGGGCGCGTGGTGGTCGGCCTCGGCGGCGCCGTCGTCGTACCGCTCGGCTTCGCGTCGCAGTCGCCCAGCACGCTGGCGCGGAAGAGCGTGCGGTCGCCCGAGGTGGCGACGAGGTCGCCACGTACGCAGCGTCCGCCCTGCTCCTCGGTGACCCGGCCCTTGATGGCCAGCTTCTTACGGTTGGTGGTCTCGCCCTCGCACTCGACCCTGGCGACCTCGTTGCCCTTCGCGGAGCGCGTCGCCGTGGCCGTACCCGTGCCGGGGCGGGTGCCCATGTGGGCCGTGCAGCTCATCCACTGCACCTTGATCCCCGCGTGCTCCAGCGCAGCCGTGCCCGCCTGGTCGGTGGCGAGCGCGACGGAGGCGGTGCTGAGCCCGCCCGCGTCGCCGGGCTCGCAGGCGGCGGTCCCGAGGACCACCGCGGTGACGGCGCCCGCGGCGCCCGCTAATCGCCAGATCCTTCTTGCTCTCAGTTCCCGTCGTACAGCACCCATGCACGGCAGCCTGCCACCGGCCGCGTCCGCCCGGAAGGCTCCCCACGGCCTTTCGACTCCCTTCGGCCGTCTTCCCCGAACGGGTGACGCGGGAGCAAGCCACAGGTCCGCGCCCGGACCGGGCGGAAGGATCGGCTCCGTGTTCACGACCACGCTCACTCTCTTCGTGACCCTCGCGTCACTCACCCTCTTCGGCATAGCCTCGCTCACCCTCTGGTGGCAGATGTACGCCTGGCGGACCCCCGAGACGTACGCGGCCACCCACTTCGCCCCTCCCGACGGGGACCGCGGGCTCTCCTTCTCGCTCCTCCTCCCGGCCCGCCACGAGCAGGACGTACTGGCCGCGACCGTCCGGCAGTTGCTGCGCACGGAGCATCTGCACTACGAGGTGCTGGTGATCGTCGGACACGACGACCCCGGGACCCGCGCCGTCGCCGAACTCCTCGCCGCCGAGGCCCCGGACCGGGTCCGGGTGATCGTCGACCGGCACGAGGTCAAGAACAAGCCGCGCGCGCTCAACACCGCGCTGCCGCACTGCCGGGGCGCGGTCGTCGGCGTGATCGACGCCGAGGACCAGGTCGACCCCCGGCTGCTCACCCACGTCGACCACACGTTCCGCACCACCGGCGCCGACGTCGTGCAGGGCGGCGTGCAGCTCATGAACTTCCAGTCGAGCTGGTACAGCCTGCGCAACTGCCTGGAGTACTTCTTCTGGTTCCGCAGCCGCCTCCACCTGCAGGCCGCCAAGGGCTTCATCCCGCTCGGCGGCAACACCGTGTTCGTCCGCACGCCGCTGCTGCGCGACGCGGGCGGCTGGGACCCCGACTGCCTGGCCGAGGACTGCGACCTGGGCGTCCGGCTCTCCAGCGGCGGCGCCCGTACGGTCGTGGCGTACGACCCGATGCTCGTGACCCGCGAGGAGTCGCCGGGCTCGCTCGTCGCGCTGCTCAAGCAGCGCACCCGCTGGAACCAGGGGTTCCTCCAGGTCTACCGGAAGCACGACTGGGCCGAACTGCCCACGTTCTCGCAGCGGATGCTGGCGCGCTACACGCTGGCGACGCCGTTCTTCCAGGCGTTCACGGGGCTGCTCGTCCCGGTGAACCTCGCGGTCGCGCTCTGGGCGCAGGTGCATCTCGGCGTCACCGCGCTGAGCTTCCTGCCCGCGCTGACCTCCGTGATGACGCTCGTCTTCGAGGGCGTGGCGCTGCACGACTTCGGACGGCAGTACGAGTCCTACGTCCGGCCGTCCGACTACGTGAAGCTGGTGCTGGGCGGGCCCGCATACCAGCTGCTGCTGGCCGCGGCGGCGCTGCGCGCGGTCTGGCGCGAGTGCCTCGGCCGCTCGGACTGGGAGCTGACGCCCCACACGGGCGCCCACCTCCCGCCGGAGGAGACCGCGCCGCCCGTACCCGTACAGCCCCGGCCGCTCCCCTCGTCCGTACCGCTGCCCGTGACGATCCCGGGGCCGCGGAGCGACGCGCCCGACGCGTCGCACGGCAAGCCGCACGGCAAGGTGCGTGAGGGGGCGCTTCCGTGACCGGAGTGACCTCCGTCTCCGCCCCGCCCCCGCCCTCGTCCTCGCCCGCGCCCCCGCCGACCGCCGGGGGCGCGGCACCGTCCGGCGGGGGGCGCGTACGGCGCCGGGTGCGCCACCCCGACCTGCTGCTCTGCGGGGGCCTGCTCCTCGTCCACCTCGTGGTGCACGGCGCCAACCTGACGGGCTTCCCCGAACTCGCCGACGACGAGGGCACGTACCTCGCGCAGGCGTGGGCCGTGCAGCACGGCGAGGGTCTGGCGCACTACACGTACTGGTACGACCACCCGCCGCTCGGCTGGATCCAGCTCGCGTTCCTCACCTGGCTGCCCGCCGCGATCTCCCCCGAGTCCCTCACCGTCGCCCCCTGCCGCGCCGCGCTGGTCGTCGTCGGCGGGGTGAGCGCCGTGCTGCTGTACGTCCTGGCGCGCAGGCTCCAACTGCCGCGCTGGGCCGCCGCGCTGGCGATGGCGCTCTACGGGCTCTCGCCGCTCTCGGTGGAGCTGCTGCGGAAGATCTTCCTGGACAACATCGCGGTCCCCTGGATGCTGCTGGCGTTCATCCTCGCCGCCTCGCCCAGCCGCCACCTGTGGCACCACTTCGCCGCCGGTCTGGCCGCCGCCGTCTCGGTCCTGTCCAAGGAAACGATGCTCCTGGTGCTGCCCGCGCTGCTGGTGACGATGTGGACGCACAGCCACCGCGACACCCGGAAGTTCGCGGTGACCGGCGCGATCACCGCCTGCGTGCTGCTGGGCCTCTCGTATCCGCTCTACGCGCTGCTGCACGGCGAACTGCTGCCCGCCGACGACCGGGTGTCGCTGACCGACGCGCTCGCCTTCCAGCTCACCCGGCCCGGCTCGGGCAGCATGCTCGACCCGGAGTCGGCCGCGCGCCGCACCGTGGGCGCCTGGCTGCAGTACGACCGTGTGCTGCCCCTGGCGGGCGGGGTCGCGGCGGTGGCGCTCGTCGAGACCGCGCGCTGGTCGCGCGCGGCGCGGGCGCTGGCCGGTCCCGCGCTCGCCGTGCTGCTGCTCGCCGCGTCCGTCACGCTGCGCCCGTCCGGCTACATCCCGGCCATGTTCGTCATCCAGGCCCTGCCCTTCCTCGCCCTCTCGCTCGCCGGTACGGCGGCCGTGCTGGCGAAGGCCGTGCTGCGCGCCGGACGGCACCGGATGGAACACGTGTCCGTCACGGTCATCCGGTGGACGCTGGTGGGGGTCCTGGCAGCGGCGGCGTTCTGGTCCGCGGCGCCGCGGTGGGCCGCCGCCGACCGGGACGCCCTCACGACCGACGCGAACGGCCCGTACCGGCAGGCCGCCGCCTGGATGGCCACGTACGCCGAACACCCGCGCTCCGCCCGCGTCCTGGTCGACGACCGGCTGTGGCTCGATCTCGTGCACGAGGGATTCCGGCCGCGCACGGGCGCCATCTGGTTCTACAAGGCGGACCTCGACCCGGCCGTCGCCCGCTCCCTGCGGCACGGCTGGCGCTCCGTCGACTACGTCGTCTCCAGCCACTCGCTCCGTACGGACGCGCCCCGGCTGCCCACCGTCAGCACGGCGCTCGCCGGTTCGACGCGGCTCGCGGTCTTCGGCTCCGGGCCGAAGCGGGTCGAGATCCGCGAGGTGGACCCCGACGCGTTCACGAAGGCCGGGCGCGGCTGGGCCCGGCTCGGCGTGCCCTTCAGCCCCAGCGTCCGGTCCGGGCCAACAGCACCGCCACGGCGGCCGTCCCCGCGGTAGAGGTCCGCAGCACGGTCGGGCCCAGCTTGTACGGCACGGCGCCCGCCGCCTCGAAGGCCCGCAGCTCCTCGGGCGAGACGCCGCCCTCGGGGCCCACGACCAGCACGAGGTCGCCGTCCACGGGGAGTGGGGCGGTGGCCAGCGGCACCTCGCCCGACTCGTGCAGCACCCCGGCGAAGGCGGCGCCCTCCAGGAGCCGCGCCACCTCGCGCGTGGAGGCCGGTTCGGCGACCTCCGGGAACCGCACCCGGCGCGACTGCTTGCCCGCCTCGCGCGCCGTCGCCCGCCACTTGCCCAGCGACTTCAGGCCGCGCTCGCCCTTCCACTGCGTCACGCAGCGCGACGCCGTCCAGGGCACGACCGCGTCGACCCCGGTCTCGGTCATGGTCTCCACGGCCAGCTCGCCCCGGTCCCCCTTGGGCAGCGCCTGTACGACCGTGATCCGGGGACGGGGCTCGGGCGCCGACCGTACGGTCACGACGGTCACGTCCATCCGGTCCTTGCCGGAGACGGCAGCGACGGTGCCGGTGGCGCCCGTACCGGCGCCGTCGGTGAGCACGACCTCCTCGCCCGCGCGCAGCCGCCGTACGGACACCGCGTGCCGCCCCTCGGGGCCCTCCAGCACGAAGGTGTCGCCGGGGGCGAGGGCGTCGAGCCTGCCGGGGTCCGTGACGAAGACGGGCGCGGTCACTCGTGCACACTCCCGCCGCCGGTGCCGCCACCGGTGCCGGTGCCGGTGCCGGTGCCGCCACCGGTGCCGGTGCCGGTGCCGGTGCCGGTGCCGGTGCCGGTGCCGCCACCGCGGACCGCCGACAGCGCGTCGCGCGCGACGGACAGCTCCGCCGCCAGCACCTCCACGAGCTGCCCCGCGGGCAGCGCGCGGGCGAGCCGGTGCCCCTGGCCCGCCCACAGGTTCATGGCCTGCGGATCGCCCGCCTTCGCCGCGGCCTTGCGGATCTCGGCCGTGAGGTAGTGCACCTGCGGATAGGCGGCGGGCGCGTAGGGCCCGTGCTCCCGCATGAACCGGTTCACCAGGCCGCGCGCGGGCCGCCCGGAGAAGGCCCGGGTCAGCTCGGTGCGGGTGAAGAGCGGATCGGTCATCGCCTGCTTGTGCAGCTCGTGCGCGCCGGACTCCTCGCAGACGAGGAACGCGGTGCCGAGCTGCGCCGCGCTCGCGCCCGCCGCCAGCACGGCCGCGACCTGGCCGCCGCGCATCAGCCCGCCCGCCGCCACTATCGGGAGCTGCACGGACTCCTTGACCTGCGTCACGAGCGACAGCAGCCCCAGGCCGCCGCCGGAACCGTCCGACTGCGGATCGTCCTTGTGCGTGCTCTGGTGGCCGCCCGCCTCCACGCCCTGCACGCTGACGGCGTGCGCGCCCGCGTCCTGCGCCGCCTGCGCCTCGGCGACGTTCGTCACGGTGACGACCGTGTACGTGCCGAGCTTGCCGAACCGCTCCAGCACCCGCCGCTGCGGGCAGCCGAACGCGAACGAGACCACGGGGACCGGGTCGTCGAAGAGGATCGCGAGCTTCGCCTCGTACGCGTCGTCCGTGCCGCGGTCGGTGTCGCCCAGCTCTGTCTCGTACCAGGTCGCCTCGCCCGCGAGCTGCTCCCTGTACACCTCCACGGCCGCCGGGTCGGCGGTCGGGGGCTGCGGCATGAAGAGGTTGACCCCGAAGGCCCGGTCGGTCAGCCGACGGACCTGCCGGATCTCCTCGTACATCGCCTCCGGCGTCTTGTACCCGGCGGCGAGGAAACCGAGCCCGCCCGCCTCGCTCACCGCGGCGGCGAGCGACGGGCAGGACGCGCCCCCGGCCATGGGCGCCTGGACGAGAGGATGCTCGGTCAGCTCGGAGAGCGAGGGCAACGCGGTGGACATGCGCTCATCCTGTCACGCGGTGCCGCCCACCGAAGCACCCGTCACCGCGCCCCGCCCCTTACCGCTCAGCGCCGCCTGTTGCAGGCGTCAGCGACCGTTGAACGCGTCCTTCAGACGGGAGAACAAGCCCTGCTGCCCCGGCTGACTCCATCCCCCGGGGGCCACCCCCGGACCCCCGGCCGGAGCCACGCACGCGCACCGCCTCAGCGACCGTTGAAGGCGTCCTTCAAGCGGGAGAACAGCCCCTGCTGTCCGGGCTGGAACTGGCCAGTAGGTCGTTCCTCGCCGCGCAGCTTCGCGAGACGGCGGAGGAGTTCCTCCTGCTCGGGCTCCAGCTTGGTCGGGGTCGTGACCTCGACGTGGACGATCAGCTGGCCACGGCCGCCGCCGCGCAGATGCGTGACGCCGCGCTCGTGCAGCGGGATCGACTGCCCCGACTGGGTGCCGGGCCGGATGTCGATCTCCTCCACCCCGTCGAGCGTCTCCAGCGGCACCTTCGTGCCGAGCGAGGCCGCCGTCATCGGGATGGTGACCGTGCAGTGCAGGTCGTCGCCGCGGCGCTGGAAGGTCGGGTGGGGGTTCTCGTGGATCTCGACGTAGAGATCACCGGCGGGGCCGCCGCCGGGGCCGACCTCGCCCTCGCCCGCGAGCTGGATCCGCGTCCCGTTGTCGACACCGGCCGGGATCTTGACCGTCAGGCTGCGCCGCGAACGGACCCGGCCGTCGCCCGCGCACTCGGGACACGGGGTCGGTACGACCGTGCCGAAGCCCTGGCACTGCGGGCAGGGCCGCGAGGTCATGACCTGGCCGAGGAACGAGCGGGTCACCTGGGAGACCTCGCCGCGGCCGCGGCACATGTCGCAGGTCTGCGCCGAGGTGCCGGGCGCCGCGCCCTCGCCGCTGCACGTGGTGCAGACGACGGCGGTGTCGACCTGGATCTCCTTGGTGGTGCCGAACGCCGCCTCTTCGAGGTCGATGTCCAGCCGGATCATGGCGTCCTGGCCACGGCGCGTACGCGAGCGCGGACCGCGCTGCGAGGCCGTGCCGAAGAAGGCGTCCATGATGTCGCTGAAGTTGCCGAATCCGGCGCCGAAGCCGCCCGCTCCACCGGCCGCCGCACCCGAGGTCGGGTCGCCGCCGAGGTCGTAGACCTGCTTCTTCTGCGGGTCCGAGAGCACCTCGTAAGCGGTGTTGATCTCCTTGAACCGCTCCTGGGTCTTCGGATCCGGGTTCACGTCCGGGTGCAGCTCGCGGGCGAGCCTGCGGAAGGCCTTCTTGATCTCGTCCTGCGAGGCGTCGCGCTGCACGCCGAGGACCGCGTAGTAGTCCGTCGCCACTTACGACTCCGCGAGGATCTGTCCGACGTACCGTGCCACTGCGCGTACAGCTCCCATCGTTCCGGGGTAGTCCATGCGGGTCGGTCCGACCACGCCGAGCTTGGCGACTGCTTCGTCGCCCGAACCGTAGCCGACCGAGACGACCGATGTGGAACTCAGTCCTTCATGGTGGTTCTCATGTCCGATTCGTACGGTCATGCCCGAGTCCTTGGCCTCGCCGAGCAGTTTGAGCAGCACGACCTGCTCCTCCAGCGCCTCCAGGACGGGCCGGATGGTGAGCGGGAAGTCGTGCCCGAAGCGGGTGAGATTGGCGGTACCGCCGATCATCAACCGCTCCTCCGTCTCCTCGACCAGGGTCTCCAGCAGAGTCGCCAGCACCGCGGAAATGGTTCCCCGGTCGTCGGCGTCGAATGCCTCGGGGAGGTCCTGGACCAGAGACGGCACCTCGGTGAAGCGCTGGCCGACCACCCGGCTGTTCAGCCGGGCACGCAGGTCCGCCAGAACCGATTCGCCGATCGGCGCCGGGCAGTCGATCAGGCGCTGCTCGACCCGGCCCGTGTCGGTGATCAGCACCAGCATCAGCCGCGCGGGCGCGAGCGCCAGCAGCTCGACATGGCGCACCGTCGAACGGGTCAGCGAGGGGTACTGCACGACGGCGACCTGGCGGGTGAGCTGGGCCAGCAGCCGCACCGTGCGCCCCACGACGTCGTCTAGGTCGACGGCACCGTCGAGGAAGTTCTGAATCGCGCGCCGCTCCGGGGAGGACAGCGGCTTGACGCCCGCGAGCTTGTCGACGAAGAGGCGGTACCCCTTGTCGGTGGGGATGCGGCCCGCGCTGGTGTGGGGCTGGGCGATGAAGCCCTCGTCCTCCAGCGCCGCCATGTCGTTACGCACAGTGGCCGGGGAGACCTGCAGATTGTGCCGCTCGGTGAGCGCCTTGGAGCCGACGGGCTCCTCCGTGCCGACGTAGTCCTGGACGATGGCGCGGAGCACCTCAAGTCTGCGCTCGCTGAGCATGGCGCACACCTCCCGTCCGGCCGCTCTTCTCGTGTTCCTTCGTGCCACCCCTGGCACTCGCCGCAGAGGAGTGCCAGCTTCCCTGTGCCAGTGTACGGCCGGTCACCACAGCCAGGGCAAGGGCCGCCTGATCGCGTGCGCCGACGCTACCGCGCTCCTCGCCGCACGCGGGCGTGGCTGCCCACGTGCGGTTAGCGTCGTCGTATGACGGCGCATTGGGAAGAGCGGGCGCAGGAACCGGGACGCGGCGACGGCACGCCCGGCAGTACGGTCGGGGAGCGCTGGGAGCGTGTCGCGCCCGGTGTGGCGCGGCGCAGGCTGCCGCGCTGGGACGCCACCGTGGGGGCCGTGACCGGGGACGACGGGGTGCTGGTGATCGACACCGGCTCCTCCCTGCGGGAGGGTGCAGCGCTCCGCGCGGACGTGCGTGCCCTCTGGGGCCGCGCTGTGACGCATATCGCGCTGACGCACCCGCACTTCGACCACGTGCTCGGCACGGCGGCGTTCGCGGGGGTACAGGTGTACGGCGCGGTCGGCATCAGCGAACTCCTCGCGCGCTCCCGGGACTCGCTCCGTGAGGACGCCGTCCGGCAGGGGCTGCCGGAGGACGAGGCGGCGGAGGCCGCGGACGTCCTCGTACGGCCGCACCACCCCGTCTCCGGCGACATGACCGTCTCCCTGGGCGGCGGGCGCGAGGTGCTGCTCGCCAACCTCGGCCCCGCGCACTCGGGCCACGACCTGGTGGTCCTCGTGCCCGGCACGCCGGACGTCGTCTTCTGCGGCGACCTCGTCGAGGAGTCGGGCGAGCCCCAGGCCGGGCACGACGCACACCCCGCCCGCTGGCCCGCGGCCCTGGACCGGCTGCTGGCGCTGGGCGGCGAGGAGGCGGTGTACGTACCGGGGCACGGGGCGCTGGTGGACGCGGCCTTCGTCCGGCGGCAACGGGACGAGCTCGCCAGGAGGTTCGGCGAGGCGTGACGCTCCGCGCGACGTAGCAGAATGACCCCATGCGCAACGACCGCTACAGCAGCCTCAACCTGACACCCCCCTGGAAACGGCAGAAGCCCGTGCCCGAGGTGCCCGCCGAGGTGGATCTCGTGGTGGAGGAGGTCACCACCGGGTTCTGCGGTGCGGTGATCCGCTGGGAGAAGACGGCCCAGGGGCCGACGGTCACGCTGGAGGACCGCTTCGGCAAGCACCGGGTCTTCCCGATGGAGCCCCGCGGCTTCCTGCTGGAGGGCAAGGTCGTGACGCTGGTGCGGCCGGCCGCCTCGCCGGAACCCTCGGGTCCGAAGCTGACCGCCTCCGGCTCGCTCGCCGTCCCCGGCGCGCGGGCGCGGGTGGCGCGGGCCGGGCGGATCTACGTCGAGGGGCGGCACGACGCGGAGCTGGTCGAGAAGGTGTGGGGCGACGACCTGCGGATCGAGGGCGTCGTCGTGGAGTACCTGGAGGGCGTGGACGACCTCCCCGCGATCGTCGAGGCCTTCTCCCCCGGCCCCGACGCCCGCCTCGGCATCCTGGTCGACCACCTGGTGCCGGGCTCGAAGGAGTCCCGCATCGCGGCCGGGGTCACCGGCGACGACGTCCTGGTCGTCGGCCACCCGTACATCGACGTCTGGGAGGCCGTGAAGCCCTGCTCCCTCGGCATCCAGGCCTGGCCCCGCGTGCCGAAGGGCCAGGACTGGAAGACGGGCGTCTGCCGCGCCCTGGGCTGGCCGGAAAACACGGGCGCGGCCTGGAAGCGCATCCTCGGCTCGGTCAGCTCCTACAAGGACCTGGAGCCCGCCCTCCTGGGCCGCGTGGAGGAGCTGATCGACTTCGTCACGGCACCTGCTTCGTGACGGGGAGGGTCTGGAACTCCTCGGTCTCCAGCTTCACCCCGAGCAGATCGAGCGGCACCGACTCCCCGAACGGAGTCCTGCGCTCCACCCGGTAGTCGGCCTGCTCGCCCTTTCCTGACGGCTCGGTCAGCAGGACGCACTCGGCCTTGAAGGGATCGATGATCAGGTATCCGGGAACGCCGCCCGCCGCGTAGAGCGCCCGCTTGGTGACGTGGTCCCGGTGCACGCTGGTCCTGGACACGACCTCCATGAGGAGGGTGACCTCCTCATGGGGCATCAGCCGCCCCGACTGCGGACCCGCGTCACGCGGCAGCACGACGAGATCCGGCTGGGGCTCGCTCGTCTGCGCGAGGAGGGCGACGTCCTGCGTCTGGAGCCGCTTCCACCGGCTCCGGGGAATCTGGTCGACCACAGACTCGACGATCTCGTTGTGGACCAGGTCCGGCCCCGCCATCAGCACGATGTCCCCCCACAGCAGCTCGGCCTTGAATCCCTCCGGTACGTCGAGTTCCTCGAAGGCGTCTATCGCGTGGGAGTGAGCCATCGGGACATCCATTCGTTCGGCTACGGCGGTCATTGCCGGCCCCCTCGCGTGCGCTGCGATCACGTGCGTACTCAGCGTAGCCAGCCGGTGTGACAACGCGCATGCGGACAACGGGCGCGCGGGTGGTGCAATGGAGAGCATGCCCTCCGCACTTCCCGACGGCGAGCCCGTGCCCGGTGACGGGTCGCTCCCGCCCCACGCCCTCGACGGCGCCGCCGACCGTCCGCTCGGCTTCTACCTGCACGTTCCGTACTGCGCGACGCGCTGCGGGTACTGCGACTTCAACACCTACACCGCCTCCGAGCTGGGCGGCACCTCGCGGGACGACTACGCGGCGACCGTCGTGGAGGAGGTCCGGCTGGCGCGGAAGGTACTGGGGGACGACCCCCGGCCCGTCGAGACCGTGTTCGTCGGGGGCGGGACGCCGACGCTGCTGGACCCCGCCGACCTGGGGCGGATGCTGGGCGCGATCCGTGACGAGTTCGGGCTCGCCGACGGGGCCGAGGTGACGACCGAGGCGAACCCGGAGTCCGTAGGGCCCGCCTCGCTCGCGGCGCTGCGGGAGGCGGGGTTCAACCGGATCTCGTTCGGGATGCAGAGCGCCCGGCAGCACGTGCTGCGGGTGCTGGACCGTACGCACACGCCGGGGCGCCCGGAGGCGTGCGTGGCGGAGGCGCGGGAGGCCGGGTTCCGGCATGTGAACCTCGACCTGATCTACGGGACGCCCGGCGAGAGCGACGACGACTGGCGGGCCTCGCTCGACGCCGCGCTCGGTGCGGGCCCCGACCACGTCTCGGCGTACGCGCTGATCGTCGAGGAGGGCACCCAGCTCGCGCGCCGTATCCGCCGGGGCGAGGTGCCCATGACGGACGACGACGTGCACGCGGACCGCTATCTGCTGGCCGAGGAGCGCCTGTCGGCGGCGGGCATGGAGTGGTACGAGGTGTCCAACTGGGCCACCGCGGGCGACGCCGCCGCCCCCTGCAGGCACAACGAGCTGTACTGGACGGGCGCCGACTGGTGGGGCGCCGGACCCGGCGCGCACAGCCACGTGGGGGGCGTGCGGTGGTGGAACGTCAAGCACCCGGCCACCTATGCGCGGGCCCTGGCCGAGGGACGCTCCCCGGGCGCGGGGCGCGAGGTCCTCACGGACGAGGACCGGCGCGTGGAACGCGTCCTGCTGGAGCTGCGGCTCTCGCAGGGCTGCCCGCTCTCCCTGCTGGCCCCTGCGGGCGCCGAGGCCGCACGCCGGGCCCGGGACGAGGGGCTGCTGGAGCCGGAGCCGTACGAGCGGGGACGTGCCGTCCTCACGCTGCGGGGCCGGCTGCTGGCCGACGCGGTGGTCCGCGACCTGGTGGACTAGGGCGTGTCCGGCGGTTCATGGTTGCCCTCTTCTCAGGGCTGGGCAGGGGCTGCCCCACCTGTCCCTCGCAGACCGCGGGTTGTGGACGGTTGCGCGCGCAGTTCCCCGCGCCCCTAGAGGTACGCGGCGCTCCTCGGAGCGCCCTTTAGGGGCGCGGGGAACTACGCGACCGGCCACCGCGCGAGCCGCAGCCCGCCAAGCACAGGCAGGGGCACCCCGGGCCCGGCACCGGCACCGGGCGTGACCGGAGAGCGCCGGGCACGCCCTGTCAGGCCGGGGCCTTCAGCACCAACAGGGCGAGGTCGTCCGTCGGCCTGCCGGGGGCGAAGTCGTGCACCGCGCGGCGCACGCGCTCGGCCGTGCCCGCCGCGTCCAGGTCCTCGCAGCCGCCGAGGACGGTCGCGAGCCCGTCGCCGTCGTCGAACAGCCGCCTGCCGGAACGCCGTTCGGTCACGCCGTCCGTGACGCACAGCATCGTGTCGCCGGGGTGGAGGGTGAAGGACTGGCAGTCGTAGGCGACGTCCGGCATCACGCCGAGCAGGATCTGCGGCAGCGCGGCCACCCGGACTCCCCCGGCGACGTCCCGGATCAGCGGCAGCGGGTGGCCCGCGCAGACCGCGGAGCAGTCGACGCCGCCCTCGTCCTCGGGGCGGAAGGAGAGCTCTCCGTAGAGGAGCGAGAGGAAGCGTGCCTGCTCGCCGATCTCCCGGTTGAGCCGGTCCATGGTCTCGGTGACGGTGAAGCCCTCGCGCGCGAGGAGCCGCAGCACGGGGCGGGCGAGGCCGGTGACCACGGCCGCCTCAGGCCCGTTGCCCTGCACGTCGCCGAGGGCGAAGCGCCAGCGGCCGTCGGGGAGTTCGAGCAGGTCGTAGAAGTCGCCCCCGGCCCAGGCGCCCTCGCCCGAGGGCTCGTAGACGACCGCCGTGTCGAGGCCCGGGATCGCCGCCTCCCCGCTCGGCAGCAGGCCGCGCTGGAGGATCTGGCTGATGGTGGCCTGGCGCGTGTAGCGGCGCGCGGAGAGCACGGCGAGCGCCACCCGGCGCGCGAAGTCCTCGACCAGGCCCATGACCTCGTCCGGGATGCGCAGCAGCCCGGAGCGGCCGATGAGGAGCGTGCCGACGACCCGCCCGCCGACCACCAGGCGGCACGCGGCGGAGGCGCCGCCCGGCGCGGTCGAGGCGGCGCCGGTGGGCCACCGCCAGGGCAGGGCCTGGCCGGGCAGGGAGCGGGTGGTCAGCGCCGGAGGGTCCTTCTGGAGCTCGGCGCGCAGCTCCTCGATACGGTCCTCCTGCGCGTGCCAGACCCGGGCCAGCCGGGGCACGGCGCCCTCGTCCGGGTCCTCCAGCCAGACCGCGCACCAGTCGGCGAACCGGGGCACCATCAACTGGCCCGCCAGGGAGGCCACCTTGTCCTCGTCGGTGTGCCCGGCGAGCAGGTCGGACGCCTCGGCGAGGAACGAGAGCGCGCCGTGGCTGGTCCACTCCGCCGCGGCGTACGGCCGCGTGAGGCGCGGCGCCCGGTGCTCCCCCGGCGCGTACGGCCCGTGCCCCGGCGCGAGGCACGCGCCGTGCCCCGTCTCCGCCCCTGTTCCCGTACCCATCCCCGTACCCGTACCGGCGTCCTCGTCCGCGTGGTACGTGTGCGGGTTCCGCCCCGCCGGCCCCAGCCGGAACCAGACGGTCTTGCGGTCCCTGCGGTAGCTGATCCCCCACTCCTTGGCGAGCGCCGAGATCAACCGCAGGCCGTAGCCGTGCCCCTCGTCGGCGCGCGCGAGGACGGTGCGCGCCGGGTGGCGGTCGGAGACCTCGGCGACGATTATCCCGTTCGCCTGGCGGCACTCCAGGTCGACGGCGGTGCCCGCGTGCACGACGGCGTTCGTCACCAGCTCGCTGACGAGCAGGACCGCGTCGTCCACCAGCATGCCGCGCAGCCCCCACTCGCGGAGCGCGGCCTCGACGAAGCTGCGCGCGGCGGCGGCCGCCAGCGCGTTGCCCGGCAGTTCCGTGCGCGCGCCGCGGACGGTGCCGTCCGGCTCGCGTGCTCCCGGAACGCGTGATTCCCCCTGGAACGCGGAGTCGCCCGGCCCCCCGGCCCGACTGTCCTCTCCGCGCCTCCTGGCTCCCATCCCCACCGTTGCTCCCCAAAGTTCTGCCATTGCGCTCAGCGCAGTAGGGCAAGAGTGACAGACTGGGCGCGCTCATACGCACCGAGTAACGGAAGTGGTGGGAATTGAGCCATGTCTGCCCTGCCTTCCGAGTCTTCCGGACCATCCGTCCCGTCCATCCCCTCCGCGCCGTCCGCCCCGTCCGCGCGGCTTGTCCATCCCGTGCTGACCACTCTGCGGTCGCTGTGCGAGGGGGACTTCCGCGCGCGCGTCGTAGCGGACGACGTATCGCACAGCGCCGTGGAGCCGGACGGTGTCACGGTGGACCACGCGACGGACCACGCGAGGGACCGGGAGACCGGTCAGGAAAGTGTCGATCTCGGCCAGGAACGGGCGCTGGCCGACGCCGTGAACTGTCTCGCGGCCCGGCTCCAGCACCTCGCCTCCGAACTGGTGCGCGTGAAGCTGGAGGTGACCCGGCACGGGCGGCTGGACGAGCGGATCACCGCCAGCCCCGGGCCCGGCATGTGGGCGGACAGCGTGGGCGCGGCCAACGCGCTGCTCGACGCGGTCACCTACCCCATCGCCGAGGCCACCCGGGTGCTCACGGCCGTGGCGGAGGGCGACCTCTCGCAGCGCATCGAGCAGTACGACGGCCACCGTCCCGTCCGCGGCGAACTCCGCCGCCTGGGCCGCACCGTGAACCGCGTCACCGGCCAACTCGCGCTCTTCACCAGCGAGGTGACGCGCGCCGGACGCGAGGAGGACACCGAGAGCGAACGCCCGCCGCAGCCGCACACCTCGCTGCGCGGTCTCTCGGGCAGCTGGCGCGACGCCGCGGAGGCGGTCAACCAGATGGTGTCCGACCTGCGCGAGACGACCCGGGCGAAGGAGTGGCTGGAGTCCAACCTGACGCGGCTCGCGGCGCTGATGCAGGGCCGCCGCGACATCAGGGACGTCGCCGAGCTCATCATGCGGGAACTTCCGCCGCTGGTCAGCGCGGAGTACGGGGCGCTGTTCCTCTCCGGCGACATCACCCCGGGGCTCACGGACCTGCCGGACGGCACGGGGCCCGGCAGCCGTAGAGGGAGAGCGGACGCCCGCCCCGGCGGCGGCACGGCCGCGGCGGGCCCCCGCACGGCGGGCGGGGCCGTGGGCGAGCACGTACCGGCGCAGCGGCAGGAGCAGGGCGGCCCGCCCCGGCTCTCGTACGTCGCGGGGTACGGGACCTCGGCGTTCGAGCAGGACGCGCGGCTGGTGCCCGGCACTCCGGGGCAGGGGCTGGTGGCGCAGGTCGCGGCGCAGAAGCGGCGGCTGCTGCTGACGGACGTGCCGACCGGCTATCTGCCCATCGCCTCGGGCCTGGGCTCGGCGCCCCCGGCGTGCGTGGTGATCCTGCCGCTGATGTACCAGGACCGGGTGCTGGGGGTGCTCGAACTTGCCTCCTTCAGTCCGTTCAGCGACATCCATCTGGCCTTCTTCGACCAGTTCATGCACACGATGGGCGTGGCGCTGCACACCATCCGCGCGAACACCGAACTGTCGGAGAAGGCGGCGCTGCTGGCGGCCTCGTCCGAGTACAAGACGCAGTTCCTCGCGAACATGTCGCACGAGCTGCGCACCCCGCTCAACTCGCTGCTGGTCCTGGCCCGTCTGCTGGCCGACAACGAGTCGGGCAACCTCTCGGAGGAGGAGGTCCGCTTCGCGCAGACCATCCACCGCTCCGGCACCGACCTGCTCCAGCTCATCAGCGACGTGCTGGACCTCTCGACCGTCGAGGCGGGCCGGATGGAGGTACGGCCGCAGCGGCTGGCGCTGCTCAAGCTGCTGACGTACGTCCACGACACCGCGCGCCCCCTCGCGCTCAGCCGGGGGCTCGGCTTCACGGTGGACGTGGCGGACACCGTTCCGCGCCGACTGCACAGCGACGAGCGGCGGATCCAGCAGGTGCTGCGCAACCTGCTCTCCAACGCCTTCAAGTTCACGGCCGAGGGCAAGGTCGAACTCCGGGTCACCGCCGCCGAGGTGGCCGGGCAGAGCGCGGTGGCCTTCACCGTCAGCGACACCGGCATCGGGATCGCGCCCGAGCGGCTGGCCCGGATCTTCGAGGCGTTCCAGCAGGGCGACCGCTCCACTCACCGTACGTACGGGGGCACGGGTCTCGGGCTCTCCATCAGCCAGGAGATCGCCACCCTGCTGGGCGGCAGGATCACCGTGGAGAGCGCCCAGGGCGAGGGCAGCAGCTTCACGTTCACCGTCCCCGCGGCCTCGCCCGAGGGGGCCGTCGGCGGAGCGCCGGACCCGGTGGTGAGCGGCGTCCTGGGCAGAGCCCTACGGGACGGGGACGGCGAGAGCGACGGGACAGCCGAGGCCGACGAAGCCGCCTCCTCCGATTCCGCGCAGCCCGCCGTCGCGAGTCTCGCGCGCTGGCAACAGGGGCGGCCCTCCGAGGTACTGTCGGGGGTACGGGTGCTCGTCGTGGACGACGACATCCGCAACGTCTTCGCGCTCACGCACGCGCTGGGCCGCGTCGGCATGTCCGTGCGCTACGCGGAGAACGGCCGCGAGGGCATCGAGACCCTGGCGGCCGACCCCGCCGTCGATCTCGTGCTGATGGACATCATGATGCCGGAGCTGGACGGCTACGAGGCGATCCGTACGCTCCGCGCCGATCCGCGCTTCACGCGGCTGCCCGTCGTCGCCCTCACCGCACAGGCCATGCCGGGCGACGACGAACAGTCCCTGACCGCAGGGGCGTCCGCGTACGTACCCAAGCCTGTTGACATCGACCGGCTGCTGGGTACGGTGCTCGCCCTGCTCGATCCTCACTCCTCCACGGAGAGGCGATGACCACCGGTATCACCGGCCGTACGGCCCCCCGCGACCTGGACGCCAGCATCCTGCTGGTCGACGACATGGAGGACAATCTCGTCGCGCTGGAGGCGGTGCTGGCCGCGCTCCAGGTGCCTCTGGTGCGCGCGGAGTCGGGCGAGGAGGCGATGAAGGCGCTGCTGCGCCAGGACTTCGCCGTCGTCCTGCTGGACGTCCTGATGCCGGGGATGAACGGCTTCGAGACCGCCTCGCACATCAAGCGGCTCGACCAGACCAAGGACATCCCGATCATCTTCCTCACGGGTGCCGAGACGGCGACCGACCCGGGCTACGCCTTCCGGGGGTACGCGACGGGCGCGGTGGACTACCTCACCAAGCCCTTCGACCCGTGGGTGCTGCGCACCAAGGTCGCGGTCTTCCTCGAACTGCACCGCAAGAACCGCCAGCTGCAGGAGCTGCTCGACGACGAGCAGCTCCGGCTGAACGATTTCGCGCACCGCCTGGAGGACGTCGAGCGGCAGCTCGCGGAGGGCGCGGAGACCGCGGCCCTCGCCGGGAGCGTCGCCGAACTGGCCGACGCGCTGCACGAACTGAGGGGCGAGGACCGCTGAGGGGATCGCGGCTCCGGGCCCCTCAGCGGTTCTGCCGCTACTTCTCGCGCGCCCCCTCGTACATCTCCTCGATCAGACCGGCGAACTCCCGTTCCACCACGGGCCGCTTGAGCTTGAGGCTCGGCGTCAGCTCGCCGTGCTCGATGTCGAGGTCGCGCGGCAGGACGCGGAACTTCTTGATGGTCTGCCACCGCTGGAGCCCGCCGTTCAGCTCCTCGACGTAGCCGTCGATGAGCTGCCGCACCTCCTCCGAGACCACGACCTCCGCGTAGGGCTTGCCCTTGAGCGACTCCTGCTGCTCGGCCCAGCCCATCAGGGACACCTCGTCGAGGGCGATGAGCGCGGAGCAGTAGTTCCGGTCGGCGCCGTGGACGAGGATGTTGGAGACGTACGGACAGATCGCCTTGAACTGCCCCTCGACCTCGGTGGGCGCGATGTACTTGCCGCCGGAGGTCTTGATCAGGTCCTTCTTGCGGTCGGTGATCTTGAGGTAGCCGTCGTCGGACAGTTCGCCGATGTCGCCGGTGTGGAACCAGCCGTCCTCCTCCAGGACCTCGGCGGTCTTCTCCGGCAGGCCGTGGTAGCCCTGCATGATGCTGGCGCCGCGCAGCAGGATCTCGCCGTCGTCCGCGATGCGCACCTCGACGCCGGGGAACGGCTTGCCGACCGTGCCCGTGCGGTACGTGTCGTGACGGTTGGCGAAGCTGGCGGCGGAGCTCTCGGTGAGCCCGTACGCCTCCAGCACGGGGACGCCCGCGCCGGCGAAGAAGTAGCCGAGGTCGGGCGCGAGCGCGGCGGAGCCGGAGATGCAGCCGACCATCCTGCCGCCGAACGCCTCGCGCAGCTTGCTGTAGACCAGCCGGTCGGCGACGGCGTGCTTCATCTTCAGCCCGGTCGGCGCCACGGCCTCGCCGGTGCGGCGCTGGTTGTCCTGGACGGTCTTCGCGTACTCGCGGGCGACCTCGGCGGCCCACTGGAAGATCTTGTACTTCGCGTTGCCCCCGGCGCGGGCCTTCTGCGCGACGCCGTTGTAGACCTTCTCGAAGATCCGCGGGACGCCGCACATCTTGGTCGGCTGGACGACCGGAAGATTCTCGATGATCTTGTCGATCCGGCCGTCGACGGCCATGACGTGGCCGACCTCGATGTGCGCGGAGATCAGCACCTTGCCGAAGACGTGCGCCAGCGGCAGCCACAGGTACTGCACGTCCTCCGGCCCGATCAGCTCGGTCTGCCGGATCGACTTGGCCATGAACGACCAGGCGTCGTGCGGCAGCCGTACGCCCTTGGGCTTGCCGGTGGTGCCCGAGGTGTAGATGAGGGTTGCGAGCTGGTCGGCGCGGAGCCCGCGGCAGGTGTCGCGGACGGCGTCCGGGCTCTTCTCCAGGTACGCCGCGCCGCGCCGCTCCAGCTCGGCGAGGCTGAGCGCCCAGCCGTCCCGCGCGTCCTCCTCCGGGACCTCGCCGTCGATCAGCACGACGTGGGCCAGGCCGGGAAGCTCCTCGCGGTGCGCGCGCACCTTGGCGAGCTGCGCCTCGTTCTCCGCGAGCAGCACCCGGCTCTCGGAGTCGGAGAGGATGAAGACGGTCTCGTCCTCGTTGGTGCTCGGGTAGACGGTCGTGGTCGCCGCGCCCGCGCACAGGATGCCGAGGTCGCACAGGATCCACTCGACGCGCGTGGCGCAGGCGATGCCGACCCGCTCCTCGGGCCGTACGCCCAGGTCCATCAGCCCCGCCGAGATCGCGAACACGCGCTCGGCGGCCTGGCTCCAGGAGTACGAGCGCCACTCGTCGGGCCCCTCCCCGGCGGCCGGGGGCACGGGGTACCGGAAGGACTCGGCGTCGGGGGTGGCCTCGACGCGTTCCAGGAAGAGCGTCGCCACGGAGGGCGGCCGGTTCTCGATCAGGGACTGTGTGTCGCTCACGCCATCCTCCGGGTCCCGCGTCCTGCTCGCGTCCTGCTTGTCGGCTCACACTAATTGACTCACGAGTAACTAGTGAGCAGTGATCAGACTAAAGGCCGCAGCCCCCGTACGTAAGGGGCTGCGGCCGGGTCTGTGAAGGGGGTGCCGAACGAGGCGACTGCTTCGCCGCCTGCTTCCCCGCCTCCTTCTCCCCTACTTCTTCGCCTTCGCCTCGCCGGCGCTGTCGTCGGACGACAGCGCCGCGATGAACGCCTCCTGGGGCACCTCCACGCGCCCCACGACCTTCATCCGCTTCTTGCCTTCCTTCTGCTTCTCCAGCAGCTTCCGCTTACGGGAGATGTCACCGCCGTAGCACTTGGCGAGGACGTCCTTGCGGATGGCGCGGATGGTCTCGCGGGCGATGATGCGGGCCCCGATGGCGGCCTGGATGGGCACCTCGAACTGCTGCCGGGGGATCAGCTCCCGCAGCTTGTTCGCCATCCGCGTGCCGTACGCGTACGCCTTCTCCTTGTGGACGATCGCGGAGAACGCGTCGACCTTGTCGCCCTGGAGCAGGATGTCGACCTTGACGAGGTCGGCGCTCTGCTCGCCCGTCGGCTCGTAGTCCAGCGAGGCGTAGCCGCGGGTCTTGGACTTCAGCGCGTCGAAGAAGTCGAAGACGATCTCCGCGAGCGGCAGCGTGTACCGCAGCTCGACGCGGTCCTCGGAGAGGTAGTCCATCCCCAGCAGGCTGCCGCGCCGCCCCTGGCACAGCTCCATGATCGCGCCGATGAACTCGCTGGGCGCGATGAGCGTGGCCTTCACGACCGGCTCGTGCACCTTGTCGATCTTGCCGGTCGGGAACTCGCTCGGATTGGTGACGACGTGCTCGCTGCCGTCCTCCATGTCCACCCGGTAGATCACGTTCGGCGCGGTCGCGATCAGGTCGAGCCCGAACTCGCGCTCCAGCCGCTCCCGGATGACCTCCAGGTGCAGCAGGCCGAGGAAGCCCACGCGGAAGCCGAAGCCGAGCGCCGCCGAGGTCTCCGGCTCGTACGTCAGCGCCGCGTCGTTCAGCAGCAGCTTGTCGAGCGCGTCGCGCAGTTCCGGGTAGTCCGAGCCGTCGAGCGGATAGAGGCCCGAGAAGACCATCGGCTTCGGGTCCTTGTACCCCGGCAGCGCCTCCTCGGCGCCCTTGGAGAGCTGGGTGATCGTGTCACCCACCTTGGACTGGCGGACGTCCTTCACGCCTGTGATCAGATAGCCGACCTCGCCCACGCCCAGGCCGTCGGCCGGGGTCATCTCCGGCGAGTTCGTGCCGATCTCCAGCAGCTCGTGGGTGGCACCCGTCGACATCATGCGGATGCGCTCGCGCTTGCTGAGCTTGCCGTCGACGACCTTCACGTAGGTGACCACGCCCCGGTACGCGTCGTAGACCGAGTCGAAGATCATCGCGCGCGCCGGGGCGTCCGCGACGCCGACCGGCGGGGTGACCTGGCGCACGACCTCGTCGAGCAGCTCCTCGACGCCCTCGCCCGTCTTCGCGGAGACCTTCAGCACGTCCTCGGGCTCGCAGCCGATGAGGTGCGCCAGCTCGGCGGCGAACTTCTCGGGCTGCGCGGCCGGAAGATCGATCTTGTTGAGCACCGGGATGATCGTGAGGTCGTGCTCCATCGCCAGATAGAGGTTGGCGAGGGTCTGCGCCTCGATGCCCTGCGCCGCGTCGACCAGCAGGATGCAGCCCTCGCAGGCCGCGAGGGAGCGGGAGACCTCGTAGGTGAAGTCGACGTGGCCCGGGGTGTCGATCATGTTGAGGATGTGCGGCTTCCCCGCGTCCTCGGTCGGCGCCCAGGGCATCCGCACCGCCTGGGACTTGATCGTGATGCCGCGCTCACGCTCGATGTCCATCCGGTCGAGGTACTGCGCGCGCATCTGCCGCTTGTCCACGACGCCGGTGAGCTGGAGCATCCGGTCGGCAAGCGTCGACTTTCCGTGGTCGATGTGCGCGATGATGCAGAAATTACGGATCAGCGCCGGGTCTGTACGGCTCGGCTCCGGCGCGTTCGAAGGGGTCGCGGGCACGCAGTGTCCTGTCGGGTCTGGTCTGTCGGGTCGGGGCGGTGGTGCTGCATGGTGCTGCATAGAGCTGTATGTCGCCCCTCCATGGTCCCATGAGCGCGGGGCGCGGAGCGGATTGGGAGGGCGCTGGCGCTGCTGGTAGCCTGGGCGACTGTGCCTTCTGGCACTGAGACGAAGAATCCCGAACCGTAAAGGCTCATTCGTGGCGAACATCAAGTCCCAGATCAAGCGGATCAAGACCAACGAGAAGGCGCGTCAGCGCAACAAGGCGGTCAAGTCCGAGCTGAAGACCGCGATCCGTCGCACCCGCGAGGCCGTCGCCGCCGGTGACGCGGCCAAGGCCGCCGAGGCGCAGCAGGTCGCGGCGAAGAAGCTCGACAAGGCCGCCAGCAAGGGTGTGCTGCACAAGAACAACGCGGCCAACAAGAAGGCTGCGCTCGCCAAGCACGTCGCCACGCTCAACGGCTGACCTTCCGCTTGCCGCTCCGGCACTCCACGGCGGGCCCTCTCTCATCCGCCCTGTGCCAGAGCTCGTGATCGACACGACGCCGCACGCGGCCTGCGTTCGCCACGCGGGTGCGGTGTCCACAGCGTGACCCGAGACCCCGTCTCCGCCCTTTCCCCAGGGCTGGAGGCGGGGTCTCGGGCATGCCTGGGTACGTTTACTGGCATGTCGCATCCGGGGGAGCATCCGCAATCCGGGCAACCGAGCCGGTCCGATGGACAGAGCCGGGCTGAGGGACAGGGCTGGGCCGCTGAGGGGCAGGGGCGGGCCGAGGGACAGGGCCAGGCCGCTGAGGGGCAGGGGTGGGCCGAGGGGCCAGGGCAGGCCGGTGGACCGGGCAGTCAGGCCGGGGGGCCAGCGGCCTCGGGCGAGCCGAGCTATCTGGGGCCGCCGCTCCAGCCAGGGCAGCCGGGGCAGACCGGGGCCTCGGGATTTCCGGGGCAGCCCGGCCAGCCCGGCCAGCCCGGCCGGACGGGACAATCTGGCCAGTCGGGACAACCCGGCCAGTCGGGACAGTCGGGCTGGGCCGGTGGGCCGGAGTCGTCGGGGCAGCCGAGCTATCTCGGGCCGCCCCTGCAGCAGGGGACGACGGGGCAGCAGGCGCAGCCGGACCCGGGGAACCCCTATACGCAGCCGCTGGGCCAGCGTGTGCCCGCGCCGGGCGGGCCGCACGGAGCGCCACCGGGCCCCTACGACCCGGTCACCGGCGCCCAGGCTCAGGCCGCGTACGGACAGGGCACGCCCGGGACGGTGCCGCTGACGGCGGTCCGGTCGCCCCGCAGGACGCCGGGCTGGCTCTGGGCACTCGGCGGCGCGCTGCTCGCCTCGGCGGTGTGGGCCGGGTCCCTGCTGGCGACCGGCGGCTTCGAGAAGGGTGGCGACACCGGGGGCGGCAAGGCCGACCTCGCCGGATACACCGTTCCCTCCGACATGTGCGAGCCCTTCGACCGCTCGGCCCTCGCCGCGCGCTACTCGGAGGAGAGCGGCGACCCCACCTCGTACGGCTCGAAGGACCCGGCGCTCTCCTCGGCGTACTGCAGCGTCACGATGAAGTCCTCGGGCTCCGACTACGCGCGCACCTATGTGAGCTTCACCGGCGACTGGCACAAGAAGTCCGACCCCGAGCCGGAGTTCGCACCCCGCATGAAAGCGTACACGGAGCGCAGCGACGACACCTCGACCTACCGGGTCCGGCAGATCGGCGGGATCGGCGAGGAGGCGTTCCTGATCCTGGACAAGTCGCAGGGCGGCGACACCGTGCGCTGGGCCCGCCTCGCCGTACGGGACGGCTGGTTCGAGGGCACCCTGGAGTGGAGCAACTACGGGACGGGTCCCAATGACGGAGAGTCGCTCTCCGAGACGGAGCTGCGGAAGATGATGACCTCCGACATGAAGGCGACGCTGGAAGCCCTCAAGAAGTGACCCCGCCCGGCGGCACGCGCCACGGGCCGCCCGTGCCCCCGGCATGACCGGCGCCACCGGCACGACCGGCGCCGCAGCGCCCCGGCTCAGCGTGAGCGGGCCGCGCCCGCAATGGTGACGACCGCCCGCTCCAGCGCGTACTCGGGGTCGCTCGCGGCGCCCTTCACCGCGGCGTCGGCCTCGGCCACGGCGCGCAGCGCCGTCGCCACCCCGTCCGCCGACCAGCCCCGCATCTGCTGCCGGACCCGGTCGATCTTCCAGGGCGGCATGCCCAGCTCCCGCGCGAGGTCGCCGGGGCGGGCCCCACGCGGGGCCGAGGCGAGCTTGCCGATGGAGCGGACCCCCTGCGCGAGGGCGCTGGTGATCAGCACCGGCGCGACCCCCGTCGCGAGAGCCCAGCGCAGCGTCTCCAGCGCCTCGGCGGCACGGCCCTCCACCGCACGGTCGGCCACGGTGAAGCTGGAGGCCTCGGCCCTTCCCGTGTAGTACCGCCCGACGACCGCGTCGTCGATCGTGCCCTCGACATCGGCCGTGAGCTGCGCACAGGCGGAGGCCAGCTCGCGCAGATCGCTGCCGATCGAGTCGACCAGCGCCTGGCACGCCTCCGGCGTCGCCGACCGGCCCAGCGTCCGGAACTCGCCCCGCACGAACGCCAGCCTGTCCGCCGGCTTGGTCATCTTCGGGCACTCGACCTCGCGTGCCCCCGCCTTGCGGGCGGCGTCCAGGAGAGCCTTGCCCTTGGCCCCTCCCGCGTGCACCAGGACCAGGGTGATCTCCTCGGCCGGGGCCCCGAGATACGCCTTCACGTCCTTGACCGTGTCCGCCGACAGGTCCTGTGCGGCGCGCACGACGACGACCTTCCGCTCCGAGAAGAGCGAGGGACTGGTCAGCTCGGCCAGGGTGCCGGGCTGGAGCTCGCCGGACGCGAGGTCCCGCACATCCGTGTCCGCGTCGGCGGCACGGGCCGCGGCGACGACCTGCTGCACGGCACGGTCGATCAGCAGCTCCTCCTGCCCCACAGCCAGGGTCACGGGAGCGAGCGGGTCCTCTGTCGTCTTCTTTCGCGCAGCCATCGCGGTCAAGCATCCCACGCCCCACCGACAGCCCCGCCCGGAACGGGCAGGGCCAGAGCCGCCCCTCCGGCCCGGCGCGGCCCTGCGAGAATGCCCGGGTGAGCGACGTACGACATGTGCTGGTGCTGCCCGACCGGGACGCGGCGGAAGAGGTGGCGGAGGAGCTGGAGGACCTTCTCGGGCTGACGGAGGAGCCGCAGCTCGTACGGGAGGCGCTGGCCGGCGAGGACGACGCGGAGGACGCGCAGTGGCTCGTCGTCCTGGAGGACCCCCACGGCACGTACGACCCCGGGAAGCTCGACGCCCTCGCCGCCACGCACGACGGCTGGCTCGAACGGGACTGACCAGAACGGGACCGGCCCGAGCAGGATCGGCCCAAGCAGGACTGACACGCCCCGGACGCGCTCCGGTCACGCGCCGGGCACGCCCCGTCGACGCCCGGGCGACCTGGCGGCGAACATCCGCCGACAGCACGGGATTTCCGGCCCGCCGTCCCTGACCGGCTCGTACCTTGACATCCCCCGGACCGGTCATTCGTGCGAGGCCCACCATGGACTGGCTCAGCCCCGAGAACGTGCTGGCGGCGCTCGGCGTGCTCGCCACCTTCGGGGTGCTCTGGTACGAGCGGCTCATGCCGGGCCAGAAGCGGATCGGCTACCGCGTCCAGATGGACACGCTCATCGACAACGACTCCTCCAACGGGCGCGGCGCCCAGCGCCTCAGTCTCCTGGACGCCACGTCCGACATGACCGGTGCCTCGCTGGTCCTGCTGCGGATCGAGAACGACGGCCTCCGCACCGTCGACAACGGGGACTACTTCACCACCCCCGAGGGCGAACACGCGGGCCTCACGGCCACCTTCCCCGACCGCACCGTCCGCGACGTCGCCGTCACCGAGCCCAGCCCCCACGACCTCGTCAACCACCTCAACCCGCCCCGGAACGGCGACGGTCCCCCGCCCGACAGCGACGAGCCCGAAGGCCCCGGCCTGCGCTACACCGGCAACCAGATCGCCATCCCCAAGGTCCCCCTCAACCGCGGCGAGCACTTCAAGCTGCTCGTCCTCCTCACAGGGCCCGGCGTCCGCCGCAAGCCCGAGGTGAGCGGGCGCATCAAGGAGGGGAAGGTCCGGGAGAACCAGAAGAACCCCCGGCCCAGCAACCGCGTCCTCGGTCTCGTCCTGGGCCTCGTGCTCCTCCTCGTCTTCGAACCCATCGGCATCCGCATCTGGGGCGACTCCCCTCCCCCGCCACGCGGCTGCGCCCAGGGCGCGCTGACGGTCCTGGGCTCCACCGCCTTCGCCCCCGTCATGAAGGACCTCTCCGACGCCTACGAGAAGGAGTGCCCCGGCGCCCGGATCACCGTGGACGCGCAGGGCAGCGGCGCCGGGATCCGCGAGCTCCAGCAGGCGGGCGAGGACGCGAAGGACGGCTTCCCCGCGCGCCTCGCGCTCTCCGACGGCCCCAAGCCGGACGGCTACCCGAAGCTCAAGGAGCACAGGGCCGCGCTTTCCGTCTTCACTCTCGTCGTCAACGAACGGGTCAGCCCTCGCCCGCTGAGCCTCAGCCGCGCCGACGTCCGCCGCCTCTACGAGGGCAGGATCACCAACTGGAAGCAGCTCGGCGGCCCGCCCCTCCCCGTCCGCCTGGTCAGCAGGAACGCGGGCTCCGGCACCCGCGGGGTCTTCCAGAGCCGCGTGCTGGAACGGCTTGAGCCCGCCTACTCCTCGCGCGACTGCCGCGGGAAGGACTCGCCTGAGGCCCGCGTCATCCGCTGCGAACTGGACAGCACCGCCCAGGTGCTGCGCACCGTCCGCCAGATCCCGGGCGCCATCGGCTACGCCGAACTGCGCTCGGCCTCCCGCGCCGACGGCATCCGCCTCGCCGGACTCGACGGGCACCAGCCTTCCCCGGACGCGGTCCGCAAGGGCGCGTACCCCTTCTGGGAGCCGGAGCACGCCTACACCTACGGATCGCCGCCCGCCAGCTCCCTCACCTCGAAGTTTCTCGACTACATGAACGGCGACACGGGCCGCAACCTCATGGAGAAACACGGACACCTCCCTTGCGCACCTCTGGAGAACCAACGCGTCTGCCAACGAACCCCGTGAGGCCCCGAACCGACGACGGGGCCCGGCGGGCCACGACCGTCAGGGCCCTCTCGCCCACGGACCCCCACCCGGGCCGCCACCCGGGCCGATGCGCGAACTGCCCCGCTCCGTGACGACCGCCGGGGAACCGTCGTCCCGCCGGACCAGCGCCAGCGCCCCGTTCTCATCCGTCCGCGCGACCGCCGCGCCCGCTCCCCACAGCGCCCGCAACGTCTGCGGCGCCGGATGCCCGTACGGGTTGTCCGCGCCCGCCGATACGAGCGCCACCCGGGGCCGCAGCCTGTCGAGCAGCGCCGGGTCCTGGTACCGCGAACCGTGGTGCGCCACCTTGAGCACATCGACGGACGGCATCCCCGGCCATGCGGCCAGCAGCCGCTGCTGCGCGGCCGGTTCGAGATCACCGGCCAGCAGCAGCGTGATCCCCGCCGTCCGCACGAGGAGCGTGACGCTGGCGTCGTTCGCCCCCTCACCCGCCTCACCGGCGGCCCCGGGCATGCCCTGGGGCCGCGGCGGCCACAGCACCTCCCACCGCAGGTCTCCCGCCCGGCGCCGCTCCCCCGCCGCCGCGGTGACCACGGGAACCCGCGCGCGCCGCGCCGTCTCCCGCACGAACCCGGCCTGCCCGGCGGGCTCTTCGAGCGTGGTCGTCTGGATCGCCCCGACCGCCCGGCCCCGCAGCACACCGGACAGTCCGGCAACATGATCCGCGTGGAAGTGCGTCAGGACGAGCAACGGGATCTCCCTGACGCCCAGTTCGCGCAGACAGCGGTCCGCGGCGGCCGGATCGGGCCCCGCGTCGACCACCACGGCACCGCCTCCCCCGCCCTCCTTCCCGTCCACCGCCAGCGCGAGGGCGTCGCCCTGCCCGACATCGCACACCACCAGGCGCCAGCCCGGCGGCGGCCACCCCGTGAGCGGCCGGACGAGGGGCGCGGGGCGGGCCACGGCCAGCACCAGCAGCAGGGCGCACGCGGCGCACAGCCATGGCCGGTGCGGCAGCCTCAGCCGTGCCGCCACCCCCAGCAGCACGACGGTGAGCAGCGCCAGCAGTCCCGCCCCCGCCCAGGAGCCCGGCCAGTCGATCTCCGCGCCGGGCAGCCGCGCGCCGGTACGCGCGAGGGCGGCGATCGCCTCCACCGGCCAGCTCGCCAGCCAGGCCAGCACCTTGGCGAGCGGCATCGCGAACGGCGCGGCACCCAGCGCCGCGAACCCCAGCACCGTCGCGGGCGCCACCGCGAACTCGGCCAGCAGATTGCAGGGGACGGCCACGAGGCTGACGTGCGCCGCCAGCACCGCCACCACCGGAGCGCACGCCGTCTGCGCCGCGGCAGCCGCCGCCAACGCCTCCGCCAGCCGTCCCGGAACTCCCCTGCGACGCAGCGCCGCGCTCCACCGCGGCGCCACCGTCAGCAGCGAACCGGTGGCCAGCACCGACAGCAGGAACCCGAAGTCCCGCGCGAGCCACGGATCGTAGAGCACCAGCGCGAGCACGGCCCCGGCGAGTGCGGGCAGCAGCGACCGCCGTCTTCCCGTGGCGAGCGCGAGAACGGTGATCAGCCCGCAGGCCGCCGCGCGCAGCACACTGGGCTCCGGACGGCACACGACCACGAAGGCCAGCGTGAGCAGCACGCCCAGCACGGCCGTGCTCCGCAGCGGGATCCCCAGCCGGGGCGCCAGCCCGCGCCGCTCGACCCGGTGCGCGAGCCCCGGCGGACCGATGACCAGAACCAGCAGGATCGTGAGGTTGGCGCCGCTGACCGCGAGCAGATGCGTCATGTCCGTGGCCCGGAACGCCTCGCCCAGCTCCGTCGGCATCCGCGAGGTGTCCCCGACGACGAGCCCCGGCAGCAGTCCCCGCGCGTCGGCACCGAGTCCTCCGCTCGCGGTGCGCAGCCCGGCCCGCAGCTCTCCGGCGAGCGCCTGCGCCGCGCTGGGCCCGGCGAGGACGTGCGGCGCCCCCTCGCCCCGGACGCGGAGCACGGCCGCGATGTCCTGTCCGCCCGGACCGTCCCGCGCGGGCGGCGCCAGGCGGGCCTCGACCCTGATCCGGGTGGACGGGAGGAGCCGCATCCACGCGCCCCGCCCCTTGGCCGCGTCCGTGCCTCCTTGGGCGTGCGCGGTGCCCGTGACGAGGAGCAGCACCGGTGTGCGCTGCACCGTCCGCACCCCGTCCCCCGTCTCCGTACGGACCGCTTCGGCGGGGATCACGACAAGGCGCTCGGCCTGCTGGGCCCCGCGCACCCGGGGACGGGAGAGCCGGGGATCGCCGGTGACCTCGACCTCGGCGGTGGCCTGCCCGAATCGCTCCGCCTGCCGCGGCAGCGGCCCTCTGCGCAGATCCGCCGCGTGCAACCCCGCCGCTGCGCCACCGGCGGCGGCGCACAGCAGCGTCACCGCCGCGCCCACCAGCACCGCTCCGTGCCGTCCGCCCTGTCCCCCGGCGCCCCGTGCGGCCACGACGAGCAGCGGCACCGCCGTCGCACAGCACAGGGCCGCTCCTACGGCCGTCACGGTGCCGGAGACGCTGAGCGCGACGGCCGCCGCGCCCCACGCGGCGAGCGCGGGCGGGACGAGGCGCAGGTCCCTGGGGCCGCTCTGCCGGGGGTCGGCGGCCCCCAGCGGGTGCGGTGCCGCCGCGTGCACGGTCGCCCGGCCCCTCCTCGGCGGCCCCGGAGACGCGGGGCTCGCCGGAGTCACGGGGTCACCTGGGGCTTCATGTCGGCGAAGCGCTTCTCGCCGATCCCGTTGACCTCGCGGAGCTGGTCGATGGAGGTGAATCCGCCGTGCTCCGTGCGGAACTCGATGATGTGCTGGGCCAGCACCGGGCCGACGCCGGGCAGGGTCTCCAACTGCTCGGGCGTCGCGGAGTTCAGACTCACCGGGGTGCCGGACGCCGCGCCGCTCGCGTCCGCGCTCCCGGTGCCGCCGGGTGCCGTGGGAGGAGCTCCGGGGCTCGGGGCAGGCACCGCCGCGGCGCCGCCCTTGCCGCGTCCCGCGACCACGATCTGCTCGCCGTCGACGAGGAGCCGGGCGCGGTTCAGCGTGCCGGTGTCCGCTCCCTTGCGCAGACCGCCCGCCGCGTGGAGGGCATCGGCGACCCGGGAACCCGACGGCAGCCTGTGCACCCCGGGCTCGCGCACCTTCCCCGCCACGTCGATCACCAGACGGCGCCCGGGGGCGGCCCCGGCCCCGGCCTTGGCGGCCAGGTCCGGCGGGTCCTCTCCGGCGGCCGGGGCCACGGGCGCCTGCCGGGACCGTTCAGGCGCCGCGACGCTCTGCGGACGTCCCACCCAGAAGTGGTGCACCGCGAAGCCGACGGCGATCAGGAGCACGAGCCCCAGCGCCACCAGCGTCCTGAGCTCCATCCCGCATCTCAACTGGAGCCACACCGGGAGCCGTTCCCGCATGGCCAGCCGGGCGCGCTCGCGGGCGGGGAGCCCGGC
The DNA here is from genome assembly GCF_043202595.1 of Streptomyces sp. NPDC048172. Lineage (NCBI taxonomy): Bacteria > Bacillati > Actinomycetota > Actinomycetes > Kitasatosporales > Streptomycetaceae > Streptomyces > Streptomyces sp. NPDC048172. Next base: position 243,824 of record NZ_JBIDAT010000007.1, read on the forward strand.
GCCGGACTCGGCCTCAGGCGCCTCCTCGGGCTCGGGCCTCCGCTCAGGCTCCCTCGCCCAGCCCTGCTCTCCCTCCCGCTCGCCCTCCCGGCGCAGCCTGCTCTGCCGGACCGCCTCCCGGGCTGCTGCGATGGCCTCCGCGCGCGGCATGACCTCGGGCGGAGGCGGACCGAGCGAAGGCGGCCCGGCGAGGAGGGAAGCGGCCCTCTCCCCGGGGCCTCCGGGCGGGGCCTCTGCCCGATCGCGCCGGGACAGGCGGCGGTGCCGGGCGCCCAGCCGCCCCGGACCGGGATGGGCGCGCGGTCCGCCCGGAGGGCGCGAGGGCGGGCTCCGCCTCGGTCGCGAGGGCGTCCGGGGAACGGGCTCCGTGGCCATGTCAGGGGCATCGGACTGTGCACGGTGATGTGATCGCGTACTCATGCGACAGACGCTACGGACGCCCCGCACCCCTCAGTGATGTTGCTCAATTCCCGGGGAAAACCCCGCAGTTGTGGATAACTCCATCACCCGTGCGAGTGATTCAGCGCCCCTACCGCCGCGAGACCACAGCCCCCAGCAGTCCCGGCCCCGTGTGCGCCCCGATCACCGCGCCGACCTCGCTCACATGCAGTTCGCGCAGGTCCGGCACCCTTTCCCGGAGCCGCTCAGCGAGCTGCTCCGCCCGCTCGGGAGCGGCGAGATGGTGCACGGCGATGTCCACGGTGGCGTCCCCCGCGTGCTCGACCACGATCTCCTCGAGCCGCGCGATGGCCTTCGAGGCCGTGCGCACCTTCTCCATCAGCCCGATGCGGCCCTCGTCCAGTTCGAGCAGCGGCTTGACCGCGAGCGCGGAGCCGAGGAGTGCCTGGGCCGCGCCGATCCTGCCGCCCCGGCGCAGATAGTCGAGCGTGTCCACGTAGAAGTAGGCCGAGGTGCCCTCGGCGCGCTTCTCGGCCGCCGCCACGGCGTCCTCCAGCGAGCCGCCCGCCTCCGCCGCCTCCGCCGCGGCGAGGGCGCAGAAGCCGAGCGCCATCGCGACCACGCCCGTGTCCACGACCCGCACCGGCACGGGCGCCTCACGCGCGGCCAGCACCGCCGCGTCGTACGTCCCCGAGAACTCGGCCGACAGGTGCAGCGAGACGATCCCGTCCGCGCCGCCCTCCGCCGCCGCGCGATACGCCCGCGCGAAGGTCTCCGGGCTGGGCCGCGACGTGGTCACCGGGCGCCGCTCCCGCAGGGCCGCCGCCAGGGACCGCGCCGAGATCTCGGTGCCCTCCTCCAGCGCCTCGTCGCCCATCACCACGGTCAGCGGAACGGCGTCGATACGGTGCCGCTCCCGCTCCGCGAGCGGGAGATACGCCGTGGAATCGGTGACGATCGCGACATGGCGGGACACAGGACGGGACATGGGCGTGAGCGTATCCGTGGACTTGCGGCTCAGGGGGCGCTCCGGGGGTGACGCTTCTCGAAGCCGGGCAGCGGGCGCTTCGGCTCGTCCGGCAGCTGCAACGGCTCGACGCCCTCGCCCACGGCCCGCTCCCCCTCACCCTTGGCGGGCGGCTCGGCAGGCTCCCAGTGGCGTAGCGCTCCCGACTCGATCTCGATCTGCTCGCGCAGCGAGGCCAGCTCCTCCGGGGAGGAACGGCGGGCGCGGTCCTGCGCGGCGAACCGGAGCGAGTCCGCCGACTCCTTGATCGCCGTCATCCGCTCCCGGGCGTCCGGCAGCCGCTCGGCGACGCGGGCGCGGTCCGGCTCGCGCTCCATCAGGACACGCAGCTCGCCGTCGAGCTGGCGCGCGTGGTCGTGGAGCCTGTCCAGCAGGCCGACCGCCTCCTGGAGCGAGGGGTCGTCGGAGGCGGCGGTCTCCAGGGCGCGGCGGGTGCTGTCGATGGACGAGCGCAGTTCGAGCCGGACCCGGGCGACCTCGCCGACGGGTCCTGGCTGCATGCTGCGGGCCTTGAGACTGGTCTCCTCGACCGTGTTCCTGACCTGGGTGCCCGTGCGCTCCACGCCGCGCTTCACCGCGCGGACGGCCCGTACCGTGACGACCGCTCCGAGCACGACGAAGAGCACGAAGAGCACGGCCACCAGGCCGATGACGAATTCCACGGCCGCTCCTTGTCCGTCCGCGCCGGTCGACGGCCCCGCTGTACGTCGATTCCGTCGATGCCGTCGTTCCCGTCCAGCGTAAACGGGCGGGGGCGGCACAGGGTTCCTCGGAACCCCGACCGCCCCCGCAATCGCCCCGTAAGGGACGCCGAAAGCGTCAGGCACCAGGTACCGGCGCCTGATGTCGAGCGTCAGGCCGGTACGACGTTCACCAGCTTGGGCGCGCGCACGATGACCTTGCGGATCCCCGCGCCGCCCAGCGCCGCGACGACCGCCGGCTCGGCCAGCGCCTGGGCCTCCAGGTCGGCGTCCGAGATCGACGGGGAGACCTCCAGGCGGGCCTTGACCTTGCCCTTGATCTGGACGACGCAGGTCACGGTCTCGTCGACCACGTAGGCCGGGTCGGCGGCCGGGAAGTCCGCGTAGACCACCGAACTGTCGTGGCCCAGCCTGCGCCACAGCTCCTCGGCGATGTGCGGGGCCAGCGGCGCGATCAGCAGCACCATGCGCTCGGCCACCGAACGCGGCACCTCGCGCACCTTGGTCACATGATTGTTCAGCTCGGTGATCTTGGCGATGGCCGTGTTGAAGCGCATCGCCTCCATGTCCTGCTGAACGCCGTCGATCGCCTTGTGCAGCGCGCGCAGCGTGTCCTCGTCGGGCTCCGCGTCGACGACGGTGACCTCGCCGCTCGCCTCGTCGATCACGTTCCGCCACAGGCGCTGCAGCAGCCGGTACTGGCCGACCACGGCGCGCGTGTCCCAGGGGCGCGAGACGTCCAGCGGGCCCATGGCCATCTCGTACAGCCGCAGGGTGTCCGCGCCGTACTCGGCGGCGATCTCGTCCGGAGTGACCGCGTTCTTCAGGGACTTGCCCATCTTGCCCAGCAGACGGCTGACCTGCTCGCCCTGGTAGAAGTAGGCGCCGTCGCGCTCCTCGACCTCGGCGGCCGGTACGGCGATGCCCCGGGCGTCACGGTAGACGTACGCCTGGATCATGCCCTGGTTGTACAGCTTGTGGAACGGCTCGGCCGACGAGATGTGGCCCAGGTCGAACAGCACCTTGGACCAGAAACGGGCGTACAGCAGGTGCAGCACGGCGTGCTCGGCACCGCCGACGTACAGGTCCACGCCGCCGGTGGGCTGGCCCTCGCGCGGCCCCATCCAGTACCGCTCGACCTCCGGGTCGACCAGCCGCTCGCTGTTGTGCGGGTCCAGATAACGCAGCTCGTACCAGCACGAACCCGCCCAGTTGGGCATGGTGTTGGTCTCCCGGCGGAAGCGCCGCGGGCCCCTGCCGTCACCCAGGTCCAGGGTGACGTGGACCCACTCCTCGTTCCGGGACAGCGGGGTCTCCGGCTCGGTGTCGGCGTCGTCCGGGTCGAAGGTGCGCGGGGAGTAGTCCTCGACCTCCGGCAGCTCCAGGGGCAGCATCGACTCGGGCAGGGAGTGCGCGATGCCGTCCTCGTCGTAGACGATCGGGAAGGGCTCGCCCCAGTAGCGCTGACGGCTGAACAGCCAGTCGCGCAGCCGGAAGTTGACCGTGCCCTCGCCGATCCCGCGCTCCTCCAGCCACCGGGTGACGCGCTCCTTGGCGTCCGTCACGTTCAGGCCGTCCAGGGAGACGTTGTGGTCGCTGGAATTGACGATCCTGGCCTCGTACGACACGAAGGCGTCGTCCCACGTGGACGGGTCCTGACCGCGCTCGTCGGACGGCTCGACCACGCAGCGCATGGGCAGCTCGAAGGCACGCGCGAAGGCGAAGTCACGGGAGTCGTGCGCGGGGACGGCCATGATGGCGCCCGTGCCGTACCCCATCAGGACGTAGTCGGCGATGAAGACGGGCACCCGCTCCTCGCTGACCGGGTTCAGCGCGTACGCACCGGTGAAGACGCCGGTCTTGTCCTTGGCCTCCGCCTGGCGCTCGACGTCCGACTTGGCGGCGGCCTGCGCGCGGTACGCGGAGACGGCCTCGGCCGGGGTCGCGTGGCCGCCCGTCCACACCTCGTGCGTGCCCTCCGGCCAGGCGTCCGGCAGGATGCTGTCGACCAGCGGGTGCTCGGGGGCCAGCACCATGTAGGTGGCGCCGAACAGGGTGTCCTGGCGGGTGGTGAAGACCTCGACCGCCTCGTCCCCCAGGGGGAAGCGGACGCGGGCGCCCTCGCTCCTCCCGATCCAGTTGCGCTGCTGCAGCTTGATGGCCTCGGGCCAGTCCAGCGCGTCCAGGTCGGTCAGCAGGCGGTCGGCGTAGGCCGTGATGCGCATGTTCCACTGGCGCAGCTTGGCCTTGAAGACCGGGAAGTTCCCGCGCTCCGAACGGCCGTCGGCGGTGACCTCCTCGTTGGCCAGCACGGTGCCCAGGCCCGGGCTCCAGTTGACCGGCGCGTCCGAGGCGTAGGCCAGGCGGTACTCACCCAGCAGGTCGGCCTTCCCGCGCTCGTCCAGCTCGCTCCAGGGGGCCGTGCCGTTCGGCGTCTCGCGCTCCCCCGACTCGAACTGCTTGACCAGCTCGTCGATCGGACGGGCCCTGTCGGCCTCCGTGTCGTACCAGGAGTTGAAGATCTGCAGGAAGATCCACTGCGTCCACCGGTAGTACTCCGGGTCGATGGTCGCGAAGGACCTGCGCTGGTCGTGACCCAGGCCCAGGCGGCGCAGCTGCGCCTTCATCTGGATCATGTTGGCCTCTGTAGAGGCACGCGGGTGGGTGCCCGTCTGGACGGCGTACTGCTCGGCGGGCAGGCCGAACGCGTCGAAGCCCAGGGTGTGCAAGACGTTGTGCCCCGTCATCCGGTGGAAGCGGGCGAAGGCGTCCGTCGCGATGTACCCCAGCGGGTGGCCCACGTGCAGCCCGGCCCCGGACGGGTACGGGAACATGTCCATCACGAACTTCTTGGGCTTCGCCGCCTGCTCGGGGTCGCCGCCCAGCTCCCCCTCGCCGGGGTTCGGCGCCTCGTAGGTGCCGTGCTTCTCCCAGAAGTCCTGCCAGCGTGCCTCGATGTCGGCGGCCAGGGCCGCCGTATAGCGATGGGGGGCCGCGGTCTCGGCGGCGGTGGTCTTCTCGCTCATCGTCCTCAAAGCTCCATCGGTCGTCTCTGCCCAGCGGTCGCCAGCGCTCAGGCGTAGCACTCGAAACGAAAAAACCCCTCGCACAGGAGGGGAAGCCGCGCCGATTCCGACCCCGGTGACGGGGGGTCGGGATTGATCAGCGCGGCTCGCTAAGCAGAAGGCGTACAGCACGCATGCGGTCAGGGTACCGCAAGGCACAGGAGGGGCCTCACGCCGTCCACAGAACGACAGAGGGCGACCCATCCAGACCAAAAGAGGCCAGCCCACTCAGAACAACAGGGGGCACCCCACCAGATCGACAGAGGGCACCCCACCCAGGGGGTGCGGGTGGCGAAGCCCCCGCACCGCGCGGCGAAGCCGCGCAAAAACGACGAGGGCGACCCGGTCTGCGTTCCCCGCAGACACAGCTCGCCCTCGTACTCGTGGAGCTAAGGAGAATCGAACTCCTGACCTCTTGCATGCCATGCAAGCGCTCTACCAACTGAGCTATAGCCCCGGGATCTGGCCCGCCGGGGGCTTCCCCGCGGCGGCTTCGCCAACCTTACACGCCTCCACCCATGGGACGCCAAATCCCTTTTCCCTCGCCCTCTCGCCCCCTCTTCATCATTCGCTATACATCTCGCGTATACACCGCGTGTATAGTGTCCGGCCGTGCACACCCTCACTCAGAGCGCCGAAGGCAAGTGGACACCGACGGTCCGGGTGGCCCGGGCGGTCCGGGCGAAGCTGCTCACGTGGCCGTACACCATCGCCCTCGTGGCCTGCGCGCTCTCCTTCGCGGCCTTCTGGCTGGCCCAGCGCGCCTCCGGCGTCTCGATGATCGACCTCATGGTCTACCGGGCCGAGGGCTGGACCGTGCGCAACGGGGACGACCTGTACGCGATGCGGGCCACCGACTCGGACCTCCCGATGACGTACCCGCCGTTCGCGGCGCTGCTCTTCCTTCCGCTGACCATGGTCGGCGTCCCCGACATGCGCGCCCTGGCCACCCTTGCGAACCTCGTGCTCCTGGTGGCTCTGATCCATCTGTCACTACGGCTGGCAGGACGCCCCCTCCGCGTCCCCCGCCCCGCGGCCGCCCTGTTCCTGGCCTCCTTCGCCGTCTGGTGCGAGCCGGTGTGGACGACCCTGCGGTACGGCCAGATCAATCTGCTCCTCGCCGTGCTCGTCCTGTGGGACCTGTCACGCAGCCGCGACCACCGCTGGGCCGGGGTGGGCATCGGGATCGCCGCGGGCATCAAGCTCACACCCGCGCTCTTCGTGGTCCTCCTCGCCATATGCGGCTCCGTACGGAGCTGGCGACACGTACGGCACGTACAGCACGTACGGCACACAGGCAGGGGCGCCACAACCGTCAGGGCCGTCAGGGCCGCGGACCTGTGGAACCCGTGGCTGCGACAGGCAGCCGTCGCCACGGCGGCCTTTCTGGCCACCGTTCTGCTCGCCGCGCTGGTGCTGCCCCGGGACTCGCTCCATTTCTGGACGGAGACGCTTTTCGAGTCCGGACGGGTGGGCCGCACGGAGAACTCCGCCAATCAGTCCCTGAGCGGTGTGGTGGCCCGTCTGCTGCACACGCCGGAACCGGGCGGGCTCTGGGCCGTCCTCGCCGCGCTCGTCGTCGTCCTCGGCCTGGCGGTGGCCGTCGCGGCCGCGCTGGCCGGGCCGCGGCGGCTCCCTCACGCGCCCGCCTGGGCCGCCATGGCGTGCGCGGTCACGGCGCTGCTGGTCAGCCCCGTCTCCTGGTCGCACCACTGGGTGTGGTGCGTGCCGATGGTGGTACTGCTCGGGGCCGAGGCGCACCGGCGGTCCAGCGCGCGCTGGTGGGCCGGTACGGCGGTCACGGGGCTGGTGTTCCTGTCGTACGCCCCCTGGCTGGTGCCCCAGGCTCCCGCGGCCCCCTTGTCCGTATCGCCCGAACTCCACCAGAACGGCGGTCAGATGCTTCTTTCGGCCATCTATCCGCTCGCGGGCGCCGTATTTCTGACCGTGGCGGCCGTGCTCTCCGTACGGGCGCTCCGTACGGACACTCCGCGGCCCGCACCGCACGAAACCGGACGAACAGGGCCCCAGGAGCGGCGGGCTGAAGCCGCGTCAGAGTGCCTGGCCAGGAGGGGTGCGGTCAGGCTGTGGCGAACGAATAGAAGCGCTTGAGCGTGCAGTGGGCGTCCAGGAGGCGGCCGTAGATCGGCTCTCCGTCGAGCTCCCGGTACGTCTCGATGGGATCGCCCTTTATGATCAGCGCCCGTGCGCAGTCCTCGCACCAGTACTGGTACGAGGGATTGACCGGCTCCATGTCGCGCACGATCGGTGTGCCGCTGCCGCACCAGTCGCACTTTCTGCTGTGTGCGCCCATCGCTCACTCAGCTCCAGATGTGGCCACAAGCCGTGCACACGTAGGAAACTCCTCCATTGTCACCGAGCACTTGGGCGACATTCGATGAACCGCAGGACGGGCACTCCAGGGCGTCCGGGCGGGCCGTCGGGTGTTCCGGCAGGAGTGCGGCCTCCGTGGCGTCCTCGTCGAGGACTCTCGTCGACATCGCACTCGTCCCTCCCCTCTGGCCTTCCCCCTTCCAGCCGTCACGATTCTGCCACGTTCTTCCCCGTGTCCTAAGCCCCGGTCAACGATCCGCCCGAGCTGCTCACAGGTCCGCGCGGCGCCGCGTGAGCGCCCTCACGACGCCCCCGAGGCACCCTGCCACGGCCGCCGCCGCCATCGCGCCACAGGTGAGCGCCATCGCGTGCGCGGAGGCCGACAGCCCGGTCCCCGACTCCGCGTGGCCGAGGAACGCCGCCCCGAAGACCGCGACTCCGACGAGCAGCCCCAGCTGCGCCGTCGTCACCAGGAGACCGCTGGCGTCCGCCGCGTCCTCCTGCCGTACGCGCGCCACGGCACCGGCCAGCACGGGGTTGTACGCCAGGGACATCCCCAGGCCCTCCGTCGCCATCAGGACGTACACCAGCGGGCCGCCGTCCCCACCGCCCGCGTAGAGCGCGCCGATGCCGGTGAGGGAGGCCGCGCCCAGCAGGAAGCCGCCCGGGGACAGCAGGGGGTGCCAGCGCTCGGGGAGCCGCCGCCAGCCCAGCCCGGCCACCGAGAACGCGGCACAGGTCGGCACCACTGTCAGTCCCGCACGCAACGCGCTCTGCCCGAGGCCGCCCTGAAGGTGCAGCATCAGGACGAAGGTGAAGCCTCCGTTGACGGCCATCATGGTGAGGATCCGGAAGACGGCGAGGGGCACGCCCGGAGCGCGCAGCACCCGGGGCGACAGCAGCGGACTGCCGCCCCTGCGCGACAGCCGCGTCTCGTACAGCACGAACACGGCGAAGACCACCGCGCACAGCAGCAGCGACACCCAGCCCCACAGCGGCCAGTCCAGCTCCTGCCCCAGCACGACGGGGACGGTGAAGAGCAGCACGGCGGCGGCGAGCAGGAAGAGCCCGGGCAGGTCGAGCGCCCGTGAGGACGCGCGGCCCCCGTCGGCCCCGTCGGCCCCGTCCGCCCCAGCGGTCCCAGCGGTCCCAGCGGTCCCGCCGGCGCCGCGGCCGCCCAGGACCCGCGCCCCGGCCGCGAGCAGCAGCACGCCGATCGGCACGTTGATCAGGAAGACGGGACGCCAGCCGGAACCGAAGAGGTCGGCGCTGACCAGTCCCCCGCCGAGCATCTGCCCCGCGGCGGCTCCCACGCCCAGCACCGCGGCGTACGCGCCCAGCGCCCGGGTGCGCGACGTCCCGGTGAACGTGTGCTGGATCAGGCTGAGGACCTGCGGCAGCATCAGCCCGGCGCCCGTGCCCTGCGCCAGCCGGAACGCGATCAACTGCCCGGACCCCTGGGCGAGTCCGCACGCCAGCGAGGCGACGGTGAACAGCGCGAGCCCGCCCAGGAACATCCGCCCGTGCCCCACCCGGGCCCCGAGCCGCGCCCCGGTGATCAGCAGCACCGAGTACGCGATCGAGTAACCGGCGACGACGAGTTGGAGGACGGCGCCCGAGGTGTGGAGGTCGGCGCGCAGATCCGGCGCGGCGACGTTGACGATGAAGGCGTCGAGGACGCCCATGAACTGGCCCGTGAGAACGATCGCCAGGAGCCGCCCGGGCCGCGACCGGGAGCGGGCACGAGAACGGGCACGAGAACGGGGCGTGACCGCCGGGGCGCCCGGATTGTCAGTGGTGTGGGCTCTACTCGATGCAGGGATGTCCGATGTCACGGAGGGGGTCGAGGTCATGCCGAAGAGCCTGGGACCGCGCCGGTACGGGTAACGAGAGCCCCCGGATGCTGGTACTGACAGCACCTGGCACCGTCCCGCCGCTGCCCGCACCATGAAGGACGTGAGCACCATCACCCGCACCCCCGCCAAAGCGCCGGGCGCCAGGGGCCGTTCGGACCGGCGTCGCCGCACCGAGCTGACCGCGTTCCTGCGCAGCCGCCGCGCCCGGGTCACCCCCGAGGACGTCGGCATGCCCGGCGGCCTCCGCCGCCGCACCCCGGGGCTGCGCCGCGAGGAGGTCGCCCAGCTCTCCGGCGTCGGCGTGACCTGGTACACGTGGCTGGAGCAGGGCCGCCCGATCAACGCGAGCGTGCAGGTCCTGGACGCCGTGGCCCGCACCCTCCGGCTCGACACCACCGAGCGCGAGCACCTGTACCACCTGGCCGAGGTGCCCTACGTGCCCCCGCGCCAGGCCGACCCGCAGCACATCGGCCCCGAGGTCGAGTCGATCATCCACACCCTGGACCCCCTCCCCGCGGCGGTCTACAACGCGAAGTTCGACATCCTCGCCGCCAACACCGCCTACACCCACGTGCTCCCGGGCGCCGACCACCCCGACCCGGCCGAACGGAACATGCTGTGGCGGCTGTTCGGCTCCGTGCCCCTCTGCTGCTGCGCGATGGTCAACCCCCGGGACGAGCTGGCGACGGCGGTCGCCACCCTGCGCGGTGGCTACGGGCGCCACATCGGGGACCCCGCGTGGGAGAGCTTCATCCAGCGCCTGTCGGACGCGAGCGAGGACTTCAAGGAGCTGTGGGCGAGCTGCGACGTCGCCCCGCCGGGGGCAAACCTCAAGATGATGTGGCACGCGGAGGTCGGCGAGCTGTGGCTGACGTCGACCTCGCTGGAGATCAGCAATGTGCCGGAGGCCCGCATCGTGGTCTACACCCCGCACAGCGAGCGCACCGAGGCCCTCCTCGCCAAGCTCCGCACCATAGAGGACCCGATCGTCGGCTGCCCCGAGCACGCCCGCCCGCTCTCCGAGATCCGCGCCGAGCGCCGCCGGACAACGAAAGACCCCGCTCCCTGAGGAGGCAGCACAGAACCGTTCCGCTCCCGCCCCAGCGCCAGGGGGTGCGGGTGGCGAAGCCCCCGCCACGCGCGGCGAAGCCGCGCAAAAAGACGAGGGCGACATGGTCTGCGTTTTCCGCAGACACACATCGCCCTCGCGCTCGTGGAGCTAAGGAGAATCGAACTCCTGACCTCTTGCATGCCATGCAAGCGCTCTACCAACTGAGCTATAGCCCCAGGTCGGGCGCCGGAGCGCCGCGAACGAGAAGAAGCTTACCCGGTGACCAGGCGAAAGAGGAAATCAGTCGTCGTCGCCGAGCACGGGCTCCGGGAGGCTGCCCGCGTTGTGCTCCAGCAGCCGCCAGCCGCGCATCGTCTCGCCCAGGACCGACCAGGAGCAGTTGGACAGACCGCCCAGCGCCTCCCAGGTGTGCGGCGCGAGACCGATCAGCCGGCCGATGGTGGTGCGGATGGTGCCGCCATGGCTGACGACGACCAGGGTGCCGCCGTCGGGCAGCTTCTCGACGTTCCGCTCGACGACCGGCGCCGCCCTGTCGGCGACCTCGGTCTCCAGTTCGCCGCCGCCCCTGCGGACCGGCTCGCCGCGCTTCCACGCCGCGTACTGCTCGCCGAAGCGCTCGACGATCTCCTCGTGCGTCAGCCCCTGCCAGGCGCCCGCGTACGTCTCCCGCAGCGCCTCGTCGTGCGTGACCTCCAGCCCCGTGAGGGCCGCCAGCTCCGCCGCCGTGGCCGCCGTGCGCTTGAGGTCGGAGGCGATGATCGCGTCGGGCCGGAGCGCGGCCAGCAGCCGGGCCGCGCGGCGCGCCTGCCCGATGCCCTCCTCGGTCAGCTCGATGTCGGTGGATCCCTGGAAGCGGCGCTCCAGGTTCCACGCCGTCTGTCCGTGCCGCCAGAGGACGATCTTGCGGCCCCGGATCTCGCCCGGGGCCCCCGTCTGCCCGTTCAGCTCAGCTCTCCGTCCAGCTCGCCCGCGTGCTCCGCGCCCTTGCCCCGGGTCGCCTTGGCCTCCTCGGGGAGGTCGATCTCGGGGCAGTCCTTCCACAGCCGCTCCAGCGCGTAGAAGACGCGCTCCTCGCTGTGCTGGACGTGCACGACGATGTCGACGAAGTCCAGCAGCACCCAGCGGCCGTCGCGCTCGCCCTCGCGGCGCGCGGGCTTGGCGCCCAGCTCCTTCTGCAGCCGCTCCTCGATCTCGTCGACGATGCCCTTGACCTGGCGGTCGTTGGGCGCGGAGGCGAGCAGGAAGGCGTCGGTGATGGCGAGCACGTCGCTGACGTCGTAGGCGACGATGTCGTGCGCGAGCTTGTCGGCCGCGGCCTGGGCGGCGGCGTTGATCAGCTCGAGGGAACGGTCCGTGGCGGTCACAGGCAAGCTTTCGGGTCGGGAGCGGGTCCGCGCCCGGGGCGGCGGAGCAACGGATCAGTGGATCCGCTGATCGGCCGGGGACGCGGTCAGCGTGTACGTATCAGGTTCCAGGGTCTCACGCGCCGGGGACACCGCCCTCAGCCTTTGTAGTCCCGGCCGAGCACCACGCTCACGTCGGCGTTCGCCGCGCCCTTGGCCTGGCGCACGGTGGTACGGACGCCGAGCGTCTTGGCCACCTCCTCGGCCTTCGCCTTCTGCTCCGGCTTGGCGTACGTCACCTGCGTACGGGCGCTCACGGCACCGGCCGCACCGCCCTTCACGACCGAGTAGCCGCCGTTGACCAGCGCGACCGAGGCCGCGTCGTCCGCGCCGCGGTCGCCGCTCCCGTTCTTCACGCTCACGCGCAGTGCGGCGCCCGGGTCGGAGTTCTTGACGGTGCCGCCCAGGACGTTCTTGACCATGCCGTCGCTGACCTGCTGGCTGAGCGTGCCGTTCGCCCGTACGGGCAGCACCTGGGTGCGGTACTTCCCGCCCTTCGCGCGGTCGGCCAGCTTGGCCAGGGACGCGCCCAGCTCGGACTCGGAGAGCGAGGGGTCGGGGATCTGGCCCAGGGACTCGACGGTCTTGGTGGCGCCCTTCGGGTCGCTGGAGAGCTTCTTCAGGGCCGCCTGCATGACCTGCCCGAACCGCGCGAGCTGCTTGCTCTGCGGCTCGGCCGTGCCTCGGTACGTCGCGTATGCCACAGCGGCCTTGCCGTCGAGGTCCTGCGCCTTGCCCGCGCGGACGAGCGGCTTGTCGCCCTTCTTCTTGCCCGGCACGGTCGCGTCCGTGTCGAGGGCGATGCCGCCGACCAGCTCGACCATGTTCTCCAGGAAGGGCGTGTCCAGCCGCCAGGTGCCCTGGATGTGCGAGCCCAGCAGGGTGTCCAGCGCGTCCCGCGTCGGGGAAGCGCCCTCGTCCTCGACGGACTTGCCGAGCGTGGTGGTCGTGCCGTCCTCGGTCGAGACGGCCAGGGAGTTCGGCAGCAGCACGGTGTTGCCCTGGCCCGCGCCCTCGTTGTCGACGAGTAGGGCCGTGGAGCTGCCGTCGTTGTCCGTGGAGCGCAGGTGGACGACGATGACGTCCCGCTTCTGCCCCGCCGCGGCGCCCTTGTCGTCCTTGGCCCCGTCCAGTCCGGGCAGCATGCCCGCGTACCAGAGGTAGCCGACGCCGCCCACGACGACCAGGACGAGCGCCACGACGAGCGCCACTCCCCGGTTACGGCCGCGCCGCTTGGCCTCCTCGCGCCGCTCGGTGCGGCTCTCGGAGAACTTCAGCCAGTCGATGACGTCCTCGGAGTCCTCGTCCGGCTCCTCGATGAACGAGAACTGCGCGGTGTGGTACTCCCGGTCGTCCCCGTCCCCCCGCTGCCCCGGCACCTGCGCCTCGGGCCCGGGCGTCGGCCCGGAGGGCGCCTGCGCGGGCATCTGCATCTGCCCCGTCGCGGGACCCGCCGGGCCCTGGTCCGCCCCCCACTGCTCCTGCTGCGGCGCCTGGGCCTGCTGCGGGAACCACTCCTGCTGCTGCACCTCTTGCGGATACTGCTGCGGCTGGGGCTGCTGGGGCTGCTGAGCCGACTGGCCGTACGGGTCGTAGCCGTACGCCTGCTGCTGATCGGAGTAGCCCGCGTAAGGGTCGTACGCCTGAGGCGCCTGAGGCGCTTGCGGCACCTGCTGGGAGTGGGGCTGAGGCTGCTGCTGCCCGTACGGGTCGTACGCACCGTCATAGGTGCCCTCGTACGAGCCGTACGTGGCGGGGTCCTGCCGGTAGACCGGGCGGCCGTACTCGTCGTAGCCGACGATCTCGGGCTGCTGGCCGTACGGGTCGTATCCGTAGCCGTCGTTCACGCCTGCGGGTCCTCCTCCCGATACAGGGCCCGCTTGCTGATGTAGCGCACGACGCCGTCGGGCACCAGGTACCAGACCGGGTCGCCGCGTTCCACACGGGCGCGGCAGTCGGTCGAGGAGATCGCCAGCGCGGGGACCTCCACCAGCGAGACGCCGCCGTCGGGCAGGCCGGGGTCGGCCAGCGCGTGGCCGGGGCGCGTGACGCCGATGAAGTGGGCGAGCGAGAAGAGCTCTTCCGTGTTGCGCCAGCTCAGGATCTGGCCCAGCGCGTCGGCCCCGGTGATGAAGAAGAGGTCCGTGTCGGGGTTGAGCGCGGCCAGTTCACGCAGGGTGTCGATCGTGTACGTCTTGCCGCCGCGGTCGATGTCGATCCTGCTCACCGAGAACTGCGGGTTCGACGCGGTCGCGATGACCGTCATCAGATAGCGGTCCTCGGCGGGCGACACCTTCTGGTGGCTCTTCTGCCACGGCTGCCCGGCCGGGACGAAGACCACCTCGTCGAGGTGGAAGCGCGCGGCGACCTCGCTCGCGGCCACCAGGTGGCCGTGGTGGATGGGGTCGAAGGTCCCACCCATCACGCCGAGCCGCCGCTTGTCGGTGCCGGGCGCCTCGCTCCCGCCGTACTCTCCCATGCGTGCCGACCTTATCCTCTGTCCGGTCCTGTCCGGGCGGACCGACGGCCCGACGGGCGTACGGCCCGCCGCAGCGGGCTCAGCGGTCGCGGTTGAAGCGGGTGGTGATCCACAGCAGCAGGAACAGCGCGAGCAGTGCGCCGCCGCCGGTCAGCAGGGGGTTGAGGCTCTCGTGCGCGCCCTCGCCGCCGTGCTCGCCGCCGGAGGCGAGGGACATCAGGGCGTGGTGGGCGGTGCCAGTGCTGGGCAGAGTCATCGTCGGCGGAACCTATCCCGTGTGAGGCGGACAGTGGGCGGTACGGCACGGGCCGCCTCAGGCGGCGCGGACCGTACGTGCACAGACCGTGCGGACACACAGTTGCGCAGGCACATCGTAAGCGTGCGCCCCCTCAGCGCTCACGCCGACTCAGCCCAGAAGGACCTCAGGGGAACGTCAGGGGCCCCGGGGGGAACGTCAGGGGCCCGTAAGGCGTCCACCATCTAGGCTGGACAGTCACGTCAAGGAGGGGAACACCATGACAGACGGCACAGGGGGCACCGAGCGGCTTCCGGGCCGCGACAGGCGGCGCTTTCCGGGAATCTCGTCCCGTGCGTACGAGCACCCCGCGGACCGTTCCGCACTGGTCGCGCTGCGCAAGCTGAGCGGGTTCGACACGGTCTTCAAGGCACTGAGCGGGCTGCTCCCCGAGCGCAGCCTGCGACTGCTCTTCCTCTCCGACTCGGTGCGGGTCAGCGATCAGCAGTTCGCGCATCTCAACGCCATGCTGCGCGACGCCTGTTACATCCTGGACCTGGAGAAGGTCCCGCCGATGTACGTCAACCAGGACCCGCAGCCCAACGCGATGTGCATCGGTCTCGACGAGCCGATCATCGTGGTCACCACCGGGCTCGTGGAGCTGCTGGACGAGGAGGAGATGCGCGCCGTCGTCGGCCACGAGGTCGGCCACGCGCTCTCGGGTCACGCGGTCTACCGCACGATCCTGCTCTTCCTCACGAACCTCGCGCTGAAGGTCGCGTGGATCCCGCTGGGCAATGTCGCGATCATGGCGATCGTGACGGCGCTGCGCGAGTGGTTCCGCAAGTCGGAGCTCTCGGCCGACCGCGCGGGGCTGCTGGTGGGCCAGGACCTCCAGGCGTCCATGCGCGGCCTGATGAAGCTGGCGGGCGGCAATCACCTGCACGAGATGAACGTCGACTCGTTCCTGGCCCAGGCCGAGGAGTACGAGTCGGGGGGCGATCTGCGCGACTCCGTCCTCAAGATCATGAACGTGCTGCCGCGTACCCACCCCTTCACCACGGTGCGGGCCGCCGAGCTGAAGAAGTGGGAGGCCAGCCGCGACTACCAGCGGATCATGGACGGCCACTACGCCAAGCGGGAGAACGACAAGGAGACCTCGGTCTCCGACTCGTTCCGCGAGTCCGCGAGCCACTACGCGGACACGGTGAAGAACAGCAAGGACCCCCTGATGGGCCTGGTCCGCGACATCGCGGGCGGCGCCGGGGACATCGGCGGCAAGCTGCGGGACACCTTCGCGGGCGGCCGGGGCGGCTCGGGCGGATCAGACTCCGGCGGATCAGGCTCGGGCGGGACCGGCGGGACCGGCGGGCCGGGCGGCGGGAGCGCTAACGGGAAGGACGATCCGGGCTCGGCTGAGCGCTAGCCGCCATCACGCCGCACATCGAGGCCATCGACCGGCCCCTGGCGTAGGGGTCGGTCCCGGCCGGACCGTCGTCCTTGGCGCGCTCGCCCGCGAGCAGCGGCTTGAGCGCGTCCGAGGGGTCCGCTGAGCAGGCCATGGGGCCGGCGCGCATGGAGACCTGCCGCACGCTGAGCTGGTGGGTGCGCAGGTCGTCGCGCTCGAAGCGGAAGCGGACCTCGCGGCGCACGGTGAAGAGCGAGGCGTCCCGCTGGGCGTGCTTGCCCTTGCCCGCGTCGGTGGGCCGTACCGCGTAGACGAAGACGTGGTCGGCGGTGACCTCCAGCGCGTTGGCCCCCGCCTCGTGGACGGACAGGGTGCCGTTGACGCGGACCTTCGGGTCCGCCAGGGCGGTCTTGGCGGGGTCGAAACGGACCATCCAGCCGGTCGCCAGGTGCCGCCCGTCGTTGCGCGGGCTGTCGAGGCTCCGGTCGAACTGACGCTGCTGTCCGGGCGTCAGCAGGATCCGTACGGGACGGACCGCGCCGCCGGTGAGCACGTCGGGGTCGAGGGAACTCTCGACCACGTAGTCCTTGGCGCCCGTGAGGGCCGCGAGGACCTGGCTCTCGGAGAAGTGTTTGCTGCGCCGCGCGGGCGGCAGGGTGACCCCTTCGGCGCCCGTACGGAACTGGGCCGCCGGACTGTGCTCGTACAGGTCGGCCGGGGTGGCGCCGGGGACGGCGCCGCGGGGGGCGAGCGGGAGCAGGTCGAGCCGCATGGGCTCGGCCGAGGGCTTGGGCGCGGACTGGTAGGGGTTCCGTATCCCCATGTAGATCGCCGTGCCGAAGGCTATGGCGATCAGCAGCACCAGCACGATGCCCTGGCGGGAGAAGCCGAAGCCGCTCTTGCCGGTGCCGGAGCCGGAGTCCGGACCGGACGGGGGACGGCTGCGTACGGCCGCGTGCTCCTCGTCGTCCATCCGCTCCTGCGCGGAGAACTCCTGGAGGCGCGCAGCCTTGATGAACGATTCATCGAACACCAGAGATCGGTATTCTTCCTCGCCGCCTCCGGGACCGCCCTCGGGCTGCCCCTCCGGAGGATCCACTCGCCCGGCCATAGGAACAGGGTAGGACCGCCGGGGCGATCGTAAACGCCCTGGTTCGGGACAACTTCCATGATTGTTACCTGTCCGCGTCCCGGCCTCCACGGGGCGGGCGCACGCCGACAGGGGGCCCGATGCGGGAACCGGGACAGGTGCCGGGGCCTTACGCCGTCAGAGGGGCCGTCGTCAGGCCGCCGTCGCGCCGTCGTCAGCCCGGGGGCGGTTCCGCCGAGGCCGTCGGGGCCCCGGTGTCCGCGGAGACCGAGGGCAGCGCGTCGGGCACGCTCGCGCCCGGGGCCCCGGAGGGCTCCACGCCCGTCGTCGCAGGCGGCGGCGAGGGGTCCTGGCGCTGGCTGGCCGCGCCGCGGTAGACGGCGGTGAAGGCGAGGGCCACCATGCCGATGCCCATCACCACGGCCAGCACCCAGGCGATGGGGCGCTGCCAGGTGCCGTGCCCGCGGTACGGGCGGAGGGCGCCGCCGTGCGTGCCGTAGGGCCCGCCGAAGCGGCCGCCCCGGGAGCGCCCGTAGGCTCCGTACGTCCCGTGCCCGTATCCGTAGTCGCTGCCGTGCTCGTACGCGGGGTCGAGCTCCGGCGGGTATCCCGGGGTGCCCGGGCCGTACGCCGGGTCGTATCCACCGGGGGCCGAGGGCGGGGGCGTGAAGCGGCCGTCGCGCCCGGTGTCGTACTCCGGGAAGTCCGCCGTGTAGTCGGAGCGGTCGAAGCGGCCCTCGTCACCGTAGGCGTCGTCGGGGTCGTCCGGGTCGGCTTCGCGGTCGAACTCGTCCCCGCGTCCGTAGCCGTATCCCTCTTCCCATATGCGGGGCAGCTCACTCTCCGCGTGAGACTGCGCCGCCGCGAGTATGCGCTCGGTGGCGGTGGGCTCATGGACCTCCGCGGCCCTTACGAAGTCCTCGTCGAGCACCACGGAGGCGAACTCGTCGTCCGCTGCCCCGTGGTCGCGGCTGTCGGGCTCCTCACCGTCCTGGAACGGCTGGCCCCCCACATCGTCCGGCACGGGTCCAGCGTAGACCTATGCGGTCAATTTGGGCAGGGAGAGCGGGAATTCACTCACGGATGTGACCGTCACCTGTGACGACGTACTTCGTGGACGTCAGCTCCGGCAGCCCCATGGGACCGCGCGCGTGGAGCTTCTGGGTGGAGATCCCGATCTCGGCGCCGAAGCCGAACTGGCCGCCGTCCGTGAAGCGCGTGGAGGCGTTGACCATGACCGCCGTCGAGTCGACGAGGGCGGTGAAGCGGCGGGCCGCGGCCGTGTCGCGGGTGACGATCGCCTCGGTGTGCCCGGAGGTCCACTCGCGGATGTGCGCGACGGCGTCCTCCAAAGAGGGCACGACCGCGGCGGCGATGTCGTACGAGAGGTACTCGGTGCCCCAGTCCTCGTCCGTGGCCGGGACGACGTCGGCGCTCGCGGCCTGCCACGCCGCGTCGCCGTGCACGGTGACGCCCGCCTCGCGCAGGGCCTCGACCGCGCGCGGAAGGAACGCGTCCGCGATCCCGGCGTGCACGAGGACCGTCTCGGCGGCGTTGCAGACGCTGGGGCGCTGGGCCTTGGAGTTGACGAGGATCGCGAGCGCCGTGCCGATGTCCGCCCGCTCGTCCACGTACACATGGCAGTTGCCCGTGCCCGTCTCGATGACGGGGACGGTGGACTCCTCGACCACGGTCCTGATGAGCGAGGCGCCGCCGCGCGGGATCAGCACGTCGACCAGGCCGCGCGCCCGCATCAGCTCCTTGACGCTCTCACGGCTCTCTCCCGGCACCAACTGCACCGCGTCGGCCGGGAGTCCGGCCTCCTCCACCGCGTCCCGCAGAACGGCGACCAGGGCCGTGTTCGAGGCGTACGCGGACGAGGAGCCGCGCAGCAGTACGGCGTTGCCCGACTTGAGACAGAGCGCGGCGGCGTCCACCGTGACGTTCGGCCGGGCCTCGTAGATGATCCCGATCACGCCGAGCGGGACGCGGACCTGGCGCAGCTCCAGCCCGTTGGGCAGCGTCGAGCCGCGCAGCACCTCGCCGACGGGGTCGGGCAGCGCGACCACGTCGCGCACGTCGGCCGCGATGGCCGCGATCCGCTCGGGGGTGAGCGTGAGCCGGTCCACGATCGCCTCGGGCGTGCCCTCGGCGCGGGCCTTCGCGACGTCCCGCGCGTTGGCCTCCGTGATCTCGGCCGTACGCGCGGTGAGCGCGTCCGCGATCGCGTGCAGCGCCGCGTCCCGCGCGGTGCGCGGGAGAGGGGCCAGCGTCGCCGCGGCCTTCCTGGCGCGGCGGGCCGCCTCGGTGACGGGGGACTGCGGGGACGTGGCGTCGCTCATGCCGGGAAGCCTAGCGGCGTCCCGGGGGCGCGCCGTCCCCTGTTCGCATGCTGAACGCGCCGGGGCCCGGGGAGGGCGCTCAGAAGGGGTGCACGCCCACCGGGGTCGCCGGGGGCGGGCCGTAGCCCTCCGCGATGCGCTGGTGGTACGTCTCGCGCCCGATCACCTCAAGGCCCACGATCTCCCAGGGCGGCAGCTTCGCCGAGGCCCGGTGCTCGCCCCACAGCCGCAGCGCGACGGCCGCGGCGTCGTGCAGGTCACGGGCCTCTTCCCAGTAGCGGATCTCCGCGTGGTCGTTCGCGTACCGGCTGGTCAGCAGAAAGGGGTGGTCGTGGGCGAGCTGCTCCAGCCCCCGGCGGACCTCCTTGAGCGGTGCCTCGTCGCCCGCCACGCTGAGGGTGATGTGCCAGAGCCTGGACTCCGCTCCGCCGTCGGGCTGGGGGAGAGACCCCATGTCGACGCTGGCCAGTCGTCTCACCGGTGGCCTCCTGAGTGGTGCTGGTGTCGTGCTCGCGTGCCGCTGGTCCCGCGCTGCCGCGGCGCAGGGGGAGATGGCCGCTGCGACAGCCGCTGCAACAAAGTTGACCAGCCCGAGGACGCGCGCGTGGCGGTTTTCAGGAACGTGTCCGTGGAAAGGCTGGTCTTTTTCCGATCTCACCCGCGCATGACGACCGTCAGGAACACGGGACGAGGTCAATCTCAGGCGCGCGGCCGACGCCACCCCCGGACGCGCGGCCGACGCCCCCGTCAGGCGCGCGGCCAGCACCGCCGTCAGGGGCGCAGCAGCACCAGGTCGTCCCGGTGCACGACCTCCCGCTCGTACGCCGGGCCCAGCTCGCGCGCCAGCTCGTGCGTCGTACGCCCCAGCAGCCGCGGCAGCTCCTTCGCGTCGAAGTTGACGAGCCCCCGCGCGACCGCGCGGCCGTCCTCGTCCCGCAGCTCCACGGGGTCGCCCGCCGTGAACTCGCCCTCGACATGGGCGATCCCCGCGGGCAGCAGCGAGGTGCGCCGCTCCACGACGGCCCGGACGGCGCCCGCGTCCAGGACGAGCGCCCCCAGCGGCGTGGACGCGTGCGCGAGCCAGAGCAGCCGCCCGGCGGCACGCCGTCCCGTCGGATGGAAGTACGTGCCCGTCGTACGGCCCGCGAGCGCGTCGGCCGCGTGCACGGCGGAGGTCAGCACCACGGGGATGCCCGCGCCCGCCGCGATCCCGGCGGCCTCGACCTTGGTCGCCATGCCGCCCGTGCCGACCCCGGCGCCGCCCGCGCTGCCGATGTCGATCCCCTCCAGTTCGGCGGGGCCGCGCACCTCCTCGACGCGGGTGGTGCCGGGGGTGGCCGGGTTGCCGTCGTAGAGGCCGTCCACGTCGGAGAGGAGGACGAGCAGGTCCGCGCGGACCAGATGGGCGACGAGGGCGGCGAGACGGTCGTTGTCGCCGAAGCGGATCTCGTCCGTGGCGACCGTGTCGTTCTCGTTGACGACCGGGACCGTGCCCATGGCCAGCAGCTGGTCCAGGGTGCGGTACGCGTTGCGGTAGTGGGCGCGGCGGCTGGTGTCGTCGCTGGTGAGGAGGACCTGTCCGACGCGCCGCCCGTACCGCGCGAACGACGCCGTGTAGCGCGCCACCAGCAGCCCCTGGCCGACGCTCGCCGCCGCCTGCTGGCGGGCCAGGTCGCGGGGGCGCTTGGCGAGGCCGAGCGGGGCGAGCCCGGCGGCGATGGCGCCCGAGGAGACGAGCACGATCTCGCGCTCGTCCCGCTCGGCGTGCTTGGCGAGGACGTCGACCAGCGCGTCCACCCGGTCCGCGTCCAGGCCCCCCGCCGCGGTGGTGAGGGAGGAGGAGCCGACCTTGACGACGATCCTGCGGGCCCTGACCACCGCCGGTCGTCCGCCCCTGCCGTTCGCCGTCGCGCCCACGTCCGTGCCCACCGTCTTCCTTGCCCCTGTCACGCTCCGCAATGTACGACAGCGCCGCCGCGGGACGCTCGGCGGTTCCGCGCTGTGGACACGCGAGGACACGTGAGGACACGTGAGGATGGTTACCTTTGCCCCCGTACGGCCGGTCTGGTCCAGCTGAAGATTGTCACTTGGCCCGCCCGCGTCATACGGTCAGTGGTCGACCTGGCCACCCCCACAGGCCACCCCCATGTGAACACTTCGACTCTCCATGCCAGGAGCCCAGCCCGTGCCCTCTGCCGGACTATCCTCTCGACGCGCCGTCCAGCTGGCGGCGCTGCTCGCGCTGCTGGTGTTCTACACCGCGCAGCTCGCGGGCGCGCTGCTGCCGAACGTGCCCGTCTTCGTCGGCGCCTCCCTGGCGGGACTCGCGCTCGACATCTATCTCACGCACCAGCAGCCGCGGCTGCTCACCCTGCTGGGCAAGGTGCGGTTCGACGTGACGACCCGGCAGTTGCTGCGCGACATGCTCATCGTCATCGGACTCGTGCGTATCCCCGACGTCCCGCCGGACATCGAGCGTCCCCTCACTCTGCTGCTGCTCGTGGCCTACGCCGCGCACTTCCTCTGCCAGGCAGTGGCCCAGCTCGTCCGGCGCACCCGCACCCTGCCCGTGGTCACGCGGAACGTGGACACCTCGGGCCTGCGGCTCACCAAGGCCCCGCCGCGGCTGCTGGCCCGCCAGCCCAGCCGCCGCCTGCTGCGCTTCTCCGTGCCCGGCACGGTCGGGCTGATGCTCTGCGCGAGCCTCTCCCAGGCGGAGTGGGGCATCCTCGGCGTCACCGTGACGCTGGTGCTCTCCCTGGCCGGCGCGTTCTACCTGGGCACCTGGCTGCTCCCGAAGAACCGCAGGTCGAACGATCAGCGCGTGCTGGAGTGGCTCGACGGCTGGCTGGCCGACTACCGGCCGACCGTCGGCATGTACTTCTCCGGCGGCACCACCTCGGCGTACCAGGCGAACATGTGGCTCTCCACCCTCGCCCAGCTGGACGGCAAGCCGCTGATCGTGCTGCGTGAGCGGTTCATGGTGCAGAAGATCGACGCGACGGACATCCCGATCGTCTGCATCCCGAAGGTCGCCGACCTGATGCACCTGGAGCACTCCACGCTGCGGCTCCTGCTGCACCCGGCGAACTCCGGCAAGACCTCGCAGATCCTGCGCATCCCCAGCATCAAGCACGCCTTCACCAACCACGGCGAGAGCGACAAGCTCTCCTCCTGCAACCCGTACGCCAAGGCGTACGACCAGGTGTGGGTCGCCGGTCCCGCCGCCCGCGAGCGCTACCAGCTCGCCGAGGTCGGCGTCGACGACCGCGACGTGGTCGAGGTCGGCCGCCCCCAGCTCACCCCGATCCGCCCGTACGAGGGCGCGCCCACCGGCCGCTTCACGACGGTCCTGTACGCGCCCACGTGGGAGGGCTGGGACGGCAACCCGGGCAACACCTCCGTCGTACTGGCGGGCGAGAACATCGCGCGCGCCCTCCTCGACGACCCGGGCGTCCGCCTCCTCTACAAGCCGCACCCGATGACCGGCTCGGTCGACCCCCGCGCGGGCGAGGCCGACCGGCGCATCCGCGCCATGATCGCCGAGGCGAACGCGGCACGGACCGGTGACCGGCCCGGGGCCGAGGCCACCGCCGAACTGGAGCGCCGCGCCGCCGAACTGGACCTGGCGACCACCACCGCCTTCCGCAAGGGCGCGGACGAGATGGAGCGCATGAAGCTCCAGGTCACCCCCGAGCCGGGGCGCGCGCAGCGCGTGGAGGAGGCACTCGTGGCCTGGGAGGACGCCTACTGGGCGGCGTTCCCGGAGTGGGAGCACCAGATCGTCACAGGGCCGCGCCCGGCGATCTTCACCTGCTTCAACCAGGCCGACCTGCTGATCTCCGACGTCTCCTCGGTCGTCTCGGACTACCTGACGAGCGAGAAGCCGTACGCCGTGGGCAACACCAGCGGCATGAGCGAGGAGCAGTTCAAGGAGACCTTCCCGACGGTCCGCGCGGGCATGGTGCTCTCGCCGGACGCGGCGCAGATCCCGGCCCTCCTGGAGTCGGTCCGCCACCCGGAGAAGGACACCCTGGTCCAGGCCCGCAAGGAGCTGAAGACCCACCTCCTCGGCCCCTCGGACCCGCCGTCCCTGGTCCGCTTCAACGAGGCGGCCCTGAGCCTCGCCGCCGAGGCCGAAGCCCGCAACGAGCGCGTCGCCCGCCGCACGGCCGAAATCCCGGGCCAGCGCGAGGCGGACGACGCCGCGGAGGAGACCGAGCTGGACCCCACCGCGGCCGACCCGGAGGACGCGGTCACGGCCTGACGACCGGTTTCGCCCCCGGCCCCCGTCGCTCCCGTCGCGGAGAGGCGGGGGCCGTTCTCGTCCCCGGACCCCTCACGTGCCGCACACGTCGCCCGAGAAGCCGCCCTCCGGCATGAGCCTGCGCTCCCCTGTGGTGAGACCCCGGCCTGCCAGGTCGCACAGGCGCTCCCGCCAGGCGTCCTCCCTCAGGGGCACCAACCGGGCGTCCGAGCCGTCTATCAGGGCCATCGTCGTCCCCCTGGCGTCGAGGTCCGCCGACGGCGCGAAGCCCAGGGTGAAGCGGTAGAGCTGCTCGCCGCCCCGCATGTCCCAGGCGGTGAACTCGTTGTTGATGCTCTGCGCGACCAGCCGCCCCTGTCCCGCGAAGGCGCCCACGTACTGCACTCCGTTGTAGGCCAGCGCCCTGCGCCACTTCTTCCGCTCCATGTCCCAGACCCGCAGTCCGCCGTTCTGAGCCGTGATGGCCAGCATGCGCCCCTCCAGGTCGAAGGCGAGGTTCCGCACGACCGTGTTGGACGGCGTCTCGATCGTGGCGGTCTTCCTGCCCCGCGCGAAATCCCAGATGACGATCTTCCCGCCACCGGTCAGTACCGCGGCCTGCCGGTGTCCCGGCCGCGCGACTCCGTACTGGTGGGCCGCTTGGTACAGCTGTGCGTTCCGGTCGTCCGTCGCGGGCGGCCGGTACGTCGTGCCGGTCACCCGGCCGGTGCGCAGGTCCCAGCGGGAGACGTAGGAGGCCGCCGAGATCACCGCGGTGTCCGGTGTGTCGAAGCCCATGACCGTCAGGCTCGGTCTCAGGCCCGTGCGCGGGTCCTGACGGCCGGGGTCGATTCCCCGAGGGACGGGGAGATCGAGCCGCCCCAGCTCGCGCAGTCCGGGCAGCGACCAGACCAGGACGGCACGGCCGTCCGCCGTAGCGGTCAGCAGGCGCTTCCCGTCCGGTGAGAACGCCGCGTACTGCCGCTGGAGCGGTGCGGACGGCCGTTTCGCGGCGAGCTGCCGATGCGACTTGAGGTCCCACAGCCGCAGCCCCTTGCCGCCCTGGTCCACACTCGCGACCCGCCGGTGGTCGGCGTCGGCCGTGCGGAGCATGCTGTTGAGCATGGCCGAGTCGAAGGCGGCGGGCCGCGGGACGCGGGCCACCACGACCGAACCGCCGACGCCGACGGCCACGCGCATCCTCTCCGGTGGCCCGGCCACCGACAGCGCGGGAGGCGGCGGCGCCTTGCCCCCGGAGGTGAGCAGCGCGTCCCGTACGGCGGGCGCGGGCAGTTCGACACGGCTGCGGTGTCCGGTGCGCAGATCGAGCACGACGAGGGGGAAGAGACCCAGCTTCGGCCCGTAGCGCGCGGCGGGGACGAAGGCGTACCGGCCCGTGGCGTCGACCCGCACCACGCTCGTCGCGCATGGCTGCTCGACCTGCCGGGCGGTGTACCGCTTCTGGAGCCGGGGCTTGCCGGGCCGACGCGACAGATCCCAGCTCTCCAGGGTGTTGTCCGGTGTGCAGCGCACCAGAGTCGTGCCGTCGGCGCTGACGGTGGCCTTGGGCGTGTCCGTCCCCTTGCTGCCGCCGGGCTTCAGCATGAGCTTTCCGCTGTCCAGGTGCCACATGGCCAGCCGCGACGTCTCCTGCCCGCTGTCGCCCTCGTCGCTCTTGCCGTCCCCGCCGTCGCTCTTCTCGACGCGCCCGACGACGGTGCCTCCGGCCCCGAACCACGCCTCCCGTACGGTCCAGCCGCCGGGCGGGCGCATCGTCTTGCCGACACGGCGCGCGCTCCCGACGTCCCATGCCTGCGCGCCCTCCCCCGGAACCGCCGCGACGAGCCGCTCCCCGGGCTCGTCGAAACGGAGGCTGGACGCGGCACGCGCGTTGTCCTCGGCGTCCTCGACGGAACGCAGCACCACGCCGTCCCGGTTCTGGTCGTTGCGGACGCTGATCGTTCCCCCGTCCGTGGTCAGCGCGGACCATTCACCGTCCGCCGACATGGCCATGCCGTCCGAAACGGACCTGCTCAGGTTGCGCGGAGCGGAGGCGCCACGGGTGCCCCGAACGGCCACGATGGCGCCGTGGTCCAACTGGGCGTTCAGATACGAGCCGTCCTCGCTGAGCGCGACGTCCTCGATCTGCCCCTCCCCTTCCAACGCGATGCGCTCCACGTTCCGTAACCGTTCGTGCTGCTGCATGAGCGCGCTGCGGGACTCCTCGCCCGCGTCGGTGCGGTGCGCGGCCGCCGTCAGCAGCGCCGAGGTGGTGAGCGAGTTGTCGTCGATCCGTTCGGCCTCGGCGGCGAGTTGGGCCGCTGCCACGCGACGCAACTGCGCGTCGAGCCGTGAGTTGGTGTCGTCCAGGTCGACGGCCACCCAGGTCGCCGCGGCCGTCGCCGCCGCCAGGAGCACGGCCAGCCCCCGCACCGCCCGGTCGCGGATCCGCAGGGCCCGGCGCCGGGCGTCCCTGCGCCGCACGCTCTCCTCGACGAAG
The DNA here is from genome assembly GCF_043202595.1 of Streptomyces sp. NPDC048172. NCBI lineage: Bacteria > Bacillati > Actinomycetota > Actinomycetes > Kitasatosporales > Streptomycetaceae > Streptomyces > Streptomyces sp. NPDC048172. The sequence continues at coordinate 269,981 of NZ_JBIDAT010000007.1, forward strand.
GCCCGGTCCGCCGCCGACACGTCCGCCGCGCGCTCACGCAGCCACTCCTCGGCCTTCTCCAGTGCGGATTCCGTGAGGTACTTCTCGCGGGCCCGGTCCTGGCCCACCTCCGTGCGCCACTCCTGGAAGTCGCGGTCGGACTCCACCCATTGGCGCAGCCTCTCCCACTCGGCGATCAGCGCCTCGTGGGCGACCTCGACGCTCTCCCCGCCGGCCTGGTCGTCCGCCTCCTCGCCGCGCTCGCCATGCCCGTCACGCCCGAGCACCAGCAGCCGCTCCCCGGCGAACACCCGCGCGAGCGGCCACTCCCCCTCCCCCAGCTCCGTGCGCGGCACGACCCGACGCGTGGCCTGACGCCGGTCGAGCGGCACCCGCACCAGCCGTGTGAAGAGCCGCTGGGCCGACATGGCCGTCTCCGGCCGTACGTGGGTGCGCCAGGCCGCCTCCGCACGCTCCGCCAACGCGCCCCGCACGCCGCCCAGTTCCTCGTACGCACCGTGGGTGAGCAACCCGCCGCGCCGCCGCTGCCACAGCTCCTGGAGCGTGAACTCCAGCAGAGGCAGCACGCCCCGCTGGCCCGCCACATCGCTCAGGAGACGCCGTTCCAGGCCCTCCTCGTAGCCGATCGAGGGGATGGCGGCCAACGGATCGCTGATCACCTGCCGCAACTGCCCCTCGTCCATGGGCAGCAGCAGCCAGCGCTCCCCCCGAAGCGCCCGCTTGAGCACCGGGTGTTCGGAGACGGCGCCCAGGAAGTCCACGCGGAGCGTGGAGACGACGCGCAGCCGCGAGGGCAGCGGGCAGCCGGGCCCCTCGGGGAAGAGCACCCGGACCCCCTCCTCCGTCTCTCCCGCCCTCGCGCCCGGCGCCGTGAGCAGCTCCTCCAGCTGATCGACCACGACCACGAGTCCGGTCACGCCGTCGCGGCCCAGCACCTCGGCGACGAGATCGGCGGGCCCGTGCTCGCGCAGCTCGTCCTTCACCCGGCGGGCCTCGGCACGCTGCTCGGCGCCTTCGAGTCCGGGCCGCGTCAGCCGGGTCAGCTCCCGCGCGAGAGCGCCCAGCAGCCCCGCCGGGTCCCCGGCCCGTACGGTGACTGCGGCGTACCCGTACCGCCGCAGCAGCGGCAGCACACCGGCCTTCACGACGGACGACTTGCCGCACCCGGACGTCCCGTACACGGTCGTGACGGGCTCCTCGCGCACGAGCGACGCCAGTGTCCGGCTCTCCTCCACACGCCCGTGGAAGCAGCCGCTGTCCGCCTCCTCGAACGCCTTCAGCCCCCGGAACGGCGAGGCCGGCCGGACCAGCGGAGCGAGTGACGGCACCACCTCGGCGAGCCGCTGCGCCGGGATCATCGCGCTCTGCCGCACCTCGGCGGTCCCGTCCGTGGCCACGACCATGCCGACGACCTGGCCCAGTTCGGCATCCCATACGGGCCCGCCGCTGAACCCTCCTTCGACGGGGCTGCCGTGTCCCTCCGCCTGGACGAACTGCACCCACCCCTCGGCGGTCCGGTCCAGCAGCCGCCCCGTGTACCAGGTCCCGCCCGGCCAGCCGTCGGGAAATCCGATCACTCGCGCCTCGTGCCCCCACAAACCACGCGCTTCGAGGAAGCTCAGCGGTCGCGCGCCCTCCAGCGCGTTCTCCAGCCGCAGCAGCGCGACGTCCGCGTCCCGCACCCAGGTGACGACGCGTGCCGCCACCCTGGCCCCGCCGCGTAACGGCAGATCGACGCAGATGCTCTCGCCGACGTCGACTGTCGCGTGGGGCTCGCGCCCCAGCGCGTCCGAGACGACGTGCGCGGCGGTGACGGCCAGCTCCGGCTCGACGAGAAATCCGGCGCCCGCCACCGCCCCGTTCCCCGGCATCCGGACGCGGAGCACGGCCGGATGGAGCTCATCCTCATGGCTGCGGGTGGCGCCCCCGTTCGGCATGGTTACGCAGTATGGCGCGCGGGTTGCCCTCCGTCACTCCTGTGCCATGTGAGAGATACGGAAAAGTTCGCCTCCGCCGCCGAGTTGGCGACGACGAGGTCCGCCTGCGCGGAGAGGGTGACGCCGAAGTCGACGGTCATCTCGTCGGGCGGGTCCGGCAGCTCCCGGAACCGCTCGACGAAGCTCTGCGCCACGGGCGCGACGGTGCCGAGCATCGCCCCGAGCGAGCGCGAAGCGCGAGCGGCCACCCGCTCCCCACCCCGCCCGACGGGCACGGGCCCGCCCTTGCCGGTGTCCCGGATCTCGACCCGTACGACGTCGCCCCCGTCTCCCCCTTCGAGGGGGATCTCAACGACGTGCATCGCGGATGAACGCCTCGAAGGCTGATGCGGGGAAGGTGAGATGAGGGCCCTGCGGATTCTTTGAGTCGCGGACGGCTACGCGGGGTCGTATTGCTGCGACCTCGACGCAATCACCGCTCTTGTCCGCGCTGTAGCTCGACTTACGCCAGCGGATGCGTGTTTCTCCCCGGATGGTGTCCATAGCGTTCCTCCCTCACGCGGGCGATCAGCTCCGCCGAGTCCTCCAGCGAGAGGGCGGAGGCCCGCAGGAGATCGTAACGATGGGCGTGTTCCTCGACCTCGTGAGGATCGGCGGTCTCGACCACCCTCCCGTACGTCTCGGCGTACGCGGTAGTGGGCTGCCTCTCGTACGTGTAGAGGTTGAACGCGCCGATCATGCCCGCGTGTGCCCCTGCCCGGAACGGCAGCACCTGGATGAACACGCGTTCGCTGTGGCGGTAACTCAACAGACGCGACAGTTGAGTTCGCATGGTGGCTCGGCCGCCCATCTCCTGGTACAGCACGCCCTCCCCCAGGACCAGCCACAGCTTGGGGGCGTCCTCCCAGGCCAGCAGGCGCTGCCGCGCCATTCGTGCTGCCACGTCGTCGTCCAGTCGGCTGCGGTCGATGACGCCGAGCACCGCACGCGCGTAACCCTCTGTCTGCAACAGGCCGTAGACCACCTGCGGCTGAAAGGCACGGATCGTCTTGGACGTCGATTCGATCTCGGCAATCTTGCGCAGCCGTCGGGGCAGCGGATGGCGCCGGGCCATCTCCCAGGCTCGCACCAGCGCGCCGCTTGCTCCGACGGCCGCGTCAAGGCGTGGGATGTGCTCGTCTTTGGGCCGCTTCACGGCCGTCTCGTACTGGCCGATCTGCGAACCGGTGAGGAAGACCTTCGTCCCCAAACCGGCCAGTGTCAGTCCAGCGCGCTCTCTCCAGAAGCGCAGCTCGGCACCGAAGAAGTGCAGGGGCGACTCGCCGGGATCGAGCCTCTTGATGTTGGCCATGGAAGCCACCTCGTTCAACCAATCCAACTCCGTGCCGAGTTGAATTCAAGCCATAGCCCAGCGTAGTCACGCGACCACAGAATCGCCCCGTGAACATCGAAGGCAGTCCTCCACAGCAGTTCCGCCATCAGTTCCAAGTCGGCGCACACTCCCCGCACTTCATGCGCAGGGCGGCACGCGTCTACCTGGACGTATGGGGCCTGCCCCACCTCGTCGAGCCGGTGACGCTCGCGCTGACCGAACTGCTGACGAACGTCCACCGGCACGTGCCGGACCAGTGGTGCACGTCGACCGTGATCCGCACGCTCGACGGCGTACGGATCGAGGTCTACGACCGGAGCTTGGACCTCCCGGTACGGCCGTACGGGGCGGACCTGTGGTCCGAGTCGGGCAGAGGGCTCGCGATGGTCGAGCTGGTGACGGACAAGTGGGACGTCGTCGCTCATGAGGAGGGCAAGACGGTGTGGTGCGAGCTACGGGCGTAGGGCCCGTCGGCCGACCGCCGTGAGGTCGATGTCGACGAGGACGTCCGGCTCCGGCGCCTGCCGCTTGGCGAGCTTCACGGTCATCTGGCGATCGGCGCGGAGCTCGGCGGGGGCCTGGCTGTCGAGCTCCGCGGCCAGGAGGCTGGTGACGCGGCTGTGCCACTTGCCTCGCTGGGCGGCGAAGACCAGGGCACCGTCGATGAGTTCGGTGCGTGGGGGCACGCCGACGAGCCGTAGGAAGCCTTCGGCGGTGAACCCTCCCGGGGGTGGGATCGCCCAAGAGGGCAACGGCTCGTCGGGCATGGGGCGGGGTCAGCCCTCGAAGGGGTCGAAGTCCCGGTACTCGCCGAGGGCCTCGTCGCGTTCCGCCTCGCGGTCGCGGCGGCGGAGTTCCGCCGGGCGGACCGCTTCCATGCGGTGGTCCTCGCCGCGGCGCCCCAGCATTTCGGCGCCGGTGATCATCGTGGGCTCCCAGTCGAAGACCACCGCGTTGTCCTCGGGGCCGATCGCGACGCCGTCGCCCTCGCGGGCGCCCGCCTTGAGGAGCTCGTCCTCGACGCCGAGACGGTTGAGGCGGTCGGCGAGGTAGCCGACGGCCTCGTCGTTGTTGAAGTCGGTCTGGCGGACCCAGCGTTCGGGCTTCTCGCCCCGGACGCGGAAGAGGTTGTCCTCTTCGCGCGTGACCGTGAAGCCCGCCTCGTTGACGGCCTTGGGGCGGATGACGACGCGGGTCGTCTCCTCCGCCGGGCGGGCCGCGCGGGCCTCGTCGACCAGGCGGGCGAGGGCGTAGGAGAGGTCCTTGAGGCCCTGGCGGGAGACCGCCGAGACCTCGAAGACGGGGAAGCCCCGCTCCTCCAGGTCGGGCCGGATGATGTCGGCGAGGTCCTTGCCTTCGGGGATGTCCGTCTTGTTGAGGACGACGAGGCGCGGGCGGTCGTCGAGGCCGCCGTACTGCTTCAGCTCGTCCTCGATGACGTCCAGGTCGGAGACCGGGTCGCGGTCCGTCTCCAGCGTCGCGCAGTCCAGGACGTGGACGAGGACCGAGCAGCGCTCGACGTGGCGCAGGAACTCCAGGCCCAGGCCCTTGCCCTCGCTGGCGCCGGGGATGAGGCCGGGGACGTCCGCGATCGTGTAGACCGAGCCGCCCGCCGTGACGACGCCCAGGTTCGGGACGAGGGTGGTGAAGGGGTAGTCGGCGATCTTCGGCTTCGCGGCGGAGAGGACCGAGATCAGCGACGACTTGCCCGCGCTCGGGTAGCCGACGAGAGCCACGTCGGCGACCGTCTTGAGCTCCAGGACCACGTCCCGCGCCTCGCCGGGCTCGCCCAGCAGCGCGAAGCCGGGCGCCTTGCGGCGGGCCGAGGCCAGCGCGGCGTTGCCGAGGCCGCCGCGGCCGCCCTGGCCCGCGATGAAGGTGGTGCCCGCGCCGACCATGTCGGCCAGGACCTCACCCTTGGAGTCGAGGACGACCGTGCCGTCCGGGACGGGGAGGACGAGGTCCTTGCCGTCCTGGCCCGAGCGGTTGCCGCCCTCGCCGGGGCGGCCGTTGGTGGCCTTGCGCTGGGGACCGTGGTGGTAGTCGAGCAGGGTCGTGACGTCGGGGTCGACGACGAAGATCACGTCACCGCCACGGCCGCCGTTGCCCCCGTCGGGGCCGCCCAGCGGCTTGAACTTCTCGCGGTGGACGGAGGCGCAGCCGTGGCCCCCGTTGCCCGCGGCGACGTGCAGTTCGACGCGGTCCACGAAGGTGGTCATGACGTGTGCCTCCTGGGTGCCTGTGCTTCTTGCGGTCTCTCGCGTACGTGCGTACGTGCGTACGTGCGTACGTCCGTCACTCGCGTACGCCCGTACTTGCGTAACGCACCGAGGGCGGACCCGCATCCCCGCCATCAGGAGGGAATGCGGCCGTCCGCCCTCGGAATGTGTCTGTCCGGCTGCTTACTCAGCGGCCGGGACGACGTTCACGACCTTGCGGCCGCGGTGGGTGCCGAACTGCACCGCACCGGCGGACAGCGCGAACAGCGTGTCGTCGCCGCCACGGCCGACGCCCGCGCCCGGGTGGAAGTGGGTGCCGCGCTGGCGGACGAGGATCTCGCCGGCGCTGACGACCTGGCCGCCGAAGCGCTTGACGCCGAGGTACTGCGGGTTCGAGTCGCGCCCGTTCCGAGTGGACGATGCGCCCTTCTTGTGTGCCATCTCTCCTCAGTCCTTACTTCTTGGCCGGGGCGGGGATGTCGGTGACCTTCAGCGCGGTGTGCAGCTGACGGTGGCCGATGCGCTTCTTGTAACCGGTCTTGTTCTTGTACTTCTGGATCCGGATCTTGTCGCCCTTGTGGTGGTCAACCACCTCGGCCTGAACCTTCACGCCCGCCAGGACCCACGGGTCGCTGGTGACGGCGTCGCCGTCGACGACGAGCAGGGTCGAGAGCTCGACGCTGTCGCCGACCTTGCTCTCCGACAGACGGTCAACCTCGATGACGTCGCCGACAGACACCTTCTGCTGGCGCCCGCCGGTGCGCACGATCGCGTACACGCGGAACTCTCTCTCACTCGATTCGGAGCCCCTGATGCCAGCCGCTCGCCGCGGGGGCGCGAGCCGACCCACGAACTGACCCATGAGGATTGAGCGGCCTCTCCCCGGCCGCGAGGCCCGGGAGGGAGTTGCTCAGGAGCGGACGCGTCTTCGACGACACGCCGACGGTCAAGGTTACGGGGACCTTGACACGCTGGTCAAACCGGGACGGGCCCGGGGATTGCGAAGTCCCCGGGCCCGTCCCCGCGGCCTCAGTCCTCGGCCGGTGCCGACGCCGAAGCGGTGACGCCCGACAGCTGCTGCTGCTCGGCCGCGGCGGTCTTCTTGGCGGCCGCCTTCTTCGTCGTCTTCGCCGCCGTCTTCTTGACGGTCGTCTTCTTGGCCGCGGCCTTCTTCGCCGTGGTCTTCTTCGCGGCCGTCTTCTTGGCGGCGGCCTTCTTCGCCGTCGCCTTCTTGGCCGTCTTCTTCGCCGGAGCGGGAGCCTCCGCGTCCGCGTCGGCCTCCGCCTCGGTGCCGGTGGCCGTGACCGCCGCGTCCTCGGAGGACGTCGCGGGCGACCCCGCCGGCGCCGTGACCTTGCGCGTCACCCGGCGGCGGGTACGCGCGGGCGCGGCCTCCGCCTCGGGCTGGGCCTCGGGCTCCGCCTCGACGGCCGGGGCAGCCTCAGCGACAGGCTTCGGCTCGGCCTCGGCGGCCGTGACCACCGTGACCGCCGCGTCGTCGGACGTCGCGGGCGACCCGGCGGGTGCCGTGACCTTGCGCGTCGCCCGGCGACGACGACGCGCGGGCGCGGCCTCCGCCTCGGGCTGAGCCTCGGGCTCGGCGGCCGGGGCGACCTCAGCCACGGGCTCCGGCTCCGGCGCCGCCTCGGGCTCGGGCTCCGGCGCGGGAGTCTCCGCCTCGGCGCCCTTCGGCGACCCGGCGGGCGCACTCGCCTTGCGGCTGCCGCGGCGGCGCGACCGACCGCCCCGCGCGGCGGCGGCCTCCGCCTCGGCGGCGCTGCTGTACAGCTCCTCGTCCGGGACGAACTCCACGGGCTCCGCGGACTCGGCGGGCTCGGCGGACTCGGTCGTCGCGGCGGCCACGGCCTCGGCAGGGGCCTCGGACGCCTTCTCCGACTCCTTCTCCTGAGCCTGCGGCTGACCCTGGGCCTGGGTGCCGCCCTTGCCCTTCTTCTTGCTCTTCTTGCCGCCGCCCGACGCGGCCGCGGCCTGGTCCATGTGGACGATCACGCCGCGCCCGTTGCAGTGCACGCAGGGCTCGGAGAAGGCTTCGAGCAGCCCCTGGCCGACCCGCTTACGGGTCATCTGCACGAGGCCCAGCGAGGTGACCTCGGCCACCTGGTGCTTCGTACGGTCGCGGCCCAGGCACTCCAGCAGGCGGCGCAGCACCAGGTCGCGGTTGGACTCCAGGACCATGTCGATGAAGTCGATCACGATGATGCCGCCGAGGTCGCGCAGCCTCAGCTGGCGCACGATCTCCTCGGCCGCCTCCAGGTTGTTCCTGGTGACCGTCTCCTCCAGGTTGCCGCCCTGGCCGGTGAACTTGCCGGTGTTGACGTCGACGACGATCATCGCCTCGGTCCGGTCGATCACCAGCGAGCCGCCGCTCGGCAGCCACACCTTGCGGTCCAGGGCCTTCATGAGCTGCTCGTCGATGCGGTACGTCGCGAAGACGTCCACGTCCGAGGTCCACTTCTGGAGCCGGTCGGACAGGTCGGGCGCGACGTGCGAGACGTAGCTGTGGATGGTGTCCCAGGCGCCGTCACCGCTGACGATGACCTTGGAGAAGTCCTCGTTGAAGATGTCCCGGACGACGCGGACGGTCATGTCCGGCTCGCCGTAGAGCAGCGTCGGCGCGTTGCCCTTCTGGGCCTTCTTCTGGATGTCCTCCCACTGCGCCTGGAGGCGCTCGACGTCGCGGCGCAGCTCGTCCTCGCTGGCGCCCTCCGCGGCCGTACGGACGATGACGCCCGCGTCCTCGGGGACGACCTTCTTCAGGATCTGCTTCAGGCGCGAGCGCTCGGTGTCGGGCAGCTTGCGGCTGATGCCGGTCATGGAGCCCTCGGGCACGTAGACCAGGTAGCGGCCGGGGAGCGAGACCTGACTGGTCAGGCGGGCGCCCTTGTGGCCGATCGGGTCCTTGGTGACCTGGACGAGCACGGACTGGCCGGACTTGAGCGCGGTCTCGATACGGCGCGGCCCGTTGGCCATGCCGAGCGCCTCGAAGTTGACCTCGCCCGCGTACAGCACGGCGTTGCGGCCCTTGCCGATGTCGACGAAGGCGGCCTCCATCGACGGCAGCACGTTCTGCACCTTGCCGAGGTAGACGTTGCCGACGTACGAGGTCGACTGCTCCTTGTTGACGAAGTGCTCGACGAGCACGTCGTCCTCAAGGATGCCGATCTGCGTGCGCTCGCCGTTCTGGCGGACGATCATCTCCCGCTTGACCGCCTCGCGGCGCGCGAGGAACTCGGCCTCAGTGATGATCGGCACCCGGCGACGGCCCTGCTCGCGCCCCTCGCGGCGGCGCTGCTTCTTGGCCTCCAGACGCGTGGAGCCCTTGATGGCCTGCACCTCGTCGGAGGGCTCGCTGTCCTTCTTCTTACGAGGCTCGCGAATCTTGACGACGGTGCGCTCGGGGTCGTCGGCACCGGAACCAGAACCGGAGCCCGAACCGGAGCCGGTCCCCTGGCCGTCGGCCTGCCCCTCGCCGTCACCCGAACGACGACGACGCCGACGCCGCCTGCGCGAGCTGCTGCTGGAGCCGCCGCCCGAGCCGGACTCGCCGTCCGACGCGTCGCCGTCCCCGGCACCGTCCTCGCCGTCGGCGGTCTGCTCGCCGTCGGCCACGCTCTCGTCCGACTCGCCGTCCTCGTCGCCCTCGCCGCTCCCGGCGGCCTCGGCGCTCTCGCCCCGGCGACGGCGACGGCCGCCCCTGCGGCGGCGCCGCGCGGGACGCTCCCCGGCCTCGCCGGACTCGTCGGCGTCGGAAGCGGACTGCGCGTCCTCGTCGCCCTGCTCGGCGTCGTCGTCCGCCTCGGCGGACGCGGCGTCGGCGGTGGCGCCGGTGCCGTCGGTGCTGTCCTCGGCGCTCTCCGCGCGCCTGCGGCGGCGACGGCGCGACGCGGTGCCGCCCCGCTCCTCGGTCACCGGCTCGGCGGCCTCCGGCGTCGCCTCGGTCTCCTCTTCCTCCTCCTCGGCAGCGGTCTCACCGGCGAGCATCTCGGCGGCGGCGCGCTGCGGGGTCTGGAAGGCGGGCTCGGTGAAGACGGGCGCCTGGAACATCGCCACGGGCGCGGGCGCCTTCCGCTTCCTCCCCGCCGGAGCGGAGCCGGAAGCGGAAGCGGAGTCGGCCGACGCGGCCTCCTTCTCGCCCTTCCCGTCCTTGGCGTCCTTCGCGCCCTTCGCGTCCTTTGCCGCCTTGGCGCCCTTCGCGTCCTGCGCGGGCGCGGCGGCCTCGGGCTCCTCCGTCTTACGGGTCGCACGGCGACGACGGCGCGGGGCCTCGGCCTCGGCTTCCGCCTCGGCGGGCGCGTCGGCGGGCTTCTCGGCCTTCGGGGCGGGAGCGGCCTCCGCCGTCTCCTCGACGGCAGCCGCGACGGTCTTACGGGTCGCACGACGGCGCGTCCGCGGAGCCGGAGCCTCAGCTTCCTCGGCGGGCGCGGCGGCCTCCTGCGGCGCTTCCGCGGCGGGGGCCTCAGGCGTCTCGGGCGCGGCGGTCTTACGGGTCGCACGGCGACGCGTACGCGGAGCCGGAGCCTCAGCGGGCTCAGTCGGCTGCTCGGCCGGTTCAGCGGCCTCGGGCGCGGCGGTCGGCGCCTCGTCGGTCGCCTCCGCCGTACGGGGCGCGCCCGCGGGTGCGGTCGCCTTGCGCGTGGCCCGGCGCCGGGTACGGGCGGGCGGAGCCGCGGCCTCCGTGGGCTCGGGCCCGGATTCGGGCGCGGGGGCGCTCGGCGCCTCCGTCGCGGCCGTGACAGCCGTCACGGCCTTGTCCGCCGGGGCCGAGTCCGCGGCCGAGACGGCGGGCGGGCCCGCCGGGCGGCTCGCGGCGCGGCGGCGGCGCCGGGGCGGCAGGGTGTCGCTGGGGGTGGAGCCCGAAGCGGTCTCCGCGTCGCTCCGAGGAGCTGACTGTGCGGTGTCCGGAGCTTCTGCGGCTTCCGTCGATTCAGTTGGTTCGAGCATGCGGGCGGTTCTCCCGTCACGCTCCCGGGCGCCGCGCCTCGTACGTACCGGGGCGGCCCGCACGAGGTGCGTGGACCGCTCTCCGGGGCGCGGGCACCGCGCGGGAGCTTGTTGTCTCACTCGCCGGTTCCGGTCCTTCTCTGGCCCGGCTACGGCGAAAGTCTGCTGGTCAGTGCGCTCGCCTTCCGCACCGCGGCCCGGGTGGCTCCCTGGCGTGCGTCGGCGGCGGCGGCGCTTCCTACGACGGCGGTCCTACGCGGAGCCGCCTCGCACCGTCGCGGCGCTGGAAAGATCTCCTGAGCCGGTGGGCCCTGAGAGAGCGTCGCGGTCGGGCGCGAGCGGGTCGGTCACCGTGCCTGTCTCCTCATCGAGCGGCCCCTGCGCCAGCCTGGTCACCGCTGCGGGGACCGGCGGCGCCAGGCCGGCCGCAGCGCGGAGACCGGACAGGACGTCGTCGGGTCGTACGGCAGGTGTCAGGTGCCGTACTACCAGCCGCAGTATCGCACAGGGAGCGCCGCCCGGCCTATCGGCCCTGGTGGCGGAGGTGCCGTCGACGGCCTCCTCGGCCAGGGCCAGGGAGGTGACGGCGGCGCGCGCGTCGAAGGTACGGAGGCCCTTCTTCGTCTGCCGCTGGACCTCGACCGACTCCGCGGCGAGGAAGGCGGCGACGGCCGCGCGGGCCTCTTCGGGGGTGACGCCGTCGAGCCTCAGCTCCCACTCGGACGCCTGGAGACGGTCGGTGAAGTCGGAGGTTCCGGCCTCGACCGCGTCGATGATGTCGAGCCCCGTGGGCATGCACGTGTCGAGCTGTGCGCGCAGGCCGTCGGGGTCCTGGTGACGCGTGAGGGCGATCTCCAGGTACTCGGCCTCGCTGCCGGTGCCGGTGGGGGCGGCATTGGCGTAGGAGACCTTCGGGTGGGGGGTGAAGCCCGCGGAGTACGCCATGGGCACCTCGGCCCGGCGCAGCGCCCTCTCGAAGGCACGCTGGAAGTCGCGGTGGCTGGTGAACCGGAGGCGGCCGCGCTTGGTGTAGCGCAGTCGGACGCGCTGCACAGCGGGTGCGGGCGGCGGGCCTTCGGGCTGTCGCTTGCCCAGTGCTTCTCTCCTCGGTGCAAGGGCGGCACCCGGGGAGCTGCCGCCCTTCGTGGACAGGACGAAATACGGAGGCGGAGGTCCGCGGCCGCGGCGCGTCACGTGCCCGGGGCACGGGACGCGTTGTGCGTTTGTGCGGATGATCCTTCTGCCTAGGGTACGCGGCGGCCCTCCGGCAGCTGCTCCCGCTCCTGGGTTCGGCTGCCGCCGAAGAGGGCACGGCGTATCTCTGCCCGCGTCTCGCGGACCGATGCCCGTACGGACGCGAACGCTGCGCGTACCGACCGGGCGGTCTCCCTCATGGCCTGCGCGATCGGCCTGCAGACGGGGCGGACGACGTGTCGCCAGGTCCACACGAAGGGCGTCACGAAGACCGCGCGCAGCAGCCGTCCGAGGAAGCCGAAGACGGAGCGGGAGACGCGTCCCGCCGCGCGCCAGGCGAAGGCGAGCCCGGCGCCGGTCTCGCGCGCGACGACCGCGAGGACCCGCCCGACCGGGGTCAGTACGTAGCGGTACACCGCCACCACGGGGACCACGATCAGGTACCGGCCCAGCCAGGCGAGCGCCGCGCCCGTGCCCCGTACCACCGCGACCACGGCGTGTCCCACCGGAGTCAGCACATACCGGTACACCGCCACCACGGGGACCACGATCAGGTACCGGCCCAGCCAGGCCAGTGCCGCGCCCGTGCCCCGTACCACCGCGACCACGGCGTGTCCCACCGGAGTCAGCACATACCGGTACAGGGCCACGGCGGGCACGACGAACAGGTACCGGCCCAGCCAGCCGCAGCCCGAGCCGAAGCCCCCGACGAGGGCGGCGAGCGCGTGCCCTATGGGCGTGAGGACATGGGCGTACGTCCAGGAGAGCGGGACGACGACGAGGACGCGCCCGAGCCACGCGAGCCCGGCGCCGGTCCAGCCGAGGAAGGTGCCGATGCCACGCCCCACGGGGGCGAGGACGTACCGCCACAGTCCGACCCACGGCCAGACGAACAGGGCCTTGCCCGTCCACATCAGCGCGAGGCCGACGCCCCGGACGACCGGCATGACCAGCGTCCGCCCGAGCCACAGGAACGCGCCCCCGATCGCGCGCCCGCACGGCCGCAGCACGGTCCGGTGCAGCGCCTTGCCGCAGGCGGCGAGCGCGTCCCACACCATCCGCACCGGAAGCACCAGGACGAACATCACGATCCGTACGGGCATCCGTACGGCCGCCACCAGACACCCCTCTGACTCGCGCGCCGCAGCGGCCGGGTCGGCGCCGTGCCGAGGCCGGTAGGGCTTCTGAAATCGATCAGGGGTGTGGCTCATGCGTTCAACGACGCGCGTGGTGGGGCGCCGGTTCGGTCACTCCGTGGCGATCCAGTAACGAAGCTTCCGCCCCCGCCGGTCCTCCAGCACGCCCCCGCACCTCTCGATCACCGTGCGGGAGGCGTCGTTGTCCACGTCGCAGGTGAGCAGCACGGAGACGATCCCGAGCTCGCGCGCGTACGGGAGCGAGGCGCACAGCATCGCGGTGGCGTGCCCCTGACCCCGGGCCGAGGGCCGTACGTGGTACCCGATGTGCCCGCCCTGCTCGTACAGGTGCGTGGTGAGCCGGTGCCGGAGGGAGAGCCGCCCGAGGTACTCGTCGCCCTCCGTCCACCACAGCGTGGTGGAGCCGACCCAGCCCGGGTGCCAGGGCGTCCGCTCGTCCTCGGCGGCCCGCACCCGCTCCAGATACCGCCGGAACCCCTCGGCGCTCTCCCAGACCCCCGTGTACTCCTGGATCTCCTCCGCCGCCGTCGCCCGGGGGTCCCCCTCGCCCACCCTCTCGTCCTCGCGCTCCTTCATCGCGGCGAGGAAGGAGGCGTGGAAGGCGGGTGAAGGCTCTGTGAGACGCGGCATCGCGCCAGTGTCACCAAGCGGCACCGCGCGACGCGAGGGCTTTTCCGCGCGGGACGGCCTCGTGCCAAAAGGTGTTACGTGCACGGGAGTCGGGCACTACGGTGGCGGGCGTTCGCAGTCGGTATCGGTGTCATTCCGGGGGGCACGGGGGCGTGGTCGAGGCGTTGGGGCCGGAGGATCCGGCCGAGGTGGCCGGGTACCGGCTGCGGGGGCGGCTGGGTGAGGGCGGCATGGGTGCCGTGTATCTCGCGCACAGCCGCGGCGGGCAGCCCATGGCGCTCAAGGTGATCCGCCGGGAGTTCGCCCGGGACCCCGAGTTCCTGCGGCGCTTCGCCCGGGAGGTCGACGCGGCGCGGCGGGTGCAGGGCCCGTACACGGCGGCCGTCGTGGACAGCAGCGTCGAGGGACCGCGGCCCTGGCTGGCCAGCCAGTACGTGCCGGGTCCCTCGCTCTCCCAGGCGGTGGCCCGGCACGGCCCGCTGCCGCTGCGGACGGTGCTGTCGCTGGCCGCGGGGATCGCCGAGGCGCTCCAGTCCGTCCACCGGGTGGACGTGGTGCACCGCGACCTCAAGCCGTCGAACGTGCTGCTCGCGGCCGACGGCCCCCGCGTGATCGACTTCGGCATCGCCCGCGCCCTGGACGCGACCGCCCTGACGGGCACAGACGTCCGCCTCGGCACCCCCGGCTACATGGCCCCGGAACAGGTGTCCGGGCAGACCGCCGGACCGGCGCTGGACGTGTTCGCGCTGGGGCTCGTGGTGTTCTACGCCGCGTCCGGCGGCCATCCGTTCGGCGAGGGCGGCGGCGCGGCGATGCTCTACCGGATCGTCGAGCAGGAGCCGGACCTGACGGACTGCCCGGAACAGCTGGTTCCGCTCATCCGTGGCTGTCTGGCGAAGGACCCCGGACAGCGGCCCGGGCTCGACGCGTTCATCGACGCCTGCAACGGCGTCGCGCAGGCCAACGGCATCACCCTGCTGCGCGAAGCGGGACGCTGGCTGCCTCCGGCGGTCGCGGAGGCGGCGGGAACGGCGGGAACGGCGGCAGCCGAGGCGGCCCCGCCCGATACGGCTCCGACCGCCGCCGCGGCTCCGGCCGAGCCGCCGGTCCCCCCGGAGTCCACCTTTCCGCTGGGGCGCCGCGCGCCGTACACCCCCACCGTCCACGAGCCGGATCCCCCGCCCCGCAAGCGTTCGCGCGGCAGGCTCGTCGGCATCGGGCTCGCGGCGCTGGCCGTGCTCGCGGGCGGCACTCTCGTCGCCATGAAGCTGCTGGGGTCGTCGTCGGACGGGCCCAAGGAGTCGCCGGGCTGGACGATCACCAAGAAGAGCGTCCCGCTGACGATCCCGGCCCCGCACTACACCACCCACTCGGGATGGGCCAATTCCGGCAATACCTGCGACAGCATCAGCGACGGGGCGGCGCCGCCGACCTCCGTCTACGTCAGCCTCAAGTCGTTCGAAGCCTTCTCCCGGCAGAAGGACATGGCCGACTCCAAGGCCCAGGCCGACCGCACCATCCGCTACACCGACTGCGCGGACGGCAGCTTCAACATGCCCGGCAAGGGCGGCGGCGCGGGCCCCACCAGCGGCTTCAAGCTGCTCGACGGCCGCGGGAAGTGGGGCCTCGTCGAGAAGCACGACAGTTCGGCGGAGGACTGCCGCCGCTCGGCCCGTTCCGGCGCGCTGCCCAACAAGATCAGCATCAAGCAGATCCAGCGCGACTCGGTGCTCCAGGAGGGCAAGGGCCTCTGCGTCCTCGCGCCGGACGAGAAGACGGTGACCCTGCTCTGGATCACGAAGGTGACCCCTCAGCCCAAGAACGACAAGCTGAGGGAGTACGACGTCGAGCTGACCCGCTGGAAGCCGTCCGGGGACGCCAAGGGCTGAGCCGGAGCCTGAGCCCGGCCCGGCCCGGCCGCTACTTGTTGACCACGCTCAGCGGCAGCAGCTTCTTGCCCGTCGGGCCGACCTGGATCTCGGTGTCCATCTGGGGGCACACGCCGCAGTCGAAGCAGGGGTCCCAGCGGCAGTCGGGGACCTCCGTCTCGTCGAGGGCGTCCTGCCAGTCCTCCCAGAGCCAGTCCTTGTCGAGACCGGAGTCGAGGTGGTCCCAGGGGAGGACCTCCTCGTAGGAGCGCTCGCGGGTGGTGTACCAGTCGACGTCGACGCCCTGCTCGGGCAGCGTCTTCGCGGCGCACTCCATCCACAGGTCGTACGAGAAATACTCGCGCCAGCCGTCGAAGCGGCCGCCCCGCTCGAAGACCTCGCGGATGACGGCGCCCACGCGGCGGTCGCCGCGCGAGAGGAGGCCCTCGACGATGCCGGGCTTGCCGTCGTGGTAGCGGAAGCCGATGGAGCGGCCGTACTTCTTGTCGGCGCGGATCTTGTCGCGCAGCTTGCCGAGGCGGGCGTCGGTCTCCTCGGCGCTCAGCTGCGGCGCCCACTGGAACGGGGTGTGGGGCTTGGGCACGAAGCCGCCGATGGAGACGGTGGCCCGGATGTCGTTGGACTTGGCGACCTCGCGGCCCTTGGCGATCACGTTGACCGCCATGTCGCCGATCTGGAGGACGTCCTCGTCGGTCTCGGTGGGCAGGCCGCACATGAAGTAGAGCTTCACCTGCCGCCAGCCGTTGCCGTACGCCGTCGCGACCGTACGGATCAGGTCCTCCTCCGAGACCATCTTGTTGATGACCTTGCGGATGCGCTCGCTGCCGCCCTCCGGCGCGAAGGTGAGGCCCGAGCGGCGGCCGTTGCGCGTCAGCTCGTTGGCCAGGTCGATGTTGAAGGCGTCGACGCGGGTGGAGGGCAGGGAGAGGCCGACCTTGTCCTCCTCGTAGCGGTCGGCGAGACCCTTGGCCACGTCGCCGATCTCGCTGTGGTCGGCGGAGGAGAGGGAGAGCAGGCCGACCTCTTCGAAGCCGGTGTTCTTCAGGCCCTTGTCGACCATCTCGCCGATGCCGGTGATGCTGCGCTCACGCACCGGGCGGGTGATCATGCCCGCCTGGCAGAAGCGGCAGCCGCGCGTGCAGCCCCGGAAGATCTCGACCGACATCCGCTCATGGACGGTCTCCGCGAGCGGCACGAGGGGCTGCTTCGGGTACGGCCACTCGTCCAGGTCCATCACCGTGTGCTTGGAGACGCGCCACGGGACGCCGCTGCGGTTGGGGACGACGCGGCCGATGCGGCCGTCCGGCAGGTACTCCACGTCGTAGAAACGCGGGACGTAGACCCCGCCCGTCTTGGCGAGGCGCAGCAGCAGCTCGTCCCGGCCGCCCGGACGGCCCTCGCTCTTCCAGGCCCGGATGATCTCCGTGACCTCCAGGACGGCCTGCTCGCCGTCGCCGATGACCGCGACGTCGATGAAGTCGGCGATCGGCTCCGGATTGAACGCCGCGTGCCCGCCCGCCATCACGATCGGGTGATCGACGGTGCGGTCCTTGGACTCCAGCGGGATGTCCGAGAGTTCGAGCGCGGTGAGCAGGTTGGTGTACCCCAGCTCGGTCGAGAAGGAGACACCGAAGACGTCGAAGGCGCCGACGGGACGGTGCGCGTCGACCGTGAACTGCGGGACCTTCTGCTCCCGCATCAGCTTCTCCAGGTCCGGCCAGACGCTGTACGTGCGCTCGGCCAGCACCCCCTCGCGCTCGTTCAGCACCTCGTAGAGGATCATGACGCCCTGGTTGGGCAGCCCCACCTCGTACGCGTCCGGGTACATCAGTGCCCAGCGGACGTCGGTCTCGTCCCACTCCTTCACGGTGGAGTTCAGCTCTCCGCCGACGTACTGGATCGGCTTCTGGACGTGCGGGAGCAAGGCCTCAAGCTGGGGGAAGACCGACTCGACGGGCATCTCGGCGCGCTTTCGTAGGACGTGACAGGGTCAGTCCTCCAGCGTAACCCCCTCCCGCTCACGGGAACGACGCCGCGTCCCGCATGATCGCCGACCACAGGCCCGGCAGCGCGGCCTCGCGCTCCGCCGCGATCTCCCGCTCCCGGGCGTACACCAGGCCGTACGTGAAGGACGGCTCGCCCGCCGCGTGCGCCTGCCCGGCGAGGTCCCTCAGGGCGAGGCGCGCCACGACGCTGTCCTGGTGGTCGCCGAGCAGCTCCTGCAGCTCGGTCATCCGGGAGACGAACCGTTTGGCGTCCCGGCCGAAGGCGGGCCGCGCGGCCTCGGCCGCGTACCGCGCGCGCTTGGCGCACTTCCGCGCCTCGTGCACGGCGAGGTCCCGCTCGTCCCCGGGCGGTGCGGCCAGGGCCTCCCCGATGTGCGCGGCGAGCCGGTCGTAGTCGCGCCGTACGGCCTTGCGGATCACCTCTTCCGGGGGTTTGGCGGCCGACTTGACCCTGAGCGGAGGGTGAACGGCCAGCGCGTCCAGCGTGGTCAGCAGCTCCAGATGGCGCGCCCCGTCCAGGACGGCGAGCAGATGGCGGCGGGAGCCGGTGCGGCGGGCGTGCGAGAACGTGCGCAGCCGCCCGCTCACCGGGCCGAGCCGCAGCGGACGGGGCACCTCCGCGAGCCGTTCGGCCAGCCGCGCGGTCAGCACCTCGCGGTCGCGGTCCACGCCCAGCTCGGCGGCGAGCCACTTCAGCTCCTCGCCGACGGGCCGCGTGACGGACCGGTCCAGCACGGCGCCGTACGAGCGGAAGGCGCTGCGCAGCCTGCGGGTGGCGACGCGCATCCGGTGCACCGAGTCGTCCACGTCGCGCCGCACGGCGGGGTCCAGCTCGACGACGGCGGTGACCTGCGCGCGTACGTACGCCATCACGACGTCGGCGGCGGTCTCCCCGCGCGCCCCGTCCAGCTCCGGGGGCCCCTTCCTCCGGCTCTTCCGGTGCTTCCGGTGCTTCTTCTCCGCCTTCGGCGCGGTCTCGTCCAGCGCGCGCCGCAGTTTGGACGGGGCTGACGAACGGCGCAGCCCCGCGTCCCGGAGGCGTGCGTCGATCGCGTCGAGCAGCGCCGGGTCCTGCCCCTGGCCCAGCTCGGCCTCGATCTCGGTCCACGCGGCGGTCCCCCCGCCGGGCCCGTACCGCTCGGCGCGCACCTCGTCCACGCCGACCTCGGCGAGCGGGACGCCGTCCGCGTCGCGCAGCTCGCGCACGGTACGCCGCTGGCGCAGCCGCATCACGGGCAGCAGCGGCTCGCCGCGCACCCGCGAGCGTACGAGCGAGGCCAGCGCGGCGGGCAGCTCGTCGGCCACGGGGGCGTGCACCTCGTCGCGCACGCCGGGGTCCTTGGGGTCTGCGGGCAGCTTCAGGTGCCACCCGGCGTCCTGGCCTCCGACCCGCCGCCGGAGCGTCACATGCCCCTGAGCGAGCCGCTGGTCCTCGGTGTCGTAGTAGGTCGCGTCCAGTTCGAAAGGTTCTTTGTCGACAACGGATGCCACTCCGGGCAGCCCGCCGAGCTCCGGCAGCCCGCCGAGCCCTGTCCCGTCCGTGGCCTCGTACTTCCGCTCGATCTCCCGCACAACGTCCGCCATGTCCGGAACGTAGAACCGCGCCCCGCTCCCGGCAATGGGAACGGGGCGCGGAACGCCGAAGGTCAGCCGCCCGCTACGCGGCCACCGGCCGCTGGGTTCTGATCGACTGCAGCAGCCCCACCGCGATCCATACGGCGAACATGGACGTACCCCCGTAGGAGACGAAGGGCAGCGGGAGTCCCGCGACGGGCATGATGCCCAGGCACATGCCGATGTTCTCGAACGCCTGGAACGCGAACCAGGCCACGACACCGGCCGCGACGATCGTCCCGTACAGCTCCGAGGACTCCCGGGCGATGCGGCAGGCCCGCCAGATCACCACGCCCAGCAGGACGATGATGAGGCCGCCGCCGATGAAGCCCAGCTCCTCCCCCGCGACCGTGAAGACGAAGTCCGTCTGCTGCTCGGGGACGAACTGCCCGGTGGTCTGGGTGCCCTCGAAGAGCCCCTTGCCGCCGAGGCCGCCCGAGCCGATGGCGATGCGGGCCTGGTTGGTGTTGTAGCCGACACCGGCCGGGTCGAGCGCGGGGTTGGCGAACGCGGCGAAGCGGTTGATCTGGTACTCGTCGAGCACGCCGAGCGCCCAGATCAGCACCGCGCCGCCGGTCCCGGCCAGGATCAGCCCGAGCACCCAGCGGTTGGAGGCACCGGAGGCGAGCAGCACCCCCAGCACCGTGACGACCAGCACCATCACCGAACCGAGGTCCGGCATCAGCAGGATGACGACGATCGGCAGGGCCGCCATGCCCAGCGCGTGCACCACCGTGCGGTGGTCGGGGTGGTCGCGGTCGCCCGCGTCCACCTTCGCGGCGAGCATCATCGCCATGCCCAGGATGACCGTGATCTTGATGAACTCGGCGGGCTGGATGGTGAATCCGCCGCCGAGGTTCAGCCAGGCCCGCGAGCCGTTGATCGTGGCGCCCAGCGGGGTGAGCACCAGGACGGCGAGGAAGACCGAGACCCCGTACAGGACCGGCACCGCGCCGCGCAGCCGCCGGTGGCCGAGCCAGACCGTGCCGCCCATCATCGCGACGCCGATGACCAGGAAGATCGCGTGCCGCATCAGGAAGTAGTGCGGGTCGCCCTGGTTCAGCTCGGTGCGGTTACGGGTCGCGGAGTAGACCAGTATCGAGCCGATGACCGAGAGCGCGAGCCCGGCCAGCAGCATGATCCAGTCGAGCCGCCAGACGACGGAGTCGCGCGCGGTCAGCCTGCTCCACGTCGAGCGCCGCCGCGCGCTGTAGCGGCCGAGCGGGTAGGAGTGCGTGCTCAACGGACGTCCTCCTGCTCACGCCTGGCCGCCTGCGCCTGGTCCCCGCCCGCCTGCGCGGGGTTCCCCGCGTTCCCGGGCTGGTTCCCCGGCTTCGGCTTCTTCTTCCCGTCCGTGCCGAAGGTCTTGTCCTTCTCGGCCTCGATGGCGCCGTCCTTGTCGATCTTCGGCAGCTTCGTCGCCGGCTTGGGCAGCAGCGCCTTCTTCTTGTCGATGCTGCCGTCCTTGCCCACGCCGTATATGGCGTCGTAGATCTTCCGTACGGCCGGACCGGAGGCGCCCGATCCGGTACCACCCTGGGAGATGGTCATGACGACCGTGAAGTCGTCCGTGTACGTCGCGAACCACGAGGTCGTCTGCTTGCCCGCGACCTCCGCCGTACCGGTCTTGGCCCGCATCTTGATCTTGTTCTGCGGCCAGCCCGCGTCCCCGAAGCGCCAGGCGGCGGTGCCCCGCGTCGCCACGCCCTGGAGGGCCTTGTCCATCTGCGTGAGGGTCCGCTTCCCTATGGGCAGCTTGCCGTGCGACGTGGGCTTGATCTTGTTCACGTGCTTGCCGTCGGCGCTGATGACGGCCTTGCCGAGGGTCGGGTCGTAGAGCGTGCCGCCGTTGCCGAGCGCGCCGTAGATCGTGGCCATCTGGATCGGCGTCACCAGGGTGTCGCCCTGGCCGATCGAGTAGTTGACGCTGTCACCGGCGCGCATCTTCATGCCGGAGACGCAGTTCTCCTTGGCGATCTTGTCGGCGTACGTCTTGGCGTCCTTGGCCTGCGCGCACCAGGCGTCCTTGTTGGCCTTCCAGTAGTCGCGCTTCCACTTGCGGTCCGGGACGCGGCCCTCGACCTCGTTCGGCAGGTCCACGCCGGTCTTCGCGCCGAGGCCGAACTGGTGCGCCGTCTTGTAGAACCAGTCCTTGGCGCCCTTCCCCGGCTTGTTGCCGCCGTCCTTCTTCCACTGCTTGTACGCCAGGTCGTAGAAGACGGTGTCGCAGGAGACCTCCAGGGCGCGGCCCAGGTTGATCGTGCCGTACCCCTTCGACTCGAAGTTCTTGAAGACCTGTCCGCCGACGGAGTACGAGGAGCCGCAGTTGTAGCCCCCGTTGAAGTCGTAGCCCGCGTTGACGGCGGCGGCGGTCGGGATCACCTTGAAGATCGAGCCGGGCGCCGCGAGGCCCTGGATCGAGCGGTTCAGCAGCGGGTAGTTCGACTTCTTCCCGGTGAGCCGCGCGTACTCCTTGCCGGAGATCCCGCCGACCCACGCGTTCGGGTCGTACTCGGGGTTGGACGCCATCGCGACGACCCGCCCCGTCCGGTTCTCCATGACGACGGCGGCGCCCGCGTCCGCCTCGTAGTTCCGCCCGGTGTTCTTGTCGTGCTCCTTGCGGGCGGTCTTCATGGCCAGGTCGAGCTGCTTCTCGGTGACGGCCTGGACGCGGGAGTCCATCGAGGTGACGAGGTTCCCGCCCGGCTTCGCCTTGTCGCTCTTGGCCCGGCCCATCACCCGGCCGAGGTTGTCCACCTCGTAACGCGTCACGCCCGAACTGCCGCGCAGCTTGTTGTCGTACGACCGCTCCAGCCCGGAGCGCCCGATCTCGTCGGACGGCAGGAACGGCGAGTCGCTGTCCTTCGCCTTCTCGATCTCGTCGTCGGTGACGGGCGAGAGGTAGCCCAGCGCCTGCGAGGTGTTCGCGCCGTACGGAGCGGGGTAGCGGCGCACGGCCATGGGCTCGGCGGTGATGCCGGGGAAGTCCTCGGAGCGCTCACGGATCTGGAGCGCCTGCTTCGGCTTGGCGTTGTCCGTGACCGGGATCGGCTGGTAGGGCGAGCCGTTCCAGCAGGGCTGCTTCGTCTTCGCGTCGCAGAGCCGGACCTTCTCCTTGACGGTCTTCGCCTTCATGTCGAGGACCCGCGCGAGCCGTTCGAGCACGGCCTCGCCGTCGTCGTCCTGCTTCATCAGCTCGGTGCGCGAGGCGGAGACGACGAGGCGGGTCTCGTTGTCCGCGATGGCCACGCCGCGCGAATCCAGTATCGAGCCGCGCACGGCGGGCTGGACGACCTGCTGGACGTGGTTGCCCGCGGCTTCCTTCTCGTACTCGTCGCCGTTGCGGATCTGGAGGTACCACAGCCGTCCGCCGAGCGTGAGCAGGAGCGACATCACCAGGATCTGGATGGCGATCAGCCGGATGTTGACCCGCTGGGTGCGGCCGGTCTCCGGGATGTTGGTCACAGGCGCTTGACCCCCTTGATCTTCCCTGCCTTGTTACGGGCCGAGCGCCCCAGCAGATTGCCGCGCTGGCTGCCGATGCCCACGCCCTTGCTCCGCTTGCCCCCGAACAGGCCGCCGCTCCCGCCGCCCAGCCCCGCGCCGGAGGTGAGCCAGCCGTACGTACGGTCGCCGCCGCTCGCGCTGCCGCCCCCCGCGCCCGCGCCGTCGCCCAGCGGGTCCTTCTCGGAGCGCCGGGCCAGCGCCATGATCAGCGGCACCGTGAAGGGCGCCAGCAGCAGGTCGTAGATGGTGGCGGTGACCAGCAGCCCGGTGAGGCCGACCTGCCGCGCCGCGGTGTCGCCGACGAGGGCGCCCACCCCCGCGTACAGCAGCGTGGAGCTGATGGCGGCGCTGGCCACGACGAGCATGGGCACGGTCGCCGAACGGTGCTGGCCGTTGTCGGGCTTGGTGAGGCCCGCCGCGTACCCGATCACGCAGAGCACCAGCGCGTACCGCCCCACCGCGTGATCGGCGGGCGGGGCGATGTCGGCGAGGAGCCCGGCGGTGAAGCCGACCAGGGCGCCCGCCGTGTGTCCGTAGACCAGCGCGAGGCCGAGGACGACGAGCAGCAGCAGGTCGGGCACGGCGCCGGGCAGCTGCAGCCGGGCGAGCACGGTGACCTGGACGATGAGCGCGACGACGACCAGCGAGGCCGAGAGCAGAATCCGGTTGAGGATCATCGGGCGACTCCAGTGGCTCCGGGCGCCGGGGTGTTGGTGGCGGCGCCGCTCGGCTGTCCGCCGCCCGGCTGCTCACCGTTCCCCTTGTCCGCCTTCGGCGTCTTGGTGACGGTCACGGTGGGCGCGGGCTTCGGCTTCTTCGCCTTGAGCACCTCGTCCCGCGGGTCGGAGCGCGGCGGCTCGACGACCACGCCGACGATGTCGAGCTTGGTGAAGCCCACGTACGGGCGGACGCTGACGGTGCGGGTCAGATCGCCCTTGTGCCGGTTGACCTTGGTGACCTTGCCGACGGGCACGCCGGGCACGAAGGGCTTGTCGGCGCGGGAGCCGAAGGTGACGAGGCGGTCGCCCTTCTTCACCTTGGCCTTGCCGTTCATGAGCTGGACGTTGAGCGCGTTGCCCCCGCGGCCCGTGGCGAAGCCGAGCTCGCTGCTCTTCTCCAGCCGGGTGCCGACGGTGAAGTCCGGGTCGTTGGCGAGCAGCACGGTGGCCGTGGAGGGGCCGACCGTGGTGACGCGGCCGACGAGCCCGTCCCCGTTGAGCACCGTCATGTCGCGGCGCAGGCCGTCGTTGCTGCCCGCGTCGATGGTGACGGTCCAGGAGAATCCCTGCGCGGCGCCGATCGCGATGACCTGGGCGCCCTTGACCCCGTATCCCCCGGCGCCGGCCGTCTTGAGGAGCTTGTCCAGCTCCCCGGCGCGGGCGCGGTTCCGGTCCTTGGAGCCGATCTCGTGCTTGAGCTGCGCGTTCTCGCGCTCCAGGCGGCTGATCCTGTCGTGTCTCTCGCCCGAGTCGCGGACGGCGCCGATCGCGTTCCCGACGGGGTCCACCGCCGACGCTACGCCGTTCTCGACAGGTCCCAGGACGGACGCGGCCCCCGACCGCGCACCGTCGAGCGGTGACTGCTCGCCCCCTCTGAGATCCACCGTGATCAGTGCGAACGCGATGGCGATCAGCAGGACGAGCAGCAGCCGGCTTTCTCGTGTGTCCCTCACGTGCGGCGGCCGTGCCTTTCTTGGTCGGACCGTGTCGTGTCGTGCGCTCTTACGTATCTTCTGTTGTGGGTGCTGCCCCGGTGCGCGGGCGGCGGGCCGCGGGCGCGTCGCGATCACTCACACGGTCCCCGCGCCCCTGAAGCGCCCCTGTGGGGCACCACATACGGCTAACGCCTCGGCTGGGCGTCCAGTACCTGCTGGAGCGCCTCGAATTCCTCGACGCACTTGCCGGAGCCCAGCGCCACCGAGTCGAGCGGGTCCTCCGCGATGTGGATCGGCATGCCGGTCTCGCGGCGCAGCCGCTCGTCGAGGCCGCGCAGCAGGGCGCCGCCGCCGGTGAGCACGATGCCCCGGTCCATCACGTCGCCGGACAGCTCGGGCGGGCACTTGTCGAGGGTGGTCTTGACCGCGTCCACGATCGCGTTGACGGGCTCCTCGATGGCCTTGCGGACCTCGCCGGCCGAGATCACCACCGTCTTGGGCAGGCCGCTGACCAGGTCACGGCCGCGGATCTCGGTGTGCTCGTCCTTGTCCAGCTGGTTGGCCGAGCCGATCGTGATCTTGATGCTCTCGGCCGTGCGCTCACCGAGCAGAAGGCTGTACTCCTTCTTGATGTGCTGGATGATCGCGTTGTCCAGCTCGTCGCCCGCGACGCGGATCGACTGTGCGGTGACGATTCCGCCGAGCGAGATCACGGCGACCTCGGTGGTGCCGCCGCCGATGTCCACGACCATGTTGCCCGTCGCCTCGTGGACGGGGAGGCCGGAACCGATCGCCGCGGCCATCGGCTCCTCGATGATGTGCACCTGGCGGGCACCCGCCTGGGTCGACGCCTCGATCACCGCGCGGCGCTCCACTCCCGTGATGCCGGACGGGACGCAGACGACGACACGCGGCCGGGCGAGATACCGCCGCTTGTGGATCTTGAGGATGAAGTAGCGCAGCATACGCTCGGTGATCTCGAAGTCGGCGATCACGCCGTCCTTCAAGGGGCGCACGGCCACGATGTTGCCAGGGGTCCGGCCGATCATCTTCTTCGCTTCGGCGCCGACCGCGAGGATGCCGCCCGTGTTCGTGTTGATCGCGACGACGGACGGCTCGTTGAGGACGATCCCGCGACCCCTGACGTACACCAGCGTGTTGGCGGTCCCGAGGTCGACAGCCATATCACGGCCGATGAACGACATGTTGGTTGCCATGGATGCGTCTGGCCTTCCAAGTGGGGCGATGGTGTGTGAGGGAACGGCAGGAAGTGTGAACGCGCCGACACCGAGCCTGGCGGAGCGCGCGGGTTCCATCGTAGACGCGCTTGCTCGAACACGTAGAGACGGTTCCTCCGCCATTGTCAGCGGAACCCCGACCGTCCCCCGTAATGGTGACGTCGTGTCGGAGTGATGGGTTCCCCTGCCCTTCCCTCTTCAGCCCCCGTGAGGAGAGCCCCCGTCAGACGAAGTCGGGGAAGAAGATCTTCAGCTCCCGCTCGGCGGACTCCTCGGAGTCCGACGCGTGGATCAGGTTCTCACGGACGATCGTGCCGAAGTCACCCCGGATCGAGCCCGGCGCGGCGGCGATCGGGTCGGTCGGCCCGGCCAGCGTCCGCACGCCCTCGATCACGCGCTCACCCTCGACGACCAGCGCCACGGAGGGACCGGAGAGCATGAACTCGACCAGGGGCTCGTAGAAGGGGCGGCCCTGGTGCTCCGCGTAGTGCGTCTCCAGGGTGGACTTGTCGAGGGTGCGCAGCTCCAGCGCCGTGATCTTCCAGTCGGCCTTGGCCTCGATACGGCCGATGATCTCGCCGACCAGCCCGCGACGAACGGCGTCCGGCTTGAGAAGGACGAGGGTGCGCTGGGACATCGTGCGGACTCCTTGAGGGTGTGACTCTGCGGTGCGTAGAGGCTACACGGGTGAGAGGACGCCGTATTACGCAGCGTCCGGCTCAGGCCCACCCTCGGGTCCACCGCCGGGCCCGGCCCCGGACTCCGCCATCGCGGCGAAGCGGGCCTTGGCCTCGTCGATCTTGCGGCCGTAGTGCACCGAGGCCCACCACAGGCCCGCGAAGCAGGCGCCGAGGAAGAACATCGCGGGGACCACGAAGCCGCTGATGATCAGGCCGATCTGCAGGGCCCAGCCCAGCTCGACGCCGCCACGCCGGGTGATCATTCCGCAGAGCAGCACGCACAGCACCATCGCGACGCCGCAGACCGTCCAGACCGTGGCCTTGGACAGATCACTCGTCTGCATGGCGACCAGTCCCGCGAATGCCACGACGAAGAACTCACCGATCAGCGTCGACGCGCACAGCATCCGCATCAGCGCTTCCCTCCCAGCAGCAGCCGCGCCTCGCCGACCGTGAAGACGGAGCCCGTGACCAGGACGCCGGCCCCGGCGTACTCCCCGTCCTCCTCGGCCAGGGTGATCGCCTCCTCGATCGCGCTGTCCAGCCGCGGTTCGACCTGCACCCGGTCCTCGCCGAAGACCTCGACCGCGAGGGCGGCCAGCTCGTCGACGTCCATGGCGCGGTGGGTCTGGTGGCGGCTGACGACGACCTCGGCGAAGACCGGCTCGAACGCCTCCAGCACGCCGCGCACGTCCTTGTCCCTGCTCGGCGCGACCACGCCCACGAGTCGGCTGAAACCGAACGCCTCGCTCACGGCCTCGGCCGTGGCGCGCGCCCCCGCCGGGTTGTGCGCGGCGTCGAGCACGACGGTCGGGCTCTTCCGGACGACCTCCAGGCGGCCCGGGGAGGTGACGGAGGCGAACGCCTCGCGGACCACGTCGATGTCGAGCGTGCGGGCCTGCTGCTGGCCGATGCCGAAGAACGCCTCGACGGCGGAGAGCGCCACCGCGGCGTTGTGCGCCATGTGGGCGCCGTGGATCGGCAGGAAGATGTCGTCGTACTCACCGCCGAGGCCGCGCAGCGTGAGCTGCTGGCCGCCGACGGCCAGTTCGCGGGAGACGACGCCGAACTCCATGCCCTCGCGGGCCACGGTCGCGTCGACCTCGACGGCCTTCTTCAGCACGACCGAGGCGGCCTCGACCGGCTGCTGGGCCAGCACGACGGTGGCGTCCGGCTTGATGATCCCGGACTTCTCGACGGCGATCTGCTCGGGCGTCTCGCCGAGCCGGTCGGTGTGGTCGAGGGAGATGGGGGTGATCACCGCGACGTTCCCGTCGATGACGTTCGTCGCGTCCCAGGAGCCGCCCATGCCGACCTCGACGACGGCGATGTCCACGGGGGCGTCCGCGAAGGACGCGTACGCCATTCCGGTGAGGACCTCGAAGAACGAGAGCCGGTACTCCTGCTGGGCGTCGACCATCTCGACGTACGGCTTGACGTCCTCGTAGATCTCGACGAACTTCTCGGCCGGGACCGGGGCCCCGTCGATGCTGAGGCGCTCGGTGATCGACTGGACGTGCGGCGAGCTGTACCGCCCCACGCGCAGGTCGAAGGCGCCGAGCAGGGCCTCGATCATGCGGGCCGTGGTCGTCTTGCCGTTGGTGCCCGTGATGTGGATCGAGGGGTACGAGCGCTGGGGCTCGCCCAGCACGTCCATCAGCGCGGAGATCCGCTTGACGGAGGGCTCCAGCTTGGTCTCGCCCCAGCGGGTCGCCAGCTCGTCCTCGACCGCGCGCAGCGCCGCGTCGAGCTCGGGGTCCTCGGGGCGCGTCGGCACCACGTCGGGCTGCGGACCCGCCTGGGCGCGCAGCGTCCGGCTGCCCGCCTCGATGACGGCGAGGTCCGGGTCGCGGTCGGTCGCCTCCCCGACGATCTCCTCGAACGGGGAGGACTCGGGCTCATCGCCCTCGGGCTCGTGGGGCTGGGGCTCGTCGCTCACGCGGACCAGTCTACGTAAGCCCGCCGTTCCCTTCCGGCCGGGCGGCGGCCGGGCGGCGGGCGGGCCCTCCCCGGACTAGGGTGACCGCACGAGGGGGGCTCGGGGCAGTTCGCGGTGAGGAGCGTGGCCGTGGTCCGGGACCCCTTTCTTCCCTCCGTACCGCCCGCGCACGTACGGGTGCTGCGCGCGGCGCTCCAGGCGGCGCCGCTGGGCGTGCTGTGCCAGGGGACGGACGGCCGGATCGTGGCGTCGAACGACGCGCTCGGCACGATGTTCGGCCTCGGCCCGGAGTGCGACATCTCGCCGGGCGCCCCGGCCGTCGCGGTGCTGGACGCGATCGCGCTGCGCTATGTGCCGGGCCACCCGGCGGCGCGGACCTCGCCGCGCGACCACGGGCCCCGGATCCGCCGGGTGACCGAGATCCCGCTGCGCGACGGCCGGGTCGTCAACCGGGAGACCGTGCCGCTGCAGGACGGGGACGCGCACGTGGGCTTCCTCTGGACGTACCGCGACGTCACCGAGGCCAAGCGGACCGAGCACGATCTGCGGCGGGACAACGAGGACCTGGAGCGGGTGCTGCGGGAGCGGCGGGAGTTCACCGCGACCGCCTCGCACGAGCTGCGCACGCCGCTCGCCGCCGTCGTCAGCTTCTGCGAGCTGCTGGCCGACCCGGTGAGCGGCACGCTCGACGCCCACCAGCGGGACTTCCTCGCCGCCATCGCCCGCAACGCGGAGAACATGCGCCAGGTCATCGCCCGACTGCTGCCCACGTCCGGCGCCCCCGGCGGACCCGCCGGGCCGCACGGGCTGGAGCTGGGCGAGGTGCGGGTGCCGCGGCTGCTGGAGCACGCGCTGGACGCCCGGATGGCGGCGGTCGAGGAGGCCGGGGTCTTCCTCACGGTGCGCTGCGCCGACGGGCCCCCGCTGCGCGGGGACGAGCACCTGCTGGAGCGCGTGGTGACGAACCTGCTGGGCAACGCCGCGAAGTACACCCCGGCGGGCGGCGACGTCCGGCTGACGGCGGCGCCGCGCGGCGCGGCGTGGGAGATCGAGGTCGCGGACACCGGGATCGGCGTCCCGGAGGAATCCCGGAACGCGATCTTCCAGACCTTCGCGCGGGCCCCCAACGCCGAGCGCGGCGGCTATCCGGGCAGCGGCATCGGGCTCGCCGTCAGCCACGACATCGTGCGGCTGCACGGCGGCACGCTCACCGTCGGCGGCGCGGAGGGCGAGGGCGGCGCGGAGGGCGAGGGCGCGGTCTTCCGGCTGCGTCTGCCGATGGAGGGGCCGGACGGCGGGACGGGGGTCTCATGAGCGGCGTACGGATCCTCGTCGTCGAGGACGAGCCCGATCTGCGGCTCGCCCTCACCACGCTGCTGGGCCGCGCCGGGTACGAGGTGACCACTGCGGCCGACGGGCGCGAGGGGCTGCGGCTGCTCTTCGAGGCGCGCCCCGCGCTGATGGTGCTGGACATCGGGCTGCCGGGGCTGAACGGCTGGGAGGTCCTGGACCGCACCCGCGACCTGACCGACGTCCCCGTGCTGATGCTGACGGCGCACGGCTCCGAGCCCGACCGGGTGCGGGGGCTGCGCGCGGGCGCGGACGACTATCTGCCCAAGCCGTTCGGCAACGACGAGCTGCTCGCCCGTATCGAGGCCCTGCTGCGGCGCCGTACGCGCGACGCGGACGGCACGGACGGCGTGGACGGCACGGCCGACGCGGAGGCCGCCGGTCTCGTCCTGGTGCCCGAGCGGCGCTCGGCGGTGTGGCAGGGGGCCGAGGTGCGGCTGAGCGAGATCGAGTTCCGGCTGCTGCGGACGCTCGTACGGAACCGGGGGCGGATCGTCACCACCGAACAGCTGCTCGACATGGTGTGGGACGACCCGACGGGGACCGGCAGGGAGCGGGTGAAGTTCGCCGTGCTGCGGCTGCGCCGCAAGCTCCGCGAGGCGGGCGGCGGCGGCCCCGAGGACCCGCTGGAGGCCGTACGGGGCACGGGGTACCGCTTCCGGCCCCCCGAAGGCTGATCAGGGACTCGGAAAAAGCAACCGTCGCGCTACCGGAGCGCACCGGTCCGCGCGACCGTGGCCCGCCACTCTGGCCGCTGTACGCCGCCCGCGAACAGCACCAGGAGCCCGGATGCCCGCCCTCTCCCCCACGCCCCACGACAGCCACGGCAACGGCACGGCCGTCGTGCTCGGCACCCGGCCCGAGCTGGTCAAGGTCACCGAGCTGCTGCGGCTGCTCGGCCCGGAGGCCCGGCTGATCCACACCGGGCAGCACTACGACGAGGAGATGTCGGGCCGCTTCCTGACGGAGCTGGGGCTGCCGGAGCCGACGTTCCTGGACGGGGTCGGCGGCAGGCCGCGCGCCGGGCAGCTCGCGGCCGCGCTGGAGCAGCTCGACGCGCTGTTCGCCGCCGCTCCCCCGGCCTCCGTCGTCGTGCAGGGCGACACCAACGCCGCGCTCGCCGGGGCGCTCGCCGCCAACGCGCGGGGCATCCGGCTCGTGCACGTCGAGGCCGGGCTGCGCAGCCACGACCGCGCCATGCCCGAGGAGCACAACCGGGTGCTGATCGACTCCGTGGCCGACGTGCTGTGCGCGCCGACGGAGACCGACCGCGCCGCGCTGCGCGCCGAGGGCGTGCCGGACGAGCGGATCGAGGTCACCGGCAACACCGTCGTGGAGGCCGTGCGCCACCATCTGCCCTCGCCGGACGAGCGGGCCGCGCTGCGCGCCCGCCACGGCCTGCCCGTCGACGGCTACGTGCTGGCCACCCTGCACCGCCCCGAGAACACCGACGACACCGCGGCGCTGCGCGCCACCCTCGCCGAGCTGGGCGCGCTCGCCGCCGCCGGTACGCCCGTGCTGCTGCCCCTCCATCCGCGTACCCGCGCCCGGATCGACGCGTCCGGGCTCGCGCCGCTGCTCGCGGGGCTGACCGTCACCGGGCCGCTGGGCTACGGCGCGTTCCTCGGCCTCGCGCGGGAGGCCGCGCTGCTCGTCTCGGACTCGGGCGGCGTCCAGGAGGAGGTCACCGTGCTGGGCCGCCCGCTGGTCGTCGTCCGCCGCTCGACCGAACGGCCCGAGGCGCTGCGGGACTTCGCCGAGCTGGTGTCGCCGGGCGCGGCGGTCGGGGAGGCCGCGCGCCGCAGGCTCGCGCAGGGCGCGCTGGGGCTGCGCCGCCTCGCCGCGCTGCCCAGCCCGTTCGGCGACGGCCGCGCCTCGGAGCGGATCGCCGCGCTGCTCGACCCGGCGTCGTCCGCGTACCTCGCGGCCGCATGACCCCTCTTACGGAAGGAGCCCCGTTGCTCGTCGTCCTCCCCCTCCTCCTGCTGGGCGCTTTCCTGCTGCACTGGGTGAGCGTGCTGCACGCCCTCGCCCGCCGGAGGCCCTCGGCGCCGGGCGAACCGGCCGCCTTCGACTGGCACTTCTTCGTGCCGTGCCGCGACGAGGAGGCCGTCATCGGCACCACCGTCGCGCGGCTGCGCGGCAGCTTCCCCGACGCCCACGTCTGGGTGATCGACGACGACAGCGACGACCGTACGGGCGCGATCGTCGCCGCCCTCGCCGCCCGCGATTCGCGCGTACGGGTCGTGAGCCGCCGCCGTCCGCACGCCCGCCTGGGCAAGGGCGCGGCGCTCAACGCGGCGTACGGGGAGCTGAACCGGTTCCTGCCGGAGGGCACCGACCGTTCACGGGTGATCGTCTGTGTCGTGGACGCCGACGGGCAGCTCGACCCGCACGCCCTCGCCCCGGTCTCCGGCCCCTCCGGCTTCGGCGACGACGACATCGGCGGCGTCCAGGTCGACGTGCGGATGCGGAACGTGGACGAGCCGCACCCCCGCGCGCTGGGGCGGCTGCTGGTGCGGGCGCAGGACATGGAGTTCGCGATGGCCTGCTCGGGCACGCAGGCGCTGCGCTCCCGCTCGGGCGCGGCGGGCCTGGGCGGCAACGGGCAGTTCACCCGGCTCGCGGCCCTCGACCGCATCGCCGCGGCCGAGCGGCACCCCTGGCAGGGCGGCGCGCTGCTGGAGGACTACGAACTCGGCCTGCACATGCTGCTGAACGGCTACCGCACCACGCACCTCGCGGACACCCACGTCACGCAGGAGGGCCTGCCGGACCCGCGCAGGCTGCTCACCCAGCGCACCCGCTGGGCCCAGGGCAATCTCGCCTGCGCCCGCTACGCGCCGCGCGTCCTCGCCTCCCGGCACTTCTCGGGCACGGCCGTGCTGGAGGCGCTCTACACCTTCGTGCAGCCGCTCGCGCATCTGCTGGCGCTCGCGGTCGCCGCGACGGCCGCCACGCTGACGGGCCTCACCGTGAGCGCGTACGGCTGGGCCCCGGTGGGCGAACGGGCCGCCGCCGTATGGCCGTTGCTCGCGGCGCTGACGCTGGTCTCGGTGCTGCCGTTCCTGGGCTGGGGGCTGCGCTACCGGCGTACGTACGCGCCGACGCGCTCCTGGCCGACGGGACTCGGGTGGGGGCTGGTGCTGTGGCTGTACGCGTACCACCTCTTCCCGGTCTCCGTCCGCGCCCTCGCGCGCGCCGTACGGGGACGGGGTGGCTGGGCCAAGACCCGCCGCAACGCGGAGCGTTCACCGGCGGGTCCTGTCGCGCTCGACCACTGAGGGCCGGGCTCAGCCCAGCTTCTCGATCTGGCCCTTCAGCCGGTCGATGTCGGCCTCCGCCGCCGCCTTCCGGGTGCGGATCTTGTCGACGACCTGGTCGGGGGCCTTCGCGAGGAACGCCTCGTTGCCCAGCTTCGCCGTCGTCTGCTTCAGCTCCTTCTCGGCCGCCGCGAGGTCCTTCGCGAGGCGCTTGCGCTCGGCCTCGACGTCGATCGCGCCGGAGAGGTCCAGCGCGACCGTCGCGCCCACGACGGGCAGCGAGGCCGTGGCCTGGAAGCCGTCCTCGGCGGGCTGGAGGCGCAGGAGCTGGCGGATCGGCTCCTCGTGCGCCGCGAGCGGCGTCCCGTCCAGGTCGAGCCGGGCGGGGACCTTCTGGCCGGGCTGCAGGCCCTGGTCGGCGCGGAAGCGGCGGACCTCGGTGACGGCCTGCTGGACGGCGGCGAGTTCGGCCTCGGCCGCCGCGTCGCGGAAACCGGAGTCCGACGGCCAGTCGGCGACCACGACGGACTCCCCGCCCGTGAGCGTCGTCCACAGCGTCTCGGTGACGAAGGGGACGACCGGGTGCAGCAGCCGCAGCATGACGTCGAGGACCTCGCCGAGGACACGGCCCGAGACCTCCGCCGGGCGGCCGCCCGCGAAGAAGGTGGTCTTGGACAGCTCGACGTACCAGTCGAAGACCTCGTCCCAGGCGAAGTGGCGCAGGGCGTCGGAGAGCTTCGAGAACTGGTAGTCCTCGTAGAACGCGTCGACCTCGGCGACCGTGGCGTTCAGCCGGGAGAGGATCCAGCGGTCGGTGGCCGACATCTCGGAGGGGTCCGGGAGGGGGCCCTCGACCGTGGCGCCGTTCATCAGCGCGAAGCGCGTGGCGTTCCAGATCTTGTTGGCGAAGTTGCGGGACGCCTTGACCCAGTCCTCGCCGATCGGCACGTCGGTGCCGGGGTTGGCGCCGCTGGCCAGGGTGAAGCGCAGGGCGTCCGAGCCGTAGGCGTCCATCCAGTCGAGCGGGTCGACGACATTGCCGAAGGACTTCGACATCTTCTTGCCGTGCTCGTCGCGGACGAGGCCGGTGAGCTGGATGGTGTGGAAGGGGACCTCGTCCATCACGTACGTACCGAACATCATCATCCGGGCGACCCAGAAGAAGATGATGTCGTACCCCGTGACCAGGACGTCGGTCGGATAGAACTTCGCGAGGTCCGCCGTCTCGTCGGGCCAGCCGAGCGTGGAGAACGGCCACAGGCCCGAGGAGAACCAGGTGTCCAGGACGTCGGGGTCCTGGGTCCAGCCCTCGCCGGCCGGGGGCTCCTCGTCGGGGCCGACGCAGACGACCTCACCGTTCGGCCCGTACCAGACCGGGATGCGGTGGCCCCACCAGAGCTGGCGGGAGATCGTCCAGTCGTGCATGTTGTCGACCCAGTCGAAGTAGCGGGACGACATGTCGGCGGGGTGGATCTTCGTACGCCCG
This sequence comes from Streptomyces sp. NPDC048172, assembly GCF_043202595.1. NCBI lineage: Bacteria > Bacillati > Actinomycetota > Actinomycetes > Kitasatosporales > Streptomycetaceae > Streptomyces > Streptomyces sp. NPDC048172. The sequence goes on from NZ_JBIDAT010000007.1 coordinate 304,078, forward strand.
TCGCGGACGGCGTCGCCCGCGGCCTGGGCGAGGGGCGCGACCTTGACCCACCACTGCATGGACAGCCGCGGCTCGATGGTCGTCTTGCAGCGCGAGCAGTGCCCGACGCTGTGCTTGTACGGCCGCTTCTCCTCGCGGATCCGGCCCTGCTCGCGGAGCGCCGCGACGATCGCCGAGCGCGCCTCGAAGCGGTCCAGGCCCTCGAACGGGCCGGGCGCGGTGATCACGCCGCGCTCGTCCATGACCGTGACCATGGGCAGGTCGTGGCGGCGGCCGATCTCGAAGTCGTTGGGGTCGTGGGCCGGGGTGACCTTGACCTGGCCGGTGCCGAACTCGGGGTCGACGTGGGTGTCGGCGACGACGGGGATGGTGCGGTCGGTCAGCGGCAGCTTGATCTGCTTGCCGATCAGGTGCTGGCAGCGCGGGTCGTCCGGGTGGACGGCGATGGCGGTGTCCCCGAGCATCGTCTCGGCGCGGGTCGTCGCGACGACGACCGTGTCCTCCCCCTCGCCGTACTGGATCTGGACGAGCTCGCCGTCGTCCTCCTGGTACTCGACCTCGATGTCGGAGATCGCGGTGAGGCAGCGCGGGCACCAGTTGATGATCCGCTCGGCGCGGTAGATCAGCCCGTCGTCGAACATCTTCTTGAAGACGGTCTGGACGGCGCGCGAGAGGCCCTCGTCCATGGTGAAGCGCTCGCGGCTCCAGTCGACCCCGTCGCCGAGGCGGCGCATCTGGCCGAGGATCTTCCCGCCGTACTCGTCCTTCCACTGCCAGACGCGGCGGACGAACTCCTCGCGGCCGAGGTCCTGGCGGGACTTGCCCTCCTCGGCGAGCTGCTGCTCGACCTTGTTCTGCGTGGCGATGCCCGCGTGGTCCATGCCGGGCAGCCACAGCGCCTCGAAGCCCTGCATCCGCTTACGCCGGGTGAGGGCGTCCATCAGCGTGTGCTGGAAGGCGTGGCCGAGGTGCAGGGAGCCGGTGACGTTGGGCGGGGGGATGACGATCGTGTACGGAGTCCGCTCGCTCTTGGCGTCGGCCTCGAAATAGCCCCGCTCCACCCAGCGCTCGTACAGCTTCCCCTCTACCTCGGCCGGCGCGTACTGGGTCGGCAGATCTGCGGGGGTCTCTGGGCGCTGAGTGTTCTCGGTCACGACGGTCAGTGTACGGGCGTCAATGTCCCGGTCTCGAATCGGTTTGGGGACCGATGCGGCGCCCGCGCGCGGGATCAGTCAGGATGTACCGAGCGTATTCACGTATGCGAGATGGCATACGTTCACGGAGGGAATCGCCGCGTCACGGAACTCCCCGCCCGCACGGGCGGAGAGGTGCGGTCCGGGAGCGGGGTGTCCGAGCAAGGAGTTCTGATGAGCAACGACCAGCCCGGTCCGTACGGGCAGCAGCCCCAGCAGCCGGGGCCCTACGGACAGCAGCCCGGCCCCTACGGCCAGCAGCCGGGACCGTACGGCCAGCAGCCTGGCGGCCCGAACCCCTATGCCGGAGCGCAGGGCGACCAGGGACAGCAGGGCGGGTACGGCTACCCGCAGCAGGGCGGCCAGCCCGGCCAGCCCGGTCCCTACGGCCAGCAGTCCGGTCCGTACGGCCAGCCCGGCCAGCCCGGCATGCCGATGCCCCCGCAGGGCGGCGGTGGCGGCAAGGGCAAGACGATCGGCATCATCGTCGGCGCCCTGGTGGTCGTGGGCGCCATCATCGGCGGCGTCCTCCTCTTCACCGGCGGCGACGACGACGGTGGCAAGGGCGGCAAGGGCGGCGGCTCGGTCGCGGACGACGGCAAGAAGTACAAGCTGACGACCCCGGCCACGGTCGCCGAGGAGTACAAGAAGGACAACTCCTCGGGCGCCTCCGCCTTCGGCGGCAACGACACCGACAAGCTCGCCTCGTTCGGCGTCGAGAACCCGAAGTCCGTCAACGCCGCCTACAAGTCCGGCACCGGCGAGATCGCCAAGCAGCTCCACTTCGGCGGGGCCTACGGCAAGATCGCCGACCCGGACAAGGTCGTCGACGTCGCGTTCGCGGCGCTGGCCAAGGAGGCCGTGAAGGACCCGGACACGGGCGGCGGCGGCAAGGCGCAGCTGGAGGGCTCCCCCGAGGAGGTCAACGCGCCGGGCCTGGAGGAGGGCGCGGTCCTCAAGTGCCAGAACATCAAGTTCAGCGCACCTCCCGGCAGCAGCTCGTCCATCGACAGCTTCAAGATCCCGTTCTGCATGTGGGGCGACACCAGCACGATCGGCTTCGTGATGGTGGCCGACCCGGGCGCCGTCCTCACCGGCAAGAGCATGTCGATCGACGACGCGGGCGCGACCACCGCGAAGGTCCGCTCGGATTCCCGGGTGGAAATCAAGTAACTCCGGGGTCACAGAAAAAGCACAGTTGGCAGCGCCCGGCGGGTACCCGCCGGGCGCTGTCATTTCCCCATCTAGGCGGACATGCCACCCGTGCTTCTTCACGATCTCGCACCCGGGGGGCTGCGATTTCGCTCCCCCAGGGGCGGTGCCTCGCGTGATGGGAGAGGATGTGCGGCGCGCATTCAAGCATTTGTTCACGGAGGGGAAGCGCCACCATGAGTGACAACCAGCCTGGGCCCTACGGCCAGCAGCCCGGCCCGTACGGGCAGCAGCCCCAGCAGCCGGGCCCGTACGGCCAGCAGCAGCCGCAGTACGGTGGCGCGCAGGGTCAGCCCGGTTACGGCTACCCGCAGCAGGGCCAGCAGCCCGGCGGGTACCAGCAGCAGCCCCCGCCCCAACAGCAGGGCGGCTACGGCTACCCGCAGCAGGGCCAGCCCCAGCAGCCCCAGCAGCCGTACGGTCAGCCCGGCCAGCCCGGCATGCCGATGCCCCCGCAGGGCGGCGGCAGCAGCAAGGGCAAGACGATCGGCATCATCGTCGGCGCCCTGGTGGTCGTGGGCGCCGTGATCGGCGGCATCCTGTTCTTCACCGGCGGCGACGACGACGGTGGCGGCGGCAAGGTCGCGGACGACGGCAAGAAGTACAAGTTGATAACCCCGGCCACGGTCGCGGGCAGTTACCAGAAGAGCCCGTCCGGCGGCGGCTCCGGCTTCGACTCCGAGGCCAAGAGCGACTTCGAGGAGTTCGGCGTCAAGAACCTCAAGGACGTCAACGCCGCGTACAAGTCCGGCTCCGGCATGAGCGCGAAGCAGCTCCAGTTCGCCGGCGTCTACGGCGACATCGACGACCCGGAGAAGGTCCTGGACGCCGCCTTCGGCAAGATGGCCCAGGAGGCGTCGAAGGAGGGCGGCAAGACCAAGCTCGAAGGCAGCCCGGAGAAGGTCAGCCCCGCGGGCGCCGACGACGCGGTCATGAAGTGCCAGAACGCCTCGACGGAGGCCAGTCCCGGCAAGACCGTCAAGATCCCGTTCTGCATGTGGGCCGACCACAGCACCGTCGGCACCGTCATGTCGGTGGACCTCGCCGCGGCCATGACCGGCAAGAGCGCACCGATCTCCGAGGCGGCCGAGACGACCGCCAAGGTCCGTAAGGACACCCGCGTCGAGATCAAGTAGTCGCACACCACACTCGGGACGGCGTCCGGCGGAGCTCCGCCGGACGCCGTCCTCTTCACACTGACCGGCAGAGAGGACACGTCAGCATGAGCCAGCCACACGCCGGGCCGGGAATGCCTCCGCCTCCCCCGCCCGCGCAGCCGCCCGGCGGCGGGGGCAAGGGGAAGACGATCGGCCTCGTCGTCGGCGCCCTCGTGGTCGTCGGCGCCCTCGTCGGCGGCCTCTTCGCGACCGGCGTCGTCGGCGGCGGTGACGACACCTCGTACAAGCTGACGGCCCCCAAGACGGTCGCCGGGGACTACACGCTCAAGGAGAAGCCGAAGAAGGGCAAGAGCGGCGAGGTCTTCACCAAGGACGGTCCCGGCGGCGGCAAGAAGATCCCCGGCCTCAAGGCGGACGGCGACCTCACGGCGCAGTACCGGGCGGGCACCAAGCAGCTCCAGCTCGGCGGCGCCTACGGGGAGCTGGACGACCCGAAGGCGGGCGTCGACTGGCTCGTCCAGCAGATGCAGAAGGAGTTCGCGCCGATAGGCAAGCCCACGGGCAAGCCGAAGGCGTACAGCCCCTCCGGCTTCGACGGCGACTCCCTCAAGTGCCAGGAGTTCAAGGTCGACACCCTGAGCATGAAGATCTGCGTCTGGGGCGACTCCAGCACCATCGGCGCGGTCTCCATGGCCGACATGTCCGGCGGGCTCTCGCTCGACAAGGCGGCTCAGCTGGCGGCCGACGTCCGCTCCGACGCCCGTGTGAAGGTCTGATCGCGCGCACAGGCACGTACGAGAAGGCCCCGCCCCGGTTCTCCGGGGGCGGGGCCTTCTCGTACGTTCGTACGGCCGCGCTACGCGCTCTTCTCGTGGCGCTGGTCCGACTGTTCGGTGCCGCGGGCGCGCGGGACGAGGGTCGGGTTCACGTTGGAGTGCACGGCCTCCTCCGTGATGACGACGCGCTCGACGTCCTTGCGCGACGGCACCTCGTACATCACCGACTGGAGGACCTCCTCCATGATGGCGCGCAGGCCGCGCGCGCCGGTGCCGCGGAGGATCGCCTGGTCGGCGATGGCCTCCAGCGCGGGGCGGTCGAAGTCCAGCTCCACGCCGTCGAGTTCGAACAGCCTTTGGTACTGCTTCACCAGCGCGTTACGCGGCTCCATGAGGATCTGGAGCAGGGCCTCGCGGTCGAGGTTGTGGACACTGGTGATCACGGGGAGGCGGCCGATGAACTCCGGGATCATCCCGAACTTCACCAGGTCCTCCGGCATGACCTCCTCGAACTGGTTGCTCGCCTCGATCTCGCGCTTGGAGCGGATGTCCGCGCCGAAGCCGATGCCCTTGGCCCCGGCCCGGGACTCGATGATCTTCTCCAGGCCCGCGAAGGCGCCGCCCACGATGAACAGCACGTTCGTCGTGTCGATCTGGATGAACTCCTGATGCGGGTGCTTGCGCCCGCCCTGCGGCGGCACCGAGGCCGTGGTGCCCTCCAGGATCTTGAGCAGTGCCTGCTGCACGCCCTCACCGGAGACGTCCCGCGTGATCGACGGATTCTCGCTCTTACGGGCGACCTTGTCGATCTCGTCGATGTAGATGATGCCGGTCTCGGCCTTCTTGACGTCGTAGTCGGCGGCCTGGATCAGCTTCAGGAGGATGTTCTCGACGTCCTCGCCGACGTATCCCGCCTCCGTGAGCGCCGTCGCGTCGGCGATCGCGAACGGCACGTTCAGCATCCGGGCGAGCGTCTGCGCGAGCAGCGTCTTGCCGGAGCCCGTGGGGCCGAGCAGCAGGATGTTGGACTTGGCCAGCTCGATGCCGTCGTCCCGGCCCTGGCCGGTGGCGTTCTCACCGGCCTGGACGCGCTTGTAGTGGTTGTAGACCGCGACGGAGAGAGCCTTCTTCGCGGCCTCCTGGCCCACGACGTAGCTCTCCAGGAACTCGTAGATCTCACGCGGCTTGGGCAGTTCGTCCCAGCGCACCTCGGAGGACTCCGCGAGCTCCTCCTCGATGATCTCGTTGCAGAGATCGATGCACTCGTCGCAGATGTACACACCTGGTCCCGCGATGAGCTTCTTCACCTGCTTCTGGCTCTTGCCGCAGAACGAGCACTTGAGCAGATCGCCGCCATCACCGATGCGTGCCACGAGGAGCTTCCCCTTCGCCTGGGATCCGCGGGTGGATGCGGACCGAGGTACGTGCTCTCCGACGGTACCTTGCCCGGCCGCCGGAATGGGCCCCCCTTGGACGGACCGTCTGATCCTGCCCGGTCGGTCCAAGGGGGTGCGGGAACTTGTGCGGGATCCCTGAGGGAATCCGACGGATCGCCGTCAGACTCCGACCGAGGACTTACGGGTGGTCACGATCTGGTCGATCAGCCCGTACTCCAGGGACTCCTCCGCGGTGAGGATCTTGTCGCGCTCGATGTCGGACGAGATGGTCTCCCGGTCCTTGGTCGAGTGCTTCGCGAGCATGTCCTCCAACTGGTCACGCATGCGCTGGATCTCGTTCGCCGCGATCTCCAGGTCGGAGACCTGGCCGCGGCCGGTCTCGCTGTACGGCTGGTGGATCAGGATGCGCGCGTTCGGCAGGGCCATCCGCTTGCCGGGCGTACCGGCCGCGAGCAGCACGGCCGCGGCGGACGCCGCCTGGCCCATGCAGACCGTCTGGATGTCGGGCTTCACGAACTGCATCGTGTCGTAGATGGCGGTCAGCGCGGTGAAGGAGCCGCCGGGAGAGTTGATGTAGATCGAGATGTCCCGGTCGGGGTCCATCGACTCCAGGCACAGGAGCTGCGCCATGACGTCGTTGGCCGACGCGTCGTCGATCTGCACGCCGAGGAAGATCACGCGCTCCTCGAAGAGCTTCGCGTACGGGTCGTACTCGCGCACGCCCTGCGAGGTGCGCTCGACGAAGCGCGGGATGACGTAGCGGGACTCGGCGTTCGGGCCCGTGTAGAGCCCGGAGCCGGAGGCGTTGAGGGAGGTCATCGGAAGGTTCTCCTGGAGAGGGGCTGGCTGCGGACGGCGGACGGGCTGGACGGGGCTCACGCGCCCGTACCGCCACCGCCGGGGAGCTGCGCCGCGGAGCCGTAGACCTCGTCGATCAGGCCGTACTCCTTGGCTTCCTCGGCGGAGAACCAACGGTCACGGTCGGCGTCGCGGGTCCACTGGTCGACGCTCTGACCGCTGTGCGCGGCCGACAGCTCGGACATCTTCTTCTTGGTCCGCAGCAGCTGCTCCGCGTGGATCTTGATGTCCGTGGCCGAGCCCGCGAGACCCGCGGAGGGCTGGTGGATCAGGATCTCGGCGTTCGGCAGCGCGAAGCGCTTGCCCGGGGTGCCCGCGGTGAGCAGGAACTGCCCCATCGAGGCGGCCAGGCCCATGGCGATCGTGACCACGTCGTTCTTGATGTACTGCATGGTGTCGTAGATCGCCATGCCGGCCGTGATCGAGCCGCCCGGGCTGTTGATGTAAAGGAAGATGTCCTTGTCCGGGTCGGCCGCGAGGAGCAAGAGCTGCGCGGTGATCTTGTTGGCGATCTCGTCGTCCACCGGCTGGCCGAGGAAGATGATCCGCTCATTGAGCAGCCGGTTGTAGACCTGGTCGCCGAGGCCACCACCGAAGTTGGGCTCAGCGGCGGCGGAAGGCATCGGAAGCGTCACGTGTCCACCTGCTCGTATCCGGACGGCTGCCCGGGGGCCCGCCGTCACTGGGGTCTTCGTCTACTGGGACCCTAACGCGCACGTTGCCGGAGGCCATCCCGCGATAAGACCTGTTCGCTGTGAGCGCAGGTTGCGCCTTCTCCCTAGGGGCGCGGGGAACTGCGCGCGCAACCAGGGGCCGCTCGCGGAGGCCGACGGCGTGCGCCCGGCAGACGCGTCTGCCCCGGCCGCGCCGACGCCGGGTGCGGCACCCGGCCGGTTGCTCGCGCAGTTCCCCGCGCCCCTTACAGGGCGAAGAAGACCCCCGGAACGGTGTTCCGGGGGTCTTCGTACGAGCGGAGGAAGATCAGGCGTCTTCCTTCTTGGCCTCGTCCTTGGTCTCGGCCTCGGCCTCGTCGGACTCGGTGGCGGCCTCGGCCACCTCCTCGACGGCTTCCTCGTCCTCGTCCTCGTCGTCCAGGTCGACGACCTCGCCGTTGGTGTCCTTCACGGTGGCGGACTCGACGACAGTCGCCAGCGCCTTGCCGCGGGCGACCTCGCCCACGAGCATCGGCACCTGGCCGCCCTCGACAACGGCCTGGGCGAACTGGTCGGGGCTCATGCCGGAGGACTGGGCGCGGCGCATGAGGTGCTCGGTGAGCTCCTCCTGGCTGACGTTCAGCTTCTCCTTGTTCACCAGCTCGTCGAGGACGAACTGGGTGCGGATGCCCTTCTCGGCCTGCTCCTTCAGCTCGGCCTCGAAGTCCTCCTCGGTCTTGTCCTGCATCTTCAGGTACGACGCGAGGTCCAGGCCGAGCTGGCCGAGCTGGTGGTTGACCAGGTTGTGCTTACGGGTCTCGACCTCGTCCTGGAGGAGCTTCTCCGGGACCGGGATCTCGATGAGCTCCAGGAGGGCGTCGAGCACCTTCTCCTGGGCCTGGGTCGCCTGGTCGTACTTCTTCTGCTCGGCGAGGCGCTTGCGGCTGTCCTCGCGCATCTCCTCCAGCGTGTCGAACTCGCTGGCGAGCTGGGCGAACTCGTCGTCCAGCTCCGGGAGTTCGCGGGCGGAGACGGTCTCGACGGTGACCGTGACCTCGGCCTCCTGGCCGGCCGCGGAGCCGCCCTTGAGCTCGGAGGTGAAGGTGGCGGTGCCGCCGGCCTCCAGGCCGGTGACCGCGTCGTCGATGCCGTCCAGCAGCTCGCCGGAGCCGATGGTGTAGTCGACGCCCTGGGCGACGCCGTCCTCCAGGACCTCGCCGTCGACCTTGGCCTCCAGGTCGACCTTGACGACGTCGCCCTCGGCGGCGGCGCGCTCGACGACGGAGGTGGAGGCGAAGCGCTCGCGGAGCTGCTCGACGGCCTTGTCCACGTCCTCGTCGGCGACCTCGGCGGCCTCGACCTCGACCTCGATGCCGGAGTAGTCCGGGATCTCGATCTCGGGGCGGATGTCGACCTCGGCCGTGAAGGCCAGCAGCTCGTTGTCCTTCAGTTCGGTGATGTCCACCTCGGGCTGGCCGAGCGGGTTGAGCTCGCCCTCCTCGACGGCGGACTGGTACAGCTTCGGCAGTGCGTCGTTCACGGCCTCTTCGAGGACGGCGCCGCGGCCGAAGCGCTGGTCGATCACTCGCGCAGGGATCTTGCCCTTACGGAAGCCAGGCACCGTGACCTGCTGGTTGATCTTCTTGTACGCCGCGTCGAGGCTGTCCTTGAGCTCCTCGAAGGGCACCTCGACAGTGAGCCGAACCCGGGTCGGGTTCAGGGTCTCCACGGCGCTCTTCACGGTCGGTCTCCTTGGGGCTGGCTTCTTGGGGGTTGATCTTGAGGGGCGCCCCGTATGCGGACCATCGAGCACCGTGATCAGCAGCTGCAGCAGCGCGATCACGAGAATGCGGACACGGCACAGGCACGCGCGTCTCTCATAGTACGTGGTCGGGGTGGCCGGATTCGAACCGACGACCTTCCGCTCCCAAAGCGGACGCGCTACCAAGCTGCGCCACACCCCGTCGGTGCGACACGTAGAGTACATGCCGTACGATGCAGTCCGTGCCGCTCCGGGCCTGCCGGATGTCCGTCCGACGTCCAGGCAGAGCGGGTGCGGTCGCCACGCGGGCGTAGCTCAATGGTAGAGCCCTGGTCTTCCAAACCAGCTACGCGGGTTCGATTCCCGTCGCCCGCTCCACCCCTCCGGACGGAGGGAAGGCCCGGCCCCCTCGGGGGGCCGGGCCTTCGTCGTGCTCAGAAGTTGATCGAGTTGATCGAGTCCGCGAGCGAGCTGAGGAAGCGGTTGATCGACGGGGCCATGCCCGTGGAGGCGAGGAAGAAGCCGAAGAGCACGGCGACGACCGCGGGACCTCCCTTGATGGAGCCGTTCCGGATCAACATGACCAGGATGACTGCCAACAGCAGCACTACGGACAGTGAAATGGCCACAACTGCTCACACCCTCGTGGTCGGAACGCCTCACCCGCCCAGGGGGTCTGCCAGCGCTGCCACACCCCCGCGCCCGTCCATCGTGCCACCAACTTCCGCCCGGGTGGACCCGGGTGACGCATCATCGGGGGAAGCTCAGGGGCGATGACGACGGAGAGTGGCGACCGGGCCCGCGCGGCGCGGGTGCCTCCCCCGGGCGGGCACCGGGCGCCGGGGGCGTCCGTATAGACTCGCCGTTGGGTATACGTCCCTCATTCGGCCAGAAATTCGGCCTGATCAATGCGCCATACAGCAGGCGTGCACGTGGTGCATTACTTTCGGCACCCGGTGCCGCGAGCGGAAGTGAATTCCCGGAAGTGAACCGGGATTTGTGGCCTCGGTCACATGCGTCACAGACTTCCGCCAATGGGGCATTCCTCAGGCGTCCCACGCGGCACATATGCCCCCTTTAACCAGGACATACCGCTTGAAATCGAACATTCCTCGCAAGGAAAGCCAACTCCCTTCCGCCACGCGGGGAATAGGAAGCGGAGTACAGGGAAGACGTGCGGCGGCAGGAATTTACGACCCCCAGGTTTAGCCGCTATGGTGCGGCAGATGTTGCACGCTGGTTATGAGCGGGCGCCGCTCCCCCCGGTCCGCCAGGAGCCCCCCACCTCCGACACACCGCCTGTGGCGCAGAAGCCGCCAGCCCAGGCGGAGAAGAAGCCAGTAGCCAAGAAGCGTGACCCCTTCTTCGACAACGCGAAGTACCTCACCATCGTGCTCGTCGGCATCGGGCACGCCTGGGACCCGCTGCGCGACGACAGCCGCACGGCCGAGGCGCTCTACTTCGTGATGTACACGTTCCACATGCCGGCGTTCATCATCATCTCCGGCTATCTGTCCCGGAGTTTCGAGGGCAAGCCGAACCAGGTCAAACGTCTGATCACCGGCGTGGTCGTCCCCTACCTCGCCATCCAGTTCGGCTACACGTACTTCATGCGCTGGGCCAACGACGACCCCGACCGGGAGTTCCACTTCCAGGAGCCCGGGTTCGCGCTCTGGTTCCTGGTGGCCCTCTTCCTGTGGCGCCTCACCACCCCCATCTGGAAGAGCCTGCGCTGGCCGATGCCGGTCGCGCTGGGGGTCGCGGTCGCCGCGAGCGTCACGCCGTCCATCGGCGGCGACCTCAACCTGATGCGCGTCGCGCAGTTCCTCCCCTTCTTCGTGCTCGGGCTCCAGCTCCGTCCCCACCACTTCCAGCTCGTCAAGCGGAAGCAGATGCGGTACATCGCGGTGCCGGTCACGCTGCTCACCTGTGTCTTCGCCTACTGGGCCGTGCCCAGGATGTCCAAGGCCTGGTTCCTGCACGACAAGGCGGCCGCCGACATGGGCGTCCCGTCCTGGGTCGGCGCGGTGATGTACCTGGCGATCTTCGGCTGCGGCCTGGTGATGACCGCGTGCTTCCTCTCCTGGGTGCCGCGCCGCCACATGTGGTTCACGGCGCTGGGCGCCGGGACGCTCTACGCGTACCTGCTGCACATCTTCTTCATCCAGGGCTCGCGCCAGTTCGACTGGTACGAGATGGACTGGGTCGACCACCCGCTGAGCCGGGTCGCGATCACCGTGCTCGCCGGGACCATGATGACCGTGCTGTGCACGCCGTGGATCACCAGGCTCTTCCGGTTCGTCATCGAGCCGAAGATGGAGTGGTTCTTCAAGCGGGACGCCGCCGCGATGGCCCGCCAGCGCGAGTCCGTGCCCTCCCAGAGCCAGGGCGGCACCGGACGGCGGCCCGGCTCGCACCGCCGCCCCAAGTGACCGGATGAGCGTGCGGCACGGAAGCTGACGGAAGCTGTGAGCGGGCTGCGAGCCCCGGGGGACTCACAGCCCGCTCACAGCCCGAGCACCATGCGGGCGACCATGAAGTAGATGACCAGGCCCGTCGCGTCGACCAGGGTCGTGACCATGGGGGCCGAGACCACGGCCGGGTCGATGCGCAGGCGCTTGGCGAGCAGCGGCATCGTGCCGCCCACCGTCGCCGCCCAGGCACAGATGATCACCAGCGTGACGCCGACGACCAGGGCGATGTCCGGGCCGACGAAGACCGAGCCCACCGCCAGTCCGAGCGCCGCCAGGAGCAGCCCCAGGACCAGCCCGACGCGGCACTCGCGCCAGATGACCGCGAGCAGGTCCGAGCCGCGCACCTCGCCGACCGCGAGCGCGCGTACGGCGGCCGTCGCCGCCTGCGCGCCGGTGTTGCCGCCGGTGCCGATGAGCAGCGGGATGAACATCGCGAGCTGGGTGACCTGCTCCAGCGTGCCCTCGAAGGCCTGCGTCACGCTCACCGTCAGCGTCGCCGCCAGCAGCAGGAGCAGCAGCCACACCACGCGGTAGCGGGCGAGCTGCCAGACGGAGGCGGCCATGTAGTGGCCCTCCCACGGCGCGGAGCCGGACTGGCGCGCGACGTCCTCGGTGTCCGCCGCCTCGATCACCTCGACCGCGTCGTCGATGGTCAGCAGCCCGACGAGCCGGTCCTCGCTGTCCACGACGGGCAGGTCGAGCACGTTCGTCTCGCGCATCAGCCGCGCCGCGTCCTCGGCCGGGTCCGTCGCCTGCGCGCGCGGCGCCTCGGTGACGACCAGGTCGGCGACCGTACGGTCCGGGGGACTCAGCACCAGCTCGCGCAGCTCCACGATGCCGGTGAGGCGGCGCCCGGAGTCGACGACCGGGAGCGTGTAGACGGTCTCGGCGTCGGCGCCCCGCGCCCGTACGCGCGCGAGGGCCTGCTCGACGGTGAGGTGCTGGTTCAGCGGGACCGTCTCGGGCGTCATGTAGCGGCCGACGGAGCCCTCGGGGTAGCCGAGCAGCGCCGCGGTGAGGCGGCGCTCGCGGGCGCTGAGGCCCGCGAGCACGCGCTGGGCGATCTTCGCGGGGGCCTCGCGCAGCATGCGGACGCGGTCGTCGGGGTCCATGCCCTCGACGACCTCGTGGAACGCGGTGTCGCGCAGGCCCATCAGGATGGCCTGCTGGTCGACGGGTTCCAGCTCCTCGAAGACGGTGATCGCCTGGTCCTTGGCCAGCAGCCGGAAGGCGATCACGGCGTCGACGTTGTCCATGCGGGCCAGCTCGTCCGCGATCAGGTGCGGCGGGCTGCCGTCCAGCCAGCGCTGGGCGCCGGTCAGGTCGTGGTTCTCCAGGGCGTCCTGCAGGCCGGTGGGCAGCTCGTCGGGCAGCTGGGCTTGCGTCATGGCAGGGGTCCTCGTCAGACGGTGGGGAGGGATCGCTCACACGCACGAGTACGCACGCGCCGTCACCCACCGGTGAGGTGTCCGCCTACGGGGAAGGGGCTACGGCGTCCGCGTACCGGGGTGGTCGACTAGGAGGCTCACTGCGCATCGCGGACCACCTCCCTCTTCTCGCCGTCGCCGGTGCGACAAACCGCGGGCCAGGATACCGGGTTCCCCTTTCACGGCTGTTTCACCCCTTCCGCTCAGCGGGTTCAGCGGGTTCAGCGGGTCCGGGCCACCGCGCGCAGGGCGTTGCGGGCCGGGAGCGTGGTGGAGAGGAGGGCGAGGGCGAGGACCGACCCGGCGAAGGCGGCGTAGAGCGCCGGAGGGACGTACGGGTCCGCGTCGAAGAGGCCGTCGATCATGGGCACGAGCGTGGCGAGGGAGATCGCCGTGCCCAGCCCGATGCCCGAGATCGCGACCAGGACGGCCTCCCAGTGCACCATGCGGAGCACCTGGCGGCGGGTGGAGCCGATGAGGCGCAGCGTGCCCAGTTCGCGGCGGCGCTCGGCGATCGTCATCACGAGGGTGTTCGCGGCCGCGACCGCGGCGAAGCCCGCGAGGACGGCGGCCATGGTCATGTTGCCCCAGGCGTTGACCGCGCGGTCCCTGTCCAGGGCCTGCGCGTAGCTGTCGCGGTCGGCGACGTCGCCCAGCGGCGCGAGGGACCGCGCCACCTCAGCGCCGTCCGCGCCGGGCGCCTCGCGGACCAGCACCTCGCTGTCGTACTCCGAGTCCGCATGGGACGCCAGGGTGGCGCGGGGCAGGGTGACCGCCGGGAGGCCCGTACCGCGGGCGTAGACGGCGGCGAGCCTGGGGCGGGTCTCGGTGCCGTCCGGAAGGGTGAGGCGGACGCGGTCGCCGGGGTGGGCGCCCGCGCCCTTGGCGAGGAGCCGGTCGAGCGCGACGGTGCCCGCGCGCAGCCCGTCGAGGGAGCCCTCGCGCACGTCGAGGTCCTGGACGCGCGCGAGCGCGCGGCCGGTGCCGCCGACGCCCTGGGTCTCGGCGGACTGGAGGAGCGGCTCCCCGCCGGAGCGGACCTTGACCAGGACCTGGGTGCGCAGGACGCCGACCGCCTCGGAGACGCCGGGCGCCTCGGCGGCGCGGGCCGCTGCGGTCGTGGGCAGGCCGGTGTCGCCGCCGCTGACGATGTGGTCGGCGCGCATCCCCGCGCGCTGCTGGACCTCGGTCTCCCTGTCCTGGCTGGTCTGCAGGAAGACCAGCGTGGAGCAGAAGGCCATGGCGAGCACGACGGGCGTGACGGCGGAGGCCAGTCGGCGGGCGTGGGCCCAGGAGTTGGCCGCTGCCAGCTCCGTGGAGGCCGATCCGGCGCGCAGCGGAAGGCCGAGGAGCCAGGAGCAGGCCTTGGCGAGGTACTGCCCGAGCAGCGCGACGGCGAGCATCAGGCACATCACGACGCCGAGGGCGAGGTTCGCGGCGTCCTCGCCGCCCTCGGTCGCGGCGAGGCGGGCCAGCAGGAGGCCGCCGACCAGGGCGGCCACGCCGAGGAGCGTACGGACGACGCCGGGCCGGAAGCGTTCGACGGCGGACTCGGCGAGCGCCTGGCCCGGCTTGATCTTCGAGGGGCGGCGCGCGGCCATGTACCCGGCGAGCAGCGCGGTGCCGACGACGGTCCCGGCCGCGCTCCAGACGGGGATCGCGGACGTATGGAGCTCGACGCCCTCGGGGACGGCGCCGCGCGAGCGCAGTTCGCCGAACCACCAGCGGGCGAGGGCCAGTCCTGGCAGGCAGCCGAGGAGCCCGGCGAGGGGCGCGACGAACAGCGCCTCGGTGGCGATCGAGCGGCGGATCTGGCGCGGCGTCGCGCCGATCGCGCGGAGCAGCGCGAACTCGCGGCGGCGCTGCGCGACGGAGAGCGCGACGGTGCCGGAGGCGGTGAAGACGGCGGTCAGCGCGGCGATGCCGCCGAAGGAGAAGCCGAGGCCCTCCAGGGCCTCCTTCGCGTAGCCGACGTCGGAGCCCTCGGCCTCGCCTCGCCCGTCGCCGGTACGGACCGAGGCGCCGCTGGACGCGGTGGCCTTGTCGAACGCCTTGTCGTCCTTCAGGGCCCGTGCGACGGCCCCCGCCGAGGCGCCGCGCTCGGGGAGCACGGCGAGCGCGTCGGCCTTGCCGGGGTGCCCGGCCAGCGCCATCGCCCGCCGGTCGGTGAACCAGACTGCGGGCCCCTGCCCTGCCCCGCTCCCGCTGCCCTTGGCGGCGGCGATCCCGGAGACGCGGACCTTCCGGTCGCCGTGCGGGGTGGTGAGGGCGATCCGGTCGCCGGGCCGGGCGCGCAGCCGCTCGGCGGTCGCCGCGTCCACGACGGCCTCGTCGGCCGTACGGGGCGCGGAGCCGCTGGTGAGCCGGGCGCCGGTGAAGGCGTGGGAGCCCCAGCCGTGCGCGGTCAGAGTGGTGTCGCCGTGGCGCAGCGCGAAGGTGACGTCGGGCACGGCGCGGGCGACGCCGTCCACGGCCCGGGCCGCGCGCACGGCGGGCCCGGCGTCGAGGCGGGCGGTGCCGGGCAGCATGACGCCCTCGTCGGCACGGTCCTCGCCCTTGCCGGTGATCAGATGCGCCTTCTGGTCGGCGGTGGCGACGACGGGCGCCTCCGCGTACCGCTCGGGCGGCACGGAGGCACGGACGCCGGACTCGGCGAGGAAGCCGCAGGCCGAGATGATCATCGAGGCCATGAGGAGCGCGACGAAGGTGCCCGCGAAGGAGGCGGGCTTGAAGCGGACGGCCGCGCGGGCGAGGCCGTTGGGGACGAACGAGCGGGGATTCGGCATCAGGCGGCGACCCGGTCCGTGGTGTGCGGGGTCCCCGCGGGGGCCCCGGCGGCGGCGCGCGGCGCGGTCAGCGCCGTCATGCGGGCGGCGATCCGCTCGGCGGCGGCCGGGGTGCCGTGGCCGCCCTCGCGCTCCAGGCTGTCCGCGAGGACGCCGTCGGCGAGGAAGAGCACGCGGTCGGCCCAGGCCGCGGCGGCCGGGTCGTGGGTGACCATGACGACGGTGGCCCGGAGGTGGTCCACGGCGTGCCGGAGCAGGCCCAGCACCTCGGCGGCCGTGGTCGTGTCGAGGGCGCCGGTCGGCTCGTCCGCGAAGATCACGTCGGGCGCGGTGACGAGCGCGCGGGCGAGCGCGACGCGCTGCTGCTGGCCGCCGGACATCTCCCCGGGACGGCGCCTGGTGTACTCCCCCAGCCCGACCTGGCCCAGCACCTCGGCCGCGCGCCGCCGGTCGGGACGGCGCCCGGCGAGCCGCAGGGGCAGCAGCACGTTCTGCTCGACAGTGAGCGAGGGCAGCAGGTTGAAGTGCTGGAAGACGAAGCCGAGGCGGGTGCGGCGCAGCGCGGTGAGCTTGTTCTCGCTGAGCGAGGTGATCTCGGTGCCCCCGAGCCGTACGACGCCGCTGGTGGGCCGGTCGAGCCCGGCGGCGCACTGCAGGAACGTCGACTTGCCGGATCCCGAGGGGCCCATGACGGCGGTGAAGCTGCCGTGCGGGAGGGCGAGGTCGATGCCGCGCACGGCGTGCACGGTGCCGCGCGCGCGGCCGTAGCGGCGTGTGACGCCCCGCAGTTCCACGGCGCACGGCGGCTGCGCGTACGCCTGCGCGTGCGCCGCGCTCCCGGCGCCGTCCGTGGTCTCGCGCTTCGAACGCAGCCGCATGGGTGAGTCCGCCTCTCCTGTACCGGCCGTGTGGAGCCGGTGGCCCGTGGTCCGTGGTCCGTGGTCCGTGGTCCGTGAACCGTGATTCGTTGACGTTCACGAACGTACGGAGCGGGGGGCGGTACGGACCATGGCGGCTGCTGCCGGATCCGGGGTGGGGTAAACCCCCGGTCACCCGCTCGGTCGCGACCTCGGTCGCGGCCTCAGTCGCGGCAGATGAGGAGCAGCGCCCGGTCGTCGTTGACGTCGCGCGCGACGGACTCGATCAAGTGCCAGGCGGCGCCGTGGAAGCTGGAGGCGACGTAGCGGTCGGCCTCTCCGGTGAGCCGGTCCATGCCCTCGGTGAGGTCCCGTTCGGCCGTCTCGACCAGCCCGTCGGTGAAGAGCATCAGGACGTCGCCGCGGCGCAGCGTGCCCTTGGCGGGGTCGAACTGCGCCCCGTCGTAGACCCCGAGGAGCGGGCCCTCGGCGGCCTTCTCCTCCCATTTCCCGCTGCCCGCGTTGAGCTGCATCGCGGGCACATGGCCCGCGGACAGCAGCTCGTAGTCGCCGCTGTCGAGGTCCAGGACGAGGTGGACGGAGGTCGCGAAGCCCTCCTCCCAGGACTGGCGCAGCAGATAGCCGTTGGCGGCGGGGAGGAAGGCGTGCGGGGGCAGCGAGCCGAGCAGCCCGCCGAAGGCGCCGGAGAGCAGCAGGGCGCGCGAGGCCGCGTCCATGCCCTTGCCCGAGACGTCGGTGAGGACGACCTCCAGGGTGCGATTGCCCGGCCCGGTGCGCGCCGCGACGACGAAGTCGCCCGAAAACGACTGTCCGCCCGCGGGCCGCAGCGCCATCTCCCGGTGCCAGCCGGCGGGCAGCTTGGGCAGCTTGCTCTGGACGCGGATGCGCTCGCGCAGGTCGAAGAGCATGGTGCCGCCGCGCCGCCAGGGCACCCCGACGCGGCTGCGGAACTGGGCGACGAGCAGCCCGGAGAGCCCGGCCGCCGCGACGACCAGGATGGTGCCTGGAGTGACACGCGCGGCCCCGTCCTCGTACGGGCCGAGCAGCACGGACTCGACCATCAGCGCGATGGCGGCGGCCGCATAGAGCGCGAGCAGGCTGGCGGGCCGCAGCAGCAGCCCGCCCGCGATGATCGGCAGGACCAGTGCCTCCGGCGCGCACCACAGCGGGGTGAGCACGGTGGCGCAGGTCAGCGCCGGGATGGTGAGCAGCAGTCCGGCGAAGGCGACCCAGTCGGAGGCGCCGCCGCGGAAGTAGTCGACGGCGGACCGGCGCAGGTTTGTACGGACCCGGTGCAGCGCCTTGTGCGCGTGATGCAACCGGGCCGTCAGGGGTGAGGGTCCCGCGCGGCGTTCCGCCATGCCCCGGGACCTTATCCACCCGTTCGGTGGCGCGTCGATTCCCGGCACGCCGTCCGGCCACGGCGGGCCGTGCAGACGCACGTGCAGACGCTCAGGCGTAGCCGGAAATACGTTCGCCGGGCCACGATTGCGCTGGTAGGCATGGATGTATGACAACCGAACTCCGGACGCTCCGCCCCGCCGAGTGGGACGGCTGGTACGACAATTTGCTGAGGACGTTCAGCGTCGCCGAGTCCGCCGAGGAGCGGGACGTGTACCGCGAGTTGACGGAAGCCGACCGCGGGCTCGGGGTCTGGGACGGGGACCAGGCCGTCGCGACGGCCGGGGCGTTCTCGTTCCGGATGACGGTCCCGGGCGGGGCCGCGGTGCCGACGGCGGGCGTCACGATGGTGAGCGTGTCCCCCACGCACCGGCGGCGCGGGCTCCTGCGCTCCCTCATGCGGCGGCAGTTGGACGACGTCCGCGAGCGCGGCGAGCCGCTGGCGACGCTCACCGCCTCCGAGCCGGAGATCTACGGCCGGTTCGGCTACGGGCTGGCGTCGCGCGAGCTGGCCGCCACCGTCGACCTCGGCAGGGTCTCGCTGGACGTCCCGGAGGGCGCGGACGACGTCCGGCTGCGCCTCACGCACGACCCGGCGTCGGTGAGCGAGGCGTGCGAGGAGCTGTACGGACGCCTGGTCCCCCGCCGCCCGGGGATGCTCGAACGGCTGCCCGGCTGGGAGCGGTTGACGTACCTCGACCCCGAGGCCAAGCGCGAGGGCGCCAGCCCCCTGCGCTGCGTGACGGCCGAGCGGAACGGCGAACTGGTGGGGTACGCGCGCTACGCGGTCAAGCCCGCCTGGGACGAGTACGAGCTGCCGCGGGCCACCGTGGTGCTGCGCGACCTGGACGCCGTGGACCCGGCGGCGCACGGCGCGCTGTGGCGCTATGTCTTCACCCTCGACCTCGCCTCGACGCTGAGCATGACGGGCCGCCCGCTCGACGACCCGTGGCTGCACATGGTGAGCAACCTCCGCCGGTGCGCGCCGCACTGGAACGACGGGCTGTACGTGCGGCTCGTCGACGTGGGCGCGGCCCTGGCGGCACGGACGTACGCGGTGCCGGTGGACGTCGTGTTCGAGGTGGAGGACGCCTTCTGCCCGTGGAACACGGGGCGTTGGCGGCTCTCGGGCGACGCGAAGGGCGCGCAGTGCGCGCCGACGCGGGACGCGGCGGACCTCACGCTGAACGTACGGGAACTGGGCGCGGTCTTCCTGGGCGGCATCCCGCTGAGCGCGCTGGCGGGGGCCGGACGGGTGCGCGGGAGCGAGGGCGCCCTGCGGGAGGCGTCGACGGCGTTCCGCGGCGATGTGGAGCCGTGGCTGCCGCACGGCTTCTGAAGAGTTAGCGGCGCTGGCAGCTCGGGCACCAGAAGAGGTTGCGGGCGGCGAGCTCCGCCGTCCGCACCTCGGTGCCGCACAGGTGGCACGGCTGGTGCGCGCGCCGGTAGACGTACACCTCGCCGCCGTGGTCGTCCACGCGCGGCGGGCGGCCCATGGCCTCGGGCGTGTGCTCGGGCCGTACGGTGTCGATCCGCCCGGTGCGTACGCCCTCGCGCATCAGGGTCGCGAGGTCGGACCAGATCGCGTCCCATTCGGCGCGGGTCAGATCGCGGCCCGCGCGGTACGGGTCGATGCCGTGCCGGAAGAGGACCTCGGCGCGGTAGACGTTGCCGACCCCGGCGACGATCTTCTGGTCCATCAGCAGCGCGGCGACGGTCGTCCGGCTGCGGGAGATGCGTGCCCAGGCGGCCTCGGGGTCGGAGGCGGGACGCAGCGGGTCGGGCCCGAGTCGGTCGTGGACGGCGTCCTTCTCGCCCTCGGTGATCAGCTCGCAGCGGGTGGGGCCGCGCAGGTCCGCGTGGTCCTCCGGCGTCGCGAGCCGCAGCCGCACCTGGCCCACGGGGGCCGGGGCCGGTCCCGTACCGAAGCGGAACGTGCCGTAGAGGCCGAGGTGGATGTGGACCCAGCCGGCGGGTCCGAAGCCGAGGAAAAGGTGCTTGCCGTGAGCCTCCGTGCCGGTCATTTTTTGGCCGTCGAGGAGTGCGGCCCCGTCGGCGAACTTGCCCTGCGGGCTGCTCGCCCGGACCCTGCGGCCCTCGAACCGCGCCCGGCACTCGCCAGCGAGCCTGTGCAGAGTGTGACCCTCGGGCACCTTCACTCCTCCTCTTACGTGCAGCTACCCGGCATGGGGGCTGCGCTTGCCAGCCCTGCGCCTTCGCGCAGACCTCCCAAGCACAGAAGGGAGGAGCAGACGCACCCTCTCCTCAAGCGGGCGCCGCGCAGCGGGCGCCGCGCAGCGGGCGCCGCGCAGCGGGCGCCGCGCCCCTGAAGCAGCCCCGGAGGGGCGCTTCAGGGGCGCGGGGAACTGCGCGGCCAGCCACAACGTGCCCGCGCCCGGCGATGGCGCTCCGGGGGCTAGGCCTGGTCCGGGCTCGGGTGGTGGGCCGGGATCGGCGGGAGGTCCCGCGTCTCCTCGTAGTCGGACAGCATCCGGATGCGACGGATGTGACGGTCGCCCTCAGAGAACGGCGTCCGCAAAAACGTGTCGACGAACTTCACCGCCTCCTCCGTGGTGTGCATCCGCGCCCCCACGCTGACGACGTTGGCGTCATTGTGCTCGCGCGCCAGCGCGGCCGTCTCCTCGCTCCAGGCGAGGGCGCAGCGGACGCCCTTCACCTTGTTCGCGGCCATCTGCTCACCGTTGCCGGAGCCGCCGATGACGATGCCGAGGGCCCCCTCGTCCGCCGCCGTGCGCTCGGCGGCGCGGAGGCAGAAGGGGGGGTAGTCGTCGTCGGCGTCATAGATGTGGGGGCCGCAGTCCACGGGCTCGTGGCCCGCCTCCCGCAGCCACTCGACGAGGTGGTTCTTGAGTTCGTAACCGGCATGATCGGAGCCGAGGTACACGCGCATACCGGGGAGTCTATGACGCCCCCAACACAACCCCGGCCCCGGCTCAGTCGCGGCGGCCGGCCAGCTTCCAGGCGGCGGGCAGCGCGCCCATGGCCAGCGCGGCCTTCAGCGCGTCGCCGACGAGGAAGGGGACGAGCCCGGCGGCCACGGCCTCGCTGAGCGACATGCCGGTCGCCAGCGCGAGGTAGGGGACGCCGATGGCGTAGGTGACGGCCATTCCGGCGGCCATGGTCCCCGCCGTACGCAGCGCGCCGCGGTCGCCGCCACGACGGGCGAGTGCACCGACGACGGTGGCGGCGAGCAGCATGCCCAGCACGTAGCCGAACGAGGGCATGCCCACGCCGGAGGTGCCCTCGGCGAACCAGGGCATGCCCGCCATGCCCGCGAGCGCGTAGAGCGCCAGGGAGAGGAAGCCGCGGCGGGCGCCGAGGCCGACGCCGACGAGGAGCGCGGCGAAGGTCTGCCCGGTGACGGGCACGGGCGAGCCGGGGACGGGCACCGAGATCTGCGCCGCGAGGCCGGTGAGGGCCGCGCCGCCGACGACGAGAGCTATCTCACGCCCGCGGGCGCGGGCCGCGGTGCTCGTCGCGGGCAGCAGATCGGCGAGCACGGCTCCGGGTCGGGGTGTTACGGCGGCGGATGTGAGGGCACTCATCAGGGCGTCTCCGTCCATGGGCGGTCGTAGGCGGTCGTTCGGACCGTTCGACGCTAGCCGAAGCCGGGCGGGGTACGGCCGTGAGCTTGGTGACAAAATCGGCGCCCGGACCTTGAGGGAAGCCATAATTCCGGCTGTGCCGGGTGAGCGTGGAGCCGCGATCATGTCCGTATCCCGGAATGCGGTGCACGATTATTGAAGTCCTGGGAGCGGCTGCCGAGACTGATGCGAGCACAACAACATCACGTCCCCGCACCGACCCCTCAGAAACGGCTCCCTCATGACGCGTACCGAGTCCTCCCACGCGCCGTCGGCGCAGGACTCCGAATCCCCGGGCGACCCCGCACAGCGGACGCTCTCGCACGGCCTCAAGCAACGCCATCTGTCCATGATCGCCCTGGGCGGAGTGATCGGGGCCGGGCTCTTCGTGGGCTCCGGCGCCGGGATCGCCGCCGCGGGACCGTCCATCGTGCTCGCCTACGCGGCCTCCGGGCTGCTGGTGATGCTCGTGATGCGGATGCTCGGCGAGATGTCGGCGGCGCGTCCGGCCTCGGGCTCGTTCTCCGTGCACGCGGAGCGGGCGCTCGGCCCGTGGGCCGGGTTCACGGCCGGGTGGATCTACTGGACGCTGCTGTGCGTCGCGATCGCGACCGAGGCGACGGCCGCCGCGAAGATCATGACCGGCTGGCTGCCGGACACCTCGTCGTGGATGTGGGTCGCGCTGTTCATGGTGGTCTTCTGCGCCACGAACCTCGCCTCCGTGCGCAACTTCGGCGAGTACGAGTTCTGGTTCGCCACCCTCAAGGTCGTCGCGATCGTCGCCTTCCTGGTGCTCGGCATACTCGCGATCGCGGGGGCCCTGCCGGGCACGGACGCGCCGGGCTCCGCGAACCTGACGGGCGAGGGCGGCTTCTTCCCCGCCGGTACGGACGGGCTGATCGTCGGACTCCTCGCCTCCGTCTTCGCCTTCGGCGGCCTGGAGACGGTCACCATCGCGGCCGCCGAGTCCGAGAAGCCGGTCTCCGGCGTCGCGAAGGCGGTCCGTACGGCGGTCTGGCGCATCGCGATCTTCTACGTCGGCTCGATGCTGGTGATCGTCACGCTGATCCCCTGGGACGACAAGTCGGTGCTGGACGGCCCGTACGCGGCGGTGCTCGACTACATCGGCATCCCCGCCGCGGCGCAGATCATGAACGTCGTGGTGCTGATCGCCCTGCTCTCCGCGATGAACGCGAACATCTACGGCGCCTCGCGCATGTCGTACTCCCTCGTCGAGCGGGGCGAGGGTCCGGCCTTCCTCAACCGGCTGAGCGGCGCGGGCGTGCCCCGGTACGCGGTGATCGCCTCCTCCTTCTTCGGCTTCGTCGCCGTGCTGCTGAACTTCCTGTGGGAGGAGACGGTCTTCCGGTGGCTGCTGAACATGGTGGGCGCCGCCACGCTCGTGGTGTGGGGCTTCATCGCGGTCTCGCAGCTCATCACGCGGCGTCAGCTGGAGCGTGAGGCGCCGGAGAAGCTCGTGGTGCGCATGTGGCTCTTCCCGGGGCTGACGATCGTGGCGCTGGCGGGCATCGCCGCCGTGCTGCTGCTGATGCTGCGCGAGGGCGACACCCGTACGCAGCTCGCGTTCACGGCCGGGCTGACGGTGGTGCTGGCCGTCGCCGGGTACCTCCGGCAGCGCGCCAAGCAGGGCACGGAGGAGAGCTCGGAGGAGCGTTCGGCACAGAGCTGACCTGGCGTCACCGGGCCCCGCGGCCTAGGACGAATGGACGAGCGGAGCAGTCCCCCTCCGAGGGGGCTGCTCCGCTTTTTCGTATGCAGTTGCTGCTACCTTCTTCTTGCAAGTAATGTGCAATAGCGTTAGCGAAGGGTGAGAGCGCATGGCCATCTACACCTTGCCGGAGCTGCCGTACGACTACTCCTCACTGGAGCCGGTCATCAGCGGCGAGATCATCGAGCTGCATCACGACAAGCACCACGCGGCGTACGTGAAGGGGGCGAACGACACCCTGGAGCAGCTTGAGGAAGCCCGTGACAAGGACGCGTGGGGCAACATCAACGGCCTGGAGAAGAACCTCGCGTTCCACCTCTCCGGCCACATCCTGCACACCATTTACTGGCAGAACATGACCGGTGACGGCGGCGGCGAGCCCCTGGAGAAGGACGGCACTGGCGAGCTGGCGGACGCCATCGCCGAGTCCTTCGGCTCCTTCGCCAAGTTCAAGGCCCAGCTCTCCAAGGCCTCGGCCACGACGCAGGGCTCCGGCTGGGGCGTGCTCGCCTACGAGCCGGTCACCGGTCGCCTCATCGTCGAGCAGGTCTACGACCACCAGGGGAACGTGGGCCAGGGCTCGGTCCCGATCCTGGTCTTCGACGCCTGGGAGCACGCCTTCTACCTGCAGTACCGGAACCAGAAGGTCGACTTCGTCGAGGCCATGTGGCGCGTCGTGAACTGGCAGGACGTCTCCAAGCGCTACAACGCCGCCAAGGAGCGCGCGAACAACCTGCTGCTGGCCCCGTAACCGTAGCCATAGCCGTACCGGTACGGATCCGGACCCGGACTTCCCGCTCCTCGTGATCGTCTTCTCACCCTTCACGGCGGGCGGGCAAGAAGAGGGGGCCCTGTGTGGACGTGACACACAGGGCCCCCTCGGTCATTCCCGGGCGCTCGCGGCGGGCGTCAGTCGAAGATCGGGTCCTTGTCGCGGGTGCGCTTGATCTCGAAGAAGCCCGGCGTGGACGCCACCAGCAGCGTGCCGTCCCACAGCTTCGCCGCCGCCTCCCCCTTGGGCGCCGGGGTGACCACGGGCCCGAAGAAGGCGATCTGCTCGCCCTCGGGGCCCGGCACGGCGATCACGGGGGTGCCGACGTCCTGGCCGACGAGGTCGATGCCCTCCTTGTGGGAGGCGCGCACCGCCTCGTCGTACTCCTCGCTCTCCGCGGCGTCGGCCAGGCTCCTGGGGAGGCCCACCTCCTCCAGCGCGGCCTCGATCACGTCACGGCCGCGGCCCTCGCCGCGGTTGTGGGTACGGGTACCGAGCGCCGTGTAGAGCGGGCCGAGGATCTCGCTCCCGTACTTCTGCTCGGCCGCGATGCAGACGCGCACCGCGCCCCACGCCTTCAGGTTGAACTCGCGGTACCAGTCCGGCAGCTCGTCCAGCTTGTTCTCATTGAGGACGGAGAGGCTCATGACGTGCCAGCGGACCTCCACCGGCCGCACCTTCTCCACCTCCAGCATCCAGCGCGACGTCAGCCAGGCCCACGGGCACGCGGGGTCGAACCAGAAGTCAGCGGGCGTCTTTTCCGACACGGTTTCTCCTCGTACGGGCGGGGCGCTTCCGGCCTCGCCAACAATAGGCACCTTGAGCGGAGCAACGCGGTCGCGCCGGGGCGCATTCCCCGATGTGTCGTGTCACCGGCCCGTGCGATGCTGATCGACGTCGTTCACGATGCGAGACGACCCATCCGAAGCAGAGAAGAGGGAGCCGCGCTGTGCCCGGAGAGAACCTGACCCGCGAGGAGGCCCGGCGCCGGGCCGGACTGCTGACGGTGCACGGGTACGAGGTGGCCCTGGACCTGCGGTCCGCGACCGCGCCGCCGCCGTCCGAGGGTCCGCGCACGTTCCGCTCCACCACCACCGTCCGCTTCGACTGCGCGGAGGAGGGCGCCACCAGCTTCGCCGACCTGATCGCGCCGCACGTCCACTCGGTGCGCCTCAACGGCGAGTCCCTCCGGGTCGAGGAGGTCTTCGACGGCACCCGCGTCGCCCTCCCCGACCTGCGCGCCACCAATGAGCTGACGATCGACGCCCAGTGCGCCTACAGCCGCACGGGCGAGGGCCTGCACCACTTCCTCGACCCCGAGGACGGCGAGACGTACCTCTACACCCAGTACGAACCGGCGGACGCGCGCCGGGTCTTCGCCAACTTCGAGCAGCCCGACCTCAAGGCCCCCTTCGACTTCACCGTGACCGCGCCCGCGCGCTGGACGGTGCTCAGCAACGGGGCGCGGGAGGGCGAGCCCCAGCTCCTGGACGACGGCTCCGCGAT
The DNA here is from genome assembly GCF_043202595.1 of Streptomyces sp. NPDC048172. Classification (NCBI taxonomy): domain Bacteria; kingdom Bacillati; phylum Actinomycetota; class Actinomycetes; order Kitasatosporales; family Streptomycetaceae; genus Streptomyces; species Streptomyces sp. NPDC048172. The sequence goes on from NZ_JBIDAT010000007.1 coordinate 329,625, forward strand.
CTGGCGCTTCGCCCGCACCCAGCCCATCTCGACGTACATCACGGCCGTCGTCGCGGGCCCGTACCACTACGTCTCGGACACCTACCGCCGTACGTTCGAGGACGGCACCGAGCTGGAGGTCCCGCTCGGCGCGCTGTGCCGCAAGGGCCTCGCGAAGCACTTCGACGCGGACGACATCTTCACCGTCACCAAGCAGGGCCTGGACTTCTTCCACGACCACTTCGACTTCCCGTACCCCTTCGGGAAGTACGACCAGGCGTTCGTGCCCGAGTACAACATCGGCGCGATGGAGAACCCGGGCTGCGTCACCTTCCGCGAGGAGTTCGTCTTCCGCGGCAAGGTCACCCAGGCGTCCTACGAGGGCCGGGCCAACGTCATCCTGCACGAGATGGCGCACATGTGGTTCGGCGACCTGGTGACCATGGAGTGGTGGGACGACCTGTGGCTCAAGGAGTCCTTCGCGGACTTCATGGGCGCCTTCGCGCTCGTCGACGCCACCCGCTTCACCAACGGCTGGATCACCTTCGCCAACCGCCGCAAGTCCTGGGCGTACCGCGCGGACCAGCTCCCCTCCACCCACCCGGTCACGGCCGACATCCGCGACCTGGAGGACGCCAAGCTCAACTTCGACGGGATCACCTACGCCAAGGGCGCCTCCGTCCTCAAGCAGCTCGTCGCCTACGTGGGCCAGGACGCCTTCCTGGAGGGCGCCCGCCGCTACTTCAAGCGCCACGCCTGGGGCAACACCCGCCTGGAGGACCTCCTCTCCGTCCTGGCGGAGACCTCCGGACGCGACATGGGCGAGTGGGCCAAGGCCTGGCTCCAGACGGCGGGGGTGAACACGCTGACGCCCCAGCTCACCTACGACGAGCGGGGCCGCGTCACCGAACTCGCCATCCTCCAGGAGGCCTCGGCCTCGCACCCCGAGCTGCGCCCGCACCGCGTCGCCGTGGGCCTCTACCGCCGCGACCCGGCCGCCGGGACCCTGGAGCGGTACGCGCGCGCGGAGGTGGACGTCTCCGGCGCCCGTACGTCCGTGCCGGAGCTCGTCGGCTCCGAGCGGCCCGACCTGGTGCTGGTCAACGACGAGGACCTCACGTACTGCAAGATCCGCTTCGACGAGGTCTCCCTCGCCACCCTGCGCGAGCACCTGGGCGAGATCACCGACCCCCTGGCCCGCGCCGTGTGCTGGTCCGCGGTCTGGAACCTGACCCGGGACGGGCTGATGCCCGCGCGGGACTTCATCCGGCTGGTGCTGCGGTTCGCGGGCGCCGAGAGCGAGATCGGCGTGCTGCAGATGCTGCACGCGCAGACCAGGCTCGCCCTCGACATGTACGCGGCGCCCGCGTGGCGCGAGGAGGGCGCGCGGCTCCTCGCCGAGGGCGCCGTCTCCGAGCTGCGCCGCGCCGAGCCCGGCAGCGGGCACCAGCTCGCCTGGGCGCGCTTCCTCTCCGCGGTCGCGGGCGGCGAGCAGGAGCTGCGCCTGCTCGCCGGCCTGCTGGCCGGTACGGGGCGCGTCGACGGCCTCGAAGTCGACCAGGAGCTGCGCTGGACGTTCCTGGAGACGCTGACGGCCGAGGGGCTCGCGGACGAGGAGGCGCTCCGCGCCGAGCTGTCCCGCGACGACACGGCCTCGGGCAAGCGGCACCAGGTCCGCTGCCTGGCGGCACGCCCCTCGGCGGCGGTCAAGGCCCAGGCCTGGGCCTCGGTCGTCGAGTCGGACACGCTCTCCAACGCGCTCGTCGAGGCGACGATCAGCGGCTTCACCCAGCCCGGTCGCGATCAGCGTGCGCTGATCGCTCCCTATGCCGGGCGGTACTTCGAGGTCATCGAGTCGATCTGGGAGAGCCGGTCGATCGAGATCGGCATGGCGATCGTGCGGGGTCTGTACCCCGCGCTCCAGACGACCTCGGAGACCCTGGAGGCGACGGACGCGTGGCTGGCGGACCATGAGTCCTCGGCCCCCGCTCTGCGCCGCCTCGTCCTGGAGTCCCGCGACGACCTCGCCCGAGCGCTTGACGCGCAGCGCGCGGATGCCGACGCCGGGTGAGCCCACTGTGACAGCCCCCTGAGGTGCGTGCGCGAGTGCGGATGCGCCGTGGCTGGCCGCGCAGTTCCCCGCGCCCCTGAAACGACGCCCCTTCGGGGCGCGTTTCGAGGGGCGCGGGACCGGGCCGATCTGCGGCTCCGCCGCGTGCGCACGGCAGCGTGAGACGGCAACCTCAGGGGCGCGGGGAACTGCGCGAGCGAGCACGACGCGCCCGCAGGCGGCAGCGGCGCGCAAGGGGCAGCCCGGAAGCCGGAAGGGGAGAAGGGGTCAGGCCACGAAGGGGAGTACCGCTCCTTCGCGGCGGGTGTGGAGCCACCGGCGGTACGCCTCGCTGCTCCAGGCCACTTCCTCGTACGCCGCGCGGAGGTCGCCGAAGACCGCCTCGCCCTCCGCGCCGAGGCCCCATCCGGCGCGGAACGCCACCATCAGGCGCACGCCCAGGGGGTCGCCGCGCAGGGGCCTTATGGCCATGCCGGGCCTCGTGCGGGACGTGGGCTGGCAGGGGGTGACGACCTCGCCCGCGGCGACGAGGTCGGCGGCCGTCAGATAGTCCCCGTAGACGACGCGGGGATCGAGCCCGGCCTCGGAGAAGACGCGGCGCAGTCCGTCCCAGTCGCCGTCCACGGTCGGGTCGACCATCCACTGGTCGTCCGCGAGATCGGAAAGGCTCGGCGCGGTGCGCGCGGCGGCGGGGTGGGTGGTGGGCAGCGCGACGAACTGGGGCTCACGGTGCACCAGGACGCGCAGCTCGACCCCGTCGGGGACGCGCAGGGGCGAGCCCTCGACCTCGTGCACGAAGGCCGTGTCGAGCTGGTTGGACGCGACCATCCGCAGCAGGGTGTTGGCGGAGACGTCGGTCTGGAACGTGATGTCGGTGTCCGGCAGCCGCGCGTGCAGGCGGCGCAGCCAGCCGGGAACGGCTCGGCTGCCGGTGCTGCCCAGCCGGAGCCGCGCGTCTCCCCCGGCCGCGCCCCGGCCCGCCGCGTCCCGCGCCTCGGTGACCAGCGTGGTCATCTGGGCGACGATCGGGCGGGCACGCGTGAGGACCGTACGGCCCAGGGGCGTCGGCCTGCTGCCCGTCCGCTCGCGGGAGAAGAGCTGGCCGCCGATGGCCTGCTCTATGCGGCGCAGCTGGGTCGTCAGGGAAGGCTGCGTCATGCCCAGCTGGCGGGCCGCCTTGTGCACGCTGCCCGTATCGGCGATCGCACACAGCGCACGAAGGTGCCTCACTTCGAGCTCCACAGGCGGGAGCATAACGGCGCTCACGCACGCCACACCAGATATCACGGTGCCGCGAACGTCCGGCACGCATCAGGTGATTGCACGGTCCTATCGCCACTTGGCATCATCCGCGCGGCCCCGCTCTCGCACAGACTCTCCGTCAGCAGGATCCCATCCGGAGGGACCGGCACCGCCCCCCACCCGCACCACCCCCACAGCGCGGACGCCGGCCCGGACGAGTAGGAGACCCCCCATGAGACACCGCAACTCTGCCCTGGCGGCGACCGCCGGACTCGCACTGACCGTGGGCCTGGGCCTGGGCGCCGTGCCCGCCTCGGCCGACGACGGGCACACCCCGGCGGCCCCGGAGAAGGCCACGGTCCAGGGCTACACCGGTGAGAGCCAGAAGGCCAACGACGAGTTCTTCAAGGCCGTCGTCAAGGACGCCCTGAAGAAGCAGGCGGCGAAGCCGGGCATCCAGGAAGTCACCGTCACGTACGACGCCAGCGGCGCGCCGAAGTTCAAGGACCAGATAGCCAACAGCACGTCCGTCTGGAACTCGGCGGTGAAGAACGTCCAGCTCAAGGAGGGCAGCGGCGGCTCGTTCGACTACCGCGAGGGCGACGACCCGCGTGGTTCCTACGCCTCGACGGACGGCCACGGGAACGGCTACATCTTCCTCGACTACGCGCAGAACGAGGAGTACGACTCCAACCGCGTCGTCGCGCACGAGACCGGCCACGTGCTCGGCCTGCCCGACACGTACGACGGCCCGTGCGAGCAGCTGATGTCCGGCGGCGGCCCCGGCCCGTCCTGCACCAACGACAAGCCGAACGCCGACGAGAGCGCTCAGGTCGAGCAGCTCTGGGCGAACGGCGTGGCGGGCGTCGCCTTCGACAAGGTGGCGTTCGGCAAGTAGGCCGTACGAGTAGGCCGTACGACTCAGTCGTAGCGGCTCCGCACCTGGCACCACCTCCCCCACACGTCGGCCCCCGGTAGCGAACCCGGGGGCCGATGCGTGTCTCGGCGAGGGGCGGACAGCCCGACGGCTCAGCGGCCGGCGGCCTCGTCGGCCTTCTGGGCGTTGAGCGCCCGCTCGACGCCCGCGCGGGACTCGGTCACCAGGCGGCGCAGCGCGGCGCCCGGCTCGGCGGAGGCCAGCCAGGCGTCGGTGGCGTCGAGGGTGTCCTGCGAGACCTGCAGCGCGGGGTAGAAGCCGAGGGCGATCTGCTGCGCCATCTCGTGGCTGCGCTTCTCCCAGATGTCCTTGACGACCGCGAAGTACTTCTCCGTGTACGGAGCGAGCAGGTCGCGCTGGTCGGTCTGGATGAAGCCGCCGATGACGGCCTCCTGCACCGCGTTGGGCAGGGTGTCGCTCTCGACGGCCGCGGCCCACGCCTCGGCCTTGGCCTCGGCGGTCGGGCGTGCGGCGCGGGCCGAGGCGGCGTTCCGCTCGCCCGCCGAGGTCGCGTCCCGCTCCAGCTCGGCGGCGATCTCCGGCTCGTCCGCGCGGCCCGTGGCGGCGAGCCGCCCGAGCAGGGACCAGCGCAGATCGGTGTCGACGGCGAGGCCCTCCAGGGTCTCGCTGCCGTCGAGCAGCCCGGCCAGCAGGTCGAGCTGCGCGTCCGTACGGGCCGCGGCGGCGAAGGAGCGGGCCCAGGCGAGCTGGTGGTCGCTGCCCGGCTCGGCGGCGCGCAGCTGCTCCAGGGTGACGTCGGCCCAGCGGGCGAGGCCCGTCTCGCGCCACTCCGGCGCCGCGTACAGGTCGAGGGCGAGCTTGACCTGCCGCTGGAGGGACTGGACGACGCCGATGTCGGACTCCTTGCCGACGCCGGAGAGCACCAGGTCGAGGTAGTCGCGGGCGGCCATCTCGGCGTCGCGGGTCATGTCCCAGGCGGAGGCCCAGCACAGGGCGCGGGGCAGCGACTCGGCGAAGTCGCCCAGGTGCTGGGTGACGACGGCCAGGGACTCGGCGTCGAGGCGGACCTTGGCGTAGGTGAGGTCGCCGTCGTTGAGCAGCACCACGTCCGGGCGCTTGCGGCCCGCGGGGAACGGCACCTCGGTCAGCTCGCCGTCGACGTCCAGCTCGATCCGGTCGGTGCGGACGAGCTTGCCGTTCCCGTCCAGGTCGTAGAAGCCCACGGCGAGGCGGTGCGGGCGCAGCGTGGACCGCCCTGTGGCGCCCGCGGGGAGCGCCGGGGCCTCCTGGCGGACGGCGAAGGAGGTGAGCGTGCCGTCGTCGGCGGTGGTGATCTCCGGGCGCAGGACGTTGATCCCGGCCGTCTCCAGCCACGCCTTGGACCAGGTCTTCAGGTCGCGGCCGGAGGTCTCCTCCAGGGCGCCGAGGAGGTCGGAGAGGCGGGTGTTGCCCCACTCGTGGCGCTTGAAGTAGGCGCGGACGCCCTGGAAGAACTCGTCCATGCCGACGTAGGCGACGAGCTGCTTGAGGACGGAGGCGCCCTTGGCGTACGTGATGCCGTCGAAGTTGACCAGCACGTCGTCCAGGTCGCGGATGTCCGCCATGATCGGGTGCGTGGAGGGCAGCTGGTCCTGGCGGTAGGCCCAGGTCTTCATCTGGTTGGCGAAGCTGGTGAAGGCGTCGGGCCAGAGGCTGTCGGGCGAGTACGCCTGGCAGGCGATGGAGGTGTAGGTGGCGAACGACTCGTTCAGCCACAGGTCGTTCCACCACTCCATGGTGACCAGGTCGCCGAACCACATGTGGGCCAGCTCGTGGAGGATGGTCTCGGCCCGCGCCTCGTAGGCCGCGTCGGTGACCTTCGAGCGGAAGACGTACTGGTCGCGGATGGTGACCGCGCCCGCGTTCTCCATCGCGCCCGCGTTGAACTCGGGGACGAAGAGCTGGTCGTACTTCTCGAAGGGGTACGGGTAGTCGAACTTCTCCTGGAACCAGTCGAAGCCCTGCCGGGTGACCCGGAAGATCGCGTCGGCGTCGAGGTGCTCGGCGAGCGAGGGGCGGCAGTAGACCGCGAGCGGCACGCTGCGGCCCTCGCCCTCCCAGGAGCTGTGCACCGCGTGGTACGGGCCCGCGACCAGCGCCGTGATGTAGGTGGAGATGCGCGGGGTGGGCGCGAAGCTCCACACGTTGTCGCGCGGCTCGGGCGTCGGGGAGTTGGAGACCACCGTCCAGCCCTCGGGCGCGGTCACGGTGAACCGGAAGGTGGCCTTCAGGTCGGGCTGCTCGAAGCTCGCGAAGACGCGGCGCGCGTCCGGGACCTCGAACTGGGTGTAGAGGTACGCCTGCTGGTCGACCGGGTCGACGAAGCGGTGCAGGCCCTCGCCCGTGTTGGTGTACGCGCAGTCGGCGACCACGCGGAGTTCGTTGCGGCCCGCGGCCAGCCCGTCCAGGGCGATGCGGGAGTCCTCGAAGGCGGTCGCCGGGTCGCGCCGCTCGCCGTTCAGGACGATCTCGTGGACCGCCGGGGCCACCAGGTCGATGAAGGTGGCCGCACCGGCCTCGGCGGAGTCGAAGACCACCGTGGTCACCGAGCGGTACGTGCCGCCCTCCTGCGCCCCGCTCAGGTCGAGCTCGATCTCGTACGAGTCCACGCTGAGCAGCTGTGCCCGCTCCTGGGCCTCTTCGCGCGTCAGATTCGTGCCAGGCACTTTGGTGATCTCCCCACTCTCGCGGCTCGTCGGTGCTGTCCGGTTCCAGCGTCCCGGTCCCAGCTTCCGCGCCCATCCTTCCATCCCCGGGTTGCGCTGCCCGGCGGCCACCGTTCCTGAGCCGTTCAGGCCAGGGTCACCCGCGCTGCCAAACCTCCTGGAGGGAGGGGTTCCACCCTCTCGACCAGCGCCGGGAGACCGGGAGACACCGGGAGAGCGCAGATGCACCCTGGACCCGACCGCCGTACCGTCCTCGCCGCCGCGGGGACGACAGCAGCCGCTGTCGCCCTCGGCGGGGCCCTCGATCTCTTCGACACCCCTCCGGCCCCGCCCGCGCACGGGGCCGGAGGCGCGGGCACGCCCCGCACCACCCACGCGTACGCGGCGGAGCCCGCGGCGCCGTCCGCGCCGTCCTCACCCTCCGCTCCACCGGCCGCCGCCGGGCCGCCACACGGCGGCACCACCCTCGCCGCCGTCTCGGTCCCGACGGGCGACGGGCCGTACCGCAGGCTGACCGCCGGGGCGCCGTGGAAGCGGGTCGTCCGCACCGAGCTGGCCCGCGCGGACAGGCGCAGGACCGACCGGCGCACACCGCTGGCGGGGTTCGTGCAGTTCACGGATCTGCACCTGGTGGACGTGCAGCACCCGCTGCGCTACGAATACCTGCGCGCCCAGACCGCGAGCGCCTGGCGCCCGCAGGAGGCGCTGTCGGTGGCGGGCGCCGTCTCACTCGTCGAGCGGGTCAACGCGCTGGCGGGCGGCCCCGCGACGGGGATGCCGCTCTCCTTCGTGATCACCACGGGCGACAACACGGACAACAACTCGCGCGCCGAGCTGGAGTGGTTCCTCACCGCCATGAGCGGCGGCCGCATCACCCCGAACACGGGCGACGCGCGGCTGTACGAGGGCGTGCAGGACAGCGGGCTGCGGACGTACTGGCAGCCGGACTCGGCACTGCGGGACGCCGACAAGGAGCGGGGCTTCCCGCGCATAGAGGGCTTCCTGCGGGCCGCGCTGCGCGGGGTGACCAGCCCGGGGCTCGCACTGCCCTGGTACGCGACGGTCGGCAACCACGACGCGCTGCCGGGCGGCTGCTACGCCTCGGCGAACCGTTTCCTCGGGGAGTTCGCCGTGGGCGGCCGCAAGCTGCTGGAGCTGCCGGAGGCAGAGGGGGCGCGGATGTGGAAGGCGGTGCGCAAGGGGCTCGACCCCAAGGGCGAGCACTTCGCGGAGCTGCTGCGCGCCCAGAAGCGCCGGATGCGCTCCGTCACCCCGGACCCGGCACGCGCGCCGGTCACGCCGGAGGCGTACGTACGGGCGCTGCGCGAGCCCCGCTGGCGCGGCAAGGGACCGCGGGGCCACGGCTACACGGAGAACCATCTCGACCGGGGCCAGCTCCACTACGCGTTCCGGGTCTCCGACGACGTGATGGGCTTCAGCCTGGACACCACCCGCAGGGACGGGCACTACGAGGGCCAGGTCTCCGACCGTCAACTGCGCTGGCTGGAACGGCAGCTCGCCCGGCACCGCGACTCCTACGCCCTGATCTTCAGCCACCACACCAGCACCACCACCCCCGAGGGCGGCGACAAGCTCCTGTCCCTCCTGAAGGACACCCCGCACGTGGTGGGCTGGATCAACGGCCACAGCCACCGCAACCGGATCACCCCGCACGGCTCCCTCTGGGAGATCAGCACCGCGTCCCACATCGACTTCCCCCAACTCGCCCGCACGGTCGAGCTGGTCGACAACAACGACGGCACGCTCTCCCTCCTGACGACCTTGATCGAGTCGGCGGCCCCGTCCCGCACGGACTTCACGGACCTCTCCCAGACGGGCCTGGCGGCGCTCTACCGCGAGCTCTCGTACAACGCACCGGGGGCGCGAAGGGATTTGGCGGGGAGTCCGGGTGACCGGAACGTGGAGCTGCTGCTCCGTAAGCCGTAGGGCGCTCGCCGCGTACCCGGCATCGGGGGCTGCGCTTGCCAGCCCTGCGCCTTGCGCAGACCTCCCAAGCACAGAAGGGAGAAGCAGACGTGCCCCGTCAGGGGCGCGGGGAACTGCGCGACAAGCCACGACGTGTGCCGCATTCGGCAACGAACGCCAGGGGGCCGCCCCTCAGCCGCACTCTGCTCCGAGCAGCTCAAGGCAGGCCCGTACCGAGGGGCTGGCGCCCTGGGCGCGCCAGGCGGCACGGATCTCGCGCCGCAACCCCGGGCGTACAGGCACGAACCGTACGCCCGGCGGGCACGAGGGCTGCGCCATGCGCGGCACCAGCGCCAGCGTCAGATCGCGCGCGACGAAGGCGAGCATGGTGGCGTACTCGGTGACGGGATAGCGCACGTCCGGCTCCAGGCCCTGCGCGCGCAGCGCCTGCACCAGCGCCTCGTACGGCTCGGTCCCCGGCGGGCAGGTCGTCCAGACGGCGCCGTCGAGCTCGGGCAGGGCGATGCTGTCCCGGTCGGCGAGCGGGTGCCGCTCCGAGAGCGCCACGTCGACGTCCTCGGCCACGAGCGTCCGTACGGCGAGACCCTCGGGCAGCGGCATGGGGCGGCTGTCCCAGCTCTCCACGAGCACCAGGTCCAGCTCGCCCGCGAGGAGCCTCGGCACCATGTCGACGGCCTCCCCGTCGACCACGGTCGGGACGAGCCGGGGGTGCGCCTCGGTGAGGGCGGCGAGCACGTCGGGGAGCAGGGTGCGCAGGGAGCTGCCGACGCCGCCGAGGCGGAGCGGGCCGAGTATCTCGTCGCCCAGGTCGGCGAGGTCGGCCTCGGCGGCCGAGAGCTGCGTGACGACGCGCGCCGCGTGCCCGGCCAGCACGCGGCCCGCGTGGGTGAGCCGCACGCCCCTGCCGTGCGGCTCCAGCAGCGCGTGCCCGGCCTCGCGCTCCAGCTTGGCGAGCTGCTGGGAGACGCCGGAGGGCGTGATGTGCAGGGCACGCGCGGCACGGGCGAGGGAGCCGTGGGTGGCGACGGCGTCGAGGGCACGGAGCCGATCGAGACTGAACACACAAGCGATGCTAACGAATACTGGACATGAATCGTCGCTTTCGCTTGTGAGTCATCAACGGCAAAGTAGCTGTCATGACCACGGAGGAGATACGGACACCCCCTGAACCCGCCGGACCACCCGGAACCGGCGCGCTCGCCGACCGCAGCCCCGTGCTGCTCGCCGTGACGGGCTCGGTCTGCATCTCGGCCTCGGCGATGTTCGTGAAGCTCTCCGGCGTCAACGCGGGCACGGCCGCCTTCCTGCGCTGCGCCCTGGCCCTGGTCGCGCTGCTCCCGTTCGCCCTCGTGGAGCTCCGGCGGTACGGGCCGCGCCCGCTCCGCTTCCAGGCCCTGGACTTCGCGGCCGGTGCCCTGCTCGGCGTCGACTTCGTCTTCTGGGTCGCCAGCATCCGGGACGTCGGCTCCTCGATCGCCACCGTGCTGCTCAACCTCCAGGTCGCGGTCTTCCCGCTGCTGGCGCTCGTCTTCTCCCGTACCCGCCCCGGCGCGCGCTACTGGCGCACGCTGCCCGTGATGCTGCTGGGCGTCGCCCTCGCCTCGGGCGCGATCGGGAACCCCGAGCCGGGCAGCGACCCGGTCACCGGCGTGACCTACGGCGCGACGGCGGGCGTCGCCTTCGCCGGGTACCTCTTCCTCACCCGGCTCGGCGCCGGGCAGGCGCACGCCGTCCACCCCGTGTGCGTCTCGACGCTCGCCGCCGGGATCACCTCGGGGCTGCTGGGCTCGCTGTGGACGGGCGTCGATCTCACGCCGGGCTGGGGGCCGTTGGGGTGGCTCGCGGTGATGGCGCTCTTCGGCCAGGTGCTGGCGCTGATCCTGATCGGTCCCGCGCTGGCCCGCCTCGCGCCCGTGACGAGCGCGGCGCTGCTGCTGCTCCAGCCGGTCGTGGCCCTCTTCCTCGGTGTCGTTTTCCTTGGTGAACGGCCCACCGTGACCCAGTTCGCCGGGTGCGCCCTGGTGATCCTCGCCGTGTGGCGCACGAGCCGTACTGATCACTAAGGTGGCGGCACATGCCGCTGCTCCGCCCCGCGCTCACCGCTCTCGTCGTCTTCGCGAGTGTGCTCGCGCTGTCCGTCACCGCCTCCTCCGCGGCCGACGGAGGCCATGCCCCCACCCATGAGGCGATGCACACGGCGGTCGAACGGGACGGCGTGCCCGGCGTGCTGGGCGAGGCGGACGACGGCGCGGGACGGTGGACGGGCTCGTCCGGTGTCGCCGACACCCGCACCCACCGCGCGCGGCTGCCGCGCGACCGCTTCCGCATCGGCAGCCTCACCAAGCCCTTCGTGGCGACCGTGCTGCTCCAGCTCGAAGCCGAGGGCAAGGTACGCCTGGACGACCCGGTGGGCCGGTGGCTGAAGGGCCTGCCGCTGGGCCCGTACGGCGCGGCGTTCGGCGACCAGGCGCACGTGCTCACGATCCGTCACCTCCTGGGCCACACCAGCGGCATCGCGGACTACACGACCGTCCCCGCCTTCCGCGCCCGGAACTTCGGCCCCGGCTTCCTCTCCGGCCGCACCCGCACCTACACGCCCCGCGTGCTGGCCACGGCCGCGCTCCAGCGCCCCCGCCTCTTCGCGCCGGGCGACGGCTGGAGCTACTCCAACACCAACTTCGTCCTCGCCGGGATGATCGTCCAGCGCGTCACCGGCCGCCCGTACGCGGAGGAGATCGAGCGCCGCGTCATCCGCCCGCTCGGGCTGCGCGACACCTCGCTCCCCGGCACCTCCGCGCGCGTACCGGGCCCGCACGGGCGCGCGTACTCGCGGCTGGCGACCGGCTACGGCCCCCACCCCCGCACGTACGACGTGACGTCGCTGAACCCCTCGCTCGCCGGGGCCTCCGGCGAGATGGTCTCCTCCACCCGCGATCTGACGCGCTTCGCCCGGGAGTTGCTGACCGGCGGCCTCCTGCCGCCGCGGCAGCTCGACGAGATGAAGGACACCGTGCCCGCGGCGAACGGTGACCGCTACGGGCTCGGGCTCACCTCCCGCGCGCTCTCCTGCGGCATCACGGTCTGGGGCCACGAGGGCACGATCCACGGCTCGCGCTCGGCCGTCTTCAGCGCGGAGGACGGCACGCATACGGCCGCGTTCAACGTCAACGCGGACTGGTCCTCGGGGACCAGGGATCTCGTCGAGGCCGAGTTCTGTGCCTAGCGGCACTGCTGGTGCGTGAGGTCGGCGTTGCCGGGCACGGGGTGCCCCTTTCCGCCCGTGGCGGCCAGTCGGTACGTGGGTGGCTGGTCGCGCAGTTCCCCGCGCCCCTCGCTGGGCAGCGTCTGCCCCCTCCCGTGCGTCGCAGACTGCCGCGCCGTCGTGGTCGCTCGCGCAGTTCCCCGCGCCCCTGAAGCGGCCCCTCCGGGGCCTGCTTCAGAGCGCCGCGCACGGGTGCGCCCCGAAGGGGCGCGGGGAACTGCGCG
>NZ_JBIDAT010000007.1:341962-537885 GCF_043202595.1 Streptomyces sp. NPDC048172
CGAGTGCGGGGCCTCGCGGGTCTGCGGGTGCGTGCGGGCGGCGTGGCGGGGCCCGGGGGGCCCCTTGCCGCCCGGGGCGGCCAGCCACACACTCAGCCGCGGTCCGCGACGCGCGGGAAGGGGCACCCCCTCCTCGCATCACGGCTAACGCGGAAGCACCGTCACCGCGGCGGCCGGCCCACGTTCGGCCGAGGTCATCAGCGCGGTTCTGACGACGGCGGCCTGCTGCTCCAGGGCGTCGCGGAGCTTCCGCGGCGTCACGTGGACGACGGTGAGGCCCAGCCGTTCCAGGTTCTCCCGCTTGCGGGCGTGCTCCGTCCACGCGGCCCCGTCGCCGCCCTGCGCCTCGCTCTCCTCCGCCGTGCGCGGCGCCCGGGTGTCGAGCTCGACGGCGACCGCGTGGTCGGGCCAGTACGCGTCCACGGAGCCCAGCCAGGGGCCGCCGGGCAGTCGCAGCTCGACGTTCCAGCAGGGGTCGGGGAGCCCGTACCGGACGACCATGTCGTAGAGCAGGCCCTCCGAGAGCGCGCGGCCCTCGGCCAGCAGTGCCTCGACGGCGTCCACCACGTGCGGGCGGCCGAGCAGTCGCGCCCGGGTCAGTTCGCGCACGACGGCCTGCGCCTCGCAGTGCCCGCCGCGCACCGACTCGGTCAGCAGACGGCGTACGGCCACCACGTCCGTGACGACGGAGACCGCGTCGGCCAGGGCGCGCGGCACGGGCGCGACGGGCAGCCCGGTGATCTCCACGGGCTCGGGAAGGCCGTGCGCACGGACGATGCGGGCCCAGCCGGCCGACCGGGGACGGCGTCCGCGCGGGACGAGCACGTCGACGCGGTCGAGCGCGCGCAGCGAGGGCGCGGCGGCGAAGTGGTGCAGGGCGAGTGCGGCCAGTCCGGTGATCATCACGTCGGAGGCGGAGGCGGAGGGCTCGGGGGTGGTGCCCGCCGGGGGACGGCGGCCGCCCTGCGAGGGGACCCGCTCACCCGCGCCGTACAGCAGCGCGGCGCGGAGCCGCTCCTCGCTGGTGGGGACGGAGCGGTGCAGGGCGCAGACGCCGGGGAGCAGCATCTGCCAGGGCCCGCCCGGGCCGCAGCGCTCGTGCGCGGTGGCGGCGGTGACGCCGTGCTCGTACAGCGCGCGGACGGTCATCACGCTGGGGTTGGCCTCGGAGAGGTGGCTGAGCGGGCGGGGGCGGGGCGGGAGCGGGGCGTTGTGGTGCGTCATGCTTCCGCGATTCCCCGGCGGTGCCCCGATGGCCACGCCTGTGACAGGGCTGTCGGCGAATCAGGACAGCCCTGTGCTCAAGTCGTCGGTCAGCTGCTCTTCTTGCGCGACTTGTCGCCGACCATGACGAGGCCCGCGATCACGAGGAAGAGGACGACGGGCGCGGCGACGTAGAGACCGAGGGTCTCGATGATGCTGAGGCCGGGGCCCGGGTCGTCGCCGTCGTCGCGGGTGAGCGCGAAGGCGGGGGACGACAGGAGCATCATCAGCGTCGCGCCGCCGGTGACCGTTCCGGCGCGCAGGGCGTTCTTGTTGACCTTGTTGCTCACAGGGTCAACATATCGGACGGGTGAACGACCCGCGCGCCGGGGGTGGCCGCTACCGCTGCGAGGCCTTACCGAGGTGCAGCGTCACCGGGCGCAGATGCGGCTTCGCGCGGCTCTCCTGGACCTTCACCCGTACGGCGTCCGCCGTCACGGGCGCGTCCAGCGCGAGGATGCGCCGGTGGCCGACGGTGGTGCCGTGGGCGATCTCCTTCCAGGTGCCGCCCGTTCTGGCCTCGACGGCGAACTTCTCGACGCGCTGTCCCTTGCGGACGTCCTCGCTGACGCCGATCCGGTCGAAGGTGTACGGGCCCGGGCCCTTCGCCCGCAGATCGGTGCCGTAGACGTCCCGTACGGAGTTGCCGAAGGCCGTCAGCTCGGCCATGTCCGCGTCATCGACACGGCCGTTCTTCGCGGGCGGGACGTTGAGCAGCAGCGAGGCGTTGCGGCCGACGCTCCGCTCGTAGAGCGACATCAGCTCGGCGGCGGACTTGGGCTTCTCCTCGGGGTGGTGGTACCAGCCGGGACGGTTGGAGACGTCGGCCTCGGCCGGGTACCACTGGAGGTACTTCACGGACGGGTCGAGGATCTTCTCGCGGGAGCCGATGTCGGGGTCGGTGGAGTCGTTGGGCAGCGGCGCGTGGGTGGTCCACGGGTCGACGGTGTGCGGGGTGACGCTCCACTCGCTCTCGCGGGCGATCCCCTTCTCGTTGCCGACCCAGCGCACGCCCTGCGGCCCGCCGAAGACGGGGGTGTCGGGGGCGAGCTTCTTGAAGAACTCGAACCACTCGGCGTGGCCGTACTTCTGGGTGATCCCGGCGTCCCGCCAGGGGTTGGCGCCGTCGAGCCACAGCTCGTCGACGGGGCCGTACTCGGTCATGACCTCGTAGACCTGGTTGAGGTAGTACGCGTCGTAGTCGTTGACCTTGACCTTGAAGCTGGGGAGCTTGCCGCTCTTCACGTCGTCCGCGCGGTCGTCGTTCTCCGTGAGGGTGGGGATGGTGCGCTCGGTGGGCTCGCTGCCGTTGCCGTAGCGGCCGTGGCCCTGGGGCGGGCCGCCGTCCTCCAGCGCGGTCCGCTCGACGGTCGTGAGCTCCTCGCCCGCGTCCTGCTTGGCCTCGATCTGCTCCAGCCACTTCTTGTGCCAGTCGTGCGGGAGTTCGGCGCCGTCGGCGGGCGAGAGATAGACGCCGACCTTGAGGCCCGCCTTGTGCGCGGCCTTCACGTAGGGGCCGAGGATGTCCTTCTTCCAGGGCGTGTTCTTGACGGAGTGCTCGGTGTAGCGGCTCGGCCAGAGTGCGAAGCCGTCGTGGTGCTTGGCGGTGAGCATCACCTGCTCGGCCCCGGCCGCCTTGTACGCGCGCATCCACTGGTCGAAGTCGATGTCCTTCGGCGCGAACTTCGCCCGGTCCTCGGCGCCCGAGCCCCACTCGCGGTTGGTGAAGGTGTTCATGCCGAAGTGCGTGAACGCGGTGACCTCGCGCCCCTGCCACGCGTACTGCCCCTTGGTCGGGACGATGTTCGCGGCCTTCTGGATCACGCGTTCAGGGGTGTCGCACTCCTCGATCCGCATCTGCGAGGCGGGTCTGACGGGGTCGTCGCACCCGGTCTTCTTCTGGGCGTGCGCCTGGAGGGGGATCAGCGCGGCGGCACCGGCGAGGGCCACCGCCAGCAGCAGCCTCGGATGCCTTCGGGGACGTCTTCCGGGATGCCGTCCGTTTCTCGCCATGGCTCCTCCCACAGTGATCGGATGTCTCGCGGGGACGCAGCGCATCCTGTCGCAAGAGAAGCGAGCTGGGAAGAGATCGGGACGAGAGAGGTCCCATCTTTACTGCGGGTCCAGCGCCTCCCGCAGCGCCGCGAAGAGCGCCAGGGCGCGCGGCGACGCCGTGCAGGACTCCAGCGTCATGGGCGTCCCGGAGGCGTCCGCGAGGGGCAGCTTCCAGTTGGGGTACTGCGCGCCGCCGGTCCCCGGCACGTTCTGCGCGCGGCGGTCGCCCACCGCGTCCGGCAGCCAGACGCCGACCATCCGCGCCGGAGTGCGCGCGAGGAACCGGTGCACGGCCTTGACCTCGCCCTCCTCGTCCCCGATGCCCTCCGGCAGCAGGCCCAGCTCGCAGAAGAGCGAGAGCCAGGTCTCCAGCTCGGCCGAGGCGGCGGCACGCTCGGCGGCGGGCGGGCGCTCCAGCAGGCCGAGTCGGGCCCGCAGCGCCACGTCCTCGCCGGTCAGCCGGGCCGCCGTACTGGGCAGGTCGTGCGTGGTGGCCGTGGCCAGGCAGTCGGCGCGCCACTCCTGCGGCGCGAGGGGACGGGGCCCGCGCGCGCCGTCGGTGGCGCCCCTCTCCTCCGTGTACGCCCGCTCGAACCAGAGCACCGACGTCCCCAGCACGCGCCGCTCCGCCAGGTCCTCGCGCACGCCCGGCTCGACGGTGCCCAGGTCCTCGCCGATGACGGCGGCGCCCGCGCGGTGCGCCTCCAGGGCGAGCACGCCGTGCATGGCCTCGGTGTCGTAGCGCACGTACGCGCCCTCGGTCGGCGGGCGGCCCTCGGGGATCCACCACAGCCGCGAGTGGCCCATCACATGGTCGACGCGGAGCGCGCCCGCGTGCCGGAACTGCCCCGCGAGGACCTCGCGGTACGGCGCGTAGCCCGCGGCGGCGAGCGCCTCCGGGTTCCACGGGGGCAGGCCCCAGTCCTGGCCGCGCGCGTTGAACGCGTCGGGCGGGGCGCCCACCGTGATGCCCTCGGCGAAGACGTCCCGCCGGGCCCACACGTCCGCGCCGCTCGGGTCCACGCCGACCGCCAGGTCGTGCACGAGGCCGACGGCCATCCCCGCGCCGCGCGCGGCGTGCTGGGCCTCGGCGAGCTGGGTGTCCGTGAGCCAGGCGAGCCAGCAGTGGAAGTCGACGCGCTCGATCTGCTCACGGCGCGCCCGGGCCGTACGCGCGGAGCGCGGGTCGTCGAGCCCCGGCGGCCACGCGCGCCAGTCGGGGCCGTGCAGCTCGGCGAAGGCGCTCCAGGTCCCGTGGTCCTCCAGCGCCTGGCCGCGCGCGGCCAGGAAGTCGCAGTACGCGGCGCGGCGGCCGGGGCCGAGCGGGACCCGGCGGACGAGTTCGAGCGCCTTCCGCTTGAGGTCCCAGACGGCGTCCCGGTCGATGTACGCGTCCTTGTGCAGCACGGCCTCACGGAGCGTGGCGGCGCGCGAGAGCAGCGCGTCGGTCCGTACGCGGTCGGCGCGGTCCAGATACGCGTACTCGGGCACGGCCTCGACCCGCAGGTGCACCGGGTCGGGGAAGCAGCGCGAGGAGGGCCGGTAGGGCGAGGGGTCCGTGGGCCTGCCCGCGGTGGAGGGTACGGCGCTGTGCAGGGGGTTGAGCTGCACGAAGTCGGCGCCGAGCGAGCGCCCGGCCCAGGAGGCCAGCTCGGCCAGGTCGCCGAGGTCGCCCATGCCCCAGGAGCGGGCGGAGAGCAGGGAGTAGAGCTGGACGAGCAGCCCGTGGGCGCGGCCCCCCGGCGCGCGGCCCCGCGGGACGGGCAGCCGGTCGGGGGCGACGATCAGGGTGGCGTGCGCGGCGCGCCCGTCGGGCACGTGCGCGCGCAGGCTGTGCACGCCGAGCGGCAGCTCGGCACCGGGGCCGGAGCCGGGGCCCCAGTCGAGGGTCTCGCCGTCCTCGGTGACGACACGCAGGACGGTGCCCTCGGGGAGCGCGGACAAGCCCCGTAACCCTCCCCGGCGCTCCGTGCGTGACTCTCCCCCGCATAACTCTCCCGCGCGCAGCACGACCGTGGGAGGCAGCGGAACGCCGCCGTCCCCCGTGTGCCGCTCCAGGGCCTCGCGGAGCGCGCGGGGCGTGGAGGCGTCCACGCCGAGCGCCGCGAGCACGGCGACGACCGTCTCCTCGGGCACCTCGACCGTACGGCCGGGCGCCGGCTCGTAGGAGACGGAGACCCCGTGCGCGGCGGCGAGCCGCGCGAGGCGGCTCATCAGATGTCCGAGGGCTCCGTGCCGAAGGCGGCACCGGAGGGCTCGCTGGTCAGCGGGGCCTCGGCGAGCGGGGGTTCACTGGTCAGGGGCGTGGCGTCGGCGAGGGGTGGCTCGCTGGTCAGGGGGGCTTCGACACAGCCGCAGGAGCACGAACCGTCGAGTCCGGAGTCGGGCACGGACACCTCGGACAGGGCTACCGGCTCGTGCGAGCGTTTGGAGTGGACACGCTGGCTGGGCAGCGGTGTCAGAGCGGACATCAGGAGTTCAGCGGACGCGGCCACGGGGGCCTCCGTTCGTTGACGTGTGAAGGGCCGGACACGAATCGCCCTACCCAGTCGGCACGCGCGCAGACGTGTCTGAGGGAGGAACGTGGTCCAGGTCACGTCGGTTCCCGCAGGCGATTCGCCGCCGGGAGGGCCTTCGCGAAGGAGATACGGCGCTCCCGCGAGGCTTCGGACGCCACTATTTCCGCCCCCGCCTCTCCCCTGCCGGGCCCGGACCGGAGGGCCGAAAGGACCGCGCGGCCGAGGGGCCCCAGCTCCTAGAATCTGGGCTCCGTACGCGCCGCCCGGCCGGGTCCGTTCCGTTTGTGGCACACCTGTGGCACTTCGCGGTGCCGTACGGGGGACGCGCGCGCCTAGGGTGCTGACGTGCCGACACCTCCGGTGTGCCGGAGGCGGGGAGCGGACAAGGGGAGGAAGCGGTGAGCACAGCGGCGCGCGACGGCGCTCCGGGAGCGGGCCCGGACGGGACGACCGCCCCGTCCACGAGCCGGATCCCCGGCGCCGGAACGGTCGGCTGGGGCCGGGTCGGCGCGGCGGCCGTCACGGCGGCGTTCGTCGGGGGGCTCCTCGGTGGCGCCCCCGCGGCACACGCGGCGCCACCGCCGCAGCCCGACGGGCCCGCCGCGGGCTCCCCCGACGAGGACGGACAGGGCGAGCGCGGGCTGCCTCCCGTGTGGCCGCGCCCCCAGTCGATGCGCGAGCGCGGCCCGTACGTGGAGGCGGGCCAGGAGGCCGTGCTCGTCGCCGACGAGGAGGCGGACGCCGAGGCGCTCGACGTGGTCCGCGAGGCGCTGCGCGACGCGGGCGTACGCCGGGTCCACCAGATACGCCCCGGGCGCCCGCTGCCCGCGCGCGGGCTGGTCGTCAGGGTCGGCACGGAGTCCGCCGAGGGCGCCCTGCGGGCGCTGCGCGCCCCCGCGCGCGGCGATCTCCCCTCCGGCGGCTACCGGCTGGCGACGGGCGCGCACGGCGGCCGGGCGACCGTGGCGCTCGAAGGGGCGGGCGAGGACGGCCTGTTCCACGCCGCGCAGACCCTCCGCCAGCTCGTCACCGACGACACGCGCGGCCGGGGCTTCCCCGGCGTGGTCGTACGGGACTGGCCCGCCGCGCCCGTACGCGGCACCACCGAGGGCTTCTACGGGCAGCCCTGGACGCACGGCGACCGGCTGGCCCAGATCGACTTCCTGGGGCGCACCAAGCAGAACCGCTTCCTGTACGCGCCGGGCGACGACCCGTACCGCGGCGCGGCGCGCTGGCGCGACCCCTACCCCGCGGCGCAGCGGGCCGACTTCCGCGAGCTGGCCGAGCGCGCGAAGCGCAACCACGTGACCCTCGGCTGGGCCGTCTCGCCCGGCCAGGGCTTCTGCTTCTCCTCCGCGGACGACCGCAAGGCGCTGCTGCGCAAGGTCGACGCGATGAAGGCGCTGGGCTTCGGCGCGTTCCAGGTCCGCTTCGAGGACGTCAGCTACAGCGAGTGGCACTGCGACGAGGACTCCGACACCTACGGCTCGGGCCCCGAGGCCGCGGCCAAGGCCCAGGCCGAGCTGGCCGACGCACTGGCGGAGCACCTCGCGAAGCGGCATCCGGACGCCGAGGCGCTCTCCGTCGTGCCGACGGAGTTCTACCAGAAGGGCCGGACGGAGTACCGCGCGGCGCTCGCGGACGCGCTCGACGACCGCGTCCAGGTCGCCTGGAGCGGCGTGGGCGTGGTGCCGCGCACCATCACCGGGTCCGAACTGACGCACACGCGCGAGGCGTTCCCCCGCCACCCGCTCGTCACCATGGACAACTACCCGGTGAACGACTACGCGCAGGACCGTCTCTTCATGGGCCCCTACCAGGGCCGCGACCCGGCCGTGGCGTCCGGCTCCGCCGCGCTGCTCACCAACGCGATGGAGCAGCCGGCGGCCTCCCGCATCCCGCTCTTCACCGCCGCCGACTACGCCTGGAACCCCAAGGGGTACCGCCCGGAGGCCTCCTGGCGCGCCGCCGTCGAGGAGGCCGCCGGAGGGCGGCAGGCCGACCCGGGGACGCGCGCCGCCGTCCACGCGCTGGCGGGGAACGACTCCTCGTCGCTGCTCGGCGGCGAGGAGTCGGCGTATCTGCGCCCGCTGACCGACGCGTTCTGGACGGCGTACGAGGGCGGCGAGGGTCCCCGGCTGGACCACGCGGCGCGGAAGCTGCGGGCCGCCTTCGGCACGATGCGCACCGCCGGGGAGAAGGTGCCGCCGGGGCTGGCCCGGGAAGTCCGCCCCTGGCTGCGCGAGTTGGGCCGCCTGGGCGAGGCGGGCCAGCGCTCCGTGGACATGCTGACCGCGCAGGCGCGCGGGGACGGGGCGCGGGCGTGGACGGCCGAGATGGACGTGCGGCGGCTGCGGGAGGAGAGCCGCAAGAGCGACGCCACGGTCGGCAAGGGCGTCCTCGCCGACTTCGCCGACCAGGCCCTGCGCGCCTCGGACGAGTGGACGGGGCTGTCCTCGGGCGACAAGAAGCGCGGGAAGAAGCCGGGGAAGCCGCTGCGCGGGGAGAAGACCGGGCGGTCCCATGCGCCGCAGCGGGCCGGTGAGGGCGAGGGGACCGGCGAGACCGGCGGGGGCTCCCGGAACTCCCCGAACTCCCCGGAGGCCCCGCGGAACGAGGAGGACCGCGCCCAGGGCACCCAGGACGGCAAGACGCCCAAGGACGGGAAGAGGGAACGTCCCGCCGGGAGCTCGCTCCCCGTGCGGGGCGGTCCCGACGGGCTGCCCGGCTCGCCCCTGTCGGCGGCGGCGGACGGCGACCCGTCCACGGCGTACCGGGCCGCGGGCGCGCCCGCCACGCGCCACTTCGCGCCGGACAGCCCGCCCATGCTCGTACCGCCCTCGCGCGCGGACGCCGCCTCCGAGGGGGCCGACGGCGCCCCGCCCGCGCTCTCCGTGACGCTGCGCTCGCGGCGCCCGCTGGACGCGGTCACCGTGCGCACGGGCCCGCACTCGGGCACGCGGGCGCGGGTGGAGGCCCATGTGCCGGGCAAGGGCTGGCAGCGGCTCGGGGCGCTCTCCGACAGCGGCTTCACCCAGCTCCGGGGGCGCGGCGCGGCCGCCGACGCGCTGCGGCTGGTCTGGTCGGACCGCTCGGCCGCACCCGTGGTCCACGAGGTCACGCCCTGGTACGGGGACGGCCCCGAGACCCGCCTCACGCTCCCCCGCCCCTCCGTCGACGCGGACATCGGCGGCGGCGTCGCCCGTACGCACGTACGCCTGACGGGGCACCGGCCGTCCGACGCGCGGGGCCGGGTCACGGCGGACGCGCCGCGCGGCATCACCGTGCGCGCGCCGCTGCGCACGACCGTGCGCCGGGGCAGCACGGTGGACGTGCCGGTACGGGTCGCGGTGGACGACTCGGTGAAGCCGGGCACGTACCGGGTCCCGGTCTCCTTCGGCGGCGAGCGCGCCACGCTCACCGTGCGCGCCTTCCCGCGCACCTCGGGCCCCGACCTCGCGCGCCGCGCCACGGCCAGGTCGTCGGCGGACGAGACGGAGGACTTCCCCGCCAAGGCCGTCAACGACGGGAAGCGCGGGACGCGCTGGTCCTCGCCCGCGCGGGACGGCGAGTGGGTGCAGCTGCGGCTGTCCTCCGGGACCCGGGTCGGGCGGGTGGTGCTGAGCTGGCAGGACGCCTACGCGAAGCGGTACCGCGTGCAGGTCTCGCCCGACGGGCGGCGGTGGCGCACGGCGGCGACCGTACGGGACGGCGAGGGCGGCCGGGAGTCGGTCCGCATGGACGCGCCGAAGGACACCCGCTACGTACGGATCCAGGGCGACGCGCGCGCGACGAAGTTCGGCTACTCGCTCTACGGGGTCGAGGTCTACGCCGTGGACGAGAACGACCGGCGCGGCGAGAACGCCCACCGCGCGGACCGCCCCGAGAAGGGCAGGCACGCGCGGCGGGCCCGGTAGTCACTCCCGGGACGGAGGCGTTCCGGACAACGACAACGCCCGGATCTCAGGCAGTGGATCTGCCGTCGATCCGGGCGAGGTCGTCGTCCGCGCCGTATGGCTGGAGGTAGGGCAGCCAGCGCGGGTCCCTATGCCCCGTGCCGATGATCCTCCAGGCCAGTCCGGAGGGCGGCGCGGGTTGGTGGCGCAACCGCCAGCCCAGCTCCGCGACATGGCGGTCCGCCTTCACATGGTTGCAGCGGCGGCATGCCGCGACGACGTTCTCCCAGGCGTGCTGTCCCCCGCGGCTGCGCGGAATGACGTGATCGACGCTGGTTGCGACGCCACCGCAGTACGCGCACCTGCCGCCGTCCCTGGCGAAGAGCGCGCGGCGGGTGAGGGGAACGGCTCCGCGAAAGGGCACGCGCACGAAGCGCTTGAGGCGGACGACGCTCGGAGCGGGTATGACGCGGGTCGCGCTGTGCATCAGGGCGCCGGAATCCTCCAGGCTGATCGCCTTCTCGTTGAGGACCAGAATGAGCGCGCGGCGTAGCGGTACGACGCCGAGCGGCTCGTACGACGCGTTGAGGACCAGGACATGCGGCACGGTGCCTCCTTGTACGTCGGCGGCGCGTGGCTCGCGCCGGGACGATCTCCCCTCAGTGTGTCTCCTGCCCTGGTGACTGCGCCACCACGACCGGCCAACCTGCGGGGCGTGTTTTCAACCACACCGACTGCATCCCCCGCGAGAACTCCCTCCTCCCTCGAACAGATCGGCCCATACTGCTTGATGGCCCCAATCGTGAAGGCCCTGCGCCGTTAGTGTGTTCACCGCGTCCGCGCGCACGCCGCGAACGTGTCTCGCACGGAAGGTCCCACCTGTGTACTGGCTGATCAGCGCCGCCACCCCGTCGCCCTCGCCCGACGGGCCGCAGACCCCGCGCTCCCTGAAGGACGCTCAGGACACCGCGGGTGAGGCAGCGGGATGGCTGGAGGAGAACTGGGCGGACTGGCTCGCCGCCGGTCTGCGGATCATCTTCATCATCGTGGTCGCGGTCGTGCTCCGCTATGTCATACGCCGCGCGATCACCAAGCTCATAACCCGGATGAACAGCCGCGCGGAGATCGTGGACAGCGGCAACGCGCTGCGCGGTCTCCTCGTCAACAGCGAGCGCAGAAGGCAGCGCTCCGAGGCCATAGGGTCGGTGCTGCGCAACGCGGCGTCGTTCATCATCCTCGGCACCGCGGCGCTGACCGTCCTCTCCGGGCTCGGCATCAACCTCGGCCCGCTGCTGGCCAGCGCCGGTGTCGCGGGCGTCGCGCTCGGCTTCGGCGCCCGCAACCTGGTGCAGGACCTGCTGGCGGGCATGTTCATGCTCCTGGAGGACCAGTACGGCGTCGGTGACCGCGTGGACGTCGGTGAGGCGTCCGGCGTGGTGCTGGAGATCGGACTGCGGGTGACGCAGCTCCGGGGCGACGGCGGCGAGATCTGGTACATCCGCAACGGCGAGATCAAGCGCGTCGGCAACCTCAGCCAGGGCTGGGCGATGGCGATGATCGACGTCCGGGTCCGGGCGAGCGAGGACATGGAGGAGGTCAGGTCCGTGATCCTGTCCGCCGGCGAGGAGATGGCGCACGACTCCCCCTGGGACGAGA
This sequence comes from Streptomyces sp. NPDC048172, assembly GCF_043202595.1. Taxonomy (NCBI): domain Bacteria; kingdom Bacillati; phylum Actinomycetota; class Actinomycetes; order Kitasatosporales; family Streptomycetaceae; genus Streptomyces; species Streptomyces sp. NPDC048172. The sequence continues at coordinate 353,352 of NZ_JBIDAT010000007.1, forward strand.
TCCTGTGGGAGCCCGTCGAGGTGCTGGGCCTGGACGAGGTGACGCTGGACTCGATGGTGCTGCGGGTCTCCGCCAAGACGATGGCGACCAAGAGCCTGGGCGTCGAGCGCGAGCTGCGCTGGCGCGTCAAGCGGGCCCTGGACCAGCGCGGCATCCGGATCGTCGACGAGGAGTCGCTGACCCTGGAGGCCGCCCGCGCCCCCGTGGACCTCGACAAGGGCGAGGGCATCCCCTTCCAGCAGCAGCGCTGAGCCCGGCTTCCCCGAGGCCCCGCCCGACAGGTCCTGTCAGCCCATTGACGCCTGTCGGACGGGGCCTTACTGTCCTGCGCATGAATGGGAAACCTTCCTAACAGTACGTGGGTGGAGGCAGCGGAAATGGCCGGGACGACACCGGGGACGCCCCGCGTACTGCGGGCGATGAACGACCGGGCCGCACTCGATCTGCTGCTCGCGCACGGGCCGCTGTCGCGCGGCCGCATCGGCAAGCTGACGGGCCTCTCCAAGCCCACCGCCTCGCAGCTCCTCGCCCGGCTGGAGGCCGCCGGGCTGGTCGTCGTGACCGGCACCAGCGAGGGCCGCCCGGGCCCCAACGCGCAGCTGTACGCCGTGAACCCGGCGGCGGCGTACGTCGCCGGACTCGACGTCTCCCCGACCCGGCTGCGGGCCGCCGTCGCGGACATCACGGGCCGCACCGTCGGCACCCACGAGGTGCCCACCCCGGGGCGGCGCTCGACCGGGGCCGTGCCGCTGGTGCTGCAGGCCGTCGACGGCGCCGCGAAGGCCGCGGGCGTCCACCGCGCCGACCTCCAGCGCGTCGTGATCGGCACCCCCGGCGCCTTCGACCCCAGCACCGGACGGCTGCGGTACGCCTCGCACCTGCCCGGCTGGCACGCCCCCACGCTGCTGGACGAGCTGGCGGCGGCGCTGCCGATGCCGCTGGAGTACGACAACGACGTGAACCTCGTGGCCGTCGCCGAGCAGCGCCAGGGCGCGGCGGGAGGGCACGAGGACTTCGTGCTGCTCTGGAACGAGGAGGGCCTCGGCGCCGCCGTCGTCATCGGCGGGCGGCTGCACCGGGGCTGGACGGGCGGCGCGGGCGAGGTCGGCTTCCTGCCCGTCCCCGGCACCCCGCTCGTACGGCAGCCCGCGCAGGCCAACAGCGGCGGCTTCCAGGAGCTGGCGGGAGCCAACGCGGTGCTGCGCCTCGCCCGCGAACTCGCCCTCCCGTACGACCCGCAGGCGGAGATGAAGGACACCGCGGCGGATCTGCTCTCCCGGGCCACGGCCGAGGCGCGGGGAGAGGAACGGGAAGAGGAGCGGGACCCGGCGCACGCGGCGGCGTACGACACCCTGCTGCGGCGCTTCGCCACCGGCCTCGCGACCGGGCTCGCCTCGCTCGTCACCGTCCTCGACCCGCAGCTCATCGTCGTCTCGGGCGGGGTGCTCGCGGCGGGCGGCGAGCCGCTGCTCGACCTGATCCGCGCCGAGCTGTCCGAACTGGCCGTGCCGCGCCCGCAGCTGGTGCTGGGCACGGTGACCGATCACCCCGTGCTGAGCGGCGCGCTGGAGAGCGCGCTCGCCACGACCCGCGACGAGGTGTTCGACACCTCCCGCTGACCCGATCCCGACCCCGTCCCCCCACCCCACTGCACCCCTTCACTGCCAAAGGGAGGCTCCGCCATGCCCGTACACGCGAGCGGATTCCGCAGGGCACCGGTCACACTGTCCGCCACCGTCGCGGTCGCCGCCTTGCTGGCGAGCGCCTGCACCGGGTCCAGCGGCACCGCCGCGAACGACGACCCCGACGCCAAGACCACGATCACCTTCTGGCACGGCTGGAGCGCGCCCAGCGAGGTGAAGGCCATCGACGCCAACATCGAGGCGTTCGAGAAGGAACACCCCAACATCACCGTCAAGACGGTCAAGAACGTCAACGACGACAAGCTCAACCAGGCCCTGCGCGCGGGCGGCGACAACGCGCCCGACGTCGTCTCGTCCTTCACCACCGACAACGTCGGCCGGTTCTGCTCCTCGAACGCGCTGGCCGATCTGGCTCCGTTCCTCAAGAAGTCCGGCATCACGCCGGAGAAGACGTTCCCGAAGACGATGCTCGAATACACGCAGTACGAGGGGAAGCGCTGCACCCTTCCGCTGTTGGGCGACGCGTACGGGCTCTACTACAACAAGGACGCGTTCCGGAAGGCGGGCATCGAGAAACCCCCGCGGACGTTCTCCGAGTTCGACAAAGTCGCGAAGAAACTCACCGTCGAGAAGGGCGACTCGTACGAGCAGCTCGGCTTCATGCCGAACTACCACGGCTACGAGACGACCGTCGAGCACTACGGCGGCCAGTTCGGCGTCAGCTATTTCGACGAGGAGGGCAAGGCCAACGGGGCGCGCGACCCGAAGATGAAGCAGATGTTCCAGTGGCAGCGGAACCTCGTCGAGGACCTGGGCGGATTCCGGAAGCTGGAGAGGTACCGGGCCACGTTCGGTGACGAATGGGGCGACAAACACCCCTTCCACACCGGCCAGGTGGCGATGCAGCTCGACGGCGAGTGGCGCGGCAAGATGGCGAAGGACGCGGACGTGGACTTCGAGGTCGGCACGGCGCCGCTGCCGGTGCCCGACGACCAGAAGGAGGAGTACGGAAAGGGCTATCTCGCCGGGACGGTCGTCGGCATCTCCAACTCCAGCCCCAGGAAGAACGCGGCCTGGGAACTGCTGAAGTTCATGACCACCGACACCGACGCGGTCGTCGACTTCGCCAACGGGATCCACAACGTGCCCTCGACGCTGAAGGCCATGAAGTCCCCGAAACTGGACGACGACCCGGGATTCCGTACGTTCGTGGACATAGCCAGGAACCCCCACAGCTCCCACGCGCCCGCGAGCCCCAACGGCGGCTCGTTCCTGCTCACCCTCCAGGACCTGAGCTACGACGTGGAGTCCGGCAAGCAGAAGGACCTGGACGCCGGGCTGAAGAAGGCCGACGACCAGATCGACAAGGACATCGCGAGGGCGCGGTGAGCGCGGCGAATCCCGGACTCGCGGCGCGGCGCCGCAAATCGGCGCTGCGCACGCTCGGATTCCTCTCGCCCTGGCTGATCGGGTTCGGCGTCTTCTTCGGCTATCCGCTGGGCGCGACCGTCTACTTCTCGTTCATGAAGTACGACGGGTTCACGGATCCGGTGTGGAACGGATTCGACAACTGGACGTACGTCTTCACCGACTACCCGTTCTTCTGGCCCGCGCTCGGGAACACGCTCTGGCTCGTCGCGGTGATGGTCTCGCTGCGCGTCGTCTTCGGCCTCGGGATCGGCATGCTCCTCACGAAGATCAAGACGGCGCCCGGCCTCTTCCGCACCTTCTTCTATCTTCCCTATCTGGCCCCGCCCGTGGCCGCGACCATGGCGTTCGTCTTCCTCCTCAACCCCGGCACGGGACCGGTCAACACGGTCCTGGACTTCTTCGGACTTCCGCAGCCCGGCTGGTTCAGCGACGCCGCCTGGTCAAAACCCGCGCTGACGCTCCTCGCGCTCTGGGGAATCGGCGACCTCATGGTCATCTTCCTGGCCTCGCTGCTCGACGTGCCCAAGGAGCAGTACGAGGCGGCGGAGCTCGACGGCGTGGGCCCCTGGGCCCGGTTCCGCTACGTCACGCTGCCGAACATCTCGCCGATCCTGCTCTTCGCCGTCATCACGGGCGTCATCGACACGCTCCAGTACTACACCCAGCCGATCGTCGCCTCGAAGGTCTCCAGCGGGGTCATCGGAGGGTCCGGGCAGCAATTCGAGCCCGGATATCCGGAGAAGTCCACGCTCACCGTTCCGCAGACCGTCTACAACCTGGGATTCCAGCGCTTCGACACCGGCGCGGCGAGCGTCGTCGCACTGGTCCTCTTCGTGATCGCCATGGCCTTCACGGCGCTGCTGATGCGCCGCCGCAGCGGATTCCTGACGGCGGAGGACTGAGAACACCATGACCGCACTCCCGCTCTCCAAATCCGCCAGGCCGCTGCGGCTCGCGACGCCCGTGGGCCGCAAGGCGATGCTGCGCTGGATAGGCGTCCACGCGCTCGCGATCGCCGCCGCGCTCTTCTTCGTCCTGCCCTTCGTCTTCGTCCTGCTGACCGCCGTGATGAGCGACAGCCAGGCCCTCACCCGCGATCTGTGGCCGAACACCTGGGAATGGGGCAACTTCCGCACCGTGTGGGAGACCCCGGGCTTTCTGACCTGGTGGCGGAACACGCTGCTCTACGCCGGTCTCGGCACCGTCCTCGCGGTCGGCTCCAGCATTCCGGTGGCGTACGCGCTCGCCAAGTTCCGCTTCCGGGGCCGGAATCTGATGATGATGCTCGTCATCGCCGCGATGATGCTGCCGCCGCAGGTCGTCATCGTCCCCATGTATCTGCTCTGGTCGAAGCAGTTCGGCCTCTCGGGGACGCTGTGGCCGCTCATCATCCCCTTCGCCTTCGGCAATCCGTTCACCATCTTCCTGCTGCGCCAGTTCCTGCTGACGATTCCCAAGGAGTACACGGAGGCGGCCAGGATCGACGGCTGCGGCGAATTCCGGGCCATGGTCAGGATCGTGCTGCCCATGGCGAAGCCGGGCCTCGCCGCCGTCGCGCTCTTCCACTTCTTCTACTGCTGGAACGACTACTTCGGCCCGCAGATCTACGCCTCGGAGAACCCCGGCGCCTGGACGCTGAGTTACGGACTGGAATCCTTCAAGGGCGCCCACCAGACCGACTGGAATCTCACCATGGCGGCCACCGTTCTGGTCATGGCCCCGGTGATCATCATCTTCTTCTTCGCCCAGCGTGCCTTCATCGAGGGCGTCACACTGACGGGAGTAAAGGGTTGAAGCTCGCAGTAGTGGGGGGCGGTTCCACCTACACCCCCGAACTCATCGACGGATTCGCGCGGCTGCGGGAGACGCTGCCGCTGAGCGAACTCGTCCTGATCGACCCCGACGCGGACCGGCTGGAGAAGGTCGGCGGCCTCGCCCGGCGCATCTTCGCCCGCCAGGGCCACGACGGCACGATCACCACCACGCACGACCTGGACGCGGGCGTCGACGGCGCCGACGCGGTCCTGCTCCAGCTCCGCGTCGGCGGCCAGGCGGCCCGCGAGCGGGACGAGACCTGGCCGCTGGAGTGCGGCTGCGTCGGCCAGGAGACGACCGGGGCGGGGGGCCTCGCCAAGGCGCTGCGCACCGTGCCCGTCGTCCTGGACATCGCGGAGCGCGTACGCCGCGCGAACCCGGACGCCTGGATCATCGACTTCACCAACCCTGTGGGAATCGTCACACGCGCCCTGCTGGAGGCCGGTCACCGGGCCGTGGGCCTGTGCAACGTGGCCATCCACCTCCAGCGGAAGTTCGCCGCGCTCCTGGAGGTCGCCCCCGGGGAGGTGCACCTCGCGCACTACGGGCTCAACCACCTCACCTGGGAGCTCGGCGTCTCCCTCGGCGGCCCGGACGGCACCGAGGTGCTGCCGAAGCTCCTCGCCGAGCACGGCACCCGGATCGCCGAGGACCTGCGGCTGCCGCCCGGCGTCCTCGACCGCCTGGGCGTCGTGCCCTCCTACTACCTGCGCTACTACTACGCGCACGACGAGGTCGTCGACGAGTCGCGCTCCAAGCCCTCCCGGGCCGCCGAGGTCGCCGCCATGGAGCGCGAACTCCTGGAGATGTACGCCGACCCCGCGCTGGACGAGAAGCCGGCGCTGCTCGCCAAGCGCGGCGGCGCCTTCTACTCCGAGGCCGCCGTCGCGCTGGCCGCCTCCCTGCTGGGCGCGGACGGGGGCGAGAGCGTCCAGGTCGTCAACACGTACAACAACGGCACCCTGCCCTTCCTCCCCGACGACGCCGTGGTCGAGGTCCCCGCGCGGATCTCGCGCGCGGGCGCGGCGCCGCTCACCGCGCCGCGGCTCGACCCGCTCTTCGCGGGGCTCGTCTCGCACGTGACCGCGTACGAGCGCCTCGCGCTGGACGCGGCGCTGCGCGGCGGGCGCGAGCGGGTGTTCAGGACGCTGCTGGCGCACCCCCTCGTCGGCCAGTACGACCGCGCCGAGCGCCTCACCGACCTGCTCCTCTCCCACAACCGGGAGCACCTCGCGTGGGCCTGACGAGCACCGGAGCCACGGGACCGGGCGTGTGCGTCGCCGTCGACGCGGGCAACAGCAAGACCGACGTGGCGGTCCTCGACGCCGCGGGACGCGTGCTCGGCGCGGCGCGCGGGGGCGGCTTCCAGCCGCCGACGGTCGGCGTGGCCGAGGCCGTGGGCGGGCTGGAGCGGACCGTGCTGAGCGCGGCGGACGCGGCCGGGGTCTCCCCCGCCCGCTTCGCCCACGTCTCCGCCTGCCTGGCCAACGCCGACCTGCCGAGCGAGGAGCGCGCGCTGGAGTCCGCGCTGCGGGACCTGGGCTGGGGCGGGACCACGCGTGTGGCGAACGACACGTTCGCGATCCTGCGCGCGGGGCTGCCCGACGACGGTTCCGTACGGCACGGCGCCGCGGTCGTGTGCGGCGCGGGCATCAACTGCGTCGGCGTCGCCGAGGACGGACGCACCCACCGCTTCCCCGCCGTCGGCCACCTCTCCGGCGACTGGGGAGGCGGCTCGGGGCTCGCCTCGGAGGCCCTGTGGCACGCGGCGCGCGCGGAGGACGGCAGGGGCGGCCCGACGGCGCTCGCGCGGGTCCTGCCCGCGCACTTCGGGCTGCCGACGATGTACGCGCTCATCGAGGCGCTGCACCTGGGCGAGCTGCCGATGGCGCGGAAGCACGAGATCACGCCGCTGCTCTTCGGGTGCGCGCGGGAGGGCGACCCCGTCGCGCTCTCCCTGGTGCGCCAGCAGGCCGACGAGATCGTCTCCCTCGCGGTCGTCACGCTCTCCCGGCTGGACCTGCTGGAGACGGACAGCCCCGTCTTCCTGGGCGGCGGCGTGGCGGCGGCCCGCCACGCCGAACTCGACTCCCGGCTCACGGAACAGCTCGCCCTCCGGGCCCCGAAGGCGACCGCCCACGTGGTCACGGCGCCGCCCGTGCTGGGCGCCGCGCTCCTCGCCCTCGACGAGGCGCGGGCGCCGCGCGAGGCCCACGCGCGGGTGCGGGAGCACTACACGTAGCGGGAGCGCGCGTACGTACGTGAGGGGCCCGGCGCGGTGTGCGCCGGGCCCCTCACGTACGAGGCGGGACCGGGGTCAGCCCCGGTGCAGCGTGATCGTCGTCCACGCGCCGACGTGGACGCGGTCGCCCTCCTTCAGGGGGACGGGGACGAACGGCTGGATCGGGTCCTCCGCGCCGTTGATCGTGGTGCCGTTGGTCGAGTCCTGGTCGACGACGGACCAGCTCCCGTCCGGCTGCTGCACCAGCACCGCGTGCTGGTGCGAGACGCCCGGGTCCTCCGGCTGACGGGCCAGATCGATGTCCGGCGACTCCCCGGTGGAGGCCCGGCGGCGGCCGATGGTGATCTGGTTGCCGGTCAGCTGGAGCGACTGCTGCGGCGAGTACGCGGGCAGATTGAGCGCCGCGGCCTCGGGACCGCTGCGGCCCATCATCGCCATGAAGTACTCGCGGTCGGGCGCGATCATGACCATCCAGGAGCTGGGCCCCTGCTGCCCGTAGTCGGGCTGGCCGTAGTCCGGCTGCCCGTAGTCCGGCTGGGGCGGCTGCTGGTGCTGCTGCTGCGGGAACGGCGGCGGGCCCTGGTGACCCGGCCCCTGCTGCCCGTAGTCCGGGTGCGGGGCCTGCGGGGCGCCGGGGTGCCCCTGCTGGCCGCCGGGCGGCGGGCTGAGCACCCAGTCGCCGCTCGGCTGCGCGGAGCCGGGCGGCGGGCCCTGCTGCTGGCCGGGGTCGCCGTAAGGCAGCGGCTCGGCGGGCCGGTTCATCTGCGAGGGCCTGGAGCGCTCGTAGTCGATCCCCGGGTCGTGCCCCTGGCCCGGGCCCTGCCCCTGGTCGTGGTGACCGGGGTACGGCTGCTGGCCGCCGGGCGGCGGGAAGCCCCCGGGTCCACCGGGTCCGGGCGGCGGCGGGCCCTGCTGGCCCGGTCCCTGGCCCTGCTGGCCGTGCGGCACGTACGTCGTGGGCGAGTGCGTCAGGAAGTTGTAGCGGCACTCCTCGCAGAACGGCGCCTGCACCTCGCGCGGCGTGCCGCACTGCGGGCACAGCTCGGGCCTGGCGCCCTGCTGCTCGTGACCGGGACCGGGCGAGCCGGGTCCCGGATAGCCGTACCCCTGGCCGGGCACGCCGGGGCCGCCGGGTCCTGGCGGCGGGGCCTGCTGGCCGGGACCGCCGGGCCCGGGATAGCCGTAGCCCCCCGCTCCGTGCGCGGGTGGCGGCGGAGGAGGTGGCGGTACGGCACCAGCGGGCGCGGCGGGTGCGCCGGACATGCGGTGACCGCACACCTCGCACCAGTCGTCGGCCGCCGACTGGTGACCGTTCGGGCAAGTCGGCATGGTGAGTGCCTCCCCCTCCGTGCTCCTGCTCTTCAGTACCTCTGGTACGTGCCTATTTCTTCACGCGGACCGTCTTGGTGGACCGCGTCTCCAGCGTCATTTCGTCCGCCTCGGCGACCTTCGCCTTCAATCGAACAGTACCCGCCGCCGCGTCCACGACGTCGACCACCTTCGAAAGCAATTTCGCAGTATCCGCGTTCCCCGATTCATTGGCCAGTTGTACCGCCCGCCCAAGTTTGGCGGTTGCGCCCGCTTCATCCCCAGATTTCCGCATATCCAGTCCCGACTGGATGGCCTGGGCGAGTTCGGCCTGTCCTGTGTAGTGCGCCACCTGCGGGTTGATCGACGTGGTGGCCACCATGTCGTCCGTCCACACGGCGCGGATCAGGCCCTGCGAGAGCGTCTGGGCCGGGCCGCCGTCCGGCGCCGGGAGGACGAGCGAGACGCGCGCCGCGAGCATCTCCTGCCCCACTCCGGCCGAGGGCACCTCCACGCACACGTGGTAGTCGCGGGACTCGTCGCCCCAGGAGCCCGTGGGGTAGTCGCCCGCGCGGGCGCCCGCCGGGGTGCGGCGGTCGGTCAGCTCCTCCATCGTCGGCGCGACCTGCTTGACGAACTTGATCTCCGAGCCCTGCGGAGTCCACAGGCGGAGCGCCACATCGGCGACCTCCTTGCCCATGGCCTTCTCCATCATCTGCGTGAAGTCCTCGGCGAGACCGCCCGGATCGGCCACGATGTCGGCGGAGCCGAGCATCGCCGAGGCGATCCCGGTCACCTCCTTGACCTCCCAGTCGGTGCCCACGCCGCGCGCGTCGCAGGTGAAGCGGCCCGCGCAGGCTTCGAGCGAGGCCCTCAACTCCTCGGGCTCCTCGTGCTCGTTGCGCCCGTCGGTCAGCAGGATGCCGTGCCGGATGGCGACGTCGGCGGAGTTGAGCAGCCGGTCGGCGAGCCGCAGCCAGGTGCCGATGGCGGTGCCGCCGCCCGCGCTCAGGCTGCGCAGCGCGTCCTTGGCCTGCGCGCGCGTGGTGTCGTCCGCGACGGCGAGGCCCCCGCCGCCGGGGAAGACCTCCTTGGCCTGGTGGGTGCCCGCGACGACCGCGAACGCGACGCCGTCGCGCACCGTGTCGATCGCGGCGGCCGTGGCGTCGCGCGCGTTGCGCATCTTGGTCGGCGGGTAGTCCATCGAACCCGAGCAGTCGACCATGATGACGACGGCCGCGTCGGGCCCGCCGGCGCTCACGCCGTCCCGCGCCGGGTCGGAGACCGGCAGGGGCAGCCCACCGGTCGTCCCGCCGCCCGTCGAGGTCACGGTGACGATCGCGCTGACCTCCTGCGCGCCCTCCGGCAGATACTCGTTCTGATACACCTCCGCCGAGAAACGCGGGGCGTTCGACTTGGAGAAGTTGGCCATGTGTTCCGCTCCTGCTGCTCTACAGCGACAAGTAGACAAAAGGGCGGGCGGAAGTGCGGTGTCTCGCGGTGCTTCCCCCCGGTTCTCTCCTAGGACCGTCCCGGCATCAGGCCGATCCTGCCCGCCCCGACGGCGCGGGGAACGGGACCACGGCCACTGTTACGTTGTCGTGGCCCCCGCCGTCCAGGGCGTAACCGACCAGGTGCTGCGCCGAGTGCAGCGGCCGGTTCAGCGCGTCCTGCGGCACCGCGGCCGCCATCTCGTCCGCCGACTCCGCGTAGTTCCAGAGCCCGTCCGTGCACACCACCACTACACCCGCCCGGTCGGGCTTGAAGGAAGCCGTGTGCGGGTCGAGTTCGTAGGCGTCGGCGCCGAGCCAGCCGGTGATGGCGTGCGCGCGGGAGTCCGCGTACGCCTCGGCCTCGTTCATCAGCCCCGCGGCGACCATCTGCGCCGCCCACGAGTCGTCCTCGGTCAGCCGCGCCGAGGCGGCCGTACGGTCGTCGGGGATCCAGTAGGCACGGCTGTCGCCGACCCAGCCGACGGTGAGGATGCCGTCGGCGGTCAGCGCGCCGACGATGGTGCACGCGGGCGCGTTCTTCGACGGCTCCGGAGGGCCGTCCTCCGCCAGCACGTTGACGGCCTCGGCGGCGGCCACGAGCGCGTCGTGCATCGCCTGCTGCGCGTGCGTGCCGCGCACGACGGCGTCGCTCAGCGAGGCGCTCGCGGCGACCGCGGCGGCGGCCGACGCCTCGTCGGGGCGGGTCGCGGAGGAGACGCCGTCGCAGACGACCGCGATCGTCGCGAGCACGCCGGAGGGGCCGGTCGTCTCGGTCACCGCGAAGTAGTCCTCGTTGCGGTGGTGGCGCAGCCCCCGGTCGCTGGCGGCGGCCACGGTGTCCAGCGCGCGCTCCATGTGGTCGCGCTCGCGGGGCTGCTTGTGGCCGCAGTGCTCGCAGTAGCCGTCGTCGTCGATGGTGCCGGTGCCGCACGCCACGCAGCGCGGACCGAGGAGTTCGGGCCCGCTCATCCCGCTGGGCACGTCGCCGAGCGGCGCGGGGCCCGCGCCGCGCACGGGCTCGCCGCCCACGTCGAGGAAGGCCGTCTCGTCACGGCCGTCGTGCCCGTCGTGCCCGCGCGGCCCGTCCTCGCGCAGCGCGCGCGGGTCGGAGGCGCGGGGGTCGGGGGACCCGGTCGCCTCGCGCGAGGCGCCGGGCCGCTCCTCGGTCGGCTCCGTCGGCCGCGCGGGCGGCAGCGTGAAGTCGCTGTCGGGGGACGCGAGTCCGGCCTCCGCCTCGCCGTACGGGGACTCGCCGCGCGCCGCCTCGCCGCGCGCCGCCTCCGCGGGCTGTCCCGGCGGGGGCGTGACGGGCAGCGACTCGCGCAGGCGCGCGCCGTTGACCGGCAGCGTGGGCCGGTCCCCGCCCGGCGCACCGGCCCCTGCCTCGGCGGCGCGCCGCGCTGCCTCCAGGTCGGCACCGCACGCGCCGCAGAAGCGGTCCCCCTCCTCCAGCGGCTCCGAGCAGCTGGGGCAGGCGGACAGTTGGTCGAGCTGTGGCATGGTCACACCCACGTCCTGGGGCGGAAACGGTTGGCCCGCTCCACCAGTTCGATCCTCTCGGTGCCCGTCTGCGCGAGCCGCGCGAGCAGCCGGTACGAGCGTTCCAGCCCGAAGCGCAGCCCCTCCTCGGTGAGCGGGCTGCCGAGCAGATGTCTGCCGGCCTCGGCCCCCGGCGGCGCGCCCCGCCGGCACAGCGTCCAGTCGAGGGCGCAGCCGAGCACCTCGGTGGTCAGCTCCTCCCGCCGCACCGCGTCGAGGCTCACGTGCTGGAGCTCCTCGACCTGCCGCGCGGCCGCCTGGAGGTCGTCCAGCAGCGGCTCCTGCGGCGAGCGCTGGCGCAGCCGGGCGCGTACGGCGGCGACCCGCGCGGCCGTGAAGTGGATGGACGCCTCGGGGACCGACTCCAGCGTCCGTACGGCGCCGGTCCTGTCCCCCGCGGCCAGCCGCACCCGGGCGAGGCCGAACGCGGCGCTCACGTACGCCGGGTCGGTGGCCCACACCAGGCGGTAGTACTCGGCGGCGTTGTCCAGCTGGCCCAGCACCTCGGCGCAGATGCCCAGGGCGAGCTTCGGCGCGGGCTCGCCGGGGAACGCGTCGTAGACCGCGTCGAAGGAGAGCGCCGCGGTCTCCCGGTCGCCGGTCACCAGCGCGGACAGGCCCCGGTACCAGACGACCCGCCAGTCGTCGGCGTGCTTGGTCTCCAGCGCCGCGAGGGCCTCGCCGGACGCGGCGGCGTCGTCCATCTCCAGCAGGGCGCGCAGCTCGCGCAGCCGCCGCTCGACCGAGTCCGTCGGCGCGCCCTCCAGCGCGGTCAGCAGATCGGCGGGCGCGGCGGCCATCAGGCCCGCCAGGAAGCCCGCGTTGGGGTCGGAGGGGTCGACGCGCGGCACGGGCAGCGCCATCGCGGTGGGCCGCGCCTGGAACGGTACGAGCGAGACCGTGCCCGCCGCCTCCTGGGCCGCGGACTCCCCGCTCCCGGGCCGCCCCGGCAGCTGTACGTGCGCCGGGGTGCTGCCGAACGAGCCGTGCTGGCCCCCGTTCGCGCTCTGCGCCATCAGCGTGGTGGCGGGCGGGGCGGCGGGCGGCGCCCCGGGGCCCGGCTGGGCCGGGATCGCGGGGGGCGCCTGCGGCGCGGGAAGCGCCGCGGGGGAGGCTCCCTTGCCGTTCCTGCCCCGCTTGCGCCGGGGCGCGGTCTCGCGCGCCCCCAGCAGCGAGGAGTCGCCCGTCACATGGGCGAGCAGCTGCGTGTCCACGACGCGCGGCTCGGGCCCGAACAGCGTGGACATCGCGGGCCTCGGCCGCCCCGTCTGGAGCGCGACGACCTCGCGCAGCACGCCCAGCAGCTGCTCGGCCATCTCCTCGGCCGAGGCGAACCGGCGCTGCGGGTCGGGGTCCGTCGCCCGCACCAGGAGGCGGTAGAAGGACTCGTACCTCTGGAAGACCTCGATGTTCTCGGGGTCGGGCAGGCTGTCCACGAACACGTTCGTGTAGCCCTGGAAGTCGAAGGTGAGGACGGCCAGCGTGCGCGCGACCGTGTAGAGGTCGGAGGCGACGGAGGCGCCCTCCTCGGCGACCTCGGGCGCCTGGTAGCCGACCGTGCCGTAGATCGCGCTGTCGTCGTCGTCCATCCGGCGCACCGCGCCCATGTCGATCAGCTTGAGCTGGTCGTCCTGCTGGATGGCGTTGTCGACCTTGAAGTCGCAGTAGAGCAGGTTGCGGCTGTGCAGATGGCCCAGGGCCTCCAGCGCCTCGATGCCGTACGCGCAGGCCTGCTCGACCGGCAGCGGGTCGCGCTTGCCGTCCTCGGTGCGGCGGCCGTTGGCGATCTCCTTGAGGGACTTGCCGCCGACGTACTCCATGACGATGTAGCCGTCGAGGCTGCCGGTGCGCTGGTCGAGGTGCTCGACGAAGTTGTAGATGCGGACGATGTTGGAGTGCTCGATCTCCGCGAGGAACCGCCGTTCGGCGATGGCCGCCGCCATCGCGTCCTCGTCGCCCGTGTCGAGCAGGCCCTTGAGCACCACCCAGCGGTCGGAGACGGCGCGGTCCACGGCGAGGTAGACCCAGCCGAGCCCGCCGTGCGCGAGACAGCCCGCGACCTCGTACTGGCCGTGCACGATGTCGCCCGCGTTCAGCTTGGGCACGAACGAGTACGGGTGCCCGCACTTGGTGCAGAAGCCCTCCGTACGCCCCGACTTGCTGCCCCGCGCGCGGCCCACGGGCGCGCCGCACTCGCTGCTGGAGCAGAACCGCTTCCGCTCGGGGACCTCCGGGTTCTCCAGGACGACCGAGGCCGGGTCGGGCTTGGGCACGTCCGGTATCTGCACGAGCCCCGCGCCCAGCCTGCCCCGCGCGGAGGAGCCCGCGGCGGAACCGGCGCTGCGCACCGAGACCGAGCGGGCCGAGGCCCGCCCCGACAGGTTCCGGGAGAGGCGCCCGGAGACCGAGCGGCGCGAGGACTGCGAACGGGAGGAGGCCCGCGAGGACGCGGAACCCGTCACTCCGGACCCGGTCGAGCCCGAGGAGCCGCTGTCGCGCCCCGCGCTCGTCATCCCCGTCGGCGCGGCCCCGAGCAATCCGCCCGGTGCGACGACGGGGGCGAGCCCGCACGTGTCGCAGTACAGCTCGCCGCCGCCCATGTCCTCGTACGTGCCCTCGCACTGGGGCCGCTGGCACGGTTTGTTCAGCACGCCCGACTGCTCACTCACTGCCTGATGCCCCCTCGGCCCTCGTTCACTGGGTCTCCGCGCCGGTCTGCCGCTGGCCCGGCACCAGCACCTCGCGGGCCGCCTGCTGGTAGCGGAGCACCGCGTCCTCCGCCGCGCGCAGATCGCAGGGCGCGCTCCACAGCATGCGGCGCGCCACGTCGTACCGCTCGATCAGCATCCGGTCCTCCGCCATGCCGTGCTGGGCGACCTTCGCCTTGTACGCGTCCAGCCTGCCGCGCAGCTCCGCGCGGACCGCCAGCGGGGCCGTCACCGCGGACAACTGCGCGCGGGCCCGCTCCAGTTCCTCCTCCGCGCGCCGCTCCAGGCTCTCCAGCAGCGGCGAGAGCCGGTGCCACTCGGCGCGGCGCCGGTGCTCGGCGGCGGCCGCCAGCTGCTCCTGGAGCACGGTCGGCGGGCCGCTCACCGCGGGCACCTCGGACGCGGCGATCTTCGCCAGGACCTCGCCGCGCGCGGACCGCGCCTCGGCGAGCGTACGGTCGGCGCGGGTGAGCAGGTCGCGGAGCTTCATCAGACGCTGCTCCGCGTCCTGCCGTACGGCCAGGACCGCGTCGATCTCGCGGCGCACCTCTTCCAGCGCGCGGGCCGCCGCGTCGTACCGCGTGATGTCCGGGCGTCCGCCGCCCGGGGCGCTGCTGCCGCCGGTGGACGTCCAGAAGGCGAGCGGGTCGGCGACCACCTCGGCGCGCAGCGAGGTCAGTTCGGCCGTGGTCCGCTCCAGGTCGTCGCCCGAGGGGTGCTCGCCGGGGCGGACGCCCACCGAGTGCGCCAGCGAACGGACGCGCTGGAGCTCGGCGGCGAGCAGGTCGATCCGGGCGGGCAGCGCGGACCAGACGGAGTCGGCGGCGGCGACGACGTCGAGCGCCTGCGCGTACCACTCGTTCATCCGCTCGACGAGCTGGCCGAGCGTCAGCTCCTCGGCCAGTCGCGGCCCCTCGGTCAGGCTCATCCCCGGGGCGCCCGCCGTGACGCCGGAGGAGAGGCCGCCGGAGACGGTGAGGGTGCCGCGCAGCAGCCTGGTCAGCTCGGTCAGGTCGTCGCGGCTGGGCCAGCGGCGCCTGGCGCGCAGCTCGCGGGCGGTCTCCAGGGTGCGGGAGTAGGTCTCGAACCCGTTCCACAGCAGGGTGATGGCCGCCTCGGCCTGCGCCCAGCGGTGCGCCGTGACACCGGAGAGCCGGGCGCCCTCCAGCAGGCGGCGCCCCGCGTGGTCCTGGAGCGCGAGCAGCGAGGACTCGACCGCCTCGTGCTCGGCTTCCAGCCGCTCCAGAGCACGGTCGGCCTCCTCCCGGCTCATCACCGGTCCGGTGGGTCCCGCGGGCCCCATCGATCACCTCGCTGTTCTCTCGTACGAACGCTCGGACCGTTCGCTTCCCTCAGCCCTGCCCGTTCAGTCCTCCCGGTCCTGTTACGGGCATCTCAGTCCCGGTACAGGGGCTTGGGGGGCGTGTCCCCGTCCTTCGTACCCCCCAAGTTCTTTTTCAGCCACTTGTCGTACGAGTCGTGCCACTGGTCCTTGCGGAAGTCGACCAGCACCTTGTTGACCCTGCGCACCAGGTCGTCGTCGTCCAGGTTCATCGCGACGCCGTACGGCTCGTTGGTGACCGGCTCGCCGATCAGCTCGACCGAGGGGTCCTGCGCGGCCTGTCCGGCGCCCAGCGCGCTGTCGGTCACGGTGGCGTCGGCCTCGCCGAGCTGCAGCCTGACCAGGCAGTCGAGCTGGTTGGGGACGACGACGGGCTTGGCGCCGAGCTTCTTGTAGCGCCCGGAGGTCATGAGCTGCTCGGCGGTCGAGCCGGAGGCGAAGCAGACGCGCTTGCCGTTCATGCTCTTGTCGAAGCCCTTGACCTTCGCGCGCTTCTTCGGCACCACGATCTGCTGCCCGGCTTCGAAGTAGGCGGTGGAGAAGTTCACATCACGCTTGCGCTCGCAGTCGATCGTCATGGTGCGGACGACCATGTCCACGTCGCCGGCCTTCAGCGCGGGGATGCGCTGGTCGGTCGGGATGGTCTTGAACGTGAGCTTGTCGGACCCGTCGCCGCCCAGCAGATCGCGGGCGATGGCGCGGGCCAGGTCGATGTCGAAGCCCTCGATGTCGCCCGTCGTCGGGTCGCGGAAGCCCCACTGGAAGCTGTTCTGGTCGATGCCGACGACCAGCTTGCCCTTCTTCTTGATCCGCTTGACCGCCTTGCCGTCGTCGCCGCCGCGGGGCTTCAGGCTCGCGGCGGCGGGCTCGCCGTCGTCGCACTTCTCCGGCTCGTCCGGCGCGGCGGGGGCCGCGGGTGCGGCGGGCTCGTGCTGGCGGGCGCCCCGGTCGGGCGACGGCGCGGCGCCGTCCGAGCCGCCCGACGAGAGCACGGTGGGGACCAGCACCGCGGCGACGACCGCGAGTCCGCTCGCGGCGACGGCGGCGGACCTGCCCGGCCTGCCCGGCCTTCCGGACCCGCCGCGTCCGCGGCCGTACCGCCGCTCGCGCTCCCCGGTCCGTTCCCCGGTCCGCTCTGCGCTTCCCATGTCCTGCTCCCCCCTCACCGGTACTCCGAGAGTCTGCGTCCGATGCCCCAGACCGCCGTGGCGGCGCCCGCCAGCGCGAGCACGAGGGCACCGATGGTCAGGCCGCCGAACCAGCCGCGTCCCCCGTCGGCCGCCTCTTCGAACTGCTTCTGCTCGTGGACGCTGGCCGCTTCGAGGCTCCTGTCGACCTCGTCGAAGCTCTGGCCCGTGGAGTCCTTGGCCCCGATGACCTTGTCGACGGACGCCTCGTACCCACCGTTGTCGTCCAGGTCGCGGGCCTTGGCGTGGCGCTTCTTCCACTCCCCGACGGCCGACTTGGCGTCCTCGACGGCCTCGCGTCCGGCGCTGTCGTCGGCGAGCGCGAGCGCCTCGTCGAGCTGGCCCCCGCCGCCGCGGTCCGCGCCGCGGCCGTTGCCCGCGACGTCGGTCATCTGCTTCTTGTAGCTCTCCTCGTACGTGGCTCCGCCGCCGCGCGCGACCAGCGTCATGTTCTCGTCGCCGCGCGCCTGGAGGGTGCCGATCCACGCGTCGTTGAGCTGCTGGAGGGAGCGGGCGCCCTTCTCGTCGGACTCCGCGAGCCCGGCGCGGGCCATCGCGTGCCCGCCGGTCAGCCACACCAGCACGGCGAGCGTGGCGGCGGTGGCGCCGACCAGGCCCGTGTTGAACACCCGGTTCGTACGGCGGTAGTTACGGCGCTGGGCCCAGACGAGCCCGCCCAGCGCGAGCACCCCGGCGCCGATCGCGAGGTACGGCCAGGACTTCGCGTCGTCGTAGTCACCGCCGAGCCGCGCGGTCTCCGCCGTGTAGAGCTTGCTGGCCGCCGGGAGGAGTTCGCCGCGCATCTTCTCGTTGGCGTACCGCAGATAGGCGCCGCCCAGCGGGAGGCCCTGGCGGTTGTTGGCGCGGGCCGACTCCACGAGGCCCGTGTAGCGCGGCAGTCCGCGGTTGAGTATGGCGATCTGCTTCTGGGCGCTCGCGGAGCTCTTGGAGTTGGCCGCCGCGTTGACCAGCAGCTCGGACGCCTGGCGGATGTCCCTCTCGTACCGCTCACGCACCTGCTCGCGTTCGTCGCCGCCCGCCAGGAAGCCGCTGGAGGCCGTGGTGTCGGCGTCGGCCAGCGAGCGGTAGACACGCGCCGCGTCGGCGCTCAGCGGCTGGCTGTGCTCGACCACCGCGTCCGCCGAGGACTTCCGGTCGGCGATCTGCCAGGCCGTCACGCCCCCGAACAGCACGACGAGCGCGGCCAAGGCCGCGCCGATGGTCCTGAGTCTGCCGGGTTCCGTGACGACAGCGGCCCGTATTCGGTACACGCCCTCGGCCCACGCGGTACGTCCGGGCGGCGCCGCCGGTGCGGGCGTGCCCGCCGGGACGGGCGGCGGGACCGGTGCCGGGGAGGCGGCGGCGGAGGAGGCGGGAGACGACGGTGGCGCGGGTGGCGCCGTCGGCGGCTGTGTCACGGCTTGGAGACCTCCCCCTGGGTCGCTGACATGGGCCCTTCCCCGATGTGCCCTCCGTGTGGTCTCACGTCGGGAACCGAGCCTTGGCCAGCAGTATGGCCGCAGGGCGCGGCAGACACACGGCTTTGGCTGGGATCTTGTTCGGATCGCGACCAGAGCGTACGCCCTCCATCACGCGCCGGGAGGTTCCGCGGTTCCCGCGCCGTTCCCGTCCGTACCGCCCAGGGGCCAGGTGTGCGGGCCGTACGGCTCGTCCAGCCAGGCCCACTGCCGTCCGTCCGCCACGGTGACCCCGTACCGCCCGCGTCCCGGGCGCCCCTCCTCGCGCCACAGGTCGTACGCGGCCTCCGGCTCCAACCGGCCGCCGGAGACTGCGAGAAGGAAGCGGAAGCTGTCGTCCCGGCGCGCGTGCGCGGGCACCCCCGGCGCGGACAGGGGCGGGTGCGGAGCGGCGGGCGTACCGCCGCGCAGCGGCACGAAGTAGGCGGGCGTCGGCGTGAAGTGCCCCGAGGACACGCCCTCCTGGTCGACGCGCAGGGCCAGCAGCCCGCTCGCGAGCGGGGCGAGGACCAGCGCGTCCTTGGCGCACTGACCGAGCCAGGCGGGCGGTACGGACGGCAGGGCGCAGGTCGCGATGATCCGGTCGTACGGCGCGTGCGCGGGGCAGCCTCTGGCGCCGTCCCCGGTGATCACCCGGGGGCGGTGGCCCGACGCCTTCAGATGGGCGCGGGCCGCCTCGGTGATGTCGGGGTCGAGGTCGACGGTGGTGACGCGGGCGTCGCCGAGGCGGTGGCAGAGCAGCGCGGCGTCGTAGCCCGGCCCGGTGCCGATCTCCAGGACGGTCATGCCGTCCTCGACCTCCAGGTACTCCAGCATCCGCGCCATCAGCGAGGGCTGGCTGCTGGAGGAGATCAGCGCTCCGTCCCGGATCCGGGTGGCCAGCGGCTGGTCCGTGTAGACCCCCTCCCGCCAGCGCGCCCGGCGCTCCGGGTCGGGGTCGTCGCGCCACAGCCGCTCGTACCCGCCGCCCCGCAGCGCCGCGTAGTAGAACGGCACGAACAGCTCGCGGGGCACCTCGGCGAAGGCCGCGCGCCACGCGGGGTCGCGGAGCGCCCCGCCGGCCACGATCTCCCGTACGAGATCACTGGGTGCAGCCATATTTCCAATGTGAGGGCAAAAAAGTGATCACGCGAGACCGGAATGAGATGTCTCGTGATTAGTGTCCCCTCATGGCCGAGAACGCGATCATGGCCGAGGGGCTGCGGAAACGCTACGGGGGGACTCAGGCCGTCGACGGCGTCTCCTTCACCGTGGAGAGCGGCGAGTTCTACGGGATCCTCGGGCCCAACGGAGCAGGCAAGACGACCACCCTGGAGATCGTCGAGGGGCTCCGCGAGCCCGACGAGGGCCAGGCCCACGTCCTCGGCTCCCCCTCCTGGCCCCGCGACCGGAAGCTGCTGCGCCGCATCGGCGTCCAGCTCCAGGCCTCCGCGTTCTTCGAGAAGCTGACCGCGCGCGAGCAGATCCACACCTTCGCCGCGCTCTACGGCGTCTCCGAGGAGCGCGCCGACGCGATGCTGGAGACCGTCGGCCTGACCGAGAAGGCGAACGTCCGCGACGACAAGCTCTCCGGCGGGCAGGCCCAGCGGCTCTCGATCGCCTGCGCGCTCGTGCACGACCCCGAACTCGTCTTCCTGGACGAGCCGACGACGGGGCTCGACCCGCAGGCCCGCCGCAATCTGTGGGACCTGCTGCGGCAGATCAACGCCGAGGGCCGCACCGTCGTCCTCACCACGCACTACATGGACGAGGCCGAGACCCTGTGCGACCGCGTCGCCGTGATGGACAACGGCCGCGTGCTGCGCGTCGGTCCGCCGCGCGAGCTGATCGCGGAGCTGGGAGTCGACTCGCTGGAGGACGTCTTCCTCCAGCTCACGGGGCGGGAGTACCGGGAATGAGAGCGTTCTGGAGCCTGTCGGCGGCGATGACGAAGGGGCTGCTGCGCGACCGGGCGGCGGTCTTCTTCACGCTGATCTTCCCGCTGATGTTCCTCCTCCTCTTCGGCGCCCTCTTCAAGGACCAGAGCACCCCGCAGGCCGAGGTCACCCAGGTCGGGGACGTGAAGGTGCTCGACGGCATCCCCGCCAAGGAGCGCGAGGGGCTGCGCGAGGTCCTGAAGATCGAGAAGACGGACGGCTCGGCCGCAGCCCGCAAGGAGGCCCTGGAGAAGGTCCGCAAGGGTGACACCGACGCGGCCGTCTTCCAGCGCGGCGACGGCGAGGTCGAGCTGCGCTACTCGGCCGCCGACCAGACGCGCTCGGGGAACGTGCGGGGCGTGCTCGACTCCCTCGTCCAGCAGGCCAACCAGCGCGCCACGGGCCAGCCGCCCGCCTACCGGCTGACGACACAGACCCTGGAGGACCAGTCGACCAAGCCCATCCAGTACCTCACCCCGGGGCTGCTGGGCTGGGCGGTCGCGATGGGCGGCGTCTTCGGCTCCTCGTTCAACCTCGTGAGCTGGCGCAAGAAACGCATCCTGCGCCGCCTGTGGCTCGCCCCGATCGGGCCGGGCGCGGTGATCGGCGCCCGGGTCGGCGTGAACCTGGCGATGGCCTTCGCGCAGACGGCGATCTTCCTGGGCGTCGCGCTGCTCCCGTACTACGGGCTGGAGCTGACAGGCCACTGGTGGCTCTGCCTGCCGCTGATCGCCTGCGGCACGCTCGCGTTCATGTCGATCGGCCTGCTCGTCGGCTCCTGGGCGAAGTCCGAGGAGGCGGCCAACGGGCTGGCCCAGATCATCATCCTGCCGATGGCCTTCCTCTCCGGCGCGTTCTTCCCCCTCGACGGGGCGCCCTCCTGGGTGCGCACCGTCTCGGACTTCC
This sequence comes from Streptomyces sp. NPDC048172, assembly GCF_043202595.1. Lineage (NCBI taxonomy): Bacteria > Bacillati > Actinomycetota > Actinomycetes > Kitasatosporales > Streptomycetaceae > Streptomyces > Streptomyces sp. NPDC048172. The sequence continues at coordinate 374,360 of NZ_JBIDAT010000007.1, forward strand.
TCCCGCTCAAGCACCTCTCGCAGGCCATGCAGGACGTGCTGAGCCGGGGCGAGGGCTGGGGCGCGGCGCTGCCGGTGATGGGCGGACTGCTGCTGTTCGCCGCGGTCCTCTCCTTCATCGCCTCCCGCGTCTTCCGCTGGGACGCCGCGTGACCCTGCCGGGGCGCACGACCGGTCCTAGGCCCGGAGTCCTCCGCCGGGGCATCTGCGACCATGGAGAAGTGATGGAGATTCCGCGCGGCAGCCTGGAGACGCAGACCTTCTACGAGCAGGTCGGCGGCGAGGACACCTTTCGCCGGCTCGTGCACCGCTTCTACCAGGGCGTCGCCGAGGACCCCCTGCTGCGGCCCATGTACCCGGAGGAGGACCTCGGCCCCGCCGAGGAGCGGCTCGCGCTCTTCCTGATGCAGTACTGGGGCGGGCCCCGCACGTACAGCGACGCGCGCGGCCACCCCCGGCTGCGGATGCGCCACGCGCCGTTCAAGGTGGACCGCGCGGCGCACGACGCCTGGCTGCGGCACATGCGCGACGCGGTGGAGAGCCTGGAGCTGCCCGAGGCGCAGGAAGTCCGGCTCTGGGACTACCTCGTGTACGCGGCGGGGTCTATGGTCAACTCCGCGGACTGAGGGACCGCCCCGCCGCCGACCCCCTCCGGGCGCCGACCAGCCCTGTGACGGAGCGTGCCGGTGACGGTGCGTAGGACCTGGGGGACAGGGGGAAGGCTTGACGGGCTTCATATTCCTGCGGGTGCGCGCGCACCGGCTGCTGGTCGCCGCTGCTGTGCTGACCGTCGTGCTCGCCACCTCCGTCCTCGCCGCGCTGACCGCCTTCTCCTCCGCCATCGGCGACGCGGGCCTGCGCCGGGCCCTGCAGCACCAGTCGGCGCCGCGCACGGTCGTCGACGTCCGCTCCGATGTCACCCCGGAGAACGAGGACCGCACGGACGCGGCCGTACGGAAGGCCGCGCACCGGTCGTTCGCCGGGTTACCGGCCCGGGTCGCCGCGAGCACCAGCTCCGAGTCGTACGCGCTGCCGCGTGCGCTGCGCCCCGCCGACGCGGAGAAGAGCAAGGACGCCGACCTGACCCGCTTCGCCTCGCTCGACCGCGCGCGCGTGCGGATGACGGCCGGGAGCTGGCCCTCGGCGCCCTCAACGGCCGGGGACGGCACCGTGGTCGAGGTCGCCGTGCCCGAACCGGCCGCGAAGCGGCTGAAGCTGAGACCCGGCGACACCTTCCGCGTCACCAGCAGACTGAGCGGGCCGCCGCCCGTACGCGTCAAGGTCACCGGCGTCTACCTGCCCCGCTCCCCCGGCTCGCCCTACTGGCGCCTGGACCCGCTCAAGGGGCAGGGGACCGAGACCCTCGACTACACGACGTACGGCCCGCTCACGCTGCCCGACGGCGGCTTCGCGACGGCGGAGCAGAAGGAGGGCGCCGAAGCGGGGCTGCCCGTTCCGGCGGAGCGGCGCTGGCAGGCGCGCGCCGACTTCACCGGGCTGACCGCGGCCCGCGTCGGCGAGCTGCGCGACCACGTCAAGCACGCGGTGGCCTCCTTCGGCGACGCCCGCGACGCCCCCGACGCCGTCGCCACCAGCGAACTCCCCCGGCTGCTCGACTCCCTGGACCGCACCCTGCTCGTCACCCGGTCCACGCTGCTGATCGCCGGGCTCCAGCTCGTCCTGCTGACCGGGCTCGCGCTGCTGCTCGTCGCGCAGCTCCTGACCTCCGAACGGGAGGGCGAGACCGCCCTGCTGCGGGCGCGCGGCGCCTCCCGTACGCGGGTGTGCGTGCTCTCCGCGCTGGAGGCGCTGCTGCTGGCGCTGCCCGCCGCGCTGCTCGCGCCGCTCCTCGCGGAGCCCGCCGTACGGCAGTTGACCGGGCACGGCGCGCTCGCGCGCGCGGGCGTCGAGCCCGTCGTGCGGCTGCCCGCGGGGAGCTGGTGGGTCGCGGCGCTGACGGCGCTGGGCTGCGCGGCGGTCCTCGTGCTGCCCATGCTGCGGCGGCGCGGCGGCGCGGGCGCCGCCGACCCCGAGAACGGCGGCGAGGGCGCCGCCGACGGCGGGGCCCCCACCTCGCGCCGCCGCCGCGGCGCCGTGACGGCGCTGCGCGGCGGCGCCGACCTGGCGCTGGTCGGGCTCGCGGCCGTCGCCTACTGGCAGTTGGAGCGGCGCGCCGACGGCTCGGGCGTGCTCAGCGGCGGCACCGGGGACGGCGTCGGCGGCGCCCTCGGCATCGACCCCGTGCTCGTCGCCGCGCCCGCGCTGGCGCTGCTCGCCGGGACCGTGCTGGTGCTGCGGCTGCTCCCGCTGGCCGCCCGCCTCGGCGAGCGCCGCGCGACGCGCGGCCGGGGCCTGGCGGCGGCCCTCGCGGGCTGGCAGCTCAGCCGCCGCCCGCTGCGCGGCGCCGGGCCCGCGCTGCTGCTCGTCCTCGCCGTGGCCACCGGCGTGTTCGCGGTCGGCCAGGGCGCCAGCTGGGACCGCTCGCAGGGCGACCAGGCGGACTTCCGTACGGGCGCCGACGTGGCCGTCGACGCCACCGCGGCGGGCGCGCTCAGCCTCGGCGGGCTCTACGACGGGGTGGACGGCGTCCGCGGGGTCGCGCCCGTGGCCCGCTCGGAGATCACCGGCGAGGGGAACCGCACCGTACGGATCCTCGCCACCGACACCCGCGCGGCGGGCGACGGCGTGCTGCGCCTGCGCGACGACCTCGCGGACGAGCCGCTGCCCCGCCTCCTGCGCCCCCTCGCGGGCCCCGGCCGCCACGGTGCGGGCGCCGCGGCCCGCACCGGGATCGTCCTCCCCGAGCACACCACCGCGCTCCGCCTCCGCGTCCGCGCCGACGTCCTGCGCGAGGGCGGCGGCAAGGGGCACGGCGACGACGCCACGGATACCGGGGACACGCTCACGCTCACCCTGGAGGACCGCTACGGGGTGCCGTACCGCTTCATCCTGGGCGAGGTCCCCGCCGACGGGAAGGAGCACACCCTCACCGTGCGCCCCGCCACCCCCGGCGGCACCCCGGCGGGACCGCTGCGCGTCACCCGCCTCAACGTCGCCTATCCCGCGCCGCCGCGCGCCACCGAGCGGCGGCTCACCGTCGCCTCGCTGCGCGCCGAGGACCGGGACGGCGAGACCCGCTCCGTGCACCCGCGGCGCGCGGAACGCTGGCGGGGGACGTACCGCGCCGAGGACCCCGCGGCCGTGCTCGGCAAGGGCCCGTACGACACCCCGCGGGGCGGCACGGGGCACGCGCGCCGGGACGGGCCGCCGCTGGAGTTCCGCTACGGGACGGGCTCGGCGCCCGAGCCCGCCTACCCGGACGATCCGGCGCAGGTCTCGCTCGACCTCGTACCGGCCGCGAGAGCCGCCGCCTCCGCCCCCGCCCGCGGGAAGGACGCGCCGCTGTCCGTCGTCGCCACCGAGGCGTATCTGCGGGCCGGTGGCGCGAAGGTCGGCGACCGCGTCAAGGTGCAGATCTCCGGCGCCGAGCTGACCGCCCGTATCGCGGGCTCCGTACGCGAACTGCCCACCGTCGGGCACCCGGCGGGCGGCAAGGAGGACTCGGGGGCCCTCCTCTTCGACCTGGCAGCGCTCGACCGGACGCTCCTCGACCACGACAGCGACCCGCTGGAGCCCGACAGCTGGTGGCTCTCCACCCGCCCCGGCGCCGCCGGGGACGTCGCGCGGGAGCTGCGGGGCAACCCGGCCGTGGACAGCGTGCGGGTCCGCGACGAGCTCGCCTCGGCGCTCCGCGACGACCCCCTCGGCGCGGGCCCGCGCAGCGCGCTGACGGCCATCACCCTGGCCGCCGCCGCGCTCGCGGCCACGGGCTTCGCGGTCAGCACGGCGGGCGCGGCACGCGAACGCGCGGGCGAGTTCGCGGTCCTGCGTGCCCTCGGCGCCTCCCGCCGCCGGCTCGCCCGGTCGCTCGCCGCCGAACAGGGCCTGCTGGTCCTGCTGTCGCTCGCGCTCGGCCTCGCCCTCGGCGTCCTGCTGACCCGGCTGGTGGTCCCGCTGATCGTCCTCACCCAGAGCGCCACCCGCCCGGTCCCCGAGCTGCGGGTGACGCTCCCGCCGGGACAGCTGGCCCTGCTCCTCGCCGCGGTGGTGGCCGTACCGCTCGTCGTGGTCGCCGCGACGGCCTTGCGCCGCGCCGACCCCGTGGAGACCCTCCGCACGGAACGGGGTGAGTGAACGATGCGTTCCGGTTCCCTGACCCGGCTGGCCTGGCTGACCCGGCTGGTGCCCTGGTGGCTGCGGGCACGGTGGCGGGCGGCGCCCGGTGGGGCGCTGGCCTTCGCCGCGCTCGTGCTGGTCACCGCCTTCGCCGCCGCCGCGCTGCCGCGGGCCATGGACGCCTCGGCCGACGACGCGCTCGGCGCCGCCCTCGACCGCGCCCGCCCCGGCGACCGGCTGCTCAGCGCGACGACGGCCGTGGACTCGGGCCGTATCAGCCCCGGAGAGGCCCGTGAGCTGCTGGGCCCCGGCTCCGTGCGCGGCGCCGAGCGGGCGGTGCGGGACGCGGTGAAGCCTCCGCTGCGGGTGGACCGTACGGACGCGGCGTACGGCGTGCACAACGCCAACCCCGCCGACTCCGACAGCCCCGCGCTGCCCCGCCCCTCCCGCGACGTGGTCCCGAAGGCGACGCTGGTCGCCCAGGCGGGGCTCGGCGAGCGGACCAGGCTGACCGAGGGCAGGATGCCGGACGGCACGATGCGCGGCGGCGAGGGCAAGCGCCGCGTCCAGGCGGCGGTCAGTGCCGCGACGGCGCGCACGATGAAGCTCCGGCCCGGCGACACGTTCCGCCTGCCGTCCGGCTACGGGCATACGACGATCGAGGTGACCGGAGTCGTCAAGCCCCGCGGCACCCGGCAGGAGGTGCGCGACAGCGCCTTCTGGAACGCCGAGGAGAGCATGGCGCGCCCCACCCTCGTCACCGTCCCGCAGTCGGGCGGCTCCCCGAAGAAGTACTGGCACTTCACCGCCTACCTCTCGCCCCGCACCACCTCCGTGCTGCTCGACGTGCGGGGCGGGGCCGAGATGTTCTGGCACTACCCGGTCGTGAGCGGCGCGCTCCGCGGCCACCAGGTGCCCGCCCTGCAGCGGGAGCTGACGGCGCTGACGGACGGCGCGGCCGCCACCCGGCTCCAGGACCGCGCGGACGTCGGGACGATCACCTTCGACGCGGGGCTGTCCGAGACGTTCGGCTCGTTCCGGCGCGAGCGGGACGCGGTCTCGCCGCTGCTGATGATCGCCGCGCTGGGCCTGGCCACGACGGGCGGCACCGTGCTGCTGCTGGCCGGGGTGCTGGCGGCGGAACGGCGCCGGGAGGAGTGCTCCCTGCTGCGCTCGCGCGGCGCCTCGGTCGCGGGCCTCGCGGGACGGCTGCTCGCCGAGACCGCGAGCGTCGCCGTGCCCGCGGGCGCCCTGGGCGCGGGGCTCGCGCTGCTGGTCACGGACGGGACGCGGACCGGCTCCGCGCTGCTGGCGGCCGGGGCCGCCACGGCCGTCGCCGCGCTGGCGCTGCCGGTACGGGCGGCGCTCGGGCAGCGGCACGTACGCGTCACGGCGGCGCGCCAGGACATGACGCGCGCCCGGCCCTCGCGCCGCCGCACCGTCGTCGAACTGACCGTGCTGGCCCTGGTGGTGGGCGCCGTCGTCGCCGTACGGCAGCGTGGCACCTCGGACGGCGACGCGCTGCTCGCCCTCTCGCCCGTGCTGCTCGCGCTCGCCGCCGCGCTGCTGCTGGCGCGGTGCTATCCGGTGCCGCTGCGGCTGCTGAGCCGGCTGGCGAACCGGCGGCCGGGCCCGGTGGCGTTCCTGGGGCTGGCACGCGCCGGGCGCGCGCCGTCGGCGGCCGTGTCGGGGCTGGCGCTGGTCGCGCTGCTGGTGGCGCTGACGGTCGCCTCGTTCGGCGGGACGGTGCTGGCGGGCGTCGCGCAGGGCCGGGACACGGCGGCGCTGCGGGCCGTGGGCGCCGACGCGCGCATCGCGGCACCGGAGAACGCCGAGCTGACCTCCTCCTTCGCCGCCGAGGCCCGGAAGGTCCGCGGCGTGGAGGAGGCGACGGGCTTCCGCCTCAACAGCGAGGCTGAACTCACGGGCGTCGACGACGGGGTGACCGTCGTCCTCGCCGACGCGGAGTCCTACAGCCGCCTGGCGCGGGCCACGGGCCAGGGCGCGTTCCCGGCGGCGGCGCTGGGTGGTGAGAAGGACTCCGCTTCCGGGGACGGGGCCGTTCCCGCGCTCGTCTCGCCGGGCCTCCAGCGGCGCATGGGCAAGGAACCGGCCGATCTGGTGCTGCCGGGCCTCCAGTTCCCCGTACGGGCCGCGCTCGCGCGCGAGCGGACCCCGGCGGCGCTCAGCGGCACGTTCGTGGTGCTCTCCCGCGAGGCGGTGGCACGCGCCCACCCGGACACCCGGGGCACGGCGCTCCTCGCGCCCAACACCGTGCTGGTCAGCGGCGACACCCCGGACAGCCCGGACACGGGCGCGCTGCGCGCGCTCGTCCGGCGGAGCGACGCCGAGAACGACCTGCACGGCGCCAACAAGAGCGACCTCGCCCTCCGCTCCCACGAGCGCGCCCGGTACGCCGACACCGTCCTCCAGTCGGGCGCCGAACGGCTCTACACCGCCGCCGTCCTGGCCGCCACCGGATACAGCGCGCTCGCCGTGCTGCTGTCGCTCCTCCAGAACGCGCCCGACCGCATCGCCCTCCTCGCCCGGCTGCGCACCCTGGGCCTGCCCCGGCGGCAGGCGCGCGGGGTGCTGCTGCTGGAGAGCCTGCCGCTGTACGCCCTGACCGCGTGCGCCGGGGTGCTGACGGGGCTGGCCACCGTGCCGCTCCTCGAACCCGGCGTCGACCTCACGGTGCTCGCGGGCACACCGGACGACCTGCCCGTACGGCTGAGCGCCGACCCCGTCTCGCTCGTCCTGCCGCCGCTCGCGCTGCTGGCGCTGGCTGTCGCCGGGGCCCTGGTCCAGGCCAGACTGGCGGGGCGCGGGACCAACGACCTCCGCATGGAGCCGCAATGACGACCGGAACCGGAACCGGAACCGCACGGACGGCGGCGGACGCCGCGGGCACCCGCGCCAGCCTCACCGACCTGGAGCGGCGCGCGGCCGAGGCTGCGCGCGAACGCCCGTACGGCGAGGACGCGCTGATCGTCTGCGACCGCCTGGTCCGCATCTTCAGCACCGACGGCGTCGAGGTGCAGGCGCTCCAGGGCCTCGACCTGCTGGTCAAGGAGGGCGAACTGACGGCGCTGGTGGGCGCCTCCGGCAGCGGCAAGTCCACGCTGCTGAACATCCTCGCGGGCCTGGACACCCCCTCGGCGGGCAGCGCCACGGTCGCCGGGTACGACCTGCTGTCGCTGAACGCCAAGTCCCGGCTGCGCTACCGCAGGGAGACCGTGGGCTTCATCTGGCAGCGCACCTCGCGCAATCTGCTGCCGTACCTGACGGCCGCGCAGAACGTCGCACTGCCGATGCGGCTACGGGGCGGCCGGGGCCGGAATCGGAACCGGGACCAGGACCGGAGCCGGAACCGGGATCGGGACCGCGCCCTCGAACTCCTCGACCTGCTCGGCATGGCCGAGGCCCGCGACCGCCGCCCCGCCCAGCTCTCGGGCGGCGAGCAGCAGCGCGTGGCCATCGCGGTCGCGCTCGCCAACAACCCGTCCGTCGTCCTCGCCGACGAGCCCACCGGCGAACTGGACACCGCCACCGCCGAACAGGTCTTCGCCGCCCTGCGCCGCGCCAACTCCGAGCTGGGCACCACGATCCTGGTCGTCACCCACGACGACGGCGTCTCCACCCAGGTGAACCGCACGGTCTCGATCCGCGACGGCCGTACGAGCTCGGAGACGCTGCGCAGGACCGAACGGTCCGAGGGCGGCGGCGAGTCGACGGTCAGCCGCGAGTACACCACCATCGACCGCTCCGGACGCCTCCAGCTCCCGCCGGAGTTCACCGAGCCCCTCGCCATCCGCGACCGAGTACTCCTGGAACTCCGCCCGGACCACATCGAGGTCCGCCCGGGCGAGGAGAACAACGCGCACGAAGAGGACCGCCCTCAGCAGGAGGACGGTCCGGGACCCGCAGCGGCGACGTGAGCCCTGTCCGCGACGTGAGCCTTATACGGGCGTGACGCTCAGGCCCGCTCCCGCCGGGCCCGAGGTGCCCTTGCGGCGCACCACCACGGAACCGTACGCCGTGCGCAGCCGCTGCCAGTCGCCCGCCCGCAGCAGGGTCACCGGCTCCTCGCCGCGCAGGAAGCCCAGCGCGTGCGCGGCGTGCACGGCACGCAGCGGCAGCCCGGTGCGGCCCAGCGGCCGGGACCAGATCTCCTCGGCGAGCGCGTCCAGCGCCGGACGGGTCCTGCGGTCCTCGCTCAGCTTGTCGGCCCGCTCGCGGAACTCCCCGACGGCCGCCGCCGCGACCGTGCGCACCGCGGCCACCGGCACCGTCCCGAACTCGCTCCAGCCGCCGCGCGGCGGCAGCAGCCCCGCCCAGGACGGACCGGTCACGGCGCCCGGCGCGGAGACCGTCTCGCGCTCCTCGTCGATCCGCTCCAGCAGCTCACCGGCCGAGACGGTGACGTCCAGCTCGACCGGCTCCAGCAGCCTGCCCGTCCGCACGGCCAGCACCTCGAACCGCGCGGGCTTCGCGAACACGGCCGCCACGCCGCCGCCCGCCTGGATACGGACGGCCGCGTTCTTCTCCCAGCGCAGCAGCCTCCCGAGGAAGGCGGCGAGCCCCGCCGCCTCCCCGGGATCGGCGAAGACGAGCCCGCTAGCCGCTGTGGCTGTCATCGAAGTACCCCTCCAGGAAGGACTTCTCCTCGGCGGTGAGCCGCCGCGGACGCTCCTCCTCCAGGTCGTACGGCACCACGACCGTCTTGGCCCGCACATACGGCCGCCCGGCGTCGGCACCCTCCGACGCGTCCACGTCCTTGATCTCGTACGTGAACGTGACCGAGGCGGCCGTCAGCTTGGTCACCCACATCTCGATGGTGACCGGGTGGTGCTGGTGCGTCAGCGGGCGCAGATAGTCGATCTCGTGCCGCGCCACGACGGAGCCCCCGGTGAAGGCCGAGGGCGCCGTCTCCCGCGCCAGCCGCGACGTGAAGTCGATCCGCGCCTCTTCGAGATAGCGCAGATAGACCGCGTTGTTCACATGCCCGAAGGCATCCATGTCGGACCAGCGCAGGGGGCACTGGAAGCGGTACCGCACGCCGCTCAGCTCCGGGTCAGCTTCTTGTACGTCGCCCGGTGCGGCCGGGCGGCGTCGGGGCCGAGGCGCTCGATCTTGTTCTTCTCGTACGACTCGAAGTTGCCCTCGAACCAGAACCACTTGCTCTCGCCCTCGTAGGCGAGGATGTGCGTCGCGACGCGGTCCAGGAACCAGCGGTCGTGGGAGACGACCACGGCGCAGCCCGGGAAGTCGAGCAGCGCGTTCTCCAGCGAGGAGAGGGTCTCGACGTCGAGGTCGTTGGTCGGCTCGTCGAGGAGCAGCAGGTTGCCGCCCTGCTTGAGGGTGAGCGCGAGGTTCAGCCGGTTGCGCTCACCGCCGGAGAGCACGCCCGCGGGCTTCTGCTGGTCCGGTCCCTTGAAGCCGAACGCGCTGACGTACGCCCGCGACGGCATCTCGACCTGGCCGACGTTGATGTAGTCCAGCTCGTCCGAGACGACGGCCCAGAGCGTCTTCTTCGGGTCGATGTTCTCCCGGCTCTGGTCGACGTAGGAGATCTTGACCGTGTCGCCGACCTTGATCGAGCCGGAGTCCGGCTTCTCCAGGCCCTGGAGCATCTTGAACAGCGTGGTCTTGCCCGCGCCGTTCGGCCCGATGACGCCCACGATGCCGTTGCGCGGCAGGGTGAAGGACAGGTCGTCGATCAGCACCTTGTCGCCGAACGCCTTGCCGAGGTTCTCGACCTCCACCACGACGTTGCCCAGGCGCGGGCCCGGCGGGATCTGGATCTCCTCGAAGTCCAGCTTCCGGGTCTTCTCGGCCTCGGCCGCCATCTCCTCGTAACGCGTCAGACGCGCCTTGGACTTGGCCTGCCGCCCCTTCGCGTTGGAGCGGACCCAGTCCAGCTCCTCCTTGAGGCGCTTCTGCCGCTTGGCGTCCTTCTGGCCCTCGACCTTGAGGCGGGACTGCTTCTTCTCCAGGTACGTGGAGTAGTTCCCCTCGTACCCGATCGCGCGGCCGCGGTCGAGCTCCATGATCCAGCCGGCGACGTTGTCCAGGAAGTACCTGTCGTGGGTGATCGCCACGACGGTGCCCGGGTACTTCGCCAGGTGCTGCTCCAGCCACTGCACGGACTCGGCGTCCAGGTGGTTGGTGGGCTCGTCGAGCAGCAGCAGGTCGGGCTGCTCCAGCAGCAGCTTGCACAGCGCGACGCGGCGCTTCTCACCGCCCGAGAGGTTGGCCACGGACCAGTCGCCGGGCGGGCAGCCCAGCGCGTCCATGGCCTGCTCCAGCTGCGCGTCCAGGTCCCACGCGTTGGAGTGGTCCAGCTTCTCCTGAAGCTTGCCCATCTCCTCCATCAGCTCGTCGGTGTACTCGGTCGCCATCTGCTCGGCGATCTCGTTGAACCGGTCGAGCTGCCCCTTGGTCTCCGCGACACCCTCCTGCACGTTCTCCAGGACGGTCTTCGACTCGTTCAGCGGGGGCTCCTGGAGCAGGATGCCGACGCTGTACCCGGGGGAGAGCATGGCGTCACCGTTCGACGGCTGCTCGATCCCGGCCATGATCTTCAGCACCGTCGACTTACCGGCGCCGTTGGGACCCACGACACCGATCTTCGCGCCGGGCAGGAAGCTCAAGGTGACGTCGTCGAGGATCACCTTGTCGCCGTGCGCCTTGCGCGCCTTGCGCATGGTGTAGATGTACTCAGCCAAGAGGAACCGTCCGGCAATCTGTAGGTGTTGATGAGCGGCCGCGCCGCGGGGATCGCTGTACAGCCGAGCCGCGTATGGGCATACGCACCCCATCTTGCCGCACGCCCGGCCTGACCGGGAAACGGGATACCTCCCACCCGGCCGACTCCCGCCCCCGGCCCTCGACTCACGTGCCCCCGGAGGCGGATGGGACACACGGGGAGTCAACGCCCGGACACGCGGAGCGACATCTCCCGCGGGGGGCGCGGACCTGGGGCGTAGCCCGGGGCGCGGACCTGGGGCGTAGCCCGGGGCGTGAGCCTGGAGCGTCAGCCCTCCCGGCGGCGGACGGCGACGATCGTCGCGGCGCCTATCGCGAGGAACGCGAGCGCCGCGCCGACGATCAGCGAGGTGTCGCCGCCGCTGCCCGTCTGGGCGAGGTCCGTGGAACCGCCCATGGGCCGCTCCCCGCCGCCCCCGACCGTCGCGGGCCGCTCCGTCCCGGCACCGGCGCTCCGCTGCTCCAGCTCGCCCTGGGAGGTGGCGGGCGCGCAGTCGAGGACGCCGCTGAACGTCTTCTCGTACCCGTGCGGCCCGTCGACCGGGATCCGGTACGGCTGGTCCTCCTTCACCGGCACCGTGACCTTCCCGGTCCTCCCCTCGGCGACGTCCTTCCGCTGGCCGCCGACCCGGAGGGGGAAGGGCGCGTCGCCCTTGTTGGCGACGGTGATGTCGACGCCGCCCTTCGCGCAGTTCTCCGCGGCGTCCGCCGCGGGTATGGCTCCGCTGTCGGCCCAGTCCACCGTCGCCTCGGCCGAGACCGTCGACTGGCTCGACCCGGCGAGGATCTGGGCCTGGCTCCTCCCCCGCACGCCCGTGCCGGTGAACACCCGGCCCACCGGGACCTTCGTCGCGGCCTGCACGGTGAGCGAGGCGCCGCCCGGCTCGGAGTCGCGGGGCACGTCGAAGTAGAGACGCGAGCCGTCGCGCGCGGAGTCGACCCGCTTGCCCTTCTCGTCCACGATCCGCACGCCCTGCGAGCCGGTGTCCGGGCCGGGCGTGACGGTGACGCCGGGTGCGCCCGTCCGCACGGTCACCGGGCCGAGCCGGTCACCGCTCTTGCCGGACACCCCCGCGGGGTCGAGCGCCAGGGACGCCTTCGGCTCGGCGGCGCTCCTGGCCTTCTTCACCAGGAAGTCGGCCAGGCGCTCGGCCGCCGGGTCCACCGCGTCCACCCGGGGCGCCTCCGCGCCGCGGGCCGCCCGCTCGGAGAACCGCCATATCGCGACCTGCGTCCCGGCCGCCGCGGTCCGCGCGGTGAGCTTCTTGGCGCCCGCCGCCTTCGCCAGCGCGTCCAAGTCGTTCATCCGGGGGTAGGAGTGCTGGGCGATCCAGCGGATCTTGCCCGCGTTCCGATTGCCGTGCAGGGGCGAGGACTTCCAGTCCGTCTCCTGATAACGCGTCTGGTCCTGCGTCGGATTGAGCATGTCGACGCCGTACGTCTGGAGGGTGCCGCCGTCCTCGACCGACATCTCGAAGAGCCCGGCGCTGACCTCCTGCCGCTCGCCGCCGGAACGGACGACCGCCTCGCCGTAGGTCGTCAGCCCGTCGAGCGTGGCGGTGGCGCCGCCGCGCTGCTCAGGGCCGCCGCCGGCCACGGCGGTCCCCGCGCCGGCCGCCATTCCGGCGGCGAGCAGCCCGGAGGCCACCGCGACAGCGGTCAGACGGCCGGTCAGCCGTCCGCGTGCAGAAGTCATGGTCTTCCCCTCTTGGCGGGCGGCCGGTCACAGCCGCTTCTCCCGCCGCAAAGCTCTCAACCCCCGTGCCACCAACCCCCGTCGGTCTGCGAGGGATAGTAGAGAGCAGGCGCAACACAGTCCCCACGAATCCCGGCCATCAAGCATTCCGCATCAGAATCGTTATCACCGAATCCGGCGGACCGGGACGATCAAGGCGCACTCCTCCGATCTACCCCTGACCTGGAACGCTTCCCTCCACCCCCTCTCCGGCACCCGCCGCCACGGCCCCGCTCGCCGCCATCGCGTGGGGCGCGAACCCCGACCTGTCGGTTGCATCGGTCAAACCCGGCTTCGCCTGCGAGACCCGGACGAACGCGGTCGTCCCCCGCGACAGGTCGTGGCCCACCGAGGAGGCCGTCAGGTCGGCGGAGACATACCTCTTCCCGTCCCTCTCGTTCTCCTGCACCCTCAGCTGGCCCTGCACGATGACGGGCTCGCCGCGCGAGACCGACGACGCGATGTTCGTCGCGAGAGTGCGCCACGCCCACACCGTGAAGAAGCTCGTGAACGCGTCGGCCCAGCTTCTGCTCTGCTGGTCGAAACGCCGCACCGTGCTCGCGAGCCGGAAGCGCGCGACCGGCACCCCCGAGGCCGCCACCCGGTAGTCCACCGGGGTCGCCACATTGCCCACCACCGTCACATGCGACTCGTTCATCCCCGCTCGCCTCCCCCTCGGCCCGCCCCCGCGGGCCATGTCGTCCGAGATCTCCGCCGCCTCCGAGCGGCAGCGGAGATTCCAGACTGCCCCGCTCCGCCGGTCCCGGCGGAGATCAAGGTTTTTCTGTGGACAACCGGCTAGCTGGGGACAACTCCGTCACCCGCACGGGTTGGCCCGGGAGGGATCGCCGCGTCCGCCGTCACCGCTCCCGCCGCGATCGCGTACTGCTCACGCACCTCCCGGTAGCGCACCAGCTCGGCCGCGACCGGCTCCAGCACCCGCGACCGCCCGCAGGCCGCCGCCAGCCGCCGCAGCCTGCGCTCCTCCTCCTGCCCGTACGCCCGCGCGGGCCCGCGTGCCGCGACCATGCACAGCCATGCGAGGAGCGGCCCGCCCGCCGCGCCGACCACGATCAGCGCCATGGCGAGCGGCCACGCCGAAGCGCCGCCCGCCACCCCGCACACGGCCGCCACCAGCCACACCACGCCCAGCGCCTGCAACGCGAGCAGCAGTCCCTGCCCCGCCACGACGGCGCTGCGCCACGGCAGCCGGGGAATCTTCGCGTCCGCGCCCGCGGCCCCGCGCCCGTCCGGGGCGCTCGACTCACCCGCCCCGTCCGTCTCGTCCGTCTCGTCCCGCATCACCTCGTCGAGCGCCTCCGGCAGCCCGTCCGAGCCGCGCCGTGTGGTGTCCCGCACGTTCCGCGCCCACGCCTCGGGCAGGCCGCACGAGGCCTGGTCGGCGAGTTCCCGTACGGCCCGGGCCACCACCGGGCGTGTCGCGCGTGCGACGGTGCCCGGCGCGCGTACGCCCCCGGACTCCGCCGGAATGGCGCCCTCCACCGGAACGTCCGCGCCGTCCATGCCGTCCGCGCCGTCCATGCCGTCCATGCCGTCCATGCCGTCCGCGCCATCGGCCGTACCCGTCGGGGGCCCGCCGGTGCCGCCGCCCTCTCGCGTCCGCTCCCGCTGCCAGCGGCGGAGGCGGGTCCACGGGGTGGCCGAGGCGCGCTCGGCGTGGCGGAGCCAGGCGCGTTCCGCCGCCTGGCCGACGGCGGCGGCGCCGACCGCGAGGGCGAGCCGGTCCTCGAAGTCCTCCCGGACCTCGTCGGTGAGCCCCTGGGACGGGGACGGGGACAGGGACGGCGACGGCACATCGGCGTACGCGCCGCCGTACGCCCCGCCATAGGCACTGCCGTAAGCACCGGCCACCGGTCCGGGCCCCGGCTCGGCGTAGACCGGGCGCAGCCGGTCCATGGCGCCGTCGAGGTCGGCGGTGAGGCGGAGGGTCGCGGCGCGCCGGGAGGCGGCGAAGCCGCCCAGCTCCTCGCGCAGGTCCCCGACACCCTCGCCGGTGAGCGCCGAGGCCGACAGGACGCACGCGCCCGGTTCGCCGTGCTCGCCGAGGGCCATGCCGTCGTCGTCCAGCAGCCGCCGCAGATCGTCCAGTACGGCGTCCACGGCGTCCCCGGTGAGCCTGTCCTTCTGGTTGAGGACGACGAAGGTGACCTCGGCGTGTCCCGCGAGGCGGCGCAGATACCGCTCGTGGAGCACCGCGTCCGCGTACTTCTCCGGGTCCACGACCCAGACCACCGCGTCCACCAGCTCCAGCATCCTGTCGACCTGTTCGCGGTGGCCCTGGGCGACGGAGTCGTGGTCCGGCAGGTCGAGCAGTACCAGGCCGCCGAGTTCGGCGCCGTTCCTGCGGTGCCGCGCGTGCGGGGCGATGCCGAGACGGTCGAGCAGTCCGTCGGCGCCGTCCACGCCCTCGGCCTGCCAGGTGCAGGCGACCGGGGACGCCGTGGTCGGACGGCGCATCCCGGTCTCGGAGAGCTGTTCCCCCGTCAGGGCGTTGAAAAGGGACGACTTTCCGCTGCCCGTCGCGCCCGCGAGGGCCACTGTCGTGTACGCGCTGGGCAGTCCGCGCCGTGCCGCCGCCTCGTCCAGCACCCGACCGGCCTCGGCGAGCACCTGTGTGTCCAGCCGCGTACGGGAGAGGCCGACCAGTTCGCGCAGCGCCCCCAGCCGCTGCCGCAGGTTGTCCTCCGCCGCGTCCCGTTCCCGGGTGTCCTCGCGTACGTCCTCGCGTGCGTCCTCACGTGTCGTTCGCCCGTACGGAACGGACGTTGCCGGAAGGGATGCGTCGTTCCTGGCCAGAGGCGAATCCGTCACTGAGACAGGGAGAGGGGAGGCCGCGCCCTCTTCGTGCTTTTCTCGCTCCATAGGACGCACGGAAGTTTTCTCGGACCGTTTGGACGCTCCACGCCGCCCCGGCAGTACGGGGACCCTCCGTACGGCCCCTCTCACTCCCCCTTCTCCCGTGCCGTCGTCGGGCGGGACGACCGCGCGGCGGGCGATCAGCCCGTCGTCCCAGGAGGGGCTGACACCACGTACCGCCGCCGCGTCCGGCTGCCCCTCCTCCCCGCCGATCCCCTCGGCCCCTTCCGCCTCCTCCGGCATCGGGTCCATCGGGTCCATCGGATCCATCGGGTTCACCTCTCCCTCTGTCCGCCCGACGGCGAGAGTTCCTGCGCCGCGCGCTCGTCGTCCTCCGGCCGGTCCGGCCGGTGGGCCCTCGATGTCCTCGGGCCGGACACCCGTTCCGCGCCCACCCGGCTCAGCAGGGAGAACGCGGCGACCAGCTCCGCCTGCGGCTCCGGCCCCGCCTCCAGCGCCTCCAACGGGGCGACCCTCCGGTCCCGCTCCTCGTACAGCGCGCGGTCCACGCAGCCGTTCAGCAGCTGGGCGGCGCGGCGCCGCAGGCCCTTCACCCTCTTGTCGCCGAGCAGCGCGTTGAGCGCCCTGCGCGCGCCCCGGACCCGGCGGCCGCCCAGCAGCGTGGCGACGAGCAGCGCGGCCGCCCGTTCGGCGTCGTGCGCGGACGCGTTCTCCGCCGTGCGCGCCTCCTCCTCCGCCAGCTCCTCGACGCAGCGCCGCCACCGCCGTACGAGTACGCCCGCGCGCCCGTGCGGGTCCCTCTCACCGGCGTCCTCCGTCCCGCCGGACGGGTCGAGGAGGTCCGCGAACGGCCCGTTCCTGCGGGCCTCGGCGATCCGCTCGTCCGCCGCAGCGACGGCACCCGCGAGCAGCGCGGTCAGCCCGTCCTCGAAGGCGTCGAGCAGTTCCTCGCCGCCGCTGTCCCGGGGGAAGCCGCGCCAGCGCGCCGCGGCGTCCCCGGCGAGCAGCTCGCCGTCCGCAATCCTCTTGCGGGCCCGCGCCCCGGCCTCCTCGTACGCCCTGTCGGTCTGCTGCGCCAGGTGCAGCGCCGCGGCGTGCTGCGCGGCCGAGGCACCGGCCAGCGCGCCGATACGGGCGCGGAGCGAGCCGATCGCCCCGGCGGCGGTCCGTGCGGCGACGGCCTCCCTGGCCGCCGGGTCCTCGGCGCACCGTTCCAGCCATCCCTTGAGCCCGGACACGGCCGAGACGGGCAGCAGCCCGGACCCGCCCGCGGACTCGGGCAGCTCCGGGATGGTGAACCGGGGCACCTCGCCCAGGCCCTCACCCTCCAGCAGCGTCCCGTACTGCCGTGCGACCTCCGCCGCCATCTGGTGCGGCACCCTGTCGAGCACGGTGGCGAGCGTGACGTCGTACTCCTTCGCCGTACGCAGCAGATGCCACGGCACCGCGTCCCCGTACCGCGCCGCCGTCGTCACCAGCACCCAGATGTCCGCCGCGCAGATCAGTTCGGCCGCCAGGTCGCGGTTGCGGGCGACGAGGGAGTCGATGTCCGGCGCGTCGAGCAGCGCCAGTCCGGCGGGCAGCCCCACGTCCGTCTCGATGCGCAGGGCGCGCGGTCTCGCGCCCGCGCCCCCGAATCCGCCACCCCCCTCCCGTTCCTCCCGCTCCTCGTCCGCCGCCTCCACCGCGTCCGCCGCCTCCTGCGCGCTCTCCTGCCGGGGCACCCAGACCCGTTCCAGCCGGGGCAGCACGCGCTGTCCCGCGAACCACGGCCGGTCGTCCGGATGGCAGACCAGAACAGGCGTGCGCGTCGTCGGACGCAGCACCCCCGCCTCGGTCACCCTGCGCCCCACGAGCGAATTGACGAGGGTGGACTTGCCCGCCCCCGTCGATCCGCCGATCACCGCGAGCAGCGGCGCCTCGGGCGTACGGAGCCTCGGCACGAGGTAGTCGTCGAGCTGGGCGAGCAGTTCGGCACGGGACCGGCGCGCCCGTTCGGCGCCCGGCAGCGGCAGGGGAAAGCGTGCGGCAGCGACACGATCGCGCAGTGCGGTGAGCGCGTCGAGCAGTTCCGGCCGTACGTCCAAGATCGCCACATGTGCAGAATGCCCAATTTTGGGGCGTATTTGAAGCGTATTCACGGTACGGGGCACCGAAAATGGCAGCTTTCGCCGGTCAATGGCCCCTTTCGCCCCTCATGACCCACCCTGCAACCCCGCCGCAGCCATAACGAGTGCGCAACACCCTCACCCGGCGGCGCCAAAAGCGCTGCGGAAATCGCACCCGCCTGCGATTATCGGGATCGCTTCACTGAACCTCCACACGGCGTCGCGGACGTGAAGCGAGCAGGACGAGCCTCCCGGCCCCCTATCCTTGACCCCGCCATGGTCGCCCGGGGGCGCGCCCGCCGACCGCGACGAAGACCGGCCCCCGTAGCTCAGTGGATAGAGCAGGTGCCTTCTAAGCACTTGGCCGCAGGTTCGAGTCCTGCCGGGGGCGCTCTCCTCGGCCCTCCTTCGGGAGGGCTTTTTTGCTGTTCCGGGCCGCCTCTCCCCTCAGCATGACCACTCCAGGCCGTGCGGCCCCGGCGGCTGGAGGCCGTCCACGCCACGCCCCGGCCGTACGCGCCGAACGCCGCCTGACCTCGCGGGAGCTGTTCCCCACCATGACGACCCACACCAGCCCCACACCGGACGACGGCTTCGGCGAGGCGCGAGCGGTCGGCGCCGACCGGCTCACCGCATTCGTCGACGCGGCGGTCGCGATCGCGCTCACTCTGCTGGCGCTGGACCTCCCGGTCCCCACCGGCGACAGCACGGACGCCATGCTGCGTTCGGTGTCGGACCACAGCACGGAGTACCTGGCCTTCGCGCTCAGCTTCGTGGTGATCGCCGCGCACTGGCGCGCCCACCACGAGGTCTTCCGGTTCGTCGACTCGCTGAGCAACCGCCTGATCAGCCTCACTCTGGCGTGGCTGTTCATGCAGGTCCTGATGCCCTTCGCGACGCGGGTGCTCACCGCCGACGGCGTCTTCCCGCCCCGGTTCAGCCTGTACGCGCTCGTGCAGGTCCTGGCCTCCGCATTGATCGCGCTGATCATCCGGGAGATCCGGCGCGCGCACCTGTACCGCACGGCCGTGCCGCCCCGGGTGTTCGCCCAGAACCAGGTGCGCGCCGTCTGCCTGGCCGCGGTGTTCGCGGTGTCCGTGCCCGTCTCGTTCCTGACCACGAGCACCGGCGCGTACCTGTCCTGGCTCGCGGCCCCGGTCGTGCTCGCCGTCGCCCGCCGCGTCCAGGGCGCCCGCACCGTCGCTCCTCACGGCTTCTGACGGGCTCACATTCGGGATCTCAGTACGTCGACCTCGCAGCCCGGCGCGAACGCGTCGAAGCCGTGCTCGACCAGCCAGCGAACCCCCAGCAGGCCGCGCAGCGACCACCACGCCCGGATCACGTCGACGTCCACGTCGGTGCCGTAACCGGCGAGCACGTCGCCGAGGTGCTCCTCGTGTCCGAGCGTGAAGGTGGCGAGGTCGAACAGTGCATCGCCCCGGCCCGCTTCGGACCAGTCGAGGATGCCGGTGACCTCGTCGCCGTCGACGAAGACGTGCTCGATCTGCAGGTCGCCGTGCGTGAACACCGGGGTCCACGGCCGGATCGCGGCCTCGGCGACCTGGCGGTTGCGGGTGACCAGGTCGGCGGGCAGGATCCCGTGCGTCACGAGCGACTCGCACTCGCCGTCGAGTTCCGCCGCCAGCTCCCCGGGGTCCCGGCGGCGCCGGCCGGACCAGGGCGGCAACGGCGCCTCGTGCAGCTTCCGGATGGCGGCACCCGCCGCGGCCCACGCCGCCGGGGACGCGGTCGACGGCTCACCGAGGCGGCCGAGCACCGTCCCCGGGAGCGCGGCGAGCGCGAGCACCGGCGGCTTGCGCCACAGGACCTCCGGGGTCGGGACCGGCGCCAAGGCCATCGCCTCGACCTCGACATCGATGCGCGACTGATCGGCGTCCACCTTCAGGAACGCGTCACCGACGCGCAGCGTCGCGCGTTCGGAGTGGGCGACGACGACTTCGACCTCGTCCACCACGTCCACCTCGTGCACCTCGTGCCCCTCGTCCATGGGCGCCCAGTATCCCGGGCGGGCGGCCTCGTTGCGCCTTGGGCGGCCGGACACGAAGATGCTCCGCGACGCGCGACGAGGCGTGAACACGAGGGGCCGGAGGGGGAGATGGACCAAGGGGTGGCGGCGATCGCCGGGGCCGTGGTCGGGGCGCTGGCGACGGGAGGCACCGCCCTGGTCGCCGCGCGTTCCTCTTTCCGGGTCCAGAAGAGTCAGGCGCGGCGGGCGGCGTATCACGAACTCCTGCTCGCTCTCCGCGACCTGTACGGGCCCGCCCGGCGGTGTCTGCTGGAGTCCCTCGCCCGTACGGAGGGCGAGTACGCCGCGCTGAGCGATGAGGCGCTGGTCGCCCTCCGGGACGAGGTCAACGGGCTGATCCTGCCGGTGAGCCGGGCCTGTGTGGCGATCGAACTCGAAGGGCCGGACGCGCTCGTGGAGATCGCGAAGGAGGCCGCCGACGACGCGAAGTACCACGCCCACGCGGCCCTCTCCATGGCCTGGTCGGCCGACGCCGGGCGGGAGGTCACCGAGGCGGAGAAGCGGAACGCTCAGGACGCGTACGGCCGGACCGTCACCTCGACCAATCGGTTCTCCGAGCACGCCCGCAGGCAGCTGTGAGGTCAGGCGGTCTCAGGCGATCTCCAGCACCGCCTTGCCGTGCAGGCGGCGGGCGAGGAGGGCTTCGGCCGGTTCGGCGGCCCGGGTCCAGGGGCCGCGCCAGGTGATCTGGGGGTCCAGGGCGCCCGCCGCGAGCTCCGCGGAGAGCCAGGTCAGGTCGCGGGAGAGGCCGTGACAGGCGGGGAGGTAGAAGGTCGCGATCGTACGGTCGTGACGGCCCGCGTCGCCGAAGAAGGCGCCGACGGGGAAGCTCTCGCGCAGGTCGGGGGCGTGGCCCACGGCGACGAGGGTGCCGCCCTCGGCCAGGCGCTGGTGGGCCTCGACGAGTTGGGGGCCGCCGACCAGGTCGATGACGGCGTCCACCGGTGACGTGAGGGCCTCCGGGCCCTCTATCACCTCGTGGGCGCCCAGGGCGCGGAGGCTGTCGCCGTGCCGGGCCGGGTCGCCGGTCGAGGCGGTGACGTGGGCGCCGCCGCGCCGGGCGAGCTGGACGGCGTAGCGTCCGGTGCCGCCCGTGGCGCCGGTGACCAGGACGCGGCGGCCCAGCACGGGGCCCGCCCGGTGCAGCGCGCGGAGGGCCGTGGCGCCCGCGACCGGAACGGTGCTGGCCGCGCCGAGGTCCGCGCCCTCGGGGACGGTGCCGAGCAGGTCGGTGTCCACCGCGCGCAGTTCGGCCCAGGCGCCGCCGAGGGCGAGGGTCGTCACGGGGGTTCCGGCTGCGGGGCCCGTGCCGTCGGCGGCCGGGCGTTCGACGACGCCCGCCGCGTCCCAGCCCAGGACGGTGCCGTCGGGGGCGTTCTCCAGGCCGTGCTTGATCTCGCCGTAGTTGAACGAGGTCGCCGTCACCCGGACCAGGGCCTGGTGGGGCGCGGGTTCGGGGTCCGGGGCCTCGCCGAGGCGGAGGGGGAGACGGGCCGGGGTCGTGCGGTCTACCAGCAGGGCGCGCATGACGGCACCTTTCGGAGTGCGAGTACGAGAGATCGAGCCTCGCCCCTTTATGCCACTGAGTGGCACTTGCTTTCAAGTGGCGTTCGCTTCTCCATGGCGCCCCCGCTAGGCTGACGGCATGCCCGACGCCGTCCAGGACCGTGACCGACTGCCGCTCCGCGAGCGCAAGAAGCTGCGCACCCGGCAGGCGCTGATCGACACCGCCCTCGACCTGTTCACGGAGCGGGGCTTCGACGGGGCGACGCTCGACGAGCTGTGCGAGCGGGTCGAGGTCTCCAAGCGCACGTTCTTCCGCTACTTCACGAGCAAGGAGGACGTGGCGATGGCGCCGACCCAGGACATGTGGACGGCGCTGCTGGAGGACCTGGAGAGCGTGGCCCCCGGGGACCGCACGCTGCTGGAGACGCTCCAGGACGTGCTGCTCGACGCCATCGGGCGGATGCCGGACGACGGGGACGACGGATGGGCGCGGCGCGTCCGGCTCAGCCGCAGGCTCGCCGAGCGGTCACCGTCGATGGACGCGCACGGGCTGCACTTCTGCGACCGTACGGGGCAGGCCGCGATCGACGCGCTGCGCCGCCGGTTCGACCTGGGCGACACCTCGGACCCGCGCCCCCGGCTGGCGCTGGACCTGGTGACCTCCTCGTTCCACTGGGCCCTGCACACCTGGATCGCGCGCCCCGGCACCCCGGGGCGCGCACGGCTGGCGGACGATCTGCGGGACGTGTTCGCGGCCGTACCGGGAAGCCTGACGCTGAAGCCAGGCCCGGCTTCAGCGGCACGCTAGGGACCCCGCCCTCAGACGTCCCCGAACGACGGTGCGCCCGGCTCGGGCGCGAGGCGGGTGACGCGGGCCGTGAAGCTGATGGCGTGGTACCAGCCGCAGAGCATCAGCAGCTCCAGCGCCTGCTCCCGGGTGAACTCGGCCGTCAGGCGGTCCCACAGCGCGTCGTCCAGGTCGTGCTCGGCGTGCAGCGCGTCCGTCATGTCGAGCAGCACGCGGTCGCGCTCGTCCGTCCAGCAGGGATCGGCGCTCGATCCGTGCGTGAGGGAGCTGATCTGCGCGTCCGTCAGCCCCGCGCGGGTGGCGAAGCGCGCGACATGGACGCCCCATTCGTACGCGCTTCCGCACAGCGCGCAGGTGCGGTCGATGACGATCTCGCGCTCCCGTACGCCCACGCCGAGGCGGCGGCTGAGCTGGTACGCGCCCCAGCCGTGCGCCGCCTCGGCGAGCGGGACGCTGCGCGCGAGGGTGCGGAAGAGGGCGAGGGGGCGTTCGTCGCCGGGCATCATGCGGCGCAGCACCGCGTCGGCGTCCGGCGGGTAGGGGGCTTCCAGGGGTGGGACACGCGGAGTCGGAGTCGGAGTCGGACGCGGAGTCGGAGTCGGAGTCGACGTCATGGGTCAGGTCCTCCTTCGGCCGGGGCGGTCCGGCGTGATTCGGTTTTCGAAGCACGCCGCCGCGCCGCACGCTACTGCTTCTGTTTCCGAAGCACCAGCCCCCGGCCCCGAGCTCCCGGAGGGCCTACCCCCGCGCCCGGTGGACCTCGATGTCGCCGTAGCTCGTACGAGCGCGGATCTCGACCGTCTCCCCGCTGCCGGGGCCCTCCGTGGGTTCGAGGGAGCTGTGGACCGTGCCCGCCTTGGAGTTGACGTCCAGCCAGGCGGCCGTGCCGTCGCGGACGCCGATCTGGAGGTCGCCCGCCGAGGTCTCCAGGCCGATCGCGCCCCGGACGACCTCGCCGAGGCGGAACGAGCCGTTCGCGGCCCTGGCCGTGACGTCGCGGTGGGCGCGGCCGACGGTGGCGCCGCCGTTGGCGAGGCGGAGCCGCAGATCGCCGGTGATCTCACCGATATGAGTCTCGCCGTTGGAGTTCTTGACGACGGCCTCGCCGTCGATCTCCGCGATCCGCACCTCGCCCGAGCCGGTGGTGATCTCGGCGTGGCCCTCGACGCGGTCCGCGACGATGTCGCCGTACTGGGTGGTGAGCCGCACCGCCTCCGTACGGCCCAGCCGGATGTCACCGGCCGAGGTCTTCAGGCGGCACTCCCCCAGCGCGCCCTCGCAGACGAAGTCCGCGAGCGAGGCGACGCCGTCCAGCCGCGAGCCCTCCGGGAGCGCGATCTCGACGGTGACCGAGCCGGGCCTGCCGAAGAGGCCGCGCGCCTTGGGGGACCTGACCTGGAGCGTTCCGTCCGTGTAGGCCACCCGGACCTGCTCGACGGCCTTGCGGTCGGCCTCGCTCGCCTCGGAGCTGGGGCGCACGGTGACGGCGGTGTCGGCGCGCGCGGAGGCGTCGATACGGACGGCGCCGACCGTCAGCTGGAGCGAGACGGTGATCGGGCCGGGGGTCTCGAAGCGCTCCATGGTCAGCGCACCCAGCCGGTGAGGCTCTGCTTGCCGCGGCCCGCGCGCCCGCTGGACCCGCCGGGCCCGGTCTCGCGCCGGGCCGCGCCGCCCTCGGGGTCGAGCGCGGAGGAGAGGGCGCGGACGAGCCAGGCGTTGAGAGAGAGGCCCTCGCGCGTGGCGGCCTCCTCGGCGCGGACCTTGAGCTGGGCGGGCAGCCGGAGGTTGATCCGCGAGGTGCCGCCCTCGTCGGCGGCCATGGCCGCGGAGGCGGCAGCGGAAGCGGAAGCCGCCGGTGCCGTCCCCGGTTCCCCCGCGGACCCCTCTCCCTCACCCCCCGGCGGCGCGGTGACGACGAAGTCGGGGTCGAGGCCGCGCAGCCGTACGTCCACGGAGCCGGGGGCGAGTTCACGGGTGATCTCGCCCATGGCGTCGGAGAGCACGTTCAGCAGGGCGAGTCGGGTGGCCGACTCCAGCGGCGCGGCGAGGCGTTCGGCGAGGGCGCGCGCGTCCTCGCCCCCGGCCTCGGCGGCTACGGCCAGCTCGCGCCGGAGGTTGTCGACGTACGGCGTAAGGTCCATGGCGCCATTATGGCGCCACCCGCGCACTGTCCCACGCGCTCTCCGCGCGGTACGGCCGGAGGCGGCCCCCGCGCTGTTAACTTGCCGCGCATGGGCCACGACCACGGGCCTCCCGGCGGCGCGCTCTCCGCCGGGGGACGGCACCGCAGGGCGCTCACGATCGCGTTCTGTCTCACCCTCGGCTACGCGGGCGCCGAGGTCGTCGGGGGCATCGTCTTCGACTCGCTCGCGCTGCTCTCCGACGCCGCGCACATGGGGACCGACGTGCTGGGGCTCGGCATGGCCCTGGCCGCGATCACCCTGGCGCGCAGGCAGGGGCCGCGGCAGCGCACGTACGGCACCTACCGGCTGGAGGTGCTCGCGGCGCTCGCGAACGGGGTCCTCCTCTTCGGCGTCGCCGTCTACGTCCTGGTGGAGGCGGTGCGGCGGTGGGGCGAGCCGCCCGAGGTGCCGGGGCTGCCGCTGCTGCTGGTCGCGACCGGCGGCCTGGTGGTGAACCTGATCAGCTTCCGGCTGCTCTCCTCCGGCGCGAAGGACAGCCTCAATCTCAAGGCCGCCTATCTGGAGGTGCTGGGGGATCTGCTCGGCTCGGTCGCGGTGATCGTGGGCGCCGGGCTGATCCTGCTGACGGGGTGGCGCTACGTGGACCCCGTACTGGGCGTGGGGATCGGGGTGTTCATCCTGCCGCGCGCGGCGCGGGTGATGGCGCAGGCCGTGCGGATCCTGATGGAGGCGGCGCCGCCAGGCCTCGACGTGGCCGCCGTGGAGGGGGACATGGCGGCACTGCCGGGCGTGGCGGAGGTGCACGACCTGCACATCTGGACGGTCACCTCGGGCATGGACGCGGCGAGCGGCCATGTGGTGGCCGAGCCGTCGAGCCGCCCGACGGAGGTGCTGGAGAGGGTGCTCGCGCTGCTGGACGAGCGGTACGGCATCACGCACGCGACGATCCAGGTCGAGGAGCCGGGACAGCGGCGCGACGGGCGCGAACACCCGGAACATTAAGGGCAGATCGGACATCTCGCGAGCCGGGGGGAACCGGGCATTGCGCAGATCACATCCAAACCCCCCATTCCTGTGACGCTTGTCTCCGACGGCTATGTCACACCGGGCCCGCCGGTTTCACTCGTACTCGCACCACCTGCACAGACGCGACTCAGGGGTGTCAAGCGCCTTTAACGATCTTTGCTGGAGCTTTTGGACGCATCCGGACACGTGTGCTTACTGTCGCTCCGCTCGACCCGCTCGTCTCTTCCCCGTGGCGAGCAGCCGCGACTGTAAGGAAACGAAAGACCATGCTGTTCTCCGGCAAGGGCCGTCACCGCCGTCCCTCCAAGGCCGTCCGTATCGCCACCCTCACCGGTGTCGCGGGTGCCGCTGTCGCCGTTCCGCTCATGTCCGCCACCGGCGCCCAGGCCGCCTCGGTCGACACCTGGGACAAGGTCGCCCAGTGCGAGTCCGGCGGCAACTGGTCCATCAACACGGGCAACGGCTACTACGGCGGCCTGCAGTTCAACAACTCCTCCTGGGCCGCCGCCGGTGGCACCAAGTACGCCCCGCGTGCCGACCAGGCCACCAAGGCTCAGCAGATAGCCACCGCCGAGCAGCTGCTCAAGATGCAGGGCCCGGGCGCCTGGTCCTGCGCCGGTGCGGGCAACCTGTCCGCCGGTGGTCCCTCCGCCAACGTGAACCCGGGTGCCTCGCAGCAGCAGCAGAAGCCCGCGCAGCCGAAGCCGGCCCAGCCGCAGCAGAAGCAGCAGGCCGCGCCGAAGCCCGCGCAGCCCAAGCCCGCGCAGCCGCAGCAGCAGGCCCCGAAGCCCGTGCAGAAGCCGGTCCAGAAGCCCGTCCAGCAGGCCCCGCAGCAGGCGCCGCAGACCGGCAAGGGCAACTACACCGTCAAGGCCGGCGACACCCTGTCGTCCATCGCCGCCGCGCACGGCACCTCCTGGCAGAAGATCTACCAGGCGAACAAGGCCACGGTCGGCGGCGACGCCGACCTCATCCTGCCCGGCCAGAAGCTGCAGATCGGCTGACGCCGACGCGCCTCTGCCGCAGCGCAGACGTATCGCAGACCGCCGTGGTCCGCGCCCCTACCCCCGAGGGCGCGGGCCACGGCCTTTGCGTACCCGGACGTCCTACGTGAGCCCGTCCGCCCTGTCGATCGCCTCCGCCAGGGTCGAGACGGCCCCGTCGCCCGTCTCCTTCGCGAGGCCGCGTGCCTCGTCGCGCAGCTCGCGGAGCGAGGGTGCGCCGGGCAGCGCCGGGCCGGGGGCATCCGCGCGCAGCGCGTGCGCGAAGTACGCCGCCACCGCCGCGAGCCGGAGCCGGGGCGGCGTGCCCTCCGCGTTCTCGCCCCACAGCCCGTCGCCGGTGAGCGCGCCCACCCCGATCCGCCGGGTCCGCTCGTGCGGCGCGCGGGTTTTCGGGTCCTGCCACCGTACGGTCGCCCGCGCGGCGTTCCCCTCCGCGCCGTCCTTGAGGCGTACGGCGTAGAGCGCGGTCACGGTGTGGCCGGGGCCGATCTCGCCGCCGTCGACGGAGTCGTTCCGGAAGTCGTCGTCGGCCACGCGGCGGTTCTCGTAGCCCAGCAGCCGGAAGCCGTCGACCGTGTCCCGGTCGAACGTGACCTGCGCCTTGGCGTCCCGGGCGCGCAGCACGACGTTGCGGGGCAGCTGGTCGACGAAGACCTCGCGGGCCTCCTTCTCGCCGGAGACGTAGGCGGTGTGGCCGTCGCCCCTGTTGGTGAGGCGCTCCATCAGGTCGTCGCCGTAGTCGCTGCCGACGCCGACGCCGAAGAGCGTGATGCCGTGCTTCTTCCGGTTCTCGGAGACCTTCTCCAGGATCGAGCCCGCGTCGGTGCTGCCGGTGTTGGCGAGCGCGTCGGAGAGCAGCACGACGCGGTTGGTGCCGCCCTCGCGGATGCCGTCGGCCGCCTCCTCGTACCCCCGGGTCACGCCCGCGCCGAGGTTGGTGTCCTGCTGCGGCTCCAGTCCGCGGACCGCCTCGCGCAGCCGTTCGCGCCCGCCGCCGCCCAGCCGGGTCATGGGCAGCACGGTCTTCGCGGTGCCGCTGAAGGTGACGAGGGCCGCCGAGTCCTCCGCGCGCAGCTGGTCGGCCGCCATCCCCAGCGCCTTCTTCGCGAGGTCCAGTCGGCCCGGCTCGGCCATGGAGCCGGACACGTCGAGGACGAAGGTCAGCGCGGCGGGCGGCCGGTCGGCCTCGGGCGCCTGGTCCTGGGTGGCCAGCCCGACGCGCATCAGCGACCAGCCGGGCCGGGTGGTGCGCGCCCCGTCCGCCGAGACGGCGAAGCCGTTGCCCTCGGGGCGCGCGTAGTCCTGCTGGAAGCTGTTGACGAACTCCTCGGTGCGGACGGTGCCCGGCGCGGGCAGCCGTCCGCTCTTCAGGGTCCGGCGGGCGTAGCTGTACGAGGCGGTGTCCACGTCCAGCGCGAACGTCGAGCGGAAGTCCGGCCGCCGCGAGGGCTCCCCGGACTCACCGGACTCCCCGGCCGCGTCCTGCTCACCCCGCGGGCCCTCCTTCACGTAGCCGCCGCCCGGCCCCTTCGCGTCGGGCGCGGGCCGGGAGCCGCCCTTCTCCGCGTGGTCGGCCGAGTCCGTCCCGCCGCCGCCCGAACATCCGGCGGCCAGCAGCGCGGCGGCCGTCGCCGCCACCGCCCAGCGCCCCGCCGTCCGTACCCCCGCTTTCCGTACCTCCGCTGTACGCCTCATCCGTCCGCCCCCGATTTCCGTGTCCCGCGTGTCCCGCTCCTGACGGGAATGTGACGCACGACGGGCGTTTCCGGCCCCAGGACGAGGGTTGCGAAGACGTGACGATACGGACGCGGAGCGGCTCGTTCCGTACGAGCCGCTCCGCTACGGGACGTTCCGCTACGCGCGTGCCGCGGGCTGCCAGCCCGGGGCGAGTTCGTCGAGGAGCGCGGCGGTGCGGGGCGGCAGGCCGCGGTCGGCGCCGTGGAGCTGGGCGCTGCGCTCGGTCACCCAGGTCACGGCCTCGCCGAGGAGCGCCTCCTCGCCGGTCGCGTGGGCCGTGCGGAGCAGCTCCTCCCACAGCCGTTCGTCGGCGGGCGCGGTGCGCAGCGCCGACCGGACCGCGCCCAGGGCCCGGTCCGGCTCCCCGGCGCGGACGTGCTCGGCGGCCAGCGCGAGCCCGGTCTCCGCGACGATCAGCGGGTGCTGGGCCTCGGCGGTCTCGTGGGCGAGCCAGGCGTAGCGGCCCTCGGCACGGTCGGCGAGCAGCGGGCCGCGGGCCAGCTCCATGGCGTCGGCGAGCTGCCGCCCGCGTACGGCCGCCGACAGCGCGGCGCCGCCCGGTCCCGTGGTGCCGTGGTGCAGGGTGCGCAGCACGTCCCAGTCGGAGACGACCGAGGGGGAGAGCACCAGCCGTCCGTCGCCGTCCACGGTCAGCCGGGGTCTGCCGTCCGGGTCGTGGCCCAGCCAGTCGCGCAGCCGGGCGACGAGCGCGTCCCGTACGTCGTCGGTGACGCCCTTCGGCCACAGCGCGGAGGCCAGCACCCGGGGGTGCACACCCTCGCGGTGCAGCAGGAGCAGCGCCAGGGCCTCGTGCAGCTGCCCGCTGCGGGACTCCTCGGGCTCGGGCAGGCCGAGGATCTCGTACGGGCCGAGCAGGCGCGCGTAGACGGCGGGGCGCCCGCCGTCGCTGAGGTCCACCCGGAAGCCGGGCCCCCGCTCCTCCCCCGCGCCCCCGGCGGCGCTCTCCGTGGCGGCGAACAGCTCGACCACGGCGGCGCGCAGATGGTCGGGGAGGAGCTGGGCGCGCAGTTCGAGCCCCATCTGCGGCGCGCGCAGCACGCCGTCGGGCGCGATGTCGAACTCCCAGACGGCGCCGGGCAGCTGCCGCCGCGCCGTGCTGACCAGGAACCCTATGCCGAGCGGGTCGGAGGCCCCCGCGAGCGCCGCGAGGCGCGCGGCCTCCTCGGGCGTCGGCTCGGTGCCGACGACCACGAGGTGCGGCACCCACTGGTGGTCGCCCCGGGCCGTGCCCGTACGGGCGGCGAGCACGGTGTCCTGACCGGCGCCGCGCAGCGCGCTGCGCCGTACGCCCGACTCCGTCTCCAGCGCCTGCAGCAGCCCCGGCAGGTCGGCGACGTGCCGGACGCGGGCGGGCGCGAGCGGCGCGAGGTCCGCGCCGAAGCCGACGAGGGTGAGCGTCATCCGCTCCGCCCAGCCGCTGGTGGCCAGTTCGGCGACGAGCGAGGCCAGCATGGCGGAGCGCTCCTCGGCCTCGCCGGTGACGGTGACGAGCCCCGGCACCGACTCCAGGTTCAGCAGCAGCCGCGCGTCGCCGCGCATGCCGAGGCTGACGAGACCGGGGTACGGGGGCGCCACCGAGGCGTCGACGTCCACCCGGGTGTGCGCGCGCTGGATGCTCCAGAAGCTCGCGCTCTGCCCGAACCGCCAGGGGGCCGGGGGCTGTCCGCACTCCTCGGAGAGCTGGAGGTGCAGCTCCTGGTCGGTCAGCCAGGCCGCGTAGACGACCGGCAGGGTCCTGCCCTGCGCGCCCAGGTCCTCCGAGAGCCCGCGCAGCGCGCGGTCGAGGAAGCGGACGGCGCCCGGGTCGGCGCCCACGAGCAGCGCTTCCCGTACGACGGCGGCGGGCTCGGACGGCGGCGGGAAGTCGTGCGCGGGCGTCCGGCCGCCGCCTCCGGTGGCGGCCCTCCACAGCGCCTCCCGGCGCCGCCTGCCGAGCGCGGCCAGCAGCCCGGCGGCGAGCAGGGGCGCGCCGATGAGCGCCGCGGGCAGACCGATCGCGGGACCGCCGTCGTCCCCGCCCTGCCCCGCCTCGGCCTCGGGCGTGTGCTTCTCGTCGGCCCGTACGTCCGTCCTGGGGTCGGCCACCTCGGGCTCCGGCTCCGGCTCGGGCGCCGGGTCGGCCTCGGGGGCGGACGGTGCCTCGGACGGCGCCTCCGCCGTACGGTCGTGCCGCGCGCCGGAGTCGCGGTCCTTCGTGTCCTTCTCGCCGGTCGCCGTGTCCGGTGCCGGGCGCGCCTCCGCGTCGCCCGCCGTGTCGCGGTCCCGGTCCTCGCGGGGCGGGTCCTGGTCCGAGCCCGACAGGTCGGTGGACCCCTTGTCGCCGGTGCCGGGCACGCCCGCGTGCGCCAGGTCGGAGCTGGGGTCCTTCTTGCCGGAGCCGTCGCCCTTCTCCCGGTCGGGCTCGGGCTCGGGCTTGGGGGCGGGCTCCGGCTTCTCCTGTCCGGTGCCGCCGTCCCGTACGGCGTCGTCGTCGGAGCCGCCCTTGTCCCCGTCGGCCTTGTCCCGGCCGCCCTTCTCGGGGACGTCCTCGGCGATGTCGTCGGGCTGGTCGATGCCGGGGCCCGAGCCGTCCTTCGACTCGTCGGGCAGCGCGGGCTCCCGCTCCTCGCCCGGCCGCTCCGGGACGGACTGCTCCTGGCGGTCGGGGGTGTGCTCGGTCGGCGGGACGTCGAGCTTCTCCTCCTTGCCGTCCCGTTCCTCCGGCTTGTACGGCGACTCGGACGGGGTCTCCCGCTCCGCGCCGCTCCTGTCCGCGCCGCCCTTGTCCGCGCCGTCCGGCTGCGAAGGGGTGCCCGGGTCCCGCGTGCCGCCGTCCGGGCTCTGCGAGTCCCAGTTTCCGCCGTTGCCCTGGTACTCCTCGATCTGCTGGCGCTGCCGCTCGCTGATCTCCGGGGCCTCGTCGGGCATCTCGACCAGTTCGCCGCCGTGCGCGTCGGCGGGCATCTCCATGATCCAGCCGGGCCGGATGAGGCTGGCCTCGGAGAGCTTGGAACCGTCGGGCTGCACACGGTCCTTGTTGAGCCGGTAGACCTCCTTGTACCGGCGGCCGTCGCCGAGGTGGCGCTCGGAGATCTCCCAGAGCGAGTCGTGGTG
Organism: Streptomyces sp. NPDC048172; assembly: GCF_043202595.1. NCBI lineage: Bacteria > Bacillati > Actinomycetota > Actinomycetes > Kitasatosporales > Streptomycetaceae > Streptomyces > Streptomyces sp. NPDC048172. Next base: position 405,370 of record NZ_JBIDAT010000007.1, read on the forward strand.
ACGGCCCTCGGGCGGCTGGATCCGGTAGAACTTCGTGGAGCCCTGCGTGCCCCCCGCCTTACGGGCCTCGCCCGAACCGCCGGTGCTGTACGAGGCCGGGGTGAGCTGGTCGCTGCCGCCCATCGTGCCCATGCTGGAGCTGCCCGAGCCGCGCCCGTCCGCGTGCCCCACGCCCGTACCGTGCGCGCCGTGCTGGCCCGGGAGGAGCTGGGCCGAGGCGACGGTGCGCCCGTCGTTCTGGTTCGGGAAGGACTGGCCGAGCTGGGCGATGCCGGGCGCGAAGCTCGCCGCGGTGGAGCCCAGCAGCAGCACGGCGGCGACGAGCTGGCGGGCCAGCATCTGGCTCGGCCCGGCGCCCGGCACGCGCGCGGGCAGTCCGACGCCCGAGACGGCGGCCTTGACCTCGACCAGCACGCACGCGGTGAACTGCGCCCAGGCCAGCCACACCACGACCGTCAGCACGTTGATGAACATCCCCGCGCTCACCTCGTCCTGGAACGCGTCCAGGGACGGCAGGCTGTGCGGCAGCGGCCAGCCGATGAAGTACGCGAGGGCGCCCGGCACGGCCACGAGCAGCACCGCCAGCGCGAGGAAGGCGAAGAACGCCTTCATCACGTCGCCGAACGTCCGCCGGGTCCGCACCTGGACGGGCGTACGCGAACGGGGCGTACCGGAGGGTCCGGAAGGTGTGGTGCTGCGGCGGGCCATGTCGTGTGCTCCCCGTGAGACGTCGTCGCTGATGCTGTGGAGTTCCTGCTGCTTCCCGTCCCGCCTATCCCGTCACGGACTCGGCCTTCGCCGTGCCGTGGACCTCGACCGGCTTGGTGTAGAAGAGGCCGGTGAGCACGGGCCGGTAGGTGAGCCGGATCCGCACCTCGACCTGCTGCGCGCTGGCGGCGACGCACCCCGAGGCGGCGACGTCGGCGCCGGACAGCCCGGACTGCTGCGCGAACTCGGTGACGCGTGGCTGGCAGTTCTCGTAGTTGATGGGCGCGTTCTTGCCCTGGCTCTCGCGCAGGGCCTCCTCGTCGATGTCCTGCGCCGCGTACCGGGCGGCCTGCTCGGCGATGTCGGCGGCGCGCTCGCGCTGCGAGATGGAGAGACCGCCGTCGACGACGAAGGCGGCCAGCACCATGAAGAGCACCGCGAAGAGGATCACGGCCCCGGCCCCGGACCCCCGGTCGCCTTCCCGTCTGTGCCACTCCCGCAGGGCAGCGAGCCGTGACTCCAGCGCCTGCCCGGCACGTCCTGCCCTCGCCCTGTCCGCGGCCGGGCACGGGCTGCCCGATGCCGTGCGTCGCGGACCGCCGGCGCGCGTCGCGCTGGGCGCGCAGTTCCCCGCGCCCCTTGGGGGCGCAGATGTGCGCGTGACGCGCCCGTTCACCCTGTCCTCCGGTACGGGTCGATCGGTGAGCTCGACTTGCCGGTGATGGTCTTGCCGATGTCGAGGCCCAGCATGCCGAGGCCGCGCACCTTGCAGCTCACCTCGACGGTGAAGATGCCGCCCGAGCGGTAGTCGCCGCCCGCCTGCACCTCGACGCCGTTGGCGCAGGTGTCCTGGAGGGTGGCCTCGGCCGCGTCGCGGGCGGCCGCCTCGGCGACGCCGAAGTCGCCGTGCTGGAGCGATCCCGCGCGCGCGGCGTCGCGGGCCGCGCCGTCCACCTGGCCACGCCCGTCGACCAGTTGGCCGAAGGCGACCAGCACCAGGATGAACAGCATCATGACGGGCGCGAGGATCACGACCTCGATGGTCGACAGCCCCTTGTCGTCGCGTACGTCCATCACCCACCCCCGTCCGGGACGAAGCGCTCGACGGGTCCCTGCGAGACGGCGTGCACGGTGAAGTCCAGCCCGGGGAAGACCGAGGGCACCTTGGCCTCGATCTCCACGCCGACCGTGTCCTGCTGCGGCTGGAGCGTCGTGACGTCCGGCTTCAGCACGAGCTGCGGGCCGAGCTGGTCGATGTACTCGCCCACCTTCGCCTGGGCCTCGCCGCGCCAGCCGCCCGCGTTGGCGTCGGCCTGCTGGCGGGCCTTGCGGGCACCCGCCTGGGCCGCTGCCTGGGCCACGTGGTCGGCGAAGAAGTAGAGCGCGAACTGCACGGTGGCGAAGATCAGGAAGAAGAGCACCGGCGTGAGGATCACGAACTCGATTCCGCTCATGCCGCGGTCGCCGCGGTCGGAGATCTCCTCCCACCTGCGGCGTACGCCCCGCACGAACCGCTCTCTTCGCACCTGCCGACGCCCTCGTCCTCGTCCCCGTCCCCGTTCCGGCCCCGCGGCCCTAGTCGCAGGTCCCGTTGGCGTCCGCGTCGTCGATGCAGTCGCTCACCTTGTCGGCGCCGTTCTTCAGCGCCATGTTGATGATCGCGGCGACCACGCCCACGATGGCGACGACGACCGCGGAGATGATCACCCACTCGACGGCCGAGGCGCCGCGGTCCAGCTCGCCGGAGCGGGCCCGCTGGATACGGCCGCGGAGGAAGGTCACCATCAGGTCGACGGCGGGGTGGCTCGTCGGTTTGAAGGGGTTCACCGGCATCGTTCTCGGTCCTTTCGGAAGAGGAGCAGTGGGGGGCAGGGAGGGCCCGGTCAGATCTGGAAGACGCGCATGGCCGCGGGAAAGATGAGAAAGACGAGAAAGCCGGCACACAGCATGAGCTGTGCGACGAGCATCGACTGCGACTTCTCCCCCGCGCTGCCCTCGATCTCCGCGAGCTCCCTGTGACGCATCGTCTCCGCACGCGAGGCGAGCGAGGCCCGTACCTTGGCGCCGTCGTCGGCGACCAGCGCCAGCGAGGCCGACAGGTCCTTCAGCTCGTCCACGCCCAGCCGTACGCCGAGCTGGCCCAGGGCCTGCCACTGGCTCTGCCCCGTGATCCGCGCGTCCGCGAGGGCGTCCTGGATCCGGCGCAGCGCCCAGCCGTCGCTGACCTCGCTCGCGGCCTTCAGCGCCTCGGGCAGACCGCGCCCGCCCGCGAGGTTCATGGCGACCAGGTCGAGATAGGCACCGACCACGCGCCGCAGGTCACGCCGCTTGTCGGCGGCGTCCCGCCGGACCTCCAGGTCCGGCAGCATGAAGAAGACCCCGGCGAAGAACAGCGCCAGCCACACCGGAATCAGCGGGCTCTGCCCGAACCCGGCGAGCCAGGCCAGCGAGAAGAGGAACGGGCCGAAGAAGAGCCCGGCCGCGGCCAGCAGCACCTTCGTCGCGAGGAAGTTCTCCCAGCCGCGCTCCAGCACGTCCAGGTCGGAGCGGAGGCTGCGCATCTCCCAGCCCTGCCGGATGTAGAACGCGGCGAGCCGCTCCCCCAGCCGGGCCCGGGACTCGGCGAACGGGCCCGTCAGTTCGGGCCCGGTGGCCGCGCCCGGCAGCGGCTGGTGCGCGGCGCTGCGGGCGCGCAGCGCGTCGATCTCGGCGACGGAGGCGACGGCGCCCTTCTTGCCGGGCGCGATGGCCCGTACGAGCAGGAAGAGGCCGATCCCTATGAGGGCACCGGTCAGCGCGGTCAGCGTGAACGTGTTCATCGGGGCAGCGCCTCCTGGGAGGAAGCGGGCACGCCGTTCGCCGAACCGGCGCCGGGCTGCTGCCCGTCCCGGGGCGTCAGCGAGCCCGGCTCGGCGCGGGCCAGGAACCGCTCGGGCGTCTCGATCCGCGACAGCTTCCGCAGCCACCAGAAGCCGCAGGCGAACATCGCGCACACGCACAGCAGGACGACCTGGCCGAGCGGGGTGCCGTAGGGCTTGACGAAGTCCCGGTTGAAGACGGCGAGGCCGAGGACGAACGCCACGCTGACGCCGACCACGATCTGCACGCTGCGGCGCGTCGAGGCTCGCTGCGCCATCACGCGCTGCCGCATGTCCACTTCCTCACGGGCCGACTTGGCGAGCGCGCCGAGCACCTCGCGCAGACCGGGGCCGCGCAGCCGCGAGTTGAGGATCAGCGCGGCCACCACGATGTCCGCCGAGGGGTCGTTCAGCTCGTCGGCGAGGTGCTGGAGCGCGTTCGGCAGCGGCGTACGGGCGCGCAGCCGGTCGATCAGCGCGTCGAGGTGCGGACGCAGCGAGGGCGCGGCGGCCCGCGCCGAGGCGGGGATGGCCTGTTCGAGGCCGACGGCGCCCGCGATCGTGTCACGCAGCGACTCGGTCCAGGCGGCCAGCGCCTCCACGCGGCGCATGGCCGCGCGCTCCTCGGCGGCGCCGCCGAAGAGCCGGTCCCAGAGGAAGACGAGCACTCCCGTGGCGATCGCGGCCACCGGCCAGCGCGTCAGCAGCAGCACGAGGAGCCCGCCGCAGACCGCGATCGAACCCCGCTTGCTCATGAACCGGGCCAGCTCGGAGGCGCGTTCGCCCGCCTCCTCCTTCTCCGCGTGCGACTTGGCGGGCAGCCCGCGCACCGCGACGATCAGCAGCGCGATGCCGCCGCCCACCGCGATGCCGCAGCCCAGCGCGTACAGCGTGTCCAGGGAGAAGATGCCGCTCATACCACCTGTGACAGGCACTTCTCACCCCCAGTTTCCGGTCGGCTTGTATCCGTAGACGGACAGCTCCTGCACGCAGGAGATCGGGGCGTGGGCCAGCAGCCGCCCGTCGGGCGACTCGGCGAACACCTCGCTGGAGAGCACCCGGCCGTCCACGCCGTTGATCTCCCGTACGGAGGTGACGGAGCGGCTGAGGCGCCCGCCGGTCTGGTAGGCGTTGCGCCGCTCGACGAAGACCACGAAGTTGATCGCCCCGGCCACCAGCATCTGGCTCGCCTCGATGGGCAGCCGCTCGTTGGCCTGGAGGGCGTAGGTCGAGATGCGGTTGAAGACCTCGCTGGAGCTGTTGGCGTGAATGGTGGACAGGGACCCGTCGTTGCCCTGCGACATCGCGTTGAGCATGGTGACGATCTCGTCGCCGAGGACCTCGCCGACGATCACCCGGGACGGGTTCATACGCAGCGACCTGCGCACCAGTTCGGCCATGGAGATGGTGCCCTGGCCCTCGGAGTTGGGCAGCCGCTCCTCGAACGCGACGACGTTCGGGTGCAGCTCCGTGAAGTGGTCGAGCCCCAGCTCCAGGGCCCGCTCCACGGTGATGAGGCGCTCGTGCGGCGGGATCTCGTTGGCCAGGGCCCGCAGCAGTGTCGTTTTGCCCGCGTTGGTGGCGCCCGCGATCATGATGTTCTTACGGGCGCGGACGGCGGCGGTCAGGAAGCTCCCGAGCTCCGGCGTGAGCGTCCCGTTCCCCACCAGGTCGGAGACGAAGACCTTGCCCATCCGGGCGCGGCGGATGGAGAGCGCGGGACGCCGCGTCACGTCCATCACGGCCGAGAGCCGGGAGCCGTCCGGGAGCCGGAGGTCCAGCTGCGGGTTCGCGGAGTCGAACGGGCGTGAGGAGAGGCCCGAGTAGGCGCCCAGTATCTGGATCAGCTCGACGAGCTCCTCGTCGGACTCGGCGACGGGCTCGCCGCGCGTCTCGTGCCCGTTGGCGTAGCCGATGAAGACCTGGTCGTAGCCGTTGACGTCGATGTTCTCGACCTCGGGGTCGTCCAGCAGCGGCTGCAGGCGGCCCACGCCGAAGAGCGCGGCGTGCACGGCCGCGGCGTACGCCTCTTCTCCGCGCGCGTCCGGAGGGGTGCGCCCGGCGGTGATCTCCGAGCGCGCGTACTCCTCCAGGATCTGCGCGATGACGGCCCGTGCGAACTGCCGCTCGTCCTCGGTCGTCATCGCCGCGACGCCGGACGCCTGATCGATCCTGCGCTGCTCCGCGATCCGGTCCCCGGCTTCTTGCCGGAACCGCTTCACCAGGGTGTGGTCGACGGTGGTCTCACTCATCGCGGCATCCCCCGCTCCCTGCGGTAGTGCCGGGCAGGGGCTGCCCCTTGCTGTGCGTTGCGGGGTGCGCCGTGCGCGGTGGCTTGTCGCGCAGTTCCCCGCGCCCCTCGCTCTTCCACTGCGCTTGGGAGGTCTGCGCAAGGCGCAGGGCTGGCAAGCGCAGCCCCGATGCCGGGTGCGTGGTGTTCACTGACCCGCCCCTTCTGCCCTCGGCAGTCGGAACTGCTGGGTCTCGTCGGGAGTGGGCTGGGGCTGTGCCTGGGCTCGCGCCTGGAGGTTGTTGCCACCCTGGAGACGCCGGGCACGCGCCTGTTCCAGGTCCTGGGAAAGAGGACGAGGCTGAGGCTGCGCCGGTGCCGGGTTCTGCGGCATGGGCTGAGCCGGAGGCTGAGGCTGAGGCTGGGCCGGGCCCTGCGGGAGCTGGCCCGCGGGGCGCTGACCGGCGGTCAGCTGATCCGGCGCAGAGGGAGCGGGCGTCCACGCCGCCCCGTACTGCCGGTGAAGGTCGACGGCGACCTTGCGCACCGACCGTACGAGCATCGACTTGTCGACGCGCCCCCTCCGCCGCCCGGCCAACTGCGCCGCCCCGGCAGGGTCGTGCGCGAGCACACCCAGCACCTGGGCCCCCGCGCGGGAGGCGACCAGCATGTCGTTGACCTGACCGGCGATCTTGGCGCTGCCCTGCGCGTCGGCGATGAGCACCACCCCGATCAGCGGCTGGGCGAGCTGCGCCGCGCCCCGGTGCCCCCCGTGCAGCCGCGCGGCGAGCGTGGCGGCACGGTCCCGTACGCGCGCGAGCTGTTCGGGCTCTGTACGGGTGAGCAGCAGCACCAGCGCCGCGTGCTCGAAGAGCGCGACGGACGCCGCCTCGGGCCCGACGCGCCCGCAGTCCGCGATCACGTCGGCCGCCGAGGCCGGTTCCGGCACGTCGGCGAGCGTGGCGAAGGCGCGGCCGAGGGTGTTCCACTGCCCGGCGAGCCCCGCGGACTGCTCCGCGTTGCCGAGCCCGACGAGGACGTCGAGCCCGCCGGAGATCCGCTGGGTGTGCTCCCAGAGCTGCTGCGGGGCGAGGCCGCGGCGCGCGCTCGCGGCGAGCGAGAGCATGCCCGTGTTGGGTTCGAGCGGGCCCCCGTCCGCGCTTCCGCTCCGGTAGACGAGGTCGCCGCCGGCCGTGTCCACCTCGGCCAGCAGCGCGCGGCGCGGCCACACCGCGGACAGGGCGACCGCCGCCGTGGTGACGCCCGGAGCGCCCTTGTCCGCGGCGAGTGCGATCAGCGCCATCTAGCTCCGCACCTTCTTCCCGCTGTTCCCCGTTGCACTGCCATGCCCTCCGTCGCCGGTGAGAGCGGGAGCCCGGTCAACTGCCACTTCCGGACCCGGGTCCGAGAACCAGTGACACTTCCCCGCTGGAAGCGGCCGCGGTCAGATCGGCGGCATCGCTTTCGTCGACGACGACGGAAACCGGCAGATCTCCGCTGAACGAGGAATCCTCGGTGTTCTTCTTGATGGACTGCACCTTCGCGCCGTCGGTAATCAGCGTGTCGGTCCGGCTGGAACTCCCGCCGCCCGTGCCGCCATTACCGGAACCGCCCGTGCCGCCGCCGGTGGAACCCCGGTCGCCCACGCGGTACGCGGCGACGGAATCCCCTTCTTCGATCCTGGCCGGATACTGGCCGCTCTTCAGGGAGAGACCGACGACGACCTTTCCGTCCGCCAGCCCCTTCTCCTTGGTGAGCATGCTGCCCACGAGAACGGCGCCGTCGACGAGATCGCTGGCGGCGCGGTACTTCTTCAGCAGACCGCGCTGCTCCCAGCGGACGTACTTGATGTCGCTGTCCTCGGCCACCATCACCGATTTGATCGCCGAGTCCGGCACCGGCTGCCCCTGGGGCACCCGCTCCGTGACCGCGATCGCCTCGATACGGTCGCCCGCGCGCATGACCAGCACGGTCGCGCCGAGCGCGCCGAGCAGCACCAGCAGCACGGCCAGGGCGGCCAGCGCGGGCTTGCGCTCCCTGGGCGCCGAGGGCAGCCGGTCCCCCGCGAGGGCCGTACCCGTGGCCGCGCGATTCGCACCCGCGGCACTGCGCTCCTGGGTCTTCATATCACCACCCCCGTCACCATTTGCACCAACTAACCCCCGTCACCGCTATGTCGGACATACCCTCGTGAACCGACAGGTGACCACGCCTGGTAAATCCAAGGCACAGTATCAGCGCCCCACTCCCCCCTCAAGGCGCTTCCTGACGCCAGGAACGCCCTGCAGAACGGGAGTTCCCTGTGTCTCACGCGGGGACAGGAGGAACCGGTTCCACAATGCGCGCCACCTTCATGGATTCGCTCCGCGAAGATCTCCGCAAGGGCCCGTGGAAGATGAAAAGTTGACGATGCAACCGCGAACACGAAGTGCCGGAATGCGTCCGGCGCATGCGTGCCGGACGCCCCCGTGGTGCAGACAGAAGAAGAGGTGGAACAGGGGAAGGGGTGGGGCTCCGATGCTCAGCGGACACGGCGGACACGGCGGACTCGGCAGGGCGGAGAGGATCCGGTGGGCCGCGGCGCGCGGTCTGCTCGGGACGGTGGGGCGCGCGAGCGAGGGCGTCCGCCTCGGTCACCGGCACGGCTTCGGCAGCGGCACGCTGCTCGACCACGTGTACGCGGACAGGGCGCGCGGCGTCCTCGGCGTCGGCAGAGCGCTCGACCGCGCGTTCCTCGACGCGGTGGGCTGGCGCGCGGCCCGCGCCCGGTGCGAGCTGCTGGGGCGGATGCTGCGCGAGGAGATCGCGGGCAGGGGCGGCGAGATCGTGGTCCTCGACGTGGCCTCGGGCCCGGGGCGCTATCTCCAGGACCTGGTCGCCGAGGAGCAGCCGGGCGGCCAGCTCCGGGTGGTCTGCCGGGACCTGGCACCCGCCGCGCTCGCGCGGGGCCGGCGGCTGGCGCGGGAGCGCGGACTGCCGCGGGGCGCGCTGACGTACGAACAGGGGGACGCGCTCGATCCGGCGCCGCTCGCGGACGGGCTCCGCCCCGATCTCGTCGTCGTGTCGGGGCTGTACGAGCTGATCCCGGACGACGAGGTGGTCCGCGCCTCGCTGGAGCGGCTGCGGGAGATGCTCGCGCCCGGCGGAACGCTTCTCTTCACGACGCAGACCCGGAATCCCCCGCCGGGGCTCCTCGCGCGGATGCTGCCGGACCGGGAGGGCACGCCCTGGCGCACCCGGTGCAGGCCGGTCGGGGAGGCGGAGATCCGGGCGGTGAAGGCGGGCTTCGCGCAGGAGGCGGTGAGCAGCCGCCGGGAGGACGTCGGGCTCTTCACGGTCACGCGCTGCGCCACCGCGTGATGTCCGGGTACGTACGATCCCGGCAATCAGCACCCCCGCCCGCGCCCCGCGCGGACCGTCTCGGCGGCACGCGCCGAAGGACGTACGGAACGACGGAGAGCCGATGCCTCCACCCCCGTCGAAGGCATCGGCTCCCGTCGGACACCGCGTCTCCCCGTCGCGGTGTGCCGTCATCCTGACACTCGGCGTCGCGGCGGCACACTTCCTGATCCTGGCAATCTTTACGCCGCATTTACGTCCGGCTCGGGGTGGAACCGTGCCCGGTTCCAGCGGTGATCGACACCTGTGCCACGTCTCCGCCACGGAATGGGCACAGATCTCCGGGCAGGGAACGGGCGGACGAGACCGGGAAACGGGCGTACGGGATGTGGGAACGGGCGTACGGGAAACGGGGGCCGGAGACCGGGCTACACGCCGTTCTCCGGCCACCCCAGCAGCCGGGCGCCGAGCTCCGCCGTCTCCAGCGTGAAGCGCTGCAGCGCGTCGCCCGGGTCGTAGCCGGTGAGGGTGCGGATGCGCTCCAGGCGGTACGAGAGGGTGCGCACGCTCACCCCGAGCCGCCGGGCGGCCTCCGCGTTGACGTAACCGGCCGCGGCGCACACCTCCAGCGTCTCCAGCAGCGGCCGGGCCCCGCCGCGCGCCCGGGTGAGCGGCCCGAGGACCGTCCGTACGAGGTCGGCCATGGCCTCCCGGTCGCGCAGCAGCACGGGGAAGACGAGCATCTTGCCCGCGTGCACCCGCACGGCGGGGACGCCGATGCGGTCGGCGAGCCGCAGCGCCTCGACGGCCTCCTCGTAGCTGCGGACCACGCCGCCCGCGCCCGCGTGCTCGCGCCCGAAGGCCACGCGCTGCGCCGCCGCGTAGCCGCGCCCGGGGTCCTCGGCGAGCCGCGCGAAGGCCTCCATCACCGTGCTGTCGCCGCTGGCCGCGATGCACACGAGCCGCCCCTCCTTGGTGGAGAGCAGCACGTCGTGCTCCCCGAACCGGCCCAGCAGCTCGCGCTCCACGCGCCGCACGGTGGGGTGCACGTCGTCGTACTTCTCCGCCGCCGCGGCGACGGCCACCACGTGCCGGTCCGCCAGGTGCAGCCCGAAGCGCTGGGCGCGCTCGGCGAGCCTGCCCAGGTCGCTGCGCCCGTAGAGGAGGTCGTCGATGAACTCGCGTCGCTCCCCCTCCTCCTGCCGTACGGCCAGCCGCTGCGCCCGCTCGTGCCCCTCCCCCAGCGCGGCGACGACCGCGTCGACGGCGGCGAGCACGGAGTCGCCGGTACGGATGTGGCCGCGCGGCCCGATCGCGCCCGCGCCCAGCACGCCGGGGAGCGTGGCCCACAGGCGGCGGGTCTCGGTGAGATAGAGGCCGACGAGGCCGCGCAGCCCGTAGCCGCTCTCGGCGGCGCGCTCGCCCAGCTCGCGGAAGGCGTCGAGCTCGTCGCGGCGCGGCAGCCGCCCGGTGTCCGAGATCACCGCCAGCAGGCGGGGGTAGGAGCCCAGGAACTCGCTGGGTATCGGCTCGCGCTTCATAGGACCGGGTTCATGGGGCTCGCTGCATCTCCTCTTCGGCGGGGGCACAGCGTATGCGAGGGCCGTGCGCGAGGCCCCTTGCGCAGGTCCGTACACGGACGAGTACGGTGTAAGGGAGGCGTCAAGATCACGTCAAAGGTGTGCCGGGAAGTCTGGTCGGCGGCGCGGAACCCTCTCCTCCGGGGGCCACCGCGTCCCTGTCCGTCCCCGCACCCGCCCGGAGCTCTCTCCCATGACGTCCCCCTCCCCCTCCCCTTCCTCCCCCACGTCGCTGTTCGGCCGCCCGTCGGCCAAGGAGCGCAAGCACCTCACCGACGCGCTGCGCACCGAGACCGTGGGCGGGATGGTGCTGCTGATCGCGGCCGTCGTCGCGCTGGTCTGGGCGAACACCCCGCTGAGCGGCGTCTACGACGCGGTGCGGGACTTCCACTTCGGGATCCCCGCGCTCGGCCTGGACCTCTCCGTACAGCACTGGGCCTCGGACGGCATCCTGACGATCTTCTTCTTCGTCGCCGGGATCGAGCTGAAGCGCGAGCTGACCGTCGGCGAGCTGCGCCGCCCGGCCGCCGCCGCGCTGCCCGTGGTGGCGGCCGTCTGCGGAATGGTGGTGCCCGCGCTCTTCTACGTCGCGGTCAACGCCTCGGGCGGCGGCCAGGCGGACGGCTGGGCCATCCCGATGGCCACCGACATCGCCTTCGCGCTCGGCGTCCTCGCGGTGATCGGCACCAACCTGCCCTCCGGGATCCGCGCGTTCCTGCTCACCCTCGCGATCGTCGACGACCTGGGCGCGATCCTGGTGATCGCCGTCTTCTACACCTCGACCCTCAACTGGTGGGCGTTCGCGGGCGCCGTCGCCGGGCTCATCCTCTTCCGCGTGCTGCACATCAACCTGCGGGTGCGCGGCTGGTACGTCTACGTGCCGCTGGGCCTGGTCATCTGGGGGCTGATGTACAACAGCGGCGTGCACGCGACGATCGCGGGCGTGGCGATGGGCTTCCTCCTGCGGGTCTCGACCAGCGACCCCGACGAGGTCTCCACCGGCGAACGCGTCGAGCACCTGGTCCGGCCGCTGTCGGCGGGGCTCGCGGTGCCGGTCTTCGCCCTCTTCTCGGCGGGCGTGGCCGTCTCGGGCTCGGCGCTCGCGGAGACGTTCCGGCAGCCGGAGGCGCTCGGCGTGATGACGGGGCTGGTCGCGGGCAAGTTCCTGGGCGTCTTCGGCGGCACGTACCTCGCGGCGCGCTTCACCCGGGCCCGGCTCAACCCGGAGCTGGCGTGGTCGGACGTCGCGGGCGTCGCGATGCTCGCGGGCATCGGCTTCACCGTCTCCCTGCTGGTCACAGAGCTGGCCTTCACCGGCGGCGCGGTCACCGAGCACGCGAAGGCGGCGGTGCTCATCGGCTCGTTCTTCTCCGCACTCGTCGCCTGCGTCCTGCTGAAGGTGCGGGACGCGAAGTACCGGGCGATGTGGGAGGAGGAGACCCGCGACGAGGACGCGGACGGCATCCCCGACATCGACCAGGACGCCGACCCGGACCGCCGCCCAACGGAGGCGGCCCGACGGAGCGAGGGCGGCTGAGCCGTGTCCGGCGGCTCATGATTGCCCTCGTCTCAGGGCTGGACAGGGGTAGCCCCGTTTCCTTGCGTTGCAGACTGCGACTGCTTCGTGGCTTGGCGCGCAGTTCCCCGCGCCCCTGAGGCCTCAGGGGCGCGGGGAACTGCGCGAGCAACCACCCACCACCCGCAGCCTGCGACGGACAGGCCGGGGCAGCCCCTGCCCAGCCCTCCATGCCGGGTGCGGCCTACTTCCCCTTCGCGGGAGAAGTCACCAGCCGCAGAAACCGGGGCCGGTAGTAGGCCACGTCCTGGTGGATGACGCTGGAGTTGTTCATGACGTTCACGTCGTAGCTCATCAGCAGCTCGCCGGAGCTCGTGTCGAACTCGGCGTGCGCCTGCGGGTTGTACGGTACGGCGCCCGCCTCCTTGCCGCCCGGCGGCAGCGGCGGCACGGCGACCTTGGTGGGCCCGTGCCAGGGTCCGGTCGGCGTGCACGACCAGTACGAGACGACGTCCGTCAGCCCGCTGCCGCCCGCGTCCATCGTCATCAGCAGCCAGGTGTCGCCCCGCCGTACGACCGTGTACGTGCCGGTCGCGCCTCGCTGGTCCGTCTCGCCGACGAGTATCGGCACCGACTTCGCCGGGTCGCGCTGCCAGCCGAGCCCCTTGGCACCCGCGCTGGCCTTGCCCTCGGTGCTGCGCCCGGCGCCGCCCCAGTACTCCCACGCGTCCTTGTCCGCGAGCCGCCCCTCGGGGGCGCGCGCGACGTGGGCCCGGGACGGCTTGCCGCTCACGCTGCCCTCGTCGGCGCCGAAGACGTACGTCCAGCCGCCCTCGGTGATCGCCGAGGTGCCGTAGAGGACGCGGCGTTCGACGTCGGTGTGCTGCGGCTCGTAGATGGTCTCGATGTTCTCGACCTTCAGGTCGGGCAGCGAGAGCGTGGCGACCTCGCTCGCCCGCGGCACCCCGAAGATCCACGGCGGGCTCCCGGCCTCGCGCTGCCACAGCAGCACCCGTACGACCTTCTCCTTCGACCCGGGCGACCTCGGCTCGACCACGCCCTGCACGGGCCAGCGCCACGCCTCGCGCCCGTCGCCGGTCGCCGTGCCGGGGAAGAACGCGGTGGGCTGGCTCTCGCTGCCGCCGAGCAGGGTGCGCTGGAAGCGGCCCTCGGCGGACATCACCAGGCCGGAGTTGCGCACCCATACGGGGTTGGGCTTGCGGCTCTTGCCGCCGTAGACCTCGTCGAGGAAGGTGTCGGCCGACAGCCACAGCGTCCGGCCGTCCGGCAGCCGTACGGTCCGGGTGCCGTCGCCGCCCGTCCAGTCGTCGAGGCGCGCGTTGTCGTTCCCGTACCGCGTCAGCTCCGCGTTCATCCCCTCGGCGGCCCGCCAGCCGGTGACGCGCGCGCCGGCGCACCCACGGTCCTCGCCGCTCCCGGGCACGGACAGCATCACGGCGACGAGCAGCAGCGCCGCGGCCAGGCCGAGCCAGGCGGTCTTCGACGTGACGACGGCAGGGAGGGTGGGGGTGGTGGGGGGAGTTCTGCGGAACATTCTCCGACGCGGCATCACGCCACAGGCTAGGCCGCGCCACCCCTCTCCCGATTGTCACGCGCCTCACAAATCTCGGGGTTCCGCTGCGTTATGGTCGCATGCTTTCCGTGTCACCTCCTGCGGTCTACGCGCGCGCAAGACACCTGGCGGGACGCCAGGTCCTGGACAGGACGGGAGGGGCGTCGTGTTGCCGCATGTCACGACATCGGAGGCACACCGCGAATATGGCCTGAACACCCTTACATAAAGCTTTCGCGGACCTTTTTCGGAGAACGCTCTCAGCCGTACGCTTACGGCGCCGCAGCACCCGTCCCCAGAAATGCGCGGTCTGCTCCTCCTTTTCCTCTCTCCGCGTTTCTCTCCGGAATTCCCCGCGCGGCACTCCCTTGCCCCGAAAGGAGATGTCAGAGCTATGTTCGGTGCCCTGCTCACCGGCGGATTCGCGGCGCTTCTCGCGTCGACGGCCCCGGCACAGGCAGTACCGGCGGATTCCGAGATCCCGCCGCAGAAGATCGAGGTGTCCGTCCAGACCGTCAACGGCTCAGGATGCCCCAAGGGAACGACAGCCGTGGGCGTCTCGCACGACAACACGGCGTTCACCGTGACGTACAGCGACTATCTCGCGAGAGCGGGCGGCGACTCCGATCCGACCGACATGCGGAAGAACTGCCAGCTCAACCTCAACGTCCACGTACCGCAGGGATTCACCTACGCGATCGCCGCCGTGGACTACCGGGGATTCGCACACCTGGAGAACGGCGGAACGGGACTCCAGAAAGCGAGCTATTACTTCCAGGGATCCCCCGACACCACGCGCCAGAGCCATAAGTTCGCGGGCCCGCTCTCCGACAACTGGCAGACCAGGGACAGCACGGACTACAGCGCACTGGTCTGGGCGCCCTGCGGCGAGGACAAGAACTTCAACATCAATTCCGAGCTGAGGGTCAACGCCGGTTCGAGCGGCGCGAAGGACACCAGCTTCATGTCCATGGACTCGACCGACGGCAGCGTGAGCACCGTCTTCCAGCTCGCCTGGAAGAAGTGCTGAGCACCGAGCACCGAACAGCCCCATCCGCCACCAGAAATGAGGGAACCATGCCCGGTGCTCTTCTGGCCGGCGGCGCCTTGGCCGCCCTGCTCGCCTCGACGCTCGCCGGTACGACGGCCCACGCGGGCGGGCCCGTCTTCGAGGACCCGCCCGACGACGCGATCGTGATCAAGGTCGCCACCGTCAACGGCTCGGGGTGTCCCCAGGGCACCGCCGCGGTCGCCGTCTCGCCGGACAACAAGGCGTTCACCGTCACCTACTCCGACTATCTGGCCCAGGTCGGCAAGGGCTCCAAGCCCGTCGACTTCCGCAAGAACTGCCAGCTCAACCTGATCATGCACGTGCCCCAGGGCTTCACGTACGCCATCGCCAGCGTGGACTACCGCGGTTACGCCCACCTGGAGAAGGGCGCGTCGAGCATCTCCAAGGCGAGCTACTACTTCCAGGGCTCGTCCGAGACCACCACGCACACCCACAACTACGACGGGGCCTACGACGACAACTGGCAGGCCACCGACAAGACCGACTACGCCCATCTCGTCTGGGCGCCCTGCGGTGAACTCCGCAACTTCAACATCAACACCGAGCTGCGCGTCAACGCGGGCACCTCGGACACCAAGAACACCACCAGCTTCATGACCATGGACTCGACCGACGGCGACGTCAGCACCGTCTACCACTTCGCCTGGAAGAAGTGCGGGACCCGATGACCCCGTCACGGGCGGGCCCCGCGCCCCTCGGGCCCGCCCGTGACGGCTCCCTCCCGGCGTACGCATACAGTGCGGGGACACAGCGGTGGAACACACAGCGCGACGGCACGGGGGAGAGCTTCAGATGGTGGCGGGGGCGGCGGCGGGTGCGGGACAGCCCGGGGAACTGCTGCGGCGCGAGTTGGCCGGGCGGCACCTCTTCCAGTGGACACTGCTCGTCCTGGGGCTCTGTGCGGGCACCGGCATGATCTTCGCGGGCCTCCACGACCGGGCGCGGAACACCGCCACCAGCCCCACGGCGGCGCTCGGTTCGCTGATCGCCGGGATCGTCGTGACGCTCGCGGTCCTCGCCCTCTCCGCCCTGCTCGCCCTCCGCAGCCGCGACCGCGTCCAGCTCTTCCGCGCGCACGGCCCCGAGGGGCTCGCCGAGGCGCCCCCGCTGCGCGGGGCACGGGCCGCGTGGACCACCGTCTCCACGCTCGGACTGCTGCTGGGCGCGCTCTTCCTCGTCGCCGGGCTGATCGAGGCGTCCAAGGACGACCCGTACGAGGAGGCCGACCCGTACGTCTACGGCGCGCTGCTCCTGTGGGCCGTACTGATCTGCGTGGCGGGCGTCGCGGGCATCGTGAAGGCCCGGCGCTTCGCGTCCGCCGCGTCCTCCGGGCCGGGCCGCGCCCCCGTGGACCCCGTGGCCCCCTCCGGGCCCGACGGGCCCGACGGCGCGCGCCCGCCGCGCCCCACCGCGCCGCCCCTCTACGTACGGCTCGGCGGCGAGCCCCTCGCCCCGCACCGGCTCAGTCCGCGCCTGACCGCCCGTACCGCCGGGCTGTCCCGGGGCGCGGCCGTCGCGCTCGCGCTCGTCGCGACGCTGCTCGGCGGCGCGCTGACGGCGGCGACCGCGCTGCTCCCCGTGCACCTGGGGACGGGCACGTTCTGGCTGCTGTTCTTCGGCACCGCGCTCTATCTCCTCGTCCTCTTCCTGGAGTTGATCCACTACGGGCCGCGCCGCCGTTACGCGGTGCTCCTCGCCTGCGCCTGCGTCGGGCTCCTCGTCGTCGCGGGCACCGGCTTCAGCACCTCGGCCCTGCTGGACAGGGGCCGCTGGGTGGACACGACCGTGGAGAGCGTGCGGGACTCCTCGAAGGGCGGCCCGAGCTGCGCGCTGCGGCCGGAGGGCGAGGACACCGTGCTGAGCAGGCGGCTGAGCTGCGACGGACTCGACGTGGGCGACGAGGTCCGCGTCTTCCACGACCCGGACGGGGAGACCTCGCCGCGCCGTTCGGAGCCGGACGGAATGACGGGCTTCGCCGTCGCGTGGAGCGCCGTCACGGCCGTGACGCTCGGCCTGGCACTGGCCTCGGCCCTCTACGGCCACCGGCGCCGACGCGAACTCGCCGAGGAGCGCGAACCCGCCCCGGACCTGGGAGTTGCCTCATGACCACCGCACCCACCCCTCCCACTCCGCAGCCCCCGGCCGTCTATCCGGACCTCGCGGGGAAGGTCGCCGTCGTCACCGGCGGTTCGCGCGGGATCGGCGCCGAGACCGGACGGGCGCTGGCCGCGCAGGGCGTCGCCGTGTGCCTCGTCGGCCGGGACAGGGCCGCGCTCTTCTCCGTCGCCGAGAGCATCGGCAAGGCGGGCGGCCGGGCGACCGGGGCCGTCGCCGACGTGACGGACGCGCGGGCGCTGGAGCGGCTCGCCGAGCGCGTCGCCCGGGAGCTGGGTCCCGTGGACATCGTGGCCGCCTTCGCGGGCGGCCAGGGAGCGCCCGTGCCGGCGCTCGAACTCGGCGAGGACCGCTGGCGCCAGGTGCTCGACTCCGAGCTGACCTCTGCGTTCCTGACCCTGCGTACGTTCCTGCCGGGCATGGTCGAGCAGGGCAGGGGCTCGTGCCTGACGATGTCGTCGTCGGCCGGGCGGCGGCCCAGCGGCGCCAACCTCGCCTACGGGGTCGCCAACGCGGGCCTCACCATGCTGACCAGCCAGCTCGCCACCGAGGTCGGCCCGCACGGCGTCCGCGTGAACTGCCTGGCGCCGTCCTCGGTCCGCACCGAACGGGTCGCCCGGCAGATGCCGCCCGAGATCCAGCGGCAGGTCGCGGCCCAGCACCCGCTGGGGCGCCTGGGCGAGCCCGCGGACGTGGCCTCGGCCGCGCTCTTCCTCGCCTCGGACGCCGCGTCATGGCTCACAGGCCTGACGATCGACGTGGCGGGCGGCCGCGTCACCAGCTGAACGTGCTCTCCAACTGAACGTACTAGCCAACTGAACGTACTCTGCGGGCAGTTGCGCGGCGACAAGGCTCCGGCTAGAGAAGACACCGTTCCTCCGCACCAGAGAACGGACGCTGTCATGCCTCTCGACTGGAAGCTCGTCATCGACTGCGAAGACCCCCACCGCCTCGCCCACTTCTGGGAGCGGGCCCTCGGTTACACGGCCGAGGACAGCAGCGCCCACATCGAACGCCTGCACAGCATGGGCACGATCACCGAGGGCCAGATCGCCACGGACGACCGGCACGGCGGCCGCAAGGCATGGCGGTACGCCGCCGCGATACGCCACCCGCACGACCCCGTCGACCCCGACACCGGCGCGGGCCTGGGCAGACGCCTGCTCTTCCGCACCGTCCCCGGGGAGAGGCAGGGCAGGGACCGGCTCCACCTCGACGTCCACGCGGGGCCCGACGCGCGCGAGGCGGAGGTCAAACGGCTGGAGGCGCTGGGTGCGACCACGCTGCGCGTGGTGGTCGAGCCGGTCGGCCACCACGTGACGATGGCCGACCCGGAGGGCAACGAGTTCGAGGTCCGCTAGGCCCCTGCCCCTCTGTCCGAGGGGGCCTACTTCGGCCGGACCGCCTCCGCGAGGTCGTCCAGCGCGTCCGTCAGCAGGTCCGCCGTCCGCAGCCCGACGGGCGGCGGGCCCTCCCCCGCCCGCTCGTTCCACCGCTCCAGCGCGGCGTGCACCTCGCTGAAGTCCAGCGGCTCGCTCTCCCGTACGGCCGTGACGGCGGCGGCGAGCGTGGGCGCCAGCGCCGCGGCGAAGTCGGCCGCGCCCCGCGAGGGTTCCGCGTCCCGGCCCGGGATGTGCGCCTCCAGCAGCAGCCCGGCCCTGCCCAGGGTCACCAGCGCGGACTGCGCGGCCGTAGCGGACCGCTGGGAGAGACGGCCCCGGTGCCGTACGGGCTCGGCCTCGGCGCGGCTCACGGTCTGCTCCCACTCCTGGCGCGCCGCGCGCAGGTCGAGCAGGGCCTCGCGCACCTGGCGCGGGGCCCGTTCGGCGGGGTTGGCGAGGGTGGTGAAGACGGCGATGGTGTACCGCCCGGCGGACTCCAGCCAGTCGGCGAGCCGGTCGCGCAGCAGCGGGGTCTCCCAGGCGGGGAAGAGCGCGTAGCTCAGCATGGCCAGCACCCCGCCGGTCGCGGTCAGCCAGACCCGTTCGAACGCGGTCTGCGACCAGAGGGTGCCCGCGATGCCGAGCAGGAAGACGACGTACGCGCCGGTGCAGGCCGAGGTGATCGCGTACCCCGTGCCCATCAGCAGGTACATCAGCCCCACCGACACCACCGCGAACGCCGCGCTCAGTTCGGCGTTCGGCGAGAGCAGCGCCATCAGCACGCCCGCGACGCCGACCCCGACGAGCGTCCCGGCGAAGCGCGCGACGCCCCGCTCGTACGTACGGGAGAAGTCCGGGCGCAGCACCATCACGGCGGTCAGCGGGATCCAGTACCCGTGCGCGGGCGGCAGGGCCTTGCCCAGCAGATAGCCCGCCGAGGCGACGGCGCTGACGCGCAGCGCGTGCCGCAGGATCGGCGAGGACCAGCGCAGCTCGCGGTGGAAGGCGCGCAGCGCGACCGGCACCATCGCGGCGAGCGAGGGCCGGTGCAGATGCCGGGGCCGCTCCTTCGGGCTGGCCGGGTAGCCGTGCCCCTCCCACTCCCCGTCCTCCAGCGTCTGCCAGTTCTCGCGCGGCCGCAGCCCCGGCCTGCTCACCTCGACGGGCTCCTGCGCGGCCTCCACCGCGTCGTCGGTGAGCGCGATCAGCCGCAGCGCGGCCTTGCGCGCGGGGCCGGTCAGCACGCCGCCGCCCTCGGGCACCTGGAGGATCCCCAGCGCCTCCTCCGGGATCCGCACCCGCTCCCCGCGCCGGATGGCCCGCGCGCTCGCGTCCAGCACGGTCGCGGCGGCGCCCAGCAGCTCCCGCACCCGGTCCCGCTCGGGCCCCACCAGCGGCGCCCCGCCCACGACGGGGTCGGCGAGCGAGCCGAGCACGGGCCGGAACCGCTCGGCCATCGCCCGGTACCCGTGCAACTGCCGGGGCCTGCGCCGCGCCTGCCGCGGCGTCACGGCCGCCGCGCTGCGCGCCTCGATCAGCGGCTCGGGGTCGAACTCCGCCATCGGGTCGTGCCGCAGCCGCCGCGCGTAGTCCGCGACCCCCGCCAGCGCGTCGGCCAGCGCGTCCCGCCGCTCGCCCCACGGCCGTACGGGGAACAGCACGATCAGCCCCGCCTGCACCACCCCACCCAGCGCGATCAGCCCGGCGTGACTGAGCGCGCCCAGCACGGTGGTCGGCAGGGTGACGGTGATCAGCATGACGGAGACGTTGAACGCGGCGACGACGCCCGAGGTGGGCCCTATCCCCCACGCCATCCCCGCCAGGAACGCCCACACGGCGACCAGCAGCACGAACGCCGGTGTGGAGCCGATCAGCAGATACCCGAGGAACGTCGAGACGGCCAGCCCGCCCGCGGCCGCCAGCGCCAGCACGGGCCGCGGCCGCCAGCTCCGCTGAAACGTCGCCACCCCCGAGGCGAAGGCCCCGAACGCACTGGACACCGCCAGCTCCGGCGACCCCACCACCAGCGCGACCCCGATCACGATGGCCACCCCGCACGCCCCGCGCAACGCGATCAACGGCGTCATCGACGCCCGCTCCACACTCAGCCCGGAAACAGCCGTCTCCTTGAGCGCCCGGAGCCAGGGCAGAGGTGTCGCCATCACATTGCAAGAGGATACGGGGACGGCTGAGGTCCTCGGAGGCTCCCGTTCCTCTTGCCGTGCCTCTTCCGCTGGGTACGCTCGCCCTCATGGACAGCGACTCCGGGGCCGAGCGGGTGGCGACCGTGGCACTGCTGTGGGACGCACCGTCAGAAGAGGCCCGGCTGCGCCTCGTCCGGCGCGCGGTCGAGGCGGGCGGCGCTCTCCCCGCCCTCCGGGAGGAACTGGGCCAGCCCACGCTGCTCGGGGACCCGGTCGACACGGCGCTCGACGCCGCGCGCACGCGTGTGGGGGCGTGGGAGGCCGAGGGCATCACGGTGCTGGCCTTCGGGGACGCGCGCTATCCGCGGCGCCTCCAGGAGGTCCGCGACATGCCAGGAGTGCTCTTCGCCCGGGGCCGGGTGCGCCCCGACGACGTCGGAGTGGCGGTCGTCGGCTCCCGCCGGGCGAGCGAGCGCGACCGCCGTACGGCCCACGCGCTGGCCCACGTACTCGCCGAGCGCGGCGTCACCGTGGTGAGCGGGCTCGCGGCGGGCATCGACACGGCGGCCCATCGTGGCGCGCTCGCGGCGGGCGGACGCACGGTGGGGGTGATCGGCACCGGCATCCGTCGCGCGTACCCGCCGGAGAACCACGCGCTGCACGACGAGGTGGCCGACGCCGGTGCGGTGCTCTCCCAGTTCTGGCCGGACACCCCGCCGGACCGGTGGACGTTCCCCCTGCGCAACGCGGTCATGTCGGGGTACTCGCTCGCGACCGTCGTGGTCGCGGCGGGCGAGCGCAGCGGGGCGCGCATCCAGGCCCGCCGCGCGATCGAGCACGGCCGCCCCGTCGTCCTTCTCCGTTCAGTGGTCGAGCACACCTCCTGGGGCCCGGAGTTCGCCGGACGGCCCGACGTCCACGTCGCCCGGGACCCGGACGGGGTCGTCGCCCTGGTGGAGCGGCTCGTCGAGCGGCCCCGGCGGACGCGTTCCCTCCTGGACAGCCTGGCGGCGGGCCGGTGACCGCCGTGCCCGCTCCGGACGCCGGGGAAGCGGGAGACGCACAGAGCGAGTTACGTGCGCTGGTCAGGGCCAGGCTCGGCGCGGTGATGCGCAATCCGATACGCGAACGGGGCGTCACCTGCGAGGTCTGTCTCGCGCCCGTGTCCTCGCCGGGGTACGCCCGCTGCTGGCCGTGCGACCAGCAGATCTCCACCGGGCTGCGCCTCGCCGACCGCGTCGTTCCGCTGACGTACGCCGTCGACGGGAGGCAGTCGGGACGCGACGTGTACTGCTACAAGCGGTCCGTGGACGAGGAGCGGCGCCTGGCCGGGGACGCCTGGGAGCGGCTCTCCCTGCTGACGGCCGTGTTCGGGCTGTGGCACGCGGGCTGCCTCGACGCGGTCGCCCGTCGCCGGGTGACCGCGCTGACCACGGTGCCGTCGCTGCAGGGCCGGCCCGACCCGCATCCGCTCAGCGACCTGACGGGCTGTCTGCCGCGCGCGTGGCGCCCGTTCGAACTGCTCCCCTCGGGCAGCAGCTCCCGTTCCCAGGACCGGCGCCGACTCGACCCCGGCCACTTCGCCGTCCCCGGTACGGCGGACGTGGCGGGGGCGCACGTGGTGGTGCTGGAGGACACCTGGGTCTCCGGCGGGCACGCCCAGTCGGCCGCGGTGGCGCTGCGGGAGGCGGGCGCGCACGAGGTCACCGTCGTCGCGGTGGCGCGCAGGCTCGTGCCCGAATTCGGCCCGACGCGCGCCTTCCTCGCACACCGGCTCGACGACGGCCGGGAGTACGACCCGGAGACGTGCCCCGTCACGGGCGGGGCCTGCCCGGACTAGCCGTCGCTCTCCTGGCGGCGGACCGAACCGAGCCAGAGGGAGTCCCTGGCCCGGGTCATCGCGACGAAGAGCCGGTTGCGGTCGAGGTCCTCCGCCAGCCGCTCGTCGTAGCGCGGGAGATAGACGTGCTTGAAGTCCAGCCCCTTGGCCTTCACGTAGGTGCCCAGTTTGATCCTGTCGTCCGGCGTGCCGTCGTACTCGTGCAGCGGGCCGACCGGGATCCCGGCCCGGTGGAACAGCTCCCGGTACGTGTCGTTCAGCCCCGGGGGCAGGAGCACTGCGGAATCCGCGAGGCCGCCGCTCTGCCTGAGCAGCGCGACGAGCGCCTCGTCGTGCTCGGCGGTCCCGGTGAAGACGGCCTCGGTCACCGCGCCGTCGTGGCAGGAGAGTTCCACGTCGCGGGAGCCCTTGCCGAGGCTGCCGTCCAGGTCCTCGAAGGTGACGTCGGAGACCACACGCAGGGCGGCGCTGAGGATCTGCGGCGCGTTGCGGTAGTTCCGTCGCAGCACGACGCCCCGCCCGCCCCGTACGTCGACGCCCGCCTCGCTCAGCCGGAAGCCGCCGGGGTAGACGGCCTGCTGGCCGTCCCCCACCAGGAGCAGCCCGTTCGGCTCGTCACCGATGAGCGCGTGGACGAGCTGCACACCGATCTGCGGGAGGTCCTGGGCCTCATCGATGATCACCGAGGTGTACCCGGTCGTCCCCGTGCCGTCCTGCCGGAGGCGGGCCAGCGCGAGGGCGAGGACGTCGTGGAAGTCCTGCACGCCCCTGGCGTCGAGCAGCCTCTGATAGTGCGCGAAGAGCTGCCAGACCATCTCGCGGCTCACGCCTGCGGGAAGCGGCCCCCGTCCGCGCCGGGGCAGGGCGCGGTAGCCCGCGAGGGTGGTGATCCCGCGCCCCTTGATGACGTACTCGATCTCGTCGTGCCAGTACTGGCCCGAGGAGTCGACGGCGTTCATGGCCGGGTGGTCCCGGCGCGCCTGGAGCCAGGCGAGGGCGAACTGGTTGCGGGCTCTGTCGCGGTCCAGGTGGTGTTCCACTCCCCTGTCCCGCAGCAGGCCCAGCACGAACTTGAACAGGCTGCAGAAGTCGACCCGTTCGCACACGTACGGCGACATGGTGCGCAGGAACGTCTCCTGGACGCGTGGCAGGTTGGCCGCGTAGGTCAGGTAGAGCACCCGCCCGCTCGTCCGCTGGGCCAGATACGCGGCCCGGTGGAGACCGACCACCGTCTTGCCCGTCCCGGCGGGGCCGCTGATGCGTGCCGGTCCCTGGAAGTCGCGGCGCACAAGGGGGAGCTGGTCCGGATCGAGATAGGTCATCCAGTTCTCGATGGGCGCCTCCAGAACCCGGCGGTCCGCCTCCTCACGCACCGTCTCCTCGCCGAACAGCGCGGAGTCGTCGTCGGGCTTCGCCGCCGCCGGGGCCTCGTCGTCCTCGCCCAGCTCGTGTTCGGCGAGGAAGGGGATCTCCTCGGCGATGTGGCGGGCGAAGTCCCGGCTGACCTTGGCCCGGAACCCGGGCCGGTGCTTCTGCCGGATGAGGAGCGAGGCGAGCTCCTTCGGGGAGGCGTGCCGCACCGGGCAGGAAGCGGGGCCCTCGTCCCCGTCCTGGAGGACGAGCAGCGGCTGCACCGTGGACGCCGACAGCCCCAGGCTCGATTCCACGGCGCGTTCCACGACATGCGCGGCGGCACGCACGCGCTCTCCGTCCCGCGCCGTCCCGACGCCGATCACCAGGATCCCGGGCGGTCCGACGACCACCGCGTCGGCCCTGGGGGCGCCCGCCCCGCCGTCCGGCGCCTCCCACCGGCGGCCGACGAGCAGATGCCAGCCGTTCGTCCGGGTCAGCGCCAGCAGATCGCCGAAGACCCTCCGCCGTCCCGGATCGGCGCCCGGCCAGCGGGCCTCAGCCGCCGCCCGCGCCGCTTCCCAGACGTCCCGTGCGGCCCGCTCACGCTCCCTGCTCCGCCCCGCGCGACGCGCTCCCCCTGCCCCGACCGGCACCCGATCCCCTTACGGTACGTGTCAGTTGACGTTGATTCTGTGACCGTAAGGGGACTCGGGGCCGGGCGCCAGGGCGCGTGCCCGGTGCTCAGTGGTTGCTGGGGAACCCGAGGTTGATGCCCGCGCTGTCGGACGGGTCGGGCCAGCGGGTGGTGATGACCTTGCCGCGGGTGAAGAACTGCACGCCGTCGTTGCCGTAGATGTGCAGGTCGCCGAAGAGGCTCTGCTTCCAGCCGCCGAAGGAGTGGTAGCCGACCGGGACCGGGATCGGGACGTTGACGCCGACCATGCCGGCCTCGACCTCCAGCTGGAAGCGGCGGGCCGCGCCGCCGTCGCGGGTGAAGATGGCGGTGCCGTTGCCCCACTTGCTGCTGTTGATGAGGGTGATCGCCTCGTCGTAGGTCTCGGCGCGGACCACGCACAGGACGGGGCCGAAGATCTCGTCCTCGTAGGCGGCCATGCCGGGGCGGACCTTGTCGAGGAGGGAGACGCCGGTGAAGAAGCCGTTCTCGTGGCCCGGCACCGTCAGGTCCGTGCCGTCCACCACGACCTCGGCGCCCTCCGCCGCCGCGCCCTTGACGTAGCCCACGACCTTGTCGCGGTGCTCGCGGGTGATGAGGGGGCCCATCTCGCTGGACTCGTCGTCGCCGGGGCCGATGCGGAGGGCCGCCGCGCGTTCGGCGATCTTCGCGACGAGCGCGTCGCCCGTGTCGCCGACCGCGACGACGACCGACACCGCCATGCAGCGCTCGCCCGCGGAGCCGTAGGCCGCGTTGATCGCGTTGTCGGCGGCGTGGTCGAGGTCGGCGTCGGGGAGGACCATCATGTGGTTCTTGGCGCCGCCGAGCGCCTGGACGCGCTTGCCGTTGGCCGTGGCCTCGGCCTGGATGTACTTGGCGATGGGCGTCGAGCCGACGAAGGAGACGGCCGCGACGTCCGGGTGGGTGAGGAGGCGGTCCACCGCGACCTTGTCGCCGTTGACTACGTTCAGGACGCCGTCCGGAAGGCCCGCCTCCGCGGCGATCTCCGCGAGGCGGTACGCGGCCGAGGGGTCCTTCTCGCTCGGCTTGAGGACGAAGGTGTTCCCGCAGGCGATGGCGAGCGGGAACATCCACATCGGGACCATCGCCGGGAAGTTGAACGGCGTGATGCCCGCGACGACGCCGACCGGCTGCCGGATCGAGGCGACGTCCACGCGGGTGGAGACCTGGGTGGACAGCTCGCCCTTGAGCTTCTCGGGGATGCCGCAGGCCAGTTCGAGGATCTCCATGCCGCGCGCGATCTCGCCGAGCGCGTCGGAGTGCACCTTGCCGTGCTCGGCCGTGATCAGCGCGGCGACCTCGTCGCGGCGCGCGTCGAGCAGCTCGCGGTACTTGAAGAGGAACGCGGTGCGCTTCGCGAGCGACGACTGCGACCAGGAGGCGAGGGCGCCCTTGGCCGCCGCCACCGCCGCGTCGACCTCCTCGACCGAGGCGAGCGAGACGCGGGTGGGCTGCTCGCCGGTCGCCGGGTCGTAGACGGGACCGAAGTTGCCGGAGGCGGACTCGGCGGGCTTGCCGCCGATCCAGTGGCCGAGGGTCTTGAGGGATGCCATGGGTGCGGGACCTTTCTCAGGGGAGTTCATGCGGAGCGTCGGCGGGCCTTCACAGGTGGCGGCGTCGGCGGGCGGCCTGGCGTTCGTACTCCTCGCGCGCCTCCCGGGCCGCCGGGCGGTCCGAGGTCTCGGCGACGACGACGTCCCACCACGCCTGCGCGCCGGGCGCCGCGACCTCGGAGGAGGTGTCGGTCTCGACGTACACGCACGTGGGCCGGGTCGAGGCGCGGGCCGTCTCCAGGGCTTCGCGCAGTTCGGCGTACGTACGGGCGCGGAGCACGTCCATGCCGAGCGAGGCGGCGTTGGCGGCGAGGTCCACGGGGAGCGGGTCGCCGGTGTACGTGCCGTCGGGCGCGCGGTAGCGGTAGGCGGTGCCGAAGCGCTCGGCGCCGGTCTGCTCGGAGAGGCCGCCGATGGAGGCGTAGCCGTGGTTCTGGAGCAGGATCATCTTGATGTCGATCCCCTCCTGCACGGCCGTGACCAGCTCGGTGGGGAGCATGAGGTACGTGCCGTCGCCGACGAGCGCCCATACGGGGCGGCCGGGCGCCGCCATCCGTACTCCGATCGCGGCGGGGATCTCGTAGCCCATGCAGGAGTAGCCGTACTCCAGGTGGTACTGGCGCGGGGAGCGGGCGCGCCACAGCTTGTGCAGGTCGCCGGGGAGGGACCCGGCGGCGTTGATCACGATGTCCGTGTCGTCGACGACGGAGTCGAGCGCGCCGAGGACCTGCGTCTGGGAGGGGCGCGCCTTCTCGTCGGGCACCGCGTACGCCGCCGCGACCACGCGCTCCCAGCGGGACTTGCCCTCCCCGTACTCCGCCTCGTACGCCGGGCCGACGTGGTGGCCCGCCAGCGCGTCGGTGAGCGCTTCGAGCCCGGCGCGCGCGTCGGCGACGAGGGAGCGCGCGCCCAGCTTGTGCGCGTCGAACGAGGTGATGTTGAGGTTGAGGAAGCGGACGCCGGGGTCCTCGAAGAGGGTCGAGGAGGCCGTGGTGAAGTCCGTGTAGCGGGTACCGACGCCGATCACGAGGTCGGCGGTGCGGGCGAGTTCGTCGGCGACGGCGGTGCCGGTGTGGCCGATGCCGCCCACGTCGGCGGGGTGGTCGTGCCGGAGCGAGCCCTTGCCCGCCTGGGTGGAGGCGACGGGGACGCCGGTCGCGTCGGCGAAGGCGCGCAGCGCGTCCTCGGCCTCGCTGTGGTGGATGCCGCCGCCCGCGATGAGCAGGGGCCTGCGCGCGGCCCGTACGGCCTCGGCGGCCTCCGCGACGGCGTCGGCCTCCGGCACCGGGCGGCCCACGCGCCACACGCGCTCGGCGAGGAACTCCTCGGGCCAGTCGTACGCCTCGGCCTGCACGTCCTGCGGCAGCGCGAGCGTGACGGCGCCGGTCTCGGCCGGGTCGGACAGCACGCGCATCGCCTGCAGCGCGGCGGGGATGAGCGCCTCGGGCCGGGTGACGCGGTCGAAATAGCGGGAGACGGGGCGCAGCGTGTCGTTGACCGACACGTCGCCCGCGTACGGCGATTCGAGCTGCTGGAGCACCGGGTCGGGGGCGCGGCTGGCGAAGGTGTCGCCGGGCAGCAGCAGGACGGGCAGCCGGTTGATGGTGGCGAGCG
Source organism: Streptomyces sp. NPDC048172 (assembly GCF_043202595.1). NCBI lineage: Bacteria > Bacillati > Actinomycetota > Actinomycetes > Kitasatosporales > Streptomycetaceae > Streptomyces > Streptomyces sp. NPDC048172. The sequence goes on from NZ_JBIDAT010000007.1 coordinate 432,941, forward strand.
CGGCGCCGGTGACGAGGTTGGTGGCGCCGGGGCCGATGGAGGTGGTGACGGCCTGCGCGGAGAGCCGGTTGTGCTGGCGCGCGAAGCCCACGGCGGCGTGCACCATCGCCTGCTCGTTCCGCCCCTGGTGGTACGGGAGCGGGGCGTCCGGGCCCTGGCCGTTCTCGACGAGCGCCTGGCCGATCCCGGCGACGTTGCCATGGCCGAAGATGCCCCAGCAGGAGTCGACGAGCCGGTGGCGCACCCCGTCGCGCTCGGTGTGCTGCGCGGCGAGGAACTGGACGAGCGCCTGGGCTACGGTGAGCCGCACGGTGCGGTCGGCGGTGGTCACTTGGCACCCTCCTCGTTCTGGGAACCTACGGATTCCTTCGCCCCGTACAGCGGCAGCCTTGGATCCACCGGCGTATCGGCCCACGCGCCACGGATCCATGCGTGATCAGGATGGTCGCAGATAAGCCACGCGCGATCCACCCCCGGACCGGCCATCACATTGAGGTAGTACATGTCGTGCCCCGGCGCGGCGATCGAGGGCCCGTGCCAGCCGTCGGGGATCAGCACGGCGTCGCCGGTGCGCACCTCGGCGAGCACGTCGGTGCCCTTGCCCTGGCCGCTGGGGGTCACGCGCTGGTAGCCGAGGCCTTCGGTACGGCCGTGGGGCGCGATCTCGTAGTAGTAGATCTCCTCCAGCTCGCTCTCGACGCCGTCGCGGAACTCGTCGTGCTTGTGCGGCGGGTACGAGGACCAGTTGCCGCCGGGGGTGAGCACCTCCACGGCGATGAGCTTGTCGGCCTCGAAGACTCCCGCGGCGCCGAAGTTGTTGACCTGGCGCGAGCAGTTGCCGGAGCCGCGCAGCTCGACGGGGACGTCCTCGGCGGCGCCGTACCGCGCGGGCAGCCGCCGCTCGCAGCGGGCGCCGGTCAGCGCGAACCGGCCGCCGCGCTCGCTCGTGACCCGTACGTCCGCGTCGCGCGGCACGTACGCGAAGTCGCTCACGCCGCTGAAGACGGAGGCGCGGCCACGCAGCGCAAAGCTCTCGCCCTCGGTCTGTACGGTGCAGCCCCCGCTGAGCGGCAGCACGATCCACTCGCTGTCGCCGGTCGCGAACGTGTGCGTGCCGCCGGGCTCCAGCTCCAGGACGCGCAGCGAGGAGTAGCCCCACCCGGCCCGCTCGGGGTCGATGTCCAGCGCGTACGGCCCGGAGGCCGCGCTTCCGGCGGGAAGGTGGAAGTCGGTGTCCGTCATCTCTCCGTGGCCCCTTTCAGAGCAGCCCGACGGCCGTGTCCACGGCCGCGCTCACATCGCCGTCGGCGGGATAGAGCAGCGAGCGTCCCACCACCAGGCCGCGCACGGTGGGAAGGCTCAGCGCCTTGCGCCACTTCTCGTACGCCCCCTCCTGGTCGCCGTTCACCTCGCCGCCCAGCAGCACGGCGGGCAGCGTGGAGGTCTCGCAGACCCACGCCATGTCGTCCGGGTTCGCGGTCACCGGCAGCTTCAGCCAGCTGTACGCCGAGGTGCCGCCGAGCCCGGAGGCGATGGCGATCGACCGCGCGACGGCCTCCGCGCCCAGGTCGTTCTTCACCTTTCCCTCCACCCTGCGGGAGAGGAACGGCTCGATGAAAACGGGCAGTTCCCGCGCGGCCATGTCGTCCACGGCACGCGCGGTGGCCTCCATGGTGCGCAGCGAGCCCGGGTCGTCGTAGTCGATGCGCAGCAGCAGCTTGCCCGCGTCGAACCGCAGCCGCTCGATGTCCTGCGCCCGGTGCCCGGTGAACCGGTCGTCCAGCTCGAACGAGGCACCGGCCAGGCCGCCCCTGTTCATCGAGCCGAGCACGACCTTGTTCTCCAGCGCGCCGAGGAGGAGCAGGTCCTCCAGGATGTCGGCGGTGGCGAGGACGCCGTCCACGCCGGGGCGGGAGAGGGCGAGCGTGAGCCGCTCCAGCAGCTCGGCGCGGTTGGCCATGGCGAGCTTGTCGTCGCCCACGGCGAGCGCCCCGCGCGCCGGGTGGTCCGCGGCGACGATCATCAGCCGCCCGCTCTCGCCGAGCAGCGGACGCCGCTCCCGGCGCGCCGCCGCCTCGGCGATCGCCTCGGGATGCCGGGCCCGTGTGCTCACGAGCGAGGAAATACTGACGGAGTTCAACGGGGGCTCACTTTCAGGAGGGGCAGGAGATCGGGGCGCCCCGCAGGGGCGCGGGGAACTGCGCGAGCAACCACAACGCACGCGAGGACCGGAACGCACCGGCAGGGGCAGCCCCTGCCCGGCCCCCGGAACGGAGGTTCGCGGCAAGGCGCGGCTCAGCCACGAAGCAACTCCTCGACCTCGTCGGGGCGCGGCATCGCGGAGGAGCAGGCCAGCCGCGAGGCGACGAGCGCGCCCGCGGCGTTCGCGTACCGCATGATCCGCTCCAGCTCCCAGCCGGAGAGCAGGCCATGACACAGCGCCCCGCCGAACGCGTCCCCCGCACCGAGGCCGTTGACGACCTCGACAGGGTGCGGCGGCACCTCCGCGGACGTACCGTCGCGCCGCACGGCGAGCACGCCCTTCGGCCCCTGCTTGACGACGGCGAGTTCGGCTCCGGCCTCCAGCAGGGCCTCGGCGCACGCGCGCGGTTCGCGCGCGCCCGTGGCGACCTCGCACTCGTCGACGTTGCCGACGGCGACGGTCGCGTGGGCGAGGGCCTCGCGGTAGACGGGGCGGGCGGCCTCCTTGGCCTCGTCCTCGGTGAGCGTGCCGTCGGGGCCCGCGCCCCAGAACATGGGCCGCCAGTCGAGGTCGAAGACGGTGGCGACGGCCGTACCGCGCGCGGCATCGCGCACGCCGCGCTCGGCGTCGCGCGCCGCTAGCGCGGCGAGGGTCGCCGCGCGGCTCGGCTCCTCGGAGAGGCCCGTGCCCGTCATCCAGAAGATGTCCGCGGCGGCGATGCCGTCGAGGTCCAGCTCCTCGGGGTGGATCTCCAGGTCGGGCGCCTTGGGACGCCGGTAGAAGTACAGCGGGAAGTCGTCGGGCGGGAAGATCTCACAGAAGGTGACCGGGGTCGGATACCGCCGAACGGGTGTCACCCAGCGGTCGTCCACGCCGAAGTCACGGAGTGCCTCGTGGCAGTACGTGCCGAACGGGTCGTCCCCCGTCCGGCTGACGACCGCGGTCGTACGGCCGAGCCGCGAGGCCGCCACGGCGACGTTGGTGGCCGAGCCGCCGAGGAACTTGCCGAAGGTCTCGACCCGCTGGAGCGGCACCCCGGTCTGGAGCGGATAGATGTCGACGCCGATGCGGCCCATCGTGACGACCTCGTGCTTGGCCATGGGTGGGGTGCCCTCTCTTCCGACGCGCAGTGGGATCCATCGTCCGCCGAGGCCGGGACCCCTGTCAATAGTTTGTCCTTACATACTGACGTAGCTATGAGTGGATGGTCACGAGCGTCACCGTTACTCGGGCCTCGCGTCACATCCGCACCACAAGCGCCCCCACGGGATCACTCTGCGTCGTTCACCGGGCACGGGCTGAGTGATCAACTGCCACCCCCTGGGAGGTGCGAGAGATGACCGACCGACGGCTCTGGTCGTACAAGGAGATCGCCGCGCACATCCGCGTCCAGCCGGACACGGTGCGCTCCTACAGGAAGCACGGCCTGCTGCCCCCGCCCGACCTCGTGGAGGGAGGGAGGCCCTTCTGGTTCGCGGACACCATCCGCGCCTGGGTCGCCCGGCGCCCCGGACACCGGGGAGGGAGGTGACTTGATACCTCCCGGGGGTATAACCTGGTGCGCGAGCACACCTCATGCCACACAGGAACGATTGCGAGGACCGGCCCATGAGCACCGTCACCACCGTCTACCAGGTCTCCGGAATGAGCTGCGCCCACTGCGAGACCGCGATCTCGGAAGAGGTCTCGAAGCTCGACGGCGTCTCGGCCGTGAAGGCCGTGGCCTCGGCGGGCGAGGTCACCGTGACCTCGGCGGCGCCGCTGGAGGACGAGGCCGTCCGCGAGGCCGTCGACGAGGCGGGTTACGACCTGGTGGGCCGGGCCTGACCCCCGGCCCCTCGGACCGGAGAGAAGACTCCGGACAGCGAAAAGCGCCCCGTCGCGCAGGTCCCCCCACGGGCCCGTCGACGGGGCGCTTCCGTTTCCCGGTCATGGATTCCCCCCACGGGATCCTGGCCGGGCGCTTGCTGGCTGCACGTACGGGCGGGAGGGCCGCTCAAAGCTCCCCGGGCACGTTCACCCTCTCTGCACACCACGCACATCCCCCAAGACGTACATGGTGACTGGCTCCAGCTCCGCCGGGAGGCCGTTGCCAACCGGTTAGACACGCGACCCCCGCCAATGGTTACCCCCCAAAAACTGTGATCTACGTCTCCCTCCTCATCCGCACATACGGAAGGCCCTGGTCCGCTTGGACCAGGGCCTTGAGGGAGGAAGGGATCGGGCTCAGCGGGCCTCGACCGGGACGTAGTCCCGCTCGACGATGCCCGTGTAGATCTGCCGGGGGCGACCGATGCGGGAGCCGGGCTCCTTGATCATCTCGTGCCACTGGGCGATCCAGCCCGGCAGCCGGCCGAGGGCGAAGAGCACGGTGAACATGCTCGTCGGGAAGCCCATGGCCCGGTAGATGAGGCCGGTGTAGAAGTCCACGTTCGGGTAGAGCTTGCGCTCGACGAAGTAGTCGTCGGAGAGGGCGTGCTCCTCCAGGCGCAGGGCGATGTCGAGCAGCTCGTCGCTCTTGCCCAGCGCGGAGAGGACGTCGTGCGCCGCGGACTTGATGATCTTCGCCCGGGGGTCGAAGTTCTTGTAGACGCGGTGGCCGAAGCCCATGAGCTTGACGCCGTCCTCCTTGTTCTTCACCTTGCGGATGAAGGAGTCGACGTCGCCGCCGGAGGCCTGGATGCCCTCCAGCATCTCCAGCACGCTCGCGTTGGCCCCGCCGTGCAGCGGGCCCCACAGCGCGTTGATGCCGGCGGAGATCGAGGCGAACATGTTCGCCTGCGAGGAGCCGACGAGGCGGACCGTGGAGGTCGAGCAGTTCTGCTCGTGGTCCGCGTGGAGGATCAGCAGCTTGTCGAGCGCGTTGACCACGACGGGGTCGAGGTCGTACTCCTGCGCGGGGACCGAGAAGGTCATCCGGAGGAAGTTCTCGACATACCCCAGATCGTTGCTGGGATAGGTGATCGGGTGGCCGACGGCCTTCTTGTAGGCGTAGGCGGCGATCGTCGGGAGCTTGGCCAGCAGCCTTATGGTCGACAGGTGGCGCTGCTGCTCGTCGAACGGGTTGTGGCTGTCCTGGTAGAACGTCGACAGGGCGCTGACCACGGAGGACAGCATCGCCATCGGGTGGGCGTCACGCGGGAAGCCGTCGTAGAACCGCTTGACGTCCTCGTGCAGCAGGGTGTGCGAGGTGATCTCGTTCTTGAAGCCGGCGAGCTGGTCGACGGTCGGCAGCTCTCCGTTGATCAGGAGGTACGCCGTCTCCAGGAAGGTGCCGCGCTCCGCGAGCTGCTCGATGGGGTAGCCGCGGTACCGCAGAATGCCCTGTTCGCCGTCGAGGTAGGTGATGGCGGATTTGTACGCGGCGGTGTTGCCGTAGCCCGAGTCCAGGGTCACCAGACCGGTCTCGGCGCGCAGCTTGCCGATGTCGAAGCCACGGTCGCCCACCGTGCTGTCGACGATCGGGTAGCTGTATTCGCCGTCTCCGTAGTTGATTACTACGGATTTCTCGCTCTCGCGGTGTTCGCTCACGTCATCCCTCACCGACGTAGTGCCTCTTCTTCGAGGTGCCCTGACTCTTTCCACTCTCCCCCATTTAGCGCAGTGCGGTGCACTCGGGGTCAGCCAGAGGGCTCCATGGTGGCACGGAGTGCCGCCCTTATAGCTATCCTGCACCCTCGAAGCCGCCGGGGTCACCCCCTGGAGCGCCGTCGCCCCCGGTACCACCCGTGAGAGCGCCGCTGAGACGGTGCGCGAGGGCCGTGTGCCGCCGCCCGGCGGAGACCGTGCGCACTGCCTGCGCGAGTGCCCTCCGCGAGCCCACCAGGACCACCAGACGCTTTGCCCTGGTCACGGCCGTATAGAGCAGATTGCGCTGCAACATCATCCAGGCTCCCGTGGTGACGGGAATCACCACGGCGGGATACTCGCTGCCCTGCGAGCGGTGGATGGTGACGGCGTAGGCGTGGGACAGCTCGTCGAGTTCGTCGAAGTCGTACCCCACCTCCTCGTCCTCGTCCGTGAGCACGGTGAGCCGCTGCTCGTCGGGGTCGAGGGCGGTGACGACACCCACCGTGCCGTTGAAGACGCCGTTCGCCCCCTTCTCATAGTTGTTCCTGATCTGAGTGACCTTGTCACCCACACGGAAGACCCGCCCGCCGAACCTTTTCTCCGGGAGGCCGGGGCGGGCCGGGGTGACCGCCTGCTGCAGCAGCCCGTTCAGCGTGCCCGCGCCCGCCGGGCCGCGGTGCATCGGGGCGAGCACCTGGACGTCGCGCCGGGGATCGAGGCCGAACTTCGCGGGGACCCGGCGCGCCGCCACGTCCACCGTGAGCCGCCCGGCCTCCTCCGTGTCGTCCTCGGCGAAGAGGAAGAAGTCGGTCATGCCCTGGGTGAGGGGCTGCGAGCCCGAGTTGATCCGGTGGGCGTTGGTGACCACGCCCGACTGCTGGGCCTGGCGGAAGATCCGCTGGAGCCGGACCGAGGGGACGGGCCCCTCCTCGGCGAGCAGATCGCGCAGCACCTCGCCCGCACCGACCGACGGCAACTGGTCGACGTCGCCGACGAGCAGCAGGTGGGCGCCGGGGGGCACGGCCTTGACGAGCTTGTTGGCCAGCAGGAGGTCGAGCATGGACGCCTCGTCGACCACCACCAGATCGGCGTCCAGCGGTCTCTCCCTGTCGAACGCCGCGTCCCCGCCCGGCTTCAGCTCCAGCAGCCGGTGCACGGTGGACGCCTCGGCGCCCGTCAGCTCCGCCAGCCGCTTGGCGGCCCGCCCCGTGGGCGCGGCCAGCACCACGCTCGCCTTCTTCGCGCGCGCCAGCTCGACCACCGAGCGCACGGTGAACGACTTGCCGCAGCCGGGGCCGCCCGTGAGCACCGCGACCTTCTCGGTGAGGGCGAGGCGCACGGCCTGCCGCTGCTCCGGGGCCAGTTCGGCACCGGTGCGGGAGGCGAGCCAGGCCAGCGCCTTGTCCCAGTCGACGTCCTGGAAGGAGGGGAGGCGGTCCTCGCCCGTGCGCAGCAGGCGGAGCACCTGCGCGGACAGGGAGAGCTCCGCGCGGTGGAAGGGGACGAGATAGACGGCGGTCTGCTCGCGCCCCGGCTCCTCCGGGTCGGGCACCTTCTGCCGGACCACGCCCTCGTCCCCGGCGGCCAGCTCGCCGAGGCACTCGATGACCAGACCGGTGTCGACCTGGAGCAGCTTGACCGCGTCGGCCAGGAGGCGCTCCTCGGGGAGATAGCAGTGGCCCTGGTCGGTGGATTGCGACAGCGCGTACTGCAAACCGGACTTGACGCGCTCCGGGCTGTCGTGGGGAATGCCGACGGACTGGGCGATGCGGTCGGCGGTGAGGAAGCCGATGCCCCAGACGTCGGCTGCGAGGCGGTAGGGCTGGTTCCGGACGACGGAGATGGAGCTGTCCCCGAACTTCTTGTAGATCCGCACGGCGATCGAGGTCGAGACGCCGACGCCCTGGAGGAAGACCATCACCTCCTTGATGGCCTTCTGCTCCTCCCACGCCTCCGTGATCTTCTTCGTCCGCTTGGGGCCGAGGCCCGGGACCTCGATGAGGCGGGCGGGCTCCTTCTCGATGACGTCCAGCGTGTCGGTGCCGAAGTGCTCGGTGATGCGGTCGGCGAAGACGGGGCCGATGCCCTTGACGAGGCCGGAGCCCAGATAGCGGCGGATGCCCTGGACGGTGGCGGGGAGCACCGTCGTGTAGTTCTCCACCGTGAACTGGCGGCCGTACTGCGGGTGGGAGCCCCAGCGGCCCTCCATCCTGAGCGACTCGCCGACCTGGGCGCCGAGCAAGGAGCCGACCACCGTGAGCAGTTCGCCGGCGCCTTTTCCGGTGTCGACCCGGGCCACCGTGTAACCACTGTCCTCGTTCGCGTAAGTGATCCGCTCTAGAACCCCTTCGAGCACCGCGCCTTGGAACGTCATGTCACAGACGGTAACGCCGCGTGCGGGATCCCCGGCACCCCTGTGGATAACTGACGGGAGATGGACGCGAGTTGTACGACGCGGGCACACAGCGTGACATGGTCACGATCTCGCATCGGCCCCTTGCGTTCTGCCGCACCCATCACTTCTCATTACCGATGTAATCGTTTCCACGCGAGCAACGGCACGTGCCTCAGGACCCGTCCGACTGCCGTACGCGCGGGGACACTTCCACCCCCCGTTCACCCTGGGATCCGGCACAGCAATGGCAGGCATCAAGGACGTGGCCGCACGTGCCGGCGTCTCCGTCGCCACGGTCTCCCGTGTCCTGAACGGCCACAGCGGTGTGCGCGCGGACACCCGCTCGCGCGTGCTGTCGGCGGTCTCCGAACTGCGCTACCGGCCCAACGCCGTGGCCCGTTCGCTGCGCACCGACCAGACGCGCACGCTCGGGCTGATCATCAGCGACGTACTGAACCCGTTCTTCACGGAACTCGCGCGCGCCGTCGAGGACGCGGCACGCAGCCGCGGCTACAGCGTCATCATCGGCAACGCCGACGAACGTCTCGCGCTCCAGGACCACCACGTCCGCACGCTCCTCGACCGCCGCATCGACGGACTGCTGGTCTCCCCCGCCGAGGGCGACTCGGTCGCGCTGCGCGAGGCGGCGCTCTCGGGGATCCCGATGGTGTTCGTGGACCGCTGGATCGAGGGCATCGACGTCCCGGTCGTCCGCGCGGACGGGCGCGCGGCGGTGCGCGAACTGGTCGGGCACCTCTACGCGCTCGGCCACCGCCGCCTCGCGATCATCACGGGCCCGGTCGCGACCACCACGAGCAACGAGCGGGTGGAAGCCTTCCGTTCGGCGCTGCGCGAGTACGGGCTGCCGCTCCCCGAGGCGTACATCGGGCAGGGCGACTTCCAGACCGAGAGCGGCAGGCGGGTCACGAGCGCGTTCTTCGGGCTCGGCGAGCCGCCCGAGGCCGTCTTCGCCACGGACAACCTGATGGCGCTCGGCGTGATGGACGAGCTGCGCCTGCGCGGGCTGCGCGTGCCCGACGACATGGCGCTGGCGGCGTTCGACGACATCGCCTGGTTCCCGCACACCGATCCGCCCATCACGGCGATCGCCCAGCCGACGCCCGAACTGGGGCACCGCGCGGTCGCCGCGCTCACCGACCTCGTGGAGGGCCGGAGCGCGGACTCCGTCACTCTCTCCGCCCACCTCATACCGCGCCGCTCCTGCGGCGAAGACGAAAGGAGCCGCCGTTGACCACCCCCGATCCTCCCCCGGCACGGGAGTTGCTGCGCATGGAGGGCATCAGGAAGGTCTTTCCTGGCGTGGTCGCCCTCGACGGCGTGGACTTCGACCTGCGCGCGGGAGAAGTGCATGTGCTGCTCGGCGAGAACGGCGCGGGCAAGAGCACCCTCATCAAGATCCTCTCGGGCGCCTACCGGGCCGACGCCGGGCGGATCCTGCACGGCGGCAGGCCGGTGCGGATCTCGGACGCGGAGTCCGCTGAGAAGCTCGGCATCGCCGCCATCCACCAGGAGTTCAACCTGGTGCCCCATCTGTCCATCGCGGAGAACATCTTCCTGGGCCGCCAGCCTCGCCGTATGGGCCTGGTGGACCGCAAGAAGATGGAGGCCGACGCCGCCGTCCTGCTCGGACGGGTCGGCGTGAACGCGCCGCCGCGCACCCCGGTGAAGGACCTGGGCATCGCGGGGCGCCAGATGGTGGAGATCGCCAAGGCCCTCAGCCTCCGGGCGCGCGTGCTCATCATGGACGAGCCGACCGCCGTGCTGACCGCCGAGGAGGTCAACCGGCTCTTCGCCATCGTGCGCAAGCTGCGCTCCGAGGGCGTCGGCATCGTCTTCATCACCCACCACCTGGAGGAGATCCCCGCCATCGGCGACCGGGTCACCGTGCTGCGCGACGGGAGCACGGTGGGCCAGGTCCCGGCGCAGACCCCCCAGGACGAGCTGGTGCGCCAGATGGTCGGGCGCAGCATCGAGCAGCAGTTCCCGCGCGACACCGGCCAGGTCGCCCCCACCAACCAGCCGCTCCTGCGGGTGCGGGGGCTGCGCAGGGCCGGGGTCTTCCAGGACGTCGGCTTCGAGGTGCGCGCCGGTGAGGTCGTCGGCATCGCCGGCCTGGTCGGCGCGGGCCGTACGGAGGTGGCCCGCGCCGTCTTCGGCGCCGACCGGTACGACGCGGGAACCGTCGAGGTCCTCGGGCGGAAGCTGCCGGGGAACGACGTGTGGGCCTCGCTCGCGGCGGGGCTCGGCCTCGTCCCCGAGGACCGCAAGGGCCAGGGGCTGGTGCCGGGCGCCTCCGTGCAGGAGAACCTCGGCCTGGTCACGCTGCGCAAGGCCACGCGCGGCGGCTTCGTCGACCGGGCGGGGCAGCGGCGCGAGGCCGGCCGTATCGCCGACCGGCTGGGCGTGCGGATGGCCGGACTCCAGCAGCAGGTGGGCACGTTGTCCGGCGGCAACCAGCAGAAGGTCGTCATCGGCAAGTGGCTGCTCGCGCAGTCGCGCGTGCTGATCCTCGACGAGCCCACACGCGGTATCGACGTCGGCGCCAAGGTCGAGATCTACCAGCTCATCAACGAGCTGACGGCCTCGGGCCACGCGGTACTGATGATCTCCAGCGACCTCCCCGAGGTGCTGGGCATGAGCGACCGGGTCCTGGTGATGTCCCAGGGCCGGATCGCGGGAGAACTGACCGCGCGGGAAGCCACCCAGGACGCCGTGATGGCCCTGGCCGTCGGCACCTCCGCGCCAGGAGCGAACGAGACGATGGAGGACTCTCCCCGTGGCCATTGACACGCAGCCGGGTCACCGCCTGGACAAGCGCCCCGGCAGCAACGGGCCGCCGCAGCTGATACGCAAGATCCTGCTGGACAACGGCGCGTTGAGCGCGCTCGTCGTGATGGTCGCCGTCATGGCGATCCTGTCGGGCAACTTCTTCACCACGACCAACCTGGTGAACGTCGGCGTCCAGGCGGCCGTCACCGCGATCCTCGCCTTCGGTGTCACCTTCGCCATCGTCTCGGGCGGCATCGACCTGTCCGTCGGCTCCGTCGCCGCGTTCTCCGCGGTCATGCTGGGGTGGTTCGCCAAGGAAGGCACGCCCCTGTGGATCAGCGTCATCCTCGCGATCCTCGTCGGCACGGCGTGCGGACTCGTCAACGGCCTGCTGATCTCGTACGGCAAACTCCCGCCGTTCATCGCCACGCTGGCCATGCTCTCCGCGGCGCGCGGTCTCGCCATGGTCGTCTCGGACGGCACCCCGCTGCTGCTCCCCCAGGGCATCTCCTGGGTCGGTGAGAACCTCAACGACTACATCGCCACCCCCGTGATCATCATGGTGGTGATGGGTCTCGTCGCCGGGCTCATCCTGACCCGTACGTACAGCGGCCGCTCGATGTTCGCGATCGGCGGCAACGAGGAGGCGGCCCGTCTCTCCGGCATTCGCGTAAAGCGTCAAAAGCTCGTTATTTACGCGTTGGTGGGGGCCTTCGCCGCCATCGCCGGAATTGTGCTGGCTTCCCGGCTCGTCTCGGCGCAGCCGCAGGCCGCCACAGGTTACGAACTGGATGCGATTGCGGCCGTCGTCATCGGCGGTGCGAGCCTCGCGGGCGGCGTCGGAAAGGCCTCCGGCACCCTGATCGGGGCCCTCATCCTGGCCGTTCTCCGCAATGGTCTCAATCTTCTGGATGTGTCCGCTTTCTGGCAGCAGGTGGTCATTGGGGCGGTGATTGCGCTGGCTGTGCTTCTCGATACACTGCGTCGCCGCGCATGATCTTTGTGCGACGGGGGAGCACGCGTAGTTCATTCATCTGCCGACTGCAAGGAATGCAGCAATGAGCATGAGAAAGAGCACGTCCGCGGTCGTGTTGGCGGCGGCAGTCGCCCTCACAGTGACCTCCTGCGGATCCGACTCCAAGTCCGGGGACGGAAAGGAAAAGGTGAAGCTCGGCTTCGCCATATCCGCGCTGAACCAGCCGTTCATGGTTCAGATGAAGGAGGGCGCCGAAGCGGAAGCAAAGGCCCAGGGCGCCTCGCTGAGCGTCCAGGACGGGAACGACGACGCCTCGACGCAGGCGAACCAGGTCCAGAACTTCACCTCGCAGCAGGTGAAGGGCCTCATCATCAACCCGGTCGACTCGGACGCGGCAGGCCCGTCCGTGAAGGCCGCCGCGAACGCCAAGATCCCGGTCATCGCCGCCGACCGCAACGTCAACAAGGCGAAGACCGAGGCGACCGTGGTCTCGGACAACGTCGAGGGCGGCAAGATGGCCGCCAAGGAGCTCGCCGAGCAGATGGGCGAGAAGGGCGAGGTCCTTCAGCTCCGCGGCCAGGTGGCCACCTCCTCGGCGCGTGAGCGCAACAAGGGCTTCACCGAGGGCATCAAGAAGTTCCCGGGCATCAAGGTCGTCACCAAGCAGCCCGCGGACTTCCTGCGCGCCAAGGGTCTCGACGTCACCCAGAACGCCATGCAGGCGCACCCGAACATCAAGGGTGTCTTCGCCGAGAACGACGAGATGGCCCTCGGCGCCATCAAGGCGCTCGGTGCCAAGGCCGGCAGCGACGTGAAGGTCGTCGGCTTCGACGGCACCCCTGACGCCTTCAAGGCGATCAAGAAGGGGACGATGAACGTCACCGTCGCGCAGCAGCCGTCCGAGCTGGGCAAGATGGCCGTCCGCAACGCCATGCGCGTCATCGACGGCGCGACGATCGACAGCAAGATCAAGGTCCCGGTCAAGGCCGTGAACAAGAAGAACGTGGACCGGTTCGCCTGACCGGCGAAGCGGAGCACAAGGGGCCCTTAGGGGCCCGCACAGGGCCCCCGCACGGGCCCGAAAGGGAGCACCGGATGCACGATTACGACCTTCTGGTCGTAGGGTCCGCCAACGCCGATCTGGTCGTCGGAGTCGACCAGCGGCCCGCGGCGGGCGAGACGGTGCTCGGGTCGGATCTCGTCATCCACCCGGGCGGCAAGGGCGCGAACCAGGCAGCGGCGGCTGCCCGGCTCGGTGCCCGTACCACTCTGCTCGCGCGCGTCGGGGACGACGCGTACGGGCGGATGCTGGGGCAGGCCCAGAGGGATGCGGGCGCCGACACCACCGGCCTCCTGGAGGGCAAGGACGCACCCACCGGCGTCGCCCTCATCACCGTGGACTCCGCCGGTGACAACAGCATTGTCGTCTCCCAGGGTGCCAATGCCCGGCTCACGCCCGAGGACGTGGCCGCGGCACGCCCCCTGTTCCAGGCGGCGGCGGTCGTCTCCCTCCAGCTGGAGATCCCCTTGGAGACGGTCGCGGCGGCGGCGCACACCGCCGCCGGTTCGGAAGCGCGCGTCGTGCTCAACCCCTCGCCGCCCGCGCCGCTCCCCGACGACGTGCTCGGCCTCTGCGACCCCCTGGTGGTCAACGAGCACGAGGCCCGCCGCCTGCTGGAAGCCCGCACGGAGGGAGGTTCCGGGAACGACCTGCCCGGAACGCCCGAGGTGTGGGCCGAAGCCTTGCTGGAGCTCGGACCGCGTTCCGTCGTGGTGACCCTGGGCGCCGCGGGCGCCCTCGTCGCGGCGCCCGGGACCGCCACGGTCCGCGTGCCGAGCCCCGCCGTCGAGGCCGTGGACACCACGGGCGCGGGCGACGCCTTCACGGGCGCGCTCGGCTGGCGGCTGGGACGCGGTGACGACCTGGTGGACGCGGTGCGGTACGCCGTGCGCGTCGGCTCGTTCGCCGTGACACGGGCCGGGGCGCAGGAGTCGTACCCCAGCGCCGAGGAGATCGAGAAAGGCACGTTCACGTGAAGAAGTCCGGGATACTCAACCGCCATCTCTCCGGAGCCCTGGCCCGGTTGGGGCACACCGATCTCGTCGTGGTGTGCGACGCCGGTCTGCCGATCCCGGAGGGCCCCGCGGTCGTTGACCTGGCCTTCCGCGCCGGTGTGCCGTCCTTCGCCGACGTGCTGGACGGCCTGCTGGACGAGCTTGAGGTCGAGGGCGCGACGGCGGCACGCGAGGTGCGTGACGCCAACGCGGACGCGAGCGGTCTGCTCGACCGGCACTTCCCGGAGCTGGAGCTGATCTCGCACGAGGAATTCAAGTCCAGGACGCACCAGGCGCGGCTGGTCGTACGTACGGGCGAGGCCAGCCCGTACGCCAACGTGCTGCTGCGCTGCGGCGTGCCGTTCTGACGGGGCCGCCCCCGACCAGGGTGGCGCTCAAGGGTGGTCCGAAGACTCGAAGGGCCCGGTCCACAGGACCGGGCCCTTCGTATTACCCCCCTCGGCTCCCCCCTCGTTTCCCCCCGGGGAGTACCGATACAGGTTTGACCCACGTCCCCCGGGAAGGGTTGTACCGGCTCGGGCGAATTCCTCCGGACTCAGCCGAGCACGTGCCGGACGTACCGTTCCGCCGTCTCACGCAGCACTTCCGCCCCGTCCCGTTCCCACAGCGCGGGGTTGAAGATCTCGACCTCGACGGCGCCCTCGTACCCGGCGGCGTCGACCGCGCGGCGGAAGGCCCGCAGGTCCACCGCGCCGTCCCCGAGCTGCCCCCTGCCCAGCAGCACGCCCTCGGGCAGCGGAGTGACCCAGTCGGCCACCTGGAAGGCGGCGATACGTCCGTCGGCGCCCGCGCGGGCGATCTGCGCGGGCACCCGCTCGTCCCACCACAGGTGGTACGTGTCCACGACGACGCCCACCTCCTCGGCGGGGAAGCGCTCCGCGAGGGCGAGCGCCTGGCCGAGCGTGGAGACGACGCAGCGGTCGGAGGCATACATGGGATGCAGCGGTTCGACGGCGAGCCGCACCCCGCGCTCGCGCGCGTACGGGCCGAGTTCGGCGAGCGCCTCGGCGACCCGTTCGCGCGCTCCCTCCAGGTCCTTGCCGCCGGGCCCCTCGGGCAGGCCGCCGGAGACGAGGACCAGGGTGCTGGTCCCGAGAGTGGCGGCCTCGTCCACGGCCGCGCGGTTGTCGTCGAGCGCCCGGCGGCGCGCTGCGGGCTCCTCGGCCGTGAAGAACCCGCCCCGGCAGAGCGAGGTGACGGTCAGCCCGTGCTCGCGCACGAGCCGCGCCGCTGCCTCGGGCCCGTACCGCTGGACGGGCTCGCGCCACAGGCCGACGCCGGGGACGCCCAGCCTGGTCAGCCCCTCGCACAGCTCGGGCAGGGAGAGCTGGCGGACGGTCTCCTGGTTGAGGGAGAGCCGCGCGAGATCACCGCTTCCGCTGTCGCCGCTTCCGGTCGTCACTGGGCCACCCCCTGGAGCGCCAGCAGGGAGCGCATACGGGCGGCGGCCAGGCCGGGGTCGGGGAAGAGGCCGACCGCGTCCGCGAGTTCGTAGGCCCTCGCCAGATGGGGCAGGGAACGCGCCGACTGGAGGCCGCCGGCCATGGTGAAGTGGCTCTGGTGCCCCGCGAGCCAGGCGAGCAGCACGACGCCCGTCTTGTAGTAGCGCGTCGGCGCCTGGAAGAGGTGCCGGGCGAGCGGGACGGTGGGGTCGAGCGCGGCGCGGAACGCCGTACGGTCGCCCGTGTCCAGTCGGCGCACGGCGTCGGCCGCGAGGGGCGCGAGCGGGTCGAAGACGCCCAGCAGCGCGTGACTGAACCCCTTCTCGTCGCCCTCGATCAGCTCCGGGTAGTGGAAGTCGTCGCCCGTGTAGCAGCGCACGCCGTTCGGAAGGCGCCGCCGCAGCGCGACCTCGCGCCCCGCGTCGAGCAGCGAGACCTTCACGCCGTCCACCTTGTCCGGATGGGCGGCGACGACGCTGAGGAAGGTCTCCGTGGCGGCGTCGAGGTCCGTGCTGCCCCAGTAGCCCTCCAGGGCCGGGTCGAACATCGGGCCGAGCCAGTGCAGGATCACCGGCTGTGCGGCCTGCCGCAGCAGGTGCCCGTAGAGCTCCTCGTAGTCCTCGGGCCCGCCGGCCGCCGCCGCGAGGGCGCGGGAGGCCATCAGGATCGCCTGTGCGCCCGTCTCCTCGACGGTCTGGAGCTGCCGCTCGTAAGAGGCGCGAACGGCCGCCAGGGAGTGGCCCGTGCCGGTCAGGTCGTCGGTTCCGGCGCCGCAGGCGAGGAGGCCTCCGACCGCCTTGGCCTCGGCCGCCGAGCGCCGGATCAGCTCCGCGGCACCCTCCCAGTCCAGCCCCATGCCGCGCTGCGCGGTGTCCATCGCCTCGGCGACGCCCAGCCCCTGGGCCCACAGATGGCGGCGGAAGGCGAGCGTGGCGTCCCAGTCGAGCACGGCCGGACCGTCCGGCGAGGTGTCGGCGAACGGATCGGCCACCACGTGCGCGGCGGCGAAGACCGTACGGGACGTGAGGGGCGCCTTCTCCGGCTGTACGGACGGTACGGACGGTACGGACGCCGTGGACGAGCGGTCGTCCGTACGGGGCGTGTACGCACGCGTCGTCCCGTCCGGTACGGGCAGCAGAACGGCCTCGCTCACAGCGTCAGCTCCGGCACGTCGTAACGGCGTCCCTCGGCGCTGGACTTGAGGCCCAGCTCGGCAAGCTGCACTCCCCGCGCACCCGCGAGGAGGTCCCAGGACCAGGGCTCGTCCAGGACGACGTGGCGCAGGAACAGCTCCCACTGGGCCTTGAACCCGTTGTCGTACTCCTGGTTGTCGGGCACCTCCTGCCACTGCTCGCGGAAGGGCTCGCCGGAGGGCAGGTCCGGGTTCCACACCGGCTTCGGCGTGCCCGCGCGGTGCTGGAAACGGCAGCCGCGCAGCCCCGCGACGGCGGAGCCCTCGGTGCCGTCCACCTGGAACTCGACCAGTTCGTCGCGGTGGACGCGCACCGCCCAGGAGGAGTTGATCTGCGCGACGACGCCGCCGTCCAGTTCGAAGACCCCGTACGCGGAGTCGTCGGCCGTCGCCTCGTAGGGCTCGCCCCGCTCGTCCCAGCGGCGCGGGATGTGCGTGGCGGCGAGGGCCTGGACGGAGCGCACCCGGCCGAAGATCCCGTGCATCACGTACTCCCAGTGCGGGAACATGTCGACGACGATGCCGCCGCCGTCCTCCGCGCGGTAGTTCCACGAGGGGCGCTGGGCCTCCTGCCAGTCGCCCTCGAAGACCCAGTAGCCGAACTCGCCCCGTACGGAGAGGATCCGGCCGAAGAATCCGGCGTCCACCAGCCGCTTGAGCTTGCGCAGGCCCGGCAGGAAGAGCTTGTCCTGGACGACGCCGTGCTTGACGCCCGCGCGGTCGGCGGCGCGTGCCAGGTCGAGGGCGGCGCCGAGCGCGGTGGCGGTGGGCTTCTCGGTGTAGATGTGCTTCCCCGCCGCGATCGCCTTCTTAAGAGCGTCCTCGCGGGCCGAGGTGACCTGGGCGTCGAAGTAGATGTCCACGCTGTCGTCGGCGAGCACCGCGTCCAGGTCGGTGGAGACGGCGGCGGGGTCGAGCCCGTACCGCTCGGCGAGGGCGGCGAGCGCCTCCGGGCGGCGTCCGACGAGGACGGGTTCGGGCCAGAGGGTGTCGCCGTTGCCCAGATCGAGTCCGCCCTGCTCGCGCAGGGCGAGGATCGAGCGGACCAGGTGCTGCCGGTGTCCCATCCGGCCTGTCACGCCGTTCATGGCGATCCGCACTGTCTTACGCGTCACGTGGGTCCTTCCCTCATCGCTCCGGTCATGTGGGATAGCAAGCGCTTTCTACGGGTCAAACTAGCCGCCAATGCGTCCCTTCAACAAGGGACTTGTCCGGCCGGTCTCGCGCCACGCGTCCCCCTGCGCTCAACGCTTCCCCCGCGCCCCCGCCGTGACCTGTTCCGCCGTGCGCGCGCCCTACGGGGCCGTCCGTACCGGGGTCACCGGGGCGCCGGGAATGAGAACATGACCCCGCTCCCAGGCAGACGACTACGGCAGATCACAACGGAGGACCCGATGGCTGTGACCCTCGCCGACGTGGCCGCGCGGGCCGGGGTCTCCGCGGCGACGGTCTCGCGCGTGCTCAGCGGCAACTACCCCGTCGCCGGCGGGACCAGGACCCGGGTCATGCGCGCCGTGGAGGAGCTGGAGTACGTCGTCAACGGGCCCGCGAGCGCCCTGGCGGCCTCCAGCTCGGACCTGGTGGGCATCCTGGTCCACGACATCGCGGACCCGTTCTTCGGCATCATCGCCGGGGCCGTCCAGAGCGAGATGGGCGACGGCGCCGAGGGAGGCGGCCGTAACGGGCGCAAGCTCGCCGTCGTCTGCAACACGGGCGGCTCTCCGGAGCGCGAGCTGACCTACCTCACGCTCCTCCAGCGCCAGCGCGCCGCCGCCGTCGTCCTCACGGGCGGCGCCGTCGAGCACCCCGAGCACAGCCCCGCGCTGGCCTCCCGGCTCCGCCGCCTCGCGGAGGGCGGCACCAAGGTCGTCCTGTGCGGCAGACCGCCCCTCCCGGAGCCCGGGGCCACCGCCGACACGAGCAGCGCCCCCGTGCCCGCGCCGCGCACCGCCCCGGACGAGTCCCAGGGCGGCGCGGGAGGGGGCGCACGGCCCGACGGGCACGGCATCGTCACCGTCTCCTTCGACAACAAGGGCGGCGCCCGGCGCCTCACCGAACACCTGCTCGCCCTCGGCCACCGCACCATCGGGTACGTGGCGGGCCCCGCCGAGCGCACCACCACCCGCGACCGCCTCGACGGCCACCGGCTCGCGCTGGGCGCCCACTCCCCCGGCCTGCTGGAGGACGCGGAACGGCTGACCGTGCACGGCGGCGCGTACGACCGCTCGTCCGGCTACGACGGCGCGCTCGAACTGCTGCGCCGCGCCCCGCAGGTGACCGCCGTGCTCGCCGCGAACGACACGGTCGCACTCGGCATCTGCGCGGCCCTGCGCGACCAGGGGTTGCGCATCCCGGAGGACATCTCCGTCGCGGGCTTCGACGACCTCCCGTTCAGCGCGGACGCGGCCCCCGCGCTCACGACCGTACGGCTGCCGCTGCACGACGCGGGCGTCCGTGCGGGACGGCTCGCCCTGGGCCGTCAGGCGCCGCCGCCGGGCGGCGTCGCGACCGTGCAGGCCGAGCTGATGGCCCGCGCCTCCACGGCACCGCCCCGTGCGGACCGAGACGAGCGGGACGAGGCGTAGGGCACCCGCACCTTGTCGGACAGGACAGTCATCTGGTCCTCTGTGCGCATGCGACTCGCCTTTTCCACCCTTGGCACCCCTGCCCTCCCTCTTCCCGATGTGCTCAGCCTCGCCGTGGACAACGGCTTCCACGGCGTGGAGCTGCGCGCGCACCCCGAGGAGCCGGTCCACCCGGGCATCGGGCTGACCGAACGGGTCGACGTGGTCGAGCGGTTCAAGGACGCGGGCATCGAGATCCTCGCCCTCGCCGGGTACCCGCGCATGGCGGAGAGCGGCGACGACGAACCGGTGCTCGCCCAGCTGCGCGCCCTCCTGGAGCTGGCGCGGGACCTCGGCGCGCCCTATGTCCGCGTCTTCCCCGGCGGGGGCGACTCGGGGATCGCCGAAAGCGACGCAACGGCCGTCCGCCGTCTGGGCAAGGCGGCACCCATGGCGGCGGATCTGGGCGTACGCGTTCTGCTGGAGACGCACGACTCGCACCGTACGGGGACGGATGTCGCCCGGGTGCTGAAGGACGTGGGCCATCCCTCGGCGGGGGCGCTCTGGGACGTGATGCACACCTGGCGGGGCGGCGAGGATCCCAGGAAGAGCTACGACGCGCTGGCCCCCTACCTCGGCTATGTGCAGGTGAAGGACATCCCCTCGGAGGAGGACACCACGCCGCTCCCGCCCGGCGACGGCGTGCTGCCGCTGGCCGAGACCGTCGCGCTCCTGCCTCCTGACGGGCCCTGCGAGTGGCTCTGCTGGGAGTACGAGAAGCGCTGGTACCCGGAGGTTCCCGAGCTGGCCGGGCAGCTGCCCCGGGTGCGCGCCCATCTGGAGCGCCTGCTCGCCGACCGCGCGTGACGCCTCGCGCCCGCGTGGCACGTCCCACCCGGGCGCGCGGGGTTCCGCCGCGCACCAACTCCCCCGATGCGGGGACTTGAGGGGAAAGAAGGAACCTTCTCCCCTCTTCGGTCGTCCCACCGGCGTACCGCCCGAGAGTCGCCGTGGCACGGTGTCGGCCTCGCTGCTGGCTGCGTCGCTGACCACCCTCTCCACCGCCCGCGGCCGGCGGTACGCCGCCACCGGTGCGCCCCTCCAACCGCGCTGGTGGCGGCTCACTCCTTCGACGTATGGCCCCTCGGCGCGCCGCAGGGGCAGGCTGGGGTCCCAGTTGGGTGGGGAGCAGGGATCGACCGGGGGGAGCCGGGCACACATGCGTATCCATGCGATGCGCGCTGCCGTGCTGGCCGCGGGGTGCGCGATGGTGCTCGCGCTCGCGGCCAACGGCTGCACGCAGTCGTCGGGTCCGGCGAGCGCGGACAAGGCCACGGAGGGCGCTCAGGGCAAGGACGGGCGCCCCGGCGTGGCCGCGTCACCGACGGCCGACGAGGGCGCGAGCGGGGGCCGGGGCGGGGGCGCGGGCGCGGACGACGACAGGACGTTCCTGGCGCGCGGCGAGTGCGCCACCGGCAACCGGCAGCGGGTCGAGGAGGTCGGCTGCGACACCGAGCGGGCGGCGGCCAGGGTCCTGGCGCGGCACGAGGGTTCCCCCGCGAAGGGGCCGCGCTGCCCGGAGCGTACGGACTTCGTCCTGCACATCACCGAGCGGCTGCCGGACGCCGACGAGGACGGCGACGGCGCGGTCCCGCGCGGCTACGCCTGCATGCGGAGCCTGGAGGCCCCGCACCCGGGCGACCCCGGGCACGGCGGCGGCGCCCGCACGGTCGTGGGCGACTGCGTGTACACGGCCTCGCGGGAGACCGAGGTGCGGGAGACCCCGTGCGCGCCCCGCGCGGGCAAGCGCGCGCCGGAGTTCAAGGTGGTGCGCCGGGTCGCCGAGCGGGCCGCGTGCCCGGCGGACACGGCGCTCTACGTTGACCTGGGCGGCGCGAAGCCGGTGGGCTGCGCGCGGCGCGTCTGACGCACGTGTGTCCGGCACCGCCGGAGCGGTGCCGGACACATGTGGCGTTACGACGTCACGACGTCACGGCCGCAGCGTCATCTCACGCTTGTCGGGCCGGTCGAGCTTCTTGTCGTACGACGTCAGCCTCTTGGGCTTCTCGCCCGGGTCGACGTCCACGTCCGCCCACTTCATGAGCATGCGCGTGGCCTTCACCCGGTCGTCCTCCGCCAGCTTTGCGATGTTCGAGCCGTGGTTCTGGCCGGGCGCGGTGAACAGGGCCGAGTCCTTGCTGCCCTTGCCCAGCCGGAACGGCTCGGCGCTCCACGGGTCGTTCTCACCGTTGACGAAGAGCATGCCCTTCGCGTGGTGGCGCACCCAGTTGTCGACGTCCCGCATGGCCTTGTCGTTCTTGTTGAACTTCATGGGGATGTCGCGGGGCACGTACGTCCGCGGCACGTTGATGCCCGGGTACTTGCGGACGTCGTCGAGCAGCGGCTCCTCGTAGTCCGGGGAGCCCATCTGGGTGCCCGCCTGGTAGTAGTACGGCGTGTAGGGCAGCATGCCCTGGTCCGTACCGGCCTCCCAGCCGCCGATCTCGTCGGCCCACTTGTAGAGCTCGTCCGTGGACGCGTCCTCACCGGGTACCGTGCCGCACTCGTCCTGCAGGTGGTACTGCCAGAAGCCCCACACCAGGTCCTGCGCGACGATCTCGAACGCCTTGTCGGCGCTGCCCGCGAGCTTGAAGGTGTACTTGTTCTCCTTCGCCCACTTCTCCAGGCGCGGCACCATCTCGTCGCGGCGCTCGAAGATCTCGTGCTGCGTGGTGTTCAGCTTGTCGCGGCACTCTTTGCTTCCGACGTTCTTGAAGAAGTCGTAGTAGGCGGAGTCTTCCTTGTTCCGCACGTCGTTGGGCGCGACGTACGCGACGGTGCCGTCCATGTCGTTCGGGTAGAAGCGGCGGTAGTACGTCGCCGTCATGCCGCCCTTGCTGCCGCCGGTGGAGATCCAGTTCTTGCCGTAGATCTTCTTCAGGGCCTTGAAGATGCGGTGCTGGTCGCTGGCGGCCTGCCAGATGTCGAGCTTCGACCAGTCGGCCGGGTCGGGCCGGGACGGCGTGAAGAAGCGGTACTCCATGGAGACCTGGTTGCCGTCCGTCATCTGCGTCGGCTCGCTGCGCGACGGGTTGGTGTTCAGCCCGTAGCCGGAGGTGAAGAAGACGGTGGGGCGGTCCTCTCCCTTGTGGAGGAAGGAGATCCGCTGCTTGAAGGTCCCCTTGGAGGGGTGCCGGTGATCGATCGGCTGCTTGTAGTTGAGGACGAAGTACCGGTAGCCGTCGACCGGCTTCTCCTCGATGAGGCTCATCCCCGGAATGGCGAGGATGCGGTCCTTGATGTCCTTCTTCGCGGCGGGCGCGTCCGTCGGCGCCGCGCCCGCGGTGGCGGCGCCGGCGCTGACGGTGCCTATGAGCACCACCAGTGACAGCAGCCATCTGAGCGTTCTTCGCATAAACCCTCCCCTGGGTTCACAAAAGTCGTCGTGAACCTATCTGCGCCGTCATGGCTCCCGCCAGACCCAGGTGTACGTATGCGGGAACGTGATGACCGCTGAGCGGTGACCCGGGCCGCCCTCCGGAGGCCCGGAGCTACCCTGCGGCCATGACCGACACCCCCGCTGATGCCTCTGCCCCCCTCGTGACCGGCCCGCGCGGCATGGCGCTGCTCTCCTTCCACCGGGAGCCGGAGGACGCCCGCTCCGCCGCCTACGTCCTGGTCGTCCTGCGGCACGGCGGACGGCTGCTCATGGTGTACGAACGGGACCGCGAGTGCTGGGAGTTGCCGGGCGGCGGCATCGAGCCGGGCGAGACGGCCCGCGCGGCGGCGGTCCGCGAGGTCAGGGAGGAGACGGGCCAGCGCGTACGGGAGGAGGACCTGCGGTTCGCCGGGTTCAGCCGCACCGCGCTCGGCCCCGAACGCGGCGTTCTGGAGGGCGCCCTGTTCACCGGCGAGATCCCGGACCCGGTGCCCTTCGCGCCGACCAGCGAGATCACCGCGATCCACTGGCGCGAACCGGACGAGCCCCTGCCGTACGGCCGTGTCCAGACGGTGGACGAATATCTGGTCGCCCTCTGCCAGAAGTGAGGCGTACGGTCGGCGCGTGCCGGCACCCCATGGATTCACGTACCAGGAACGGCCGGGCGGTTCCGTGACCGTCTCGCACCACGGCCGCCCGGTGACGACGCTGCGCGGCGCCCGCGCCGAGCGCTTCCTGACCGAGGTCCGCGCCGGCGAGGAGCAACAGGTCATGGCCCGCTGGACGGGCAACTACAAACGCGGCAACGAACGCACGGCCAAGAACCACCCCCGCAACCGCCGCGCTTGACTCAAGAGGGGCCGAAGGGGCACCCCCTCCTCCGAAGCGGAGAAGAGGGCACCCCGAACCGTCCGGTCAGGCACCCACAGGCTCGGCCTCGCCGGAGAACGTGCGCCACAATTTCGCGTACCGCCCGTCCAGGGCCAAGAGCTCCTCGTGCGTGCCGTCCTCGACCACACGCCCGTGGTCGAGCACCACCACACGGTCCGCCCGCGCAGCAGTCGTGAGGCGGTGGGCGACGACCAGCGTGGTGCGCGTCCCGGAGAGCTGGTCGGTGGCCTGGTTGACCAGCGACTCGGTGGCCAGGTCGAGCGCCGCCGTCGCCTCGTCCAGCAGCAGGATGTCGGGGTCGACGAGCTCCGCACGGGCGAGGGCTATCAGCTGGCGCTGGCCCGCCGAGAGGTTCCTGCCGCGCTCGGAGACGGCGTGCAGATAGCCGTCCGAGAGCGAGGCGATCATGTCGTGGGCGCCGACCGCGCGGGCCGCCGCCTCGACCTCGGCGTCGGTGGCGTCCATCCGGCCGTAGGCGATGGCGTCCCGCACCGTGCCGGGGAAGAGGTACGGCTCCTGCGGGACGACGCCCAGCCGGTGCCGGTAGGACGTGAGGTCGAGGTCGCGCACGTCCGTACCGTCGACGCGGACGGCGCCCTCCGTCGGGTCGTAGAACCGCGCGACCAGCTTGACGAGGGTCGACTTGCCCGCGCCGGTCTCGCCGACGAACGCGACGGTCTGGCCCGCGGGTATCCGCAGGTCGATGCCGGACAGGGCCGCTTCCTCGCCGGGGACGGCGTCGGCCGTCGCGTAGTGGAAGCGCACGTCGTCGAAGGCGATCTCACCGCGCGGGGCGGGGAGCTCGACCGGCTCGGCGGCCTGCGGGGTGCTGGTCTCCTCGCGCAGCAGCTCCTGGATGCGGCGCAGCGAGACGGCGGCCTGCTGATAGCCGTCGAAGACCTGCGAGAGCTGCTGCACGGGCGCGAAGAACAGCTCGATGTAGAGCAGATAGGCGACCAGGGCGCCCGCGGTCAGCGTGCCGTTCTCGATGCGGCCCGCGCCGACGACGAGGACGGCGGCGGTCGCGAGGGAGGCCAGGAGCTGCACGAACGGGAAGTAGACCGAGATCAGCCACTGTCCGCGCACCCGCGCCTGGCGGTATCCGTCGCTGCGCCGCTCGAACTGGTCGATGCCGCGCTCCTCGCCGCGGAACGCCTGCACCATACGGAGCCCGGCCACGGACTCCTGAAGGTTCGCGTTGACGACGCTGACCCGCTCGCGCGCCAGCTCGTACGCCTTCACGCTCTGGCGGCGGAAGAAGAACGTGCCAATCACCAGCAGCGGCAGGGTCGCGAAGACGACCAGCGCCAGCTGGACGTCGATGACGAGCAGCGCGACCAGGATGCCGAGGAAGGTGAAGGCCGAGACGACGGCGGTCACCAGGCCGGTCTGGAGGAAGGTGGACAGCGCGTCGACGTCCGTCGTCATACGGGTCATCACGGCGCCGGTCAGATGGCGCTCGTAGTAGTCGAGCCCGAGGCGCTGCAGCTGAGCGAAGATCTTGACCCGCAGCGAGTACAGCACGCGCTCGCCGGTACGTCCGGTCAGCCTGGTCGAGCCGAACTGCGCGGCCCACTGGGCGATCACGACGACCAGCGCCAGCACGGAGGCGGCCCAGACGGCGGACAGCGCGCCCTTCTCGACGCCGTCGTCGATGCCGTGCCGGATCAGCACGGGCAGCACCAGGCCGAACCCGGCGTCCAGGGCGGCGAAGAGCAGCGCGAGCAGCAGGGCGCCGCCGAAGCCGTGCAGCAGCCGCCGCAGCCCGTAGGACTCCTCGCGGCCCTCGGCGCGTGCCTCGTCGATGTCGGGGGTGTCCAGCGCGGGCGGCAGTGCCTCGACCTTGGCGAGCAGCTCGGGGCTGCCGGGCATTCCGGCCAGCTCGGAGGCGAAGGTGCCGGGGCGTCCGCTCTGCGCGGCCGTGCCCGCTCCCGCACCGCCGGAGGCGTCCGTACGGGCGCCGTCCGCGCCCTCGTCCTCGTCCCGCACCCACAGCTCGGGGGTGACGCCGTCGACGGTGCGGTGCTCGTCGTGCGCGGCCATGCCCGCCGGGTCGCGGTCGACCTCGCCCAGCTCGTCGGGGTCGGTCAGCAGGCGGCGGTACAGGGCGCAGCGGGCGGTCAGCTCCTCGTGGGTGCCCAGGTCGACCAGGCGGCCGTCGTCGAGGACGGCGATGCGGTCGGCGAGCGCGAGGGTGGACTGCCGGTGCGCGATGAGCAGCGTGGTGCGTCCGGCCATCACGCCGCGCAGGGCCTCGTGGATCTCGTGCTCGACGCGCGCGTCGACGGCCGACGTCGCGTCGTCCAGCAGGAGGAGACGCGGGTCGGTGAGGATTGCGCGGGCGAGCGCGATGCGCTGGCGCTGGCCTCCGGAGAGGGTGAGCCCCTGCTCGCCGACGGTGGTCTCGTACCCGTCGGGCAGGTCGGCTATGAAGCCGTCGGCCTGCGCGGCGCGCGCGGCGGCCCTGATCTGCTCGTCCGTGGCGTCGGGTGCGCCGTAGGCGATGTTCTCCCGGATGGACTCGGAGAACAGGAAGCTGTTCTCCGGCACGAGGCCGATCGCGGAGCGCAGGGAGTCGAGGGTCAGCTCGCGCACGTCCTGGCCGCCGACGCGGACGGCGCCGCCCGTCACGTCGTAGTAGCGCGGGAGCAGCATGGAGACGGTGGACTTGCCGCTGCCGCTGGTGCCGACCAGGGCGACGGTCTCGCCGGGCTCGATGCGCAGGCTGAAGCCGTCCAGGACGGGCTTCCCCGTCGCGTATCCGAACGTGACGTCGTCGAACTCGACGGACGCCTCGGCGTCCCGGGGCAGCTCGTGCGCGTCGGGGCTCTCGGCCATCTGGGGCTCGGCGTCGATCAGGTCGTAGACCCGCTCGACGCCCGCGCGGGCCTGCTGCCCGATGGTGAGCATCATGGCGAGCATCCGGACGGGGCCGACGAGCTGCGCCAGGTACGTCGAGAAGGCGACGAAGGTGCCGAGGGTGATCTGGCCGCGCGTGGCCATCCAGCCGCCGAGCGCGAGCATGGCGACCTGGCCGAGGGAGGGAATGGTCTGGAGGGCGGGGGTGTAGCGCGCGTTGAGCCGCACGGTGCGCAGCCGTCCGGCGAACAGCTTGCGGCTGATGTCGCGGAGCTTGCTGGTCTCCTGCGCCTCCTGCCCGAAGCCCTTCACCACGCGGACGCCGGTGACCGCGCCGTCGACCACGGAGGCGACGGCGCCGGCCTGCTGCTGCGCGTACCAGGTGGCGGGGAAGAGACGCTTGCGGCTGCGGTCGGCTATCCACCACAGCAGCGGGAAGACGGCGAGCGAGACGAGGGTGAGCAGCGGCGAGAGGACGACCATCACGATGAGCGCGACGAGGAACAGCAGAATGTTCCCGATCATCATCGGCAGCATGAACAGCAGGCTCTGCACGAGCTGGAGGTCGCTGGTGCCGCGCCCGACGACCTGACCGGTGGACAGCTCGTCCTGGCTGCGTCCGTCGAGCCGGATGATCGAGCGGTACATGTCGGTGCGCAGGTCGTGCTGCACGTCCAGCGCGAGCCGCCCGCCGTAGTACCGCCGGGCGTACGTGAGGACGTAGATCACCACGGCCGCGGCGATCAGCAGCCCGATCCACGTCCACATGCCGCCCTGGCCGCCGACGACCACGTCATCGATGATCACCTTGGTCAGCAGCGGCACGAGCGCCATGACGCCCATTCCCGCGAGCGAGGCGCCGAGCGCGAGGATCACCGCGCGTCTGTACCGCCAGCAGTATCCGGTCAGCCGACGTGCCCACCCCGGCTGCGTCTCCGTGCGACGACCCACGCCCCGTCCCTCCGCAATACTCCGTTCACAATTCCCTGCCGGAGGCGGCAACGCGCGGCGGTGTGCTTTTCATCCCGGTCACCGCTCCGAGATGCGAGAACGGACTTGAGACCTAGGACCTCACGCCCCTCCCGAGCGCTGGTGCGCCCCCGTCTGGGCCGTGTGCGGCGGATCATGGCTGCCCTCGTCTCGGGGCTGGGCAGGGGCAGCCCCGTGCCGTGCCTTGCAGGCCGCGGCTGGGTCGTGGCTTGTCGCGCAGTTCCCCGCGCCCCTGACGGGGCGCTCCGCTGACGGGACGCTCCGGAGAGCGCCCTCAAGGGGCGCCGGGAAGGCGGGCCGTGAGGGTGTAGAGCCGGGTGATCTGCCCGGCGCTCTCGTTGTCGTCGCTGGCGAGCAGGAGCCGCAGGCGGCCGCCCGGGGCGTGGCCGGTGACGGCCAGGGCCTCGATGTTGTCGAGCAGCGGGTTCTTCTGGGGCGAGGGGTTGGGCGCGCCGAGGTCGGGGCAGTCGGCGAGGTCGGCGAGCAGCCTCTTGTGCACGAGGCGGGCGCCGCTCGTCCCGGTGAGCTTCCCGACCCGGCTCACGTCGCTCGCGCGGCGCGGGTCGGCGAGGTAGAGCCGGACGGTGTTGCCCGTGCCCTTCTCCCAGCCGCGCTCCAGGACGAGCAGCCGTCCGTGGCCCGCGTCGGCGATCTCCGCGACGCCGAGCTTCGGGTCGACGGGGTAACCCCACTGCCGGGCGAGCCCGTACGCCCCGTGCCCGCCGCCCTGTCCCCCGCCGTGCCGCTGCCAGCTCTGGAAGCGCACCAGGGGGCGCCCGTGCGCGTCCTTCCCGTCGCCCGTCAGCTGGCCCTCCATCGACGCGACCAGGGAACGTCCGCCCTGCCGTGCGGTCAGCCCCTCGAACGTCTGGTTCTGCTGCGCCCTTCCGGCCGGGGCGACCCGCAGCGCGTCCGGTACGGGCAGCCGCTCGCCCGTGAACGTGCCCCGGCGGTCGTAGCGCCGTACGGAGGGCTCGGTCTCGGAGGTGACCAGGCGGGTGCCGTCGCGCTCGACGACGAGCCCCTCGGAGTCGAGCGGCCCGCCCTTCTCGTCGGCCAGGGGCGTCCCGGAGACCGTACGGGCGTCGGGCGTACCGTCGCCGCCGTGCGTCCGTACGTCGAGCGAGAAGAGCGCGGAGCGGTCGGACAGGGCGGCGATCCGCCCGTGCGTGTCCGGGGCGAGCGCGGAGAGACCGGCGACGGGGAGCCCGTCGTGGGTGGTCTTGTCCAGGGCGTCGGAGTACCCGCCGAGCGCGACGGACGGCGAGCAGGCGTTGCGGGGCGCGGCGCTTCCGGCCGTCTCCCCGGTCCCGGCCGCCGCTCCGGTGACGCAGGTGGCGAGGGCCGCGACGGCGGTCGCGGCGGCCAGCGGGATCCGGATACGCATCGACTGCCCCCTCAAGCGGCGCAACGGGCGTGCGCCACGGGCACGTTAGACGGCCCTCCCGGTGGTCGCCAGGGATGTCACCGGCCTCTCATGAGGCCGTCGCCGGGGGATCTTCCGCCGTTTCCGGAACGGCCACGCGTGCCCCGACCGCGCCCGGTGAGGGGCGCGGCCGGTGCGGTCCTGACGCGCGGGGCCCCTGGGACCGAGGGCGGCCCGGCGAGCGGACGGGCTCTGCCGGGACCGCCCTGGCCGGGCGGCGCGTTCCCTGGGTGCGGACAGGCGGGCACCCCCCACGAGGCCAGACCTGCCGCCTACCGCGCCGCCATCCCGCGGGACCGCGTTCCGAAGTCTGTCGAGATCTCTCCCGCAATGCACGTCGACCGATCAAAATTAGTAACGTCCCGTATTAAACCA
The DNA here is from genome assembly GCF_043202595.1 of Streptomyces sp. NPDC048172. Classification (NCBI taxonomy): domain Bacteria; kingdom Bacillati; phylum Actinomycetota; class Actinomycetes; order Kitasatosporales; family Streptomycetaceae; genus Streptomyces; species Streptomyces sp. NPDC048172. The sequence continues at coordinate 462,129 of NZ_JBIDAT010000007.1, forward strand.
GTGGCACATAGTGACGCCCCCGGAGGGATTTCGCCTTCCCGTCAAGCCCCGTCGACCAGCGGTGATCACTGGCGGAGACCGGGGAAGGCCCGGCACGGTGTGCGATCGGCCGAATACCGGGCGTCCCCAACACGACCGGAAACAGTGGTCAGAGGGGGGTCGGAAGAGGATCAGCGGGGCCCGGGAGCCGGTTCCGCTTCCCGCGCGGCGGCGATCTGCCGGGTCATGAGCGTCGTCAGCTCGTACGCCGTGTGCGAGGCGGCGACAGAAGTGATCTCCGCGTGGTCGTAGGCGGGCGCGACCTCCACCAGGTCGGCCGAGACCAGATTGCAGTCGGACAACCCCCGGAGGATCTCCAGCAGTTCGCGCGAGGTGATCCCGCCCGCCTCTGGCGTGCCCGTGCCGGGCGCGTGCGCAGGGTCCAGGACGTCGATGTCCACGGACACGTAGAGCGGCCTGTCGCCGATCCGCTGGCGGAGCTGGTCGGTGACCTCGTCCACGCCGCGGCGCATCACATCGGCCGAGGTGACGATCCCGAAGCCCATCCTGGCGTCCTCGTCCAGGTCCTTCTTCCCGTAGAGCGGCCCGCGCGTGCCCACGTGCGAGAGGGCCGAGGTGTCCAGCAGCCCCTCCTCGAAGGCCCGCCGGAACGGCGTCCCATGGGTGTAGGCCGCGCCGAAGTAGGTGTCCCAGGTGTCCAGATGGGCGTCGAAATGGAGCAGCGCGACCGGGCCGTGCTTCCGGGCCATCGCGCGCAGCAGGGGCAGCGCGATGGTGTGGTCCCCGCCGAGCGTCATCATCCGCGCCCCGCTGTCGAGGATCTCCCCCGCCGCGTGCTCGACCGTCTCGACGGCCTCGCCGATGTCGAACGGGTTCACCGCGATGTCACCCGCGTCGGCGACCTGGGCGAGCGCGAAGGGCGACGCGTCCTGCGCCGGGTTGTACGGGCGCAGCAGCCGGGACGCCTCGCGGATGGCGTTGCCCCCGAACCGCGCGCCCGGGCGGTACGAGACGCCCGTGTCGAAGGGGACCCCGACGACGGCGACGTCCGTACGGCCGCCGGTCTCGTCCAGGCGCGGGAGCCGCGCGAACGTCGCGGGCCCCGCGTACCGGGGGACACGGGAGGAGTCGACGGGGCCCTTGGGGGCGCCGTGCTGCGGCTCTGGTGCACTGCTGGTCAGGCTGCTGCTCATGCGCCTGAGGGTAGACGCGGGGACGCTGTCTCCCGTTGGACGGATCTGAGCGTGGGCGGGCCGCCTTTTGGACACTCCGTCCATCGAGCGGGAGTACGAGACACAATGGCCACATGTCACAGCCTCTGTCACTGCCCCTGCCGTTCCCGGCGGCCCCCGCCCGCGAAGCCCTCATAGAGCACCTGGTGCGCACCCGGATCTCCGGTGACGTGGCCACGCCCCGGGAGAACAACCTCTCCCACTACCGCAAGCTCGCCAACGGCGACCGGCACTACTGGCTCGGTCTCGAACTGGGCGACCGCTGGGAGGACGAGCAGGACGTGCTCGCGGTGATGGCCGAGCGCTGCGGCGTCAACGACGACCCGGACTACCGCACCGGGCAGGACACCATCGACCCCGAGCTGACCGTCGGCGCGCTGGACCGCGCGGCGGCCGAGCTCCGCAAGGCGGCCGAGGGCGGACGGCGCGTGCTGTTCGCGACGGGCCACCCGGGCGCGCTGCTCGACATGCACGGCACCCTCGCCATGGCCATGCGGCTGGCGGGCTGCGAGATCGTCCGCTCGCCCCTGGGCGTCTTCGCGGACGACGGCGTGGTCGTGCAGTTCCAGGGCGTCGCCGCCTACGAGCGCGGAGCCACCCTCTGGCACACCCACTCCCCCGCGCCCATGGCGGGCATCCTGGACGGCCTGGAGCAGGCCGGGGAGCCCCTGCCCGACCTCGTGGTCGCCGACCACGGCTGGGCGGGCTGCGCGGCGCAGCGCGGCCTCACGGCGGTCGGCTTCGCCGACTGCAACGACCCGGCGCTCTTCCTCGGCGAGTCCGAGGGCACCCTCTCGGTCGCGGTCCCGCTGGACGACCACGTGGCCGACCCGCGCTTCTACGAGCCGATGACGGCGTATCTGCTGGAGGCCGCCGGGCTGACGAGCCCCACGGAGCCCGCCGCGTAAAAGCGTTTGCGGCGGGTGGTGATCGCCCTTACGGTCACGCGCATGTCCGCATGCTTCGGCGCGTTCTCCGCGTGCTCCGCGTTCACGCGCCTGCGTCAGGCCCCGGCCCTCCGCCAGGACGCCTGACCGTTCTTCCACCCGCGCTCCCGCGGGCACTCTTCCGTCGCCACACACGGCGACGCGTCCTGCGCGCAGGGCCACCGATGTCTCCAGCGACTCGGGCAGGCCCTGGCTCCTCAGCTCCGGCCTGTCCTCGATCAGAGGACCTCATCCGTGGCACGCCGCCGCAAGACGCTCTCCCAGAACTTCCTGAACAGCTCGTCCGCCGTCGACCAGGTCGTACGCCTCTCCGGGCTCGGCCCCCGCGACCTCGTGGTCGAACCGGGCGCGGGCGAGGGGGCGCTCACCCTCGCCCTGGCCCGGCGCTGCCGCCGGGTCGTCGCCTACGAACTGGACCCCGCGCTCGCCGCCCGGCTGCCCGCACGCACCCGGCGGTTCCCCAACGTCCGTACGGTGCGCGGCGACTTCACGCGGGCCCGCGCGCCCCGCGAGCCCTTCGCCGTCGTCGGCAACATCCCGTTCTCCCGCACCACGGACATCGTCCGCTGGTGCCTCCAGGCGCCGTCGATGACCTCGGCGACGCTGCTCACCCAGTGGGAGTTCGCGCGCAAGCGCACCGGCGGTTACGGCCGCTGGACCCTGCTGACCGTACGGAGCTGGCCCGAGTACGAATGGCGGCTCCTGTCGCGCGTGGGGCGGCACCATTTCACGCCGGTGCCGCGGACGGACTCGGCGGTGCTCCGTATCGGGCACAGGGCCGCTCCCCTGCTGCCGCGTGAGGCGCTGCCCGCCTACCGGGCGTTCGCCGACCACGGCTTCACGGGCGTCGGGGGCTCGCTCTTCGCGACGCTCACACGGCGCCACCGTACGCGGCGGGTGCGCGCGGCCTACGCGTCGCTGGAGCTCGACGAGTCGGCCCCGGTCGGACTGGTACGGCCCGATCAGTGGCTGGACCTCTTCCGCGCCCTGGAGGGCGTGGACGGCGTGCCTACGTACGGTCGCGCGGCACCCTGACGACGCCTTCCTGGATGACGGAGACCACCAGCCGTCCGTCCCGGGTGAAGATGCGCCCCTTGCCGAGTCCCCGGCCGCCCTGCGCGGTCGGGGACTCCTGGTCGTACAGCAGCCACTCGTCCGCGCGGAAGGGGCGGTGGAACCACATCGCGTGGTCCAGGCTCGCGCCCACCACGTCGCCGACCGCCCAGCCGCCCCTGCCGTGCGCGAGCAGGATGGAGTCCAGGAGTGTCATGTCCGAGACGTAGGTGGCCAGGCAGATGTGGAGCGCCGGGTCGTCGAAATCGCCGTCCAGCTTGCCGTTCGTCCGGAACCACACCTGGGAGCGCGGTTCGCCGGGGCGGCCGACCCTGCCGAACGGGGGCTCCTCGACGTACCGCAGGTCCACCGCCTCCCGGGCTTTGAGCAGTCGCTCAGGCACCTTGGGGTCGCGGAAGAGGTCCGCGTAGCGCGGCAGGATCTCCTCGGCCGTCGGCAGCGTCTCCGGGTCGGGCGCCTCGGGCATCGGCTCCTGGTGCTCCAGTCCCTCCTCGTGGACCTGGAAGGACGCCGACAGATGGAAGATAGGCTGGCCGTGCTGGACCGCGACGACGCGGCGGGTGGTGAAGGAACGGCCGTCCCGTATCCGGTCGACCGTGTAGACGATGCGGGCGCCCGGGTCGCCGGGGCGCAGGAAGTACGCGTGCAGGGAGTGCGGCAGCCGTCCCTCCGGGACGGTGCGGCAGGCCGCGACGAGCGCCTGCGCGGCGACCTGTCCGCCGAAGACACGGGGGACGACGGACGCGCGGCTGTCGCCGCGGAAGATGTCCTGCTCGACCCGCTCCAGATCGAGCAGGTCGAGCAGGGACGTCAGTGCGTGGCTCATGGTGCTGTGGTCCGCCTCGGCCTAGAGACCCATCGACTTCGCGACGATGGAGCGCATGACCTCGCTCGTGCCTCCGTAGATGCGGGAGACGCGGGTGTCGGCGTAGAGCCCGGCGATGGGGTACTCCAGCATGTATCCGTAACCGCCGTGGAGCTGGAGGCACTTGTCGATGACCTTGGCGGCCAGCTCGGTGGTGAACAGCTTCGCCGAGGCCGCGTCGGCCGGGGTCAGGTCGCCCTCGTCCAGCGCTTCGAGCGCGCGGTCGACGACGGCCTGCATGGCGTCGACGTCGGCCTTGCAGTCGGCGAGGACGAACTTGGTGTTCTGGAAGGAGGCGACCTCCTTGCCGAAGACCGTCCGCTCCTTCACGTAGTCGTGCGCGAAGCGGACAGCCGCCGCCGACTGGGCGTACGCGCTGATGGCGATGCCGAGGCGCTCCTGCGGGAGGTTGTGCGTGAGGTAGGAGAACGCCTTGCCCTCCTCGCCGAGCAGGTCCTCCACGGGCACCTTGACGTCGGTGAAGGAGAGTTCGGCCGTGTCGGAGGCGCGCAGCCCCAGCTTGTCGAGCTTGCGGCCGACCGCGTACCCCTCGCTGCTCGTGTCCACGACGAGGATGGAGATGCCGCCGCGCCGGTCCTCGGGGGTCGGGGCCGCGGTACGGGCGCACACGAGGACGCGGTCGGCCTGGACGCCGCCGGTGATGAACGTCTTGGCCCCGTTGAGCACATAGTGCGTGCCGTCCTCGGAGAGCCTGGCGGTGGTCTTCATGCCCGCGAGGTCCGAGCCGGTGCCGGGCTCGGTCATGGCGATGGCCGTCATCATCTCGCCCGCCACGAAGGGGGGCAGCCAGCGGCGCTTCTGCTCCTCGTTCCCGTACTTGAGGAGGTAGGGGAGGCAGAGCGCGGTGTGGACGCTGGAGCCGCCGAAGCTGACCCCGGCCCGCGCGCACTCCTCGGAGATCACGGCGTTGAACTTGAAGCTCTCCTCGCCCGCGCCGCCGTACTCCTCGGGGACCTCGATGCCGAAGACGCCCAGCTCGCCCAGCTTCTTGTAGAGGTCCCGGGGGACGTAACCCTGCTCGGCCCACTCCTGGTAGTACGGGACCACCTCGGCCGCGATGAAGTCGCGGATCGTCTGGCGGAACGCCTCGTGGTCCTCGTTGAACACCGTGCGACGCACAGCTCGCCTCCCTGGATCCCTCTGCCCGGCAGCCCGCGACGCCCGTCGCCATGGGCTAAGCGCTTGCTCAGCACCTCGCCTCAAGCTACCCAGCGGTCATACGGGCTGTCCAGGCCCGGCGGCCGCCAGCGCGCCCCGCACGAGGCGGTGCAGCAGCGCCGCCGTGGTCTCCCGGTCGGGCATCGCGGAGGGGCCGCTCAGATGCGGCGTCGAGTTGAGCAGCCCGAAGACCGTGTGCACCGAGACGCGGGCCTCCAGCTCCGTGAGGTCGGGATAGAGGGCGCGCACGGCGTCCACCCACAGCTCCACGTACTGCCGCTGGAGCTTGCGCACCTGCTTGCGGTCCTCCTCCTTGAGCCGGTCCAGCTCGCGGTCGTGGAGGGTGATCAGGGCGCGGTCGTCGAGCGCGAAGTCGATGTGGCCCTCGATGAGCGAGTCGAGCACCGCGGCGGGCGGCAGCCCCGCGGCCGCTGCCTCCTCGGCGCGCCGCCTCCCGCCCTCGTGGAGCCGCTCGCTGATGCCGACGAGAAGCTCGGCCAGCATCGCGTCCTTCCCCGCGAAGTGACGGTAGAGCCCGGGGCCGCTGATGCCGACCGCCGCCCCTATCTCGTCGACCCCGACGCCATGGAAGCCGCGCTCGGCGAAGAGCCGAGCGGCCTCACGCAGAATCTGCTCGCGGCGCGTCAGCGCGGCCGTCCTGGTGCTCATGCGGACCATTCTAGACAGCCGCGTTAGTGAGCGTTAACCTGAAGGCGAGTGGTTAACGGTGACTAACTCACCGGTAGGTCATGCCTGCCCGCGGGGCAGGGCTGTCACGTCGGGCAAGGGGGCTCCGCGGGATGAACGAGCAGACAGCGCGTGCCACAGCGGCGCCCAGGCTGAAGAGCGCCGTGGACCCGGCCTCCGAGGCCGCCCGCGCCCACGAGGCCGCGCACCGCGAGCTGGCGGCGACGCTGCGCGAGAAGCTGGCCCGCGCCCGGCTGGGCGGCGGCGAGCGGGCCCGCGCCCGGCACACCGCGCGCGGCAAGCTGCTGCCGCGCGAGCGGGTGGACGCGCTCCTCGACCCCGGCTCGCCCTTCCTGGAGCTGTCCCCGCTCGCGGCCGACGGGATGTACGAGGACGCGGCTCCGGCGGCCGGGGTGATCGCCGGCATCGGCAGGGTCTCGGGCCGCGAGGTCGTCGTCGTGGCCAATGACGCCACGGTCAAGGGCGGCACCTATTACCCGATGACGGTCAAGAAGCACCTGCGCGCCCAGGAGGTCGCGAAGGAGAACGCGCTGCCGTGCGTCTATCTCGTCGACTCCGGTGGCGCCTTCCTCCCGATGCAGGACGAGGTCTTCCCCGACCGCGAGCACTTCGGCCGGATCTTCTACAACCAGGCGCGGCTCTCGGCCGCCGGGATCCCGCAGATCGCCGCCGTCCTCGGCTCCTGCACGGCGGGCGGGGCCTATGTCCCGGCGATGAGCGACGAGGCGGTGATCGTGCGCGAGCAGGGCACGATCTTCCTCGGCGGCCCGCCGCTGGTGAAGGCCGCGACCGGCGAGGTCGTCACCGCCGAGGAGCTGGGCGGCGGCGAGGTGCACTCGCGGATCTCCGGCGTCACCGACCACCTCGCCGAGGACGACGCGCACGCGCTGCGGATCGTCCGCGACATCGTCGCCACCCTCCCCGCGCCGCCGGAGGGCGACGCGCTCCCCTGGTCGGTGACGGCCCCGGAGGAGCCCGCGGTGGACCCCGCGGGGCTGTACGGGGCGGTCCCGGCCGACTCCCGCACGCCGTACGACGTGCGGGAGGTCATCGCCCGCGTCGTGGACGGCTCCCGCTTCCACGAGTTCAAGGCGGAGTACGGGACGACGCTGGTCACCGGCTTCGCCCATGTCCACGGCCACCCGGTCGGCATCGTGGCGAACAACGGGATCCTGTTCTCCGAATCGGCCCAGAAGGGCGCCCACTTCATCGAGCTGTGCGACCAGCGCGGCATCCCCCTCCTCTTCCTGCAGAACATCTCGGGCTTCATGGTCGGGAAGGACTACGAGGCGGGGGGCATCGCCAAGCACGGCGCCAAGATGGTCACCGCCGTGGCCTGCGCCAGGGTCCCCAAGCTGACGGTGGTCATCGGCGGTTCCTACGGCGCGGGGAACTACTCGATGTGCGGCCGGGCCTACAGCCCCCGCTTCCTGTGGATGTGGCCGAACGCGAAGATCTCCGTCATGGGCGGCGAGCAGGCCGCCTCGGTGCTCTCCACCGTCAAGCGGGACCAGTTGGAGGCACGCGGCGAGGAGTGGAGCGCCGAGGAGGAAGAGGCCTTTCGCGCCCCGGTCCGCGCGCAGTACGAATCGCAGGGGAACGCGTATTACGCCACGGCCCGGCTCTGGGACGACGGCGTGATCGACCCGCTGGAGACCAGAGCGGTGCTGGGCCTCGCGCTCACCGCGTGCGCCCGCGCTCCGCTGCCGCACAGGGACCCGGACGCGGCGCGCTTCGGCGTCTTCCGGATGTGAGACCGGCTCCCGATGCGCGACCCGGTCCCGAGCGTGGGACCCGACCGACAATCCCGACCCCAGGTGACCCAGGCAGGCAGGAAGTGGGCTGATGTTCGACACCGTGCTGGTGGCCAACCGCGGTGAGATCGCGGTGCGCGTGATCCGTACGCTCAGGGCGCTCGGCATCCGCTCCGTGGCCGTGCACAGCGACGCGGACGCGGACGCCCGCCATGTGCGCGAGGCCGACACCTCGGTGCGGATCGGCCCGGCCGCCGCAGCCGAAAGCTATCTCTCGGCCGAGCGGCTGCTGGAGGCCGCGCGGCGCGGCGGCGCCCAGGCCGTCCACCCGGGATACGGATTCCTCGCGGAGAACGCGGCGTTCGCCCGGGCCTGCGCCGAAGCCGGGCTCGCCTTCATCGGACCTCCGGCCGACGCCATCGAGCTGATGGGCGACAAGATCCGCGCCAAGGAGACGGTGCGCGCGGCGGGCGTCCCGGTGGTCCCGGGCTCCGACGGCAGCGGCCTGACCGACGCCGAACTCGCGGTGGCCGCGCGGGAGACGGGACTGCCCGTGCTGCTCAAGCCCTCGGCGGGCGGCGGCGGCAAGGGCATGCGGCTCGTCCGGGACGAGGCGGCCCTGCCCGACGAGATCGCGGCGGCCCGCCGCGAGGCGCGCGGCGCCTTCGGGGACGACACGCTGCTCGTCGAGCGCTGGATCGACCAGCCCCGGCACATCGAGATCCAGGTGCTGGCCGACGGGCACGGCGGGGTGGTGCACCTCGGCGAGCGCGAGTGCTCGCTCCAGCGCCGCCACCAGAAGATCATCGAGGAGGCCCCCAGCCCCCTGCTGGACGAGGCGACGCGCGCCGCGATGGGCGCCGCCGCGGTCGAGGCCGCGCGGTCCTGCGGCTACCGGGGCGCGGGCACGGTCGAGTTCATCGTCCCGGGCGACGGCTCGGGGAGCTATTTCTTCATGGAGATGAACACCCGCCTCCAGGTGGAGCACCCCGTCACCGAGCTGATCACCGGGCTCGACCTGGTGGAGTGGCAGCTCCGCGTCGCGGCGGGCGAGCCGCTCTCCTTCGGCCAGGACGCCGTCACGCTGACCGGGCACGCGGTCGAGGCCCGGGTCTGCGCGGAGACGGCCCGGCTCGGCACGGACGGCGACCGGGTGGACTTCCTGCCGTCCGCGGGCCGCGTACTGCTCCTCCGCGAGCCGGAGGGCGACGGCGTCCGTACCGACTCGGGCCTCACCGAGGGCACGGAGGTCGGGACGGTGTACGACCCGATGCTCTCCAAGGTCATCGCCTGGGCCCCCGACAGGACAGCGGCGCTGCGCAAGCTGCGCGGCGCCCTCGCGGGGACGACGGTGCTCGGCGTGGACACCAACGCGTCATTCCTGCGCGGGCTGCTCGCCGTCCCCGAGGTCGTCTCCGGCGAGCTGGACACGGGCCTGGTGGACCGCACGGCACCCGGACTGGTCCGGCAGCGCGTCCCCGACGAGGTGTACGCGACGGCGGCGCTGCTCCGTCACTCGGCCCTGGCACCGGCCCCGTCCCCGGCCGGGGAGGGCACGGGCTGGGTCAATCCCTTCGCGGAGCCCTCGGGCTGGCGCCTCGGCGGCGAACCGGCCTGGACGGTGCACCACTTCAGGGTCCCGGGCCATGAGCCGGTGGCCGTCCGGGTGCGCGCCCTCGGCGGCGGCGCGGCGGAGGTGAGCGTGGCCGGGGCCGAGGCGGTCCCGGCGAGGCTCGCCGAAGGACCGCGCCCGCGCCTGGAGTTCGACGGCGTCACCCACACCTTCGACCACGCGCCCTCGGACTCGGGCGACGGCACAGGACCCGGCACGGGCGGCGGCGTGTGGCTCGGGCGGGACGGCGAGGCCTGGCACGTGGGGCCGTTCGACCCGGTGGAGGCCTCGCTCAGCGACGTCGCCGGGGCGCACGGGGCCGACGCGCTCACCGCGCCGATGCCCGGCACGGTCACGGTCGTCAAGGCGGCCGTCGGCGACCAGGTGTCGGCGGGCCAGAGCCTGGTGGTCGTCGAGGCCATGAAGATGGAGCACGTCATCGCCGCGCCGCACGACGGGACCGTGATCGAGCTGGACGTCACGGCGGGCACCACCGTCGCCATGGACCAGCTCCTCGCGGTCGTCGAGCCGCACGCGGAGGCGGAGGACGAGGACGAGAAGGAGGCGCGGGACTGATGGCAGCAGCCGGATTGCCGATGGTCTTCCCCGTGGAGGGCCTGCCGCCCCGGGTCCGTATCCACGAGGTCGGCCCCCGTGACGGCTTGCAGAACGAGAAGACGGTCGTCCCCGTCGAGGTGAAGTCGGAGTTCATCCACCGCCTCGCCGGAGCGGGCCTGGGCACCATCGAGGCGACCAGCTTCGTGCACCCCAAGTGGGTCCCCCAGCTCGCGGACGCCGAGCGGCTCTATCCGCTGCTGGGCGATCTGCCGGAGGAGACCCGCCTCCCCGTCCTGGTGCCCAACGCGCGCGGGCTGGACCGGGCGCTGGAGCTGGGCGCCCGGGAGGTCGCGGTGTTCGCCAGCGCCACGGAGTCGTTCGCCAAGGCCAATCTCAACCGGACGGTGGACGAGGCGCTCGCGATGTTCGAGCCCGTGGTGGCCCGCGCCCGCGAGGAGCGGCTGCCGGTGCGCGGCTATCTCTCGATGTGCTTCGGCGACCCGTGGGAGGGCCCCGTGCCCGTCACGCAGGTCGTGCGCGTGTGCCGGGCCCTGGCCGACATGGGCTGCGACGAGCTGAGCCTCGGGGACACCATCGGCGTCGCCACCCCCGGCCATGTCACCGAGCTGCTGTCCGCGCTGCACGAGGCGGGCCTCCCGGCCCCGCGCCTCGCCGTCCACTTCCACGACACGTACGGCCAGGCCCTGGCGAACACGTTCGCGGCGCTCCAGCACGGCATCGCGACGGTGGACGCCTCGGCGGGCGGCCTGGGCGGCTGTCCGTACGCGAAGAGCGCGACCGGCAATCTCGCCACCGAGGACCTCGTCTGGATGCTGCACGGTCTCGGCATCGAGACCGGCGTCGACCTCGACCGTCTGTGCGCCACAAGCGCCTGGATGGCCGACCGGCTGGGCCGCCCCAGCCCCTCCCGCACGGTCCGCGCCCTCACCGGCGCGGACACCGCCGAGCCCACGAGCTCCACCGGCTCTTCCGGCCCCTCCCACAAGGAGTCCTGACCATGGCTCTCGACCACCGCCTCTCCTCCGAGCACGAGGAACTGCGCCGCACCGTCGAGGAATTCGCGCACGACGTCGTGGCCCCGAAGATCGGGGAGTTCTACGAGCGGCACGAGTTCCCGTACGAGATCGTCCGCCAGATGGGCAGCATGGGCCTCTTCGGCCTCCCCTTCCCCGAGGAGTACGGGGGCATGGGCGGCGACTATCTCGCGCTCTGCCTCGCCCTGGAGGAGCTGGCGCGGGTCGACTCGTCGGTGGCCATCACCCTGGAGGCGGGGGTCTCGCTCGGGGCCATGCCGCTGCATCTCTTCGGCACGGAGAAGCAGAAGCGGGAGTGGCTGCCGAGGCTGTGCTCCGGGGAGATCCTGGGCGCGTTCGGCCTGACCGAGCCGGGCTTCGGCTCCGACGCGGGCGGCACGGCGACGACGGCGGTGCGGGACGAGACCACGGGCGACTGGGTGATCAACGGGACCAAGGCGTTCATCACCAACTCCGGCACGGACATCACGGGCCTGGTCACCGTCACGGCCGTCACGGGCCGGAAGGAGAACGGGCGCCCGCTGATCTCCAGCATCATCGTGCCGTCCGGCACCCCGGGCTTCACGGTGGCCCCGGGATACTCCAAGGTCGGGTGGAACGCGTCGGACACCCATGAGCTCTCCTTCTCCGACGTCCGCGTCCCGGCGGAGAATCTGCTCGGCGAGGAGGGCCGGGGGTACGCGCAGTTCCTCCGCATCCTCGACGAGGGCCGGATCGCGATCTCCGCGCTGGCGACCGGGCTCGCCCAGGGCTGCGTCGACGAGTCCGTGCGGTATGCCAACACCCGGGAGGCGTTCGGCCGGACCATCGGGACCAACCAGGCCATCCAGTTCAAGCTCGCCGACATGGAGATGCGGGCCCACACCTCCCGTATCGCCTGGCGGGACGCGGCGTCGCGGATGCTGGCGGGCGAGCCGTTCAAGAAGGAGGCGGCGCTCGCGAAGCTGTACTCCTCGGAGAGCGCGGTGACCAATGCCCGCGAGGCCACCCAGATCCACGGGGGATACGGGTTCATGAACGAGTATCCGGTCGCCCGTATGTGGCGCGACTCCAAGATCCTGGAGATCGGCGAGGGCACGAGCGAGGTCCAGCGGATGCTGGTCGCCCGCGAGCTGGGCGTCGGCTGAGTGCGGGGAAGCGAGTGTGGGGAGCTGAGTCTTTCTGGGGGATGACCCCCGCTCCCGCAGCCGAAATAATCAGCCTATGGCGGAAATCCTCCAACGCGCCGGGAGCTGGGCCTTCGACGGAGAGACGGTCCGGATCGTCCCCGGCACCGACCGGAGCGTGCACCACCTGCGCAAGGCCCTCGGTGAAGTCGCCGTCCCGCTCCAGGCGGTGGCCGGTATCGCGTACGAGCCGGGCGGCAGAAAGGGCGGCAGGCTGCGGCTGAGGCTGCGTGACGGCGCGGACCCGCTCTCCCAGGTGGCGAGCGGCCGTCTGGCCGACGCCTCGGATCCGTACCAGCTCGCGGTGGAAAGGGACCGTACGGGCGTCGCGGAGTACGTCGTGGAGGAGGTGCGGAACGCGCTGCTGCTGGAGGAGGTGCCCGACACCCCCTGCGACCGCTATCTGCTGCCCGGCCCGCCCGTGCCCCTCACCGCCACCGGCACGGACGGCACGGTGACCTTCGACGGGGAGCGCCTCCACATCGAGTGGAACTGGATCGCGGAGGAGAGCAAGACCTCCGGCGGCCCGCGCCGCTTCGCGCTGCAGGACCTGGCGGGCGTGGACTGGACCCCGGCGGCGGGCTGGGAGAACGGCAGCCTCCGCTTCCGGCCCAAGGGCACGCACCCCACGCTCAAGCCGCAGCACGACCCCAACTGCCTGCTGCTGTGGGGCGTGCGGCAGGCCCGCGAGACGGGCGGCTCCGTGCTGCTCGCCGCCGCCGTGGTCGCCCGGCTCCCCCACCCGCTCGCACAGGGCGGGCAGGGGGGACAGGGCGGCCAGGAGGAGCCGGGCGACGCCCCGCCGCCCGCACTCCTCAAGGGCGGACAGGGCGGCCAGGGCGGCCAGGCTCCCGCCGTTCCGGGACCGGCGCCCGCACCCGCCGAAGAGGCCGATCACGACGGCCTCTTGCGGCGGCTGCGCGAGCTGGGAGAGCTGCGCGAGAGCGGTGTGCTCACGGACGACGAGTTCAGGATGGCCAAGAAGGCGATCCTGGACCGTTTCTGACCGGCGAAGCGCCCGGCCCGGTCACTTACCGGGCCACGGCACCTGCGGCGAGCGGTAGTACTCCACGCCCAACTGGTCCCAGCGCGGCGCCTGCTGCGACAGCCGTGCCTTGTACCGGTCCCAGTCGTGCGTGGACCGGGGCGACCAGCCCAGCTCGGCGATGCCGGGGAGCCGGGGGAAGGTCATGTAGTCCAGCGGCTCGTTCTCGCCGAAGGTCTCCGACCACATCGGCGCCTCGACGCCCAGCACCGAGTCGGCCGGGGCGCCCTCCAGATACGTCCCCGGGTCCCAGTCGTACGAGCGCTGCACCTCGACGAACCCGGCCCAGGAGAGGCCGTAGGGCGTGTCCTTGGTGTACTTGTGGTCGATGTAGGCCCGGTCGGCGGGCGAGAGGATGAGCGGCGTGCCCTTCTTCGCCGCGTTCACGACCTGGCCGCGTTCCTCGGTCGACGTGGCGTCGTAGCCCCAGTACTGGGCGACGGTGCCCTTGGCCGGGGAGGCGGTGATCTGGTGCCAGCCGATCGCCGTCTTCCCGTACTTCGCGACGACCGGCTGCACCCGGTCCATGAACTTCACGTAGTCCTCGGGGCTGGTGGAGTGCGCCTCGTCGCCGCCGATGTGGATGTACGGACCGGGGGTCATGGCCGCCACCTCGCGGATGACGTCGTCCACGAAGTCGTACGTCCGCTCCAGCGGCACGCACAGCGAGCTGAAGCCGACGTCGGTGCCGGTGTAGAGCGGCGGGGCCTTGCCGTCGCAGTTCAGCTCGGCGTAGGAGGCGAGGGCCGCGTTGGTGTGGCTCGGCATGTCGATCTCGGGCACGACGGTCATGTGCCGGTCGGCGGCGTAGTCGAGCAGTTCCTTGTAGTCGGCCTTGGTGTAGTAGCCACCCTTGCCGCCGCCGACCTCGGTGCTGCCGCCGTACGTCGCGAGCCGGGGCCAGGAGTCGATGGCGATGCGCCAGCCCTGGTCGTCGGAGAGGTGCAGGTGCAGGGTGTTGACCTTGTAGAGGGCGAGCTGATCGATCCAGCGCTTGACCTGGTCCTTCTCGAAGAAGTGCCGGGAGACGTCGAGCATCGCGGCGCGGTAGCCGTAGCGCGGCTTGTCGGTGATCGTGCCCCCGGCGAGCTGCCACGGGCCCGGCTTCTTCGTCCGTGACTCGACCTCGGCGGGCAGGAGCTGCCGCAGGGTCTGTACGCCGTGGAAGAGCCCGGCGGTCCTGGGCGCCTTGATCACGGCGGCGCGCTTGCCGATCTCCAGCCGGTACCCCTCGTCGCCGAGCTTCGCGCCGCCCTCGCCCAGCCGCAGCTGGATGCCGTCCTTGCCGGGGCGGGTGGTGACGGGGAGGCGGTAGCCGGTGGACGGGCGCAGCAGCGCGGCCAGTTGCTCACCGGTCCGCTGCGAGCCCTTGGTCACCCGGATCACGGTCTTCGCGGTGATCGTGTACGGCTTGCCCTCGGCGCGGGCCGAAGCGGGCGCCGGGATCACCTGGTCCAGCGGCCTCGGCCCGGTGGCGTCCGCGACGGGGGTCCCCTCGGGGCTTCCCCCGGTGTACGCGGAGGCGGCGGGGACGGTGGTCACGGCGAGGAGCGAGGCGCAGATGAGGAGGAGCGGTCTGAATCTTCGCACGGAGGATCCCTTCGACGGGCCGTTTCCATGGGAATAGCTGTTCGCATGGTGCATGCGGAGTACCCAGTGCCGGAAGAGGGCAGCGGGGGTGCGCCCCGTAGGGGCGCGGGGAACTGCGCGCCCAGCCACGACGCGCCCGCAGACTGCGAAGCACGGACCGGGGCTCCCACTGCCCAGCACGCCTAATCGCAGGACCCCACCGGATTCCGCCGCGTCACAAGATCCGTCTCGCTGCGCGTGCCGTCGATCCAGAACACCTGGGCGCCCTCACCAGCCGTGGGCTGCGCCTGCGAGCCCCGGTTGCAGGAGACCTTCACCGGAACGGCGCCGGAACTCCCGGAACCGCCGCCACCCTTCAGCGGGACCTGGAAGAGCTTCGGCAGCGACGCGTTGCCCCCCGCCGTCCAGTCGTCCACCCCCGCGGCGTACGTCACCGTCCCCCCGTTGGCCGTCAGGACGGCGGTCTGCGGGGCGTAGGGCGCGTCGGCGCGTACGAGGTCACGGGCGCGCGAGCCGTCCAGCGCGCCCGCGCGTACCGCCGTCCGCGCGCCCGGCTCCTGCCCGCGCTCGGTCCACAGGACGCGGTCGCCCGCCGTCTTCGTGCCGCCCGCCACCGGGGAGGTCTTCCCCGTCGTGTCCTTCGGCGGGTAACGCCCGGTCACCTCGCCGCTCTTGACGTCGTAGACGGTCGGCACGAACACGTAGCCGTCCGCCGCCTTCCAGAACTCGGTCCACACCAGCGTCCCGTCGCGCAGGTCCACGTCCCGCGCCTGGTGACCGGCGGGCAGCGGGATCCGCTTCGCGGGTTCGCCGCCGCGCGAGAGGTGGACCCCGGACGTCCCGTCCTCCAGGTCCAGCCCCGCGAACGCCACGTCGCGTCCGTCGACGGCGACATCGGCGGGCAGCACGGTCCCGGAGGAGAAGACGGACCTGATCGGCCCGCCGTCCAGCCGCCGGGTGAGCACGTCGTACGCCGTGCCGTCGTTGTCGCCGACCGACCAGGCGGCCCGTGTCCCGTCCGTCGAGGGGCCCTCGTGCCAGCCCTCGTCGTCGGCGCTCAGCCGCCGGGGCGGGCCCCCGCGGGTCGAACCGGTCCAGATGCCGGGCGCGAAGGTCGCGCGTTCGGGCTGCGCCACGACGTAACGCCCCTTGCGCACGTCCGGCCTCGGGTCGTACCCAACGAGGTCCGGCAGAACCGCCGTGGAGTCGAGGGAGATATGCCGCTCCCAGCCCTTCCGGATCCCGTGCGCGTCGAAGGCGGCGGTGATCGTCCGCAGGGCGCGGGCGGGCAGACCCATCGCCTCCGCCGCCGCGAGGAGCGCGTGGCGCGCCTCCACGAAGTCCACCGTCGGCGTCAGGTACTCGGTGAGCGCCTTGTAGACCAGCTTGTCGGCGGTCGCGGGGGCGAGCCGCTCCCGGATGTCCCACAGGGCGCCGGAGAAGATCGTGGAGTTGAGGTGGTTGCCGCCCGCGTCCTCGGCGATGGAGGCACCGACGTAGTCGTGCAGGGCGTCGCGCCCGTCGTTCATGTCGCGGAAGGCGCACTGCTCGGGGGTGCCGGTGGGGCAGGTGTCCTCGCCGAGCAGCCCGGCGCGGGGGTCGTCCATGTCCATGCCCTTGGTCTCGACGTCGACGGCGTTGCCGAAGTAGTCGACGACGCCCTCCTCGATGGCGCCGGTCTGGTTCACGGGAATCAGCTCGCCGACCTCCCTGACCAGGCCGTGGGACATCTCGTGCCCGGCGACGTCGGTCGAGGCGGCGTAGGAGTACTCGCCCGGGTCGGCACCGAAGATCACCTTGTCGGCCCACTGGGCGTTCTGGAACGGGCCGCCGTTCTCGGTGACGTTGACGACCGCGGCGATCGGTCCGCCCTTGCCGTCGATGCCGTCGCGTCCCAGCCGGGACTTGTAGAAGTCGAGGACCCTGCCGATGTTCCGGTGCGCGTCGACCGCGCCCGACTCCCCCGCCGAGGCCGGGTAGTCGGCTGTCGCGCTCGGCACCGGGATCATGCCGTCCGGTATCGGCCCCTGGAACTCGGAGACGTCCCGGCCCTCGGCGTCGTACGTATCGATGCGCGAGTCACGCGTCAGGTCCGACATCCGGTACGTGCCGTCGTCCTGCCGCGCCGCGTCGAAGGTGACCTTCGCGCCGCGCACGTCCGTCCCCGTGGCCTTCGCGGGGGTCTCGGCCCGCCGCGCCCCGTCGTACGCGAAGGCGACCGTCCCGGCCGTGGCGTCCACGTACACCTCGCGGACGGCCACTTCGCCGCCCGCGACGGCCCGTACGGTGTGGTGCCGCGCCAGCCGCCCTTTCCCCCGGGGCAGGACGACGAGCCCGTGGTCGCTCACCTTCGCCGCCGCGCGCTGCCGAGGGTCCCGCAGCACCGTACGGGCGACGGCCGCGCTCCGTTCGGACGGGACGGTGGCCTTCGCCGGGGCGTCGAGCCCGGTGAAGTACGCCCCGCCCACGCCCGTCACCTCGCGCCGCTCGCCCTTCCCCCTGAGGTGGACGAGATAGTGCGCGCCCAGCACCGGCACCCCGTGGTGCGTCTGCTGGAAACGGACGGTGGAACCCTCGGTGCCCAGCAGCGCGAGGTCCTTCTCGCCCGCCGCGACATGGAAGCGATCCCGCTCCCCGGCGAGGTACGCCCGCGCGGCCTCGGCGGCACCACCGCCCGGCGCCGCGTCCGAGAGCCCCGTCACCAGCCGGGGCGCCGCCGTGCCCTCCCCCACGACCCGGTCCGGCACGGGATCGGGTGGCGAGGCGGGGGACGGCCCCGCGAGCGCCTGCGGGACGGGCAGCGCGGCGGACAGCAGCGCGGCGACGGACAACGCCGCCGCTCTCTTCCTGATGCTCGTAGTGCTGGGACTCATCTCGGAGCCTCCTGCGATACGGGGAGGAAGATGATGCCGGAGGGGCGGCCGGGCCGACAGACCCGAGCCGCCCCTCTCAGCCCCGGACCGGGGACGTCTACGTCAGACTCAGGCGCAGGACCCCGCAGGAGACGTACGGGTCACCAGGTCCGTCTGACCGCCCGTGCCGTCGATCCAGAGCACGCCCTTGCCCTCGTCGGCCGCCGCCGCGGTCTGCGTGCCGCGGTTGCAGGAGAGCCGTACGGGCTTCTCGCCGCCCTTGAAGGGCACCTGGAAGAGCTTGCTGAGGTTCTCGTTGGCCCACTCCTGGCCGCCCTTGACGTCGAGGTAGGTGACCGCCTTGTCGGTGGCCGTGAACACCGTCGAGACCGGCGCGTACGGGGCGTCCGCCGGGACCACGTCCTTCACCTTGCCCGGGCCGCGCAGCGTGCCGGAGCGGATCGCCGTCTTCGCGCCCGTCGCCTGTGCGCGCTCGGTCCACAGGACGCGGTCGCCGGCCGTCTTCGTGTATCCGGCCAGCGGCGCCTTGTCGCCGTCCGACTGCTTCGGCGGGTAGCGCACGAGGACCTTGCCCCGCTCGACGTCGTACGCGGTCGGCACGAACACCGTGCCCTTCTCCGCCTTCCAGTACTCGGTCCACACCAGCGTGCCGTCGCGCATGTCCACGCTCCACGCCTGGTGCCCGGCGGACAGCTTGACCTTCTTCGCGGGCTTGCCGCCGCGCGAGAGGTAGACGTCGGAGACGCCGGTGGTGAGGTCGTAGCCGAGGAAGGCCACGTCACGGCCGTCGACCACGATGTCCTGGGGCTGGACCGTGGTGGAGGAGAAGACGTTCTTCGGCTTGCCCTTGGCCAGGCGGCGCGTGAGGACGTCGTACGACTGGGCGCCGTCCCGCTCGCCGATCGCCATCCAGGCGGCGTACGTCCCGTCCGTCGCGGGGAACTCGTGCCAGCGCCCGTCGTCCGGGCTCAGCCTCTTGGCCGCGCCGCCGCTGGTGGCGCCGGTGAAGACGGAGGGCAGCTTCGTGCCGGTCGCGTCGGAGTTCGAGACCACGTACCGGCCCTCGCGCGCCGAGGGCGCGGCGAAGGACGAGGTGATGTCCGGCAGCACCGTCTTCGAGTCGATGCCGAGGTGGTGCTCCCAGCCGGTGTGGATCATGTGGCCGTCGAAGGCGGCGGTCACCTTCTGGATGTCCTCCAGCGGCAGCCCCATCGCGTCGGCCGCCGCGACCATGGCGTTCCGGCCGTCCATGAAGCGGTCGAGCGGGGTCATGTACTCGGTGAGCGCCTTGTAGACCAGCTTGTCGGCGGTCGCCGGGTCGAGCTGCTCGCGGATGTCCCACAGCGCGCCCGAGTAGATCGTGGAGTTGAGGTGCACGCCGCCGGAGTCCTGGCCGACGGTGGCGCCTATGTAGTCGTCCATCGCGTTGCGGCCGTCGTTCAGGTCACGCAGGGCGCACTCCTTGGGCGTGCCCGTCCGGCACAGGTCCTCGGCGAGCAGGCCCGCCTCGGGGTCGGACATGGGCGTGCCCTTGGCCTCGACGTCCATGGCGTTGCCGAAGTAGTCGGCTATCGCCTCGTTCATGGCGCCGGACTGGTTCATGTAGACCAGATTCGCGCTGCGCTCGATCACGCCGTGGGTCATCTCGTGCCCGGTGACGTCGAGGGCCGCGGCGAAGGAGTAGTAGGCGCCGCCCCCGCCGTAGACCATCTTCTCGCCGTCCCAGAAGGCGTTGGCGAACGGCTTCCCGCCGGACGTGACGTTGACGACGGAGGTCAGGGTGCCGCCCTTGCCGTCGATGCCGTCGCGTCCCAGCCGGGACTTGTAGAAGTCGTACACGCGGGCCGAGTTGACGTGCGCGTTGACCGCGCCGGACTCGCCCGCCGAGGCCGGGTAGTCGGCGGTCTTGTTCTGGACGGGCACCATCCCGGCCGGCATCTGCCCGAGGAACTCGCCGTAGTCCCGGCCCCCGGCGTCGTACGTGTCGATCCGCGAGCCGCGCGTCAGGTCCGACATCCGGTACGTGCCGTCGTCCTGCCGCGCCGCGTCGAAGGTGACCTTCTTGCCGCGCACGTCCGTCCCGTTGGCCTTCGCTGGGGTCTCCGCCTGGCGCGCGCTGTCGTGCTGGAGCGCGACGGCGCCGAGCGTCGCGTCGACGTACACCTCGCGGACGACCGCCTCCCCGCCCGCGACGGCCCGTACGGTGTGGTGCCGCGCCAGCCTGCCCTTGCCGCCCTCGCCGCCGGGGAGGACGACGAGCCCGTGGTCGCTCACCTCCGCCGCCGCGCGCTGTCGCGGGTCCTTGAGCGCCGTACGGGCGACCGCCGCGCTCCGGGCCGCCGGGACGGTGGCCTCGGCGGGCGCGTCGAGCCGGGTGAAGTAAGCGCCGCCCGCGCCGGTCACCTCGCGCCGCTCGCCCTTGCCCTTGAGGTGGACGAGGTAGTGGGCGCCCAGCACGGGTATGCCGTGGTGCCGCTGCTGGAAGCGGACGGTGGAGCCCTCGGTGCCCAGCAGCGCGAGGTCCTTCTCGCCCGCGGCGACGTGGAAGCGGTCGCGCTCCCCGGCGAGGTACGCGCGCGCCGCGTCGGCGGCGCTGCCGCCGGGGGCGGCGTCGGAAAGGCCGGTCACCAGCCGGGGCGCCGCCGTGCCCTGGCCCGCGATCCGGTCCGGCACCGGGTCGGGCGGCGGCGCGGCGCCGTCCTGGGGCCCGGCGGACCCGGCGAGCGCCTGCGGCGCCAGCAGGGAGACGGCGAGGGCCGCGGCAGCCCACGCCGCCACGGCCCTCGCTCTGCGGTGTCCTGGGGGACGTCTGGAACCTGACACGGGGCCTCCACGGAGGATGGATGGGACGCGTGCGTTGCCTGACGGCCCCACATCCTGGAGGGTCTAGACCTTTTGGTGAACCCTGTGCGCACAACTGAGGCGCCTCAGGTCCGGACCAGACCGAAAATGCACCCTGCCCTGACCCGAACTCACCGCAACCGACGTGACCCCTGCCCGGAATCGGGCAGATTTCTTGCGATCGGCGTCCGGACCCCGCAGTATCGATCCGTGCTCGAAGCCCGTACGCCCGCTCATGACGACCTCATCGACCACCTGGTCCGCACGACGCCGCTGCAGCGCGGCGAGGCGGCCCGGGTCGTGCTCGACGTGCTGGCGTACTTCGACGAGACGACGACCGAGTTCGTCCGCCGCCGCCACCGCGAGATGCAGGCGAAGGGGATGACGAACGCGGAGATCTTCGACCGCGTCACCGAGGAGCTGCCGCACCGCGCCGTGGCGCCCCCGGAGCTCTCGCTGCGGCAGCTCCGCCGCATCGTCTACGGCTAAGGCCGGGCACACACAAGCACCAGCACCACAGCAGCAACGGCACCGACGGAGAGGCAGGCACGGGACAGCATGTGCGGAATCGTGGGATACATCGGGAAACGTGACACCGCACCGCTCCTCCTGGAGGGGCTCCAGCGCCTGGAGTACCGGGGCTACGACTCGGCCGGGATCGCCATCCACGCGAGCGGCAAGTCGGCGGGCGGCGGCGCCAAGGGCGGCCTGAAGACCGCGAAGACCAAGGGCCGCGTCCGCGACCTGGAGGACCGCCTTCCCAAGCGCTTCACCGGCACCGCGGGCATCGCCCACACCCGCTGGGCCACCCACGGCGTCCCCAACGACGCCAACGCGCACCCGCACCTCGACGCCGCCGAGCAGGTCGCCGTCGTCCACAACGGGATCATCGACAACGCCGCCGAGCTCCGCACCAAGCTGGGCGCCGAGGGCGTCACCCTCGTCTCGGACACCGACACCGAGGTCCTCGCCCACCTGATCGCCCGCTCCGACGCCGAGTCGCTGGAGGCCCGGGTCCAGGAGGCGCTGCGCCACATCGAGGGCACGTACGGCATCGCGGTGCTGCACGCCGACTTCCCCGACCGCATCGTCGTGGCCCGCAACGGCTCCCCGGTCGTCCTCGGCATAGGCGAGAAGGAGATGTTCGTCGCCTCCGACGTGGCGGCCCTGGTCTCGCACACCCGCCAGGTCGTGACCCTGGACGACGGCGAGATGGCCACCATCAAGGCGGGCGACTACCGCACCTACACGACCGAGGGCTCGCGCACCTCGTCCTCCCCCGAGACCGTCGAGTACGCCGCCGAGTCCTACGACCTGGGCGGCCACGACACCTACATGCACAAGGAGATCGCCGAGCAGGCCGACGCGGTCGACCGCGTGCTGGCCGGGCGGATCGACGACCGGTTCGCCACCGTCCACCTCGGCGGCCTCAACCTCGACGCGCGCGAGGCCCGCGCCGTGCGCCGGGTGAAGATCCTCGGCTGCGGCACCTCGTACCACGCGGGCATGATCGGCGCCCAGATGATCGAGGAGCTGGCCCGCATCCCCGCGGACGCCGAGCCCGCCAGCGAGTTCCGCTACCGCAACCCGGTGGTCGACCCGGACACGCTGTACGTGGCCGTCTCCCAGTCCGGCGAGACCTACGACGCGCTCGCGGCCGTCCAGGAGCTCAAGCGCAAGGGCGCCCGGGTGCTCGGCGTGATCAACGTCGTGGGCTCGGCCATCGCCCGCGAGGCCGACGGCGGCGTGTACGTCCACGCGGGCCCCGAGGTCTGCGTCGTCTCCACCAAGTGCTTCACCAACACGGTCGTCGCCTTCGGCCTGCTCGCGCTGCACCTCGGCCGGATCCGCGACCTGTCGGTGAAGGACGGCAAGCGGATCATCGAGGGCCTGCGCAAGCTGCCGGGGCAGATCGCCGAGATCATGAAGCTGGAGCCGCAGATCGAGAAGCTGGCCCAGGAGTACGCCGAGGCCCGCTCGATGCTCTTCATCGGCCGGGTCCGCGGCTACCCGGTCGCGCTGGAGGCCTCGCTCAAGCTCAAGGAGGTCTCGTACATCCACGCCGAGGCGTACCCGGCCTCCGAGCTGAAGCACGGCCCGCTCGCGCTCATCGAGCCCGCGATGCCGACCGTGGCGATCGTCCCGGACGACGACCTGCTGGAGAAGAACCGCGCGGCGCTGGAGGAGATCAAGGCGCGCAGCGGCCGCATCCTCGCCGTCGCGCACCAGGAGCAGGAGAAGGCCGACCGCACGATCGTCGTGCCGAAGAACGAGGACGAGCTGGACCCGATCCTCATGGGCATCCCGCTCCAGCTCCTCGCCTACCACACGGCGCTGGCCCTCGGCCGGGACATCGACAAGCCCCGCAACCTGGCCAAGTCCGTGACCGTGGAGTGACGTTCACCCCCTGACAGGGGGCAGACATGGGCGGGATCCCGCGCGGGCCACCAACCGCGCGGGATCCCGCCTCCCCTGTGCCGGCGTCGCCCATTACGCCGGCGGGTGGGCCGCCGTACGGGACCGTCACCTCCCGCCCGGCGGCACGCTGAGTCTGTGCTTCCTGTATGCCCCTCACAAACGCACAATGCACCCCTACGGCCGGGTAGGTTTGTCGCCGGTTCCGGCGAACGCACCGCTGTGCAGGGAAAGTTGACGCTGCCACGACAGTTGCCCGGGACAGGCGCCCCCGGGAGGGCCTGGCGTCAGGGAACGACCACGACGGGCCGCTGCGCGCGCCGCGCGAGCCGCCCCGCGACCGAACCGAAGATCCGGCCGACGAGCCCGTGGGTCGAGCCGACCACGATGGCGTCGGCCTCGTACTCCCGGCCGACCTCCTCCAGTTCGTGGCAGATGTCGCCGCCGCGCTCGACGAGGATCCAGGAGACCTCGGAGAGATGCTCGGCGCAGGCGAGCTCCAGCCCGAGCACCTCGGTGCGGTGGTCGGGGACGTCCACGAAGACGGGCGGCTCGCAGCCCGCCCACACGGTGGTGGGCAGCCGGTTGGCCACATGGACGATGATCAGGCCCGAGCCCGAGCGGCAGGCCATGCCGATGGCATAGGCAAGGGCCCGCTCGCTCGACATCGAGCCGTCGAAGCCCACGACGACACCGTGCTGAAACGCGGGGTCGCAAGAATGACGTGTTTCTTCCGCCGCCTCTGGCGTCGCCGTCGAATCGGCGATCTGCCTGCGGTCCGCTGGGTCAGGGATCTCGTGTCCAGCCATGTGTGTCTCGGCGAAGGGAGTCCTCTGTGCAGAGGGACGACGGACGGCTTGCTCTCTCTTCCGGCTCGCTCGGGTCTTCTCGGTGCCTGCGGGAATGACGACCGGGAATCGTCTTCCCAAGTCCCCTACCCCAAGGGTACGGCGGCACTCCCCACTTGCCCAGGGCATGAGAGGCGGTCACCGGACGCGCGCTGACCCCGGAGCATGCCTGAGCGCGGCGCGTATCGCAATGCCGCGTTACGCCCCTTACGACCGCGCGGCGCCCCTCGCCGTACGGGTGGGAGCGGTACCGCCGCATGGCCCACGTCCGCGGCACACCCCCCTCGCGGCCCAGTGACCGGCACCACAGGGGGGCGTTAGACACGGCGTGCCCGGCCCACCGCTCGCCCCCAGCGTTCCGTCCATCCCGACTACCGCACACACCGCACGTACGGCGTACGTCACACGGAGTGCTCCCTCCGCACACACCCGGCCCACCCCCGGCCCCTCCCCCACCGGCGCCGCGCCCCGCCGCGGGGAGGCCACCCCCTCGGCCGATCCGGTGAGCGACGTGGTGCGCTGGGCGGCCTTCAGCAGCGCGCTGGTCCCCGTGGTCCTGCTGGTGTGCGGCTCGTCCGTGGGGGGCGCACTCGGCACGGCCGTGGGGCTCGCCGCCGTCACGACGGCCTGCCGTGCGCTCTTGCGCCAGTCCGAGCGCGGTCACGCCCGGCTCGCCGGGGAGCAGGTCAGCCCGCACCGGGGCCGCCACAGCCGCACCGGCTCGGGCGCCCACCGGGGCGGACGCCATCCGCACCAGCGCGGGGAAACAGCACGCGGCCAGGCGTAACCATGCGTAGCTCGCGCCCCTGACGCTCCCCCTCATCACCCGCGTGCGCCCGTCGAGTGACCGGATCGCACAAAGATCCCCCGCGTTTTTCGGCCAACTTGCGGCCGAGTCCTAGCCCTTGCCGCGCCCCTCCTCCAACCCCCCTGCCACCAGGGACGAAAGGAGCGCGGCACGGGTGTGCACCCTACGGTGACGGGGCAGAGAGGGCATGCGCACTTCCCAGCAGAGCCACAGAGTGAAACGCTTCGTGATCGAATGCTTCACGCCAAGTTGCCTTGTCGACATAGCGTCGGGTGCCGAACTTGCACCGCCACCCACATCCGACACAGTAGATTCGATCTTGGCTTTCGCTGCGGGGGAAGAGCGGGGGAGATGTGCATGGACCGAGAGGAACACAACGATTGAGGGGGGCTTAGTTCCAATGAGCCAGGACTCCACGAACGGCCCAGTTGAGACGCGTAAGCTGGCCGCGCGCCGCCGGCGCGAGATCGTGGCGGTGTTGCTCTTCAGCGGTGGTCCCATCTTCGAGAGTTCCATCCCGCTCTCCGTCTTCGGAATCGACCGCCAGGACGCGGGAGTTCCCCGCTACCGACTGCTGGTGTGCGCGGGCGAGGACGGGCCGCTGCGTACGACGGGCGGGCTCCAGCTGAGCGCGCCGTTCGGACTTGAGGCGATCTCCCGTGCGGGCACGGTGGTCGTTCCCGCCTGGCGCTCCATCACCCAGCCGCCGCCGACCGCGGCCCTGGAGGCGCTCCGCCGCGCGCACGAGGAGGGGGCGCGCGTCATCGGACTCTGCACGGGCGCTTTCGTGCTCGCGGCGGCCGGCCTCCTCGACGGGCGCCCGGCGACGACCCACTGGATGTACGCGCCGACGCTCGCCAAGCGTTACCCCGCGGTGCACGTCGATCCCCGTGAACTCTTCGTGGACGACGGCGACATCCTCACCTCGGCCGGAACGGCGGCGGGCATAGACCTGTGCCTGCACGTCGTCCGTTCGGACCACGGCGCGGAAGCGGCGGGTGCCCTCGCCCGGCGCCTCGTCGTGCCGCCCCGGCGGGGCAACGGACAGGAGACCGGTGGCCACCCGCGCCACCTCGACCGCTCCTTACCAGAGGAGATCGGTGCCGATCCGCTCGCCGAGGTCGTCGCCTGGGCGCTGGAGCACCTGCACGAGCAGTTCGACGTCGAGACGCTCGCCGCGCGCGCGTACATGAGCCGTCGCACCTTCGACCGGCGCTTCCGCTCTCTTACTGGGAGCGCTCCACTGCAGTGGCTGATCACTCAGCGTGTCCTCCAGGCCCAGCGCCTGCTGGAGACGTCGGACTACTCGGTGGACGAGGTCGCGGGCCGTTGCGGCTTCCGCTCGCCCGTCGCGCTGCGCGGTCATTTCCGCCGCCAGCTCGGCGCCTCCCCCGCCGCCTACCGCGCGGCCTACCGCGCCAGGCGGCCGGAGGGTGACGAGGGCGACGACGCGGGCTCGCTGCGCCTGCCCGAGCAGCACCCGGCCGGGACGCCGTACGCGGCGGAGCCGGGCCCGGGCGGCCTCGCGGGCGCGCCGGGCGTTCCCGGAGCTCCGGGTGTGCCGGGCGCTCCGGGGGCCGCGGGCGCGCTCAGCGGCGCCCGCGCGGAGACGGTGCGGGAGCAGCGGGATCCGCGCGGGGCACGGGACGCACGCGACCACCGGGAGCGCAGGGAGCACCGCGAGCACCGGGAATACCGGGATGGAAGGGACGGAAGGGATGCGAGGGACCGGGACCAGCGTCCGGAGCCGGGCAAACCGGAGTCGGACGTCTACACGCCCCGGCTCCCGGGCCAGCGCGGGCGCGGTCAGGGCTGAGTGACAGGGGTCCCGTAGTGTGAGCCGCATGAACGATCGCATGGTGTGGATCGACTGCGAGATGACCGGGCTCTCGCTGTCCGACGACGCGCTCATCGAGGTGGCCGCGCTGGTCACGGACTCGGAGCTGAACGTACTCGGGGACGGCGTGGACATCGTGATCCGCCCGCCCGCCAAGTCCCTGGCAGCGATGCCGGAGGTGGTGCGCGAGATGCACACCGCCTCCGGCCTGCTCGACGAGCTGGACGAGGGCACCACCCTGGCCGACGCGGAGGCCCGGGTCCTGGAGTACGTGCGCGAGCACGCCCCGGACCCCGGCCGCGCGCCCCTGTGCGGCAACTCCGTCGGCACCGACCGCGGCTTCCTGGCCCGGGACATGGCGGAGCTGGAGGGGCACCTCCACTACCGCATCGTCGACGTCTCCTCGGTCAAGGAGCTGGCCCGGCGCTGGTATCCGCGCGCCTACTACAACAGCCCGGAGAAGAACGGCAATCACCGCGCGCTCGCGGACATCCGCGAGTCGATCGCCGAGCTGCGCTACTACCGGGAGGCCGTCTTCGTGCCGCAGCCCGGCCCGGACTCGGACACGGCCAAGCGGATCGCCGCCCGGCACGTGCTCCCGCCTGCCGAGTAGCCACGGGAAACGTGTGAGCGAGCACCCCCGGCGACCCTGTACACTCATGGAGGCCGATGCGGGGAGGCGTCCTTCGGGAAGTCCCCCTCAGCGCGGCTCATGGTGGTCGTAGCTCAGTTGGTAGAGCACCTGGTTGTGGTCCAGGAAGTCGCGGGTTCAAGTCCCGTCGATCACCCTCGCAGCGAGGCCCCCGTTCCGGAAGACCGGAGCGGGGGCCTCGTCGTTGTGGCGTACCTAACGGCTGAGGTTGAAGACGCCGCTGCTCCGGGCGCTCGCCTCGCAGGTGTTCGGATAGATCTGCGCGTAGAGCCTGGCCGTGCTCTTCCAGTAGCCCTTGGCCACGACGGTCACGGGCTTGTGGACCGTCGGGCACACGGCCTTCTGGGCGGGCAGCATCGAGAACTGGCCCCCCGCGCGCTCCATCATGCGGCACGCCTGAGCGGGCCGGGGGTGGGTGCTGCCCGTCGTCGGGAGACAGTTCAGCCGGGCCGAGCCGATGACCTTGCCACCGGTGCCCGCGCCCTCGTGCAGCGTGATCAGGAATCTGCCGACGGAGCGCGCCTCGGCGGTGTCCGTCGAGGCCGCGGCGGGGGTGGCGGGGGCGGCGGCGAGCAGGCCCGTACCGAGGGCCGCGGCGGCGAGGAGCGCGGGGGCGGCGAGGCGCCCGCGCGACGGTTTCGTTGAGTTCATGTTCACGGAACCAGACATTCCACGCCTTTCGGTCGGAGTGGCCGGTTTCCCTCTATGGGGTGAGCGCGGATGCGGAGTGCGGTGTACCCACAGAGCCTGGGATTCCGGCTCCACGGCAGGAGGCTCCCCATGCGCAGGAACACACCGGGCGGACAGGAACCGTACGACCCGTACGGACAGCCGCAAGGACAGCCCTACGGGCAGCAGCCGTACGGGCAGGACCCGTACGCACAGGATCCGTACCGGCAGGACCCGTACCGGCAGGACCCGTACGGCCAGGAGCCGCAGCGGAGGCGGCCGCGGGTCTCGGCGGGGCGGCTGTGGGCGGGCGGCCTGGCCGTCGCGCTGGTGGCGGCGCTCGCCTCGGTGGTGGTGCTGCTGCTGGTGCGCGGCGTGCTGGGGTGGCCCGTCTTCGCGCCCGAGCGGGACGGCGCCCTCGTCACGGCGGAGGGCGGCTCGCTCGCGCTGGGCGCGGCCCTGGCGGCGCTGGTGGCCACGGGGCTGCTGCATCTGCTGATGCTCTCGACGCCGCAGCCCGAGCGGTTCCTCGGCTGGATCGTCGCGCTGGCCACGGTCGCGGTGATGCTGCTGCCCTTCACCTCGGACGCGTCGTGGGAGGCGAAGGTGGGCTCGGCGCTGGTCTACCTGGTGATCGGTGTCGTCATCGGTTCGCTGCTGACGGCGGTCGGCCGCGGGGCCCGCAACGACGGCTGACCCCGCGGCCGGGACGGCCGGGGTGGCGTCAGAGCAGCCGCACGCCGTGCCGGGCGAGGTACCGGACGGGGTTGACGTCGGAGCCGTAACCGCGTTTGACCCGCACCTCGAAGTGGAGGTGCGGGCCGGTGGAGCGTCCCGTGTTCCCGGAGCGGCCGAGCCAGGTGCCCGCCCGCACGGCCTTGCCGCGTTTCACCGCGACGGTCGAGAGGTGCGCGAAGAGCGTGTACTTCTTGTCGCTCATCCGGATCGTGACGGCCTTGCCGTAGTCGCCGGACCGCCCGGCGAAGACCACCTTGCCGCTGCCGACGGAGCGGACCGGGGTGCCGGTGGGAACGGCGAGGTCGATGCCGGTGTGGTGACCGGCCGCCCAGTTGCCCTTGACGCCGTACCCCTGGGAGACGCGGGCGGCCTTGAGCAGCGGGCGGGACCAGGCGCTCGGCGGGCCCGCGGGGGCCGCGGCGTCGTCACGCGTGGGGGTCGTCGGGTCGGCGGCCAGGGCGGCCGGTGCGCCGAGCCCGCCTATGAGCAGGGCGGCGGTCAGGGCTCCGCTCGCTATGCGGCGGTTCGCTGTCGCTGTACGAGCCATACCAGTGAAGCAAAGGGCACGTCGGGCGCCGCCGCACGCGGAGGCGCCCGTAGGGGTGACGGGGTCGAACAGGCCGACGACCCGTCACACGCCCGGTCGGACGGTCCGTCACACCGAACGGCGGCACACCAGCTCCGTCGGCAGGACGCGGTGCAGCGGGTCCGCCTCCTCCGCACCGCCCGTACCGTCCGTACCGTCCGTGCCGTCCGCCGGCGGGTCCGTCTTACCGAGCAGCTCCAGCAGCATCCCGGCCATTTCCCGCCCGGTCTCCACGATCGGCTGGCGCACCGAGGTGAGCGGCGGGTCCATGTGCCGGGCCACCGCCGAGTCGTCGAAGCCGATCAGCGCGACGTCGTCGGGCACCCTCCGGCCCGCCTCGCGCAGGGCGATACGGGCGCCCGCCGCCATCACGTCCGAGGCGCAGAAGACGGCGTCGACCTCCGGGGCCCGGCCGAGGAGCTCCCGCATCGCGGCGTGGCCGCCCTCCTCGGTGAAGTCCCCGTGCGCCACGAGGCGTTCGTCGGTCGCACGGCCCGCGCCGCGCAGCGCGGCCCGGTACCCCTCCAGGCGGCACTGGGCCACGTACATGTCCACGGAGCCGGTGATGGTGGCGACCGTCGCGCGGCCGCGGGCGAGGAGGTGCTCCACGGCGGCGCACGCGCCGCCGACGTTGTCCGAGTCGACGTACGGAACGGTCTCCTCCGCCGAGCGGCGGCCGCCCAGGACGGCGGGCATGCCGCACTCCTCCAGCAGGTCGGGGAGCGGGTCGTCGGCGTGCAGGGAGACCAGCAGGACGCCGTCGACGCGGTGGGCCGAGGCGTACTGGGCGAACCGTTCCCTCTCGCGCTCGTTCCGCACCAGCGTCAGCAGGAGCTGCATGTCCGTCTCGGCCAGCGCGTCGCCGACGCCGTGCAGGATGCCGGAGAAGTAGGGCTCGGCGAAGAACCGGGTCTCGGGCTCCGGGACGACCAGGGCTATCGCGTCGGTGGACCCGGCGGCGAGGGCGCGAGCCACCCGGTTGGGCACATAGCCGAGCTCGGCGACGGCCGCCTCGACCGCGGCGCGGGTACGGTCGCTGACCCGCGGCGAGCCGTTGACCACCCGGGAGACCGTGCCCCGTCCGACGCCCGCGCGGCGGGCCACCTGCTCCAGAGTGGGTCCGGGCCTGCGTACCCCGGCGCGGCCGTCGCGCGCTGCTGCCATCGATGCCTCCCCGCTGCTCGTCTTCCGGCGCTGCGCCGGCGGGATCATTGAACTACACGTCGATCCGGGCCAGTTGCGGTCCGATGTCTTGACACCTCACTGGAACTTCCGGAAGCTTTCGACTCATGGCGATGGGAGCGCTCCCACTGCATCCCCCACATACATAACCCGAACGCTGGGAGAACGCAATGATGCGCATTCGCGGTACAACGTCCGTTTCCCTCCCGCCCCGTAGGCGCCTCGCCGCAGCGGGAGTCGCGGTCGTGCTCGTCGCCACGCCCCTCGCGGGCTGCGCCGACGACGGGGGCTCGTCCGCCGCGGCGGACAGCGGGGGCGGCAAGGGGAAGACCACCGTCTCGGTCGGCGTCTTCGGCGTCTTCGGCTACAAGCAGGCGGGGCTCTACAAGGAGTACGAGAAGCTCCACCCCGGAATCTCGATCAAGGAGAACTCCACCGAGCGCAACGAGGACTACTACCCCGCGCTCCTCAACCACCTCGCCGCGGGCAGCGGCCTCAGCGACATCCAGGCCGCGGAGATCGGCAACATCAACGAGCTGGCGACCGTCCAGGCCGACAAGTTCACCGACCTCGGCAAGGCGGAGGGCGTGCGCGAGGCCGACTTCCTCGACTGGAAGTGGGACCAGGCCAAGGCCGAGGACGGCAAGGTCATCGGGCTCGGCACCGACACCGGTCCCATGGCGATCTGCTACCGCAAGGACCTCTTCGAGAAGGCGGGCCTGCCGACCGAGCGCGGGAAGGTCGGCGAGCTGTGGGCGGGCGACTGGGGGAAGTACGTCGACACCGGCGAGAAGTACATGAAGTCGGCCCCCAAGGGCACCGCCTACACCGACAGCGCCGCCGGGCTCTACAACGGCGCCCTCGCCAGCCACACCGTGCAGAACTACGCCAAGGACGGCACGCTCGTCTACAAGAAGAGCAAGGGCGTCAAG
Source organism: Streptomyces sp. NPDC048172 (assembly GCF_043202595.1). Classification (NCBI taxonomy): domain Bacteria; kingdom Bacillati; phylum Actinomycetota; class Actinomycetes; order Kitasatosporales; family Streptomycetaceae; genus Streptomyces; species Streptomyces sp. NPDC048172. The sequence goes on from NZ_JBIDAT010000007.1 coordinate 493,295, forward strand.
GAGTCCTGGGACCTCGCGATGCGCGCCGTCGACGGCAAGATGACGGGCAAGCTGAAGCAGTTCGACAAGGCGTGGGACCAGGCGTACGCCAACGGCTCGTTCGCCAGCGTCATCTGCCCGTCCTGGATGCTCGCCTACATCCAGGAGAAGGCCGGAAAGGCGGGCAAGGGCAAGTGGGACGTGGCCGCCGCGCCCGAACCGGCCAACTGGGGCGGCTCCTTCCTGACCGTTCCGGAGAAGGCGAAGAACCGGGACGAGGCGATCAAGCTCGCGACCTGGCTGACGGCGCCCGAGCAGCAGGCCAAGGTCTTCGAGAAGATGGGCAACCTGCCCAGTTCCCAGGCCGCGCTCGACCTGCCGAAGGTCTCCGGGGCCAGGCACGCGTACTTCGGCGACGCGCCCATCGGGAAGATCTTCTCCGCCGCGGCCAAGGACGTGCCCGTCTCCGTCCTCGGCCCCAAGGACCAGCTGATCAAGCAGCACATGAACGAGGTCGGCATCCTCCAGGTCGAGCAGCAGGGCAAGTCGCCCCAGGAGGGCTGGGACGCGGCGGTGAAGAAGATCGATGACTCCGTCGAGGACTGAGACGACCCGGGCCCGCCCCCCGGAGGACGAGCGGCGGCCCCGCGCCTTACCCGTACGCGGCCCGCGGGCGGCGCGCGAGCCCGGCCCGCGCGCCCAGGCCCGGCGCAGCCGCCGCTACCGCAGGGACGCCAAGTGGAGTCCGTACGCGTTCATCGCGCCCTTCTTCCTCTTCTTCGCGGCCTTCGGCCTCTTCCCGCTGCTCTACACGGGCTGGGCCTCGCTGCACGCGGTCTCGCTGCACAGCCCGACCGAGATGGAGTGGGTGGGGCTGCGGAACTTCTCGCGGCTGCTGGAGGACGAGTTCTTCTGGAACGCGCTGCGCAACACCTTCACCATCGGCGTGATCTCGACCGTGCCCCAGCTCCTGATGGCGCTCGGTCTGGCGCACCTGCTCCACTACCGGCTGCGCGGCAGCGCGTTCTTCCGGGTCGCGCTGCTCACCCCGTACGCCACCTCCGTGGCCGCGGCGACGCTCGTCTTCGCGCTGCTCTTCGGGCGCGACTACGGGATGATCAACTGGGCGCTCGGGCTCGTCGGCATCGACAACGTCGACTGGGAGAACGGCACCTGGTCCTCGCAGATCGCGGTCTCCACCATCGTGATCTGGCGCTGGACCGGCTACAACACGCTGATCTACCTCGCCGCGATGCAGGCCGTCCCCGACGACCTGTACGAGTCGGCGGCGCTCGACGGGGCCTCGCGCTGGCAGCAGTTCCGGCACGTGACCGTGCCCTCGCTGCGGCCGACGATCCTCTTCACCGTCGTCGTCTCCACCATCGGCGCCACCCAGCTCTTCGGGGAGCCGCTGCTCTTCGGCGGCTCGCAGAACGGCGGGGGCTCGCACCAGTACCAGACCCTGGGGCTCTACCTGTACGAGCAGGGCTGGTTCAACTTCCACCTGGGCAGGGCCTCCGCCATCGCCTGGGCCATGTTCCTGATCCTCATCGTGATCGGCCTGCTCAACTGGCTGATCGCCCGACGGCTCCAGAAGAGCCACTGAGGGGTCCGCCGTGTCCGCCGTGCCGCACGTGAAGCACCGTACGTCCACGTCCCGACTCCGCGCGGGCCCCTTCGCCTACGCCGTCCTGGTCCTGGTCACCCTCGGCTCGCTCTTCCCGCTCGTCTGGACCGCGATCGCCGCGTCGCGCGACAACGAGCGGCTGGCCGGGACCCCGCCGCCCTTCTGGTTCGGCGGCAACCTCTTCTCGAACATGAGCACCGCCTGGAACGACGCCAACATGGGCAAGGCCCTCCTCAACACCACCCTGGTGGCGGGGACGGTCGCGGCCAGCACCGTGCTCTTCGCGACGCTCGCCGGGTTCGCCTTCGCCAAGCTCCGCTTCCGCGCGAAGAACACCCTGCTGCTCCTGGTGATCGGCACGATGATGGTGCCGCCCCAGCTCAGCGTCGTCCCGCTCTTCATGGCCGTCGCGAAGCTGGAGTGGACCAATCAGCTCCAGGCCGTGATCCTGCCGATGATGGTGAGCGCCTTCGGCGTCTTCTTCATGCGGCAGTACCTGACGAGCGCCCTGCCCACCGAACTCGTCGAGGCCGCGCGGGTGGACGGGGCGCACAGCCTGCGCGTCGTCTGGCACGTGGTCTTCCCCGCGGCGCGGCCCGCGATGGCCGTGCTGGGCATGCTCACCTTCGTGATGGCCTGGAACGAGTTCTTCTGGCCCATCATCGCGCTGACGCAGGACAACCCGACCGTGCAGGTGGCGCTGACCGGGCTCGGCCGGGGCTACATCCCGGACGAGTCCGTGATCATGGCGGGCGCACTGCTGGGCACGCTGCCGCTGCTGGCGGCGTTCGCCGTCTTCGGCAAGCAGATCGTCGGCGGCATCATGCAGGGCGCCGTCAAGGGCTGACGCCGCCTCCTCCCCTACTCCCCCTCTCTCCCCTACGGCACCTTTGGGAGCGCTTCCATGCACACGCACAGCACCGCCGCACGCCACTTCCCCGCCGACTTCGTCTGGGGCACGGCCACCGCCGCGTTCCAGGTCGAGGGCGCGCTGGGAGAGGCCCGCAGGGCGCCCTCGATCTGGGACACCTTCGCCCGCGTGCCGGGCAAGGTGCACCAGGGCGACACCGGGGACCGCGCCTGCGAGCACCATCAGCGGTTCCGCGAGGACATCGCGCTGATGGCCGGACTCGGCGTCGGCGCCTACCGCTTCTCCGTCTCCTGGCCCCGCGTCCAGCCGACGGGCGCGGGCCCCGCCGTCCAGCGGGGGCTCGACTTCTACCGGGCGCTCGCCGACGAGCTGCTCGACAAGGGCATCCAGCCCTTTCTCACCCTCTACCACTGGGATCTCCCGCAGGAGCTGGAGGACGCCGGGGGCTGGCCCGCGCGGAACACCGCCGAGCGCTTCGCCGAGTACGCCCGCCTCGTCGCGGAGGCGCTCGGCGACCGCGTCGAGCACTGGACGACGCTCAACGAACCCTGGTGCAGCGCCTTCCTCGGCTACGGCTCCGGCGTCCACGCCCCGGGCCGCACCGATCCGGTGGCGGCGCTGCGCGCGGCCCACCACCTCAACCTGGGCCACGGACTCGCCGCCCAGGCCCTGCGCGCCACGCTGCCCTCCCGGGCCCGGCTCATGGTCAGCCTCAACCCCGCGGTCGTACGCCCCCGTTCGGGCTCCGAGGCCGACCGGGAGGCGGCGCGGCGCATCGACGCGCTCGCCACCCGCGTCTTCACGGGCCCCATGCTGCACGGCCGTTACGACGAGGACCTGATCGCCGACACGGCGCCGCTCACCGACTGGAGCTGTGTCCGCGACGGGGACATGGCCGCCGTCCGGCAGCGCCTCGACGGGCTCGGGCTGAACTACTACACGCCGTCCGTGGTCTCCGCCGGAGGCCCGGTGCCCGAGCGCCACGACGGGCACGGCGAGAGCCCGCACTCCCCCTGGCCGGGCGCCGACCACGTCGCCTTCCACCAGCCGCCGGGCCCGCGTACGGAGATGGGCTGGGCCGTGGACCCGACGGGCCTGACCGAGCTGCTGCTCCGCTTCCACCGCGAGGCCCCGGGCACGCCGCTCTACGTCACGGAGAACGGCGCCGCCTACGAGGACAAGCCCGACGCCCAGGGCCAGGTGCACGACCCCGAGCGGATCGCGTACCTGCGCGACCACCTCGACGCCGTGCGCCGGGCGCGGGCCGAGGGCGCCGACGTACGCGGATACTTCCTCTGGTCACTGCTGGACAACTTCGAATGGGCGTACGGCTACAGCCGCCGGTTCGGGGCCGTCCACGTCGACTTCGACACCCAGGTCCGTACGCCCAAGTCCAGCGCGCGCTGGTACGGGCGGGTCGCGGGCACCGGGCGGATCCCCGACGAGGACTGACCCCGGGCGGGGCGCGGCGGCTGTGTGGGGGGAAGGAAGCCCGTCGCGCCCCGTCCGGGGGCCCGGGCCGGGGGTTCGGGGGTGACTCCCGGCCCTGGAGGGTGACGGTCCGGCGGCTGCTACCGGACCGTCACCTGGTCGTGAACGCCTTGGAGAACGTGTACGGCTTCTGCTCGATGCTGGAGCAGGTCGGGTCGGCCTCCTTCTTCGGACCGCCGGGGCACGCCTTGTCGCGGGTGCCGGACCACATCGAGACCCAGCCCATGCCCTTCTTGTCGGCGAACGCCTTGACCTGCTCGGCGTCCTGCGGCTTGAAGACCTCGACGACCACGTCGTTGACGCCGATCATCGGCGTGATCGCGACCGCCTTCCACGCCTTCGCGTCGCTCGTGATCTTGAGCGCCTTCTTGACCTGCTTCTGGGTGGCGGTGGCGGCCTTGGTGGCGTAGGTGCCCATGTCGCCGTCGTAGGACGGGCCGTAGTCCATGGCCATGACGTTCACGGCGCCGACCTTCACGCCGTTCTGCTTCGCGTTCTCCAGGAGCGCGACGCCGGGCTGGGTCAGGCCCTCGGGCATGACGGGCAGCGTGTACGAGACGTCGAGGCCCTTGTGCTTCTTCTGCAGGGCCGCGACGGCCTTGGCGCGCAGCGTGTTGGCCTTGGTGTCGGGAAGGGCGGCGCCCTCGATGTCGAGGTCGATCTTCTTCAGCTCGAAGGTGTCGATCACCTTCCCGTACGCCTTCTCCAGCTCGCCCGCCGACTTGCAGGCGAGGGCCAGCTCGGAGCCGTTGGCGCCGCCGAAGGAGACCCGGACGTCGCCGCCCTTGGCGCGCAGCGCGGCGATCTGCTTCGCGACCGGGTTGTCCTTCAGCTCCTGCGAGCCGCCCCACTTGGGGACGCAGCCGCCGTCCGCGCTGGTGACGAAGGCGAGGTTGTAGTTCTTGACGCCGGTCTTCTCCGCGCTCTTGAGCAGGTCGTAGGAGGGCTGGAGCGAGGTGTCGACGTACGGTGCGAAGGCGGTGCCCTTCGCCTTGGCGGCGGCCTGGTCCGACCCCTCGCCCGCCGTCGCGTTGCTGGCGAGCAGGAAGCCCCCGCCCGCCACGACGGCCGCGGCGGCCGTACCACTGATCAGCTTCTTCCTCATCGCGCTGGTGCCCTCGATCTGTGGGGGATGTGCGAACGACCAGCACGCTAACGGCGCCTGGAGCGCCGAATTCCCCACTTATGCCGCGCTTAAGAGAGCGAAAGGCTGCGCTTAGGCAACTTGAGACCTAGGGGCGCGGGGAACTGCGCGCCCGGCCACGACGGTGGCGCGGCCCGCGACGCACGGGTCGGGGCAGCCCCTGCCCGTGCCTCGCGGACCGCGGGTGCGCTGTGGTTGCTCGCGCAGTTCCCCGCGCCCCTGCGGGGCGAAGGCTGGGCCGGAAGCGCTAAGTGACCGCCCTGCGGCGGCGCATGCGGTGCCCGGAGTTGCGGGGGCGGCCGGACCTCGCGGGGCGGAGTGCCAGCCAGACCCGCACTTCCGTGCCGCCGAGGACCGACCGTCCGAGGCGGACGTCGCCGCCCGTGGACTCCGCGACGCGGCGGACGATGTCGAGCCCGAGGCCCGTCGAGCCAGGGCCACCGTCCCCGTGGCCGCGGCGCAGCGCGGTGTCCGGGTCGGCGATGCCGGGGCCCGCGTCGGAGACGAGGACGATCACGGCGTCCTCCCCGTTGTGCACGTCCACCGAGAAGGCGGTGCCCTCGGGGGTGTGCCGGAAGACGTTGCCCAGCAGCGCGTCGACGGCGGCCGTGAGTTCGGCCCGTGCGACCGGCACCCGTACGGGCCCCTCGACCCCGGCGACGCGCGCCTCGCGCCCCTCGTCCTCGGCGAGCGCGGACCAGAACGCCATGCGTTCCCGGATGACCTCCGCCGCGTCCGAGGCCGTGGTGACGTCGGCGCCGGGGGACTGCGCGCGCTGCTCGCGCGCGGTGCGGATGATCGTGTCGACCTCGCCCTCCAGCTGGGCCACGGCCTCCCGCGTCTGGTCGGCGGCGTCCCCCTCGCCGAGCGAGGCCGCGTTCAGCCGCAGCACGGTCAGCGGGGTGCGCAGCCGGTGCGAGAGGTCGGCGGCGAGCTCGCGCTCGTTGGCGAGGAGCTGGACGACCTGGTCGGCCATCGAGTTGAACGCGACGGCCGCCGAACGCAGCTCGGTCGGCCCCTCCTCCGGGACGCGCACGGCGAGCTCGCCCTCGCCCAGGTCGTGCGCGGCGCCCGCGAGCTGTTCGGCGGGGCGCACCATACGGGTGCCGAGCCGGTCGGCGACCGCGACGGAGCCGACGATCAGCGCGAGGCCGACGCCCGCGAGGAGCATCCAGGAGGTCGCGACCCCGTTGGTGACCTCGTCGTCGGGGACGAACACCTCGACGACGGCGACCTTGCCGCCGGTCACGGCGGTCGGCTGGAGCAGCGCGTACCCCCCGTCGACGCGGACCTTGGAGGCGCGGCCGAGGCGCTGCGCCGCCTTGAGCGCGGCGCGGGAGGCGCGGGGGCTGCCGACCTCGACGGGCGGGTGCGTGCGGTTGCCCCGCTCGACGGCGGGCACGTGCACGGCGATCCGCCCGGCGCCGCCCGCCTGGGTGCTGGCGACGGCGAACTTGAGCTGCTGCCGGTCCGTGGTGATCGCCAGCGCGGGCCCGATCGCGGAGGCCTGCCGTTCGGCGTTGGAGAACGCCCGGTCCTGCGCGGTCTCCTTGACCACCAGCGCGAGGGGGACGGCGAAGGCGACCACCACCATGACGGTCACGGCGAGGCAGACCTTCACCAGTGCCCATCTCATCGCGGCGGCTCCCCCCGGGGAGGCTCCAGCTTCACCCCGACGCCCCGCAGGGTGTGCAGATACCTCGGGCTGGCGGCCGTCTCGCCCAACTTCCGGCGCAGCCAGGAGAGGTGGACGTCGATCGTCTGGTCGTCCCCGTACGACTGCTGCCACACCTCGGCCAGCAGCTCCTTGCGCGGCACGACCACCCCGGGCCGCCCGGCGAGGAACGCCAGCAGGTCGAACTCGCGCCGGGTCAGGTCCAGGGCCGCGCCCTCCAGCTCGGCCTGGCGCCGCAGCGGGTCGATGGCCAGCCCGCCGACGCGGATGACCCGGTCTCCCCCGCTCTCGCCGGGCGCGACCGTACGCGCGCGGCGCAGCACGGCGGCCATGCGCGCGGAGAGGTGCTCCACGGAGAAGGGCTTGACGAGATAGTCGTCCGCGCCCGCGTTGAGCAGGCGGACGATCTCCGTCTCGTCGTCCCGCGCCGTCGCGATGATCACGGGGACGTCGGTGATGCCGCGGAGCATCTTCAGCGCCTCGGCGCCGTCCAGATCGGGCAGTCCGAGATCGAGGATGACCACGTCGAACCCGACCTGGGTGACCTCGCGCAGCGCCTCCAGGGCGGTGCCCACGCTCCGGACGGCATGCGCCGCGTCGGTCAGATGCCGGATCAGGGCTGACCGGACGAACTGGTCGTCCTCGACCACGAGCACACTTGCCATGCGCTGAACCGTACGTCATGCCCGTGACAGCGAACACTTAAGGTACTCGGGTGCGACGCGAGCTACGCCTGCGACTGGTGCCCGCCGGAGCCTGGACCCTGGCCACGGGCGCCGCCGTCGCGCTCTCGTGGTTCGGCGTGCACACGGTGCTCTCCGGCACGGACTACGAGCCGCCGCGCGCCCTCCCCGTCTCGGACGCCACCTCGCCCACCGCCGAGCCCCGTTCCTCCTCCACGCACCGGCCCAAGCCCTCCCCCTCCTCGTCCCCGCCCGCGCGCGACAAGCCGTCGCCGGAGAGGTCCACGAGGAAGCCGGAGCCGGAGCGGACGGAGAAGCCGGGGAAGAGCCCGCGTCCCACCCGTACCCCGAAGCCGGACCCCGAGCCGGAGGACCCCGGGAGCGACGGCAAGGTGAAGGGCGCCACGGTCACGGGCGGCCGCGCCGTCTTCGACATGGGCGAGAAGTCGGCGACCCTCGTCTCCGCGACGCCCAACGCGGGCTGGGACATGCGGGTCTGGGACTCGCAGACCTGGATCCGGGTGACGTTCACCAAGGGCGACGCCTCGGCCACGGTCTTCTGCCGCTGGAACGACTCCGAGCCCCGCATCGAGACCTTCAGCGACTGACCGCCGACTCCGCCTCGCCGAGGGGCGTACGGGCGCCGCGTGCGCGCGAACGGCGGGAGAGCAGCCGCCCCGTCAGCGCGGCGGCGAGCCCCGCCGCCCCGGCGGCCACGAAGCCGCCCGCCGGTACGGAGACGTCCACCGCGGCGCCGACGAGCGGCGTGCCGAGGGCGAACCCCGCGCTCGTCGCCGAGGACTGCAGGCCGGTCGCCTCGCCGCGTACGCGCGCGGGCGCGAGCCTGCTGACCGCGTCGGCCACCGTGGACAGCGTCGGCGCGACGAGCAGCCCCGCGAACGCGACGGCCACGCAGAGCCAGGGCCCGTCGGACGCCAGCCCGGCGGGGAGGGTCGCCAGCCCGAGCAGGCCGAGGAGCAGCCAGGTCGGCAGCGACCGGGAGAGCGCGCCGTACACGAGTCCGCCGACGACGGAGGTCACCCCGTACACGGCCACGACCGCGGCGGCCCAGGAGACCTGCCCGGCCTCTTCGAGGACGGCGACGATGGCCAGATCGGTGCCGCCGAGCAGCATCGTGGTGCCGAACGCCATCACGAGCACGGCGATCATGCGCGGCCCCAGCCACTCGCGCCGCCGGGGACGGTCCGCCTGCTGCGCCGCCTCCCCCGCCGCCTCGTCGGCCGTACGCAGCGGCGGGTCCAGCAGAGCGATCCCCACGCCGCCCGCCACGATCGCGGCGCCGACTCCCCACGCCACCGCGCCGGGAGAGGTCTGCGCCACGCAGAGGATCACGAGCGGCGGGCCCACGATGTACGAGAGCTCGCCCTGCACCGCCTCCAGCGCGAACGCGGCCCTGCGCTGTCCCGGCGCCGTCATCGCGGCGATCGCCTGCCGGGTCACCGGCTGCGCGGGCACCATCAGCAGTCCCGCCGCGAAGGCGGCGCCCAGCAGGAGCGCGTACGGCAGGACGGGGACGCTCAGCCAGAAGACGGCCTGCGCGACGACGGTGCCGAGCAGCACCGTGCGCAGCCCCCGCCGGTCGATCACGCGGCCCAGCAGCGGCCCGCCCAGCGCGAGTCCGGTGGTCAGCGCCGCGGCGACGCCTCCCGCCGCCGCGTAGCTCAGGTCCAGCTCCAGGACGACGTAGAGCGTCAGCGCCATCATGTCGGCCGTGATCGCGGCACGCGCGAGGAGCGAGACGCCCAGCAGCGCGGCCATCCCCGGCACGGCGAGCACCTGTCGGTATCCGGTCACGTATGTGACGCTAAGCCCTCCGCCCCGGCATAGGAACGGGTGAATTCGCTGGGGCTCGCATAAGGACCGGTTATGCCCAGAGAGCTGGAGACCGCGCTGCTGCGGTCGTACGTCACCGTCGTACGGGCGGGCAGCATCAGCCGCGCCGCCGCCGCGCTCGGCCAGACGCAGCCCGCGCTCAGCCAGCAGGTGCGCAGGCTGGAGAGCGCCGTCGGCCGCCAGTTGCTGCACCGCTCGCCGTCCGGCGTCTCGCCGACCCGCGCGGGCGAGGAGCTGCTGCCGTACGCGGAGCGCATCCTCGCGCTCTGCGCGCAGGCGCTCAGCGAGACCGGGCGCGTGCTCACCGGCCGCTGCGGCGTCGGACTGCTGGAGGACCTCGCCGCCTCGCAGCTCCCGCAGGCCCTCGCCGACCTCGCCCGGCTGCACCCGGGCGCGACGCTGGAGGTGCTGAGCTGCTCCCGCGCCGAGATGCGGGAGGCGTACGAGGCGGGCCGGGTGCAGCTCGTGCTCGACGAGGTGCCGGACGTGCCCGGGCCACCGCGCTGGACGGTGCGCCGCCCGCTGGCCTGGGCGGTCGGCCCGGGCGTGGACGTGGCCGCGGAGCCGCTGCCCGTGGTGCTGTTCTCGGAGACGTGCACCTGGCGGACGGCGACGCTGGAGAGCCTGGAACGCTCCGGCCGCCGCTGGCGCGTGGCGTTCGAGAGCAACAGCCTGGTCGGCATCCTCGCCGCGGTACGGGCCGGGCTCGGCGTCGCCGCGCTCATGCCCGCGAACCTCGAACCGGCCATGGTCTGCCACGCCCCGGACGCCCTGCCGCCGCTGCCGGACGTCGCACTCGGCCTCGCCCGGCACCCGCGCAGCGAGGGCGACCCGCTGATCGACGCCGTGGAGACCGCGCTCCGCCGCGCGCTCTGAGCCGGAAGCCGCGCGGGCGTCAGCGGAACGTGCCCTCCGGCGGCGCCGGGGACGCCACCGCCGAGGCGTCCGTCACCGGACGGGCCCCGCCCGTGAACGCGTCCAGCGCACGCCCGTGCTCGCACCGCCCCGGGTGCGGGTCCGAGGCCGTGCGGCGGGTGAGTTCGGCGACGGGCGGCTCGCCGTCGCCCGCGATCAGCACGCTGTTGCCGAAGCGCCGCCCGCGCAGCACGGCCGGGTCGGAGAGCAGGCACAGCTCGCCGAACACCGAGGCGGCGGTGGCCACTTGGGCCCGCAGATGGCGCAGCGGCGGACCGTCGGCGATGTTCGCCGCGTACCAGCCGCCGGGGCGCAGCACGCGCCGTACGGCCGCGAGGAACTCCACGGTGGTGAGGTGCGCCGGGGTCCGCGCCCCGCTGAAGACGTCCGCGACGACGAGATCGGCCCAGCCGGTGGGCAGTTTGCCGAGCCCGGCCCGCGCGTCCCCCTCGCGCACCCGGATCCGCCAGCCGCGCTCCAGCGGCACGTGCTCGCGGACGAAGCGGGTGAGTTCGCCGTCGGCCTCGACGGCCTGCTGCTCGGAGCGGGGGCGCGTGTGCGCGGTGTAGCGGGCGAGGGTGAGGGCGCCGCCGCCGAGGTGCAGCACCCGCAGGGGCTTGCCGGGCGGCGCGGCGAGGTCGAGGAGATGACCGATCCTGCGCTGGTATTCGAAGCCGAGATGGGCGGGGTCGTCGAGATCGACGTGGGACTGCGGGGCGCCGTCCAGCAGCAGCGTCCAGCCGCGGGGGCGGTCGGGGTCGGGCAGGAGCTGGGCGAGACCGCCCGCCACCGGCGTACTCAGCGCCTCACGCGAGCCGCGCCCACCACGCCGCCCGCCACCGCTGTCCCTGGTGCCCTTCGCTCTGCCCGCCACACGCCCAGTATCGGGCAGGGCTAGAGCCGCCGCCCCGCGGCCTCGATGGTGCGGGCGGCCTCGCCGAGGGCTGCGCGGAGCTCGGCGGGCTGGGTGGCGCGTGTGTAGGCGCCGCCGGGCGGTACGAGCCAGCCCGTACCGGCGACGGGGGGCTCCTCGTCGCCGCCCGTGGAGGCGGCACGCGGGGAGCCCGTGAAGGTCTGCGTGCAGGCGCTGCCCGGCAGGTCCCAGCCCGCCGCCGTGCCGGGCGGGACGAGGAAGCCGAGGGTGTCGCCCGCGTGGTCGTGCAGCACGGGCCCGACGCCGTCGCGCAGCCGCAGGATGTCGACGGCCTCCAGCCCGTGCCGCGCGGGCACGGTCACGAGGTCGCACGGCGCCTCGGCGGGGCCGGGCGGACCCGCCGGCTCGGCGGTGACCGGAGTGGGGGTGGTCTGCTGAGCGGTCAGGGCAGTCGGGACGGCAGCCCGGGAGCCGCTGGCGGTGATGCCTGTGCCGATGCCTACGCCGGTGTCCAACAAGGGGGACCCCTCCTCCGCGGTGTCGCTATGACCAGTTCAACGCCTGTACCTGTCAACGGCTACGGCGGCGGTGATGTGCGTTGGATGGCGTTTCATGGCAGAACCCGGGTGAGATATCCGGTTTGTAGCCAAACCTGGGGTGAGCGGTACGTCACAGCCGGTACGTTTCCGCCATGGCGTCGTCACCCTCAACGTCACCAGGTCAGCACTCCCGCCCCAACACCGCGTTCCGCGCTCTTCGGGGGCGACTCTCGCCGGGCGAATTCGCCGCCGCCGTCCGCAGGTCGGCGCGGGAAATCGGCGAGCAGGTCTCCTGCGACGCGCGGTACATCGGCCGCGTCGAGGCGGGCGAGATCCGGTGCCCCAACTACGCCTACGAGCGCGTGTTCCTGCACATGTTCCCCGGGTACTCGCTCGCGGACATGGGGTTCGCTCCTCGCGAGGCCGTCCGCGGTCGCGCGGCGCGCGTTCGTGGGGCGCGCGGCGGAAGCGGAGCGCCTCCCCAGTACTCGATGCGCTACGCCGATCCCGCCCCGCCACCCGGCCGTCCCGATGTCCCCGATGCCGTCAGCATCACCAACGTCACCGACATCACCGCCTTCTACGACGCCTGCGACGTCGCGGAGGGTTTCGGCCACCCCGAGGACCTCGACCTCCTCGGACACCCCGAAGCCGTCGATGTCGCCAACCACCCGTACCGGCCCGAGAGTCCCGAGAAGCACGAGGAGAGCGACGTGCTACGTCGCGCGTTCATGACGGGCGGCCCGGCCGCCCTGGCAGCCGCCTCCGTCGGCGGCGCCCTCGCGGAGGCACCGCCCGCCTCCGCCGCCGTCCCCGCCCCGCCCGCGTCCCGCGCCGGGGACGCCGAGGCCCGCGCCGTGGAGCAGGCCGTACGCCGGATCCGGGTGCTGGACGACCGGCACGGCGGTGCGGGGCTCTACCAGCGCGCGGGCGCGTCGCTGCGCGCCGCCTACGACCTGCTCGACGCCGGGACCCGGCGCCAGTCCGTCGCCGACCGGCTGCACGCGGGGGCGGGGGAACTGGCGATCTCCGTCGGCTGGCTGGCCCACGACTCGGGCCGCTACCACGACGCCCGTTCGCACTACGCCGAGGCGCTCGCCACCGCGCGGGTCGCCGGGAACCCGGCGCTGGAGGCGCACGCGTTCTGCAACTCCGCGTTCCTGGCGCGGGACGCGGGCCGCCCCCGGGAGGCCGTACGGGCCGCGCAGGCCGGGCAGCAGGCCGCGAAGAACCTGGGCTCGCACCAGTTGCTGTCGCTGCTCGCGCTGCGCGAGGCGGGCGGCTGGGCCGGGCTCGGCGACCGTTCCGGCTGCACACAGGCGCTCAGCCGGGCCCAACAGCTCTTCTCCCGGGGCGCGTCGGAGGCCGACCCGGAGTGGATGACCTTCTTCGGGGAGGCCGAACTGGAGGGCCTGGAGGCCCAGTGCTGGTCGGCGCTGGGCGACTGGGAGCGCGCGGCGGAGCACGCCCGGCGCGCGGTCGCGCTCCAGGACCCGCACTTCACGCGCAACCGCGCGCTGTTCACCGCGGAGCTGGCGGGCGACCTCGCCGCGCAGGGCCACGCGGACGAGGCGGCGGCGGCCGGTTCGCGGGCGCTGGACTTCCTGGGGCCCGTGCAGTCCACCCGGATCAGCAAGATGCTGGAGAACGCGGCGGGACGGCTGCGCGCCTACCGCCGCGACCCCTCCGTCGCGGGCTTCCTCGCCCGGCACGCCGCCACAGCCTGAACGCCCGTTCCCCGGCGGCCTGTTCGGTTCGGATCAGTCCAGGTGCCCGGTGTCGTTCCAGCGTTCGACGGCGGGCTCCCCGTAGGCCCAGCCCAGGATCGAGAGCGAGGCCGGGTCCAGGCGCAGCCGCGCGGCGAACGCCGGTTCGTACCCCAGCCAGCGGGCGCCGAGGACGCGCAGGATGTGGCCGTGCGCGAAGACCAGCACGTCGCGGTCGGCGGAGCGCGCCCACTCGACGACCTCGTCGGCGCGCGCGGCGACGTGCTGCAGCGCCTCGCCGTCCGCCACGCCGTCGCGCCAGATGAACCAGTCGTCGCCCGCGCGTTCCCTGATCTGCGCGGGCGTCAGGCCCTCGTACGCGCCGTAGTCCCACTCCATCAGCGCGTCCCAGCTGGACGCCCCGCCGAAGCCCGCCAGTTCGCAGGTCTCGCGGGCGCGGACGAGCGGGCTGGTGCGCACCTCGACGCCGGGCAGTCCGTCCCACGGCGCGCGGTGCAGCCGCTCCCCGAGCAGCTTCGCCATCCGGCGGCCCTCGTCCAGCAGCGGGACGTCGGTCCTGCCGGTGTGCTGCCCGGTCACGGACCACTCGGTCTGGCCGTGCCGGACGAGCAGGATGCGCGGTGCCATGGAAACCTCTCGAATGGTGCGGAAAGTCGCTCCCTCCCATTCTCGCTCAGGTGTTCATGGCGCGGCCTGCTGGGGCAACCTGCCGGGCCGGGACCGCGTCTCTTTGCTCTGCATACGCTGTACGGTCACTCGCCGTCCACGTCGTCCCACAGTGGGCCACGAGCTGCCGGGCCACCAGGAGCTTCGGGAGTGCGAAGAGATGCCGACAGACCGCCGTCCCCGGTGGTGGACTGAGCTGCCACTGATCGTCGCCGTGTACGCGCTGTACTCGGCGGGACGGCTGATCGCGCGCGGTGACGAGCCCGAGGCGGTCTCCCACGGGCTGGCCCTGCTCCGTCTGGAGCGGCGCCTGGGGATCGACGCCGAGACCCCGCTGAACCGGGCCTTCGTGGACCATTCCTGGCTCGGCGTCCCGGCGGATTTCGCCTACGCCTCGCTGCACTATCTCGTCACCCCCCTCGTCCTGGCCTGGCTCTTCCGCCGCCATGCCGCGCACTACCGCTTCCTGCGTACTTGGCTGACGTCCTCCACCCTGATCGGCCTGGTGGGCTTCACGCTGCTCCCCACCTGCCCCCCGCGGCTCCTGGACCTCGGCCACGGCTTCACCGACACCATGGCGCTCTACAGCAACTACGGCTGGTGGGGCACCGAGGCCAGCGCCCCGCGCGGACTGGGCGGGCTGACGAACCAGTTCGCCGCGCTGCCCAGCCTGCACGTCGGGTGGGCCCTGTGGTGCGCGGTCGCGCTGTGGCGCTGCGGGCCCCGCGCGCCGTGGTGCCGCGCGCTGGCCGTCGCCTACCCGCTCGCCATCTCCGTCGTGGTGATGGGCACCGCCAACCACTACCTGCTCGACGCGGTCGCCGGTGCCGCCGTGATGGGGCTCGGCTGGCTGCTCACCGGCCCCCTGCTGCGGTGCGCCGCGGCCGTACGAACGTGGGTACGGGCCCGGCTCCGGGCCCGCCGTGACCTCGGTACGGGCGGGACACGCCGGACCGCCGACGGCTCCCCTGCGGCCCCGGCTGTCAGCGCCGGATGCCAGACTGCGGCGGGTATCGCACCCTCCCCCGAGGCCACAGCCGATGACCCACCTTCCGGGCAGCCCCAGCGGCCCCGACAGCACGAGCAGTACGTCCGCCTCCCCCGGCAGCGCGGCGGCACCGCTACCGACGCAGACGCGGGCGACGCGGACGCCGCCCCCGCGCCTCGCTGAGCTGCGCGGCGGGCTGTCCGTGCCCCCGCGCCCGCTCGACGCCCGCGCGCTGGCGGCCCTCGCCGCGAACCCGGGCTGCCGCCGCAGGGCGCTGCTCGACGGCGCGGGCGTGGACAAGGGCGCGCTGGCGGAGGCGCTGGGCTCACCGGCCCCGTTCGGCCAGTCGCAGTTCGCCTTCGTCCGGGGCAACGCGTTCGAGGCCCGCGTCAAGGCCGAGGGCGGCTCCGAGCTGCTCGGCCTGCTCTGCGCCCGTACGGGCGAGGCGCCCCCGGAGGCCGACGCGGTCGCGCTCCCCGACCTGGCCGCCGACGGCCCCGCGGGGCGCGCGGAGCGGACCCGGCTGGCGCTCGACGAGGCGACCGGCCCGGGCTCCGGGAGCTGGACGCTGATGGACCACCCGATGCTCTCGCTGGAGGTCGCGGGCTCGACGGCCTATCTGGAGCCGGACGCGCTGGCGGTGCACCCCGACGGGCGGGTGACCGTCATCGAGATCAAGTCCTTCCCGATCCTGGACGGTTCGGCGGACCCGGCGAAGGTCGGCGCCGCCGCCCGCCAGGCGGCCGTGTACGGGCTGGCGCTGCGCGAGCGGGAGCGCGCGGTGCGGGACCACGCGCTGCTGGTCTGCCCCCGCGACTTCTCCAACCACCCGGCGGCGGACCTGATCGACTTCCGTCAGCAGATGGCCACCACCCGGCGCCAGCTGGCCCGGCTCACCCGGGTCGAGGAGATCGCCGCCGCCCTCCCCGAGGGCACGAGCTTCGCCCCCGACCTCCCCGCGGAGGCGCTGCGCTCCGCCGTCGAGTCGGTGCCCGCGGCGTACGCGCCCGAGTGCCTGGCCACCTGCGAGCTGGCGTTCCACTGCCGCGAACGGGCGCGCGAGCGGGGCGCGGTCGAGGCGCTGGGCCGCGCGGTGCGCGGCGAGCTGGGCGGCCTCGCGACGGTCGGCGAGGTCCTCGCCGCGTGCTCCGGCGACGCCGGTCACGACGACCCGGCCTCGTCCGCCCTCCGCCGCGCGGCGGCCCTCCGGGAGGAGGCCCTCGGCTCATGAGAGGGCTGCAACCGGGCTGCCCCGACCGGTGCGTCGCAGGCTGCCGCTGCGCTGTGGCCGGTCGCGCAGTTCCCCGCGCCCCTTCGGGGCACGCCTTCGCCTCGCCCCGAAAGGGCGCCCCGCAGGGGCGCTTGAGGGGCGCGGGGAACTGCGCGGGCGACCACCGACGCAGCGGCAGCCTGCGACGCACGGGACGGGGCAACCCGGTGGCAGCCCCGATGCCGACGGCGACGGAAAGGAGCGGCGAGGCATGTCGTTGATCAGCGCCCTCGCGAGAATGGAGGCGGCGGCGTCCGGAAAGGCGCGGCCCGTGGCGACCGTGAGGCACCGGCACTTGTCCGAACGGCCCCTCGTGTTCGTGCCGTTGACGACGGCCGGAGAGACCGGCGCCCCGCTGGGCGCCATGGTGGGGACGGACCGGGAGAAGCCCGAGCTGTTCACCGTGGCGCAGCCGCGCGACCGCGATCTGCGGTTCGCGTTCCTCGCCCGGCTCGCCGACGCGATGCTGCCGCACCTGGAGTCCTGCCAGGACGAGGTCGAGATGGTCGAGCGCAAGGAGACCGACCCCGAGTCGGGCAAGCGGGTGACCGTCCTGGCCGAGCTGTGCGCGGACGCGCCCCAGGTGCTCGTGCCGAGCGCGCCGGGCGTCGGCTTCGTACGGCTGCTGGGCCGGTCGATGCGGTTCCGCCGGACGGCGGAGGAGGCGCCGGACGAAGCGTACCCCGCGCCGCCCCGGGTCCCGCTGCTGGGCCGCTGGCTGACGCACTGCGCGGAGCGCTCCCGCGTCCCCGGCTCCTCCCTGCTGCTGCCCATGACGGGACTGCTGACCCGGCACTGGGCGACGGGCCAGAGCCATCTGGAGGACCAGCACTTGGGCGCGCTGCTCGCCTGGATCGCGCCGCCGGAGGGCGAGAGCGGGCAGGACGCGGCGCTCCGCGCCGAGCTGGCGCGCGACGCGGCGGGCCAGCTGCTGCGCCCGCCCGCGGGGCCCGCCACCGACCCGGCGTTCGACAACCGGCTGCTGGCCCCGGCCGTCGCGCGGTACGACGCGAAGGTGCCCGGCGCGGCCGAGGAGCTGGAGGAGCTGATCGCCTCCCAGCTCCGGCCGACGTGGGAGGCGGTGTGGCAGGGCGTCGACCTGCTGCGGACGCTGCCGGAGGCCGAGCACGTGCCCGACCGCTGGCGCCGCGACCGGCAGTCGTACACCCACCACCGCGACCGGCTGCGCGCGGGCGAGCCCCCGCAGCCGCGCCGGGACGACGCGGTGACGGCGGCGCGCAAGCTCGCCATGCGGGAGCAGCGGCAGGCCGAGCTGGACGCGCAGGAGGCGCTCGACGACCCGCTGGTGATGGCGGCGCGGCGGCTGGCGGGCGAGGCGTTCACGGCGGAGGTCACGGACGTCGAGATGGCGTACTCGGACGGCAAGCGCCCCACCCCGCGCCCCCTGGTCACCGTGCGTACGGGGGACGCGCCGCTGCTCGCCGAGGGCGCCAAGGTCCACCGCGCGCTGCCCGCCGGAGGCCAGCAGCAGGCCGCGGTGGTGGACGAGCCGGAGCCCGGCGTGCTGGTGGTGCGGCTCATGAACGGGATGGGGCGCGGCAAGGAGCCCGCGCCCGGCACCGTGCCCGAGCCGGGCGACCGGCTGTGCTGGACCCTCTTCGAGCACGCGCCGCGCGGCGGGCCGGGGCTGCCCGACCCGGAGGACACCCCCTGGACGCACGGCGGCCCGCCCGGCGAGGCGGCGATGACGACGGCCGAGGCACCCGACCCCGTGACCGAGGAGGACACGCTGTGACCGCCGTGACGGAAGCGGACCCGGCACAGGACCCCGGCGAGGCGGCGGCGCGGGCCACCGAGGCGATCCTGCGGGACACGCTGGAGGGCGCCCACCGGGGCGTCGTGGTCGACTCGCCGCCCGGCGCGGGCAAGTCCACGCTCGTGGTCCGCGCGGCCCGCGAGCTGGCCGCCTCGGGGCATCCGCTGATGGTGATCGCGCAGACGAACGCGCAGGTGGACGACCTGGTGGACCGTATCGCCACCGCCGACCCCGAGCTGCCCGTAGGGCGTCTGCACAGCAGCGACTCCCAGCCGTACGACCCGGTGCTCGACGGCCACCCCTCGGTGCGTACGTCCGCGAAACCGGCGGATCTGGCGGGCATGGACGTCGTGGTCTCGACCGCGGCGAAGTGGGCGTGGGTGAAGCCCGGGGACCCGTGGCGCTACGCGATCGTGGACGAGGCGTACCAGATGCGCTCGGACGCGCTGCTCGCCGTCGCGGGGCTCTTCGAGCGGGCCCTGTTCGTGGGCGACCCGGGGCAGCTCGACCCGTTCAGCCAGGTGGGCGCCGAGCAGTGGGCGGGGCTGTCGTACGACCCGTCGGCGAGCGCCGTGAGCGCCCTGCTCTCGCACAACCCGGGGCTGCCGCAGCACCGGCTGCCCGTCTCCTGGCGGCTCCCCGCCTCGGCGGCGCCGCTGGTCTCGGACGCCTTCTACCCGTACACGCCGTTCCGCAGCGGCACCGGGCCCGGCGACCGCACCCTCGCCTTCGCGGCGCCCTCCGACGGCTCCCCCGCCGACCGGGTGCTGGACGAGGCGGCGGAGGCGGGCTGGGGCCTGCTGGAGCTGCCCGCGCGGCGCACCCCGCGCACCGACCCGGAGGCGGTGGCGGCGGTCGCGGAGGTCGTACGGCGGATGCTGGAGCGCGAGGGCGCGGCCGTGAGCGAGCGGAGCGAGGAGCCGGTGCCGCTGACGGCGGCGCGGGTGGCGGTCGGCACGGCGCACCGGGACCAGGCGGCGGCCGTACGGGCGGAGCTGGCGGCGCGGGGCGTGGAGGGCGTCACCGTGGACACGGCGAACCGGCTCCAGGGGCGTGAGTTCGACGTGACGGTGGTGCTGCATCCGCTGTCGGGGCGGCCGGACGCGACGGAGTTCCATCTGGAGACGGGACGGCTGTGCGTGCTGGCCTCGCGGCACCGGCACGCGTGCGTGGTGGTGTGCCGCGCGGGCGTCGCCGAGCTGCTCGACGACCACCCCTCGACGGCGCCGGTGCAGCTCGGTGTCACGCTGCACGCGCCGGACGGCTGGGAGGCCCACCAGGCCGTTCTCGCGCATCTGTCCGAGCACGTTGTGCCGTTGCCCTAGGGCGCACAATGGAGGGCGGCCCTCAACCCTGGAGGTATCTGTATGTCCGAGCCGCAACCGGCTCCCGGCGAGGCTCCCCGGCACCGCCGTCCGGCTCCGCTGCTGTTCGAGCCCTCCGAGGCGCAGCCGGACGACGAGCACTTCTTCGGCCTGGAGTCCCTGGCGGACCCCCGCGAGCTGCTGGAGCGCTCCACCGAGCTGGTGCTGGCGTTCCGCGCGGCCGCCGACCGCGCGCAGGAGTACCAGGCGGCCGCGGCGGCCCAGCTCGCCGACCCCCGGCGCTTCGACCGGCTGACGGAGGCCGACCTCGCCGAGCGGGCGCGGTGGACGGAGGACTACGCACGCAAGATGGTCGAGTTCGGCCGCGACCTGATCAAGGACCGCGCCCCGGAGGAGCAGCCTCCGGCCCGTCCCTGAGCGGGTCTGCGCAGGTCGAGTGGGGTCCCGGCGATATTCGATTTTTGCTGGGGCCGGTGGTGGTGCTAAGGTCTACGACGTCAGCAGGCGCCGTTAGCTCAGTTGGTTAGAGCAGCTGACTCTTAATCAGCGGGTCCGGGGTTCGAGTCCCTGACGGCGTACAGACAGATTGAAGGCCCTTCGCAGAAGCGGAGGGCCTTCAGTCGTTCCCGGCCCTACTCCGCGCGATCCCCTCTGGTGATCTTCACGTCCCAGCCGCCGTCGGCCGTGCGCCCCGTGACCTCGACCCGGATCGCGTCCCGCTCCAGCGCCAGGCTCTCGCCCACGCCCAGGGGCGCGTCGGCGAGCGGCGGGTGCACCGAGGTGCCGCCGCAGGCGCTGGTGCGCGGATGGCCGTCCAGCACCTCGACGGGCCCCTCGGTCGAGGCCGTGTCGCCGCGCACCCGGTAGAGCAGCACGCCCTCGGAACAGACCCCCCGGTCGTTGCCCTCGTTGCCGCGTGCCTCGATGGCCAGGGCCTCGTTCTCGCCCGTACGTACGACCGCGAGGCGGGTCCCGTCGGCGCCGGGGCTGCCGTCCCGCGAGGGGGCGCTCAGGGTGCGGAGGGTGTGCATGGTGGTGCCGGGCGCGTCGGAGACGCAGTCGACGCTGCTCCCGTCGAGCCAGCCGAGCTTCCACTTGTGCCAGCCGAAGGGCTCGGGCGCGAGGCCGAACTGGCTGCCCATGAGGTCCCAGTCCCCCACCCGCGTGTCCCAGTCGGCCTTGCCGTCGGACGGGCGCTCGTACAGGTCGGGCAGGTCGAAGACATGTCCGGTCTCGTGCGCGAGGACGTGCCTGTCGGGCGGGCTCTGCTCGAAGACGGTGACCAGGCGGCGTACCTGGGTGCCGTCGACCTCGATCGGCTCGTCGAAGTTGACGACCTTCGTCGCGTCGGAGTTCACGCCGGGAGCGTCGGGGTCGGCGATCAGATAGACGACGTCGTAGCGGCTGAAGTCCACATGGCGGTCGGCGGCGGTGACCGCGTCGCGCATGTAGGCGGTGCGCAGCCCGGAGTCCCAGTCGCGCTGTATCCCGTACGCCTCCGACGAGGCCGGCATCTCGATCCAGCGGTCCACGACGTGCGGCCGGAGGGTGAGCTTTCCGTACGAGGCACGGCGGAAGAAATCGGTCGTGGCAGGGAAATGGTCGGCCGCTAGCTCGTCAGGGGTGGCCATCGGGGGCGCATCGGGGAAAGAAAGAAAGAGAAGGGCAGCGTCGAGCGTCCTGTCGGGGCGCGGATAGGAGGCATTCCAGGTGTCCAAACCCAGCGAGTGGTGCGCATCGGTGCGCGGCAGAGCGCACGACACGGACGCCGCCACAGATTTCATGGGCCCGGCGAACAGCGCCATGCCCATGAACGCGGTGAGGGCGGTGAGTACTGCGGCCAGCCGGTGGAGTCCCCCCGGACCCCCCGGCCCCGCGCGACGACTACGGCGCCACGCGGCCACCCCCTCGGGTATATGCGGCTGCGGCACGTCTCGACCTCACCGGATCAGGAATGCGGACCTTCCCCACACTGTCCCCATTTGGAGCGATTTGCACCGTTCCGGTAGGCCGGTCGAGTCAACCACAATATGACTACTCTTCGTAATGCTCGGTCGTAAGCGGTCACGGCGCTTTCAGCCCTCGTGCAGAAACGGTCACCCGCGTACCCGTCGCTCCGAGGCCGACGGGGAGACGTACGGAACCGGCAGCGGAGACACTGGCTCCGCTCTTGCGCCAACCTCTATGATCGGCACATTTCCAGCGCGGATCCTCTCTCGGGCTGCCCCCCGGCAGCCGGAGGAGCGGTCCGCACGAGACGAGCCCCCCGCGGAGCGATCGGTGAACGGACCCCTCGAAGGACCGGGCAAGAACTCCGGCGACACCATCGGAACGCAACCGCAAACCATCACGGAAAGTAATCACAAGCGCTGGCGACGGCGAGTGCCGGGCGGGCACGGCGAGCAGAGCGACTTCCGGGCCGCGTTCAACGCGGCACAGCTCGCCATGGCCATCGTCGACCGGGATGGCAGGGTGCTCACGGCCAACCGCGCGCTGGCCGCACTCCTCGGCGCCGACCCGCGCAGGCTGGTCGCGCGCCCCATCGCGGAGCTGGCCGGACTCGGTCTCGACGGCCGCGTCCGCAGCGCGTACCACGAGGCGCTCCAGGGCCGCACCGACCGGATGTCCTGCACCCGGCGGCTGAAACACGCGGACGGCCACACACTCTGGGCCGAGATCACCGTGACCCCCACGGCGCGCGGTGGCGAGGCCCTGCTGTCCATCGCGGACATCAGCGAGCGCCGCGACCTCCAGGAGCGGCTGCGCCATCTCCAGATGCACGACCCGGTGACCCGGCTCCCCAACCGCACCCTCTTCTTCGAGCGGCTGGCGACCGCGCTCTCCGACTCGGCCACCGGCAGAACCGGAATCTGCTACGTCGATCTCGACGGCTTCAAGGCGATCAACGACACCCTGGGCCACCGGGTCGGCGACACCCTGCTCGACGCGGTGGCGCAGCGGCTCACGCGGTGCGCCGAGGACGCCGGGTCCGTGGAGTGCGGCGGCCATCTGGTGGCGCGGCTGGGCGGCGACGAGTTCGCACTGCTGGTCGAGTCCTCCACCGGGACCGAGCAGCTCACGGCGCTCGCACAGTCGGTGCTCGCGGCGCTCCAGCGCCCGTTCGACCTCGCGGGCCAGCGGCTCGCGGTCTCGGCCAGCATCGGCGTCGTCGAGCGCGAGACCGAGGGCACCAGCCCGACGGAGCTGATGCAGGCCGCCGACACCACGCTGTACTGGGCGAAGGCCGACGGTAAGGCGCGCTGGACGCTCTTCGACCCGGAGCGGAACGCGCACCGGATGACCCGGCAGGCGCTCTCCAGCACGCTGCGGCGCGCGGTGGAGCGCGGCGAGTTCGTGCTGGAGTACCAGCCGATCGTGGGCTTCGCCGACGACGTGATGCGCGGCGTCGAGGCGCTCGTACGCTGGAAGCACCCGCGCTTCGGGATGCTCAGCCCCGACCGCTTCATCGGCCTCGCGGAGGAGAACGGGGCGATCGTCCCGCTCGGCCGCTGGGTCCTCGCTGAATCGTGCCGCCAGGCCCGGCGCTGGATGCTGGAGCACCCGGGACCGCCGCTCTACGTGAGCGTCAACGTGGCCGTGCGGCAGGTGTGGGACTCCGACCTCGTGCAGGACGTCGCGGACACCCTGGAGGAGACGGGCCTGCCCCCGGGGCTGCTCCAGCTCGAACTGACCGAGTCGGCCGTGATGGGCTCCGCGGGCCGCCCCCTCCAGGCGCTCCAGGCGCTCTCCGAGACGGGCGTCCGCATCGCGATCGACGACTTCGGCACGGGCTACTCCAACCTGGCCTACCTCAGCCGGCTGCCGGTGCGCGCGCTGAAGCTCGACGGCACCTTCGTACGGGGCTTCCGCACGGCCCGGCACCAGAACCCGGCGGACGAGACGATCGTGACGGCCCTGGTCCAGCTCGCGCACAAGCTGGGTCTGACCGTGACCGCCGAGTGCGTCGAGGGCCCGGCCCAGGCCGAACGGCTCCGCCGGATCGGCTGCGACACGGGCCAGGGCTGGCACTACGCCAAGCCGATGGAGGCAGACCGCATCTCGGGCCTGCTCTCCTCTTACCGCGGGGCCCAGTCGGCCTAGACCTCGCGTCTGCCCCCGCCTGTGCACTGCCGGGCGCGGCTGCGTCGTGGCTGGTCGCGCAGTTCCCCGCGCCCCTGACGGGGCGCACCTTCCCGTCGCCGGATCAGGATGCGCCGCCAAGGGGCGCGGGGAACTGCGCGCCGAGGCCCCCTCAGAGGGTGTACGCCTCAGAGATCAGCTCGTAGGAGCGGACACGGGCCGAGGGGCTGTGGGCCTGTGCTGTCAGCATCAGCTCATCCGCGCCGGTCCGCTTGACCAGGGCGTCGAGCCCTTCGCGTACCGCGTCCGGCGTGCCGTACGTGATGTTGGCGAGCCAGCTGTCCACGAACTCCCGTTCAGCCGCGCTGAACGGATACGCTTCCGCCTCCTCCGGAGTGGGGACCAGCCCAGGACGGCCCGTACGCAGCCGCAGCATGCTGAGTGCGCCGGAAAGGACCTGACGGCGCGCCTCCTTCTCGTCCTCCGCGGCGAGCGCGGCCGCGCCGATCAGCGCGTACGGCTCGTCGAGGACCTCCGAGGGGCGGAACGTCTCGCGGTACAGCTCCAGGGCCGGAATCGTGTTCGCCGCGGAGAAGTGGTGCGCGAAGGCGAACGGCAGGCCGAGCTGCCCCGCGAGCTGGGCGCTGAACCCGGAGGAGCCCAGCAGCCAGACCGGCGGACGGCCCACCTCCGCGCTCTGCACCTTGCCGGGCACCGCGTGGATACGGGCGTAACGGTGGCCGTCGGGGAAGTCGTCGTCGAGGAACCGGGTCAGCTCCGCGAGCTGCTGCGGGAACTCGTCGGCGCCCTCGCGCAGCCGCTCCGTGCGCCGCAGGGCCGCCGCCGTCGCGCCGTCCGTGCCGGGGGCGCGGCCGAGGCCCAGGTCGATACGGCCGGGGGCGAGCGCCTCCAGCGTGCCGAACTGCTCGGCGATCACGAGGGGCGCGTGGTTGGGCAGCATGACGCCGCCCGAGCCGAGGCGGATCCGCTCGGTGTGCGCGGCGAGGTGCGCGAGGATCACGGCGGGGGACGAGCTGGCGACGCCGGGCATCGAGTGGTGCTCGGCCACCCAGTACCGCGTGAAGCCCTTGCGCTCGGCCAGGCCCGCCAGCTCCACCGATGCCTTGAGGGCGTCCGTGGCGGTGAAGCCCTCGCCCACTGTCGCCAGGTCCAGGACGGAGAGGGGCACGGGGGCCGTGCCCTTGGCCTCGCCTCGTATGGGGTCGTTCACTGGTCGGCCTCGCCCTTCTCTCGCCATTCGTCCTACGAGAGAGGTCAACGCGTCAGGGGCCGTTCCTCTTCCCGGAACGGCCCCCTCGACGCCTCGGGCGCCCCGGGCGCCCCGGGTCAGGTGAAGAGCTTGCCCAGCGCGGGGCAGCTCACCTGCTCGTCGAGCAGGCCCAGGCCCTTCCAGACGGTGACCTGGTTCGCGGTGAGGACCGGCTTGCCCAGCTCCGCCTCCAGGGCCGGGATGTACGCGGCCGTGTGCAGGGCGGTGTCGGGGAGGAGGACCGCCTGAGCGTCCGGGTGGTCGCCGCCGCGGGCGAGCGCCAGGACCTCCTCCTCTCCCCAGGTGCCGACCTCGGCCGCGGTGATGATGCCGCTGCCGCGCATGGAGACGACCTCGGAGCCCGCCGCCTTCAGGAAGGCGGTGAACAGCTCGGCCACGTCCTCCGGGTACGTCGCCGCGATGGCGACGCGCTCGGCGCGCAGCGCCTGGACGGCCCCCGCGAAGGCGAACGACGTGCTGGAGGCCGGGAGCCCGGCCACCGCCGAGAGCTCGCGGACCTGCTCGTGCGCGCCGTCCCAGCCGAAGACGAAGCTCGCGCTGGTGCAGGCCCAGACGACCGCGTCGATCTCCTGGGCCTTGACCTCCTCGACCTTCGCGGCGAGCCGCTTGGCGGAGCCCATCTCCAGCAGGGCGTCCACGCGATGGGCGTCCTCACCGATGTCGGTATGGACGAGGGGCAGCCGGACGGAGGCACCTGCCTCCCCCAGGATGCGTTCCAGACGCGGGTAGTCGTCCTCGGCCGAGTACCCCGGGTACAGGAAGCCGACCGCCCGTGTCCGTGCCGCTGCCGCCTCTGCCATCTACTCCTCCTCCTGCTCGGACTGGTGCTTGATGTGCGTGTGGTTTCCCGGGCGGGTCATACCGGCGGCTGCCCGCCGGCGTCCCACTCGTCCCCGCCGGAGGGCGGGAAGCCGAGGTCGGTGCCCTCCAGGGGCTCGACGCTCTCCGTGCCGGCGCCCGCGAGGGCGGCCTCCGGCTCGGGGGGCGGCGTGGCCTGGGCGGGGGGCGAGGGGGCCATCGCGGCGGGGCCGCTTCTGGCGACCGGGTCGAGCAGGGCCTGGTACGGGCCCACGGCCTCCTTGCCGAGGCCTCGCAGCGCGGCCCACATGGTGACCTGGTTCGCCGAGAGGACCGGCATCCGCAGCTCCGCCTCCAGCTGCGGGATGACGTCGTACGTCGGGAGGTTGGTGCAGCTGATGAAGAGGGCGTCGGGGGCTCCGACGACCGCTTCCCTGGCCATGTCGACCACGTCGCGGTACGGCACGCGCCAGATCTCACGGGTCAGCCCGAGGTAGCTCCGGCCCGTGATCTCGATGCCCGCCTCGCCGAGGAAGTCCTCCAGCGCGTCGGTGACGGATTTCGTGTAGGGGGTGACGATCGCGATGCGGCGGGCGTCGATCTCCCGCAGCGCCGCGAGCATGGCTCCGGAGGTGGTCAGCGAGGGCATCTCGCCGGCCTGCTCCATCGCCGAGACCATGGCTTTCTCACCGGCGGCGCCTCCTACGAAGCTGCCGGACGTACAGGCGTAGGCCACCACTTCGGGGGCCACGGCGCAGAGTGCCCGCACACCCTCGCGGAGCGTCTCGTGCTCACTGACGAGACGGGCGAGGTCGAGGCTGACCTCGACGGGCACGAACGGGGTGCGGGTCAGGTGCAGGGACACGTCGTCCGGCACCCACCGCCAGAGCTCTCGGTCGAGTGCGAAGTCGAACGGCGCGACGATTCCGACGCCGCGCTGCGGCATCGGCCCACCAAGGAAGGAGACGTCCATTTTCGGGCCCCAAAAGAACGGAGGGGTGGCTGCTTGGCCGTAGCCAGAAGGCCCCTGAGTCAGACGGAGGTCAGAGGAATTGCAAAGCCGGTCAGAAGCCGGGACGCCGGGACAGATGTCTTTGTTGACGAAGGTAGTTTGTGCTCCCTACCGTGGTCAATCCTCGGCCAATCGTCGCATCTGAGGGCCGATCCCGCCTTCGTCCCACGTCGCTCTGTCTCGCTCGTCAAGTCTTCGTATAGCGCACCACAGTCAACCGTCCCCACGTTTCGAAATGGTTTCCTGCCAATGTCCGAAACATGCGTCCTTGTCCTTGATGCCGAGCCGCTGCCCCGGCTCGACCGGCTCCAGGGCCGTGCCCACGTGGTGCACGCCGACGAGAAGTCGCTCGCGAGCCAACTTGAGGCCGCCGATGTGCTGTTGGTCTGGGACTTCTTGTCCGACGCGGTCCGCGACGCCTGGCCCGGCGACGGGCCCAGGCCGCGCTGGGTGCACACCCCGAGCGCCGGTGTCGACCGTCTGCTGCCCGAGCTGGCCGACGGCCGGGACACCGTCATTACGAATGCGCGGGGAGTCTTTGACCAGCCAATTGCCGAATACGTCGCCGGACTCGTGCTGGCCATGGCCAAGGATTTCCGTGGCACCTGGGAATTGCAACGCCAGCGGAGGTGGCGGCACCGGGAGACATTTCGCGTGGGCGGCACCCGCGCGGTGGTGGTCGGTTCGGGCCCCATTGGCCGGGCAATTGGCCGTACGTTGATGGCACTGGGTGTCAATGTGGACCTCGTCGGCCGTACGGCGCGGGACGGCGACCCGGAATTCGGCCGGGTGCACGCCACGGCCGCGCTGGAGGGGTCCGACGGGCTGCTCGGCACGGCGGACTGGGTGGTGTGCGTGGCCCCGCTGACGGAGGAGTCGCGGGGGATGTTCGACGCCGCCGCGTTTGCTCGCATGAAGCCCGGGGCCCACTTCATCAACGTCGGCAGGGGGCAGCACGTCGTCCAGGCCGACCTGGCGGACGCGCTGCTCAAGCACCGCATCAAGGGCGCGGCGCTCGACGTCTTCGACCAGGAGCCGCTCGCCACCGACAGCGGCCTGTGGGACGTGCCGGGGCTGCTGGTCTCCCCCCACATGAGCGGCGACACGGTCGGCTGGCGCGACGATCTCGCGGAGCAGTTCCTCGACAACTTCGACCGGTGGGAGGCGGGCGAGCCGCTGCTCAACGTCGTCGACAAGGACCTCGGCTACGTGCCGACGAACCCCACTTCTCACCGGGAGGCCCCGTGATGTCCGATCTCACCGCGCTCAGTGCGACACAGCTCGTCGAGGGGTACGAGGCGGGGTCCTTCAGCCCCGTCGAGGCGACCCGGGCGGCGCTGGAGCGGGCCGCGGAGGCGGACGCGCGGGTCAACGCCTTCGTGCGGATCGACGCCGAGGAGGCGCTGGAGCAGGCGTCGGCCGCGGCGGGCCGCTGGGAGCGCGGCGAGCCCGCGGGCCCCGTGGACGGGGTGCCGGTCACGGTGAAGGACATCCTGCTCCAGCGCGGCGGCCCCACCTACCGGGGCTCGTGGGCGGTCTCCGACGAGGGCCCGTGGGACGAGGACGCCCCGGCGGTGGCGCGGCTGCGCGAGAGCGGCGCGGTGTTCCTGGGGAAGACCACGACGCCGGAGTTCGGCTGGAAGGGCGTCACGGACAGCCCCCGGCACGGCGCGACGGGCAATCCGTACGACCCGTCCCGTACGGCCGGCGGCTCCAGCGGGGGCAGTTCGGCGGCAGTCGCGCTGGGCGCGGGGCCCCTCTCGCTGGGCACGGACGGCGGGGGCTCGGTGCGGATCCCCGCCTCGTTCTCCGGGATCTTCGCGCTGAAGCCCACCTACGGGCGGGTGCCGATCTACCCGGCGAGCGCCTTCGGCACGCTGGCCCACGTCGGGCCGATGACCCGGGACGCGCGGGACGCGGCGCTGCTGATGGACGTGATCACGGGGCCCGACGCCCGTGACTGGTCGCAGCTCGGTCCGGCCCCGCACAGCTTCCGGGGCGCGCTGGCCGCGGGCGCCGAAGGGGTGCGGGGGCTGCGGATCGCCTTCTCCCCCGACTTCGGCGGCCGGGTGGCCGTCGATCCGGACGTCGCGGCGGCGGTGCGGCGCGCGGTGGCGCTGCTCGCGGAGCTGGGCGCGACGGTCGAGGAGGCGGACCCGGGCTTCGAGGATCCCGTGGAGGCGTTCCACACCCTGTGGTTCAGCGGCGCGGCCCGGGTGACCGAACATTTCAGCCAAGATCAGCGCGAGAGCCTCGACCCGGGCCTCCGGGAGGTCTGCGAGGAGGGCGCCGCGCGCAGCGCGCTGGACTATCTCGCGGCGGTGGACGTCCGGATGGCGCTCGGCAAGCTGATGGGCGCCTTCCACCAGAAGTACGACCTGCTGGTGACGCCCACCATGCCCGGCACCGCCTTCGAGCTGGGCCCCGAGGTGCCCGGGGGCTCGGGGATGAGGCGGTGGACGGAGTGGACCCCGTTCTCGTACCCGTTCAACATGACGCAGCAGCCCGCCTCCTCGGTGCCCTGCGGGGTGGACGGCGCCGGACTGCCGATCGGGGTCCAGCTGGTGGGACCCCGGCACGCGGACGCGCTGGTGCTCGCGGCCTCGCACGCGCTCTTCGAGGCCGGTGTCGCCGCGGAGATGCCGCCCCCGATTTCGGAATGAGGCATTTTCGCGTACAGAAATGAATGAGGGGGCTGCCGCCGAATCCTGATGGAAACGGCGGCGGCCCCCTTATTCTCTTTGCTTACGCCCGGCGGAAGTTCAGCGATTCACCGAGAGCGCCCGCGCGCCAGAGGTCCTGGCACGCTTCCGCCATACGGTCGAGACCGTCGACGATCGTGCCCCAGACAATGCCGGGAACCCAGCCCGCATCGCCGTTGATGAGCAGGTTGTTGCGCTCGTAGAAGAGAGCGAGGTCGACGACCGTGTTGCGCTGCACATGCGCTGCCTGGCCGCCCTGCTGCTCGGCCGCGGCCTCATACCCGTAGGAGGCCGTGCTCAACTGCGTGTCCGTGAAGGTGAAATAGCAGAGGTCACCGGGAATGGGCGTGATGGTGGGGTTCTCCAGCGGCGGCTCCTCGGGCGCGAACGGCGGAATCAGGGTGTAGATCTCGTTACGCGCGTACTTGGCGTGGTAGACGTCGCCGCCGAGCGGCAGCGCGTCCCACACCGCGGCGCAGGTGATCGGGGCCCTGTCGTCGAGGAGCTTTGCCGTGCAGCTCACTCCCCGCTTGTCCAACGACACTTCAATGAAGCGCTCAGCCATCGTGCCTCCGCACACTGGTTGGTCATTTGCCCGTCAATAGTGACGCAAAGGTCAGCCTCAGCACGACCCCGTAAGGGGCCGGATTCGATCCGCATATTCTGAGTGAGTCTGGGTAGCCGCGCGCCCATGGCTCCACCACAAGGGAACAACACCGGAAGTGCCGGAAGAGGTTTCAGCCGACGCCTGCTGCTCGCGGGGGCAGCAAGCGTCGGTGCGGCGGGTGCGCTCGGGGCGACGACTGCTTGCAGCCGTGTGTCCAGTGCTGACACCGGAGACGGGGGCGATCTACTGGAACGACTGAAGGCACAGGGCACCGTCAGGCTGGGGCTTGCCGGTGAACAGCCCTACAGCTACATCGACAAGGACGGGGAGCTGACCGGGAGTTCCCCGGCGATCGCACGGATCATCTTCAAGCGGCTGGGCGTTCCGAACGTGCAGCCGTTCCCCACCGAGTTCAACTCGCTCATCCCGGGTCTGAACTCGCTGCAGTTCGACGTCGTGGCGGCGGGGCTGTACATCATCCCCGAACGCTGCGAGCAAGTGCTGTTCGCCGACCCCGAGTACGAGATGCGGGACGCCTTCATCGTGCGTAAGGGAAATCCCAAGAAATTGCGGACTTACGAGGACATCAAGAAGACCGGCGCCAAGATGGCGACGGGCACCGGATACGCCGAGATCCAGTACGCGGCCGAGGCCGGCATCAAGAAGAGCGACCTCCTCCTGCTGCCCGACCAACTGGCCGGTCTGCTCGCGGTCGAGCAGGGCAGGTGCGATGTCTTCTCGGGCACGGCGGTGACCGTGCGCAACGTCGTCAGGCAGACGAAGAGCACAAAGGCCGAGTTCACCGACGCGTTTATTCCGAAACTTGACGGAAAGCCCGATCTGGGCACCGGCGCCTTCGCGTTCAGGAAGGCCGAGGGGAATCTCAGGGACGCGTTCAACCGTGAGCTGCTCAAGATGAAGAAGAGCGGCGAGCTCTTCCGCGTGATGAAGCAGTTCGGCTTCGTCAAGGAGGAGATGACGACCATGACCGCGAAGGAGCGTTGCAAATGACGGACCTTACAGCGGGTTTGTGGGAACTGCTGCTGAAGGGCGTCTGGGTCACGGTCCAGCTCACGGTCTACAGCGCGCTGCTCGGCGCGGTCGTCGCCATGGTCGTGGGTGTGGCACGGACGAACAGACTCTGGATCGTCCGGTTCCTCTCCGGGCTCTACATGGAGATCTTCCGCGGTTCGTCGGCCCTGGTGCTGATGTTCTGGATGTTCTTCGTGCTCCCGGTCGCCTTCAGCCTCCAGCTCGTGCCCATGTGGGCGGCGGTGCTGGCACTCGGCCTGTCGTACGGCGCGTACGGCTCGGAGATCGTGCGCGGCGCGATCGCCGCCGTGGCGCCCGCGCAGCACGAGGCGGGGATCGCGCTGAGCTTCTCGCCGTGGCAGCGGCTCACCAAGATCACCCTGCCGCAGGCGTGGCCGGAAATGATCCCGCCCGCCAACAACCTGCTCATCGAGCTGCTCAAGGGCACGGCGCTGGTCTCGGTGCTCGGCGTCGGCGACATCGCCTTCGGCGCCTCGCTGGTGCGCAACGCGCTCGGTGAGAGCGCCCCTGTCTACACGATCATCCTGGTCATGTACTTCGTCCTGGCGTTCGCCATCACGCGCGGCATGCGCGCGCTGGAGCGGCAGGCCAAGTCCCGCATCGGCCAGAAACCGGAGAAAGCCGGGGTCATGCGCAAACTCAACGTCCGACAGGCGACCTTGACGTCGTCCTCCTCCCAGGGCGGAGGTGCGGCCTGATGGACTGGGACTGGAACGCAGTCGGCGACTTCATGCCGCGCTTCTGGGACGGCGTGCTCGTCACCCTCCAGGCGCTGGTCCTCGGCTCGCTGATCGCCTTCGCGCTGGGCCTCGTCTGGGCGCTCGCCCAGCGGTCGGAGTTCAAGGCCGTGCGGTGGCCGGTGAACATCGTCACCGAGTTCATCCGCAACACCCCGCTGCTGGTGCAGCTCTTCTTCCTGTACTTCGTGCTGCCCGAGTGGGACATCACCTTCTCGGCGCTGACCACCGGCATCATCGGTCTGGGCCTGCACTACTCGACGTACACCGCCGAGGTGTACCGCGCCGGGATCGACGGCGTGCCCGTCGGCCAGTGGGAGGCGTGCACGGCGCTCAGCCTGCCGCGCACCCGGGTCTGGGGCGCCGTGATCCTCCCCCAGGCGATCCGCCGCGTGGTGCCCGCGCTGGGCAACTACGTCATCGCGATGCTCAAGGACTCGCCGATGCTCGCCACGATCGGCGCGCTGGAAATGCTCGGTGAGGCCCGCCAGTTCAGCGCGGAGACCTTCCAGCCGACCGAGCCGATCACCGTGATCGGCATCGCCTTCATCGTCATCGCCTACCCGGCTTCCCTCCTCACGCGAGCCCTGGAGCGTCGTCTTGTCCGCTGACACCACACCGAACACAGAGCCGAACGACCACACGAACCCGGCGGTCGACGGCAGCGAACTGATCAAGTTCCACAACGTCACGAAGCGGTACGGCAGCAACGTCGTCCTCGACAACCTCTGTTTCGACGTCGCCTCCGGCAAGCACGTGACCCTCATCGGCCCCTCGGGCTCCGGCAAGACCACGATCCTGCGGCTCCTGATGACCCTGGTGACGCCGGACGAGGGCACCATCAAGGTCGCCGGCGAGTACCTCACGCACGAGGAGAAGAACGGCAAGCTCGTCCCCGCGAGCGAGCGGTACAGCCGCGAGGCCCGTAAGAAGATCGGCATGGTCTTCCAGCAGTTCAACCTGTTCCCCAACATGAAGGTGCTGCGGAACATCACCGAGGCGCCCGTGCACGTCCTCGGCCTCCCCAAGGACGAGGCCGAGCAGCGGGCCCGCGAGCTGCTGGAGATGGTCGGGCTGACCGAGCACCTCGACAAGTACCCGACCCAGCTCTCCGGCGGCCAGCAGCAGCGCGTGGCCATCGCCCGCGCGCTGGCCATGCGCCCGCAGATCCTCCTCCTCGACGAGGTCACCTCGGCGCTCGACCCCGAGCTGGTCGCGGGCGTGCTCGACGTGCTGCGGGACATCGCCCACACCACGGACATCACCATGCTCTGCGTCACGCACGAGATGAACTTCGCGCGGGACATCTCGGACGACGTGCTGATGTTCGACGCGGGCCGCGTCATCGAGTCGGGCGCGCCGGAGAAGATCTTCTCCGACCCCGAGCACGAGCGGACGCGGGAATTCCTGAGCGCGGTGCTGTGAGCCCCCGAGCCCGCGCCGACCGGCGCGGGCTCGTCTCCATGGCATATGCCGATAGCAGCAACAGCGCCTTTATGACACACGCTTGGCCGCTATCGTGGTACGTACTGCCGTGACCGCCTGGAGCGGACACGACGCAAACGGTCACAACCTCCAGGGGGACACCGTGGCGCTACTCCAACCTCCGGGGGGCCACTCCCCGGACCCCGGGCGGGAGCCCACCGCCCCGTTCCACTCCGTGCAGTACGCGCTGCGCGTGCTGGAAGCCGTCGCCCGGCGCCGCGACGGGGTGTCCGAGGAGACCCTGTCCCACGAGACGGGCCTGCCCGGCGGCCATCTCGCCCACCTGCTGCTGATGCTGCGCCGCGAGGCGTACGTGGAGCAGCTCTCCGACGGCTCGTACGTGGTGGGTGAGTCCCTCGTCCTGCTCGGCTCGGGCGTGGACCGGAAGCGGGCGCTCCGCGAGCAGCTGCAGCGCACCCTCACCGATCTGCGGGACACGGTCGGCGCCGCCATCTACTTCAGCCGGTACCGCGACGGCGAGCTGGACATCACGCAGTACGCGGACAGCCCCGAGGCCCCGTCCGTGAACGAGTGGGTGGACTTCCGCTCGGCGGTGCACGCCACCGCGATCGGCAAGTGCCTGCTGAGCCAGCTCGACCACGACGGCCGCCTGGACCACCTGGCCCGGCACCGGACGGCCCGGCTCACCTCGCGCACGATCACCGACGAGCGCCTCCTGCTGAACACGCTGGACCGCCAGCCGCCCACGGTCCCCACCCTGGACCTCCAGGAGTACGCGGTGGGCACGGTCTGCGCCGCCGTCCCCGTGACGGCGGGCTCCTCCGTGAGCTGCCTGGCCCTCTCCCTCCCCGTCGAGCAGGCGCACCGGCTGCGCCGCGCCGCCGAGGAGCTGAGCCGGAAGGCGGCGCCCGTGATGCTCTCGCTGTCGCTCTGAGGGCGGCCGGGTCGGCCCCGGGGCGGTCGGCAGCACCCCTCGGAAGGGGGTAGTATTTCTTCTCGTCAGCCGGAAACGGCCGACACAGGCGCCGTTAGCTCAGTTGGTTAGAGCAGCTGACTCTTAATCAGCGGGTCCGGGGTTCGAGTCCCTGACGGCGTACCGGCCGAAGGCCCCTCGCGAGAGCGAGGGGCCTTCGTCGTGTCCGGGTCCCCAGAGGCCGGGTCCCTCGCGTTCAGCGCCCCAGCAGCTCCTCCCGCCCGTGCTCCCGGTACCGGGCGAGCAGCTTCGCGACGTCCTCCGCCGTCAGCCTCCGGTACGCGGCGCCCCGCGCGGGCGACCACCACACCTCCCCCTCCCCGTGCCTGAAGCCCTCCCTGCGCAGCTCAGCGCGCCGGATCTTGTTCGTGGCCGTGACCGGCATCCGCGCCAGGACGCGCACGAAGCGGGGCGCCGCCTTGGTGGACAGGTCGGACTGGGCCGCGAGGAAGTCCGCGAAGGCGTCCGGCGCGAAGTCCCCGGGCCCGTCCAGCGCGAGCGCGGCCATGACCTGGTCCCCCGAGACCGGGTCGGGGACCGCGTAGACGGCGGCGGAACGGGCGGCGGGGAAGCGGGCGAGGATGTTCTCGACGACGGCCGCCGCCAGGTTCTCCCCGTCGACGCGCAGCCTGTCGTCGGCCCGTCCGGCGAAGTGGAACCAGCCGTCCCCGTCGCGGAAGAAGAGGTCCCCCGTCCAGTACCAGCCCGCGCGGGTACGGGCGGCCGCCGCCTCCTCGTTCTTCCAGTACCCCTCGAAGAGCGTGCGGCCCCGGTTGACCAGCTCGCCGACGGCCTCGCCGGGGTTGAGGAGACGGCCCCCGGTGTCCAGCCGGGCGCGCGGCCGTTCCTCCCCGGTCTCCGGGTCCACGACCGCGAGGTCCTCGCCGGGGCCCGGGCGGCCGACGGCGCCGGGGGGCGCGTCGTCGGAGTGCCGCAGCGCGGCGCCGCCCTCGGACGAGCCGTACCCCTCGACCAGCC
The DNA here is from genome assembly GCF_043202595.1 of Streptomyces sp. NPDC048172. Taxonomy (NCBI): domain Bacteria; kingdom Bacillati; phylum Actinomycetota; class Actinomycetes; order Kitasatosporales; family Streptomycetaceae; genus Streptomyces; species Streptomyces sp. NPDC048172. Next base: position 528,377 of record NZ_JBIDAT010000007.1, read on the forward strand.
GGACCCCGAACCGGGCGGCGAAGCGCCCGGCGTCCACGGGACCTGCCTCGGTGCCGAAGCCGAGGCGGAGCGGGTTGTCGGCGTCGTCGGGGCGCGCGGGGGTGTCGAGCAGGTACTGCACGGCGCGGCCGACATAGGTGAAGTAGGTCGCGCCGTACGTCCGTACGTCCGGGAGGAAGCCGGAGGCGGAGAAGCGGCGGCGCAGCGCGACCCCGGCGCCGCCCGCGAGGGCCGGGGCCCAGCCCGCGATCACGGCGTTGCCGTGGAACATCGGCATGCACAGGTAGTGGACGTCGTCGTCCCCCGTGCCGAACTGCCGGGCCAGCGCCTGCCCGGCGGCGGCCAGCCGCCCCTGGCTGACGATCACGGCCTTGGGCGCGCCCGTCGAGCCGGAGGTGAACGTCAGCAGCATCCGCCGCCCCGGGTCCGGCGGGCGTACGACCGCGTCGCCGGGCTCCGCCCCCTCGTACGGGGCGAGGAGCGCGGCGTACGCGGGCTCGTCGGTGACCAGGGTGCGGAGGGTGAGCGGGGGCAGGCCGTCGAGGAGGGGCAGGTGGGCGCGCTCCGTCACGAGCAGCGCGCACTCGGTGTGGCCGAGGTCTCGGGCCAGCTCGGCACCCCGGCGGGTGGGGTTGAGGCCCACCGCCGTGGCCCCGGTGAGGGCCGCGGCGGCGAGCCAGAGCGGGTACTCGGCGGTGTTGTCGAGCAGCAGCCCGACGTGGGGCTCGGCGCCGCGCGGCAGCAGGTCGGCCAGGAGCGCGGCCCGCGCGGCGGCACCGGCCGCGGCGGCGTGGTGGCTGAGGTCCGCGTGCGGCTCGCGGCAGCGGAGCCCGCCCGCGCGGTGGTCGCCCCACCGGGCACGGACGAGTTCGGCGATCGTACGGGCGTCGGCTCGGGCGCCCCCTGGGGAACGGCTCGCGCTCATGGCCGCGCACGATAGCTGACGTGGCGTCAGATCGGCAGGGACAGGTCGGGTTCCCTCCGCCGCATCGAGCCGATGAGCAGCAGGACGACCCCGGCGACGGCCCAGATGGAGAGCACCAGCATCGGGGAGGCCAGGGCGTTGCCGGAGAAGTAGACGGTGTTGCGGACGGCCGTGGTGCCCGCGCCCGCCGGGAGCCAGTCGCCGATGGCGCGCCAGAAGGGCGGGATGAGCTGCTTCTGGAAGGCGCCGCCCGCGCTGGGGTTGCCGAGCACCACGAAGATCACGACGGCGATGCCGATGCCGACCACCCCGAAGAACGCCTCCAGCGCCATCGTCACGGCCGCGGTGCCGAAGACGGTCAGGGCGCCGATCCACCATAGGGCCATGAAGTGCCCGTCGAGCGCGTGCAGCACGGGTCCGACGATGATCGCGGCGCCCAGCCCGGAGACCACCGAGTAGACGGCCACCCCCGCGAGCCGGAGGCCCGCCAGACCGGGGCGGGCCGGGCGGGTGCCGATGCTGACGCCGAGCAGCGAGGCCACCAGATAGCCGCCGACCAGCCAGCCGACGACGAGATAGAAGGCGGTCAGGCTGTTGTAGTCCTCGTCCCCCGAGGGCGAGATGTCCTCGACCTTCAGCTTGCGGTCCTGGTCGGCCGCGACCTTCTTGCCGACCTGCTTCACGGCCTCGGTGACCGGGCCCCCGCCGCCGGAGGCGACGAGCAGCGTGTCCTCGTCGCCCTTCGGGTTCATCACGTACGCGCCCTGCGCGTCGCGGTCCATGATCCGGGCGCGCGCGGCGCTCTCGTCCTTGACGGCGGTCACCTCGACGGGGCGCCCGGGGAGCGCGTCGATCCGCTGCGCGACCTTCTCGGGGGCGACGACGGCGAGCGGGACGCGCTGCGGGTCGGGGTGGTGGAACGCGCCGATGTAGGAGAGAAGGAAGCCCAGTTGGACGAGGAGCACACCGGCCACGAGGGCGACGACGCCGGGGGTGAGCGTGGCCCGCAGCCCGGCGTCAGGGGAGGAGTAACGCATGGAGTTTCCCTTGTGAGTGATTTTTTCCATGCATACCGCATTGCCCGCTTCCTCCCACCTCGGAGCGGCGAGGGAAGGTGAAGTTCCCCTTGCATTGGTCTGGACATGACCGTTCGGACGCCACTAGATTCGCGCCTGGTCTAGACCGCAGAACCCACCAGAACCGAGCAGTGCGCACTCCGATCCCACGATCGGTCCCCCCCACGATCCACCTGGAGCGAGCATGCGTAAGAGGATCGCCGCGGCCGCAGTCGGACTCTGTGCCGGCGGTGCGGCCATGCTGTTCACCGGCGGCTCCGCGCAGGGCCACGGCTACAGCCAGGACCCGATGAGCCGTCAGGCGTACTGCGCCAGCGGCGAGGCCAAGGACTGCGGCCCCATCCAGCACGAGCCGCAGAGCGTCGAGGGCCCCAAGGGCTTCCCGGAGAAGGGCCCCAAGGACGGCCTGATCTGCGCGGGCGGCAACGAGGGCTTCAAGCAGCTCGACGAGCCGCGCGACGGGAAGTGGCCCAGCACCAAGCTCAACGCGGGCGGGAACTTCACGTTCAAGTGGAACCTGACCGCAAGGCACTCGACCACGGACTTCTCGTACTACGTCACCAAGGACGGCTGGGACCCGAGCAAGCCGCTCACCCGGGCCGACCTGGAGTCCAAGCCGTTCCTGACGGTCCCGATGGACGGCAAGCAGCCGCCCGCCGAGTGGACCGCCGACGGCAAGCTTCCGGAGGGCAAGAAGGGCAAGCACGTCATCCTCGGCGTGTGGACCATCGCCGACACGGCCAACGCGTTCTACTCCTGCGCCGACGTCGAGTTCTGAGCCACCTCTCCGCCCCCACCCGGGAGGGCCGGTCCACGCACCGCGTGACCGGCCCTCTCGCGCGGGTGTCGGCCCGTACGCGTGTGCCATAGCGAGGACCGTCCTGATCGGCGAGACTCACCTCATGTCCGCCGCACCCCTCTCGCGCAGGGCGCTGGGCCGCGCCGTCCTCGCCCGCCAACTCCTCGCCGAGCGCGCGACGATGACCGTCCTGGAGGCGGTCGAGCACCTCGTCGGCCTCCAGGCCCAGGCTCCCAAACCGCCCTATTTCGGCCTCTGGTCACGGCTCGCCGGCTTCGACCCCGAAGAGCTGTCCCGGCTGCTCCAGGAGCGCGAGGTGGTCCGGATCGGCGTGATGCGCGGGACCGTGCACCTGATCAGCGCCCGGGACGCCGTCCAGCTCAGACCCCTCACCCAGCCGGTGTACGAGCGGGGGCTGCGCTCCAGCAGGCACGGCAAGGCCCTCGGCGGCCTCGATCCCCGGAAGGTCACCGACGCGGCGCGGGAGCTGCTCGCCCAGGGACCCCGCACCCCGAAGGAGCTGGCCGCCGGGCTCGGCCCGCGCTGGCCGGAGATCGACCCCGACGAGCTGTCCATGACGGCGCGCTATCTGCTCCCCCTCGTCCAGCTTCCGCCGCGCGGACTGTGGGGGCGCTCGGGAGGCCCCGTGCTCGACACCGCGGAGTCCTGGCTCGGGCGCCCGCTCGCGGTCGAGCCCTGCGTCGAGACCGTCGTGCTGCGCTATCTCGCCGCGTTCGGCCCGGCCTCCGTGCGCGACGCCCAGACCTGGTCGGGGCTCACCCGGCTGAGCGAGGTCCTGGAGCGGCTCCGCCCGCAGCTCCGGGTCTTCCGCGACGAGGGCGGCACCGAGCTGTTCGACCTGCCCGACGCGCCCCGCCCCGCCCCCGACACCCCGCTCCCGGCCCGCTTCATCGCCGAGTACGACAACCTGGTCCTCTCCCACGCCGACCGCACCCGCCTCATGGACGAGGAGGTCCGCGCCTCCCTCGCCAGCCGGAACGGCCAGGTGCCCGGCACCGTGCTGCTGGACGGCAGGGTCCGCGGCACCTGGAAGGCGGACACGTCGAGGAAGACCTCGGCCCGCCTGACCGTCACCACCTTCGGCCCGCTCTCGAAGCGGGAGCAGGCCGAACTGGAGGAGGAGGGCGAGCACCTGCTCCGCTTCACGGCAGGCGACGACCGCCCCCGCACGGTGGTCTTCGAGGAGACCCCGTGAGGCCGCCCCGAGAAGGCACTTCAGGGGCGCCCCGAGGAGGCGCTCCAGGGGCGCCCCGAAGGGGCGTCTCAGGGGCGCGGGGAACTGCGCGACCAGCCACAACGCACCCGCAGGCCGCAGCGCACGGCAAGGGGCACCCCGGCACCGCACGCGGAAAGAGCAGCGGAAAGAGCAAAGGATGACCCAGCGCAGAGCCCAATCGCTGCAGGAGCAGATCAAGAGGCTGATCATCGACCGGCGGCTCCCGAGCGGCGCACCGTTGCCCACTGAGACCGACCTCATGGAGCTGCTCGGCGCGAGCCGCAATTCCGTCCGCGAGGCACTCAAGGCGCTCCAGGCGATGGGCATCGTCGAGATCCGCCACGGTTTCGGTACGTACGTCGGCGCGATGTCCATGGCGCCGATGACCGAAGGCCTCTCCTTCCGCACGGTCGCCGGGCACTACCGGGGCGAGGACAGCCTGCTGCAGCTGCTGGAGCTGCGCGAAGCGATAGAGACCGGCCTGGTCGCGCGGCTCGTCGGCGACGGCACGGGCGGCGGCCCCGGCGGCGGTCCCGGGCCCGGCGAGCTGGCGGAGCTGGAGAGGCTGGTCGCGCGGATGCGCGAGGAGGCGGAGGCCGGGGGCGTCCACGCCGGTACGGACCGGGCCTTTCACGCCGCCCTCTACAGCGGACTGGGGAACTCGCTGCTCAGCGAGGTGCTGGACGCCTTCTGGGACGCCTTCCACCGCGTCCGTACCGACCTCGCCGACCTCCACCAGGACCCCATGGTCACCTGGCGCCAGCACGCCGACATCCTCACGGCCGTACGGGAAGGGGACACGCTGCGCGCGGAGAGCGCGGTGCGGGCCCACTTCGGGAACATCCGCGCGCGTCTACGCTCCACGCTCCCCGAGCAGCCCGTCTCCGATGACTCATCCGTCACACAGAAAACAGCCATACCGCCACAACAGTGCTGAACCGCCACTTTCGCCCTTGCGATCAAGTGCCGAGTCGGGGAACCTAACGTGGGGTCACTGGTCTGTGCACGAGTCGAAGACGCCCAGGTGAGAGCCGAATTGCGGCAAGTGTGAGAGCTCACCGCGGGGGCGCCGCGCCGTGCGGAAACCGTGACCTCCATCATGGAACCGGAAGATGGCCCGCCGAAGTCTCAGCACCCGGCGGCCGAAGCATGCCGCGCCCGAGTCGAGGGGGCCGAGGACGCGGGTCAGCACGAGGTCACGCGGTGAGACCGCCGCGTGCGGGGGGATGGGACATACATGACGTCGACGCCGCCGACGGGTGGCCGGCAGCCTGAGCCACAGCAGCCGCCCGGGCAGGACCCGACGCAGACGGCGCAGTTGCGCATCCCGCGCCAGCACCGGCAGCGCAACACGAACGGCCGGGGCATGCGCTGGAGCAAGAAGGCCCTCCCCCGGTACGACTACGAGCACTACAGCCGCCTCGCCGGTCCGCTCTCGCAGCCGGACCCGAGCAGGCCCTACCGCGTGCAGTTCCGCAGCCTGCTCTCCGACGAACCGCACCGGTTCCGCGCGGGGTTCCTGCTGGTCCTCGCGCCGATCCTGTCCGCGGGTCTGCTGGTGTGGCTGATGCAGCCCCAGCACTGGACCAAGCGCGACTCGGGCGAGGTCTCCGACCTGGTCCTGAAGCTGGACATCGTGATGCTCGTGGCCATCGGCCTCATCGAGCTGTTCCGCACGATGAACGTGATATCCAACTCGCACGCGACGCTCGTCGCGCGCGATCCGATACCCGTGGTGCCCGAAGCCGGCACCCGCGTCGCGTTCCTCACCTCGTTCGTGCCCGGCAAGGAGCCGATCGAGATGGTCACCAAGACCCTTGAGGCGGCCGTCAAGATCAGACACCGCGGCACGATGCACGTCTGGCTCCTCGACGAGGGCGACGATCCCGATGTGAAGGCCGTCTGCCAGCGCCTGGGCGTGTATCACTTCTCCCGCAAGGGCGTCGCCCACTGGAACACCAAGAAGGGCGCGTTCCGGGCCAAGACCAAGCACGGGAACTACAACTCCTGGCTCGACGCCCACGGCGACAACTACGACTTCTTCGCCGGTGTCGACACCGACCACGTCCCGCTCCCCAACTACCTGGAGCGGATGCTCGGCTACTTCCGCGACCCGGACGTCGGCTTCGTCATCGGCCCGCAGGTCTACGGGAACTACGACAACTTCGTCACCAAGGCGGCCGAGTCCCAGCAGTTCCTCTTCCACGCGCTCATCCAGCGCGCGGGCAACCGCTACGACGCGCCGATGTTCGTCGGCACCAGCAACGCCGTCCGCATCAAGGCGATCAAGGGCATCGGCGGCCTGTACGACTCCATCACGGAGGACATGGCCACCGGCTTCGAGATGCACCGCGCCCGGAACCCCGAGACCGGTCAGAAGTGGCGCTCGGTCTACACCCCGGACGTGCTCGCGGTCGGCGAGGGCCCCAACGCCTGGACCGACTTCTTCACCCAGCAGCTCCGCTGGTCGCGCGGCACCTACGAGACCATCCTCAAGCAGTTCTGGCGCGGCATCGGCACCATGCCGCTCGGGAAGCTCTTCAACTACACGATGTTGATGATCTTCTACCCGATCTCGGCCATGAACTGGATCCTGGCCGCGCTGTCCTGCGCGCTCTTCCTCGGTATGGGCGCCTCCGGCGTCCAGATCGACCCGACCATCTGGATGGCGCTGTACGGCAACGCCTCCGCCCTCCAGATCGGCCTCTACATCTGGAACCGACGGCACAACGTCTCCCCCCACGAGCCCGAGGGCTCCGGTGGTCTGGCGGGCATGCTGATGTCCGCGCTGTCCGCCCCGATCTACGCGCGCTCTCTGTTCGACACCGTGCTGCGCCGCAAGAGCAAGTTCGTGGTCACCCCCAAGGGCAACTCAGCCAGCCCGGACACGCTCTTCGGCACCTTCCGCGTCCATCTTTTCTTCATCATGATCTTCGGTGGTTCGTTCGTCGGCTCGCTCTATCTGGGCCACGACCACCCGGCGATGCTCACCTGGGCCGCGCTCGCGCTGCTCATCACGGCAGCGCCGATCATCGGATGGCGCTTCACCGTCCGCGCGGAGAAGAAGAAGCGCAAGCAGCAGAGGAAACGTGGTTCCTCGCAGGAGCCTCCGGCCGGCGGGCCGGACGGCGGTACGCCGCCGGGTGGACCCCAGTCCGGGCAGGGCCCGAGCTGGGCCGCCTCTCCTGACGAGACCATGCAGATCGCCCTTGGGGGACGCAAGCAATGAACAACCGGCCTAACCGCCGATACCGGCCGAGCAAGCGGGCGCAGCGCATCACCATCGGCACCGTGGTCGTGCTCGCCATCGCGGGGTTCAACGGACCCGCCCTGTACGGTTTCGCCTCGGAGAAGTATCACAACTACAAGATCAACCAGCCCGAGTACAAGGCCGACAAGGGCCACTGGCAGTACGTGGACGTGCCGGAGAAGTACAAGATCAACACGATCCACGCGGCGCTGCTCAACACCGGCAAGGTGCTGCTCGTCGCGGGCTCGGGCAACAACGCGAAGAACTTCGACGCCAAGTCCTTCCGCACCGTGCTGTGGGACCCGGTCAAGAACTCGTTCAAGAACATCCCGACGCCCAACGACCTCTTCTGCTCCGGCCACAACCAGCTCCCCGACGGGAAGCTGCTGGTCGCGGGCGGCACCCAGAGATACGAGACGCTCAAGGGTGACGTGAAGAAGGCCGGCGGCCTGATGTTCCTCTACAACGAGAGCCCCGACAAGGCGAAGACCATCAAGAAGGGCACCCGCTTCACGGGGCGGGAGAACGGCAAGACCTTCGTCGCGCAGAACAACACGATCATTCCGCGCGCCAAGAAGAAGATCGACCCGGCCACCGGCAAGGCCAAGGTCACCGCGAGCCTCGCCCGCGTCTACTCCGAGGCGGAGAAGAAGGGCCGCAAGTACTCGACGGGGTCCCAGGACCAGTACCGGGTCAGCGGCCTGAAGGGCGCCGAGAAGAAGAACATCTACGGCATCGCCCAGAAGATGTCCTTCGACAAGAAGGACTTCCAGGGCATCAAGGACTCCTACGAGTTCGACCCGGTCGCCGAGCGCTACGTCACCGTCGACCCGATGCACGAGGCCCGCTGGTACCCGACGCAGGTCACCCTCCAGGACGGCCGCGTGCTGACCGTCTCGGGGCTCGACGACATCGGCCAGGTCGTGCCGGGCAAGAACGAGATCTACAACCCGCAGACCAAGAAGTGGAACTACCTCCCGAAGACCCGCTTCTTCCCGACCTACCCGGGCCTGCACCTCATAGGTGAGAACCGGATCTTCTACAGCGGTACGACCGCCGGATACGGCCCCGACAACAAGGGCCGCGTCCCCGGCATCTGGAACATCGAGTCGAACAAGTTCACCAAGATCCCGGGCATGGGTGACCCGGACACCTTGGAGACCTCGATGTCCGTGCCGCTCCCGCCGACCCAGTCCCGGAAGTACATGGTCCAGGGCGGCGGCGGCGTGGGCGAGTCGCCCAAGAGCTCCGACAAGACGCGGATCGTGGACCTCAAGGAAGGCTCCCCGCGCTTCCACGACGGCCCGAAGCTCTATGAGAAGGTCCGCTACCCGTCCAGCGTGATCCTGCCGGACGACACGGTGCTCACCACCAACGGCTCCGGCCAGTACCGCGGCAAGAGCGACAGCAACGTCCTCAAGGCCGCGATCTATGACCCGAAGAAGAACGCCTACAAGGAAGCGGCGGAGCCGCTCGTCGGCCGCAACTACCACTCCGGTGGTCTGCTGCTGCCCGACGGCCGCGTGATGACCTTCGGTTCGGACTCGCTCTACTCGGACAAGGCCAACACCAAGCCGGGCAAGTTCGACCAGCGCATCGAGATCTACACCCCGCCCTACCTCAACAAGGAGGGCAAGAAGCAGCCCGACCTCCAGGACGTCGGCAAGAGCCGCAAGACGCTCTCGCTGGGCGACAAGGTCTCCTTCAAGAGCAAGGACGCCAAGAAGGTCGAGAAGCTGCGCCTGGTGCGCCCGGGCTCCTTCACCCACGTCACCAACGTCGAGCAGTCGTCGGTGGCGCTGAAGATGAAGAAGGGCGCCGACGGCACGATGTCGACGGCCATCCCGGACGACCCGTCGCTGGTCACCCCGGGCTGGTGGATGGTCTACGCGATCGACAAGGACGGCATCCCGTCCAAGGCCAAGTGGCTCAAGGTCAACGTCGACGCGAACGCCCAGCACACCACCACCACGACGGGCGACCCGATCGTGAACCCGAAGAACTGACCGTGGACAGCTGAGCGAAGGCATACGAGAGGGGGGGGGGGGGGGGGGGGGGGGCCCCCCCCCCCCGGGGGGGGGTGTTGGGGGGGGGGGGGGGGGGGGGGGGGGGGGGGGCCCCGCCCCCCGCGCCCCCCCCCCCCCCCCGGGCCCCCCCGGCCCCCCCCCCCCCCCCCACCGCCCCCCCCCCCCCCCCCGCCACCGGGCAGACGGGACTTTGAA
>NZ_JBIDAT010000008.1:0-208620 GCF_043202595.1 Streptomyces sp. NPDC048172
GTTGCGCGCGCAGTTCCCCGCGCCCCTAGAGGTACGCGGCGCTCCTCGGAGCGCCCCGTCAGGGGCGCGGGGAACTGCGCGACAAGCCACGACGCACCCGCAGCCTGCAACGAACGGCACGGGGCAGCCCCTGTCCAGCCCTGAGACGGGGAGCAGCCATGATCCGCCGGACGCGGCCTAAAGCGGCTGAGCCTCGCAGAGGACGCGCGGCGGGAGGTACGGCGTGACGACCTGCAGGGCCCAGCCCCGGCGGCGGGCGTGGCAGGTCAGGGCGAGGATGTCGAGGTTGACCACGGCCTCGGGGTCCAGGCCCCGGTCGGCGACGGCGAAGTGGTCGCGGTGGGCCTCCAGGGCGTCGAGCAGCGCCAGGTTGAAGCTCTCCTCGTCGCCCTCGACCAGCTGCGAGAGGAGCACGGCGGGCGGCGGGAGGAAGCCCTGGCCCTGGGCCTTCTCGGCGGCGCCCACGGCCCGTTCGGCGGCGGGCCCGGCGTCCTCGGCGCGCAGATAGTCGAGGAGGGCGCGGCGGTACGAGACGAGGGCGCGGCCCGAGCGGTCGGTGCGCAGCCGGGCGGGGCCGGAGAGGACCAGGGGCGCGAGGTCCTCACGGGCGCCGGTGATCAGCGCGGCGTTCAGCGCCGCGTGCCAGAGCTCGGGACCGGCCTCGCGGCCGTCGTGGGCGGGGAAGGAGAGCGTCGTGCCGTCGAGCTCCACCTCGACCTCGGTGCCGGGCTCGGCGAGCATCGTACGGAAGAGGGCGGCGCCGAAGCGGGACATGCGGCGCACGGTGTCGAGCTGGCCCTCGCTGCCCTCGGCGTCCTCCCGCGCGCGGTACTCCACGAGGGTGCGGAGCTTCTTGACGGCGCCGGCCAGGTAGTCCACGTCCCCGAGCCCGCTCCTGAGGGGCTTGAGGGCGTCCGCGACGAACTCCTCGAAGAGCTCCACCGACTCCATGCTGAAGTACATGTTCAGATCGCCGGGCCGCTCGAACGTGACGGGCCCGGCGGCCAGCTCGGCGACCGCGTCGGGCCGCCGGTCCCGGCCGAACGCGCCGACGCGGACCCCCTTGCTCTCGAAGCCGGTCACCAGCGCGCGCGGCAGATAGCCGCTCTCCACCGGCGGCTCCCAGCCCTGGTCCCGGTGGGCGAGGGCCGCCAGCGCGAGGGGCGTCAGGGGCAGCAGGGCCCGGGGGAAGGAGCCGCCGACCCAGGCCGCGTGGCGCAGCAGCTCCGTGAGCGCGGCGTCGAACTCCTCCCGGTCGCCCGCCGCGAGGGCGCGCAGGCCGCGCAGCGCGAGGGTGTCGGGGTGGTCGGGCCGCTCCACGCGCGCGAGTGCGGCGTCGAGCGCGGCGAGGGTGTCCTCCGGGGGCAGCGGCCAGGGCGCCTCGTCGTCCTCGGTGATCCCCAGCACGTACGCCATCAGGCCCGCCGCCAGCTCGGCGCCCGGCTGTCCCGCCTTCCCCTGCCGGGCGGGCTCCAGGGCGAAGCTGAACGCCTCGCCGTGCCGCGCCGTGGTGTCCGTGAGAACCGCGAGGCAGAAGGCGTCGTGCCAGTCGAAGAGGCCGACGGTCTCCCGCTCGCCGTCGGCTTCGCGGTCGTAGGACATCCCGAAGTTGACGTAGTTGAGGAAGACGCTGAAGGAGTCCCGGGGGAAGTAGGCCGCGTAGGAGACCATGCCGGTGGCGGCCTCCGCGGCGTCGGCGAGCAGCGCCCTGGCCTCCGCCGTGTCCAGGTCCGGGTGCTCGACGGAGAGCGCACCCAGGCAGTCGAGGAACTCCGCGGAGATCAGCTCCCAGTCGGAGGTGCCCATCCGGCCGGCCTTCGACATCGTGTTGACCATCGAGCCGATCCGGTCGACGAAGCCCTCGCGGGCCGCCGTGAGCGCCTCCTCCTCCACCTGGTGCCGTTCGATCCGCACTGCTGTACCCCCGTGTTTCGCGCCGTTCGCCGAAGATGGACGCGGCAACCCTACGAGGAGGGTGTGACAGTCGCGGAAACGGGTCTCACAGGGGCCGCTGGAGCACCACCAGGCCGCGGTCCGTGACGGTGACCGTCTCGCCCGCCTGGACCTTGCGCCCGCTGCCCGCCGTGTACGGCTCCTCCTGCGCGGTGTCGACGATGACCTCCCACTCGCGGCCGTGGTTGACGGGGATCACGAAGTCCAGGGACTCGCGGTGGGCGTTGACGAGGAGGAGGAAGGAGTCGTCGGTGATGCGCTCGCCCTGGGGGCCGGGCTCGGAGATCGCGTTGCCGTTGAGGAAGACCGTGACGGAGCGGGCCTGCGCCGCCTGCCAGTCCGGCTGCGCCATCTCCTCGCCCTCGTGGGTGAACCAGGCGATGTCGGACAGCTCGTCGTGGGACTCCTCCAGGGGGGCGCCGTGGAAGAAGCGGCGGCGGCGGAAGACGGGGTGGTCGCGGCGGAGCCAGACCATGGTGCGCACGAAGTCGCAGAACGGGTCGGGCGACCCGTCCCCCTCCCCGTTCCGTTCCGGCCAGTGCACCCAGGACAGCTCGCTGTCCTGGCAGTAGGCGTTGTTGTTGCCCTTCTGGGTGCGGCCGAACTCGTCGCCGTGGCTGAGCATCGGCACGCCCTGGGAGAGCATCAGCGTGGCGACGAAGTTCCGCCGCTGGCGGCGGCGCAGGGCGAGGACCTCCTCGTCGTCGGTCTCGCCCTCCGCTCCGCAGTTCCACGAGCGGTTGTAGCTCTCGCCGTCCTGGTTGCCCTCGCCGTTGGCCTCGTTGTGCTTGTGGTCGTAGGACACCAGGTCGTGCAGCGTGAAGCCGTCGTGACAGGTGACGAAGTTGATGGAGGCCAGGGGGCGGCGCCCGTCGTCCTGGTAGAGGTCGGAGGAGCCGGTCAGGCGGGAGCCGAACTCGGCGAGGGTGCGGGGCTCGCCCCGCCACAGGTCGCGGACGGTGTCGCGGTAGCGCCCGTTCCACTCGGTCCACAGCGGCGGGAAATTGCCGACCTGGTAGCCGCCCTCGCCGACGTCCCAGGGCTCGGCGATCAGCTTGACCTGGCTGACCACGGGGTCCTGCTGCACCAGGTCGAAGAACGAGGAGAGCCGGTCCACCTCGTGGAACTGCCGGGCGAGCGTGGCGGCGAGGTCGAAGCGGAAGCCGTCGACGTGCATCTCGGTCACCCAGTAACGCAGCGAGTCCATGATGAGCTGAAGGACGTGGGGGCTGCGCATCAACAGTGAATTACCCGTGCCCGTCGTGTCCATGTAGTAGCGCGGATCGTCCGCGAGCCGGTAGTACGAGGCGTTGTCGAGACCCCGGAAGGAGAGCGTGGGACCGAGGTGGTTGCCTTCCGCCGTGTGGTTGTAGACGACATCGAGGATGACCTCGATCCCGGCCTGGTGCAGGGCGCGCACGGCGTGCTTGAACTCCAGCACCTGCTGCCCCCTGTCGCCCCAGGAGGCGTAGGAGTTGTGCGGGGCGAAGAACCCGATCGTGTTGTATCCCCAGTAGTTCACGAGGCCCGCGTCGGCGAGCCTGTTGTCGGTGACGAACTGGTGCACGGGCATCAGCTCCAGCGCCGTCACGCCCAGCTCCGCCAGGTGCGCGATCACCGCGGGGTGCGCGAGCGCCGCGTACGTGCCGCGCAGGTCGTCGGGGAGCTCGGGGTGGAGCATGGTCAGGCCCTTCACATGGGCCTCGTAGAGCACGGTGCGGTGGTAGTCCGTCCGGGGCGGGCGGTCGTCGGCCCAGTCGAAGTACGGGTTGATGACGACGGAGGCGGCGGTGTGCGGGGCGGAGTCCAGGTCGTTGCGCCGCTCGGGGTCGTCGAAGTGGTGGCCGTAGACCGCCTCGTCCCAGTCGATTCCGCCGCTGACCGCCTTCGCGTACGGGTCGAGCAGCAGCTTGGCGCTGTTGCACCGCTGGCCCCGCTCCGGCTCGTACGGGCCGTGCGCGCGGAAGCCGTACCGCTGGCCCGGCATCACGCCGGGCAGATAGGCGTGCCGCACGAAGCCGTCGGTCTCGCGCAGCTCCACCGCCGTCTCGGAGCCGTCCTCGTGCAGCAGGCACAGCTCGATGCGCTCGGCCGCCTCGGAGAACACGGCGAAGTTCGTCCCGGCGCCGTCGTACGTGGCGCCCAGGGGGTACGCCTGTCCCGGCCAGACCTTCATGGGTGCGTCTCTTCCCGCTCGTCGTCTCGGCACGGCCCCGTCGGCGGAGCGCCCGTAGCACCGCAGCATCCTCGCGTAGCCGCGGCCCGCCGGGCGAACCCTCTCGACCTCTTCCCCTCCGTATTCCCCCGCGCGGACGTACGGCCGGACGTACGAGCAAGGGAAGTTGACGGGGGTTCCGGGTGTACGCCGTCCGGGGGCGCAGTAGTCTTCCTTGATCGAACAGTGGGGTGCGGAAGGCGGTGCGCAGTTGGGCGCGGGAGGGCTTGAACTCCCCCCAGGCGACGGCGGCGAAGGGGGCGAGGGGGATCGCGGCGCCACGGGGACCGGGACCGGGGAGCCCGGGGCCGAGAGCGGCCTCGGAGAGCGGCAGCCGGGTGCCGTCCCGCTGGCGCGCCCGATGGAGATAGGGGCCGACCTCTACTGGGGAGCGGACGCCTGGACCGAGGTGCGCACGCGTGCGCAGCGCGCGGGCCGGGCCTACATCTGGCTGAACCTGGTCGAACAGCGGCTGCGGGCCGTCGTCGCGGCCGTGCTGCGCCCGATCTACGAGCCGGTGCACGGCGAGGAGTGGGTCATCGCGGCGGCGGGGCCCGCGGGGCAGGAGTGGGTGCAGCGGGCGGTCGCCGTGCGGGAGGTGAGCCGCCGCAAGGGCTATCTGCTCGACCCGGCCGACGACAACATCCTCTCCTTCCTCACGCTCCCGCAGCTGCGGGAGCTGATGGTGCAGCACTGGCCCTGCTTCGAGCCGTACTTCGAGGAGCGGCGCGACGTCGAGCTCGCGCTCGACGAGTTGGAGGTCGCGCGCAGCGCCGTGGCCCGCAACCGCGCGCTCTCCGAGACGGTGCTCGCGCAGGCCGAACGGATGTGCGCACGGCTCCTGGACCTGCTGGGCGCGGCGCGCGAGGACGCGCCGTCCGGCGGGCGGCTGCCCGTGGACGCGGTCGAGGAGCTGGTGGGGGACCGGTTCGCGGACGTCGTGAGCGTGCACGCGGACCGGGTGCGGCTGCAGCGGCAGCTCCCCGCCGAGGACCTGTTCGCCGGGGCGCGGCGGCTGGACGCGATGGGCATAGGGCTCAATCTGCTGGTGCAGAACTACAGCGGGCGCCGCCTGGTGCGGCTCGCGGAGTCCGGCTGCCGGGTGCGGCTGCTCTTCCTCAACCCGGCGAGCAGCGCGGTGCGCCGCCGCGAGCGGGAACTCGGCCTGAAGAAGGGCGAGCTGAGCCGTTCCGTGGAGATGAACATCCTCCATATGCGCCGGGTGCGCTCGCGGCTGCGGGACACCGGCGCGTTCGAGATCCACGTCTTCGACGAGACCCCGCGCTTCACGGCGTACATGGTCGACGGGGACGGCGCGGACGGGCTCGCGGTCGTCCAGTCCTACCTGCGGCACATGCGGGGCATGGAGGCGCCCGTGTTCGTGCTGCGCGGCGGCTCCCGGGACCTGGTGCAGGAACAGGGCGCCGGGGCGCGCGCCAAGCCGCTGGACGAGGCGGAGAACGGGCTCTTCCCCGTCTACCGCGAGGAGTTCGAGTCCTTCTGGACGGATTCGCGCCCGGTGTCCTGAGGAGAGGCCCGCCGCTGCTCGATCGTGGCGGGCTCTCTTGCTGCCGCTTGCGCGAGACGCAACGTCTCGTCTATGTTGCTGTGCATGCCCACCGCACCGCGCCGCAGCGCGCACATCGCCATGTTCAACATCGCCGCTCCCGGCCATGTGCACCCCGGCCTGGAGGTCGTCCGTGAGCTGGTCGCGCGGGGCCACCGGGTGAGTTACGCGATTCCGCACGCCATGGCCGACCTCGTCGCCTCGACGGGCGCCGAGCCGCGTACGTACACCTCGACGCTCCCCAGCGACGACCCGGCCGACTGGGGCTCGGGGCTCCTCGACAACATGAGCCCCTTCCTCGACGACGGCATCCAGGCCCTGCCCCAGCTGGCGGCGGCCTTCGAGGGGGACGCGCCGGACCTCGTCCTCTCGGACTCGACCTCGTACCCGGCGCGGGTCCTCGCGCGGCGCTGGGGCGTCCCGCAGATCCAGCTCACGCCGCACATGGTGGCGTGGGAGGGCTTCGTCATGGAGGACATCCACCCCGCGTACGCGGAGATGAGACGCTCGGAGGAGGGCAAGGCGTACTTCGCCAGATTCCGCGCGTGGCTCGACGAGCAGGGCGTCGATCTCAGCGTCGAGGACTTCAGCGGCGTCCCCGAGCGCTCGCTGGTGCTGATCCCCAGCGCGATGCAGCCGAACGCGGAGCTCGTCGACCGGGAGCGGTACACGTTCGTGGGCACCTGCGCCAGGGCCGGGGGCCGTGGGGACGGCGGGGAGGAGTGGCGGCGCCCTGCCGCGGCCGAGGGCAAGCGACTGCTCCTGGTCTCGCTCGGCTCGACGTTCACGAACGAGCCCGAGTTCTATCGCGCCTGCGTTGCCGCTTTCGGCGAGCTGCCGGGCTGGTACGTGATCCTGCAGATCGGCAAGCACGTCACGCCCGGAGATCTGGGGCCGCTCCCGCTCCCCTCCAATGTGGAGACGCACGCGTGGGTGCCGCAGTTCGCGATCCTGGAGGAGGCCGACGCGTTCGTCACGCACGCGGGCATGGGCGGCAGCCAGGAGGGGCTCGCCACCGGCACCCCCATGATCGCCGTCCCCCAGGCCGCCGACCAGTTCATGAACGCGGACCTCCTGGCGGGGCTCGGCGTCGCCCGCCACGTGCCGAAGGAGAAGGCGACCGTGGAAGCACTCCGCGAGGCCCTGGAGGAGCTCACCTCTTCGCCGGAGGTCGCGTCACGGCTCGCGGAGGCCCGCACCCGGGCCGCGGGAGAGGGCGGTGCCCCGCATGCCGCCGACATCATCGAGTCCGCGTTGGACAGCGCGGGGTAGGGGCTGCCCCTTGCCGACCGTTGCCGTGCGCGGCTGCGTTGTGGTTGGCCGCGCAGTTCCCCGCGCCCCTGACGGGGCACGTCATGCTTGCCCTCCACCTCACCGTGCTTGGACGGCGCGGGGTGGGGGCTGCCCCTTGCCGAACGTTGCCGGGTGCGGCTGTGTCGTGGCTTGTCGCGCAGTTCCCCGCGCCCCTTAACGGGCAAGCCCCGACGTGTCGTGACGTCCGCTTCTCCTGTCTGTGCTTGGGAGGTCTGCGCAAGGCGCAGGGCTGGCAAGCGCAGCCCCCACGCCGGGCACGTGGCGTTCGCCGGAGGCGTCAGGTGAGCCTGGCCGCCAGGCCGTCCAGCATGGCTGTGAGGCCCGTGTCGAACAGGGCGTCCAGGTGGAGGTCGTAGCCGTCCTCGCCGAGGGAGGAGACCCAGCGGGCGTACGAGGGGTAACGGTCCGGCGTGACGAGGCCCGCCATTTCGCGTTCCTGGGCGGCGAGCCACTCGTCCTCGGTCACGCCGGACGCCGCCTCCGCATGGGCCTCGCGTTCCAGGTGGACGGCGAGGCCCTGCACGTAGCCGTAGAGCAGGACGTTCACGTCGAACATCCGGGAGGGCGGCAGGTCCAGCCCTTCCAGCGCGGCGAGCATCCAGTCCGAGTACGTCAGGACGTTCGGCGCCATCAGCGGTCGGTTGAGCGGGCCCGCGTGGGCGAGCCAGGGGTGCGCGCGGTGGAGCGACCACAGCGCGCGCGCCCCCGCCTCCAGCCGGTCGCGCCAGAACTCCGGCGCGGGGCGCGGCAGGTCCAGCTCGCCGTAGACCGCGTCGGTCATCAGCCGTACGAGGTGGTCCTTGCCCTCGACATGGCGGTAGGGCGACATCGCCGCCGTGCCGAGCCGCGCGGCGACGGCGCGCATCGAGAGCGCCGCGAGCCCCTCCGCGTCCGCGAGCGCGACGGCCGTACGGACGACGCGCTCACGGTTCAGCTCCTCCTGCTCGGGGCGGCGCGCGGGCGCAGGCGTCGGCCGGTGTGGGCGGCGCGCCTCCGCGACCACCGTGCCCACGCGCGGGCGGGCCGTGACCACGCCCTCCTGGCGCAGGGCGGTGAGGGCCTTGGTCGCGGTGGCCAGCGCGACGTTCCACTCGGCCGCGAGCTGCCGGGTGGAGGGGACGCGCGCGCCGGGGGCGAGTTCGCCGTCCTCGATCCGACGCCGTATCTCCGCCGCGATCCGCAGATACGGCGGTGTGAGCTCCGTCACCCGTCTCCCCTCTCGATGGCTGTACTAGCACAGAGACTAGCAGCGGCGAGGGTGTCGAGCAGCTCAACTGAGCTAGTACAGAAGCGAGAAAACCGCACTTGGCGGTCGTACGCGTACGGCGTACGTTCAGGGCATTCAGAGATCAGGGAGGCAGTCATGAGGACCGTACTCATCTCCGGTGCCAGCGTCGCCGGGCTCACCGCCGCGTACTGGCTGCGCCGTCGCGGCTTCGCGCCGACCGTCGTCGAGCGCGCCCCCGCGCTCCGGCCGGGCGGCCAGGCGGTGGACGTGCGCGGCGTCGCGCTCGACGTGCTGGAGCGGATGGACCTGCTGGAGGAGGCGCGGGCCCTGCGCACCCGGATGCGGGGCATGTCGATGGTGGACGGCGAGGGCAACGAGCAGTGGCGCTCGACCGAGGTCGCGCTCAGCAGCGGGCGGCTCGACGGCGAGGACATCGAGCTGCTGCGCGACGATCTGACGCGGCTGCTGCACGAGCGGGTGCGGGACGAGGCTGAGGACGCGTTCGAGACCGAGTTCGTGTTCGGCGACTCGCTCACCGCGCTGACCGTGGACGCGGACGGCGCGCACGCCGAGTTCGCGCACGGGGCCCCGCGCACGTTCGACCTCGTGGTCGGCGCGGACGGGCTGCGGTCCACGACGCGGCGGCTCGCGTTCGGGCCCGAGGGCGACTTCCTGCACCACCTCGGCCAGCACGTCGCCGTCTTCAGCTCGGAGAACTTCCTCAAGCTGGAGGACTGGCAGGTGTGGATGCAGCACGAGGGCTCGGGCTACTGCGTCTACCCCGCGCCCGGCAACGCCGAGCTGCGCACCACCATCGGCTTCACCTCGGAGGGTCCCGAGGAGTACGACCACCGGGACACCGGGGCCCAGAAGGCGCTGCTCGCCGAGCGGCTGGGTCACCTGGGCGGCGACGTGCCCCGGCTCCTGGAGGTGATGCGCGAGGCGCCGGACTTCTACTTCGACGCGATGGCCCAGGTGCGGATGGAGAGCTGGGTGAGGGGGCGGGCGGCGCTCGTCGGGGACGCCGGGTACTGCCCCTCGCCGCTCTCGGGGCAGGGTTCCAGCCTGGCGCTGGTCGGGGCGTACGTCCTCGCGGACGAGCTGGGGAAGGAGGGGGCGGAGGGGACGGAGGGCGACCTCGCGGCAGGGCTGGCGCGGTACGACGCGCGGATGCGGCCCTTCGTCGCCGTCAATCAGGCGCTCGCGACCGAGAACCCGGGGCGGGGCGCCTCGGAGGAGTCCGTCGAGCGTGCCAAGAACGCGCTCGACCTGGGGCCGTTGTCGTAGCCGCCGCATAGAGTGCGGTCCATGAACTCGTACGCGGCGCTGCTGCGCGGCATCAATGTCGGAGGGCACAAGAAGGTGCCGATGGCCGAGCTGCGCGAGCTGATCGCGGGGCTCGGCTGGACCGACGTCCGCACCTACCTGCAGAGCGGGAACGCGGTCTTCACGACCGAGGACCCCGACCCGGGGCCGACGCTGGAGCGGGCGATCGCCGCGCACTTCGGCTTCGAGGTGCGCTGCCTGACGCGCACGCACGAGGAGCTGCGGGAGGTCGCCGCGGCCTGTCCGCTGCCCGCCGCCGAGCTGGACCCGGCCAAGCTGGTCGTCCTCTTCCTGGAGCACGAGCCGCCGCAGGACCGCTTCGCGGGGTTCGACGCGGGGGCGTACGAGCCGGACGAGTTCCACCTCGTCGGCCGCGCGGTGTACTGCTATTTTCCGCACGGCATGGGGCGCAGCAAGCTCCCCGACGCGCTCGGCCGCGTCCGTCCAGCGCTGGTCACCACGGGGCGCAACTGGCGCACGGTGCAGCGGCTGATCGAGCTGACGAGCTGATCGAGCTGACGAGCTGATCGAGCCGACGAGCTGAGGGCTTGCCTCGGGTGGCGCCCGTTCGTTGAAGTGTGAAGAGTGAATGTCGGGGTCCATGGGGCAAGTTGGACCGAAGTGCGGGGATTTGCGGGAGCCCGTAAACGTTGCGTGCGTCACACCTGCTGAATCAGCTTGAGCCGGGGCACGCGTATCAGACAGGGTTTCGAAACTGGATCGGGTTTGTGAAGGAACCCTTCACAAAGCCCTTGTGTCCCCCCACCACTTCGGAGGCTCCCTCGGCATGGCGAATCACGTGTCCCGTAACAAGAAGCGCCGGATATCCCTGGCCATCGGCGCAGCTGTCGCCGTGGCGGGCGGGGCGACGCTGCTGACGCTCCCCGCGGGCGCGTCCCCGGCGGAGGGCACCGTCTACGGCGCCGACGCGAAGGACGCGGTCAAGGGCAGCTACGTCGTGATGCTCAAGGACGGCAGCGGTGCCCCCGGCATCAAGGCCGCGGCGAACGGCGAGGACCTCGCCAAGGAGTACGGCGGCAAGCTCAAGCAGGCCTACAAGTCCTCCGTCAACGGCTTCTCGGCGAGCGGCCTCAGCGCCCAGGAGGCGCGCCGTCTCGCCGCCGACGACAAGGTCGACAAGGTCGTCCAGAACCAGCGCTTCACCATCACCGGCACCCAGAGCAACCCGCCGTGGGGCCTGGACCGGATCGACCAGGCGAAGCCCACGCTGAACAAGAAGTACACGTACCCGGCCGGTGCGGGCGCGGGCGCCACCGCCTACGTCCTCGACACCGGGATCCGCATCGGTCACAAGGACTTCGGCGGCCGGGCCTCCTACGGCTTCAACGCGTTCGACGGCAGCAAGAAGGCCGGGGACGGGCACGGCCACGGCACGCACGTCGCGGGCACCGTCGCGGGCGGCAAGTACGGCGTCGCGAAGAAGGCCAAGGTCGTCGCGGTCAAGATCCTCAAGGACAGCGGCTCCGGCACCACCGCCTCCGCCGTCGCGGGCATCGACTGGGTCACCAAGAACCACAAGGGCCCCTCTGTCGCCAACATGAGCATCGGCGGCCCCAAGGACGCGGCGATGGACGCGGCCCTGAAGAAGTCGATCGCGTCCGGCGTGACCTACGCCGTCTCGGCGGGCAACGAGAGCGCGAACGCCTCCACGCAGAGCCCGGCCCGCGTCAAGGAGGCGATCACCGTCGCCGCCAGCGACAAGGCCGACAAGCAGGCCGACTTCTCCAACTACGGCAAGCTCGTGGACCTCTACGCGCCGGGCGTCAACATCGTCTCGCTGAGCAACAAGAGCAACACCGGCACCGCCACCATGTCCGGCACCTCGATGGCCTCGCCGCACGTCGCGGGCGCCGCCGCGCTCTACGTCGCCGGGCACAAGTCGGCTACCCCGGCGCAGGTCGCCTCGGCCCTGACCAAGGGCGCGACGAAGGGCGCCATCAAGAACCCGAGCGCGGGCACGCCGAACAAGCTCCTGCGCGTCGTCAAGTAACACCCGGCTCCTCCGGGAGCCCAACGGCCGCCGCGTCCTTCCCCCACGGGGCGCGGCGGCCGCCTTCGTGCGTACTGGGTAAGGTGACCCTTACCCAGTACGACCGGAGTCCCCATGCACGCCCTTCCCTCTCCGCCCGCCGTCGCCGTCCGGCGTCCCCCGCGTACGCCGCGCCCCGCGCCCGTGCCGCGCTGCGCGAGCCCCCGCGTACGGGAACTGGCGCGCACCCTGCCGGGCGGGACCGAGGAGTTCTGGGCCGCCGTGCGCCGCGAGGGCACGCCCCTCGTCGAGACCGACCCCCGCGGCGACCCCCGGTACGCCGCCGTCACCTTCCTCTGGCGCGGCACCGCGGACCAGGAGGTCCACGTGCTGCCGAACAAGGTCGCCGACCCCGGCGACCTCGCGGGCAATCTGATGGAGCGCCTGCCCGGCACGGACGTATGGCACTGGACGCTGCGCATGCGGCGCGACTGGCGCGCGACGTACGCGTTCCGCGTGGCCGGTGAGGACCTGCCGGATCCCCTCAACCCCCGTACGCTGCCCCGGCGTTGGGGCGGGCCCGAACTGTCGGTGGTGGAGCTGCCGGAGGCCGTCGGCCTCGCCGTCCGGCGGGACGTGAGCGCGCGGGGGAGCGTGACGCCGTACGAGGTGGCGGGGCGCCGCGTCTGGGCGTACGAGCCGCCGGGTGTCCTGGCGGACGGGCTTCCCGTGGCCGTCCTCTTCGACGGTGACCACTGGGCCGGGCCGATGGGCGTGGGCGCGCTGCTCGACGGCCTCGTCGCGGACGGCCGGATCCCGCCGACGCTGGTGCTGCTGCCGGACGCCGTCGACGTCGGGACGCGCTGGGCCGAACTCGCCTGCGGCGAGGCCTTCGCGGACTTCCTGGAGGAGGAGCTGCTGCCCTGGGCGGCCGGGCGCTGGCCGGTGACCGCCGACCCCGCGCGCACGGTGCTGGCCGGGCAGAGCCTGGGCGGCCTGATGGCCGCGTACGCCGCCGTACGTGCCCCGCACCGGTTCGGGAACGTCCTCAGCCAGTCGGGCTCCTTCTGGTGGCCCGGGGGCGAGGAGGGGGAGTGGCTCTCGGACGTACTGGCCCTGGCGGGTGCCTCGGGCCCGTTGCCCGTGCGGTTCCGCCTGTCGGTGGGGGAGCAGGAGTGGGCGCTCGGGGCTCCTACGCGGCGGTTCCGCGATGTGCTGCGGGCGCGTGGCTGCGAGGTGACCTTGCGCGAGGTCAACGGCGGCCACGACGCGTTGTGGTGGCGGACCGAACTTGGCGCTGGGCTTGTCGCCCTGCTGGGTTCCCAGGGGTGCTGAGCCCGGGGTGCCCCGGGCCGTGCTTCGCAGGGTGCGAGTGATGCGTGGTTGCTCGCGCAGTTCCCCGCGCCCCTGGGGTCTGAGGGGGCGCCCTCCTCCTAGAGGGCGCCCCCTTCCCTCACGGCGTGACGAACGCCCGTAGGGCGTCCTTCGGGGAGTCCGTGCGGACCGCCAGGGAGAACAGGCGGGCCCCCGCGAGGCTCAGTACCAGGGCGCAGGCGACGATGATGCCGGCGCTGGTCAGCATGTCGCCGGTGGTCGTCTCCTGGGTGATGTACTGGAGCGGGACGAGGATCGCCGAGAACGGCGGGATCTTGCTGACGACGTCCACCCAGGCGGCGCCCGGCTGCTGGAGGGCGACGACGCCCACCAGGAACGTCAGCATGTTGATCAGCTGCAGCGGCACCGTCACGCTCGGCACGTCGTCCGGCTTGCGCATCATCGCGCCGATGCCGCCGTAGATGACGCCCATGAAGAGGAAGCCCAGCAGGTACCAGAGCAGCACGATCCAGCCGATGCCGAGCACGATGTCGAACGTGGATCTGTCCCCGCTGGCGAGCAGCAGGCCGAGGGCCGCGCCCGCCATCGCGCCGGTCTGCACGAGCCCGGCGACCCCGGCGCCGATCACCTTGCCCCAGAGCAGGGAGAGCGGCTTGATCTTGGGCAGCAGCAGGTCGACGACGCGGTTGCCCTTCTCCTCCATCATCGCCTGCGTGACGGCCGAACTCATGCCGACGATCTGGCCGAAGAGCAGCACCACGACCAGATAGCCGATCATGGAGCGGGAGACGTCCTCGGAGTCGTCGTGCACCGCCTTGAGCTGGACGGCCGGAGCCTTCTCGCCGGAGCCGTCGCTCAGCAGCGCGAGCTGGAGCCGGGCCGTGACGCTCTCCAGCTCGGAGAGCTGCGAACTCTCGTACACCTTGCCGTCGATGGCGCGGGGCTTCAGCGTGACGACGAGGGGCCGGTCCTCGGTGGGCGTGGCCCCGGCGGGCGCCGCGCGGACGTCGTTGTCCGGCAGCAGCTTGGCGTACTGCTCGACCTGCGCGGGCTTCGCCCCGGCGACCGCGACCTCGGGGTGGTCCGCGCCGCCCCCGCCGATGATCTTCGGGACGAATATCAGGCCCGCGATGATCAGCACGCTGAAGCCGATGCTCATCAGCGCCGTACGGGAGAACGTCCGGGTCCTGATCTCCCGGGCCAGAACGAGGCCCAGGGTGGTCAGGGCCCCGGTGCGCTCACTGCTCCTCGTCGCCGTCATCGCTGCTCACCTCCGCGAAGACGTCGCTGAGGGTCTGGCGGCGCCGGGAGAACTCGGTGACGTCACCGAACCGGAGGCACTCGCGCAGCACCCGGGCCGAGCTGTCCGTGTCGCACGGCACGGCGAACGTGGTGCCGTGCAGCAGCCGGGCGCCCGGCACGGCCGCCGCCAGCTCCTCGGCCGCGGGCGCGCTGCCGTCGCCGAAGGTCACGCTGGCCACGGCGCCGCCGCGGTCGCGGAGTTCGTCGACGCGGCCCTCGGCGACCACCCGGCCGTCCTTCAGGATCACCGCGCGCTCACAGATGCTGTCCACGAGGTCGAGCTGGTGGCTGGAGAAGAAGATCCCCGTGCCGCGGCCGGCCGCCTCGTGGAGGATCTCCGACATCGACGTCACGGCCGCGCGGTCGAGCCCGGAGAACGGCTCGTCGAGGATCACCATGCGCGGGCCGCCGAGCAGCGAGGCGATGAGCTGGACGCGCTGCTGGTTGCCGAGGCTGAGCGTGTTCAGCTTGGACGCGCGGTACTGGTCGATCGTCAGCCGCTCGATCCACGCGGCGACCTCGTCCCTGGCCTCGTTCTTGGGCATCCCGTAGAGCCGCGCGAGGTAGACGAGCTGCTGCTCGACCTTCATGTCGGGGTAGAGGCCGCGCTCCTCCGGCATGTAGCCGATCGCGGCGCGGAAGGCGTCGCTCACCTCCTCGGAGCCGACGTGCACCTGGCCCTCGTCGGGGTGGAGGAGGCCGGTGATGATGCGGATCGAGGTGGTCTTGCCGGAGCCGTTGTTGCCGACGAAGCCGGTGATGGTGCCCTGCGGGACGGTGAAGCCGACCCGGTCGAGGGCGACGCGTTCGCCGAAGCGCTTGGTGACGTCGATGACCCGCAGGTCGCTGTCATGGGTCGCCGCGCCCGGGCCTGCCGCTTCCGCCGCGTCCGGCGCGTCCGCGCCGGGCCCGGCCCGTTCGCCCGTCGTGCTGATCCGGTCGGTCAGGGACGTCATCGGGCTCCTTTCTTCTTCCCCCACGCGAGGGCGGTGATGGCGGAGATCGCCGCCGCCGTGCCCAGGCTGGTCAGCCAGACGGTTCCGGTCAGCCCGTCGTCGCCCCGGTAGGTCGCGAGGAGGATGGGGGTGGTCAGGACGAGGACGAAGACGAACCAGAGAGCCGTGCTGCGTGTCATGGTGATCTCCTCACTCGGACGGTCCGGACGGCACGTGCGCCACGTACCAGTCGAACGGCTGGCCGGGCTGCCGCAGCGTCTCCACGGCGGCGAAACCGGCCTCGGTCAGGCACCGCTCGACCTCGTCGGCCTCCAGGAGCAGCACGTCCTCGGCGAAGTCGACCTTCTCGCCGTGCACGCTGATCGTGGTGGCCGAGGTCAGCACGGTGCGTACGGGGTCGAGGGCGAGCCGTATCTCGAACGGATGGCCCTCGGCCGTACGGGACGCGAAGGGGCTGGCCTGGAGCATCAGCCGGTAGGTGTCGGCCGAGTAGTACTCCAGGCACAGCACCCCGCCGGGTCTGAGCCGCCCGGCAGCGCCGCGCAGCGCCGTACGCAGCTCGTCGCGGTCGCGGCAGCAGGCCAGCGAGCCCAGCGTGCTGTACGCGGCGTCGAACCTGTCGCCGGTGGGGAGTGGGACGGGGACGGGGGCGCGGAAGTCGGCCTCGACGAGGGTCACGTTCCCCGGCACGCCCTTGTGCCGGAAGCCCTCCAGCATGTGCGGGGAGTTGTCCACCCCCGTCAGGCTGCGGACCAGGGGCGCGAGGGGCTCGGCGATCCGGCCGGTGCCGACGCCGAGTTCGAGCACGTCCTTGCCCGCGACCCGGTCGCGGAGGAAGTCCACGGTGTCCCTGGCGGGTATCGGGTCGCTGAGCAGGATGTCGTAGACGGAGGAGACCGCGCTGCCGTACTGGACGTCGCTCATGGGTTCACCGGCTCGTAGTCGGAGATCAGGTCGTACTTGGGGTCCTCGCTGTGGTCGTAGCCCGAGTACCGGACCAGCATGAGCTGGAGCAGCGGATGGCCGGGTTCCGGAGTGAGCCGGGCGCGGACGAAGTCGAGGATGATGCCGTACGAGGCCTTGCGGGCCTCCGTGTGCATCGGGTTGGTGCTGTGCGGGTTGGCGTTGAGGGTCGAGGCCACGTCGAAGATGCTCTTCTCGATGCGGCGCCCGGGGAACCACACGGCGTGCGCGGCGCGCCGCGGCTGGACCTCGAAGACGGACCGCCACTCGGTGTGGGAGGTCTTGTCCTCGCTGGCCAGCCGGTAGAGGAAGTGCTGGTCCTCGACGGCGGGCTCGGGGGCGAAGAAGCGCCAGTTGGGGATGAGGATCCCGGTCCTGTCGTACTTCCTGAGCCTGTCGTAGCTGCGGTCGGGGTGCTGGGAGACGACCGTCACGAGGAACCACGCGGCGAACGTCCCCTGGAGCACCCGGTCGACGGCCTTGCTCATGCCGCCTCCCGTACGCGCGTGGCCGCGAGGGCCTTCTCCAGGTGGGCCGCGGTGCGCGGGGCGTGCTCCGCCGAGCCCAGGACCGACAGGTGCGAGGCCCCGGCCAGGGTCTCGCTGGAGCCGCCGTCCGCGCCGGAGCCGCCGTCCGCGCCGGAGCGCGCGTACTCCTCGTACAGCGCGCGCTGTTCGGGTGCGTCGCCGACGGTCGCCTCGGCGGCGAGCACGCTGACCGGCACCTCCAGGGTGTCGAGGGGACGGCCGCCGTCGAGCATGAACGCGTACGCGTAGCCCCACTCGCGGCGGCTGGCGCGCCACGCGGACGCGGAGGACAGCTCCCAGCCCAGCGCACGCCGGTACGGGCTGCCGTCCGCGTACGAGAGCAGCGACCGCCGGTCCAGGAGGAGCGCGCCGCCGCACTGGATCGAGAGCGGCGCGAGGCGGACGGTGAGGTTGGTGTTGTTGGCCCCGGCGCGCTGGGTGCGGCTCTCGCGCAACTGCCGGGGGTGCATCGGGTCGATGAGGACGAGCCCGCGCACGGTCTCCGGGAGCCGCGCCGCCGCCCGGTGCGCGAGATAGCCGCCGAGGGAGTGTCCGGCCAGCACGCAGTCCCCGTCCACGGCCGCGCCCAGGACGTCGACGAGGTCGCCGACGCTCTCCTCGAAGCAGTAGTCCTCCGCGCACCGGCGCAGCGAACGCCGGTACCCCGCGCGGTCGTAGAGCACCACTCTCAGGTCAGGGTCGAGGTGGTCGAGCACCAGCAGCCACGCGAGCGAGCTGCTGAGCAGGCCCGCGTCGAGCACGAGGGTGTCCGCGCCGGGGGCGCCCTCCCGCACGTGGTAGCTGACGATGTTGCCGCTGGCGCAGGTGAGCTGGCGGTGGTCGAGATGGCCGGTCGCGCGCTTGGCGCGGGCGTCCGCGTAGAGCTGGTACGTGACGCCGACGGCGCCCGCGGCGGCGAGCGCGCCGAGGGTCATCCTGGTGAAACCGGAGTTCATCGGCCGGTGACCTCCCGCCGTACGGACGTTCCCACGGAGCCGTCCTTCCCGCCCTTGGCCAGCGTCCGGATGCAGGGGTACGTGGAGACGAACGCCCAGGCGAACCGGGAGAGGCCCATGAAGCGGGCGTTCGCCAGATGGAAGCCGCCCATCACGACCAGCCCGGCGTCCATGTACTTCCCGCGCCGGAGCAGCAGCAGCGGGAACCCGCTCTCCAGCGCGAGCACCACGTGGCAGATCGCCCGGGAGGCGGCGGGGTACTTGGAGAGCTGCTCGAAGAACCACTGGTCGCCGTAGGTCTGCGTCCGCATGATCTTGACGAGCGCGTCGCCGCTGCGCCAGCGGTGCCCGGGCAGCTTGGCCCAGCCGGAGGCCCCGTACGAGAGCACGGCCTGGGCGCCGATGAACTGGACGGCGGCCGTGCGCGAGGCCTCGGTGCCGCCCGCGCGGCCGAGCGCCGCGGTCGTCTGGACCAGGAAGGCGACCTGGTCCGAGCCGTCCGTGCCGAAGAAGTGCCGGGGATAGATGGCGAGCTGGGTCGCCGAGAGGTAGGCGTCGCAGGCCAGCCGGAGCCCGTTGCTGCGGACCGGCAGCACGAGCAGCGCGGCGGCCACGGCGCGGGAGCCGTGGATGGCCTGCGTCACGGGTTCCTTCGCGACGCGGTCCATGAGGGAGCGGAGGAAGCGGGACTTGGTGGGGAACTGGTGGCGGAGGTACTGCCAGTCGTTGAGACCGCCGGGCTCTCGGTCGGACCTGCGTGCCATGTACTCAAGACTGCTCAAGAGATGGGTGACGGCGCTCAGCCTCTCCGCTGTTTCGAGAGGCCGAGCGCGTGCCAACTCAAGAGGTCTGCGAAGACGAGACCACATTGCTCTGTTGGCTACCTCTTGTCAGGACGCTACGGCTTTACCCACGGCTGCTCCGGCGCTGGCGGCGGCCACGAGAGCACCGCACACCTTTGCGCCGGAGACGACTCCCGCGACGAACGCGGCGGGGGTCGCCATGACGGGGACGCCCGCGGGAAGGGCGTGTGCCGCCTGACCCGCATTCACCTTTGCCAGCAATGCGCCGTTGACATTTCCGTGAATCGGCATGATCCATCCTTCACGTTTCACGATGGGACCGTTCTGAGAACCGTTCGAAGAACACGCGGAAGACAGAGCGGTAAACCGTGCTCCGGTACCGGCGTGCTTACTTGTTGGCGGCCTCGTACGCCACATAGGCGGCGCCCGTGACGGCCCCCGCACCCACGACCGCGCCCGCGGCCTTGGCCAGACCCGCGCCGATGGCCGGGGTCGTGGGGCATGCGATGGTGAACGTGGCCATGATGGGGGCCACTTCACCCGGGCTCACGCTGACGGGCACAAAACCCGAAAGCGCGGCGTTCTGGTTCACCTTTTCCAGCAGCATCAGAACCTCCGTGCTCGATTCGGAATCGCGGGGCCCCAGACACCTTGGTCCAGACAAAAGGCGCGCTCCGTACCGCTTGCCGAACGCGGTTGGTCAACCCCGTGGTCGGACAGCGCGACAGGGGGTCCAATTGGTCAAGGAGCGCTGATGAATCCCCCGTAGCGCGGTTCGATGCTAGCCAGAGAAATCGCGCCGTGTCCATGGCCGAATCTTTCTTCTCTTGCGGGCCGCCTTCAAGTCCCATGGCAAAGCCAGGGAAAAGCGAAGGTAAAAGAACGAGTTGAGCGAAATGGGGCAGAGGGGCCGCTTCGGGGTGACTCCGGGATGGCTCCGGGCCGGCTTTGGGTGTGACGGTACCTACTTAGGCTAGGCTTACCTCATGTCGCCTCGCTCCACGCATCTGACCGTCGAGAACCTCCGCGCCGGGTACCCGGGTCATCTCGCCGTGGACGGGGTGGACCTCTCCGTCCCCGCCGGGCAGGTCGTCGCGATCGTCGGCCCCAACGGCTGCGGCAAGTCGACCCTGTTGCGCACGATCGCGCGGCTGCACCAGCCCGAGTCCGGCGCCGTACGGGTCGGGGACGAGGACGTCTGGCAGCTGCGGCCGCGCGACGCCGCCCGCCGTATCGCGCTGCTCCCGCAGTCGCCGCAGGCGCCCGAGGCCATCACCGTCGCCGGTCTCGTCCGCTACGGACGCCACCCGCACCAGGGGCTGTTCCGGCAGTGGTCGAAGGAGGACGAGGATGCGGTCACCGAGGCGCTGGACGCCACCGGCACCGCCGGGCTCGCCGGGCACCGCCTCGACCACCTCTCCGGGGGGCAGCGGCAGCGGTGCTGGCTCGCGATGGTGCTGGCCCAGCACACGCCGATCGTGCTGCTCGACGAGCCGACGAGCGCGCTCGATCTCGGGCACGCGGTCGAGGTGCTCGCGCTCGTCCGAGAGGTCGCGTCGTCCGGGCGCACCGTCGTGATGGTGCTGCACGATCTCGCGAGCGCCGCCCGTTACGCGGACACGCTCGTCGCCATGAACTCCGGCGTGGTCGTCGCGCGGGGTCCCGCCCGCGAGGTCATCGCCCCCGCTCTCGTGAAAGAGCTGTACGGAGTGGACGCGGACATCCTCTCCTCCCCGAGCGACGGTTCCCCAGTCGTCGTCCCCCACGCGACCCTGACCTAGACAGAGAGGGCCCACGCTCCTCCCTCCACCCCACTGCGCTTGGGAAGTCTGCGCAAGGCGCAGGGTTGGCAAGCGCAGCCCCCTGCGCCGGGTGCCCCGCGCAACTGGGCCGGGTTCGGGATGCCCCGGGCTGTGCATCGCGGACTGCGGCCGCGTCGTGGCTTGTCGCGCAGTTCCCCGCGCCCCTAATCGGGCAAGCCCAAAAGTCTTGGACCCGGCGCGCCCACGCGGCGGAGCCGCAAATCAGACACAGCCCCGCGCCCCTGAGGGGGCAAGCCCAAAGGTCTTGAACCGCACAGCCTCGCGCCCCTGAGGGAGAAGGGGGCAAGCCCCGATGTGTTGTGACCGGGCGCGCCCTCTCGCGTCGCGTGCGGGCAGGAGCTCTCTTCATAGCGCTGTAATTGTTGACGGCTACCGGCAATCGCTGGCATGCTCCATTGTCGTGAGCACCCACCGCAATCTCGTAGCGCGCCTGCACGTCGATCTGCGACGTCACGCCAGCGCCATTTGTGCCTGCCGCTGCGCCTGAGGCGCGCGCCGCTCACCTCTCTCCTCTCCCTCCGCATCGCCGCTGCTCACCGCCGTGGCGCGTGCGTTGATTCCTGCGCAGAGCGCATTTCTTGAATTCGGCGTGCCCGAATTCTCGCGTTCCCCCGTCGCAACGGAAGGCACCCGTGCGTCAATTCCCCTTTTCTGTCCCCCGAAGAGAATTCCTCGCCCTTACGGGCGCGGCCGCCGTCACCGCCGGGTGCGGTAGCGCGGCCGGGCGGGACGGCGTTCCCGCGACCACCATCCGTTACCAGGGCTGGGCCGGCACCGTCACCCCGGCCGAGCTCGCCGAGGACCTCGGGTATCTCGACGGGCTGACCCTCGAATGGGTCGGCAACACGACGAGCGGCCCGCAGGACCTCCAGGCGGCCGCGTCCGGCGACGTCGACTTCGGTGGCGCGTTCAACGGCGCCGTCGTCAAGATGGCCGCCGCCAAGGCCCCGGTGAAGGCCGTCATCAGCTACTACGGCGTCGACGCCAAGCGCTTCAACGGCTTCTACGTGCTGCGTGACAGCCCTCTCCGGCACGCCCGTGACCTCGTCGGCGCCAAGGTCGGCATGAACACCCTCGGCGCGCACTCCGAGGCCATGCTCGACACCTACCTCAAGCGCGAGGGCGTCGGCTCCGGCGAGGCCGCCAAGGTCGAGCGGATCGCGCTGCCGCCCGTCAACACCGAGCAGGCCCTGCGCAAGGGCCGTATCGAGGTCGCGGTGCTCGGCGACCTCATGCGGGACAAGGCCCTCGAACGCGGCGGCATCCGCCCCCTCTTCGACGACCACCAGCTCCTCGGCTCGTTCAGCGCGGGCACCTACGTCATGGCCGACCGCTACCTCGACCGGCATCCGCGCGTGGCCCGGCGGTTCGTGACCGGTGTGGGGCGGGCCCTCGAATGGGCCCGGCGCACGCCGCGCGAGAAGGTCGTCGCCCGCATGGTGCGCATCGTGAAGCGGCGCGACCGCAGCGAGGACACCGGCCCCCTCCGCTACTGGCAGTCCTACGGCGTCGCGGGCACGGGCGGACGCATCGCGCCCCGCGAACTCGCCACCTGGGCCCGCTGGCTGGAGCAGCGCGGCGACATCAAGACCGACCGCGTCCGGATCGAGGACATCTACACCAACGCCTTCAACAGGAATCCGAGCACCAGGAATCCGAGGAGTCCCCAGCGATGAGCGAGCCGAAGATACGTTTCGAGAAGGTCGGCAAGACCTTCCCGGCGCCCCGCTCCCGGTCCCGTGCGAAACGGGGGCGCCGTGCCGCCGCCTTCACCGCCCTCGACGGCGTCGACCTCGACATCGCGCCGGGCGAGTTCACGGTCCTCGTCGGCCCCTCCGGCTGCGGCAAGTCCACGCTGCTCGATCTGCTCGGCGGCCTCACCCGCCCCACCTCGGGCCGGGTCCTGGTCGACGGCGAGCCCGTCACGGGGCCCGGGCACGACCGGGGCACCGTCTTCCAGCAGTACGCGCTGCTGCCCTGGCGCACCGCGCGCGGCAACGTCGAGTTCGGGCTCGAAGCCATCGGCGTGCCCCGGCGCGAACGGGCCGAACGGGCACGGGAGTTCCTCTCCCTCGTCGGACTCGACGGCTTCGAGGAGCGGCACCCGCACGAGCTGTCCGGCGGCATGCGCCAGCGCGTCGCCATCGCCCGCAGCCTGGCGTACGACCCCGACGTGCTGCTCATGGACGAGCCCTTCGGGGCGCTCGACGCGCAGACCCGCGAGTCCCTCCAGGACGAGCTGCTGCGGGTGTGGCAGCGCACCGGGAAGACCGTCGTCTTCATCACCCATGGCATCGACGAGGCCGTGCTGCTCGGGCAGCGCGTCGCCGTCCTCACCTCGCGCCCCGGGCGGGTCAAGGAGGTCGTCACGGTCTCGCTGGGCGGCGCCCGTACGGACGCCGACGACCCGCGCTCCAGCCCGGAGTTCGCCGCCTACCGGCACCGCGTCTGGGAGCTGCTGCACGACGAGGTCGACCGCGCGCAGCGGCAGGAGAGGGAGGCGGTCGCCGTATGAGCGCCACCCTGCCCGCCTCGAAGGAGCGGAGCGTGGAGGACGGGGCTCCGGCCGCCGTCCTCGCCCCCGCCCTCGCCGAAGAGCAGGCCGGGCCCTCGCTGCCCCGCCGGCTGCTCTCCCTCGCCGGTGCCGTCGCGACCCGTACGGCCGCCGTGCTCGCGCTGCTCGCGCTCTGGGAGATCGCGCCGCGCGCCGGGCTCGCCGACCGGGTGTTCCTGCCGCCCTTCTCAGAGGTCGCGGCGGCCTGGTGGGAGCTGCTGCTCGACGGGCAGCTGTGGGACGACACCCGCGCCAGCCTCGTCCGCTCGGCGTCCGGCTTCGGGCTCGCGGTGGCGCTGGCGGTGCCGCTCGGTCTGCTCATCGGCTGGTACAAGCCCGTCGCCGACTTCCTCGGCCCGCTGCTGGAGGTCTTCCGCAACACCGCCGCGCTCGCGCTGCTGCCCGTCTTCGTGCTGCTCCTCGGCATCGGCGAGACCTCGAAGATCTCCATCGTGCTCTACGCCTGCACCTGGCCGGTGCTGCTCAACACCGTCAGTGCCGTGC
Source organism: Streptomyces sp. NPDC048172 (assembly GCF_043202595.1). Classification (NCBI taxonomy): domain Bacteria; kingdom Bacillati; phylum Actinomycetota; class Actinomycetes; order Kitasatosporales; family Streptomycetaceae; genus Streptomyces; species Streptomyces sp. NPDC048172. The sequence continues at coordinate 23,317 of NZ_JBIDAT010000008.1, forward strand.
GCACCGTGGACCCCACGCTGCTCAAGCTGGCGCGGAGCGTGAACCTGCCGCCCTGGCGGCTCTTCCAGAAGGTGATCCTCCCGGCCTCCGTGCCCGCCGTGTTCACCGGCATCCGGCTCGCCGGGGCCGTGGCGATCCTCGTGCTCGTCGCCGCCGAGATGGTCGGCGCCAAGGCCGGGCTCGGCTTCCTCATCAACAACTCCCAGTTCAACTTCGCCATTCCGCAGATGTACGCGGGGATCCTCACGGTCTCCGCGCTCGGCGTGGCCTTCAACCAGGCGCTCGTCGCCCTCGAACGCCGCTTCACGTCCTGGCGGACCACCTCCGCCTGACCTCCCCCGATCCCCGCAGCAAAGGAGACCCCTCATGAGCAGCAGCCACTTCGACATCCGCCGGGTCGGCGGCCGTATCGGCGCCGAGATCCTCGGCGTCGACCTCTCCGCGCCGCTCGACGGCGCGCTCGTCACGGAGATCAACGCGGCCCTCCTCGCACACAAGGCCCTCTTCTTCCGGGACCAGCAGCTCGACGACGCGGACCAGATCCGCTTCGCACGCCTCTTCGGGGAGCTGACCACGGCGCATCCCACCGTGCCCTCGGTCGAGGACCAGCCGAACATCCTGCCCGTCGACAGCGAGAGCGGCGTACGGGCCAACCGCTGGCACACCGACGTGACGTTCGTACGGACGCCGCCCAAGGCGAGCACCCTGCGCAGCCTCGTCGTCCCTCCCTACGGCGGCAACACGCTCATCGCCAACTCGGCCGCGGCGTACCGGGATCTGCCCGGGCCGTTGCGGGAACTGGCCGACAGCCTGTGGGCCGTGCACTCCAACGCGCACGACTACGCCGAGCCCCCGAAGTCGGAGGCCGCGGCCGAGCACCGGCGGGTCTTCGTCTCCACCACCTGGGAGACCGCGCACCCCGTCGTCCGCGTCCACCCGGAGAGCGGCGAACGCGGCCTGTTCATCGGCGGCTTCGCACAGCGCATCGAGGGGCTCAGCGCCTCCGAGTCCCGCGACCTGCTGCGGATCTTCCAGTCGTACGTCACCCGCCCCGAGAACACGGTCCGCTGGACGTGGGCGCCGGGTGACCTGATCCTCTTCGACAACCGCATCACCCAGCACTACGCGCCCGACGACTACGACGACCTGCCGCGCAAGCTGCACCGGGTCACCGTCGCCGGTGACGTGCCGGTGGGCGTGGACGGGCGCCTCAGCCGCGTCGTCGCGGGCGACGAGGCCGCGCACTACACGCCGCTGGCGGGTGCGCGATGAGTCTGGTGAGCAACGCGAGGCCGTACGAGCGGGCTCAGCCGCCGCGTACGGTGCTGAGGGTGGTCCGGGCCGCGTCCTCCGAGTCCGGCGGCGGCCTGGAGATCGACCGCACGTGCCGCACGGTGCACGTGGACGGGCACGAACTCGACCTCACATACCTGGAGTTCGAGCTCCTCTCGCACCTCGTGGCGTATCCGCGGCAGGTCCACTCGCGGGAGCAGCTCGTGAGTACGGTGTGGGGGTACGGGGACCATGTCGGCGACGGGCGTACGGTCGACGTGCACGTGGCGCGGCTCCGTCGCAAGCTGGGGCCGGCGCACCGGGCCCGCATCGTGACGGTCCGCCGAGTCGGCTACAAGTTCACCCCCTAAGCCCCAGCCCCTCGTCTGGGCCCGGCCCCCACGCCCCCCACCCCAGACGAGGGGCACCCCTGCTCCTCCCTCCGCCCTGCGAAGCTTGGGAGTTCTGCGCTTCTCCCTCCGCCCCTGCGAAGCTTGGGAAGTCTGCGCAAGGCGCAGGGTTGGCAAGCGCAGCCCCCCACGCCGGGTGCCCCGCGTACAAGAGCCGCGCCCGGGGAGCCCCGGGCTGTGCTTCGCGGACTGCCGCCGCGTCGTGGCTTGTCGCGCAGTTCCCCGCGCCCCTAGGGAGAAGGGGCAAGCCCCGAAGTCTTGAACTGCACGGGCCCGTGGCCGCGGAGGGGGTGCCCCCTGCTAGGAGGGGGAGGGGAGGTGGCAGACCGCTTCGACGTTGTTGCCGTCGGGGTCGCGGACGAAGGCGCCGTAGTACGAGGCGTGGTACTCGGGCCAGAGGCGGGGCGCGTGAAGGGACTCGGCCCCGACAGCAAGCGCCGCCGCGTGGAACGCGTCGACCGCCGCCCGATCGGGCGCCGTGAACGCCAGATGGTTCTCCCGCCCCGAAGTGCCGCGAAGCTCTTCGGGGACGGGGCTCACCCAGAAGTTGCCCGGCGCTTCGGTGCCGAAGGAGATGACCTGGCCTCCTTCGAACTCCAGCCAGCGGCGGGCCCCGAGCGGAGCTAGGACCGCGTCGTAGAAACGAGCGCTGGCGGTGACGTCTTCGGCCTGGATTCCGATGTGGTCAAGCATGGGCCCAGCGTTCCACGGCCCACTGACAACGCCGCGTAGCGGAGCGCGGCCAGGCGGGCCAGCTCCGGCGCCGCGCCCAGCACGGGCGCCAGGACGTCGGCGCCCGCCTCCCGCGCGCCCGCCGCGATGCGGTCCGGCAGCAGGCCCGGGGCCAGCACGTACGGCGCGACGGCGACCCGGCGGACGCCGTCCGCGCGCAGCGCGCGGACGGCGTCCGCCGTGCGGGGAAGTGCCGCGGAGGCGAACGCGGGCCGCACGGCGCACCAACCGGTGGTGCGCCGCCACTCCCGCGCGACTTCAGCGATCACCGCGATCGCCTCCGGGTCTGAGGAACCCGCCGAGGCCAGGACGATCCCCGTGGAGGGGGCCTGGCGCGGGTCGAGGCCCGTCTGCCGCAGCCGCCGTTCCAGCGCGGCGGTGAGCAGCGGGTGGGGGCCGAGGACGTCGGCCTGGCGCACGGTGGCGCCGGGCAGCCGCGCGGCGGCGTCGGCGAGCACCGCGGGGATGTCCGTCTTGGCGTGGAAGGCCCGGGTGAGGAGGAGAGGGAGGGCGACGATCTCCCGCGCGCCCTCCTCGTACAGCCGTTCCAGCGCGGTGGGGACCGTCGGCGCGTCGAAGTCGAGGAAGCCCGCCTCCACCCGGACACCCGGCAGCAGCACACGCACGCGGGCGCACAGCGCCCCGACGGTCGCGGCGTGCCGCGGGTCGCGGCTGCCGTGCGCGACGAGGAGGAGGGCGGGAGGCGGGGCGGACATCAGCGCAGCAGTCCCCGGGCGCGCAGCACGCGGCGCTCTACCGGCGCGAAGATGAGCAGCTCGATGCCGATGCCGACGAGCAGGATCAGCAGGATCGCGCCGAGTACCAGCGGCATGTCCTGGTACGAGCGCCCGGTCTCCAGCAACTGGCCGAGACCCGCGCCCAGTTCGGGCGAGGTCGCGATGAGTTCGGCTGCCATCAGCGAGCGCCAGGAGAACGCCCAGCCCTGCTTGAGGCCCGCGATGTAGCCCGGCAGGGCGGCGGGGAGCAGCACGTGCCAGATTCCGCGCAGGCCCGTGGCGCCGATGACCTTCCCGGCGCGCAGATGCAGCGGGTCGATGCGGTCGACCCCGGCCACCAGCCCGTTCGCGATCGAGGGGACGGCGCCGAGCAGCACCACCGCGTAGATCGTGGCGTCCGTCAGCCCGAACCAGATGATCGCCGCCGGGACCCAGGCCACCGAGGGCAGCGACTGGAGCCCGGAGAGGATCGGCCCGATCGCGGCCCGTACGGGGGCGACGCGGGCCACCAGCAGGCCGAGCGGGGTGCCGATGGCGAGCGCGACGAGGAAGCCGAGCGCGCCGCGCGAGACGCTCTGCCAGATGATGTCGAGGATCGTGCCCTTGTACCACTCCTCGGCCAGCGCGTCCCACACCATCAGCGGGCCCGGCAGCTGGTAGTCCGGCTTCAGGTCCAGCGCGAACGCGAGCTGCCACAGGCCCAGCACGAGGACGACCGCGACGAGGGGCGGCAGCGCCTTCTTGCGGAGCACCTGGGCGAGGGGCGGGCGGGCGGAGGCGCGGGTGTCGAGGGCGTCGAGCCCGGCCTCCAGGCCCGCGAGGTCGCCACCCGCCGGGGCCTTGAGCGGTTCCTCGGCGGCGGTCTCCGTACTAGTGCTGGCCATGTCGGCGGATCTCCCCCCTGAGCTGTTCCGTGATCTCCACCGAGAGGCGCGCCACGTCGGCGTCCTCGATACGGCGCGGCTGCGGGATGTCCACGTCCCACTCGCGCGCGATGCGCCCGGGGCGGGAGGAGAGCAGCACGACGCGCTGCGCGAGCCGTACGGCCTCGCGCACGTTGTGCGTGACGAAGAGGACCGAGACCTCCGTCTCGGCCCAGATGCGGGTCAGTTCCTCGTGCAGCACGTCGCGGGTGATGGCGTCGAGCGCCGCGAACGGCTCGTCCATCAGCAGCAGTTGGCTGTCCTGCGCGAGCGCCCGCGCGAGGGCCACGCGCTGGCGCATGCCGCCGGACAGTTCGTGCACCCGCTTGCGATGGGCGCCGCTCAGCCGGACCAGCTCCAGCAGCCGTTCGGCCTCGGCGGGCCGTTCGGCCTTGGGCAGTCCGCGCATCTTCAGGGCCAGCTCGATGTTCTTGCCCGCGGTCAGCCACGGGAAGAGCGCGTGCTCCTGGAACATCAGCGCGGGCCGCCCGCCCGGCACGTCGATCTCGCCCGCCGTCGGCGCCTCCAGGCCCGCGACGAGGTTGAGCAGCGTGCTCTTGCCGCAGCCGGAAGCGCCGAGCAGCGTGACGAACTCGCCGGGCGCGACATCGACGCTGATGTCGTCGAGGACCTGCTGCGTGCCGAAGCTCTTCGACACATGGGCGATACGGGCCGAGTAGCGGGCGGACGTGCGCGTGCTGCTGTCGGCGGGTGCCGTCTTCGTCTTCTCAGCGATCGTGGCGCTCATCGGTTCACCTCCAGGTGGCCTGTGCTCACTGTCCGAGCCCCGCGTCGCGGAGCGGGGAGCGGCCCTCGGACTTGAGGACCTTGTTCAGCGGGGTCAGGTCGTAGATCCCGGTCAGGTCCGCCTTCTTCAGCAGCCCTGCCTCGCGGGCGTGGTCGGCCTGGGACTTGAGGGTCGCGGCCAGCGGGTCGTCGGTGACGTCGATCTCGGAGAACGCCGCGTCGAGGACCTTGCCGGGCAGCGGCTTGCCCGCGTCCCGCTGCAGCGCGGTGTTGATGTGCTTCTTGGCCTCGTCCTTGTGCCCGGCGATCCAGGCGTTGGTCTTCACCGAGCCGCGCAGGACCGCCTCGACCACGTCCGGGTGCTTCTTCAGGAAGTCCTGCCTGACCACGAGGTTCGTGGTGACGAACTTGCCGTCCTTCCACAGCTTCTTCTCGTTCAGCAGCCGCTTGCCGCCCTTGCCGACGAGGTTGGAGGCGGTCGGCTCCGGCACCCACGCGCCGTCGATGCCGCCCTGCTGGAAGGTGGTCGGGATCTCCTTGTTGTCCTGCCGCAGCACCGAGGTGTCGCCCTTGCCGGTCTCCGCGTTCACCTTGAGGCCCTTGCCCTTGAGGTAGTTGAGGAGGGCGACGTCCTGGGTGTTGCCGAGCTGCGGGGTGGCGATCTTCTTGCCCTTGAGGTCGTCCACCGACTTCACCTTGTCGGGGTTGACGACGAGCGAGGCGCCGCCCGAGGTGGCCCCGGAGACGATGCGCAGGTTCTTGCCGCCCGACTTCACATAGCCGTTGATGGCGGGGGAGGGGCCGACCCAGGTGAGGTCGACGGCCTTGGCGTTGAGTGCCTCGATCGCGGAGGGGCCCGCGTTGAAGACCTGCGTGGCGACCTTCGTGCCGCCCAGCTCCTTGGCGATGGGGCCGCCGTTCCGGAGGCCGACCAGGGGCGTGGCGTGGGTGACGTTCGGGAAGTAGCCGACCTTCACCTCGTCGAGGCCGTCGACCTTCTTCCCGCCCGCGGCCTTGGGCTCGTTGTCCTCGACGGCCTTCGAGCCGTAGCCGCAGCCCGTCAGGAGCAGCAGCGGGAGAACGGTGAGCGAGGTCAGGGCGGTAACGGTACGGGTGCGGGGCACGGAAGGGTCCTCTCGGATGGACAGGGTCGGTGGGCAGGGGCGGTCAGGGCGAGGGCGCGGGTCACGGCGCGCATCGCCCCACTCCGCCCTGGCCGCTGCCGCGCACACCGCTGCCGATCCGGCCGCCTGTCTGGTCGAAGGTCGAGAAGACCTCTCCGGGGATCCCCATGGCTCAGAAGTCCCAGCCCTCGTCCGAGGGCGGCACCTGGTCGCCGTCCGTGAACGCTTCGCCCGCCATCCCCGCCGTCAGCGTCGATCCGTCCGCCGGGTCGATGAGGAGGAAGGAGCCGGTGCGGCGGGAGGCCGCGTACGGGTCGACGGGCAGCGCCTCGGCGGTACGGATCACGACGCGGCCGATGTCGTTGGCCTCCAGCGCGCCGGGCGCCGGGTGCTGGGAGAGGTCGTCCAGGGTCAGCCGGGAGGGGATCTCCTTGACGATGGCCTTCACGGTGCGGGTGGCGTGCTTGAGCAGTACCCGGTCGCCGGGCTTGAGGGGCCGGTCGTGCAGGTGGCAGACCGTCGCGGTCAGGTCCTGGCTGGGGGTCACGGAGGCGTCGGCGGGGGCGATGAGGTCGCCGCGTGAGATGTCGAGGTCGTCGGCGAGGCGGACGGTGAGCGACTGCGGGGCCCAGGCCAGGTCCACGGACTGGCCCAGCACGTCGAGTGCGGTGATCGTGCTCGTACGCCCGGAGGGCAGGACGGTCACCCGGTCGCCGACCCGCAGCACGCCGGACGCCAACTGGCCAGCGTAGCCGCGGTAGTCGGGCAGTTCGGGGGTCTGCGGGCGGATCACGTACTGCACGGGGAAGCGGGCGACCTCGCCGGTGGGGTCGTGCGTGACCGGCACCGTCTCCAGGTGTTCCAGGACGGTCGGGCCGGAATACCAGGACATGTGCGCGGAGGCGGTCACCACGTTGTCGCCCTCCAGCGCGGAGATCGGGATCGTGGTGACCTCCTCCACGCCCAGCGAGGTCGCGTACGCCGTGAACTCGTCGGCGATCGCGGCGAAGACGGACTCCTGGTAGCCGACCAGGTCCATCTTGTTGACGGCCAGGACCACGTGCGGGACGCGCAGCAGGGCGGCGACGGCGGCGTGGCGGCGGGTCTGTTCGACCACGCCGTTGCGCGCGTCGACGAGGACGACGGCCAGCTCGGAGGTGGAGGCGCCGGTGACCATGTTGCGGGTGTACTGCACATGGCCCGGGGTGTCGGCGAGGATGAACCGGCGGCGGGGGGTGGCGAAGTAGCGGTAGGCGACGTCGATGGTGATGCCCTGCTCGCGCTCGGCGCGCAGCCCGTCGGTCAGCAAAGCGAGGTCGGGGGCCTCCTGGCCCCGGTTGCGGGAGGCGTGCTCGACGGCTTCGAGCTGGTCGGCCAGCACCGACTTGGAGTCGTGCAGCAGCCTGCCGACCAGCGTCGACTTGCCGTCGTCCACGCTCCCGGCGGTCGCGAAGCGCAGCAGGGAGGTGGCCGCCTGGAGGCTTTCGATGTCCGTGGTGGTGCTCGTCATCAGAAATACCCCTCGCGCTTGCGGTCTTCCATGGCGGCCTCGGAGAGCTTGTCGTCGGCCCGGGTCGCGCCGCGCTCGGTGAGGCGCGAGGCGGCGATCTCGGCGATGACCTTCTCGATCGTGTCGGCGTCGGAGTCCACCGCGCCGGTGCAGGACATGTCCCCGACGGTGCGGTAGCGCACCTGGCGGCGCTCGACGCGTTCGCCGTCCTTGGGCCCGCCCCACTCGCCGGGCGCCAGCCACATCCCGGAGCGGGCGAAGACCTCGCGCCGGTGGGCGTAGTAGATGGCGGGCAGCGCGATCTTCTCGCGGGCGATGTACTGCCACACGTCCAGCTCGGTCCAGTTGGAGAGCGGGAAGACGCGCACGTGCTCGCCGGGCGCGTGGCGGCCGTTGTAGAGCTGCCACAGCTCGGGGCGCTGGCGGCGCGGGTCCCAGCCGCCGAACTCGTCGCGCAGCGAGAAGATCCGCTCCTTGGCGCGTGCCTTCTCCTCGTCGCGGCGTCCGCCGCCGAAGACGGCGTCGAAGCGGTTGCCGGTGATCGCGTCCAGCAGCGGCACGGTCTGCAGCGGGTTGCGGGTGCCGTCGGGGCGCTCGCGCAGCTGCCCGCTGTCGATGAACTCCTGTACGGAGGCGACGTACAGCCGCAGTCCGTGCTCGGCGACGGTGCGGTCCCGGTACTCCAGCACCTCGGGGAAGTTGTGCCCGGTGTCCACGTGCAGCAGCCCGAACGGCAGCGGCGCGGGCGCGAACGCCTTCAGCGCCAGATGCAGCATGAGGATCGAGTCCTTGCCGCCCGAGAAGAGGATCACGGGGCGTTCGAACTCCCCGGCCACCTCCCGGAAGATGTGCACCGCCTCCGACTCCAACGCGTCCAGATGGGACAGCGCATAGGGATTGTCGGTGTCCTCCAGTGCCGTGGTCGCCGTACTCACGCGCGTCCCCTCTCGATGAGCAACCGGTGGAGTGCCGTGGCCGACTCCTCGACGCTCTGCTCGTGCGCCTCGATCCGCAGGTCCGGGTCCTCCGGGGCCTCGTACGGGTCGTCCACCCCGGTCAGCCCCGACAGCTCGCCCGCCGCCTGCTTGGCGTACAGCCCCTTCACGTCGCGCTCCGAGCAGACCTCGACGGGCGTCGTGACGTGCACCTCCAGATAGGGGGTGCCCTCCGCGTCGTGCCGCTTGCGTACGGCCTCGCGGCTGTCCGCGTACGGCGCGATGACCGGGACCAGCACCGTCACCCCGTGCGAGGCGAGCAGCTCGGCGACGAAGCCGATGCGCTGGACGTTGGCGTCCCGGTCCGCGCGGGAGAAGCCGAGCCCGGCGGAGAGGAACGTACGGATCTCGTCCCCGTCCAGCACCTCCACCGCGCGCCCCTCGCCGCGCAGCCGCTCCGCGAGCGCGGTCGCGATCGTCGTCTTGCCCGCGCTCGGCAGGCCCGTGAGCCACACGGTGGCGCCGGTCATCTCTCTTCCTTCCCGGCCTGCCATCAGCCGTGCAGCCCGCATTCCGTCTTGTTCCGACCCGCCCAGCGTCCCGCGCGCGCGTCCTCGCCCGCGAGTACGCGGCGCGTGCAGGGGGCGCAGCCGATGGAGGCGTAGCCGTCGGTCAGCAGCGGATTGGTCAGTACGCCGTTCTCCGCGACGTAGGACTCGACGTCCTCCTGCGTCCAGCGCGCGATGGGCGAGACCTTGACCTTCTTGCGCTTCTCGTCCCAGCCGACGACCGGGGTGCCCGCGCGGGTCGGCGACTCGTCGCGGCGCAGGCCCGTCGCCCACGCGTCGTACTCCCGCAGCCCCTCCTCCAGCGGCTGCACCTTGCGCAGCGCGCAGCACAGGTCGGGGTCGCGGTCGTGCAGCTTGGGGCCGTACTGCGCGTCCTGCTGCGCCACCGACTGACGGGGCGTCAGCGTGATCACCTCCACGTCCATGACGGCCTCCACCGCGTCGCGCGTACCGATCGTCTCGGGGAAGTGATACCCGGTGTCGAGGAAGACGACATGGACGCCCGGGAAGGCGCGGGACGCCAGATGGGCGACGACGGCGTCCTCCATGGAGGAGGTGACGCAGAACCGGTGCCCGAAGGTGTCGGCGGCCCAGCGCAGCACGTCCACCGCGTCCGCGTCCTCCAGCTCCCGGCCCGCCGCCTCGGCGAGCTCCTTGAGCTCGGCGGGAGAGCGCTGCTCTTGTATGTGTGCGGTGCTCATGAGGTGGTGGGGTCCTCTCCGTCGATGGCCGCCGGGCGCAGACCGGCGGCGAGCAGGCCGAGGAACTTCAGCCGGAACGCCCGGTTGCAGGCGGCGCACTCCCACGCGCCATGGCCCTCCTCCGAGGGCCGCAGATCCTCGTCGCCGCAGTAGGGGCAGTAGAACGGCGCGGCGCGCTCGCTCATTTCAGCTCCCCCTCATCGGCCCGCGCGGCCCACTGCGCGAAGCGCTCGCCGTCCTCGCGCTGCTCCTCGAAGCGGCGCAGCACGCGCTCGACGTAGTCGGGCAGTTCGTCGGCGGTGACCTTCAGGCCGCGCACCTTGCGGCCGAAGCCGGGCTCCAGGCCGAGGGAGCCGCCCAGGTGCACCTGGTAGCCCTCGACCTGCTCGCCCTCGGCGTTCGTCACGAGCTGGCCCTTGAGGCCGATGTCCGCGGTCTGGATACGGGCGCAGGAGTTCGGGCAGCCGTTCAGGTTGATGGTGACGGGCTGGTCGAAGTCCGGGAGCCTGCGCTCCATCTCGTCGATCAGCCAGGAGCCGCGGCCCTTGGTCTCCACGATCGCCAGCTTGCAGAACTCGATGCCGGTGCAGGCCATCGTGCCGCGCCGGAAGGGGGAGGGCCGCGCGCTGAGATCCAGCGACTCCAGGCCCTCGATCAGCGGATCGACCTGGTCCTCTGCCACGTCCAGGACGAGCATCTTCTGCTCGGCCGTCGTACGGACGCGGCCCGATCCGTGCGCCTCCGCGAGGTCGGCGATCTTGCTGAGGGTCGCGCCGTCGACCCGGCCCACGCGGGGGGCGAAGCCGACGTAGTAGTTGCCGTCCTTCTGCTGGTGCACGCCGATGTGGTCGCGCCACTCGTGCACCGGCTTCTCGGGCGCCGGCCCGTCGGCCATCTTCCGCAGCAGGTACTCGTCCTCCAGCACCTGCCGGAACTTCTCGGGGCCCCAGTCGGCGACCAGGTACTTCAGCCGGGCGCGGTTGCGCAGGCGGCGGTAGCCGTAGTCCCGGAAGATCGCGACGACGCCCTCGTGCACGTCCGGCACGTCCTCGATCGGCACCCAGGCGCCCAGCCGTACGCCGATCTTGGGGTTCGTGGAGAGCCCGCCGCCGACCCAGACGTCGAAGCCGGGCCCGTACTCCGGGTGGTCGACGCCGACGAACGCCACGTCGTTGATCTCATGCGTGACATCCATGTGCGGGGACCCGGACACGGCCGTCTTGAACTTGCGGGGCAGGTTCGAATAGGCCGGATTGCCGATGACGCGGCGGTGGATCTCCTCGATCGCCGGCGTCCCGTCGATGATCTCGTCCTGGGCGATCCCCGCGACGGGCGAGCCGAGAATGACGCGCGGCACGTCGCCGCACGCCTCGGTCGTCGAGAGCCCCACGCCCTCCAGCCGCCGCCAGATCTCCGGCACGTCCTCGATACGGATCCAGTGGTACTGGACGTTCTGCCGGTCGGTGATGTCGGCGGTGCCGCGCGCGAACTCCTGCGAGATGTCGCCGACCGTCCGCAACTGCCGGGTCGTCAGCGCCCCGCCGTCGATACGGACGCGCATCATGAAGTACTCGTCGTCCAGCTCCTCGGGCGCGAGCACGGCCGTCTTGCCGCCGCTGATCCCGGGCTTCCGCTGGGTGTAGAGGCCCCACCAGCGCATACGGCCGCGCAGGTCCGAGCCGTCGATCGAGTCGAAGCCGCGGTGCGCGTAGATCGTCTCAATGCGTGTCCGCACGTTGAGACCGTCGTCGTCCTTCTTGTTCTGCTCGTTGGCGTTGAGCGGGGTGAAGTGACCAGCGGCCCACTGCCCTTCGCCGCGGTGGCGGCCTGCCTTTGCCTTGCGGCGGGCGGGAGGTGCGGGGCGCTCGGAGGTGTCGGCCATGACGGGAGATCCTTCGGGCAGGGCGAACGGGCCTGTACGCAGGCGGAGTTGACGCGCGTGAGCGGGATCCGCCCGCGACGATGGGGGCGGCCGTGGCTCAGCGGAGAGGAGCCGTTGACGAACGACTCAGGGAAACGGCGGTGCTGTGACTGTCAGCCCGCCGGACAGATGGCGCTGGACACGCGAACGAGGTCGACGTGACGTCGACTCACCAAGGCGATTCCGGCGCGAGACATGCGGGAAGCGTGGCATGTGCTGCCGTGCCTGGTCCACCGTCTTCCACACTCTGGACGTCAACGTCTTAAAGACTGAGACCACGCAGGTCTCAGCTGCCCTTCCCACCCCCCCACTGAGCTTGGGAAGTCTGCTCCCTCCGCCCCACAGCGCTTGGGAAGTCTGCGCAAGGCGCAGGGTTGGCAAGCGCAGCCCCCTGCGCCGGGTGTCCCGCGTAACGGGGCCGGGTTCGGGGTGCCCCGGGCTGTGGTTCGCGGGCTGCCGCCGCGTCGTGGCTTGTCGCGCAGTTCCCCGCGCCCCTTAGGGCAAAGGGGCAAGCCCCGAAGTCTTGAACCGCGCAGGGCCGTGTCCCTGGAAGGGGGGTCTGTCAGTCTGTGAGGCCTGTTGTGCGGAGGGTGAGGTTGAGGCGGCCGGAGAGGGCTAGGGCGGGCGGGGCCGTGTGGGGGTGGACCTTCGGGACACCGTGGTACGCGAAGCGGGACTCACCGCCGAAGACGAAGAGGTCGCCGGAGAGCAGCTCGACGTCGGTCCAGGGCCGCGTCCGCGTTTCAGGGTTGCCGAAGCGGAAGACGCAGGAGTCGCCGACCGTCAAGGAGACCACGGGCGCGGGGGAGCGCTCGTCCTTGTCCTGGTGCATGCCCATCCTCGCGGCCGCGTCATAGAAGTTGATCAGCGCGGTGTCCGGCGCGTACGCCGCGCCCGCCGCCGGGTCCTCGTACGCGTCGGCGACCGCCCGCCGCCCCCACTCCGCGAGCCACGCGGGGAAGGGGGCGACGTGCGCCCCGTTCACGTCGTCGGCGGTACGGGTGTAGGCGTACGGCTTCCAGTGCCAGCCCAGGCAGACCGTGCGGACCGACATGACTCCGCCGCGCGGCAGCCGGGTGTGGCGCATCGGGACCGGGCCCGTCGCCCACGCGCGGCACGCCTCGACGAGCTGTCGCTGCGCGTCGGGGCCGAGCCAGCCCGGCACATGGACGGCGCCGGGGGCGACGACCGTACGGGGGCGGGGGAGCAGGGCGTCCATCAGCCCCTCCTCCTCATCCGAGGGGGCCCGCGCCGGGCCAGGGGCCGGGGTGGGTGATGTCGGGCTCGTGGCCCTCCTCGACGCGGTGGACGCGGAAGCCGCGCCGCTCGTAGTTGGCCCGCGCGTACGGCCCGTCCTTGCTGCACGTGTGCACCCATACGCGCTTGACCTCGGGGAATCCGTCCCAGCGCGTCGCCAGGTCCCAGGCGCGGGCCGTGCCGTGGGAGAGGAGGTGGCCGCCTATGCCCCGGCCGCGGAAGGCGGGGAGCAGGCCGAAGTAGCTGATCTCGCTGACGCCCTCGGTCGCGCCGTCGAGCTCGATGAACCCGGCGGGGGTCCCGTCCTCGTAGGCGACCCAGGTCTCGACGCCGGGCCGTTCCAGGAACTCCCGCCAGCGCGCGTACGTCCAGGGGAGCCGGTCCGTCCAGGTCACGTCGGTGCCGACGGAGGCGTAGAGGAAGCGGCTGAACTCGGGGCTGGGTGTTCCGGCCCGTTCGATCCGGATTCCGGACGTCTCGTCCGGGATGTGGGCGGGGGTCAGATCGTCGGGGGACGTCTGCTCCAGGTACCAGGTCGTCACGGGCACGGTGTCGTTCATACGTCCAGTTCATCACGGCGCACCACGGCCGGGTCCCGGCGATCGTCCCGGCGATCGTCCCGTCGATCACTCCTGCTAATGGCAGCCATGCGGAATCCGTCGTTGATCGGCCCTCAGGGCTGCACGAGGCTCGTTCCCGAGCGACAACCGACATCCCATGATCGCCTGAGAAGAGCCCGGCCTTGGCACCTGATCCGAACACCGTCCACCCGCTGCCCGCGCACGAGCGCGTGGTGTTCCTCAAGCCCCTTGTCTCCTCGCCGAACATCTCCGTCGGCGAGTACACGTACTACGACGACCCCGAGGGCGCCACGGAGTTCGAGCACCGCAACGTGCTCTACGCGTACGGGCCCGAGCGCCTGGTCATCGGCCGGTACTGCGCGCTCGCCGCGGGCGTCCGCTTCCTGATGGCGGGTGCCGAGCACCCGACGATGGGTGTGTCCACATACCCGTTCACGATGTTCGGCGGCCGGTGGGCGGAGGAGACGCTCGACCTCGTCACGTCCATGCCCAGCCGCGGGGACACGGTCGTCGGCAACGACGTCTGGCTCGGGCACCGGGTGACCGTCATGCCCGGCGTGCGGATCGGCGACGGCGCGATCGTCGCGGCCGGGACCGTGGTGACCGCGGACGTGCCCCCGTACACGATCGTCGGCGGCAACCCCGCGCGGGCGATCCGGCAGCGCTTCTCCGACGCCGATGTCGCACGGCTCCTGGAGATCGCGTGGTGGGACTGGCCCGCCGAGCGCGTCACCGAGCACGCCCGCACCCTCATGGGCGGCGGCCCCGAGGAGATCGCCCGGGTCGCCGCCGCGTCCCGCGAGGAGGACGGCCGATGAGCGGGCCCCAGTTCCAGTCCCAGTCCCAGTCCAAGCCCCAGTTCACGCTCGACGTGCGCACCGTGTCCGACGGTGAGGCCGGGCCGTACGCCCTGACCACCGGGCCCGACGGCGCCCTGTGGTTCACGCTGGTCCACGCGGGGCGGATCGGCAGGCTGGTCCCGGGCGGCGAGGTCACGAGCCACCGGCTCGACCCCGCGAGCGGGCCGACCGTCATCACGCCGGGCCCGGACGGCGCGCTGTGGTTCACCGAGTACCGGGCGCACCGGATCGGGCGGATCACCACGGACGGCGCGGTCAGCGGCTTCGCGCTGCCGACCCCCGAGTGCGGTCCCTTCGGGATCGCGGCGGGTCCGGACGGCGCGCTGTGGTTCACCGAGACCGCGGCGGACAGGATCGGGCGGATCACGGTCGACGGGGACGTCACCGAGTTCCCGCTCCCGGTCGCGGGCGCCTTCCCCTCCGCGATCGCCGCGGGCGGCGACGGCGGCATGTGGTTCGCGCTCAACCAGGCGAACGCGCTCGGGCGGATCGGCATGGACGGCGCCGTCGAGCTCCACCCGCTGCCGACCCCGGACGCGGCTCCTGTGGGCGTCGCGGCGGGCCCCGACGGGGCCGTCTGGTTCGTGGAGATCGCCGCGGGCCAGGTCGGGCGGCGCACGCCCGACGGGAAGATCACCGAGTTCCCGCTGCCCGACCGCGCCGCGCGCCCGCACGCCGTGACCGTCGCGGACGACGGCACCGCGTGGTTCACCGAGTGGGGCGGCAACCGCGTCGGCTCGGTCACCCCGAACGGTGCCGTCGCCACCTACGACCTGCCCGTGCCCCGCTCCGAGCCGCACGGCATCGCCGTCGGTCCCGACGGCGCGCTGTGGGCGGCGCTGGAGACCGGCGACCTCGTCCGCGTCGCCCCCGCTTGAAGCCCGCCCTCACTCAGTCAGTACCTTTTCCGCCCTTTTCGGCACCTTGTCATGTCTTGAGAGGACCCTCATGAAATTCGCGCTCGTGATCTTCGAGACCGACGCCTCCCGCCGCCGCATCCAGGACGACCGAGAGGCCTACCGCAAGGAGTACGAGACCTGGATCGGCACCCTCGCCGCGGACGGCAAGCTGGTCGGCGGCGAGGCGCTGGAGACCGAGAGGCAGGGCCCCGTGACCGTCCGTACGGGACTCGACGGCGCGTCGGAGGTGACCGAGGGGCCCGCGTACGGCGGTAAGGAGACGCTCGGCGGCTGGTTCCTGGTCGAGGTCGCCGACCGCGCGGAGGCCGTCGAGCTGGCCAGGAGCCTGCCGACACCGGAGACGATCGAGGTCCGCCCGGTCCTCGAATCCGCCTGAGTCGGGCGCGGGGCCCGCGACAGGCGCGGGGCTCGCGTCAGGGGCGGGGCTCGCGTCAGTCGCGGGGGCCCGCGTCAAGCCCTTCGCATGCGCAGGCCGCGTACGCGGTTGAGGGCCGCGGCGATCTCGTAGCGCCGGGGGACCGCGAAGTCCTCGTCGCGCACGGCGAGGAGCGCGGCCGTCGTCAGCTCCTCGCCGAGCAGGTCGAGTCCGGCGGCGAGGGTGCGTTCGCCGTCCACGTGGCCCCGGCGCACCGCGAGTTCGAGGGCGAGGCCGATCCCCGTGACCTGCCGGGGGTCGGCGATCTGCTCGACCGCGCGCAGGTCCACCTCGTGGTCGCCGAAGGAGAGGACGTCCTCGCCGCGCGCCCGGATGCGGGGGCGTCCGCGCACCTCCGCGTCGAGCGAGGACGGCACGGGGACGCGCGGGACGACGCCGGGGAACGACTCGGCCTCGGCCCGCCGCCCCGTCGGTACGGACGCGATCTCCCGGGCCCGCTCCGTCACGTCCGACGGCCGGTAGGCGTCCATCATCAGCACCCGGTCGGCGACCTCCAGATAGTCCCCGGAGCCGCCCATCACCAGGACCGTGGAGACGCCGTGGTCGCGGTGGAGGGAGCGGATGGAGTCCACGAGCGGGGTCAGCGGCTCGCGCTCCTTGGCGACGAGGGCCTGCATCCGCGCGTCGCGGATCATCAGGTTCGTCGCGGCCGTGTCCTCGTCGATGAGCAGCACCCTGGCGCCCGCCTCGACGGCCTCGCACAGGGACGCGGCCTGCGAGGTCGAGCCGGAGGCGTTCTCGGTGGAGAAGTCGGAGGTGTCGGAGCCGTCGGGGAGGTGGTCGACGAACGCGTGCACGTCCACGCGCTCCACGCGCCGCCCGTCCTCCGCGCGCAGCTTCACCGTCTCCGGGCGGGCGACGACCAACTCCCGTCCGTCCCCCGGAACGTGGTCCCAGATGCCGGACTCCAGCGCCCGCAGCAGCGTCGACTTCCCGTGGAAGCCGCCGCCCACGACCAGGCTCACGCCCTCCGGCAGCCCCATGCCCGACACCGGCCCCGCGTGCGGCAGTTCGACGGTGACGCGCAGCGCGTCCGGCGAGGCGAACGGGATCACGCCGCCGCCCGTCGCGGGCCGGTCGTCCACCCCGCTGCGGCGCGGCAGCACGGCGCCGTCCGCGACGAAGCCGACGAGGCCCAGCCCCGGCAGCGCGTCGCGCAGCGCGACCGAGTCCTCGACGGTCTCGACGAAGCGCCGCACGGCCTCCGCGTCCTTCGTGCCCTCCGTGCCCTCCGCGCCCGACGGGGCGTGGCGCAGCGTCCGTTCGGCCGCCTCCGGCAGCACCCGGGTCAGCAGCCGCTGGGCCTCGCGCCCGTCGATCCGCCGCCCGTGGCCCGGCAGCGCGGCGCCCAGCCGCAGCGTGACCGAGCCGTCCTCCGCGTCGACGGTGCACGAACTGCGGTCCAGCACCTCCTGTCCGCCCGCGTCCACACGCAGCGCCTTCTCGCCGCGCAGCGCGCCCGCCGCCCGCCGCGCCAGATACGAGGCGAGAGCGCGGCGCCGTACGGCCGTCGCCCACAACTCCTCGGGGAACCCGGCGAGTTCGCCGGGCACGCGCACGGCCACGCGCGCGGGCGGCGCGTACGGGTCGGACTGCGCGCGCACCAGCTCCAGCGAGACACCGCCGGGGCCGCCGGGCAGCTCCCAGCGGCCGACGAGGCCCTTGTACCGCCCGTACTGGGCGCCTTCGAGCGCGCCCAGCTCCTCGGCGAGCCCGCTCCTGGGACCACGGGGCGCGTGCGGGCGCTCGTCGTGCGAGGTGCGGGCCCGGCGCTCGCCGTTCGGCCGGCCGCCGTACGGGCGTCCGCCGCCCCGCCTGTGCCCTCCGGACCGTTCACGCACGCTGCTTCCCGCCTTCCTCTCGTGTTTCCTGGCCCGCCCATTCTGGCCCCCGCCGCCCCCCGTACGCTCGTCGCCGTGACAGATGTGCTCGTGGTGCAGAACACGCCGACCGGCGGGCCCGGAAGGGTCGGCGAGGTCCTCGCGGAGACCGGCCTCACGGTGGAGGTCACGCACGCGTACGAGGGACAGCCGGTGCCCCGGAAGGTGGAGCACGGCGCGGTGGTCGTGCTGGGCGGCGGCTACCTGCCCGACGAGGACGCGCGGGCGCCCTGGCTCGCGGACCTCCGGGCGCTGACCACCGACGCGCTTCAGGCGGGCACCCCCGTGCTCGGGATCTGCCTGGGCGGCCAGCTCCTCGCCCATGTGGCGGGCGGCTCGGTCGCGGCCCGGCACGGGCGCCCCGAGGTCGGCAGCACGCCGCTGACCGTACGGCCGGAGGCCGCGCGCGATCCCCTCTTCGGGGCGCTGCCGCCTCGCGTGACGGCCATCGAGAACCATGAGGACCAGATCACCGCGCTGCCGCCGGACGCCGTCTGGCTGATGGAGAGCGCCGACTGCCCCCACCAGGCGTTCCGGGTCGGCGACCGGGCCTGGGGCGTCCAGTTCCACCCCGAGGCCCCACCGTCCCGCCTGCGCGGCTGGGACCTGGACCGCCTGTCGGGACTGGGCCTCGACCACGCCGCCCTCTGCGCCCGTGCAGAGTCCGACGACGCCGAGGCGGCACCCCTCTGGACGTCCCTTGTCCGCCGCTTCGCGGATCTGGTGCCGAGCGGAAGGTAGCCCCGTCAGGGCCGGGTAGGGGCTGCCACTTACGGCCGTCGCGGGCCGCGGGTGCTTCGTGGCCGGTCGCGCAGTTCCCCGCGCCCCTTTGGCCAAAGGGGCGCGGGGAACTGCGCGCTCAGCCACCGCGTGCCCGCAGCCCGCGAAGGCGGAGAGGGGCAGCCCCTACTCGGATCCCGGAACGGGTGCGCCGGAGGGGAGGCCCGCTGCCAGGTACGCCTTGTACCTCGGCTCCCAGTCGAGGGAATCCGAATCTTCGGTACCCAGGAGCCGCGAGGCGAGCGCGGCCAGGCACGCGTCCCAGCCAGCCGCGTTCCGCGCCGCGGCGTCGCGCCGCTCCAGCACATTGACGAGGGTGAGCTCGCACCCACGGTCCCCCGCCGAGCGCAGCGAGAAGTGGAGCTCGTCGTCGCCCCACGCGTACGCGAGACGGTGCGGTGGTTCGTAGGCGAGGACCGTGCCGACGGACAGGTCGTCCTTGATGTTCGGGTCCCCCGCGAACTCGATCTTGCCGCCGACGCGCGGCTCCATCCGCACGTCGGGGGAGGGGAACCAGTGCGCGAGCTCGCCGGGCTCCGTGATCGCCTGCCACAGGCGCTCGACGGAGTGGTCGTAGGTACGGGTGAAACGGACGGCCGGGCGCCCGTCGAAGTCGATGAAGGTACCGAGGTCCATCAGTCTCGCTCCCTTTCGGTGGGGGGTTCGGCGGAATCGGGGGCACGCTCCCGTGCCGTCCGGTCGAGGTGTTCCCCCAGGGCGTCCAGGCGGTCGTTCCACAGCGCCCGGTACGGCGCGAGCCAGCCGTCCAGCTCGGCGAGGGCCTCGGGCACCACCGCGTAGATCCGGTGCTGGGCCCGCTTGGTGACGCGGACGAGCCCGGCCTCGCGCAGCACCCGGAGGTGCTTGGAGACGGTCGGCTGGCTGACGCCCAGCTCCTCGGCCAGCTCGCCCACCGCGCGTGGCTGCCGCCGCAGCGCGTCGAGCAGTGCGCGGCGGTGGCGGTCCGCGAGGGCGGACAGGAGCGTGTCGATCACCCCTCCAATATGCCTCTGCGCGTATATACGCGTCAAGGCATATAGCGAGGGAGCTACGCGAGCATGCCGCCGTCCGCCCGCAGCACCACCCCCGTCACGTACGAGGCCCGGTCGCTCAGCAGCCACGCCGCCGCCTCCGCGATCTCCTCGGGCGCCGCGGCGCGGCCGAGCGGGACGCGTGCGGTGTGCCGGTCGACGGTGCCGGGGACGGCGGCGTCCCAGTCGCGCACCATCTCGGTGAGCGTGAGGCCGGGCGCGAGGGCGTTCACGCGGATGCCCTCGGGGCCGTACGTGGCGGCGGCGGACGCGGTGAGGCTGTTGAGGCCGCGCTTCATCGCGCCGTACGCGGGCAGTTCGGGGTTGGCCATGAGGGCGCCGACGCTGGTGTTGTTGACGATCGCGCCGCGCCCCGCCGTGGCCCGGATCGCGGCGACCTCGGCGACGAGCGCGGCCCAGGGGCCCCTGAGGTTGACGGCGTAGACGTGGTCGAGGTCGTCCTCGCGCACGCCGTCCAGCGGGCCGGGCGGGATGTTCGTCGCGCCGTTGTTGAAGGCGACGTCGAGCCGCCCGTACAGCTCCACGGTCCGCTCGACCGCCGCCCGTACGGCGCCGGTGTCCGCGAGGTCGCAGACGAGGTGCGCCGCGGTGCCGCCCGCCGCCCTGATCTCCTCGGCGACCGACTTGAGCTGGTCCTCCGAGCGGGCCGCGAGCAGCACCTTCGCGCCCTCCCGGGCGAACAGGCGGGCCGCGGCGGCGCCGATGCCGCGCCCCGCGCCGGTGAGGAAGGCGACCTTGCCCGCGAGCATGCCCGGCCGGGGCCGGGCGGGTACGTCGTGTGTCTCCTGTGCGGTGTCCATGAGGGCGAGCCTCCGCCCGCCCCCAGGCCTCATCCAGGCACCGGCGGTACCTGGATACCGTCCGGCACGCAGCCGCACACTGGGGCGCGTGGACAGACGTGAACTGGCCGCCTTCCTGCGCAGCAGGCGAGAGCGGATCGCCCCCGCGGAGGCCGGGCTGCCCGCCGGGCCCCGGCGCCGCACCCCCGGGCTGCGCCGCGAGGAGGTGGCCCAACTCGCCTTCATCTCGGCCGAGTACTACACACGGCTGGAGCAGGCGCGCGCGCCCAGGCCCTCCCGCGAGGTGCTCTCCGGGCTCGCGCGGGCCCTGCGCCTCTCCGACGCCGAGCGCGGCCATCTCCACCACCTCGCGGGCGTGCCCCCGGCCCCCGCGTCCGCGCCCTCGCGGGAGGTGCGCCGCAGCATCCTCGACCTGCTGCACCGGCTGCCGCAGGCCGCCGCGATCGTGCTCTCCGCGACGTACGAGGTGATCGCCTGGAACGCGCTGGCCGCCGCGCTCATGGAGGACTTCTCCGCGCTCCCGCGCCACGACCGCAACCTCGCCCGGCGCGCGTTCCTCGGCCCGAACCTGGCGGGGCGGCGGCTGTACGGGGTCTCCGAGGTGGCCGAGTTCGCCGCCTCCGCCGCCCGCGAGCTGCGCGCGACGGCCGCCCGCTATCCCGACGACCCCGAGGTGGCCGCGCTTGTCGCCGAACTCCGCTCCGGCAGCGAGGAGTTCGCCCGGCTGTGGGACTCGCACGACGTGTCGGTGGCGCCGAGCCTCTGCAAGACCTTCCACCACCCGCTCGTCGGCCGGGTCGCCGTCAGCTGCGACGTCCTGGACATCGCCGACCGCGATCAGCGCGTCGTGATCTACACCCCGGACCCCGGCTCGCCCTCGGAGGAGGCCATGCGGCTGCTCTCCGTCATCGGCACGCAGCGGATGGACGTTCCGGGCTGAGGTGGTGCACGGCGGTCTCCTCGGAGTGCGGGGCGAGCAGCTCGCACAGCTCGTCCGCCGCCGTCTTGAGGAGGTGCCCGTCGTCGGCGGCGCGGAGGGTTTCGAGGACGAACGCGACGTGCGCCGAGTCCTCGGTGACGCGGGTGCGGTGGGCGTCGCGGTGGTTCCAGTGCCGGGTCAGTACGCCGGTGGCGTCCGCGTAGATGATCTCGCCGGGCTTCGGCTGTTCCACGGTCCCGGGCTCGCCGAGCGGCGTGAAGGACTCGGTGCCGTCAGCGGGCCGGATCTCCACGTCGCCCTCGACCCGGTCGAGGTCGAAGGCCCCGGCGGGCAGGCCGTGGCCGACGGAGACGGCGTTGTACGAGTCGACGGCCGGGTTGATGCGCGGCAGCGACCCCTTCTTGGCGAGGCGGCGGCCGAGCGCGTCGACGCTGGGGCGGACGCGGCGCGGGTTGGTGCCGAAGGAGCGGTAGGCGGCGTGCCAGGCCTCGATGCGCGGATCGGTCTCGTCGGCGGGCTGCCAGCTGCCGTCGGCGAGCCGCCGTTCCAGGTCCTCCAGCGCCGCGACGGTCCCGGGCCAGCTCTCGTGGCCGCGCAGCCCGGTGGCGGTGACGACGGCGATGAGCGTGCCGGGGAAGCCGTCGGCGACGGCGGGGGTGAGGCGGAAGGTGGTCATGGGGGTGTTTCCGTTTCCGGTGGTGGTGTCCGTACGGCGGGGGGGGGCGGGGTCTCAGGGCTGCGGCTGCCAGTCGCCGACGCGGTCGAGGCGGCGGCGCTGCTGGCGCGCGGTGGGGACGTCGAGGCCCTCGCCGCGCGCCGTGAGCCGGTCGGCGACGCCCGCGCGGTACGCCTCGGGCTTGTGGTCGTCGTACTTGAACTTGGCCCGTACGTCCGTGACGTCCAGGTGCAGCCCCCGGATGCCGGAGAGCATCCGGCCGTACGGCGGCTGCCCCACGGCGACGGGGGCGTGGTCGCCCTCGGGCTGGAAGTGGGCGAGCTGGCGGCGCAGCAGCTCGGCCTTGGCCTCGGGGTCGTCGACGACCGTGGCGCGGCACGTGAACTGGACGGCCGCGTAATAGCTGGTGGGGACGCCGTCGGTGGGCGGGACACCGTCCTTGGCGCGCCAGGGGCCCGGCACGAAGGCGTAGTCCCCGATGACGGTGAACAGGACGTGCGGGTCGCGCTCGATCGCCGCCCAGACGGGGTTGGGGCGGGCGAGGTGGACCAGGAGCCGGGGCCGGGTGTCCTCGTGCGTGAAGTGGGTGGGGACGACGGAGGGCGGTTCTCCGGGCAGGCCGTTGACGCTCAGCTGGCCGAAGTCGTGGCCCTCGGCGAGCCAGCTCCGCCACTCGGCGTCGTCCAGACCGGCGTCCCACGGGTGTATGAACATGCACTTCTCCTTACAATGGAACGACTGAACCGTACAACGGAATGACCGTGACCGTGAGGGTGAGTGAGAGCGAGTGAGCGGATGACCGAGACGGACGCGGCCCTGCGGACGCTCGCGCAGAACGTCAGGGCGGCCCGCGCCCGCGCGGGCCTCTCCCTGGACGAGCTGGGGCGGCGTGCCCAGGTCAGCAAGGGGGCGCTCGTCGGGCTGGAGCGGGCCCAGGGCAACCCCAACTTCGCCACCCTCGTCCGGCTGGCCGACACCCTCGGCGTCTCGGTCTCCGCGCTGCTGGAAGGCCCTGCGGAGGGCCGCGTCCGCGTCGTGGCCGCCGACGCGGTGGCGCCGCTGTGGACCGGCGAGCGGGGCAGCGAGGCCCGCCTCATGCTGACGACCACGGGCACACCCACGGGCACGTCCCCCGTCGAGGTGTGGCGCTGGAAGCTGGAGCCGGGGGAGGAGTACCCCAGCCACCCGCACCAGCCCGGGGTCGTGGAGACCCTGAGCGTCACCACCGGCCGCATGACCCTGATCGTCGACGGCGCCGAACACCCCGTGGAGGCCGGGCAGACGGCCACCTTCGACGGCGAAGCGCCGCACACGTACCGGGGGGCGGGCTCCGCCTCCTGCCACCTGATCATGACCGTCCACCTGCCGCCGGGCCCGTCGAGCTCGCCGGGTCCAGTGGGGGGAGCCTGACCGTGCACACCGTGCTGCTCTACGGCTGCGCCGCGGTCGTCGTCGTGACTGGCGTACGGCTCCTCGCGGCGTTCGCCACCACGAACGGCCCGGGCGGCGCGGAGGTGGCTCCGCCCCTCGCCCTGCTACGGACGTGGCAGCGGCCCGTCCCGAAAGCCGCCGCCGGACTGGTGGCCGCCATGGTCGTGCTCGGCGTGGCCCAGGAGGCGTTCCCCGCCATGGTCGAGGCGCTGGAGCGGCACCCGCACGGGGCGTGGTGGCGAGCCGTCACCGCGCTGGCGGTGCAGTCGTCGGGCTGGTTCCAGCTCCTCTTCAATCTCGCCGCGCTCGCGGCCGTAGCCCCCGTCGCGGAGCGGAAGTTCGGCCCCTGGCGGACGCTGTTCGTCTTCGCGGCGAGCGGGGTGGCGGCGCAGGCGGTCAGCATGGCGAGCTGGAGCCCCCGGGGAGGCGGCGACTCGGTGGCGGTCTGCGGCCTCGTCGGCGCGCTCGCCGTCCGCTACGCGGTGCGCGGCGACGTCCTCGCCCTGCGCCGCGCGGCAACGCTCGTACCCGCGGCGGGCCTTGTGCTCGGCCTCCTCACCGACAACCACGGCGTGGGGATCCTCGTCGGCTGCGCGCTGGGAGCCGGGATGGCGATTCCCGCGCGCCCGCCGCTCGCCGCCTGACGGGGGCGGCGTGCGAAGATCGCTGGGACCTTCGTGCCGATGACGAGCCGGGACCGGGCCACCAACTGTCGGGGCCGCGCGTCCCCCTGGAGCCAGCGTGTCCGCAATACCGGTCAGCGACATCGATCTCTACACCCCCGAGGCCCGGACCGACCCCTACGCGCTCTACGAGGAACTGCGGGCGCTCGGCCCCGTGGTGCACCTCTCCCGCTACGACCTCTACGCGCTCCCGCGGTACCAGGAGGTGCGGGCCGCGCTCACGGACTGGCGGACGTTCTCCTCGGCGCGCGGCGTGTTCGTGGACCCCGGGATGAACGCCCAACTCGAAGGCATCACGCTCTGCAGCGACCCGCCCGAACACACCGCGATGCGCGCGGTGCTGGGCCGTCCGCTGCGCGCGGACCGGATGCGCGAGGTCAGGCCCACGATCGAGGCGGAGGCCGAGCGGATCGTCACGGAGCTGGTCGGCCGGGGCCGGTTCGACGCCGCGACGGAGCTGGCCGAGCACCTGCCCATGGCCGTCGTCTCCGAACTCGTCGGCCTGCCCGACCGGGGGCGCGAGAAGATGCTGGAGTGGGCCGCGGCCATGTGGGACATGCAGGGCCCCGCCGACGAGCGCTTCGAGAAGGCGGCGCCCGTGGTCGGGGAGTTCATGGACTTCGTCGCCCACGAGGCGGTGCCGGGCCGCATCTCCCCGGACGGCTGGGCGGCCCACCTCCACGAGGCCGCCGACCGCGGCGAGCTGCCGCGCGAGAAGTGCCCCGCGCTGATGCTCGACTACGTCACGCCGAGCCTCGACACCACGATCCTCGCGATCACCAACGCCGTCGCGCTCTTCGCCGCGCACCCCGAGCAGTGGGAGCTGCTGCGGGCCGACCGTTCGCTGATCCCGCACGCGATCAACGAGTCGCTGCGCCTGGAGACCCCGGTCCCGCACTTCAGCCGGGTCCTGACCGAGGACCATACGATCGACGGGGTCGCCCTCCCCGCCGGGAGCCGGGTGGCGCTGCTCTACGGCTCGGCCAACCGCGACGAGCGCCACTACCCGGACCCGGAGCGCTTCGACATCACCCGCCGCCCCTCGGACCACCTGGCCTTCGGCCGCGGCGAACACGTATGCGTCGGCATGCATCTGGCCCGGCTGGAGATGGGCGCGCTGCTGGAGCGGCTGGCGGACCGGGTGAGCCGGTTCGAGACCGTGTCCTCGACCCCGATGATCAACAACGGCCTGCGCGGCCTGGAACACCTGGAGGTCACCGTCCACACCGACCCCGCCCCGGCCCGGTCCTAGCGGACAGCACGCCGCCCGGCGGTCTGCGCGGTCTGCGCCGTGCGCGCGGTCCGCGAGGGCAGTATCACTGCGGCGTACCAGACCAGGGTTACGCACACGAACCCCGTCACCCCCGAGGTCAGTGACCGTGGAAGGGACTCGCCATGCGCTCCGCAGACGAGGGCGAGGGCTGCTGACAGCGCCAGGACGACGGCGGACAGCGCACGAGGGACCGGCGTGATGTCCGGTGCGGCGGCGCGCGGCAGCAGCGGCAGCAGCCATGTCACGAGCGCGGAGCAGGTGCAGGCCATCAAGGCCGCCCCCAGCACCTCGCTGGACCGGTGGCCGCCCATGGTGGCGGAGGCGGCGGCGATGCAGGCGAGCCACAGCGTGCCGACCGTGGCGACGTAGGGGCGGACGCGGGGAGCGACGACGAGGACGGCAGCGAGGGTCAGCGAGGCGGGGATGATCGTGTGTCCGCTCGGGAACCCCTGGCCGAGGAGGTTCTCGGGGGCGTTCACGAGGTCGGGGCGGGGCAGCACCCCGTTGAGCACCTCACCGCCCCCGGCCGTGACAACGACGATTCCGAGCGCCGCGCACCCCTGCCACCAGCACCTTCGCACCAGGATGAGGAGCACGAGGACGGCCAGGCCCACCATCAGGGTGCGCTCGGCGCTCAGTTCCATGGGCGGCATCGGCGTTGAGCCGTACTCCGCTCCCGACAAGGGATAGAACCATGCCTCCCGTGAGCCCTCCGTGCTGTCGAGGATCGCGTTCTCCGCCCGTTGTCCGATCGGGGTGCAGAGGGCGAGGAGGTAGACCGCCAGGAGTCCGAGGGCGTACAGCAGAGGCGGCATCCACGGCCGTTCCCTGCGCGAGGAACCGCGTGCGGAACCGCGTGCGGCAGGGACTTCCGGGGCCGCCTGACCGGAGGGGGCCGGGCGGTGTGGGGACACGGTCGGGCTGTGGTGCTGAGGCATCGCTTTCTTCCTGTGTGCGTGCTCTGCGTGTGTCTTCTTCGTGCGCGTGGTGCCGGTCCGCTATCCGGCGAGCGGCCCGTCCCGCCGGCGCTGAGCGGCGATGATCAGAGCCGGCAGAGGCGCGATCAGGAGGGCGAGGACCACCAGGTCCGGCAGGGAGTTCATCAACCCCTCCGGCTCGGCGACGATCGCCCGGGTCCGGATGAACACGACGGCCGCGACGGGAATCAGCCACCGGCGGTCCCCGGTGGCGGCCGTCGCCGCCCACGCGTTGAGCACCGCGGCGACTTCGAGGGTGAACAGGCCGCGCTGGAAGAGCGGACTGACGGCGGTGAGCTGCAAGCTCCCCGCCACGTACATGGCGAGCACGACGGGCACCAGCCAGCGGTACGAGTGGCGCCGCAGCCGACCGGTACGGCAGGCCGCCAGCACGGTGCACGCGAGGCACAGCGTCACCGGCAGAGCCATGTCGTGGGCCGTTATCGGGGAGCCCAGCCCGTAGTAGCCCAGGCCGTACTTGCCCTCGTGGCCGAACAGCGTGGAACTGCGGAACGTGGCACCCGCGTAGACCATCGCCGCCGCGGTCGGCAGCGCGATCCACGGCCTGCCGCGCAGCAGGGCCACCAGACAGACCAGCGGCAGCAGCCCGTACGGCAGGAGCCGCGTCCGCGTGCCGGGCCCTTCGGCCCACGGGTACCAGCCCGAGAAGTGGAAGGCGATGGCTTGCTGGCCGGGGTCGATGTGCAGCACCCAGTGCCATACGTCCTGCAGATACGGCACGAGTGCCAGCGCGGCGAGGGCGAGGGCGGCCAGCTGGATGCCGTCCAGCCACCACGGCCGTGCGGTGTCGTCGGCGACGGCACGGGCGCGGGCTTCCAGACCGCCGCGCACCAGCGGGACGATCTCCCGTGGCGGCGGCCAGGAACGGCCGGGATGTGCCTCGGCCAGGCAGTCCAGCAACTCCTTTCCCTGCCGGGAACGGTAGGACGCGGGGTAGGCCGCGAGCAGCAGACGGTTCATGCCTCCGCCACCCCTCGGTTCCGCGAGCGCCCGAGGACGAAGGCCGCCGCCTGTTGCATCCGCAGCGCCTCGCGGTCGAGCAGCTCGGTGCCGTCCTCGGTCAGCCGGTAGTACCGCCGGGCCCGCCCTTCCACGATCTCCTCGTGGTCGGCGGCCACCAGCCCGGCCCGCTCCATCCGCTCCAGCGCGCCGTAGAGCGTGCCGACGGCGAGCCGGAGCCGCCCGTCAGTGGCCTCCTCGGCGGCCTTGATGATGCCGTAGCCGTGCAGCGGCCCGTCCATGAGCGCGGCGAGGATGAAGAACTGCGGCTCCGTCAGCGACGGGTTCTTTCGCGTCATGCGTGGAGAATATATCGACACCCGATATATATCCGCAAGCGGGGCCACCACCTGCCTGGGCGCCGCGCGCACTGGCCCCGCCGCCGCGCCGGGACCTAGCGGCGCAGCGCGCCCTCCGCGCCCGCGTACCGGGCGCTGGCGCCCAACCGCTCCTCGATGCGCAGGAGCTGGTTGTACTTGGCGGTGCGGTCGGAGCGGGAGAGGGAGCCGGTCTTGATCTGGCCGCACCCCGTGGCCACCGCCAGGTCCGCGATCGTCGTGTCCTCCGTCTCGCCCGAGCGGTGCGACATGACGACCGTGTATCCGGCCCGGTGCGCGGCGTGGACGGTGGCCAGGGCCTCCGTCAGGGTGCCGATCTGGTTGACCTTCACCAGGATCGAGTTGGCGACGCCGGTGTCGATGCCCTCGCGCAGCAGGGTCTCGTTCGTGCAGAACACGTCGTCGCCGGTCAGCTGGCAGCGCCCGCCGACCCGCGCGGTCAGGTCCCGCCACCCGGTCAGGTCGTCCTCGGCCATCGGGTCCTCGATCGAGACGACGGGGTAGCCGTCGATCAACTCGACCAGGTACGCGGCCTGTTCGGCGGGCGTACGGCGTACTCCCTCCCCGGCGTAGTCGTAGACCCCCTCGCGGAAGAACTCGGACGAGGCCGGGTCCATCACCAGCCCGATGTCCGTGCCCGGCCGGTACCCCGTGCGCTCGACGGCGGCCACCACGAAGTCGAGCGCCTCCTCGGCGGTGCGCAGCGTCGGCGCGAAGCCGCCCTCGTCGCCCACGCCGGTGGAGTGCCCGGCGGCGAGGAGGTCGCGGCGCAGGGTGTGGAAGATCTCCGAGCCCATCCGTACGGCCTCGGCGAAGGTCTCCGCGCCGATCGGGGCGATCATGAACTCCTGGAAGTCCAGCGGATTGTCGGCGTGCGCGCCCCCGTTGACGATGTTCATCATCGGCACGGGCAGCAGCCGCGCGTCCGTACCGCCGACGTAGCGGTAGAGCGGCAGCCGGTGCGCGGCGGCCGCGGCCTTGGCGGTGGCCAGCGAGACCCCGAGCAGCGCGTTGGCGCCGAGCCGGGACTTGGCGGGGGTGCCGTCCGTCGCGACGAGCGCGGCGTCGAGCCCGGCCTGGTCCTCGGCCTCGCGGCCGGTCACGGCGGACGCCAGCTCCGAGTTGACGTGGCGCACGGCGCGGTCGACGCCCTTGCCGTGCCAGCGGGCCGGGTCCCCGTCGCGGAGCTCGACGGCCTCGCGGGCGCCGGTCGAGGCGCCGGAGGGGACGGCGGCCCGGCCTATGGACCCGTCCGCCAGCTCCACGTCCACCTCGACGGTGGGATTGCCCCTGCTGTCGAGGACGCGGCGGCCGGTGACGGAGGTGATGGCGGTCATGGGAGTCAGTCCTTCCCGTCTGCGCGCTTTGCGCTGCGCGCTGTGCGCTTCGTACTTCGCGTACGAACCGGGGCCGTCCGGCTGCGGCGACGCTGACGCTGACCCCGGCACGGCAGAACTCTACAGCAATGCTGCGCAGCTGTGCTGTGCAGTTCAGCTGCTCAGTTCAGCTGTGCAGTCTCGCTGCGTTAAAATTCGGTATGCCCCCTACGGAATCCGCCGCCGTCGCAGCCGAGCTCCGCACCGCGATGGGAAAGCTCACGCGGCGCGTGAAGCTTGAGGACCAGATGCCGCTCGGCCAGGTGGCCGTCCTCGGCGCCCTGGACCGCAGCGGCGCGATGACCACCAGCGAGCTCGCGGCCGACCAGCGCGTCCGCCCCCAGTCCATGGCCCGCGCCGTCGGCCTCCTCATGGACCAGGGCCTCGTCACCCGCCGCGCCCACCCCACCGACGGCCGCAAGTCCCTGGTCGAACTCTCCGCCGCGGGCCGCACCCTCCTGGAAGAAGAGCGCGGCCGCCGCGCGGACTGGCTCGCGAGAGCGATCGAGGCGGAGCTGACGCCCGGCGAACGGGAGCTGCTGGCCCAGGGCATCGGCCTGGTGGAGCGCCTCGCCGCGCACTAGTGGCTCGTCCCGCCCCGCGTGTCTCCCCGCTCTATCCGCCGTGGCCCGTCGCCTTGCCCGCGACGGCGACCGCCGCGCGGACGAAGGCGGCCAGGGCTGGGGAGGTGGCGTGCTCGGGCCAGGCGAGGACGAGCGTGGTGGGCTCGGCATCGTCGACGGGGACAGCGACCAGGTCGTCGCGGAGCTGGTCGCGGATGGAGGAGGGGAGGACGGCGATCATGCGGCGCAAGGCGATGAGGTGGAGAAGCTGCCCGAGGTCGTGGACCTCGGGTCCGTGTGAGCCACCCTCAGATGCGCCCGGCCAGCGCGGCAGGGGCTCCTCGGCGAGATCGTTCAGGCAGACCCGGGTACGGACCGCGAGGCGATGCGAACGCGGCATCACGAGAAGTTGCGTCTCGGTCAGGAGGTCCTGGGTGTCCAGGCCGGTGAGTTCGGGGTGGGGGCGGTGGAGCAGGGCGGCGTCGGCACGACCCTCCCGCAGGAGGATCTCACGCTCGCCGAAGCTGCACACCAGCTCGACCGGCAGCGCACCCGGCTCAGCCTGATAGGCGTCGAGGATCGCCGGCAGCAGGCCACCGTCGCCGCCCGGCTTGATGGCCAGGACCAGACGCGGGTCGGCGCGGCCGGCCCGCCGGGTGCGGTGCGCCGCGGCCGACGCGGCGTCGAGCACCGTACGGCTCTCGCGGAGCAGGACGGCCCCCGCCTCGGTCAGTGCGACCCGGCGACTGCCACGTTCCAACAGGGTCACGCCCAGCCGTCGTTCGAGCTGCTGGATGGCGCGGGAGAGCGGCGGTTGGGCCATCCCCAGCCGGGCGGCCGCCCGACCGAAGTGCAGTTCTTCGGCGACAGCGCTGAAGTAGACGAGCTCGCGGACCTCCAGTCTTTCCATACCCGCACGGTATCGCTGCATATCTGGTCGGTGTTGGAACTCCCGGCCGCCACCGTGGTGGGCTGAACGCATGACAGAAACCACGACTGCCCTGGTCACAGGCGCCAACAAGGGCATCGGGCGCGAGGTCGCAGCCCAGCTCGCATCGCTCGGCGTGAACGTCCTGCTGGCCTCGCGCGACCCGCACCGCGGTGCGGCAGCCGCAGCCGACCTGGGCCCGCGGGTGCACCCGGTCACCCTGGACGTCACCGACCGCGCCGGCGTCCTGTCCGCCGCCCGCTGCGTCGAGGAGCGCGTTGGGCGGCTGGACATCCTGGTCAACAACGCCGGCATCTCTGGCGACCCCGCCGCCCAGAGCCCCGGCAGTGCCGAACTGGCCGCTGTACGCGAGGTGTTCGAGACCAACGTGTTCGGCGTGATCAGCGTGACCACCGCGATGCTGCCGCTGCTCGCCCGCTCTCCCGCCGCCCGGATCGTCAATGTCAGCAGCGGACTGGGCTCCATCGCCCGGATGACCGATCCCGAGGACTACTTCACCACCCGGCCCCCGTTGGCCGCGTACGCCCCGTCCAAGACCGCACTCAACTCGCTGACCGTGCAGTACGCCAAGGAACTGCGCAGCCGCAACATCTTGGTCAACGCCGCCGATCCGGGGCCGTGTGCGACCGACTTCACCACCGCGTTCCCCGGTCTCACCCGCACCGCGGCCGACGGCGCGGCCGTGGTCGTCCGGCTCGCCACGCTGCCCGATGACGGGCCGACCGGCGGCTTCTTCGACGAGCACGGCCCGGTTCCCTGGTGAGCTGCCTGTCAGGCAGCGTTGGCAGCGATCGCCCGCCGCAGCCGCACCGCATCCTTCGCGGTCCGGCTCCGGCTCCTCTTCAGGCCGGTCCCCGCACCCGGGCGAGCCGAAGCTCCCTCGCTGCCACGCGGATGAAGCCTGCCAGGACTTGATCGAATTCCTGTTGGTAGACGTGATCCTCATCAGGGCGGGTGCGCGTCTCCGAACAGTGGAAAACCGTCGTACTGAGCGCCAACAGGTGATGCTCCAGGGCGTAGGCCGCCTCTCGGGTCGCGCGCGTTCCGAGCAGGTCGATCTGGGCGCGGAGGCTGAGGACCCGGGCCTTTCCGCTGTTCGCCAACTCCCAGTAGGGCTCACGACGCGGAGCTTCCCAGCCGCTGCGAATCGTGAAGATCAAGCGCAGGAGTGAGTCGGTCCATACCCGGCTCTCGCCGATGAACGCCGCGTAGAGCTGGCGGCGGGACTCCCGTGTCCGCGCGCGTTCCTGAGTCGCGAACGTGGTCAGGCCGCCGAGCAGGACGCCGCCGAGGGTGGCGATGACGCCGAGCCACGCACTGGTCATGGGCAGAGTCGAGCACCGCTCGACGGCGTCTGCAAGGCATCGGTCCGGCGCGGCCGGCCGGGACGAGCGGTCAGCTCACCGCCTGCTTCACCAGGGCGCTGATCCGGGCCTCCGCCTCGGCCGTCACCTCCGTCAGGGCGAAACCGGCCGCCCACATGGTGCCCTCGTCCAGCTTCGCCTGGTCGCTGAAACCGAGCGTCGCGTAGCGGGCCTTGAACTTCTCCGCGCTCTGGAAGAAGCACACGATCTTGCCGTCCAGGGCGTAGGCGGGCATCCCGTACCAGAGCTTCGGTGCGAGGGCCGGGGCGCTGGCCGTGATGACGGCATGGACGCGCTCGGCCATGACCCGGTCCGAGTCCCGCATCTCGGCGATCTTCGCGAGGACGTCCCGCTTCGCCTCCGCCGCCTTGTCCGCGCGCGAGCTGCGGCTGCGGCGTGCCGCCGTCTTGAGCTCGCGGGCATGGTCCTTCATCGCGGCTCGTTCCTCGGCCGTGAATCCCTCGTGCGTGCTGAGTTCGGTGCTGCTCATGGGAGATCTCCCTGTGAAGGCCGGACGTACTGGACTCGATCGTCTATCGGCACGGGCCGTGCCGATGAAGGGGGACTCTTGCGCACGGCCCATGGGATTGTCAACGGCACGCCTCGTGCCGTTATGGTGATGGCATGACCAACACGCCAGCCACGCCAGCCACACCGCGGCGCCGGGGCGCGGCACGCACCGACGAGCTGCTGCAGGCGACCCTCGATCTGGCTGCGGAGGTCGGCTACGCGGGGCTGAGCATCGAGGCGGTCGGGAGACGGGCCGGGGTCGGGAAGCACACGATCTACCGGCGCTGGCCGTCCCTGCCCGACCTGCTGCTCGACGCGCTCAGCCGCGTGTGGACCAGCGGCCTGGACTACCGCGACACCGGGGACGTCCGCGCGGATCTGCGCGAGCAGTTCCTCCGCTCGGGCCTCGCCCTCACCAGCCCGCCGATCGGCCCCGTCTACCGCGCCGTCATCGCCGAGGCGCAGGCCGATTCCGGGCTGCGCGCGACGTTGCACGAGCGCTTCCTGGTCACCGTGGAGCAGAGCACGCTCGACCGGATCACCCGTGCCCAGCACGCCGGTGAACTGAGCGCGGGGGCGAATCTGGAGTTCGCCGCCGAGGTGCTGTGCGGCACGCTGTACTACCGCAGTCTGCTGTCGACCCGCCCCATCGACGAGGCGGCGGTCGACGGATTGCTGGACATGTTCATGGCCGCCTACGGAACCGGGAGCCGTACGCCCCGGTGAGCCCGCGGAGTTCCTCCGCCGGGTACGGGGTCTCCCTGCTCCCGCGCTGGAACGCGCGGTTGAAGTCGGACATCACCGCGGCGACCGGTGCGTGCCGGGAGATGAGCGACGCGGCCTCCTCCGGGATCGGGATGCCCGTGGGGCGCTCGCCGTCCGCGTAACCGCGCACCAGCGCGAGGCGGGTGTCACGGTCCTCCCGCCCGAGTCCGTACAGGGCGGTGAGCAGCCAGTTCACCAGGTACGTGGCGGTGTAGCAGCGGTCGTAGGAACGGTGCCGGTCGAAGAAGTCGCGCTCGGACGGGGACAGGGCGAACCGGGAGGAGAGGGCGAGGCCGTAGTCCGCGAAGTAGAGGCGGCGGCCGTCGGTCAGGATGTTCTCGAAGTGCGCGTCGAAGTGCAGGAGCCCGCGGCCGTTCATGAACGAGATGCCCGCCGCGAGCTCCCGTTCCACCATGGCGCAGGCACGCGCGGCGGTCCGCCCGCCCGCCGCGACCTGGGCGGCCAGCCAGTCGTGCAGGTTCTGCGGGATGTGCTCCAGGAAGAGCGCGATGCTCGCCGAGGACCGCTGGAGGCCCTCGATCCGGCCGCGTACCTGCGGCCCGCCGCCCCAGTAGGCGACGGCCCGTTCGACGTCGGCCAGTTCCTCGGGCAGGGGCGTCGGGCCCGGCAGCACGCGCCAGTGGTACATCAGCGGGAAGCCCTCGTGTTCTCCCGCGAGCACCCACTCCGTCGTCCTCGCGTGTACGGCCAGCTCGCGCCAGGCCCCGAAGCCGGGCGTGCCGAGGGCGCCGACGCCGTACTGGCAGAAGAGGGGAAGCCCGAACAGATTCGCCGTGGACCGTACGTGCTCCGGCCGCCGCTCCAGATCGGTGAGCGGCACCCGCTTCACGAACACCGGCGTCCCGGCGACCTCCATCAGCGCCGACGTGCCCCCGATGCCGGACCCGACGGGCACCGCCGCGTCCACCAGCGCGCCCAACTCGCGGTCACCGCACCGCGCGAGGGCGTCGGAGACCGTCCCATGAGCGCCGACCCGCGCCGCGAGCGCCATGGGTTCCACCCTCATACGAGCGACGGCCACCGGTCGGCGGCCCATTCCGGCCACCCCGGCCATCCCGGCGGCGGGTCATCCTTCTCCCGCCCGTCGAGCTCGGCGGCGTCGGGCTCCTCGAAGAGCGTCCTCCAGTGCGCGAGGTCCGCCTCGCTCATCGGGAAGGTCTGCTCCGGAGCGGCCGACTGGCGGCGGGCGACGCGCGCCCGTTGGGTCTCGTGGTCCACCGGCACGTAGACCAGCCGACAGGACGCCCCCGCCCGCTCCACCAGCCAGCGGATGGCGGACCTCTCGTCGCGGGACCAGCACCCGAAGTCCAGGACCACGTCGGTCCCCAGCCCGACCGCCTCCAGGGCGAGCGAGAGCAACCGGCCTTCCAACACGTCGCGTTTCCCGCCCGCGTCCGGCTCGCCGAACAGCGGGATCATCCACTCGTCGGGCGTCAGCCGCAGGGCGCCGTGCTCCCGGGCGAGCTGCCGGGCCCGCGTGGTCTTTCCGGCCCCGGGCAGGCCGACCGTCAGGAACAAGGTGGTCACCCGCAGATCGTAGGCGCCGCCCCTGAGGCCTCAGGGGCGCGGGGAACTGCGCGACAAGCCACGACGACGGCCGCAGCCTGCAACGCACGGCACGGGGCAGCCCCTGCCCAGCAGCCCCCTAGACCCCGGCCGGGGCGGGCTCGGCGCCGGGCAGCGGTGCGGACTTCTCGCGGGTGAGGGAGGCGAGGGCCAGCCAGAGCAGGGCCGCGCCGAGGGGAAGGAGGTTCAGGTCGGCCATGATCGCCGCGAAGCCGAGAAGGACCAGCAGCGGGGGCAACGCTGCCGCCCCACCGCGCCGGGGTCCGGTCACCGCGTACTGGACCAGCAGTGCGAGCAGGCCCAGCATGAAGAGCACCGGGCCCAACTCGTAGAGCGGCTGGGGGAGCACGGCGGGCACGTCGGCGTACCGGTCCGACAGTGCGCTCTTCTCGGCCGCGTCGGCGGCGCGCAGGCCGACGACGATGTCGACGACCGCGACGCGGACGAAGGCGGCGAGGCCGACGCCCGCCACGGCGGCGAGGACGCCGACGGTGATCCGGCGCCCCCGGCCGCCGCCCTCCGCGGCGAGGACGCGCCGCCGCACTCCCGCGATCACCACCCCGTACAGGAGCAGCGACCCGAGGAAGAACAGGTGACCGATCGTCCAGGCGGGCCCGGGACCGTGCTGGCCGTCGCGGCCGTCGATGAGGCGGACGACGCCGTACACGCCCATGAGGGCGGGGGCGAGATGGAAGGCGAGCCTGGTCATGAACGGTTCTCCCCAGAGTCGGAACGGTCGGAACGGGCGTTTCCCACGTCCTCGATCCTCTGCGGAACGTACGGTCCGGCGGATCGCCGTCACGGGCGGTCTTCGCGGTCTTCCGGCATCGGTCGCGCGGGGGAGAACGGCGCCCGGCTCCCCCGTACGACGGAGGGTCAGGCCGGTTCGATCAGCCGGGTCTCGTAGGCGGCGATGACCGCCTGGACCCGGTCGCGGATGCCGAGCTTCGACAGCACGTTGCTCACGTGCGTCTTGACGGTGTGCTCGCTGACGACCATGGCGGCGGCGATCTCCGCGTTCGACAGGCCGCGGCCGAGGAGGCGCAGGGTCTCGCGTTCGCGCTCGGTCAGGATGGCCAGGCGCTCGGAGGAAGCCGCCGCGGCACGGGGGCGGTTGCGGGTGATGTCGGAGATGAGCCGACGGGTGACGGCGGGCGCGAGCAGCGATTCGCCCGCTGCGACGACCCGGACCGCGTGCACGAGGTCGTCGCGCCGTACGTCCTTGAGCAGGAAGCCGCTGGCACCGGCGTAGAGGGCGTCGTAGACGTAGTCGTCCTGGTCGAACGTGGTCAGCATGAGCGCGCGGGCCGGGGTCTCGGCGCATATCGCCTTCGCGGCCTCGATGCCGTCGAGGCCGGGCATGCGGATGTCGAGGAGGGCGACGTCGGGCGCGTGCTCGCGTACGGCCGCGAGGGCCGCGGCGCCGTCCCCGGCCTCGCCCACGACCTCGATGTCGGGCTGCGCGTCCAGGATCATCGCGAAGCCGCTGCGGACCAGCTCCTGGTCGTCGGCGAGCACCACCCGGATCACGGGATCACCGCCGTGGCGGGGGCGTTGACCGGGGCGTACGGGAGCCGGGCGTGGACGCGGAACCCGCCGCCGGGCCGGGGACCGGCCTCGGCCGTGCCGCCGCAGGCGAGGGCGCGTTCGCGGATGCCGATCAGGCCGTCGCCGCCCCGCCGCCAGTTCGAGTCCGCGGCGGCCCCGCCGTCGCCGCCCCTGCCGTCGTCGGTCACGGTGATCTCCAGTCCGTCGTCGGTCCAGCGCAGCCGTACCTCCGCTGCGGAGGCCCCCGCGTGCTTGACCGTGTTGGTGAGGGCTTCCTGAACGATGCGGTACGCGGCCAGATCGGCGTCCGCGGGCAGCTCGCGGCGGGCCCCGTCCGTGGTGAGGCGCACGCGGACCCGGGTGCGGTCCACGTCCTCGATCAGCTGGGGGAGTGTGGCCACGGTCGGCCGGGGCGCGCGGACCCCGGCGTCCTGGCCCCCCTTCTCCTGGCCCCCCTTCTCCTGGTCCTCCTTCAGGACGCCCAGCGTGCGGCGCAGTTGCGCCATCGCGCCCCGCCCCGCCTCCGCGATCGCGTCGAAGGACCGCTCGGCGCGGTCGGGGTCCGTACGCACCACCACGGGGCCCGCCTCCGCCTGGACGACCATGATGCTGACCGCGTGCGCGAGCACGTCGTGCATGTCCCGGGCGATACGCGCCCGCTCCTCGGCCGCCGCCCGCGCCGCCTCGGCCTCACGCTCGCGTTCCAGCTGGACGGAGCGTTCCATCAGGGCTTCCGACCTCTCCCGGGCGGTACGTGCCAGCGTGCCCATGAGGTACGCCGTCATGGGCAGCAGCAGCGTGAACATGAACTCGCCCGCGCTGTTGCCCTTGAGCAGCAGCGCGCCCGGCGGGATGGAGAGCGTGAGCGCGCCGATGAACCCCCAGCGCTGCCAGCGGTGCCTGCCGAGGTCGGCGAGCGTGTAGACGGCCACCAGCGCGCCGTACTGCAGCATCTGCCCGGGCCGGTGGTGCAGCGAGACGGCCATGGCGGAGCACGCCACGATCAGCGCCACGGCGAACGGCGCACGGCGGCGCCACACCAGCGGCACGACGGTGCCGAGATTGGCCACCGCGCCGAACGCCGTCACCTCGGGCGCGGTCGCGAACGGGACGAACACCGGGACGGCCACGGCCGCCGCGACCAGCACATCCACCAGCCGGTCGGCACCGGGACCGGCACCGGGGCCGGCACCGGGGCCGGGGCGCAGCCGCAGCCGCAGCCGTGCGCCGATACCGCGAATCCAAGGGGGCATGCGGCCAGTATCGGCGCCCCCTCCGGCTTCCGCCTCAGCCGCACGAGGGATTCGGCGGCCCTGGACGACCGTGGTTTCCCCCGCCGCAGACTGCCTAGTTGTCGTGGGGCAGGACCTTGTTGACGCCGTCGGGGGTCCGGACAGTGCGGGCGTGTTTGACGTACGGGCCGGTGAGGCTGGTTTCGATGTGCCGTACGCCCTCGATGTCGGCCAGCGTCGAGTGCACGTAGGTGTACAGATCGTGGATGGTCCTGGTGACGACCCCCGCGTAGAGGTTGGCGGGCCCGGTGACGGCGGCGACGAAGGTGGTCGGTCCGTGCCGGGCGAGTGCGGCTCCGGCGTGGTGGAGGTGTCCGGGAGCCACGTCGAGATAGAGCGTCGCCCCGATGGGGTGGCCGAGTTGCAGCGGGTCGAGGTCCCGGTCGAGGCGGATCGCCGCGGAGGACAGCAGGGTTTCGAGGCGTCGCCGGACGGTCGCTTCGGTCTGCCCCGTGGCGGCGGCGACGCGGGCGGCGGACTGCCTCGCGTCCTGGCTGAGCGCCCTGAGCAGGGCGGTGTCCTCGGCCGTCATCGGAGGGGCGGTGCCGGGCGGTTCGAGCTCGGGGGGCGCGTCGGCGCGGATCCGGTCGCGCTGCTCGTCGTCGAGCGGGTGGGGGAAGCCTTCCCAGTCGGCGTGGCCGGGTGTGCGGAAGTGGTGGAGGACCTCGTACACCGTGACGGCGGTGACCCGTCCCGTCCTGGGGAGCTGTTCGAGCAGCAGGTGGTCGCGTTCGGGTGCCGAGGCGGCGCGGACTCCGCAGAGGATCTCTCCGCCCGCGCCCGCGGTCCTGATCCATGCGACGTCGTCGCGACGGGCGAGCGCGTCGGCGAGGCGGGTGCCTGATCCCGGGTGCACGTGCAGTCTGAGCAACTGGCCGTTGTCGTCGTCGCGCGGTGAGGGCATGGCCACCACGCGCACGACGCCGCGCTCGACCAGGGCGCGGTAGCGGCGCGCGACGGTGTGTTCACCGGCGTCCAGGACGGTGGCGAGCTGGCGGAACGCGATCCGTCCGTTCACCCCCAGAGCGTGCAGGATCTGGTGGTCGAGCCGGTCCACAGCCATGGCCTCCTTGAACATGTTCGCGCGCTACGGGCTCCTTGACGCTAGTTTCCCGCAGATCGGACCGAGGAACGGCTCCTGTCGCTCGAACCCCGCCGACCCTGAGCCCATGACCACTGAGAACGACGCTGGACGCGTTCCAGCTCACGGCGTGCATCACGCCGAACACCATGCCGTGCACCATGCCGGGAGACAGCGGGCCGCCCTGGGCGGGCTTCTGCTCGCCGAGGCGATGAATCTGCTGGACGCGAGCATCACGACGGTCGCCGCGCCGGTGATCAGCGCCGACCTCGGCGGATCGCCGTCGAGCGTCCAATGGGTGGCCGCGGCCTACACCCTCCCCTTCGCCGTCGCGCTGATCCCCGGTGGCCGCCTGGGCGACATCCTCGGCCGCCGCCGGGTGTTCGTGGCCGCCATGCTCGGCTTCCTCGTCTTCTCCCTCACATGCGCCGCCGCGCCGGGCATGTCCGTGTTGCTGGCGGCGCGTGCCCTCCAGGGCGTGTGCGCCGGGCTCGTGATTCCCCAGACGATCGGGCTCATCAAAGCGGCGTTCCGCGGCCCGGCGCTCGGCAAGGCTCTGGGCCTGATGGGCCCCGTGATGGGCCTGACAGGGGTGGCCGGGCCGGTGCTCGGCGGTGTGCTGACCCACGCCGACCTCGCGGGCCTGTCATGGCGTGGCGTCTTCCTCGTCAACGTGCCGCTCGGGGCCCTCGTGCTCGCCGGCGCGTGCTGCTTGACCGAGGACCGGGCCGCCCGCAGGCCCGGTCTCGATCTCGTGGGAGTCCTGTTGAGCGCGGCCGTCGCCGCCGCGATCACCGTGCCCACGATCGGCGAGTCGATGTCACCGCGACTGAGGACACTCTCCGCTCTCCCGGCGTTCTTCGGAGCCGTCGTCCTGATCGCCCATGTGCGACGGCTCGGCAAGAAGGGGCGAGACCCCATCGTCGAACCCAGCCTCTTCCGTGGTCGCGGATTCCCCTCGGCGCTCGCGACGAGCACCGTGTACTTCGCCGTCTCCACCGGATTGGTGTTCGCGGTGGTCCTCTACGTGCAGAACGGCCTGCACGGCTCAGTGCTGGCGGCGAGCCTGACCGTGCTGCCGTTCTCCGGCGGCCTCGCCCTCTCCTCACTGATCGCCGGGCAGAAACTCCTGCCCAGGCTGGGTTCCAGGCTCATGCTCCCCGGCATCGGCATCCTGGCACTCGGCTGCCTTGGCGGGGCGGTCGCCTCCCGCGTCGCCGCCGCCGCGCCTGTGACGACCTCCCCGTGGATCCCGGCCTCACTGGCCGTGGCCGGACTCGGCGGCGGACTCCTCACCGTGCCGTTCTTCACCACGGCCCTCTCCCGAGTCAGGCCGCACGAGACCGGCTCGGCCGCCGGACTGCTCAACAGCGTCCAGCAACTCGGCGGAACACTCGGCGTGGCCCTGCTCGGCACGGTCTACCTGAACCGCACCGGCAGCCCGGGGCATGCGCTGACCCTCGTCTTCACCACCTGCCTCGCCCTGGTGCTCCTCCTTGCCCTCACGGCAACAGGCATGCTGCGCTCCCAGCCCGTCGAGGCCGCGCGATGACACACCGCAAGGCGGCGGGCGGCAGGCGGCAGCGGAGTTGAGGGCCGCGCCGCACGCGGGCCGTGGCCGCTGTCACTGGTCGTCCGTAGCGTCCGCGGCGTCCGTAGCGTCCGCGGCGTCCTCGGTTTCCAGGGGCCGCCAGGCGGGGCCGTGGTCGTTCCGCCGGACCTGTCCGAACACGACGTCGGAGAAATGGACGCCGAAGCCGATCGTGCCGGGCTCCTCCAACTCGGCGACGAGACGGCGGCGGTGGTCGGCGGAGCGGGCGGGGTCATGGTCGTAGACGCAGGACCATCCAGGGTGGTCCACCTGGATCGGTGAATGCATGGAGTCGCCGAAGGCGATCAGCCGCGTCCCGCCTCCTGTGATCACGAACTCCGCGTGTCCCGCGGTGTGGCCTGCGGCGATCCGGACCCGCACACCGGGGAAGATCTCCTGACCGTCGGCCACCGTACGGACGTGTGGTGCGAGGGCGGCAAGGACCTCCCCGGGCGTGCCCGCGGCCTCCAGCAGTGCGCGCTGGGCCCATTCCGGCTCCGCCACCAGGTAGTCGGCGTGGGCGAACACGGGCCGGTCACCGCCCGGGGCGGGATGCGCGGCCCAGCCGACGTGGTCAGGATGCAGGTGGCTGAAGGCCACCGCCTCGATCTGCTCCGGCCTGCGACCGAGTTCGGCCAGGCTGCCCAGCAGCGCGCCGCCGCGCATGGTGCCGTTCGGTGTTCCCGGATCGGCCGGGAGCGAGTGCGGGCCGAACCCCGCGTCGATCAGCAGCGCGCGGTCGCCATGCTCCACCAGCAGGCCGCCGAGGCTCGCCACCAGATAGCCGGAAGCGTCGAGATACTCCGGGTGAGCCGCCCAGAACGCGTCGGTCGTGTCCGGCAGCCAGGCGCTCGGGCGGCCCTGTATCGCCCCGTCCGGCACGAAGGACACCTTCGTGTCGCCCAGCCGGACCGACCGGAGTTCCGCCGGTCGCCGCAGTCGCTCGTTCTGGTCAGCCACTGAACTCACCATGGGGCTCTCCTCGTTCGTCATCCCGTGTCAGGTCGCCGCCGGGTCTGGTGCGCGGACGGCCACGCCACCATAAGCATCAAGCTTGAAATATTCCAGCTGCAATTCTTCTGACTTGATGGACTTGCTAGGGTGGAGGCATGACGACACCCCCGGAAGCGCAGGCCATCGCCGAGCGGGAACTGTGCGGCCTGGTGACCGGACTGGCCCACCAGATCGCCGATCACGTCCGCCAACGGGCCGTCACGCTGGGCCTCACATCGGCCCAGGCGACCGCGCTGCGGGAGATGACCGGGCCGATGACCATGCGAGAGCTCGCCGAACGCATGAGCTGCGAGCCCTCCAACGCCACCTTCGTCATCGACAAACTCGAAAAACAGAGCCTGGTCGAACGCCGCGCGCACCCCACCGACCGCCGCGCCAAGCACCTCGTCCTCACCCCTGAGGGCAGCGTCCTGCGTGAACGCCTCC
This sequence comes from Streptomyces sp. NPDC048172, assembly GCF_043202595.1. NCBI lineage: Bacteria > Bacillati > Actinomycetota > Actinomycetes > Kitasatosporales > Streptomycetaceae > Streptomyces > Streptomyces sp. NPDC048172. The sequence continues at coordinate 64,868 of NZ_JBIDAT010000008.1, forward strand.
TCGAACTCCTCACCCAGGAGTCGCCGTTGGCCGCCCTCACCCCTGAGCAGCAAGGCGCCCTTCAGGGCCTGCTGGAGAGAACCGTCGCCCATCCCTAGGCGACACGCTTGCGGCTCGCGCCTCAGCCCTCGCCGTGACTTCGGGAGAACGGGGCCTAGCCCGGCGCCGTCAGCGCCACGGCCACCGCCCAGCCGATGTACCCGAGATTCACGGTCAGTCGCGCGAGCGCCCACGCGGGGCGGGCGTGCCGCAGCGCGTCCACGTGCGAGGGCAGATACGCGGTGATCAGCACGGCCGCCGCCCACGCCCCACCCTCCCGCCACTGCGGTACGCACAACGCCCCGCCCACCACCAGATCCGCGACCCCGCTCACGGCGACCACGGGCCCCGCGTGCCCGACCCACTCCGGTACGAGCGCGCGGAAGTAACGGGGGACGACGAAGTGCGCGACCCCCGAGCCGATCAGGAGTGACGCGAGCGCGACAGCGGCGATAACGTGCATGGCGCGATGCTCTCCGCCGACCGCGCCTGGACGCTTGAACAGAACGATCGCCGTCTGACCCTCTTCGCCGAGCCCCGCCCCTACGAGGTCGGTCTCCACCGCCACCCCGCCTGGAAACTGGTCCTGGCGGACGCCGAGGCCGTGACGACGGGCGGACGCGCCGTCTCCGGCCCGGGCCTGCTCGTTCCCCCGCAACTCGCACACACCTGCCGTACGAGGACGGGGTACGCCGCGCTCTTCCTCGACCCCTGGCTGCTCGCCGGGCCGACAGAGATCACGCCCCTGCCGGCCCCGGCGGTACGCCGCCTCCGCGCGGCCCTGCCCGACCTCGACTCCGCGTACGTTGAGCTGGTCGCTCTGACGGGCGCCGTGCCTGCTGGGCTGGACCCCAGGGTCGCCCATGTCCTGCGGTACGGCGCCCTCGCGGAAGAGGTCGGCCTCTCGCCCGTACGCCTACGGACCCTCGTCCGCGAGTCGGTCGGCATCCCCCTCGTACGGTTGCGCCGCTGGGCGCGCCTGCGGGATGCCGTCGGCGCCTTGTCGTCCGTCCCACCCGCGAGGGCGGCAACGGACGCGGGCTTCGCGGATCAGCCCCACCTCACGCGTACGGCCCGTACTTTGCTGGGCCGTACGCCCGCATCCTTCAGAGCCGCGCGATGAATCGGGCCCAGGCGTCCGCCGGGAACACGAGGATGGGCCCCGCGCCCCTGTCCTTGGTGTCCCGCACGGGCACGACGCCACCGGCCGTTCCGACCTCGACGCACTCGCCGCCATCACCGTTGCTGTGGCTGCTCTTGCGCCAGTGCCCGGCGGCCTCGACGCAATTGCCACCGTCGCCGTTGCTGTGGCTGCTCTTGCGCCAGCGGGCTGCGCCGATCTCGACGCAGTCGCCGCCGCTGCCGTTGCTGTAGCTGCTCTTACGCCATTCGAAGTCGCTCAAGTCAACTCGGATGCTTGCCATTTCGGAAGTCCTCTGCCGCTGCCTCGACCATGGCCAGGGACGCCCCCGGCGGCAATGCGGCGGCCCTGAGCAGATCGTACGACCTGCGGTAGTCCTTCACGAGGGCTGGATCGTCGATGGTGTCGCCACTGTGCAGTGACTCCGTGTACACCATTGGTGGGGCGTCCCCGAAGGTCATGAGTTTCGCGGTGCCCAGCATGAACGGGTGTGGTCCCTCGCTCCACGGAAGCACCTGGGGAACGATCCGGCGCCGTCGCGCCAACTCCGCGACGCGGTCGAGCTGTTCCGCCATGCCCTCGGGCGGGAGGAGCGGCAGGCGCAGCAGCGACTCGTGCAGGATCGCCCAGTACATGGGCTTCTTGTGGTCTTCCTCGAAGAGCTGCGCCCGGGCCAGGCGGGCGTTGACCTTGGCGGCGACCTCTTCCGGTCGTTCGAGAGGGTGCGTCGCCTCGACGACGGCTCGGGCGTACGCCTCCGTCTGGAGCAGGCCCGGAAACACGGTCGGGCACCACTCCTCGATGGAATCGGCCCGCTTCTCGGCATCGAGGGCCCGCTCGAAATACAGGGCGTGCCCGGCCCTCTTCGCGTTGCGGACATCCTCACAGCGCCGGCTGAAGAAGCCGTCGGTCTTGAGGACGCGATCCACATGCTCGGCGAGATCACACGGCATGCGGCGCTCGCCGCGTTCGATCTCGCTGAGGTGGCTGGAGCCGTAGAAGCTGCCGTCCACGAGCTGCTGCTGCGTCAGTCCGGCCTGTTCGCGCTTCCAGCGCAGCTCCTTGCCGTAGAAGGTGGGGACGCCCGCTGAGCCGTCGATGTCCTTGGGACCAGGCATGGTTACCGCCGATTCCGGTGGGGCGCGGTCGATTCCCCTGACGCCGCGCGGGAGTTGAATGCGCTGTCACCGTACGTCGGCTCACGTCATTGTGTGAGGGATTCGTCACGCAGTGCACAGATGGGGTGCGACACATGCACGACTATGTTCTCCGCCGACTGGAACCGACCGCGCGGCAGGCACTTACGATCCCGCTCCTCGCGATGCCGAGCGCGCTCGCGGCCGTACGGGAACGGGTCGCGCTGCACTGCGCGGCGTGGGGGTGCGAGGAGCTCGGCGAGGTCGCGGCGCTGTGCGTGAGTGAGCTGGTGACGAACGTGATCACGCACGTGGGGGAGGGGTCGCCGGTGAGCGTACGGCTGTCGTGGACCGGCGGTCGCGCCCGGCTGGCCGTGACGGACCCGGCGCCGGACGCGGTGCCCGTACGGCAGGAGGGGCCGCGCCCCGACGCGGAGTCGGGGCGCGGGATCGCGCTCGTGGACGCGCTCGCGGCACGGTGGGGCGTGGAGCGGCACGCGGGGGCGAAGACGGTGTGGTGCGAACTGGCGGCGCCGGGGGACGACCGGTCCGCCGTCCGCTAGGTCACGCAGTCCGCCACGGCTTGCGACGCCTGGGCGAGGAACAGGGGTGGCAACTCCTCCGCCGTCCACGGCGACCAGCCGTCCCACTCCTGCCCGGCGATCTCCTCCACCCGCTCGGCGGCCCGGGACGGCCGCAGGCCGGGGAGGCGCAGGGCCGCCGTCGTCCAGCCGATCAGCTCGTCGACGTCGAGGTACTCGTGCCACTCGGCGTCGTCCCAGCCGCGTCCGTCGGCGTGGCGGGTCCACGCCCACCGCAGGGCCTCGGCGGTGGCGTCGGCGGCGCGCTGCCGGGGAGTTCCCGTCGTCGTCCGGGCGATGTGCTCGGCATGCTCGACGAGGATCAGCGTCTCCTCGAAGGGGAACCTGGCGAAAAAATCGAGGTTCTCGGCGAGGGTGGGACGGAAGGCCCTGCCCCGGCCGTGGTTCCTGGAGGCGTCCAGCCACGCCCCCAGCGAGGACGGCCAGCCCCAGCCGTTCGGGGGGTGCTCCGCGGCGGGGCGCATCACCGCGTCGAACCACCCTTGAACGTACGCCTCGGAGGCGGCGACGATCGCCCGTACGTCGGCGTCGGTCGCGGGTCTGGCCCCGTCCAGGGGGCCCCGCAGGGCCACGAACGAACGTTCCACGGCGGTCCGTACGGCCCGGTGGAGCTCGGCCCGCCGGGCGGGCGGCGCCCAGGGCAGCAGGGCGGGAAGGCAGGCGGCGAAGGGATCTTGGCGGGCGGACACAGGGGGAGAGTAGACCGGGCCGGAGGGCGCCGTGCCGAAGGCAGGACGTACGGTACGCAGTCACGAACGCGGAGGGGAGATCATGGGCGACTGGTACCAGACGATCGTCGACACCGAGGCCACGCCGGAGGAGGCGCGGGGGCTCGCGGCGAGCGTCCTCGACTGGCTGATCGCTGACGGCTTCGTCGCAGCGGAACGTACCGACTGCGTCCTCGGCGCCGACGCCGGGCACGCGCCGGGGCCGCGGCACGGCGAAGCCGTCGAGAACCCGGATCCCGAACTGGTCAAGGTGTGGAGCAACGGCCTGCACGCCACCGTGGAGCGCCGGGTCTTCGACGCCGGGCAGGGCGAACCCTCGGCCGTCACCTGCCCGCACTGCACGACGGAGATCGCCCTCGTCGACGCATACTGGTCGCCCATCGAGGAGAACTGGGACCGGTTCGGCGACGCCGTGAACTCCTGGGCCGACGGGGACGACGAGCCCGTCGCGTGCCCGTCCTGCGACCGGGCGGCTCCCGTGCACACGTGGCTCTGGGCCGACGACTACTTCGCGTTCGGCCACCTCGGCTTCACGTTCTGGAACTGGCCCACGCTGCGCCCCGAGTTCGTCGAGGACTTCACACGCCGCCTCGGCGGCCACCGCACCGTACTGCTCGAAGGCAAGCTCTGATCTGACAGAGCGTGCCCGGTGGCTGAGCGGATCGCCTCGACGTCCGTGTGCTCTCCGCTTCCTGCGTCGCCCGGCTCGTCAGGCGTAGACGCGTTCCACGAAGTGGGCGAGCTGTTCGTCGTCGAGGTGGTGGGCGAGGTCGGCCTCGCTGATCACGCCGACGAGGCGCTTGTCGTCGTCCACGACGGGCAGGCGGCGGATCTGGTGGCTCTCCATCTCGTGGAGGACCTCGTCCACGCCCGCGTCGGCGCTGATCCAGCGGGGCGTGCCCTGGCACAGGTCGCCCGCGGTGACGCGCGAGGGGTCGTGGCCCGCGGCGACGCAGCGGACCGTGATGTCACGGTCGGTGATGATGCCGATCATGCGCTCCTCGGGGTCCATCGGATCGCTGACGGGCAGTGCGCCCACGTCGAGCTCGCGCATCAACTGCGCGGCCCTGTCGAGGGTTTCGGTGGCCGGGATCCACTGGGGTCCCGGGTTCATGAGGTCGGCGGCGGTGGTCATGGGACTCGCCTCCTCGTGCCGTCCGACGGTGCTTTCCCCCGTCATTCTCCCGGCGTCCCCCGGCGCCCGCACGGTGGCCGGAAGCGCGCTTACCCCACGGGCGTACCTCGGCCACAATGAGCGCGCTCCGTCCGTCACGGCCCCTGGATTCCGCTGACTTCCGTAGGAGGCGCTATGGGCGCCGCACGTGCCGTACGTACTGCCATGCTCCTCGTACTCCTCGTACTCCTCGTGCTCCTCGGCGCGGTCGCCGTACCGGGGGTGGCGCGTGCGGCGGACACGGCCGCCGGGGCCGTACGCGGTGGGGACGCGCTCTTCAGTGACAGCGGCACGCGCTGCACCGTCGGCTTCAACGCGACGGACGGCACCGACTTCTTCGGGCTCGTGCCGGGGTACTGCGGCGACACGGGCACGCGCTGGTACGCGGACCCGGGGCGTACGGTCCCGGTCGGGGAGACCGTCTCCTCGCACTTCCCCGGCGGCAACTACGCGGCGATCCGCTACACCAACCCGGACCTGACGTACCCGAGCGAGGTCAACTCGTACGGGGGCGGCGGCGCCGTACGGATCGAGCGGGCCGTCGAACCCCAGGTCGGGATGGCGGTCTGCCGGTCCGGTCCGACGACGGGGTGGCACTGCGGGACGATCCGGCAGATCAATGTCTCGGTCAACTACCCGGAGGGCACGGTCGACGGCCTCTTCAGCGCCGACATCTGCGCCGAACCCGGCGACAACGGCGGCCCGGCGGTCTCCGGGAACGCCGCCGTCGGCATGCTCGTCGGCGGCACGGGCGACTGCGCGTCGGGCGGCCTGACCTACTACCAGCCCGTCGTCGAGCCCCTCGGCGCGCTGGGCCTGACCATCGGCTACTGAGCCTCCGCGCCCGTCGGCGTCACTGGTCGTAGACGGTGACGGGCACGCCGCGTGCCGTCAGACGGGAGCGGATCATCGGCTCGACCCGCTCCCACCGGACCTCCGCGAGGACGAAGCCTTTCCCCCAGTCTCCCTGGTCGTTGCAGACGTGGGCGATCACCTTCGGGCCCGTGCGGGCATAGTGATGGCATTTGCCTAAAGGTTTTAGGTGGGTGCATGATGGGTTCAGGCGAGGCGGCGAAAGGTGAGGGTATGGCGCGTGCGGGGTTGTCCGGGGAGGTGCTGGCGCGGGCGGGGGCCGAGCTGGCGGACGAGGAGGGGTTCGAGGCGGTGACCGTCTCGGCGCTCGCGCGGCGGTTCGACGTGAAGGTCGCGAGCCTCTACTCGCATGTGAAGAGCTCGCACGACCTCAAGGTCAGGATCGCGCTGCTCGCGCTGGAGGAGATGGCCGACCGGGTCTCCGCCGCGCTCGCGGGGCGCGCGGGCAAGGACGCCCTCGCCGCCTTCGCGAACGTCTACCGGGACTACGCCCGCGAGCACCCCGGCCGGTTCGCCGCCGCGCAGACGCGGCTGGACCCCGAGACGGCCGCCGCCAGCGCGGGCGTGCGGCACGCGCAGATGACCCGGGCCATCCTGCGGGGCTACGAGCTGGAGGAGCCCGACCAGACGCACGCGGTCCGGCTCCTCGGCAGCGTCTTCCACGGCTACGTGAGCCTGGAGCTGGCCGGAGGGTTCAGCCACAGCGCCCCCGACTCCCAGGTGTCCTGGGAGCGGGTCGTGGACGCCCTCGACGCCGTGCTGCGCAACTGGCCCGCAGAGGGCTCCCCGTAACGTCACGAACGACAGGTTGAGGTCATGCACACCGAGCACCACCACCCGGGCCCGTGGATCACCACGGCCCCCGCCGAGCTGCTCCGCGGCGCCGCCGAGCTGGAGCGCACGCCGCGCGGCCTGCTGCCGCACCGGCTGCCCGCGTGGGCCCGCGCCCAGACGCCCGACGGGCAGTTGGCGATGGCGGAGGCCCAGCCGTCGGGCGTACGGCTCGTGTTCCGTACGGCCGCGACCGCCGTCGAGCTGGACGCGCTCGCCACCAAGCGGGTCTACGTCGGCGCGCCGCCCCGCCCCGAGGGGCTGTACGACCTGCTGGTCGACGGCCGCCTGGCGGAGCAGGCCGTCGTCTCCGGCGGGAACACCGTGACCATCGACCTGGCCACCGGGAGCGCGGAGATCACCGAAGGGCCGGTCGGCACCGTGCGGTTCGGCGCGCTGCCCGAGGGCGTCAAGGACGTCGAGATCTGGCTGCCGCACCACGAGACCACCGAGCTGGTCGCGCTCCGTACCGACGCGCCCGTGGAGCCGGTGCCCGACCGGGGGCGCCCGGTGTGGCTGCACCACGGCAGCTCGATCAGCCACGGCTCCGACGCGGCGAGCCCCTCCACGACCTGGCCCGCGCTCGCCGCCTCGTACGGGGGCGTGGAGCTGGTCAATCTGGGCCTGGGCGGCGGCGCGCTGCTCGACCCGTTCACGGCGCGGACGATGCGGGACACGCCCGCCGACCTGATCAGCGTCAAGATCGGCATCAACGTCGTCAACGCCGACCTGATGCGGCTGCGCGCCTTCGTCCCGGCCGTGCACGGCTTCCTCGACACGATCCGCGAGGGGCACCCGACCGCGCCGCTGCTGGTCGTCTCGCCCGTGTACTGCCCGATGCACGAGGACACCCCGGGGCCCGGCGCCTTCGACTTCGCCGCGCTGAGCGAGGGGAAGCTCCGCTTCCGGGCGACCGGCGACCCGGCGGAGACCGCGGCGGGGAAGCTGACGCTGAACGTCATCCGGGACGAGCTGGCCCGCCTCGTGGAGCAGCGCGCCGCCGACGACCCGCACCTCCATCTCCTCGACGGCCGCGAGCTGTACGGCGAGGCCGACCACGCCGAACTGCCGATGCCGGACGGGCTGCACCCGGACGCCGCCGCCCACCGCCGGATCGGCGAGCGCTTCGCCGAACTGGCCTTCACGGAGAAGGGCCCCCTCACCCTGGGCGGGTGAGAGGGCCCTCGGCAGCCCGGAGGGGCTACTTGTTGACGGTCCAGCGCTGCGGCTCCGCCGTGAAGCCGCGGCTGAGCAGCACCTCGTCGATCTTCTTGCCCTCCGGGACCAGGTAGACGTCGCAGATGGTCTGCGTCTTGCCCTTGGTCCAGGCGACGTCGTCGCCGTCGACGCAGTCCTTCGGGGTGGACTTGAGCTCGCCCATGATCATGATGAGCCGCTTGGCCGAGGCGCCGCTCGCCTTCGCGCCGAAGTCGCTCATGATCATGGGCTTCTTCACGGCGCCGCCCTCGACCTGCTTGGCCTTCACGTAGATCCAGGCCGGGACCTTGCCCTTGGCGGTCTTCTGGTCATCGAGGTCCGCGAGGTCCCCGGGCTTGCCCATCGTGACCTTGGCGGCGGCGACCTCGAACTTGGCCTTCTTGGCGCCGGAGAAGGTCTGCGGCTCGGGCGCGGGCTGCCCGAGCTTGAGGACCTGCGGCTTCTCGTCCTGCTGGGTGGACGAGTCGCCGTGCGAGCCGCCGCCCCTGTTCTTCTTGCCGCCCTCGCACGCCGTGACCGTCAGCGCGAGCGCCGCGCAGGCCGCGACGCAGACCGCGCGCCGGACAGCAGTGGACGTCATGGACGTCATTCCGTTCCGCATGTGGTGCTCCCCGTTCCCACCCGTCGACGGGTGGTGTCGTCCTCCGTGGCCGTGCTCCGGCAGCGGCGCTGCTGCGCGTGGCTGCTGCGCCGGGCTGCCGCACGGGCGGAGGTGATCTTACGGGCGGCGGATTCCGGTTAGGAATTCGGGGGGTCCATGACAAGCGCCGCGGCCGCGCTGCGGATGTTCCGGACCGTCCACGAGGGGCAGTCCGCCTCCGCCTCCAGCTCCTCGCGCGTGAGCCAGCGCAGCCCGGAGACCTCGGCGGGCGCCGCCGCGTACGGCTCGGCGCCGTCGGGGAGGTGCGCGGCGAACACGACGTTCACGACGGGCGTTCCCTCGTCCGAGACGAAGAACGTGCTCTCCGCGTAGCGCAGCGGAACGCCGTCGAGATCGACCCCGACCTCCTCGGCGGCCTCCCGCCGCGCCGTCGCCTCCAGCACGTCGTCGCGCGGACGCGCGTCCTCCACCTTCCCGCCGGGGACCGAGAGCGTGCCCCCTGCGTGCCCGAGGTCCGGATGCCGGACGATCAGCAGCCAGCGGTCGGCCCGCCGGAGGGCGACACAGACGTTCACGACGTAGGAGAGAGCTGCGGCAGACATGGGCGCACCCTAGGCCGTGTCCGGCGCCCCCGTCTCGGGGCTGGGCAGGGGCTGCCCCGCCTGCTGTGTCGCAGACCGCGGGTGGTGGGTGGTTGCTCGCGCAGTTCCCCGCGCCCCTGAGGCCTCAGGGGCGCGGGGCAGCCCCTGCCCAGCCTTCTTCTCCGTGCGCGGCGTGAGGGACCAGGTGGCGGCCAGGGCGAGGAGCAGGAGTCCGGCGCAGACGCAGCTGGCGGCCTCCAGTCCGGTGGTCATCGCCTCGCGTGCCGCGTCCGCCGCGCGGGCGCCGCCGGGGCCCTCGGCGAGCGAGGGGATCGCCGCCCCGGCGCTGTCCGTCACCGCGCCGCTGAGGTGTGCGGCCTCCGCCTCCGGCGTGCCCGTATCGGTGAGGCGGTCGCGCAGGGAGGTGCCGAGGGTGCTGAAGAAGAGGGTGGTGAGGACGGCGATGCCGAGCGCCGAGCCGAGTTCGCGGGACGCGCTCTGGATGCCCGAGCCCTGCCCGGCGCGCTCGCCGGGGACCTCGGCGAGGACGACGTTGGTGACCTGTGCCGTCGCGAAGCCCACGCCGACGCCGTAGACGAAGAGCGCCCCCGCGACCGGCCACCAGGCGCTGTCCGTCGCCGCGCACAGGCCGAGCACGGTCAGCCCCGCGGCCTCCAGCACCAGCCCGAGCCGCACCTGCCCCAGCGGCGGCACCGTGGCGGCCATCGCGAACCCGGCGCCGCTCGCGCAGAAGCTGCCCACGGCGAGCGCCACGAGCGCGAGCCCCGCCTCGAACGCGCTGTAGCCGAGCGTGAACTGCAGCCAGAGCGGCAGTACGGCCACGATCCCGAACTCGCCGAGCCCCACGATCAGCGTGACCGCGTTCCCGTTCCGGAACGAGGGGATCGCGAAGAGCCCCACGTCCATCAGCGGCTCGGCCCCGCGCCGCCGGAGCGCGGACTGACGGCGCCAGAAGGTGGCCAGGACCGCCGCCGCGAGGAGGAGCGCGACGAGTACGGGCGAGGGCCCGCCGTCCCAGGTCACGCCGCCCACGCTCAGCGGCTCGACGGACGCCAGCCAGCCGTACGTACGCCCCTCGACCAGCGCGAAGGAGAGCAGCCCGAGCCCGGCGGCGGAGAGCGCCGCGCTGCGGACGTCCACCCGGCCGCGGGTGCGGGGCGAGGCGTGCAGGCAGGCGCGCGCGGCGACGGCGATCAGTGCGACGGCGGGGATGTTGAGGGCGAACGCCCAGCGCCAGGAGAAGTCCGCGAGCCAGCCGCCGAGCAGCGGTCCGACGGCCGCCGCCGCGCCGATCGTCGAGCCCCAGACGGCGAACGCCTGGCCGCGTGCCCGTCCCGTGAACGACGCGTTCACCAGCGCCAGCGAGGACGGCAGGATCATCGCCCCGCCCACGCCCTGGACGAAGCGCGCGAGGATCAGCGTCCCGCCGTCGGGCGCGAGCGCGGCGCCCAGGCTCGTCACGCCGAAGACGGCGAGGCCGAGCAGGAAGACGCGCCGGGCGCCGTACAGGTCGGAGAGCCGTCCGGCGAGCAGGAGGAGCGCGGCGAAGACGATCGCGTAGGACTCCTGGACCCACTGCGCCTCGGTCGAGTCGATCCCGAGGTCCTCGATCACCGGCGCCAGCAGCACATTGACGATCGTCAGGTCCACGACGATCAGCGCGACGCCCAGCGAGACCGCCACGAGGCCGCACCACAAGCGGGCCATGAATACCTCCACGAGTGAGTAACTTCATGGTGAAGGTACTCCATGGCCGCGATAGATTGTCAAACCCCGAGTGGAGAGGACGGAGCGCGGTGAGAGAGAACGTGGAGGCGGAGGAGCAGCGCGACCGGCTCATGGACGGGCTGCGCGCCTTCGGCGCCAACTACACGGAGTTCACCCGGCGGTTCGCGGTCTGGCTCGGGCTGCACGCCACCGACGCCGCCGCGCTCGCCGAGATCCTCTACGCCGAGGACAAGGGCGCCCCGCTCTCCCCGGCCCGGCTCGCCGAGCGCGTCTCGCTCTCGTCCGGCGCGACGACCGCGCTGCTCAACCGGCTGGAACGGGCCGGGCACGTCGTCCGCACCCGCGAGCAGGCCGACCGCCGCATCGTCACGCTGCGCAGCAGCCCGGAGATCAGGCCGCGCGCCGTGGAGTTCTTCGGTCTCTACAGCGCGCGGCTGACGGAGGTGGTGGCCCGCCACGACCCCGAGCGGCTGCGGGGCTTCGAGGAGTTCCTCGACGATCTGCGCGGCACGATGGGCGCGCTGCTCGCGGACGAGTACCGGGAGGGCGGACCGGGGGGCGGCCCGTCGTCGTAGGGGTCAGTGCACGACGGAGATGCGTTCGTTCGGGTGCTCCGCGCTCTCCAGTTCGTCGACGAACGCGATCGCGTAGTCCTCCGCGCTGATGGAGCTGGTGCCGTCGTCGCCGGTCAGCAGGCGTTCGCCGCCGATCCGGTAGGCGCCGGTGCGGACGCCGGGGGTGATCTCGGGGGCGGGGGAGACGTACGTCCAGTCGAGGTAGTCGACGTCGCGCAGCTTCGTCAGCAGGTCGTGGTGGGCCAGCGCCTCGCCCTTGTAGGCGGCGGGGAATTCGGGGGTGTCCAGCAGCATCTTGCCGGGCCCGACGAGCAGGCTGCCCGCGCCGCCGACGATCACGATGCGGCGCACCCCGGACTGCCGTACGCCGCGCAGGATGCCGTCGTAGAGCGCGGTGAACGGCTCGCGCGGATCGCTGCCGTCGCGGGGCGGCGCGAGCGCGGAGGTCACGACGTCGTGCCCGGCGGCCAGTTCGGCGATCCGCTCCGGGTCCGAGGCGTCGGCGGCCACCGCCGTCAGCCGCGGATTTCCGTCCTCGGGCGCCAGGCCCGAACGGGTGATGGCCGTGACCTCGTGCTCCCGGGAGAGCGCTTCGACGGCGATACGGCTGCCGACCATGCCGGTGGCACCGAGCAGGACGATCTTCATGGCGGGCCTTCCTGGGGGAGTGGCGCCGGGGAGGGGCGTCGCTTTCCACCGTATGAACCGCGCGAAGAAGGGCAAACGCGGGCGTAGCGGTCAAGGGGTCGGCCGGAGCAGGGGGCTGGTGACGCCCGGGGCCGCGTGCGCCATGATGAGCCGGTGACCTCACCCGCCGCTTCCGGCTCACCGCTCGCGTACGACCTGGAGGAACGCAGGTCGGCCTGGGGAGCGCTGTGGCGGTGCGTGCTCCTGCTCGTCGCCGGGTGCGTGGCGATCGCCGCCGGTGCCTGGGTCGACTCGAAGATCATCATCGCCGTGGAGCCCGACGAGCTGGCGTCCCTGCCGAGCCTGCTCGCCGCGCTGGGGCTCGGCGCCGTCGCCGTGCTGTGGCTGCGCGCGCGGGACGGTTTCCTGGTGCCGGTCGTCCTCGGCGCCGCGCTCGCCGGGATCGGTGCCTCGCACGTGATCCACGACGGTCTGCTGGACGGCACCCGTGTGGACCCGGACGTGCTCCGCGAGGTCTCCTACGCCAACGTCATGACCGCCGCCGGGCTCGCCATCACCGCGGTGGGCGTCGTGTGGGCGGCCGTCAGCGGCCACCGCACGCCGCGCAAGCCGGGCACGAGCATCGGCGCGAGCCGTCGGCAGGAGGACGCGGAGGGGCCGGAAAGCTGACGGTTCAGGCCGACTCCGGGGTCATGGCCTGCGTACCGAGGACGCCGAGCAGGCGTAGCTTGTCGGCCGCGCCCGTGCCGGGGACCGGGGTGTAGAGCACGAGCCGCACATCGGTGCCGGGCGCCGTGAGCACGTCGCAGCTCAGCTCCAGCGGGCCGACCCGCGGATGGTGCACGGTCTTCGCGTCGGCCGTGTGCGCGCCGACCTCGTGCGCGTCCCAGAGCTCGGCGAACCGGGCGCTGGCCGTACGGAGGTCGCGGACCAGTGCGCGGAGACCGGCGTCCGCCGGATAGCGGGCGGTGGCGGCCCGCAGATCGGCGGTCATCGCCGCCTCGAAACGGGCCGTCTGCCCGGGCGTGTGGTGCGTGACACGGGCGGGCGCGGCCCGGCCGGTGAAGTGCCGCCACAGGACGTTCCGTTCGCGGCCTTCGTGCGCGGACGGGTCGCCCATCAGCGCCGCGTAGAGCGGGTTCCACGCGACGAGGGTCCAGCTCGCGTCGTGCACTCCCACCGGCGTGGCGTCCAGCTGGTCGAGCAGCCGCAGGACGCCGGGGGTGAGGTGCGCGCAGACCTGCCGGGGCGGGGGCGGGGCCTGGCCCGCCAGCAGGAACAGATGGTCGCGCTCCTCGGGCGTCAGCCGCAGCGCGCGGGCGAGCGCGGTCAGCACCTGCGCCGACGGCGAGGAGGCGCGGCCCTGTTCGAGCCGGATCACATAGTCCACGGAGACGCCCGCGAGCCCGGCCAGCTCCTCGCGCCGCAGCCCCGGCGCACGCCGAGTCCGCCCCACCGGCAGCCCCACGTCCCCGGGCGCGACCCGGTCCCGCCACCCGCGCAGCGCACGGCTGAGCGCACGGCGGTCCGTGCCGGGGTCCTGGGCAGCGGGGTCGGTGCTCATCCGGCCAGTATCGGCCCGGCGGGCCCGGGCGCGGAGGGGCGAGAGGGGTACCGGCGTTCCCAGGAAGGGCCCGGTACTCCCTCGCCCGTGCCCCGGTACCGAGGCTGGAGGCATGACGAACACCTCCGGCCCCGTACGCCGTGTCGAGCTGGTCCACGATTTCGTGTGCGCCCGCTCGTACATCGGCTTCACCCGTCTCGTCCGCGCCGTCCGCCGTTACGAGGACGAGGGCGGCGCCGTCCGCCTCGTGCTGCGCCCCTTCCAGATCCGGCCCGGCACCCCGGCCGAACCGGAGCCGCTCTTCGAGGTCCACCGGCGGGACAGGGGCGAGGAGATCGCGCGGGCGATACGCGCCGACACCACCCTCGGCGCTGCCGACGGCCTCCGCTTCCGCTTCGACCGGGCGCTCTTCACCAGTACGTGGGCCGCGCACCGCCTCCGCGCCCGCGCCGTCGCACAGGGGCGCGGGGTCGCGATGACCGAGCGCCTCTTCCGCGCGTACTTCACCGACGGACTCCACCTCTCCGACCCCGCCGTCCTGGCCCGCCTGGCGGAGGAGGCGGGAGTCGTGACCGACGGCGACGGCGGCAGTGACGCGGGCACGGACGCGCTGCGCGCCGAACTCGGCCGCACCCGCGCCCTCGGCAGCGAGACGGGCCCGGTCTTCCGCTTCGGCGACGGCACGGCCTCGACGGTCCTGGCGGAGGAGCAGCCGGAGGAGGCGTTGCTCGCCGCGCTGCGGGGATCGAAAATGTCTTCGACGGAGCGATGAGTTCTGCCGACGCCGCAGGTCTCTCCCTCGACACTCACTGAACAGCACCTACTGAGCAGCACGAGCGAGGAATCCCATGAGCCAGCTTCTGCGCGTCCAGAACTTCGCCGTCTCGCGTGACGGTTACGCCGCCGGCGAGGGCCAGAGCCTGGAGCGTCCGTTCGGTCATGCCGACCCCGCCACGATGATGTCCTGGGCCGGTGCCACGGCGCACTGGCCCAACCGGACCGATCCGGGCGGCAGCCGGGGCCTGGACGACTACTTCACGCGCGACTACCAGCAGAACATCGGCGCCGAGATCATGGGGCGCAACAAGTTCAGCCCCCAGCGCGGGGCCTGGGAGGACCACGAGTGGCAGGGCTGGTGGGGCGACGAGCCGCCGTTCCACACGCCCGTGTTCGTGCTGACCCACCACGTCCGGCCCTCGTTCTCGCTCTCCGACACCACGTTCCACTTCGTGGACGCCGACCCGGCGACCGTCCTCAAGCAGGCGAAGGAGGCGGCGCAGGGCAAGGACGTACGGCTCGGCGGCGGCGCCACGGTCATCCGTGCCTTCCTGGAGGCGGACCTCGTGGACGCCCTGCACGTGGCGGTCGTGGACGACGTCGAACTGGGCGGCGGCGTGCGCCTCTGGGAGTCCCCGGACGAGCTCCGCGACCGCTTCCACCTCGACGTCGTCCCGAGCTCCAGCGGAGTGACCCACCACCTCTTCTGGCGCAAGTGACCCCTCGACCGACCCCTCAGGTGGCCTGAGCGGCGGCGGCGAGGATGCGGCGGCAGTCGGCGCGCAGCGCCTCGTCCTGGTCGACGTGGTAGCGGATGTTGGGCGTGGCGGCGTCGTTGTTGCCGTGGCGGCGGGTGCGGGCCAGTTCGGCGCGGGCGAGGGGGATGGCCGCCGCCGCCGCGGGGCCGAGTCCCGCGAGGCAGGCGGCGATCGCCGGGAGCCGGTACGGCGTACGGGACCACTGCTCGACGAGGAGGCCCGCCGTCTCCTCCGCGTCGCCCTCGATCCGCCAGAGGGCGAGCGCCGCCGTGGTCCGGTGGTTGTCGTCGGCCAGCCGCTCGCGGAGGAGGGGCGTCAACGGGGCGGCGTGGCGGCCGAGTCGGCCCGCCGTCTCGATGCCCTGGGCGCGGTCGTTCGGCCGTTCCGCGCGCAGCATCCGCGTCACGGCGGTCAGCACGAGGTCGCGGTCGAGGTCTAGGTCGGCCTCGCCGGTGATCTGCCAGAGGGCCTCGGCGGCCTGCATGCCGCGGTGCGGGGACTCCTCGGCGGTCACCCGGGCCCGTACGGTGTCGGCGTGCGGCGCCGCCTCCCGGCCGTACCGCGCGAGGAGGCGGAACGCGGCGTGGCGGGTCCCGGCGTCGGCGCTGGACGCGTACCGCGCAGCCAGTGGCAGGCCCTCCGGCGGCGCGGGCACCGCCAGCGCGTCGAGGAACAGGGCACGCCGCCGGTGGGCCCCGGAGCGCAGGCGGGAGAGGCGGGTCAGGATGACCGGGCCCAGCGGCGCGGAGTGCGCGGCGACCGCGCGTACGCTCACGTTCAGGTCCAGCGAGGGCGGCTCGTCCTCCAGCAGCCTCGTCAGCCCCGGGACGGCGCGTGGATCACCCTGCGCAGCCAGCGCCTCCACGGCGCGCTCGTGGCGCCCGTCCCCGTCGCCCTCGACGGCGTGGCGGTACGTGGCCAGCGAGGCGGCGATCACGTCCGCGACGCCGTGCGCCAGCGGGTGCAGGAAGGTCAGCTCGCGCAGCGCCTCGCACGCCACGCGCGCGTCCCCGCCCGTCAGCTGACGGGCTATCAGCTCGATGGCCTCGTCGCTGGGCAGCCGCCAGCCCGACAGCAGCAGGCCCGCCTGGCCGAGCGCCGCACGGCGCTGTCCCCGCGACGGACTGCGCAACTGGTCGACCAGCAGCTCCAGTCGCGCGTCCGTACGGTCGGCGAGCGCCGTGTGCAGGCGCTGGAGCAGCTCGATCGCCTCGTCGGCGTCGAGCGCGGCGCGGTGCTCCGCGTGCAGCTCCCGCAGATACGCCACCATCGTCGTCGGCGTGCCGGTGCGCGGCCGGTCCTCCCCGGGCTCCGGCACGGGGGACGGCGCCTCGCGGGCCTCGCGCATCGCCTCCCGTACCCACTCCACGGCGCGCGGCGGCAGCAGCGCGGGCGCGCACCGGGCGAGCCCGGTCAGCGCCGCGAGCAGCAGCTCGGGGCGGGGCCGCGCCTGGTGCGCGACGCGGACGAGGCAGTCCGCCGCGCCCTCGGCCGTATCCGCGTCCCCGGCCGTCTCCGCGCCGTCCCCGCCGTGCCGTACGGCCAGTTCGGCGAGGGCTGTGACCAGGGCGCGGACCGCGTCGGCGTCGGGCTCGGCGTCCAGCCGTCCCCGCAGCGCCTCCAGCACCCGCGCGCCGTCCGCGTGCAGCTGGACGAGCGCGCCCGGCACGACGGCGCGCAGCTCCGGGTCCGGGTCGTCGAGCAGCGGGAAGAGCTCGGCGGAGCGGCCGCGGACGGTGGCGGAGGCCGTCACGTAGTTGGCGACCCAGGCGGCGTGCTCCTCCTCGTCCTCGAAGTCGGTCCAGATCTCGTCGGGGTCCGGCTCGGTCTCGCCCGCGACGCTGCACAGCAGTTCCAGGATCGTGCCCCGGTCGGGGACCGTCGGTTCGAGGAGGAGCGCGAAGAGGAAGGGGAGGCTGGCGACCGTGCAGTCGTAGACGTCGCCCTGGTGGTGGACCGCGCCGTACATCCCGTCGAGCGCGCCCTCCCGCTCGTCGGGGTCGTCCGAGGCCAGTCCGCGCAGCAGCTCCGGTACGTCCGACGCGTCGCCGTAGGCATGGTTCATGGACGCCCAGTCGACGTCGTCTATCCCTGTCAGCACGTGCCGCACTCTATGCCGCACGTACGCCCGTACGCGCATACTGCAGGGACGGCGGTCCTGTCCGGTGACGGTTGCGGGGGCGAGGAGGCGGTGTGCGGCGACTCTGGGGCGCGGTGATACTGACGGGACTGCTGGTGCTGACGCCGTCGCTTGCCGGGTGCGCGGACGGGAAACCCGGCCAGGGGAACGGGCGGGAGGCGAGCCCCAAGACGTCCCCCGCCGAACCGCGGGGGAACCCCGACCCCGTGGTGCTCGTGCACGGACTGGGCGGGAGTCCCGCCGACTGGGACGCGTTCCGGCGCTGGTTCGTCCGGGACGGGTACGAGGAGAAGCGCGTCGTCGCCGTCGATCTCACGGCCGGGCGGCCCAACGACGAGAACGCCCGCGTCATCGCCCGTGCCGTACGGAAGGCGCTCGCGGACACGGGCGCGGACAAGGCCGACCTCGTGGCGTTCTCGATGGGCAACCTCTCCGCGCGGCACTACCTGAAGAAGCTGGGCGGCACCGCGCACGTACGCGCGTTCGCGGGGATCGCGGGCCCGAACCAGGGCATGGACACCCCGCTCACCGCCGACTGCGGGCCCCGCACGGACACGGACGCCTGCCAGATGGGCGAGGACTCCGAGTTCCTCCAGAAGCTCAACGCGGGCGACGAGACCCCGGGCCCCGTCCGCTACGCCACCTGGCGCTCGGAGGCCGACGACATCGTCCCCGCCGACAGCACCCCGCTCCAGGGCGCCACCAACCACGCCGTTCCGCAGGCACTCGGCCACGTCGAGCTGATCGGCGACCGGCAGGTCTACCGCGCGGTGCGCGACTTCCTCGCGGGGCGCTGAGCCACGGGGACGGACCCGGCCCGGGCGCGTACGGGCGGGGATCGGACTCGGCCGCCCCGGCGTGGTGAGCGATACTCGGCAGCGGACCGTACGCACCAGGGGAGAAGAGGCCCGCCGGATGAGTCAGAGCAGTGCCCCCATCGCCGTGCTCGGTGAGTGCGTGGCCGACGCGTTCACGACGCGGGGCGGCGAGGCGCCGCTCGGGCTGGAGGTCTTCCCCGGCGGCGGGCCCGCCAACACGGCCGTGGCGCTGGGCCGCCTGGGCACGCCGACCCGCTTCGTCGGGCGGCTCTCCGCCGACCTCTTCGGCCGCCTCTTCCGCGAGCACCTCGCCGCCTCCGACGTCGACCTGAGCGGCTGCGTCGACGCGGCCGAGTCGAGCACGCTCGCCATCGCCGACCTGGACGACGAGGGCCGCGCCGACTTCTCGTTCCACGCCCAGGGCACGGCGGACTGGCAGTGGACGACGGACGAGCTGGTCAGCGCGGTGAAGGCGCCGCTCGCCTGTCTGCACACCGGCTCCCTCGCGCTCGTACGGCCGCCGGGCGGCGAGGCGATCGAGCGGCTCCTCACGCTCGTACGGCCGTGGGCCACGGTCTCGCTCGACCCCAACGTCCGCCCGCTGCTGGTCGATCCGGCCGTCTACCGCGCGGCCCTGCCCCGCTGGTGCGCGGCGGCCGACATCATGCGGCTCTCCGACGACGACCTGGAGCACCTCGTCCCGGGTGCCGAGCCCGAGCGGGCCGTGGACGTCTTCCACGCCGCGGGGACCCGGCTCGTCGTGATCACGCTGGGCGCGAAGGGCGTGCTGGCCTCGCTCGACGGCGAGCTCCGCCGCGTCGAGGCGCCGCACACGGACGTCGTGGACACGGTCGGCGCGGGCGACTCGTTCATGGCCGGTTTCCTGCACGCGCTGCACGCGGACGGCGCGCTCGGCGGCCGCCTCTCCGCGCTCGACGTTGAACAGGTGGGGGAGGCCCTGGAGTTCGGCGCGCGCGTCGCGTCCGCGGTCGTCGCCGTGCGCGGCGCGAACCCGCCGTGGGCGGCGGACCTGGCAGCGGACGCCGACGCCGACGCCGGTGCGAAACCCGGCGTCGACGTCGGCTGAGACCGTGTCCTGCCCTGTCCTGCCCTGCCCCGTCCTCTGGTCAGTCGAGGCCAGGGGCTCGGCGGGTCACGAACCGATGGTCTTCCAGAAGGCGCACTGGTGTTCCGCGCCGCGGTCGGTCCGGCCGATGGTGGTGGTGGCGAGTGACTGCACCCAACCGTCGCCCTGGAAGGGCTTCCAGCGGGGCTGTTCGCCGCCGTTGGGGTTTCCGGTGGCGGCGAACCGGGCCCAGTAGCTGATCATGGTGGTGGAGAGCTGCCGCTGGGCAGGCGTCTGCGGGCCGGGGAGTTGCTCATCCTCGAACAGGTACTCCAGTTCGGCTCCGTGGAACGCGCCGGTGGGGAAGTTGGGCTTGGGCAGGGCGCTGAACCACGGCGCCGTCCCGTCCGCGAACTCGTAGGAGTAGACCGGAGTGTGCGCGGCGAGCGCGCGGTCCCGGCCCTGGGCGGGGCATCCCCAGGCCCAGTCGGTCACGACCGTCGACAGCGCCTCGCCCGCGGAGTGGTACTTGGCGACCGGATACCGGGCCAGCACGCGCCGCAGGTCGGCCGGGTCGAACAGCGCGGCGAGCTGCTCGCGGTAGCTGTCCGGAGTGGTGACCTTTCCGGTGGCGGTCTCGATCGCCGCGGTGAACAGGTGGTGTTCGTCCCGCGTGGTGCCCTGCATGACCGGGACGCGGTTGAAGCGGCCGGTCGCGAAGGCGCGCTCCGGGCTGCGCGGCAGGAAGCCCCCGCCGACGGTGGGACCTGACCCGACGCCGACGTCGGACAACTTGGCCAGTTTCCCGGCGGGCTTGGCGCGCAGGCAGGCCGCCGCGGTCTCCGGCTTGGCGCAGCCGGCCTTGGCCGCCACGTCGAGACCGTTCTTCTGACGGTCGGCGCGGGGCAGCGGGAACCAGGTCGGAGGCCCCGGCGACCACTTCCTGCCGGTGCACTGCGCGCTCTGCACGATCGCCCGGTGGAACAGTCCCGCCGATGTCGGCGCGGCGAGTTGGGAGCAGACGCTGGTCCCGCCCGCGGACTCGCCGAAGATCGTGACGTTGCCGGGGTCACCGCCGAACGCCTTGGCGTTGCGCTGCACCCAGCGCAGTGCGGCCTGCTGGTCCTCAAGACCGAAGTTCCCGGACAGGTTCCGGGCCTTGCCGTGGTCGAGTGCCGGATGGGACAGGAACCCGAAGATCCCGAGCCGGTAGTTCGGGCTGACCACGATCACGTCGCCCTTGTCGGCCAGCCGCTGTGCGCCGTACAGGCTGGCGGCGCCGCTGATGAACCCGTTGCCGTGCAGCCACACCATCACCGGCAGTTTGCGTTTCCCGGTGGCGCGCGGCGTGGTGACGTTGAGGAACAGGCAGTCCTCCGTCGTGCTGGGCTCGTCGATCACGCCGGGGGCCTGGGCGCAGCGGTTGCCGGGCTTGGTGGCGTCCCGTACTCCCTGCCACGGCTTGGCCCGTCGCGGCGAGGCCCAGCGCAGGTCGCCCACCGGCGGCGCGGCGTACGGAATCCCCTGGAAGACCCTGGCCGTCGATTCGGCCCTGCCGCGGACGGCGCCGTCATCGGTCCGCACCACGGTGGAGGCGGCGGGGCCGTGGGCGCCGCGCTCCGGTGACGGCGCGTCGGCCGCCCCCGCGCCGACGGTCGAGCCCGTCGAGAGCAACGCCGCGGTCAGCAGCGTCACCACGCCGCCGACGGTGCCGAGCCGTAGGGTGCGCCGGCCCGGCGCGCGGTGTCGATGCAGCAGTTCCATGTCGTGCTCCCCCTGACAGCCATCATTTGTATATGCCGCACACTAATGTAAGTGTAAGCCATATACAAAATCAAAGCCTGTGGGTCACCAGTTGTCGTGCCGGAGGCGGTCCCTGATGTGGGAGGGGAAGCGTTCCACGTGGGGGTCGAGGAAGTCGATCAGGTCGATGAGGGCGTGCTGGAGGCGGAGCAGGCGGTCGTGGGGGACGGGGTGGGCGGCGAACTCCCGGAGGGAGTCGGTGAGTCCCGCGTACCAGGCGGCGAACGTCGGGTCGTCGTCGAGGCGGCGGGAGAACTCCGCGTAGCCGATGCAGGCGTCGCCCTCGCCCGGCGTGATGACGGACTCGCCGATCGCGCGCTGCTCGCCGCGGAAGAGGCGGAAGCTGGCGCCGCCGTAGTTGAACGTGGACGAGATGCCGTCGAGCAGTTCGACCAGGCGCCTGTTGTCCGCGCGGTCGCCGAGGTCGAGGAACTGGACGCGGCGGCGCAGGATCTCCACCCAGCCCAGGTACTCGGCGAAGACGAAGAGGGTGTTGCGGAGGGCGTACTCGCGTTCGCGGGGCGTGCCGCGCTCGTAGAAGAGGGTCAGGAACGCCTCGGGGCCGCGCGCGAAGTTGAAGACGCGGGCCTGGAGGTCGAACGCGGCCCACAGCAGCGGGTCCCGGTACCGGCTCATCACGTCCTCGCGGGCCTCGTCGCGGGTGCGGGCCTCGGCCTGTTCCTGGAGGCGCGCGGAGAGGAGCGCCTGCCCCCGGCTGGAGCGGGAACTGAGGACGGCGCTGGCGAGGGCGACGACGCCGGAGCTGATGGCGAGGAAGAGTTCAACGCTCATGCGCGCATTGTCGATCAGGAAAAGTGATCGCGTGCACGGTTCGTATGCCAGTACGGTGCGGGACGTGGCGAAACTGAACCAGATCATCGCGGTCGAGAAGGGCGTCAAGACCAAGGCGCAGCAGGACCTGGCGGAGGCGCAGCGCGGGCTGCAGAAGCCCGCACTGCTGGCCGGGATCTCGCGGACGTACCAGCCCAAGGACGAGGAGGGCGAGCAGCTGCCGCCCGAGTCGACGCGGGTGCAGGTGCAGGCCGAGGACGTGCTGCGGGACTCCGCCTCGGCCCTCACCCGGCTCTTCGACGTGACCGCCACCAAGGACTGGGCGAACTGCGCGGCCCGCGCGGACGTGACCGTGGACGGGCGGGTGCTGATCGCCGAGGCGCCGGTGACGTATCTGCTGTTCCTGGAGAAGCAGTTGGCGGAGCTGCACAACGTGATCCGCAAGCTGCCGGTGCTGGACGCCGCCGAGGCGTGGGCCCTCGACCCGTCCACCGACGCCTGGAAGACCGAGCCGGTGCGCACCGTGCGGACGAAGAAGGTGCCGCGCAACCACGTCAAGGCCGAGGCGACGGAGAAGCACCCGGCGCAGGTCGAGGTGTACTACGAGGACATCCCCGTCGGGTACTGGACGACGGTCAAGTTCTCCGGCGCGCTTCCCGCGCGCCGCGTCCGCGAGCTGCTGGACCGGCTCGAAAAGCTCCAGCAGGCCGTGAAGTTCGCCCGCGAGGAGGCCAACGGCGCGGAGATCACCGACCAGCGGGTGGGCGACGCCGTGTTCGGCTATCTTTTCGAGTAGCACCACACCTGAAACCCCTGAACCCCCTGGCCCGCGCTCAGTCGTGAGGCCAGGGTGCGCGAGGAGCGCAAGCTGAAGAAGGAAGTTTGTCGTGACGGCACGGCCCCGCCGCCGAAGGCGGGGGCGTGATCAATCTCAGACTCTCGCTCCAGACTCAGCATCCGCCTGTTCCCTCGTCTGGACGGTTCGGCCCGGGCCCTCGCCGTCGGATGCCGGTTCGACTCCGGCCAGCCGCTCTCCGTGTGGCTGTAGCTCAAAGGAAGAGCGCGACGGCCTCATGACTGACCCGGGCTGCCAGTCGCAGGCGTGAACCGGGGACGGCATCACTCACAGGGCCCGGGGGACTGGACATGTCTCCCGGGCCCGCTCGCGCCCCCCAGTAAGGACCAAGGGACCAAGGGACCAATGGCCCGGGCCTCCGGACCTTCCGGCTCTCCCGCCACCCTTGTGAACGTATTCACAATATGGGGGAGGTGAGAGAGATGGCCGTACAGGACGAGATCACCCGTGACGCCTGGCACGGGTTCAAGGGCGGGCCCTGGCGGGACGCCGTGGACGTGCGGGACTTCGTGCAGCGCAACCGCACGCCGTACGAGGGCGGCCCCGAGTTCCTCGCGGGCCCGACCGCGCGCACCACCGCCGTCTGGGAGCGGCTCCTCGCGAAGTTCCCGGAGGAGCGCGCCAAGGGGGTGTACGACGTGGACACGGCCACGCCCTCCCGGATCGACGCCTTCGCGCCCGGCTGGATCGACCGGGACCGCGAGCTGATCGTCGGCCTCCAGACCGACGCGCCGCTGAAGCGCGCGATCATGCCGAACGGCGGCTGGCGCATGGTCGAGACGGCGCTGCGCGCGTACGGCTACGAGCCGGACCCGGCGGTCAAGGAGATCTACACGCACCTGCGCAAGACCCACAACGACGCCGTCTTCGACGCGTACACCCCCGAGATCCGCGCCTGCCGCTCCTCCGGCATCATCACCGGGCTGCCCGACGCCTACGGCAGGGGCCGCATCATCGGCGACTACCGCCGCGTCGCGCTCTACGGCGTGGACCGGCTCGTCGAGGCCAAGCGGCAGGACCGGGCCCGGCTCGACGCGCAGTGGCCCGGCGAGCACGTCATCCGCGACCGCGAGGAGATCGCCGAGCAGATCAGGGCGCTCGGCGAGCTCAAGGACATGGCCGCGCGCTACGGCTACGACGTCGGGCGGCCCGCGGAGAACGGGCGCGAGGCCGTGCAGTGGCTCTACTTCGGCTACCTCGCCGCCGTGAAGGAGCAGAACGGCGCCGCCATGTCGATCGGCCGCATCGACGCCTTCCTCGACGTCTACCTCCAGCGTGACCTCGACCTCGGCGCCCTCACCGAGAGCGAGGCGCAGGAGCTGATCGACGACTTCGTGATCAAGCTGCGCATCGTCCGCTTCCTCCGCACCCCCGAGTACGACGAGCTGTACTCCGGCGACCCCACCTGGGTCACCTGGTCCCTCGCGGGCATCGGCGAGGACGGCCGCACCCTCGTCACCCGTACCGCCTTCCGCGCCCTGCAGACGCTCCGCAACCTCGGGCCCGCGCCCGAGCCGAACCTCACCGTCCTGTGGTCGGCGCGGCTGCCGCGCGGCTTCAAGGAGTTCGCGGCGGAGATCGCCGTCGAGTCCTCCGCGCTGCAGTTCGAGTCCGACGAGCTGATACGGCCCAAGTACGGCGACGACACCGCCATCGCCTGCTGCGTCTCCGCGATGGCCATGGGCAAGCAGATGCAGTTCTTCGGCGCCCGCGTGAACGTCGCCAAGGCCCTGCTCTACGCGATCAACGGCGGGCGCGACGAGATCACCGGCAAGCGCGTCGCGGAGGGCTTCGCGCCGATCGAGGACGAGTACCTCGACTACGACACCGTCGTGGCCCGCTACGACGCGATGCTCGACTGGCTCGCGCAGACGTACGTCCACGCGCTGAACGTCATCCACTACATGCACGACAGGTACGCCTACGAGCGCCTGGAGATGGCCCTGCACGACCAGGAGGTGCTGCGCACCATGGCGTGCGGCATCGCCGGCCTCTCGGTCGCCGCCGACTCGCTCTCCGCGATCAAGTACGGCCGCGTGCGCGTGATCCGGGACGGCACGGGACTCGCCGTCGACTACGTCACCGAGGGCGACTGGCCCGCGTACGGCAACAACGACGACCGCGCCGACGAGCTCGCCCGCCGCATCGTGCGGGACTTCATGGCGAAGGTCCGCAAGCACCCCACGTACCGGGGCGCCACGCACACCCAGTCCGTGCTGACCATCACCTCGAACGTCGTCTACGGCAGGAAGACCGGCAACACCCCCGACGGCCGCCGCGCCGGAACGCCCTTCGCGCCCGGCGCCAACCCGATGAACGGCCGCGACCGGCACGGCTACCTCGCCGCCGCGCTCTCCGTCGCCAAGCTGCCCTACGACGACGCCGAGGACGGCATCTCGCTCACCAACACCCTCACCCCCGGAGCCCTCGGCCGGACCCGCGAGGAGCGGACCGTCAACCTCACGGGCGTCCTCGACGGCTACACGGCCAGCGACGGCTTCCACATGAACGTCAACGTCCTGGACCGCGCGACCCTGGAGGACGCCATGGCGCACCCCGAGAAGTACCCGCAGCTCACCATCCGCGTCTCGGGGTACGCGGTGAACTTCGTCCGCCTCACGCCCGAGCAGCAGCGCGACGTCATCGCCCGTACGTTCCACGAGGCGCTGTGATGACCGCACCGGGGCCCGCCGTCACCCCCGCCGCGACCCTCGCGGGCGCCGTCACCGCGCGCACCGTGAACGGCTCCGTCCACTCCTGGGACCTGTCGACCGGGGTGGACGGGCCCGGCAGCCGCTTCGTGACGTTCCTGGCGGGCTGCCCGCTCTCCTGCCTGTACTGCCACAACCCCGACACCATGCGGATGCGCAACGGGAAGCGGATGTCGGCGGACGCGGTGGTCGAGGAGGCCGCGAAGTACGGAACGTTCCTGCGGGCCGCCGGGGGAGGGGCCACCGTCAGCGGCGGCGAACCTCTCCTCCAGCCCGTCTTCACCGGCGAACTCCTGCACCGCTTCAAGCACGAGCTGGGCTACCACACGGCCCTGGACACCTCCGGGTTCCTCGGCGCCCGCGCCTCCGACGCGCTGCTCGCCGACACCGACCTGGTCCTCCTCGACCTCAAGTCCTGGGACCGCGCCCTCTACCGCAGGCTCACGGGCCGCGCGCTGCAGCCCACCCTCGACTTCGCCCGCCGCCTCGCGGACCGGGGCGACGAGGTGTGGCTCCGCTTCGTCCTCGTCCCGGGACTGACGGACGGCGAGGAGAACGTCGCCGGAATCGCCCGCTTCGCCGCGTCGCTGGGCAACGTCAGCCGCGTGGACGTCCTCCCCTTCCACAAGCTGGGCGCCGCCAAGTGGCAGGCGCTGGGCCTGCGCTTCCCCCTGGCGGACACCCCCACGCCGACGCCGGACCAGCTCGCGCGGGCCCGGGAGGCGTTCAGCTCGCGGGGTCTGCGAGCGGTGTAGGCAGCGTCCGTTCGACGATCGCCCCGGTGTCGACGCCGACCGGCAGCGTGCCGAAGGCCAGGCCCGAGTCGCCGCCCAGCCGCGAGGCGCAGAACGCGTCGGCCACGGCGGGCGGCGCGTACCGCACCAGCAGCGAACCCTGCAGCACCAGCGCCATGTTCTCCGCGAGCCGCCGCGCCCGGCCCTCGATGCCGTCCAGGTCGCCGAGGTCCGTCAGCACGTCCTTCACGGCGTCGTCCAGGCGGTGGTCGGCGCCCCGCGTCTGGCCGATCTCGCTCAGGAACGCGTTCAGCGAGTCGGGGGAGCGCTGCAGGGCGCGCAGCATGTCGAGGGACTGGACGTTGCCCGAGCCCTCCCAGATCGAGTTGAGCGGCGACTCGCGCAGCAGCCGGGGCATGCCCGACTCCTCCACGTAGCCGTTGCCGCCCAGGCACTCCAGGGCCTCGGCGGCCAGCGGCGTCGCCCGCTTCGTCACCCAGTACTTGGCGGCCGGGACCGCCAGCCGCAGCAGCGCCTTGTCCTGCGCGTCGCCCGCCGCCGCGCCGTCGTACGCCGCCGCGAGCCGCATCGCGAGCGCCGTCGCCGCCTCCGACTCGATCGCGAGGTCCGCCAGCACGTTCCTCATCAGCGGCTGGTCGATCAGCGTCGCACCGAACGCCGCGCGGTGCGCGGTGTGGTGGGCGGCCTGCACGACGGCCTGCCGCATCAGCGCCGCCGAGCCCGTCACGCAGTCCAGCCGGGTCGCCGCGACCATCTCGATGATCGTCGCGACACCGCGCCCCTCCTCGCCCACGCGCCGCGCCCACGTCGTCCCGTCGAACTCGACCTCGCTCGACGCGTTCGAACGGTTGCCGAGCTTGTCCTTGAGACGCTGGATACGGAACGTGTTCCGCGTACCGTCCGGCAGCACGCGCGGCACGAGGAAGCAGGTGAGCCCGCCGGGCGCCTGGCCCAGGACGAGAAACACGTCCGACATCGGCGCCGAGCAGAACCACTTGTGGCCCCGCAGCGCGTACGCGCCCTCCCCCTCGCCGGAGAGGGGCACGGCCTCCGTCGTGTTCGCGCGGACGTCGCTGCCGCCCTGCTTCTCCGTCATGCCCATCCCCGCGATGGCGCCCGCCTTCGCGGACGCGGGGCGGTCCAGCCCGTAGTCGTACGTGTGGGACGCCAGCAGCGGCTCCCACTCGGCCGCCACCTCCGGCTCGCGGCGCAGCGCGGGCACCGCCGCGTGCGTCATCGACAACGGGCAGCCGTGGCCCGGCTCGACCTGCGACCAGACGTAGAACGCCGCCGTACGGCGCAACTGGCCGTCGGGCCGGGACCACGGATCGGTGAGCCCCGCCGCTACGCCGCGCTCCATCAGGCGGTGCCAGGCGGGGTGGAAGTCGACCTCGTCGATCCGGTTCCCGTACCGGTCGTGGGTACGCAGCACCGGCGGGCACTCGTTCGCCTGCCTGCCCCACTCCTGGGCCTCCGCCGAGCCTGCCGCGCGGCCCAGCGCGCTCAGCTCGTCCCGCGCCTCCTCGGCGCTCTCGTCCGCGACGTGCCGGGCTACGGCTTCGGCGAGTGCGTGGTCCTCCGCGAAGAGGTCGTAGTCGACGAGGGGTGGGGGCTGGTTGGTCACGGTGTGTGTCGAGGCTGACATGCCAGCCAGATTAAATCTCCGCTGCTGGTTTTAGGAGGCCCCCTTCAGAGATGCGACCCGTCACGACGCGTCGGGGCTTGCCCCTGTTCCCTCAGGGGCGCGGGGCTGTGCGGTCCAAGACTCTTGGGCTTGCCCGTTAAGGGGCGCGGGGAACTGCGCGACAAGCCACGACGCGGGCGCGGCCCGCGAAGCGCAGCCCGGGGCACCCCGAACCCGGCTCTTGTACGCGGGGCACCCGGCGTGGGGGGCTGCGCTTGCCAACCCTGCGCCTTGCGCAGACTTCCCAAGCTCAGAGGGGCGGAGGGAGCAGACCTCCCAAGCTTCGCGAGGGAGGAGTAGAGGAGTGCCCCTTCAGAGGCGCGGGGAACTGCGCGACGAGCTACGACGCACTCGCAGTCCGCGACGCACAGGGCGGGGCAGTCCGTACTCGGAACCGCGTGGTGTTGACCCTCGTATGGTGTGGTGTGCAACGATCAGGCGCTCGTGCCACGCAGGTACCACAACTCCGCGCTTTGGAGGGTCCGTTGGTCACCCCGCACTTCTCCCGTCGCCGTCTCCTCCAGGCAGGTGCCGGCGGTGTCACCGCCGGGTTCGTCGGGCCCCTGGCCCCGGGTTCCGTCGCCGCGGCGCGCAGCCGCCACGCCTCGCTCTCCTTCACGGCCGCCACCAACGGCGCCGCCACGCTCGCCCCCTCCGGCGGACCCCTGATCGCCGAGGTGCAGAACGTGCTCTGGGCGGTCCCCCGAGACGGCGGCGGTCCCGCCAAGGCCCTCACCGAGCCGGACCTCGAACCCACGAGGCCCACCCTCTCGCCGGACGGCGATCAGCTCGCCGTCTGCGCGTACAAGGGCGGCGGATTCCACATCTGGACCATGCGCCCCGACGGCAGCGGGCTGACCCAGCGCACCGACGGGCCCTGGGACGACCGGGGCCCGGCCTGGTCGCCCGACGGGACCCGGCTCGCGTTCGCCTCGGAGCGTGGCGGCGACCCGGTGAAGGGCAGCCCGTACCGGATCTGGGTGCTGGAGCTGAAGACCGGCGAGCTCACCCAGCTCACCGACCAGGGCGGCGCCTGGGAGGACTTCGACCCCACCTGGTCGCCGGACGGGAAGCGCGTCCTGTTCGTCCGGGGCACCGTCACCACCGGCGAGGAGGGGCCGGTGCTCGACGCCCGTACGGTCGCCTCCGTCGCCGCCGACGGGGAGGGGCCGGTGCGGACGGAGCACACCGACAAGAGCAAGGCGCAGGTGATGACGCCCGCCGTCGCCGCCGACGGACGGCTCGCGTATCTGCGTACGACGCCCGCGCCCGCCGGGTCCTGCACGCTCGTCGTGGACGGCGAGCCCGTCCCCGTCGAGGGCGACGTCGAACCCGTACCGCCACGCTGGACCGGCAAGGACGGGAAGGAGAGGCTGCTGCTCACCGTCGGTGGCCGGTTCACGCTCGTACGGCCCGCCGCACCCGGTGACGCCGACGAGATCCCCTTCGAGGCCACGCTGCCCGTCGACCGGCCCCGTTACCGCGTCAAGGAGTACGACTTCGACGGCGGCGCGGCGCGTCCCGTACGCGGCGTGCATCTGCCCGCGCTCTCGCCCGACGGGCGCCAGGTCGCCTTCGCCGCGCTCAACGCGCTGTGGGTCGCGGACCTCTCCGGAGGGCGGGGCGGGCGGCGTCCCCGCAAGGTCGTCCAGGCGGCGCCCACCCGTTATCTCCTCGCGCCCGTCTGGGCGCCCGACGGCAAGGCCCTCGTCTACGCCTCGGACCACGAGTCGCCGGGCGGACTGCTCGCCGTGCGCCGTCACGAGCTGGGCTCCGGCAAGGACACCGTCCTCGCCGACGGCGGGCGCGTCTTCCCCGCGCTCTCCCCGGACGGCAAGCGCCTCGCGTATCTGGACATGACGGGCAACCTGATCGTCCGTGAGCTGCCGGACGGCAAGGAGCGTGTCCTCGCCAAGCCGCTCGGCGGTGGCGGGATCCCCGGCAGACCCAGCTGGTCCGCCGACGGGCGGTACGTCGCGCTCTGCGACCGCAACCGGCTCAACCAGCGCTTCCGCGAGGGCTACAACCTCATCCGTGTCGTCGACGCGGACACCGGCGAGGCCCGGCTGCACGCCCTCGCCGACCACGTCTCGCTCTCCGACCGTTACGACTCCGGGCCCGTCTGGTCCCCCGACGGCCGCACCATGGCCCTCGTCTCCGACTCCGCGCTCTGGCTCCTGCCCGTACGCCCCGACGGCACCCCGGACGGCAAGCCCCGCCGGGTCACGTCCGAGCCCGCCGACCACCCTTCCTGGTCCGGCGACTCCGGTACGGTCCTCTACCTCTCGGCGGGCCGCCTGCGCCGCCTCGACGTCGCCGCCGGTACGGCCCGTACGGTCGGCGTCGCCCTCGACCACCGGCGTACGAAGGGCGGCAGCGGCGACACCGTCGTGCACGCCGGACGGCTCTGGGACGGCACGGGGGAGAAGGTCCGCGAGGACGTCGACGTCGTCGTCCGTGACGGGCGGATCGCCGCCGTCGGCCCGCACCGCGCGGGCCGCTCCGCCGCGCGCCGCGTGGACGCCTCCGGGCTGACGGTGATCCCCGGCCTCTGGGACGCGCACACCCACCCCTGGCAGACGACCTACGGCGGGCGCCAGACCGCGACGCAGCTCGCGTACGGCATCACCACCGCCGTCTCCCTCGGCGGCTTCGCCTACGAGCAGGCCCGGCTCCGCGAGGCCGTCGCGCACGGCACCCTCGCCGGGCCCCGGCTGCTGGCCACCGGCGAACTCCTCGACGGCGCCCGCGTCGCGTACAGCATGGGCCGCGCCCACCGCACCCGCGCCGGACTGCGCCGCTCCCTGCGCCGGGCCGCCGCGCTCGACTGGGACTTCGTCAAGACGTACGTCCGCGCGCCGGGCTGGGTCATGAAGGAGGCCGCCGCCTTCGCCCACGACGAGCTGGGCGTCCGCTCCGGCAGCCATCTGTGCACCCCCGGCATTCAGCTCGGGCAGGACCTGACGACGCACCTCCAGGCGACGCAGCGGCTGGAGTTCGGGCGCGCGACGACCGCGAGCGGCCATGCGTACCAGGACGTGATCGAGATCTACACGGCGACCGGCGACTTCCACCTCGTCGCGACCCCGTTCACGGCCGCGCCCCTCGTCGGCGCCGACCCGGAGCTCGCCGACGACCCGCGCGTCACGCGGATCATGCCGCCCTGGGACACCCTGGCCGTCCGCGAACTCGCCGCGCAGGCCCCGACGAAGGAGCAGCTCGCCACGCTGGCCGTCGAGACGGACGTCTACAAGCGGGTGCTCGCGGGCGGCGGGCTCGTCGCGCTCGGCACGGACGCGCCGCTCGTCCCCGTCGGCCTCCACCTCCACATGGCGCTGCGCGCGCTGCACCGCTCCGGGCTCTCTCCCGCACAGACCTTGCGCACCGCCACGGTCCTCGCCGCCCGCGCCTTCGGCGCCGAACGTGACCTCGGCACGGTCGAGGAGGGCAAGCTCGCCGACCTCACCCTGGTCGACGGCGACCCCTTCACGGACTTCGACTCCCTCGTCCGGACGACGTCCGTGCTGCGCGGAGGCGTCGTCCACGAGCAGAAGGACCTGGTGGACGCCTTCCCCGAGCCGAAGAGCCTCCGCACGGACGGGAACGGCGACGACCACTGGCACAAGGTCGGCCGCCAGCTCCGCAAGGACAGCTGCTGCGACCCGGGCTGAGGCCGCGCACCGCTCACTCCGGGCGGGCCCGGAACGAGGCGGTGGCGGTGTCGAAGCGCACCTTCACTTCCTGCCACTGGGCGTCCGGCGCGGACAGGTAGATCGCGTACTGCTTTCCGCCCGCCGCGCCGAAGCCGAGGTCGATGGCGCGGAAGGCGCGGGCCCGGCCCTGCCAGCGGTACTCCCAGATCGCGGCGGTCTTCCCCTGGTACTTCGTCCGGTTCATCCGCAGGCGCTCGTACTCGGGGGATATCTCCTTCACCTTGGGCTCCAGCTCCTGCCAGTGCCGGATGGGGCTGGAGTCGGCGAAGTCGAGCACGTTGAACTTGAGCGCGGACTTGCCCGACGGCGAGATGTAGTTCACCTCGGTGCCCCCGGGCTTCTCGCTGCGGCGCCAGCCGTTCGGGACGTCGACGGAGAAGCCCAGCCGGTCCTTCACCCGGTGGTACCCGGCGGGCGGGGGCGGGCGCTTGCTGGGGGAGGCGGTGGGCGTCGGGGAGGCGGACGCCGGAGGCTCGTTCCCCTGCGGAGGGGCGCCGCCGGAGTCGCGCTCGCTCCACCAGTACGCCCCGGCCCCGAGCCCGCCCGCGACGAGCACGGCCACGAGCGTCCAGACGACCGCCCGGCCGCCGCGTCTCGGCGGCGGGGACGGGTGCGGGTGCGGCTGCGGGGGCTGCGGCGCGACGGGTGCGGGCCCGGGTGCGGGCACCGGCACGGGCCCTGTCGGGGTCGTGACCGCCGTCCCCGCGAGGTCGGGCTCGGGGGCAGGCGCGGGAGTGGGTACGGGCGTGGGCCCCACGCCCGTACCCGTCCCCGTACCCGCCACGTACGGCATCGTCGTCGTCCCTGCGAGAAGCTCCTCGGCCTCCGTGGCGCCGGGCCGTTCCGCCGGGTCCTTCGCGAGGAGGCGGGAGATCAGCGGTTCGAGGTGGCCCGCCCGTTCCATGGGGTCGGGCGGATCGCTGGCCGTCGCGTACGCCGTCTCCATCCAGGTGTCGCGGCGGAACGGCGCGAAGCCCTCCACGGCCTCGTACAGCGTCGCGCCCAGTCCCCACATGTCGGTGGCGGGGCCCGAGTCGCCGCCGCGCATGCGCTCGGGCGCGGCGTAGTTGATCGAGCCGACGAACTCACCCGTCCGCGTCAGCGTCGAGGTGCCCGAGGCGGCGGCTATGCCGAAGTCGGTGAGGACCGTGCGGCTGCCGTCCTCGGTCAGCAGCACGTTCGCGGGCTTGACGTCGCGGTGGAGGACCCCCGCCGCGTGCGCCGCGCTGAGCGCGGACAGCATCGCCAGGCCCGTGCGCATCGCCGCCTGCGGCGCGAGTGGGCCGTCCTCCTTGAGGATCTGGCTGAGCGACCGCGCGGGCACGTACTCCATGACGATGCACGGCAGGCCCTCGTCCTCGACCACGTCGTGCACGACGACCACGTTCGGATGGCTGATACGGGCCGCGCTCCGGGCCTCCCGGCGCGTCCGCTCGTACAGCCGTTCCCGTTCGTCGTCCTCCAGGTGGGGCGGCAGGTGCAGCTTCTTCAGCGCCACCCTGCGGCCCAGCAGTGTGTCGTCGGCGAGCCACACGGTGCCCATGCCGCCGCGGCCGATGCGGCGGGAGAGCCGGTACCGCCCCGCCACCAGCCGTTCCTGCGGCTGGTCGTGCCCTTGCTGTTCGCTCACCGTTCCTTCACCGTTCGCTCAT
Organism: Streptomyces sp. NPDC048172; assembly: GCF_043202595.1. Classification (NCBI taxonomy): domain Bacteria; kingdom Bacillati; phylum Actinomycetota; class Actinomycetes; order Kitasatosporales; family Streptomycetaceae; genus Streptomyces; species Streptomyces sp. NPDC048172. Next base: position 97,853 of record NZ_JBIDAT010000008.1, read on the forward strand.
CACGAGACGTCTGTTCCCCCTCTGACACGGGTGTTCCCCGCAGACCCTAGCCCGGTCACGGTGTGTGGCGGCCAGCCCGGGGCAGATACGTTAAAGACGTGCACGCAGCCCACGAACCCCCTGAGCAGACCCCTGAGCAGACGCAAGAGCGCCGCCACGGGCAGCCCCGCCTGGCGCGCGTGAAGTACCGCGACGTACCCAAGCGCAAGATGGCGTGGCTGCTGCTGAAGGACACCGTGAACTCCTGCATGGAGTACCGGGTGCTCGGCCTGGCGGCCGAGGCCGGGTTCTTCACGCTGATCTCGATCCCGCCCCTGCTGCTCGGCCTGATCGGGCTGCTCGGCTACCTGGACGCGTGGATCAACATCGACACGATCGACTCGATCCGGCACAACTTCCTCGACGCCTCCTCCACCGTGCTCTCCGAGAAGGGCGTCGACCAGCTCGCCCGGCCGCTCATCGACGACGTGATCCGGGGCGGCGGGCCCGACGTGATCTCGCTCGGCTTCGCGCTGGCGCTCTGGTCGGGCTCACGCGCCGTGAACGTGTTCATCGACACGATCACCGTGATGTACGGGCTCGACGGGCGGCGCGGCATCGTCAAGACCCGGATCCTCTCCTTCGGGCTCTATCTCGTCGCGCTCGTCATCGGCGCCATCGCGCTGCCGCTGATGGTGGCCGGACCCGACGCCGTGCTGCGACTGGTGCCGCAGACGGAGTGGGCGGTGACGGTCTTCTACTGGCCGGTCGTGCTGCTGCTCTCCATCGTCTTCCTCACCACGCTCTACCACGTCTCCGTGCCCGTCCGTTCGCCCTGGCGGGAGGACGTGCCCGGGGCGCTCGTCGCGCTGCTGATGTGGGTGCTGGGCAGCTTCCTGCTGCGGCTCTACCTCACCAACACGGTCGAGGGCCCGACGATCTACGGCTCGCTGGCGGCGCCCGTCGCCGTGCTGCTGTGGATCGGCGTCTCCGCGTTCGCGGTCCTGGTGGGCGCCGCGGTGAACGCGGCGATCGACCACGTGTGGCCGTCCGTCGCCACGGCCGCGGCCCGCCGCGCGAACGAGCGGGTGCGGGAGGCGCTGGCGGCCGAGGTCGTCGCCGCCGTCGCCGCCCGCCGCGCGCGGGAGGGGACGGACGACGAGGAGGACGCGCCCGCGGAGTTCCCCGAACGCTGGACGAAGTTCCTCCCGCCGGACGACGTACGCGGCCGCCTCCGCCCCCGCGACCGCCGCTGAGCCGGAACGTCACGCCTCGGCCCGGACGGGGCCCCTCCCGGCCCGTGTCCGCGGGAGCTGTGAGGCGGAGAGAAGGGGAGAGAGGGGAGAGGGGCAACGTCGACTGTCCGGGGGAAAGTTGGCAGAGCGGCTGCGCTGCCCCGCCGGGTTGGCAAGAATGGCGCCGGACGGCGAGGCCCCGGGTGACCTGGGCACGCCGGATCGGGCCCGACGAGGTGGGGGAGGCGGCGCTGGGCATGGGCGACCGCGGACAGTGGCTGCGCTACGTCATCCACGGCGGGCCGGGGGAGTGGACGGCCGGTCCGGAGGACCCCGCCGCACCCGGGCAGACGTCGGCCGAGCTGTGGGAGCGCGCGAGGCCCCTCGTCGCGGTGAGCCACCCGTGGGGGAGCGCGACGGGCGCCGAGGACCCGGGCGGCCTCGACCGCTCGCTGAGTTACGGCCGACTGCCCGACGGCACCGGCCTGCTGTGCTCCTCCCGCACCATGCGGGAGGGCGGGGTGTCCGAGCGGCGGATGGACGTCCTGCACCTGCCCGCCGGGGGCGAGGAACTGCGCGAGGTCCGGCCCATCGACGCGTGGGGCGCCGCCGTCGACGAGCTCCCCTCCCCCGGAGGCGGGTTCACGCAGGAGAAGCTCGTCGCGTTCGCGCGGGAGCACAAGGACAGGGTCGGGCCATTCCTCGCGGACGTACGGCGGCTCTTCGGCGACCGGGCCGGGCGGCAGATCGTCCTCGCCGAGGGCGAGCAGGAGACCGTGGCGCACTGGATCGCCCTCGCCTGCGCCTCGCTGACCGGGGAGTACGCCCGCGCGCTGACGTTCGTCACCCGCACCGCGCAGCCGTACGAGGCGCCGCAGCAGATCCTCGGCATCGGCCCCGAGGCCGACTTCGACCGCGAGGACCCCGAGCTGCTCCAGCATCTCTACCGGGTGCACGACGGGCTGGGCGGCACCGGCAGCCCGCCCGTCGTCGACCCGTGGGCGGAGGCCATGGCGTGGCGGTGGACCATGGGCACGCCGCTGCGGCAGCCGGAGAAGGGCGATCCGTTCGTGCTGGACCACACGCTGGGCGAGGGCGAGCTGCCGTCCCCGGACAGCGACATGTGGCGCACCCTCGGGAACAGCCCCGAGCAGCACCCCGACCTCGTACGGTCGCTCACGCGGCGCGCGCAGGCCCTGACGCTGCCCGGCCCGGACGAGTCGGACGAATCAGATGAGTCGGGTGAGCTGGACGAGCTCGACGAGCTGATCCGCATCTGCGGGCAGCTCGCCGACGAGGTCCCCGTGGCCGCGCTCCGCCCGTTCGCGACCGAACTGGCCCGCAAGCGGCTCGCGCTGGCCTGCGACGGGCACCTCCGGCTCGACCAGGCGGCCCTGGCGCGGCTGCCGCTGGACGACGAGGCCCGGCGCGTGCTGCACCAGGAGTTCGCCGCCGCCATCGACGACGCGCTGCACGGCAGGCTGCGGGGGACGGACGGCCCGTGGGCCGACGCGCTGTCCCTGGCGCTGCACTTGGGCGGCGACGGGAGCACGCTCGTACGGGAGTGCGCGGAGCGCATCGCGCGGGCCCTGGTCGACCAGGGCGAGGAGGTGGCCGCGCACACCGTCGAGCTGCTGGACCGCCTCGACAGCCCGGTGGTGGACCGGCTGACCCTGAAGAGCCTCGCGGACCGGGGCGCGCGCGTGCTGGCCTGGGCCGTCGGCTCGCCCGCCGTCGGGGGCTGGCTGCGGCGGCGGAGCTTTCCCGAGGTGCCGTTCGCCGTGCGCCTGGCCGTGCTGGCCGCCGAGGTGCGTGCCGAGACGCGGGCCGAGGGCGTCGAGCTCTTCGCGGCGCTGGCCCGCGAGCTGGAGCCCCGGGGCCGGATCACGGACGCCGGGCTCCTCAACCAGGTGTGGGACGCCGTCTGGCCGCACGGCCAGCCCGAGCCCGCCGACGTGCCCCGGCTGCTGGAGGTGTGCTCGCCGCGGGTGTGCGTCGAGGCCGGGCGCGCGCCCCTCTTCGCCAACTGGATCAACAAGCCGCCGCGCTTCGACCGGACCCTGCTCGACTTCGCGCGGGAGGCGCGGGCCGACCACCGGCTGCCGCCCCTGGCCCGCGACAGGGCCGAACTGCTGGCGGTCACCGGCGAGCTGGACGCGGGCGCCCTCGGGGTCGCGGAGGCCGTGGCGCGTACGGGCGGGCTCTGGTCGTCCGTCAGTCCCCTCCCGCGCCATGTGGAGACCGGCGTCCTGACGGTCTTCGCCCGGGCCCTGGCCGACGCGGACCTCACCGTGCCGGGGGCGAAGAACGCGTACGGCTACCTCATCCAGCAGACCCGCGAGGAGCTGCTGCAGCCGTACAAGGAGGCCGTCGAGCGGCTGTACGGCACGGACGAGAGGCTGCGGGCGCTCGCCCGCGAGCACCGCAGGGTGGCCTCGCTCTTCCTGACCTGGTTTCCGAGGACGCCGGGCGACAGGCCCGAGTGGCGCGCGGTGGCCGAGGGGCTGCTGCACAACTTCCTCGGCGCCGCGGTCCAGCGGATGGACGAGCGCGACGTGGCCGCCGTGACGGCGTGGATCTACCAGTTCGAGGGGAAGCAGCGGAGGGACGAGTGGGCCCAGTGGTCGTATCAGCGACGGGGGCGGTGACCACGTCCGCCCCAGGGGTACGACCGAGGACGGGGCGCCACACCCACCCCTTAAGCGGTAGCCTCAACTCACCGCCGTCGCACTCTTGTTGGCGTCCCCGCGGCGCCGCGCACAGCCGAGACCGACTCCATCGACACCGACTCCATCGACACATCTCCGTGGTACGGAAGCAGTCCGCCATCGGGGGAGGACCCGCGTGAGTGAAAGCGAAACGATTTCCAGGATTCCCGGCGGGCCGATGGCCAATCGCCCGCTGCATTTCCTCTGGCTGCTCGACTGCTCCAGCTCCATGAGCATCAACGGGAAGATCGGCGAGCTGAACTTCGCCATCCGGGAGGCCATCCCGGAGATGCAGCAGGCGGCGCAGGACAATCCGTCGGCGGCGCTCATGGTGCGGGCCATCTCCTTCGCCACGGGCGCGACATGGCACATCGACGAGGCGACGCCGGTCGAGCAGTTCTCCTGGACGGACCTCACCACCTACGGCGGTACGGACATGGGCGCGGCCTTCCGGCTGGCGGCGAAGGCGCTCCAGAGCCCGCCCATGCCGGACCGCGCGCTGCGCCCCGTGGTCGCGCTCGTCTCCGACGGGCAGCCCATGGACGACTGGCGGGCCGGTCTCCGCGAGATCGACGCCACGCCCTGGGGGAAGCGCGCGATGCGGGTCGCGGTGGCGATCGGGGAGGACGCGGACAAGGACATGCTGAAGGAGTTCCTCGGCAACCCCGAACTGGAGCCCCTCCAGGCCAGGAACCCCCGGCAGCTCGTGGCCGCGATCCGCTGGGCCTCGACGGTGGCGGTGAAGGCGGCCTCGACGCCGAAGACGGACGGCGCCCAGCAGCCGCCCGCGGCCTCCACCCTCTCGTTCGACAAGCAGGCCGACGACGAAGACGTCTGGTGACCGCCGCGTGACCGCCACCGGAGCGCGAGCCGGTGCCTGGCAGACGCTTCAGGGAATGGTCAGGGGCGCCGGCAAGAAGTACAGCCAGGACCGCTACGTCGTCCGGCGCACCGCCGACGGCGAGGCCGTCGTGCTGGCGGTCGCCGACGGCCACGGCTCCGCGCCGCACTTCCGCAGCGACCTCGGCGCCCGCTGGGCGGTGGGGGTCTTCGCCGGTCTCGCCCTCGGCTTCGCGGAGCGCGCCGTGAGCCACCGGTCCTCGGAGCGCCGGTGGGGCGTGCTGCGGGCCGAGGCCCAGACGCTGCCCCAGCAACTGGTGCACCAATGGCGGGAGAAGGCCCTGCTGCACGAAGCCAACTCCCCGGCGCGGGGCGGCCCGCCCCTGCCGTCCCCCCGCGTCCGCCCGGCGACCGACGCGGCCGGGCGCCCCACCGAGCCCCCCGCGGGACCGCTGGCCCAGGACCTCACCCCGTACGGCACGACCCTCGTCGGCGCCGTGGTGACCGACTGGCTCACCGTGTGCTGGCAGCTGGGCGACGGGGACGTGGTGCTGGTCGACGCGGGCGGCGTGCCCAGGGCCCCGCTGGACGTGGGGGAGGAGCTGGGGGACGAGACCGACTCGCTGTGCGAGGCGGAGGCCTGGCGCCAGACCCGTACGCACTGGGAGCCCGTCACCGGCGAGGGGGGCCTCCCTCCGGCGGTGCTGATCTCCACCGACGGGCTGGCGAAGAGCTTCACGGACCGCGCGGGGTTCCTGGAGTTCGCCGGGGGCGTCACGCAGCGCGCCGCCGATCAGGGGGTCCCGGCGGTGCAGGACCAGCTCGCCGACTGGCTGGGGCGGGCGGGCCGGTTCTCCGGCGACGACACCACCCTCGTCGCGGCGTTCGCGCCCGGCAGCCTGGAGAGCACCTCCGAGGACACATCGCACGACACGCACGAGGCGTACGAGGCGTACGACGACGGGAGAGGGACAGCACTGTGAACGGCATGCTCAAGGCCGGGCAGATCCTGGAGGCGGAGTCCCTGGGCAAGGTGACGGTCGAGGAGCTCTTCGGCTCGGGCGGACAGGGCGAGGTGTACCGGGTCTCCACGGAGCGCGGCGACCGCGCCGTCAAGTGGTACTACCCGCAGCTGGCCGACTCCCGGCAGCGGCAGATCCTCGACGGGCTCATCGACCGGGGCTGGGACGACGACCGCTTCCTGTGGCCGACGGCCATCGTGGTCGATCCGAAGAGCCCGCAGGCGGGCTTCGGCTATCTGATGGACATCAGGCCCGAGCGCTTCCAGGACCTGCCCGCGCTCTTCCGGCGGCTCCCCTCCGTCTCCGCCGTGACGCCGCGCGTCCTGGTCACGGCGGCGCTGCACACGGTCGAGGCGTACCGCACCCTGCACTCCAAGGGCATCGCCTACCGGGACATCAACTGGGGCAACATCTTCTTCGACCCGGGCAACGGCGACGTCCTCGTCTGCGACAACGACAACGCGGTGGTGGACGGCGAGTTCGCCGCCGTGGCCGGGACCATGAACTTCATGGCGCCGGAGCTGGTCCGCGGCGACGACGGCACGCAGCCGGGCACCCAGACCGACCTGCACTCCCTCGCGGTGCTGCTGTTCATGCTGCTGATGAACGACCATCCGCTGCACGGGGCCCGGCTGTTGAAGATCCACAGCCTCGACGAGCACGCCATGCGGCGGCTGTACGGCGCCGACCCGCTCTTCGTCTTCGACCCCTCCGACACCTCCAACCGGCCCGACCCCGCCGAGCAGCAGACCGTCCTCACCCTCTGGAACCTGCTGCCCATGAACCTGCGCGCGCTTTTCACCACCGCCTTCACCAAGGGCCTGGCCCGCCCGGGCGACCGGGTGCGCGAGACGCAGTGGCAGAGCGCGCTCAGCGAGGTCCTCGACGGCATCACCTGCTGCACGGGGTGCGGCCAGCAGATACTGACTCCCTCCGACGGCTCCGCGCTCGAATGCTGGGCCTGCGCACGGCAGTTGCGGCTGCCGCCGCGGATGGAGATCGCCATCAGCCACGGCGCGTCCCGCCCCACGCGGCGCTCCATCCGCCTCGACCCTCAGGCCCGGGTGTACGCGCACCACCTGAAGGGCGACACGGAGCGGCACGACTTCACCAAGCTCGTGGGCGAGGTGACCGAGCACCCCTCGAAGCCGGGGCGGTTCGGGCTCACCAACCGCACGGGGAGCGTGTGGACCGTGCGCCGCGACGACGGCAGCGTGCAGGACGTCGGCCCGGGCCGTACGGTCGCGCTCCGTCCCGGCCTGCTGGTGGAGTTCGGGGGCGGCGCGGAGGCCGAGGTGCATCCGTAACCGACCTGCACCTCAGCGACGGCGGGGCCACGGGCGCCAGCGGAGGATCCTGGCCAGCAGGGCATTCCGCGGGCGCCACCGGCCGGGCCCCGAAGCGGGCGTCCACGGCACCCAGGAGGGCCGGCCCGTCGTGGTCGGCGGCGGGGGCACGGCGGGGAGCACGGCCGCCGCCCCGGTGCCCGGCACGCCGATGGCGTCCGGTCGCGTCAGCGGGGTCACCGTGATCCGGCACTCCGGCCAGAAGACGGGGATCTCCACCCGCCCCTCGGCCAGGTGCCTGCTGCGGGGCACCCTGCGCTCCTCGCGCAGCGCCCCGCACTCCCAGCGGAGCGCCACGAGCACCGAGGGCTCCGGCCAGTCGAACAGCACCTCGGCGCGGTCCGTCTCCAGGCGGCGCGCGACGAGTCCCGTGACGGGCCCGGGGTGTTCGAGGACGAGGCTGGGGCCGGAGACGGTACGGCCGTCCAGCGTGCTCACCGCCGTGACCCTGGCCATGGTGCCGGGCGGCGGCATCTCCACGGACCCGGCGTCCGCGTCCCCTTCCGGTGTACGGGCCAGCAGCGCCGAGACGTCCTCGCCCGGGCCGACCGGCGGGGTCCGCCAGCGCACGAGCCGGGTCCGGCCCCGGTCGGGGCTCGGCCAGGTCACGTGCACCCGGCCCTCGCCGTCGGGCGGTCCGGCGCGCAGCTCGGTCACGGGGGACGGCCACACCTCGGCCCTGGCCGTGACCGTACGCCCCGGGGACCACACCAACTCGCCGTCGGGACCCGGTCCTGGGTAGCCACAGGAGACCAGGTACCGGTAGTCGCCGGGCGGGAGCGCCGTATCGAGGAGCCCGGTGAGGTCGCAGGGGAGCGGGGTGCCGGTGCCGGGCGGGCCCGTCGTCCGGTCGGTCCGCACCGCCTTCACCGCCCGCGCGGCGTCGTCCGTCAGCCAGCGCAGCCGTACGCCGTCGAGCACCGTCTGCGCGCACAGCCCCTCCACCTCGGGCGTGAGGAGGACGGTGCCGCTGGCCCGGGGGACGCCCGCGGGGCGGCCGCCGCGCGTCGGCAGCACGACGTAGCGCAGCGGCACCCCGAGCGGCAGGCCGGTGTCCACGGCCGCGCAGGGTCCGTCCTCGGGCACGGTGAGCTCGACGGCGCGGTCCGGGGCCCGTTCGGGGAAGCGGAAGAGCCGGTAGCCGACCTCCGCCGGGTGGCGCCGCGCGGGGCGCCAGCTCAGTTGGGCCGTGTGCCCGGTGACGGCGGCCGTCACCGTCTCCTCGGGCGCGAGCAGCGGATCGTCCGCGAGGAGCGCGGCGGTGCGGAACAGCCCGGCGCGCGCGTCGCGGTCGTCCGTGGCCTGCCGGAGCGCGTCGAGCCAGGTGTCGGCCGCCGCGCGGGTTTCGCCGCGCCGTTCCCGCTCCGCCGCCTCGTCCTTGAGGCCGCGTACGGCCGTGTGCCGCTCCCGGAGGCCGGTGAGGAGCCGGGCGAGGACATGGTCGTCGGGGCGCGCCGGAAGGAGCTTCGCCAGCAGGACGGCGTGCCGCACCCGGGTGCCCGGCCACACCTCGCTGATCTCCTCCGCCGCCTCGCGCCCGGGGCCCGCTGCGGGGAAGTCCGCGGTGACGGCGTCGGCCAGCTCCTGGGCCTCGTCGGCGTGCACGCCGAGCGCCTCGGCCGCCGCGCCGGTCACGGGCGTACCGGCGTCGCGCAGTTGGCAGCAGAGCTGCCACAGGACGATCCGGCGCAGATTGGCCGGGTCGTCGCGGTGCAGGGTCTCCAGGGTGTCCAGGAGCGGCACCGCGGCGTCGGCGCGCGGGTCGTCCCCGCTCTCCCAGCGCGCGCGGCACTCCCGTACGTACGCCAGGTCCACGCGCCGCCAACGGGTGCCGCGGGCCGGGAACCAGAGCCCGTCCAGCACCCTGAAGCCGCTCTCCCGGCCGGTGTCGCGCAGCGTCGCGAAGATCGAGGCGGCGGCGCTCGGCTCCGGGGGCCGCAGCACCTCGGCGGCGTGCCGGAACCCCGCCGCGCGGAGCCCGCCGTCCAGCGCGGCGTATCCGCGCATCCCCGGGTACTGGGGCAGTCGCCAGATCCGCGGCACCGGTCACCTCACCTCGGGGCGGTGTAGAAGTACACGCGGACGGTCGCCGAGTTGGCGCGCTTGCCGGTGTTGTGGAAGTTGTCCGTCGCGGTGTCCTTCTTGTCGAACATCCCCGGACGCGCCCGCGAGAGCAGGCGGTTGACCTTCTTCGCGTAGACCTCGCCCTGGATGGTGCCGCCGAAGGTCAGCACGATCGCGGCCGTACGGCCCGACCACCGGTCGGTGTCCTTCTTGATCTGCCGCACGAGGCCCTTGTCGTTCCTGCCGCTCACCTCGAACTCCTCCCACTTGCGCTCGACCGAGCGCGGCCCGGTGGGGGTCGGGGAGGGGGAGGCGCCGTCGGACTTCGAGGGCTTCGGTTCGGCGGCGGCCAGCGGGTCGGAGCGGTCGGCCATGGTGACGATGACGAGGACCAGCAGGAGGTCCGCGAAGAGCCAGCCGGCCAGCATGACGGGGCTCAGCCGGCCGCGCGAGCGGGAGCGCAGCGGGCGCCCCGGCGGCGGCAGGGGCCGGTTCACTGGTCGGGCCCCTGCTGCGGACGGCCGGAGGACGGGAGACCGGAGGACGGGCCGTACGACTGCCCGTTGCCGCTCTGCGCACTCTGCGCACTCTGCGCGCCCGGTCCGCTCTGCGCGCCCTGCGGGGGCACGCCCGCCGCGGCGGCCAGCGTGCCGCGCACCCCGATGCCGCGCAGCCCCTCGTCCAGCCGCTGCGCGGCGTCCTGCCAGTGGGCCGCCGCCGCGTCCCAGCGCTCGGTGGCCTGGCGCATTCCCTCGATGGCGTCGCCCGTGCGGCCCGTGCTGTCCACCAGCGCGCGGGAGGCCCGGTCGGTCGCGTCCGCCACGGACTCGGACTTCGCGACGAGCGTCTTCTGCGCCGTGGTGAGGGAGCTGAGCGCGGCCTCGACCGTGTCGCCCGCGGCCTTGAGCCGGACGGCGAGGTCCTTGGCGGCGTCGGCGCTGCTCCTGCTGGCGTCCGCACCGGCCTGGTGCCCCACGCGTACCGCGTCCTCGATACGGGTCGTCGCCGCGCCGAGCTTGGGCAGCTCGTCGCCGAGCCGGTTCACGGCCGACTCCAGCGCCGTCGTCGCCTGCTGGGCGGCCTGCGCGGTGTCGACGAGGGACTGATGGCTGCTGTCGGCCTTGGCCGCGATCCGCTCCAGGCGCTTCGCCGCCTTGCTCAGCTCGGCCACGAACTGCTGCGGCGCGGCCTTGCGGTGCCCGGCGACCACCATCTGGACCCGGGTGAGGGTGGACGCCAGCCTGCCCAGGACGTGTTCGCGCTCCTCGTGCCGCACCGTTTCGCCTTGCTCGGCGCGCGAACGGACGCGGCTGTGCCAGCCCGAGAGCACCACCAGCAGGAAGATCAGCGTCGCGGCCGTCAGCGCCACGTTCTCGAACCGGCCGACGGGGCTCAGATGTCCGCCGAACCCCGACTGCCAGAGCTGGAGGAAGGGGCGGGTGGCCTGCTTGGAGTGCTCCTCGCTCAGCTCCCCGTACGCGCGCACGGCCTCGCGCAGCCCGATCCAGGTGATCAGCAGCGGGACGAACACCAGCATGCCCAGCACGGCTTCGAGGAGCCCGTCGCGCACGGACCGCTCCCGCAGCTCGTCGCGGAGCCAGCGCGGCACGCCCTTCGCCTGCCAGGGGCGGGTGCGGGGCAGGTCCGCGATCCGCCGGAGGAGCCCGGGGCGACCCGAGGTGTCCTGCGGCGCCTCGGCCAGGCTCTCGGGCCGCGCGAACGCCTGGAGGAGGTCCACCTCCGCCCACTTGTCCAGCTCCTTCTCCTGGGCCAGGTCCTCGGCCAGGGAGTGGAGTTCGCCGCTGCGGAGGGCGAGCGCGGGGGTGTCGGCCAGGTCCTTCAGCTCGCATGCGAGTACGTCCTTGTCGAGCAGTCCTGCCTGTGGCAAGTCCCGTCCCCCTTGGTTCTCCTGGTCCGGCCGTGCGCTGTTACCTGGCTCACTTGGACGCCACAGCGTAACCGGCTACGTGCTGCCGCGTGGGCGTGATCGTCCGAAGTTCAGATTGCCCAACAGAGCCTGTGCGCCCGTGTGTTCGGGATTCCAGCCGAGGCACTTGCGGAGCGCGGCGGCCGTGTCGTGGCGCCGTCCCCTGTCGTGGAGCTCGACCGCGTGCTGGTAGGTGCGTTCGGCGAGGAGCTCGCGGATACGGCCGTTCGTCTGGTCGTGGTTGTAGGCGCACTGGAGCCAGCGCTCGGCGTCGGCGAAGCGGCCGGGGCCCGCGGCCATCGCGGCCGAGCAGTGCACCTCGATCATCGCCTCCAGCACATCGGCGCCCGCCGGGCGGGTCCGCTCCTCCCGCCAGGCGGCGTGGGAGGCCTGCACGGCCTGGTCGTGGTGGCCCTGCTGGAGCAGGGTCCTGGCCATCCCCAGCTGCCGCGCGGCGGCGGTGCTCGGGCGGGCGGCGGCGGTAGCGGCGGCAGTGGCGGCAGCGGCGGCGGAACGGGCGGGCGGGCCGCTCAGCTCGTCGAGCGCCTCCTGCGCCTCCCGCGCCTCCTCGATGAGGCCCCGCAGCAGCTCCGCCGCCTCCTCGCCGCGTCCGGCCGCCGCGAGCCGCCGGGCCTCCGCCACCTGGTCCGGCCGGTCCCGCCTGTCCGGCCCGTCCGGCCCGTCCCGCCCGTCCGTCCCCTCCGGCCCGCCTTGCCCCTCCGCCCCCTCCGTCGATCCCTCCGGTGTCCGCGTCCGGCCCGGCGCGGGCAGCAGTGTGGCCGTGAGCGGCGGCAGGTCGCCGAGCGTGTCGTGGCCCGGCTCCCACGGTGCCGTCGCGCTCTCCTCGGGACCCGCCGGGTGCGCCTCGTCCAGCCGTGCCGCGTGCGCCAGGGCGCCCAGGGCGAGCCGGTCCGGGGCCAGCCGCACGCAGGGGCGGCCCAGCGAGGCGGCCCCCGCGCCGATCCGCTCCATGCCGGTCGCGCCGCCGAAGAGCAGCACGGCGTCGAGGCCCGCGGGGTCCGTGCCGGTCTGCTCGAAGAGCGTCCTGGCGCGGGCGAGGATCCGCGCCACGTGCCGGTCCAGATAGGCGTCCAGGTCGGAGCGGCGCAGCGCGATCTCGAACGGGGCCTTCCCCACGCGGAGTTCGGCCACCGCGTCGAAGCCGCCGGGCGCCGCGCCGAGCCACTCCCGGGCACGTTCCGCGTCCCGCCGCAGCCGCCGCCACGCGCCCTCGTCCATGCCGCCCCCGCCCCCGCCCCCGCGCAGGTGCCGGTACGCGGTGTCGAGCACCGCCGCGTCGAACGTACGCCCGCCGGAGGTCTCCGCGCTCTCCACGCCGAGCGTCCGGTACTGGCCCCGGGCGCCCCGCACCAGGCCGAGCTCGAAGCCGTCGTAACCCACGCCGAACGCGAGGTACGTGCCGCTGCCCTGGCCGTCCATGTGCGCGATGACGGCCGCGACGCCGTCGCTGATCAGCCGCGGTGCGGCCAGCCCCGCGGCCTCCGCCGCCGCGCGCAGGGCCGTGCGCTGCGCCGAGCCGTAGCTCACCGGGACGGTGAACACGGTGTGCGCGACGGCCCCGCCAGCCGCCGCCTCGACCTGCTCGCGCACCCGCCGCAGCTCCGCGGCGACCAGCTCCTCCGCGCTCCGCTCCCCGTCCGCCGTGACCACCGGCAGCGGGCTGCCCAGCCGCCGCTTGAGGCTCGGGAAGGCGAACGGCCCCCGGCCCGTCACCGGCCGCTCGCACAGCAGCCACGGCACCTCGTGCGGCGCCTCCGGGCGCGGGCGCAGCGTACGGGGAGGCTCGCCCGGCAGCCCGTACGCGACGCGCGGGCCCGTGCTGCCGAGGTCCACGCCGAGCCGGACCCGGGCGGACCGCTCCGCGCGCGTCATGTGTCGAGTCGGTCGATCGGGACGCGGAGGTGGAAGCCGTAGTCCTCCGCCGTGGGCACCTCGGTGACCGCGCGCTCGTCCATGGCGCGGGCCACCAGGTTGGTGAGGTTGCGGGCCTGCTGGGTGACCTGCTCCCGGTTGCCGCGCACGTGCGCGGTACGTACGTGGTCGACGGCCTCGGCGATCTGCTGGGCCAGCTCGGGCGAGGCGCCGTCCGTGGCCCGCTCCGCCTGCATGAACTTGCTGGCCAGGCCGCAGTGGTTGTACATGTCCGTGAGCAGCAGGTCGGTCAGCCGCGCGTACTCCCCGCTCTCCCCGCGGTCCAGCGCCCGCTGCACCAGCTCCAGGTCCCGGCTGACCTTCATCCGCTGGGTCGGCTCCATGTACTCCTCGTGGTCGGCGAGGAACTGCCGGGCCTCCCTGGCGACATGGTCCAGCGTCGGGCCCAGCCCCGCGGAGTCCTGCTCCTCGTGCGCGGCCTGCGCGGGGCCCTCGGTGAGGGGCTGGTCCCGGTTCGGGGCGTCCTCCTTGACGAGGTCCGTGCCCGGCACGCTGATGCGCACCTTGATGATCCGGTCGAGCGTGTAGTTGAAGGACACCTCGACCTTGCGGTGCAGCCCGATGTCCTCCGGGAGTTCGAACTCGATGACGCCCTGCTCGACGTTCCTGCTGGCGACGCTGTGATTGCCCTCGTAGACGGGGACGCGGATGCGGCGCCCGTCGGTCGTCTCGAACATCTGCCGCCTGGGCTCGGGCAGCGGGTACGGGGTGCCCTGGGGGATGATCGGGACGAAGACGTCCCGCTGCGAGCCCCGCACGGCCGCGATGCCCATCGCGGGCCCCGTCACCTCGTGCAGCCCCGTGTCCCCGACCGAGCGGGCGTTCGCCAGGCTCCGGCCGCAGCTCTCGCACTCCGTGGCCGACTCCCCGTTGAGCTGCTGGCACTCCTGGTCCGGGCACTCGATGGCGTGCAGGGTGCCCGCCAGGATCCCGGCGCCGAGCGCGACGCACTCCATCGGGTTGATGTTCCGCCGGACCTTGTCCCTGCCGAAGCGGCGCTCGACCGTCTCGTACACGGAGCGGGTCAGCGTCGAGCCGCCCACCAGGAGGACGTCGGTGATGTCGTCGGAGGTGAGGCCCTCGTCCTTGAGCGTCTTGTCGACGAGCGTCATGGTCCGCTTCACCATCGGCTCGATCAGGCCGTCGAACTCCTCGCGCGTCAGCGGCATCTCGACGTCCACCATGGTGCCGTCGGCCGCGGCGTGCGCCCCGAGGATGACGATGTCGGTGGCCTGCTGCTGGTTCAGCTCCCACTTGGCCCGTTCGGCGTGCTCCTTGGCGGTGAACAGGAAGTTCTTGTTGCCGCTCGGGTCGATGCCGTACGTGTCCTTCACCCAGGTGATGACGCGGTCCACGACGGCCTGGTCGAAGTCGTCGCCGCCGAGCCAGCTGTCGCCGTCGAAGCGCAGGACGTGGAACTGGCCGTGCCCGTCCTCGTTCTTGACCGCGTGCAGGATGGAGATGTCGAACGTGCCGCCGCCCAGGTCGTAGACGAGGATCCGGCTCCTTTCCCCCGCCTTCTTGTGCAGGCCGAACGCGACGGCCGCCGCCGTGGGCTCGTCGATGATCTTCTTCACGACCAGCTCGGCCTGCTCGGCCGCGTCCCGCGTGGCGGCGCGCTGCGCGTCCCCGAAGTAGGCGGGCACGGTGATGACGGCGTGCGTCACGTCCTCGCCGAGGCTGCGCGAGGCGTCCTGCGCCAGCTGCCGCAGGATCAGCGCCGACACCTGGTCGGGGGAGAGGACGCGGTCGCCCATCCGCACCCGCGCCCGCGGGTCCCCGTCGGGGCCCGGCGTGATCTCGTAGCTGAGCTTCTCCCGCGCCTGCTCCACCATGGGGTCGGCGTAGACGCGGCCCATCAGCCGCTTCACCGAGACCACGGTCTCCCGCGGCTGCCGCGCCGCCCACTTGACGGCCGTGTCGCCGACGAGGAACTGCTCGGCCCCGTCCCGGCGGTAGAGGCCGACCACCGACGGGGTGAGGTTCTTCCCCGCGCCGTTGGTCAGCACGGACACTTCCTTGCGTTCCTGGTCGTAGCTGCTCGTCGCGCTGTTCGTGGTGCCGAGGTCGATGCCGATTGCCCTCATCCGTGCTCCTGTGGTCTTCCGGTCTCCGGTTCCGTCTTCTGGCCCGCGCCGCCTTCCGCGCCGCTGTCCGCGCCGCCGTCCGCCAGCACCACGCGGGCCGGGCGCAGGAGCTGTCCCTCGAACCGGTAACCCCGCCGGACGACCTCCACCACCTCGTCCTCGGCGGCCCCCGGCCGATGCCGCACGTCCACCACGTGGTGCCGGAAGGGGTCGGCCCGCTCGCCCGTCCCGCCGACGGGCTCCAGCCCCTCCGCCTGGAGGGCCCGCTCCAACTGCCGGGCGAGAGCGCGCACGCTGGCGGCGGGGACCTCTTCGAGGGCTCCCGCTCCGGCTCCCGCGAGCAGCCGGTCGAAGGAGTCCAGCACCTCCACGAGGCCCAGCATCAGCCGCTCGGTCCGGGCGTGGTGCGCCGCCGCCTGCCGGGCCAGCTCGCGGGCCTGGCTCTCGCCCCGCTCTCCGCTCACCGGTCGAACCGTACGAGTGCGTCGAGGGGTCCGTCCTGCGGCAAGGGCGGCGGGGGAGGCAGCGGGACGCCGTCCAGTTCGTCCGCCAGCCGGTCGGCGGGGTCCCACGGGGGCCGCAGCCACTCCTCGGCCTCCGGCGGCACGCCCGGCGTGGCCAGCTCCTCCTCGGCCTCGTCCAGCGCCGCGCCCACGTCCCGCGCCAACTCCACGTCGTACAGCAGGAGATCGGCCAGCAGGCGGCGGCGCGTCGTGCGCAGCTCGTGCCAGGCGCGCTGGGTGCGCGGGGTCATCAGGCGCCGGGACATCAGCTCGAAGGAGAGGTCCTGCATCTCCGCGTGCGGCGTGTCCGGGGTCGCCCCGGCCGGGGCGAGCACCTCGTACGGGAACGGCCCGTCCCACGCGGCCGACGGATCATGGATCATTTCCGGACCCCCGCCCTTCCGTTGCCTTCCTCGTCCAGCCAGCTCCGTACCCCGTCGAGGAGCGCCCGCCGGATGCCGGGGTTCGCGGCATCGGCCCTCGTCGCCCGGATCAGATAGTGCAGGCCCCGCAGCAACTCGCCCGCGCGGACGCGGTCCTCCGCCTTCGCCGCCAGTTCGCGGGCCCAGTCCGTCATACGGATCTCGGCCCCCTCCTCGGGGACCGGCTCCTCGTTGATGTCGCGCATCATCCTGGTGAAGTCGCCGGGCGCGAACTCCGCGACCAGCAGCGCCTCCAGCGCCTCCAGCGCCTCGCGCAGCGTGCTCAGGAAGTCGCTGTTCACCGGCGCGTCGCGCAGCCCCGAGTCGAGGATGCCCAGCGCTTCGAGCAGCACCGGCAGTTTTCCAGAGATCTCCGACTGCCGCTCGCCGAGCGTGAAGACGAGCGCCCGCGCGAGATTGTCGCGGGCGTACAGGGAATCCGGGTAGTGCTCCAGCGCCCGGCGCAGATCCGCCTCCGCCGCCTCGAAGTCCGCGACGAGGCCGAAGTGTTCGCAGGTGCTGCCGCGCCAGACGCCGCGCGCCGACAGCAGCTTGGAGAGCCGGGTGCGGAGCTGGAAGAGCGACTCGCGGTCGAAGGGGCCCAGCGTGAGCGTGTTCTCCATCAGCTCCACGGCCTCGTCCAGGCACGCGCCCCGCTGCGCGCCCTCCGCCTCGGCGAGCGCCTTCGCGCGCCCCAGCGCCGTCCGCACCACCGAAGCCTTCGTACGGGTCTGCATCCCCGCGAGCCGCGACGTCCGCACCGCCGCCCGCCACTCCTCCAGCGCCCGCTCCGAACCGCCGGACGCCAGCGCCGTACGGGCCAGCGCCAGGCGCATCTGCGCCGCGAGGTCCACGGTGTCCTGGAGCAGCCGGGCGCCACGGCCCGGGAGGCGGAGGTAGGCCGGATTGCGCCCGAGGTAGTCGGCGCAGTGCGCGCAGCCTTCCAGATGCGCGTCCTGGTCCAGCCCCGGCAGCGGCCCCTCGCAATCCTCCGGCAGCTCCCGCATCTCCCGCAGCGGGGGCAGCGCCCGGAGCGCCTCGTCGAACTTGTGCATGCCGAACAGCGCGAAGGCCGTGGACAGTTCCGAGAACGCCACCCGCAGCTCCCGTACGGCCGACTCGGCCGGCCCCTCGCCCCTGCGCACCGTCTCGTCCAGCCGCGCGGCCAGCTCGCCCAGCCGGGGCCCCAGGCCCAGCAGCCGCAGATAGGCGGGACCGCAGGCCAGTCGCCCGCCCGCAGTCCCCGCGGCCCCGGCCCCGAGGGGCAGTCCGCCCAGCTCGCCGAGCTGCCGTGCGCCGCCGAGTTCGGCCTCCAGCGCGTCCCCCAGCTCCCAGTAGGCCCGCGCCTGTCCCGGCCGGTCCGCGTCGGCGTGCCGCTGCCCGTACGCGCTGAACTGGTCGGAGAGGTACTGCCCCAGCTTCCACCGCAGCCGCGCCACGTCCTCGGGGCCCGCGCCGCGCCCGTAGCACGCGGCGCGCTCCTGCCGCCAGCGCTCCCAGTGCCCGTCGTCGGCGAGCAGGGTCGCCCAGTACGCCACCGCGTACCCCCAGGCCACCACGGCGTGCTCCCACGCCCCGCTCTCCTCCAGCTCCTTGGCCTGCCACAGCCGCGCCACGGCCAGCCCGTGCAGCACGGCCATGTCGCCGGGGGCCTCGCGCAGCCGGGTCTCCCACTCCTCGATCGCGGCCTCCCGGCCCCGGGCGAGCAGGAGGAGCAGCGGCGCGTCCCGGGGCAGTTCGCGGCAGAGCGCCTCGGCGAACCCCGCTCCGCCGTCGGCGTCCTCCGGGGAGAGCTCGGCCAGCCGTTCGCGCAGCGTGTCCGGGTCGTGCAGCCGGTAGAGCATCGCGTCCAGCAGCAGCCGCTGGGCCGGGAGCTGGAGCTGCTTCCAGGCCATCCGCTCCTGCCACGTCATGGCCGTACGGCGTTCCATCAGCGTGTACGTCGCGTCCCGCACCGCCGACCACGGCGCCCCCGGATCGACGCCCGCCTCCCGCAGCGCCAGATACGGGTACGTGGCGTCCCGCAGCGCGAACGGGTCGCACACCAGCGGCGCGCACGGCAGCCCGTCGGCCCACGGCAGCAGGCCGAGCAGCTGCTGCAGCCGCCGCCGTCGCACATCGGCCCGGTCGTGGGAGCCGCACGCGCGCCGGTACGCCGCGACCGCCGCGCTCCACCGCCCGTCCGCCTCCAGCACCCGCCCCTCCGCGTACGCCAGCCGCTCGCCCGCGTCCCGCCGCTCCCCGCAGGCCCGGTAGTGCTCCACGGCCCGCCGCCACTCCTGCCGTGCCTCGGCGGTACGGGCCCGGGCGTACGCGGCGATGCCCGGCGCGTCCCGCACCTCGCCCAGCGCCTCCGCCTGCCGCGCGGCGCCCTCCCAGTCGCCCGCCGCCTCCGCCTCCCTGGCCCGCACGTAACCGGCGCGGGCCGCGACGTCCTCGAACTCCCGGGGCAGCGCCCCGTACTCCTCCCCGGCCCGCCGCCACCCCGCTGTGTCCTCGGCCCCGGCCTCCACCAGCCGCGCCCCCGCGTAGGCGCCCCGTATCCCGGCGTCCCCCCACCCGTCCGGCAGCCCGAGATACGCCTCCAACGCCCCGTCCCACGCCTCCTCCAGCTCCAGCGCCCGCCCCCGCGCGTACCGGCAGAGCAGCACGAGCTCGCCGTCTCCTGGGCCCCCGGCGGCGTAGACCTCGTGGGCGTGTCGCCAGTCGCCGGTCTGCTCGGCCAGCTTGCCGGTGGCCTTGGCGCGGAGGAGGCCGACGGCGCCGTCGCGTTCGGTGCCGGGGAGGTCGGTGAGCAGGCCGAGGACGGAGTCCCAGTCGTGCACGGACTCGGCGGTACGGGCGCGGGCGTGGCGGCGGCGGGTGCCCACGTCGCCGTCCGCGTAACTGTCGGGGAGTCGGCCGAAGCCCTCGATGACGCCGGGCCAGTCGGCGTGCCGGTCGGCGGCGCGTCCCCGGACGTAGAGCGTGCGTTCGGCCACGTCGCGCAGATGGGAGGGGAGCCCGGCGAACTGCTCCCCGGCTCCCTCCCAGTCCTCCCGCTCCTCCAGCGCGCGGCCGAGCGCGTACGTGTGGAGGGCGCGGGCGTCGGCATGCCCCGAGGCGGCGTAGGCACGGGCCGCCTCCGCCCAGCCGGCACGCGCCTCGGCGACACGGGCCTCGGCGTAGCGGCGCCGGGGCCCGGCGTCGGGGTGCCTGGTCTCGGGGTGTCCGGCGTCCGGGTGTCCGGCGTTGGGGTGTCCGGTGTCGGGCGGTCTGGCGTCCGGGTGTGCGGCGTCGGGCCGTCCGGTCTTGGGGTGTCCGGTGTCGGGGAGCCCCGCGTCCGGGTGTACGGCGTCGGGCGGTACGGCGTCGGGACGTCTGGGGTGCCCGGCGGGGCCTACGGCGGACACCGCCGCGAAGCGGGTGGCGGCTAGGGGCCAGTCTCCGGACTCCTCGGCCTCGGCCGCCGACGCGTGGACCTGGTCCATGGCCTCGCTCAGCCAGGGTTCGCAGGCGTGGCCCCGGGTGGCGGCCTCGGTGAGGTGCTCCAGGGCTCCGTCCCAGTCGCCCCGCTCCGCCGCCTGGCGTCCGCGTACCCACGGCAGGAGGTCGGCGGCGTCCTCGAACTCCGGGTCCGCCGCCAGCGCTTCGGCCGCCGCCGTCCAGTCCCCGGCCGCGGCGGCGGCCCTCCCCGTGGCATAGCCCAGCCAGCCGTCCCCGCCTCCGTCCCCGTCCTTCGCCGCCGCCGTGAACTCCTCGCGGGCCCGCCGCCAGGAGCCCGCCGCCGCCGCGACCCGGCCCCTCGCGTACGCCGCCCGCGCCGCCGCGCCGTCCAGCCCGGCGCGGTCCGCGCAGTCCGCGTACTCCGCCGCAGCGCGCTCCCAGTCCCCGGCCGCCTCCGCGAGCCGCCCCGCCACGTCGTGGGCGCGGGCCCGCAGCTCCTCGTCGTCGGGGCGGTCGGCCAGCAGTTCGCCGTACGCGGCGGCCGCGGCCTCCCACGCGCCCTCGTCCCGCGCCCGTTCCGCCGTACGGGTCAGCTCGGCGAGGCGCAGCGCCCGTACCTCGGCGTCCAGGCAGCCGAGATGGCCGTGGGGCACCTGCCCGCGCAGGGCGGTCAGGTGCTGTCCGGCCGCGTCCGCGTCCGCCCCGGCGGCGAGCAGGGCGCAGAGGTCGCGGGTCGCGGGCCAGGCGAGTTCGAGCTGTGCCTCCTCGCGGAGCCAGCGCTGTTCCGCCTCGTACTGCTCGGTCTCCATCTGCAGCTTGCGCAGCACCTGGTCCCACGCGCCCCGCGTCCGCAGGTGCCGGGCCGCGGCGATCACGTCGGAGGCGTCGATGTTGCCCGTGAGGCTCTCCACGGCCAGCAGCGCCCGCTCGCCCTCCCGCACGGGGTCGGCGTAGTCGCCGCGCGCGTCGCGGATCACGCGGGCCTTGAAGAGCCAGCCGTGGCGGCACTCCTCGTGGAGGAAGAGCGCCGGGGTCGCCCACTCGACGTCCGTGTGCTCCGGCACGTGGCCGATCTCCGCGCGCGCGGCGGCCACCGCCTCGTCCAGGGTGGCGTTCGCCGCCAGATGCGCGAGCAGTACGGGGCTGAACTTCCCGGCGCACACATCGGTGACCGGGCCCCGCATCGCCACGGCGGCGGGCAGCCCGCCCGCGACGAGCGCCTGGGCCACGCCCGAGAACGGCTCGACCCGCGAACTGTCCGCGCCCGAGCAGATGTTGAGCGCCGCCAGCCGCAGCTGCGGCGCCTTGAGCAGGAGCCCGGCGAGCTGCCCCGCCGGGACCCAGTCCTGGGCCCCGCTCGCCGTCTCCAGGCACACCTGTCCCGCGCCCTGCTCGTGGTCGTACGTGCCGTGCGCGATCAGCAGCAGGGCCGTCGGCTCGTCACCGCACGCGGCGAACTGCGCCTCCAGCGCCCGCCGTCCGGCGTTCCTCAGCTCGACCGTCTGCACCAGCACGTCGGGCAGTTCGCGGTGCAGGGCCGCGATCTCCGCCGCCCCGTCCAGCTCGGGCAGGCCGGGCGGCGAGGCGACGGCGACCACCAGGCGGATACGGCTCGGCAGGTCGTCCGGCGCGGGCAGCCGGTTGCCGAGCGGGCGGCCCGGCAGCGTGCGGGCCAGGGAGATCCTGCGGTCGAGGGCGAGGTTCTGGAGCGGCTCGTCGGCGGGGGCGCACAGCGCCTCGACGGGCAGGTCGCGCAGCTCGGGCGGCAGGTCGAAGCGGATACGCAGCCGACGTTCGGGCCGGGCGCGCTGCGCGCGGTCCACCGCCTCCCGCAGGCACGCGCCCAGCGCCTCGCCGAACAGCAGCCCGTAGACCTCCCGGCCCAGCTCCCGCCCGGTCACCGGGGACGGGCCGCCCTCCGCGAAGCCGGTCCCCAGCTCCGAGGCGATCAGCCGCGCCCAGCGCGCGCCGAGCGCCCCCGCCCGGTCGGCGGGGATCTCCCGCACCTCGGCGGCCGTCGCGGGACCGCTGGCCGCGACCAGATGGCGGCCGTCGCCGACCGGGCGCACCCTGACGCGCAGCTCCTCGTACTCCCACACGGTTCTCAGCTCCCGCCAGCGAGGTCGTCGGGCGCGATGGGCGCTGCGCTCGGGTCGGGCGCGGCAGCGGCGAGGCCCGCCACGTCCGACCGGACCCCGTCCCGCAGCCGTTCCAGCTCCGCGTCGTGGGGGAGGAGCGCGAGCGCCGCGTCCAGCCTGCCGAGCAGCGCGCGCAGCGTGCGCAGCGCG
This sequence comes from Streptomyces sp. NPDC048172, assembly GCF_043202595.1. NCBI lineage: Bacteria > Bacillati > Actinomycetota > Actinomycetes > Kitasatosporales > Streptomycetaceae > Streptomyces > Streptomyces sp. NPDC048172. The sequence continues at coordinate 119,653 of NZ_JBIDAT010000008.1, forward strand.
CCGGTCACGCTCCCCGCCTGCCGCTGCCGTGTCCCGTGCAACCTGAGCAACAGGCAGAGAGTGTGTTGTGCCCGCGAGAGGTGCGGGTTGAACTCCACGGCGCGCCTCAAGTCGTCGAGCGGCCCGTCGAGTTCGCCGGGCGCGGCGTTGAACGCGACGATGCCCCGGTCGGTCAGCACCCCGGCCAGCGGCCCCACCAGCCGGTGCCGCTCGTTCGCCCCGAGGATCGCGTGCGCGGCCTCCAGCACGGAGACGGCGGCGTCGAACCGTCCCGCGCGGCGCAGCGCGGCCACCGACCCCAGCGCCACGTCGGCCACCTTGAGCTGCGTGTCCTGGTACCGGCCCAGCGCCCTGCCGTACCGCAGCGCCGTACGCCAGCAGGCGTGCGCCGTACGGGGATCGGGCTCGGCGGCGGTCAGCGCGGCCCGCCCCTCGGCGAGCGCCGCCTCCACCGCCAGGGCGAGCGCGTCCTCGCGCAGCGCCCCGTGCTTCTCCGGCGCGGGCAGCCCCGCGTACCCCGGGTTCATCTCGTCGAAGCGGTCGCAGCCGGGCGCGCACACGGCGACGGCCTCGCGCGTGCCGTCCCCGGCCGCCGCGCACGCGGCGCAGCGCAGATCGCCGAGCGCGGCGAGGGCCTCACGCGGCCGGTCGGCCATGAACTCGACCTGGGCGAAGCCCAGTTGGGAGAAGAGTCGCCGCGACGGGGGGCCGCCCAGCGCGCACACGTACGCCCCGAACTCCCGCGCCATCCCCAGCTCCACGATCCGCAGCGGCCCGCAGACCAGCCGCTCGCCCCCGGACGCGTCCACCGCGAACCCCCCGAACCCCCCGAGTCCCGCGAGCGCCCTCGCCGCCTCGCTCTCGCGCCGCAGCAGCAGCCCGCTGTCGTCCCCCTCCGGCGGCCGGAGGCACGCCTCCAGGTGGGAGTGGAGGTCCGTGCGGAGCGTGACGACGTGCGCGGGCGCGATCCCGGTCCGGTGGCGCCGCTCGGCGTCCGTACGGCGCCGCTCCCAGAACCCGGCGTCGTGGAGCAGCGTCCCCCATGCCGCGACGCACTGCTCCCGTACGGCCGCGGAACCGTCCCCCGCGCTCAGCGCGTGCAGCAGCACCAGCGCGCGCAGGTGGGCGAGGTGCCGGTCCGCCGGGCGGCGCCGTGCCGCCTCGGTCAGCAGCGCGGCGGCGGCGTCGTGCCGTCCGCCCATGGCGAGGACGACCGCGTGGAGCGCGTCCGCGTCCGAACGGGCGGGCCCCGGGGCCAGTTCGCGCGCGGCGGCGAGCAGCGAGGCGGCCTCGGCCCACCGGGTTCCGCCCAACTCGCGCAGCGCCGCCACGCGCAGCAGCAGCCCAGCCTCCTGCTCGCCCCGCCCACCGGGCCGGGCGTCCACGCCGTCCAGCGCGACGAGAGCCTCGTCCGTACGCCCGTCCCGCACGAGCCCGGCAACGGCCCACGCGCCGCCCCCGGAACCGGGCGGTTCCCCCGCTCGGTAACGGCACTCTGCGAGCACCTCCGACTCCGACGACTCTGCGCCCTCCTCCAGCACCTCACCCGCCGCGCCCCACCGCCCCTCCCGCATGCGCAGCCCGGCGAGGGCGAGTCGGGCCCGGGGGCCGCTCTCCGTGTCCAGCAGGGCCGTCAACTCCCGGTCGGCGCCCTCCGCGTCGCCCGTACGTTCGCGGCACAGCGCGAGGGCGTGGCGGGGGGTGGGGTCGTCGGGGTGGCGGGTGAGGGCGCCGTACCACAGGGTGGCGGAGTCCTCGTAGGCGCGGGCGGCGAATTCGAGGCGGGCGGCGCAGTGCTGGGGGCGGGGGTCGTCGGGGAGGCGGGCGCGGGCGTCGGCGAGGTGGGTACGGGCGCGGTCGCGGGCGCCGGGCGCCCGCCGCGCGGCGAGCTGCCAGACGGCGTAGAGCCGCAGTTCGGCGATGGCCCCGTTGAGCGCGCCCTCCGGCCACCAGGGCTCGCACTCCACGAGCGCGTCGAGCGCGGGCTCGAACTCCTTACGGCGCACCAGGCGGCACGCCTCCTCGTACCGCCCGCGCGCCAGTACGGCCGCCGTACGCCGCGCGGCCTCGTCCAGGGGGTCGTGCAGGGGGTCGTGCAGGTCAGCGGCCCGGCGGAGGTCGTCCAGGGCGGGGCCCGGCTTGTCGAGGAGGGCGCGTGCGTACGCCCGTTGGACGAGGACGCGCGCGACGACCCCGGCGTCGTCCTCCTCCGTCACGCACGCGAGCGCGGCGTCGAAGTGCCCTTCGGCCGTGTCGAGTTCGGCGCGGTGGGCCGCCGCGCAGCCGGACCAGTACCAGGGGGCCCACGCCTCGGGCGCCAGCGCACGGGCCCGGGACAGTGGCTCCTCGGCTGCGTCCTCCGCGGCGTCCTCCGCGAGCCGCAGCCGGGCGCGGCAGATCAGGGCGTCCGCCGCGATCGGCCCCTGGCCCTCAGTCAGGGTCAGCACCCGTTCGCACGCGGACTCAGCCGACGCGCGGTCACCCCGTTCGCGTGCCGCCTCCGCCTCCGCGAGCGCGTCGCTCAGGAGGTCGTCCCTGGGGCCCAAACGTCACGCTCCCGTCGGCCGGTCAGCGGGGTCAGCGAGGTCAGCGGGGTCAGCGGGTCAGGCGTCCGGCTCGGTCTCGGCCGCCGCCTCGTCCAGCTCCGAACGCCACCGCCGCCGCGCGCGGTCGTAGTGCAGGGGGCCGTGCCGGAAGGGGGTCAGATCCATGCCCACGAGCTGCTCGTACGCCTCGCCCGGAAGGTCGGCCTCCAGGACGACCCGGAGTCCGCTCGCCGCGTCCTGGAGGACCAACGGACGGGAGTCCGCGGGCTGTTCGCGGCGCGTGACGCGCCGCACCGCGCTCTTCAGGGCCGCGTACGCGTCCTTGACCGCCTCGGTGCCGAGCCCGCTGAGAAAGCCCTGCAGCGGGAGGGCGATCAGGACGGCCCATTGCAGTTCGGAGGGGCCGCGGTGGGCCAGTACGCGGCGGGTGCGGAGGGCGACACCGTGCCGGGCCAGCGCCTCGACCAGCTCCTTCTCCGCCGCCTCGGAGACGTCCCGCTCCACCAGCGCCTCGGCGGTGGTCCCCGTGCCCGTCCCTGTCCCCGTCTCCGTCCCCTGTGTCACGGCGCGTCGTCCTCCCCTCGGCCCGGCTCCTGTGCCGGTGCGGACTCGTGGGGAGGATACCGACGGCCGGGTGGCCGGTGAAATCAGTGGCGCGGCACGGGTGAGGGGGCTATCCTCGCCCCTCCCTTCCCGCCCCTTCCCGCTGATCACGCCCTCGGGGCCCGGCAGTTGGGAATGTGCCCGCCCCTCCGTCTGGTTGTCCGATCGTCAGGACACCGAGAACGAGCGAGACGAGGGATCAAGATGCCGTCTGTTGACACGATGTTCCTGTTCATCGCCGAGGGCACGGCGGTCGAGCGCGTCGACCGGAAGGGGCCGGGCGGTCCGCTGGCCTATGTCTGGGTGCCCGACGCGGACGAGGCGGCGCGCGTCGCCGCCGAGCAGGCAGCGGCGGGCCTGGGCCTGCTGGAGCTCTACCGGGGCTTCGGCCTGGCCGAGGCCGGAAAAGTGATCGAGGCGGTGGCGGGCCGCGCACCCGTCGGATTCGCGGGCGACCTCGGCGGCGTCCGGCACCCGCGCTCGATCACGCTGTACGGCGACCCCGGAGCCGATCCGCTGACCGAAACGGTCACGGTGGAGCACCCGCACGGGGCCAGGACGACCGTGGCCCCGGCGCCCGACGACGACGCCATGGTCGCCGCCGCGCTGGAGGCGGTCGAGAGCGGGGCGGACGTCGTGGAGATCTGCGGCGGCACCTCGGCGGCCACGGCGTCGCGGGTGCACGCGGCGGTCGGCGACCGCGCCACGGTCACGCTGGTGCGCTGGCCCTTCGAGTCGATCACCCCGGCCGCGGCGTACGCGGCGGCTTTCGAGAGCTGATACGGCCGTTACGTCAGGAGTTCTTGCGGAGGAGGAAGAAGAGGCTGGGGCCGAAGTCGAGGGAGGCGAGGGGGGCCTGCAGGGTGCGTTCGGCGGCGAGCACGGCGCGGGCCGGGAGGGCGCGTTTCAGGCGGGCGCTGCGGAGGTTGGAGACCGAGAGCTTACGGTCGACAGTGAGGCCGACGGCCGCGAACTGGCTGGTGACGGTGTCAGGGTGATGGTTGACGAAGGGGATGCCGCTCTCCTTGCGTTTGTCGGCGGAACGGATGTCGACGGGGTCACGCGGGGGCCGCTGGAGCTTGACGAGGTAGCGGACCTTGTTGACCGCGTGGGTGAGGTTGGCGACCTCGATGATGGCCGTGCCGCCGGGCCGCAGTACGCGGGAGATCTCGCGGAGGGTCGGTTGCGGGTCGGGGAGGTGGTGCATGACGCGGATCATCGTGAGCAGATCGACGCAGGAGTCGGGCAGACCCAGCGCGCCGGAGCGCATGAGCTGGGGGCGAATGCGCGGGTGCCCCTTCAGATGATGGGCCGCCGCGTCGAGCTGCTTCTGGCTGGGGTCCAGCAGCGTCACCGCGTCGGCGTACTGCTCCAGCAGCAGGCTGAGTCTGCCGAAGCCGCCGCCCACGTCGGCGGCGTGCGCGCAGGACATCTCCCCCAGCAGGCGTTTGACCGCGATCGTCTCGGCGCCGTGCTCGTAGTCACGGCCGTCCCAGTACCGGACGTAATCCTCATCCGCGGCGTCGTACTGGTTGGCCGGATCGGCCGGACGGAGGCTGTGGGGGGCGTTTCCGTCGGGGAAGGGCTGGGACATGGTTCAGACCTCGATCTTCTCAGGGGCGAGGAGCCCGGGTGGTGCGGACTGGGCTGTTCCCTAGGGGCGGCACCGCCCACAGGCGGGCCTCCCAGACCACGTTGCGGACGGCATCGAGGCTCACTCGGGAGAGGTCGATGCGGATCCAGCCCGGCCGGGGAAGGGTGTGGAACGGCCTGCGGGAGGCGCCCTCCAGCACGAGGAGCCGCAGCCAGTGGCTCATGCGGATACGGGCGGTCGCGCGGGTGCCCGATCCGTTGACCGTCACAAACGTCCTGCCCCGCACGCGGAACCGGTTCATTCCCCAGTCCGGGACCTCGCGCGCGCCCGGGTGGGACAGCACCACGGAGCGCAGCTCTTCCTCACTCACCATCGGTACTCGCACCCGCCTCTCTTCTCTTCTCTCGGGCCGTGTCGCTCGGCGCGTAATGACCTTTCAAGAAAATCCCCCCGTCGAAGCGCGACAGCGATCTGGAATGTCACTCGTGCGTCAAAGCGGTACGTGAGGCAGAGCGTGGAATCGTGGAATCCATTTCCGAGACCGGACTGCTACACCGCTCCAACGGGGCCGCGCCCCGGGTGGTTCAATCCCGCGATGGTGGCGACCGTCACAATTCCGGCGCAGCCGTCGTCCCGGACTGGTCGCGGACTGCCAGAGGCGAGAAGTGAACCGTTGGGGCCTGGGTTCCGTTCTGTTGCTGCGGGGGCGGTCTCTCAGGCCGCCCCCGCTGTCCGAACACACCCAGACTTCAGGGGATCAGCAGTGGGTCACCGCACCTCTGCCCTGCGCGGGCGCCGACGCCGGAAGCCGAGGAGTGCCGTGAAACGCGGCACCGTCGGATTGCTCGTGCTCCTCATGGTGATCCTGATAGGCGGGGGCGCGGTCGCCTGGGACAAGAGGAATGAGGCCCGGGCCCCGGCCGGGGCCGAGGATGAACCGCGGGCCGAGCAGCCGCCGACGCCCACCCCGGAGCCGTCGCTCTCCGACCAGGACAAGCCATCGGCCGCACCTTCTCCCTCGGATTCCCCCTCCGATTCCCCGCCGGAATCCCCCTCGAATTCCCCCTCGGACAAGCCGAGCGAGCCGGCGTCGGCGGACCCGCAGCGGATCCCGATTCCCGCCACGGGCCCCGGCACCTTCGCCACCGCCCGGTCCACCGGGGCCACGGCCGGTCAGGGCGCGACCCTGCGGCGTTACAAGGTGCTCGTCGAGGACGGCATCGAGCTGTCCGCGAAGAAGGCGGCGGCAGAGGTCCAGGCGGTGCTCGCGAATGCGCGCGGCTGGACCGCCGACGGGCGCAACTCGTTCCGCCTGGTCGACTCGGGGCCCGTCGACTTCGTGGTGAGGATCGCGACGCCGGGCACGGTGGACCAGATCTGCGGGCGGGCGGGTCTGCGCACACGGGGCGAGGTCAATTGCAGCGTCGGCAGCGACGTGGTCGTCAACCTCAAGCGATGGGTGCTGGGCTCGGACCAGTTCGACGGGCCGATCGGCGAATACCGCGCTCTGATCGTCAACCACGAGGTCGGCCACCGCCTCGGCCATGGCCACGTGGGCTGCGCGGGGCCGGGCCAGCGGGCACCCGCGATGATGCAGCAGATCGACGGGCTGAACGGCTGCAAGGCGAACGCCTGGCCGTACGACGAGAAGGGCCGGTACATCTCGGGGCCGACGGTGCCGTAGGCCCTCGCCCTTGCCCGTCGGAAAACCGGTGGCGTGGGTCGGGGCGGGTGGCTAGCCTGAGGGCGCTGTTCTGTTGCTGCGGAGATTTCTGGGAGGTGTAGACCGATGGCCGTTGTCGCGGTGGGCGCTGCCCGCGTTCGGAAGTCCATCCAGTCCACCTCCGCAGTCTCCGGCTGATCTCACTCACGTTCGCAGCCGGGCTGCCCCTGTGAAGGGTCACCCTTGTCTTCCTTCTCTTCCTCTTCTTCACCTCTCATTCCCTACGGCTGGGACGCCGACTGGGAGGAGACCTTCGCGCCGTACGCGGCGAAGGGTCTGCTGCCCGGCCGTGTCCTCCGCGTCGACCGTGGGCTGTGCGACGTCGCCACCCCGGAGGGCGTCGTGCGGGCCGACACCGAGTTCGTCGTGCCCCGCGACCCGATGAAGGTCGTGTGCACGGGGGACTGGGCCGCCGTCGACCCCGAGGGCTGCGACCCCCGGTACGTGCAGACGCTGCTCCCGCGCCGTACGGCGTTCCTCCGCTCGACCTCCTCCAAGCGCTCCGAGGCGCAGGTCCTCGCCGCCAACGTCGATCACGCCCTGATCGCCGTCTCCCTCGGCCTCGACCTGGACCTCGGCCGCGTCGAGCGGTTCATCGCGCTCGCCTGGGGGAGCGGCGCCCAGCCCGTCCTGGTCCTCACCAAGGCGGACCTCGTGCCCGACCCCGCCACGCTCGGCCACCTCGTGGCCGACGCGGAGGAGTCGGCGCCGGGCGTCCAGGTCCTCCCCGTCAGCGCGGAGACCGGCGAGGGCGTCGACGTCCTCGGCGCCGTCCTCGCGGGCGGCACCTCCGTGCTGCTCGGCCAGTCAGGCGCGGGCAAGTCCACCCTGGCCAACGCGCTGCTCGGCATGGAGGCGCAGGACGTCCACGCCGTCCGCGACAAGGACGGCAAGGGGCGGCACACCACGACCACCCGTGACATGCTGCCGCTGCCCGCCGAGAGCGGCGGGGGCGTCCTCATCGACACTCCCGGCCTGCGCGGCGTCGGCCTCTGGGACGCGGAGGAGGGTCTCGGCCAGGCGTTCTCCGAGATCGAGGCGCTCGCCGAGGAGTGCCGCTTCCACGACTGCGCCCACGAGACCGAGCCGGGCTGCGCCGTCCTCGCCGCCATCGAGGACGGCAGCCTCCCGGAACGCCGCCTGGACAGCTACCGCAAGCTCCTGCGCGAGAACCAGCGCCTCGCGGCCCGTACGGACGCACGCCTGCGGTCCGAGCAGAAGCAGCTCTTCAAGCAGCGCTCGGCCCTCGGGCGCCACATGATGGAGCGCAAGCGCGGGCCCCGCGGCGAGGGTCACAGCGGCTGGTGACAGCCCGGAGCACGGGGAGGGCGTTGGTAGCGTCCTCCCCATGCTCCTCTGGATCAACGGTCCCTTCGGCGGCGGCAAGACGCACACCGCGTACGAGCTGTGCCGCCGCCTCCCGGGCAGCGTCGTCTCGGACCCCGAGCACTTCGGCACGGGGCTCCAGCGCATGCTGCCCCGCGACAAGCGGCGGGACTTCCAGGACTTCCCCTCCTGGCGGCAGGGCGTCCACGAGGTGCTCAGCCACCTCCTGGACCAGCACACCGCCGGAGGCCCCGTCATCGTCCCCATGACCGTCGTCGTCCCCCAGTACTTCGAGGAGACGGTGGGACGCCTACGAGCCGACGGCTACGACGTACGCCACTTCTCCCTCCTCGCCCACCGCGAGACCGTCCTGCGACGGCTCCAGGGCCGTGGCCTGCGCGGCCTGCGCTCCGAACAGTGGGCCGCCACCCGCGTCGACCGTTGCCTGGAGGCCCTCTCCAAGCCGGAGTTCGGGGAACACCTCACCACCGACCACCTCACGGTGTCCGGAGCCGCCGAGGCCGTCGCCCGCAGCGCGGGCCTCCGGCTGCGCCCCGACGACAGCGGCCCCCTCGCCCGGCGCCTCCACCGCGCCCAGGTCACCGTCAAGAACATCCGGCCCCTGTGACCATGCCCATGGACCGCTTCGGCCCGCTCGCCTTCCAGCTCGTCCTGCTCCGCAGGATGGCCGATTTCCAGGCCCCGCGCGTGGACGAGGCCCTCCGCGAACTCGGCGTCTCCCTCGCCGACATGCGCGAGGCCAACAAGAGGTGGCAGGCGATGGTCCGCTCCCCGAAGGGACGCGGCGCCCTCGCCCGCTACCGCTCCGTCCTCGGCCCGCCGGAGTCGTCCGTACGCCGCCGCATCGGCGACCTCGACTCCGAGATCCACACCTGGCCCGTCCCCCTCTGGCCCGACCTCCGCTTCGAGGTCGTCGCCGGAGCGGGCGGCGCCGTCTGGAACGAATGGCTCGTGCGAGCGCCCGATGCCTCCGCGCCGGTTCTGCGTACGGTCGAAGACCTGGAGCCCTGGTCCTGCACGGTGGAGGAAGTGGCCCGCGCGTTCCCTCCAGCACGTCCGCTGGAGGGATCGGCTCCTACGCGATGGCGCCTGGCCTTCACTGCGCCGGACGCCGATGGTCAACCGCACGCCGTGGTGGCCGAGTTCACCTGGGGCCTGCTGCAACGTCTCCCTTCGCAGCAGCCTGCGTGAACGCCGCCCAGGCGGCGGGCCGTACGGTCAGGATCGGGCCCGCCGTGTCCTTGGAGTCACGGATGTGGATGGCGCTGCAACCACTGGCGACCTCGACGCAATTGCCGCCCTCGCTGCCGCTGTAACTGGACTTGCGCCAGTCGTAGGCGATTTCGACGCAATTTCCGCCTTGGCTGCCGCTGTAGCTGGACTTGAACCAAGTGACGCCGGTCATGTCTCTCCTAGCAGTTTTTCCAGCAGGTTCTTGCTCTCCTCGGGGCTGAGCGCCTGCGACCGGAGCATCCCATATTTCTGTGCGAGGACACTGACCCCGTCCGGATCATCGAGGAGGTGGCTGACCGACTGCCCCTCCACATAAGCCAAGTGGTCATGGTCAGGGGTCTCCAACAGCACCATCGACCCGTCCAGCCCCGCGTGGACCTCCCGATCCGTCGGCATGATCTGGACCCCGAGGAACGGGAGATCGGCGCACTCCCGCAGGTGTCGCAGTTGCGCGCGCAGCACATGTCGTCCGCCGATGGGACGCCGGAGGACGCTCTCCTCCATCAAGTACGTTGCCATGGGCGGCGGCTTGCGCTCCAGCAGTTTCTGGCGGTCGAGCCGACCCGCCACCCACTCGTCCACCTGGTCGTCGTCCAGCGGCGGATAGAGGCAGGAGAAGACCGCTCGCGCGTACTCCGCGCACTGGAGCATTCCGGGCGGCACATGGTTCTCGTAGGAAAGGAGCGTGAGCGCATCCCGCTCGTAGTCGATGAAGTCCTGCACGAACAGCGGGTACTTCTCGCGCTTGGGGACCTTGTTCACGGCTGTTTCCAGCGCGCGCTTCGTGTCCAGCAGGTCGTCGATCCGGATCGCGAGGGCGATCTGGAGGGGGCGGCGGCCCTGCTCGATGGAGGCCAGCTTCTCGTAACTGATGTTGAGCTCGTCGGCAAGTTCAGCTTGAGTCTTTCCCGCGTACTTGCGGAAATTGGCGACCAATGCTCCGATCGCGTCCCAGGTGCTGCCGCGCTTCTTGGGATGGTCCATGCGCGTCTCTCTTCTCTCGCGCAGCCCGTACACCGGAAGCGTACGAGTCGACGCACTGTGCCACTCTACGTACGGGCAGTGACAGTGGCCTCGTGAACGATGAGACCCAACTCCCCCGTTTCCGCGAGGCGTTCTTCCGGCGCGAGCGCAGGTCGGTCCCGCGCGCACGGGCGTTCGCACGCCGGGCGCTCGCCGACTGGGGTGTGGAGGCGCGCGGCGAGGACGTCGTGCTCTGCGTCAGTGAACTGGCGACGAACGCCCTGGTGCACGGCGTTCCGCCGGGCCGTGGGTTTCGGCTGCACCTCTATCTGCACGGCGAGGGCGTGCTGCGCGTGGAGGCGCACGACTCGGGGGACGGCGAGGTGCGGGTGCCCGTGCCCGGCGACGAGGAGGAGCACGGGCGGGGGCTGCTGCTCGTCTCGGTGCTCGCGGACAAGTGGGGTGTGGGGGAGCGGGATCCCGGCAAGATCGTGTGGTGCGAGTTCCAGGGGCTGGAGGGGCGGCAGGGGCGTGCGCACAGGGAGCACGCGCCGCCCCGCCCGTCAAGTACGGAGGGCGCCGACTTGCGGATCCGGGCGCAGTCGGGGCGCGGCTGACTAGGCTGTTCTGTCATGGCGTTCGGGGCGAGTCGGCACCCTGGTGGGAGACTTCCGGTCGAGGTCACGAGCTTCGTCGGGCGGTCCTCCGAGATGGCGGAGGTGCGCCGACTGCTCGGACGGACCCGCATGGTCACGCTGGTCGGCCCCGGAGGAGTGGGCAAGACGAGGCTGGCGCTGCGCGCCGCACGGCAGGTGGCCGACGGCTACCGGGACGGCGTTCGGCTGGTGGAGCTGTCCGGTCTCAAGAGCGCCGAGCTGCTGCCCAACGCCGTGTCGGAGGCGCTGGGCCTGCCCGAGCAGAGCAGCCGTCCGCAGGTCGACGCCGTGGTGGAGCACCTCGCCACGCGTGAGTTGCTGCTCGTGCTGGACACCTGTGAGCACCTGGTCGACGCCTGCGCGCTCCTGGCCGATCTGCTGCTCCCGCAGGCGCCGGGGCTCACGGTGCTGGCCACGAGCCGTCAGGCGCTGGACGTGCCGGGCGAGCACGTACTGACCGTACCGCCGCTGCCCCTGCCGCCCGACAACGGGGGCGGGGCGCTGGAACTGTTCGCCGAGCGGGCCGCGGCGGCGATGCGCGGCTTCGTGGTGACCGACGCCAACCGGGCGCAGGCGGTGACCCTGTGCCGTCGCCTGGACGGCATCCCGCTGGCCATCGAGCTGGCGACGGTACGGCTGCGGGCGCTCGGCCTCGACGAACTGGTGCGGCAGCTGACCGACACCTTCGCCCTGCTCACGGGCGGTCGGCTGACGACGCTGTCGCGGCACCGGACCCTGCGTACCACCATCGGCTGGAGCCACGAGCTGTGCACGCCCGCCGAACGGCTGCTGTGGGCGCGGCTCTCGGTGTTCGCCGGACCGTTCGACCTGGCCGCCATGCGGGCGGTGTGCGCCGACGCCGAACTCCCCGCCGACCAGCTGCTGGGCCATCTGATCAGCCTGGTCGACAAGTCGGTGGTGCTGCGGGTGACGGAGAGCGGCAGCCGCTACCTGCTGCTCGACACCATCCGCGAGTACGGCGCCGACTGGCTGGGCGCCAACGGCGAACGTGACGCCTGCCGCCGCCGTCACCTCGCGCACTACACCTCCCTCGTACGCCGCCTCGCCGACCGCTTCCACACCTCCGAACAGGTGCCGCTGTACCGCGCGTTGGTCCCCGGCCTGGAGAACCTGCGTGCGGCGCTCGGTTACGCCCTGGAGGGCGAGGGAGGTGAGGCCGTGGCGCTGACCGGGGTGATGTGGGCGTACTGGGCGTGCGCCGGAAAGCCCCGGGAGGCGGGCCACTGGATGGACCGGGCGCTGGAGCGCGCGCCCGAACCGTCCGCCGACCGGCTGATGACCCTGGTGTGGAACTCCACGTTCGCTATGCACCGGGGCGAGCACACGGCGGCGCGGCACTTCGCGGACGAGGCGCAGGAACTGGCCGACCGGCTGGGCGTCCCCCGGCTCGTCGCATACGCCCGCATGAGCCGGGGTGCCGTGCTGGTGTACACCGGCGAGCCCGGCGCGGCCCTGGAGCTGCTGCGCGACGCGAAGCAGACCTTCCGCAGGGTCGGGGACACCTTCGGCCAGTGCTTCACCGCGTTCCGCACCGCGCTCGCCCACACCGTCCTCGGCGACATCCCCGCCGCTCTCGACGCCTTCACCGAGACCCTCGGCCTGCTCGGCGAGGGGAGCGAGGAGAGCTACGTCCAGGGGTTCACCCTCACCGGCGCCGCCATCGCGCACGTGGTCTCCGGGGACACCGCCGCCGCAGGCCGGGCCGCGCGACGCGCCCTCGAACTCCAGCACGCGCGCGACGACCCGTTCGGCGAGGCCGCCTCCTGCGGCCTGCTGGCCTGGACCGCCGCGCAGGAAGGACGGCATCGCCGTGCGGCCTGGCTGTTCGGCGCGACGGAGGCGCTCTACGCGCTGGCGGGCGGCGCGCCCTTCGCCGGAAGCGCGAAACTCCAGGCCCTGGACGCCCGTTTCGAGGCCGCCACCCGGGAGGCCATCGGGGAGCGGCGCTACGAGCTGCTGCACCGCCAAGGCGTGGCGCTGCCCCGCCCGGCCGCCGTCGACTTCGCCGTGCACGACCGGGACGCGCTGCCCGCCGCCTCCGGCGAGACGCCCGTCAGCACGGGCACCGACGGGCTCACGCGCCGCGAACGGGAGGTCGCCGCGCTCGTCGCCGAGGGCCTGTCGAACCGCGAGATCGCCGAACGGCTCGTCGTCTCCAAACGGACCGCCGACGCCCACGTCGAGCACATCCTCACGAAACTGAGCTTCTCCTCCCGCTCCGAGATCGCCGCCCTGGTCCGCGAGGAACAGGGCACGCAGCACGCCCCGTAGACGTCCCGGCGTCCCCTAGATTTCGGGCATGGCCCCCTCCGTCGATCCCGATCCCGAGCCCGAGGAACGCGTAGCCGAGGCACGGCAGCCGAAGCCGCCCCTCGTGACCCGCCCGCTCCTGCTGCGCTTCGTCACGGTCATCGGCTCCTCGGTGAGCTTCTTCCTGCTGCTGTCGGTCGTACCGATGTACGCCACGAGCACTCCGGGCGGCGGGGACGGCGGGGGCGACAGGGCGGGACTGGTCACCGGATCGCTCATGCTGACCACGGTGGCGGGCGAGGTGCTGGCGCCGTGGCTCGCCGCGCGCTGCGGCTACCGGCTGATGCTGGGCGTGGGGCTGTTCCTGCTGGGCGCCCCGGCGCTGGTGCTGACCGTGCCGGGGTCGCAGAACATGACGGCGATCGTGGCGGTGTGCCTGGTCAGGGGGTTCGGCTTCGCGTTCACGCTGGTCGCGGGAGGCGCGCTGACGGCGGCGCTCATCCCTTCCGAACGCCGAGGGGAGGGACTGGCGTTGATCGGCATCATGGCCGGGGTGCCGTCGCTGATCGGTCTGCCGCTCGGGACCTGGCTCGCGGCGCACGCCGGGTACGGCCCCGTCTTCACGGCGGCGGCGCTGGCCGCGCTGCTCGCCATCGCCGCCGTGCCGGGCCTGCCGGGACGGGAGGCGTCGGCGGGACCGCCGTTGGGGATCTTCGCCGGGGCCCGTTCGGGGGCGCTGGGCCGCCCCACGGCGGTGTTCGCGGTGACGTCACTCGGCGCGGGCATCGTCGTCACGTTCCTGCCGCTGGCCGTGGCGCCGGGCAACTCGGCCGTGGTCGCCGCAGCGCTCTTCATCCAACCGGCCGCCGCCACCGCCTCCCGCTGGTTCGCGGGACGCCGCGCCGACCGGCGGGGCGCCGGTGGACTGGTGATCCCCGGACTGCTCCTCTCCGCCGTCGGCATCCTCGTCCTCGCGCTCACGGGCGTACCCGTGGCGGTCGTCGTGGGCGCGGCCGTGTTCGGGGCCGGGTTCGGCGTCACCCAGAGCGCCACCCTCACCCTGATGTACTCCCGGGTCACGACCTCCGGCTACGGAACGGTCAGCGCCCTGTGGAACATCGCCTACGACGCGGGCATGGGCATCGGCGCGGTCGGCTTCGGCACGGTGACCGGCCTGATCGGCTACCCCTGGGCGTTCGCCCTGACCGCCCTCCTCATGCTGACCGCCCTCGTCCCGGCCTGGCGGGACCGCAGGGCGACGTGACGGTCAGCTGTCGGGACGGGCGGTCAGCGCGTCGACCAGTAGCCGCGCGCGCGTCTCCTCTCCCAAGAGGGCCTCGACCAGCGGCCCCGTGCCCGGATCGGGCGCCGTTTCCCGGCCGTCGGCGTCGGCGGTCGCGTCGATGTACTGCTCGACGGGCCGGGCATCGGACGTCAGCCGAACGCGGTCACCGGCGACCAGGGCACCGTGCACCGAGGCGTGGTCCAGGCCCAGGCGGGCCAGCCGCTCCCCGCCCGCGTACCGGGAGCCGGGAGCGGGGTCGCCCTCGCCCGCCAGGTGCGGGTACCGGAGCGCGACCTCGTGGGTGGCCAGGACCGCGAGCAGCACATGCTCGGTGCCGACCGTGTCGCTGCCGAGACGGCGCGCCTGCTCGTAGGTCTCCATCCGGACCCACCAGGCGGGCCGCGCGGCCCAGTTGATCCCACTGCGCTTGAGCAGCCACCGCATCCACCAGGGCGCCCGGCGGTAGTGACGGTGGCCGAGGAGAACGTCACGGGTGGCGTGCAACAGAGGCCCGAGATCTTCGCCTTGACCCCCGTCGCTCGCGGCACTCCCGGCGCCACCGTCGAGACGGTCGAGCACGGCCTGCGGCGAGACGCCGCACGCACCCAGCACCTCCACCGCGCGGTTCTCCCCGTCCAACAGCCCCCGCAGCAGCTGCTCGGCGCCGAACTTCTTGGCACCGGCCCGCCCTGCCCGTTCCCGCGCGGCGGTGAGCGCGCGGGCCGCCTCGCCCGTGTAACGGATGCGCTCCTCGCCGTCCTCTCCCAGGATGTCCTTCCCGGTGACGGCCCCCTCCGCGTCGTCATCGACGCTCCACGCGCCGTCCCGCTCCGCGCGGTCCCGCAGCACGGCCAGCAGCGCGACCTTGGTCGCCCCTTCAGCGGCGAGCGCTTCGCGTGCCGCGCCCTTGGCCGTGGTGATCCCGGCCAGCAGGTGTTCGCTTCCGATGGGCCCCTCGGCGTCCGGCCGCGCGCCGCGCGCGGCCCCCAGGATTCCCACGGTGTTCCAGTCGGGTGACGTGGTCGCTGTCATGCGGCCCTTTCCTTGCCTCGCCGGTCCTGCGCAGCAGCCTCTCCGACCGGCACGGAACCCGCATCGCCCCGCAGAAGGATCTAGCTCTGCACCCTGAGACCCACGGCCACCGGCGTGGCACGAGCGGAGCGAGAGGACGAGACCGGTACCACCGCGCGGCAGCAGCCAGCTCCCCGCCCGCCACGACCGGACAGGAGATCGGCTCACGCGCCCCGGCCCCGCGACGGCGGCGGGACGATGCCCCGGCCACCGCGTACACCCGCGCGTCCCCGAGCGCGCCCCGGCCGGGCGCCCCCCTCCCGTAGCCCGCGATCGGTAGGGCGCGTTCGCACGAGACCGGGCACCCGGCAGGGCACCGGGGATTTACGCATCCGTGCGTAGCCGCCCCATCACGACGCACCGTCATGTCCGATTCCCGCCAGAAAACCCCCGGAGGGCACCGCAGACTGGAGAGCGTGATGACAGAGGAGAGCAAGTATGAGGCGGTCCGCAGCAGGGACGCACGCTTCGACGGCGTGTTCTTCCTCGGCGTGCGGACGACGGGGATCTACTGCCGCCCGAGCTGCCCGGCCGTGACCCCGAAGCGGGAGAACGTCCGGTTCTACCCGACGGCCGCCGCCGCACAGGGCGCCGGGTTCCGGGCCTGCCGCAGGTGCCGCCCCGACGCGGTGCCGGGCTCGGCGGAGTGGAACGTCCGCGCGGACCTCGTCGGCCGCGCGATGCGCATGATCGGCGACGGCGTCGTGGACCGCGAGGGCGTCGCCGGGCTCGCCCGTCGGCTCGGCTACAGCTCGCGCCAGGTGCAGCGGCAGCTCACCGCCGAGCTGGGCGCCGGACCCGTCGCGCTGGCCCGCGTGCAGCGCGCCCACACCGCGCGGGTGCTCCTCCAGACGACGCCGCTGCCGGTCACGGAGGTCGCGTTCGCGTCCGGCTTCGCGAGCGTCCGGCAGTTCAACGACACGGTCCGCGAGATCTACGCCCGTACGCCCAGCGCCCTGCGCGACGCGGCGGCGCGCGGCGGGCACGGACCGGCCGGGCGGCCGGAGATCCGCTGCTCCGCGCAGGCCGAGGCGGGCGGGGTGACGCTGCGGCTCGCGTACCGGGGGCCGTACGCGGCGGCGCACGTGTTCGACTTCCTGGAGCGCCGCGCGATCCCCGGCATCGAGGAGATCCGCGGCGAGCCCGGCGCCCGTACGTACCGTAGGACGCTGTCCCTGCCGTACGGCATCGGGATCACGGAGGTCGACGAGGACACGGGTCCCGACCCCGAGGGGCGGGGACAGGGCCAGGGGCAGGGGCAGGGCTGGCTGGACTGCCGGCTGCACCTGGCCGACCTGCGCGACCTCACGACGGCCGTGCAGCGCGTCCGCCGCCTCTTCGACCTGGACGCCGACCCGTACGCCGTCGCCGAGACGCTCGGCGAGGACCCCGCGATGGGCCCGCTCCTCGCCCGTACGCCCGGACTGCGCTCGCCCGGCGCCGCCGACCCGCACGAGCTGGCGGTACGCGCGGTGCTGGGCCAGCAGATCACGGTCGGCGCGGCCCGTACGCTCGCGGGGACGCTCGTCGCCGCGTACGGCAAGCCGCTGGCGGCACCGGACGGCGGGCTCACGCACGTCTTCCCGGACGCGGGCAGCCTCGCGGACGCGCCGCTGAAGGAGCTGGGCATGCCGGAGTCCCGGCGTACGGCCCTGCGCACCGTCACCACCGCGCTCGCCGACGGCGCCGTCGCCCTCGGCCCCGGCGCCGACCGGGACGAGACCGAGCGGGCCCTGCTCGCGCTCACCGGCATCGGCCCCTGGACGGCGGGCTACATCCGGATGCGGGCGCTCGGCGACCCCGACGTCTTCCTGCCCGGCGACGCGGGCGTACGGCACGGCCTGGAGCTCACCGGCACGACCGCCGCGCGGGCCCAGCACTGGCGGCCCTGGCGCTCGTACGCGCTGCACCACCTCTGGCACGCGCTCTCCCTCACCCCCGAGAAAGGCTGACGCCCATGCGGTACACGACCTACGACAGCCCGCTGGGCGAGCTGCTGCTCGTCGCCACGGACGACGGCACGGCCCTCGCCTCCGTCTCCGTCCCGGGGCAGCGCGGCGGCGCGACCGTCCAGCCGGAGTGGCGGCGGGACGCACCGTCGTCCACGGCGCCCGTCCTGGCCGAGACCCGCCGCCAGCTCGACGCGTACTTCGCCGGTGAACTGAAGGAGTTCCGGCTCGACTTCGCGGCGCGCGGCACGGAGTTCCGGGAGCGGGTGTGGGAGGCGCTGGACACGATCCCGTTCGGCGCGACGACGACGTACGGCGAGATCGCGGCCCGTATCGGCGCCTCGCGCGCGGCCGTACGCGCGATCGGTGGCGCGATCGGCGCGAACCCGCTGCTCATCGTCCGCCCCTGCCACCGCGTCATCGGCGCCGACGGCTCCCTCACGGGGTACGCGGGCGGCCTGGAACGGAAGGAGCGGCTCCTCACGCTGGAGGGGGTGGCCGTGTAGGGCGTGTCCGGCGAGTCAGGGTTGCCCTCTGCGTGGCTACTGGGCAGGGGCTGCCCCGCCTGCTGTGTTGCAGGCTGCGGGTTGTGGGTGGTTGCTCGCGCAGTTCCCCGCGCCCCTTGAGGGCGCTCCTGGGAGCGCCCCTTCAGGGGCGCGGGGAACTGCGCGACAAGCCACGACGCAGTCGCAGTCTGCGACACACAGGACGGGGCAGCCCCTGCCCAGTAGCCACGGTGCCGTCAGGCCCAGATCAGCGTGCCCAGCCAGGCTCCGGCCACGACAAGGCACGCGGCCAACTCGGCCAGCATTCGCCAGCCCACCGCGCGCATGACGGTACGGGTGGACGCGGCGGCGGCCCCGTGGCTGCCGAGCCGTACCCGTTCCCAGCCGTAGATCCCGCCCACGAACCCCGGTACGACGCCGACGACCGGCACCAGGAAGAACCCGAGGATCCCGGTGCCCCCGGCGAAGAGCAGGGCCCGCCGCCGTACGTCCGTCGCGTCGCGCGGGCGGGTCCGCCGGGGCAGCAGCAACTGCACGGCGGCGTTCAGCAGCAACAGCCCCGTCGCGCCCGTCAGCAGCCACCACGCGGGCGTCGTCTGCCGGTCCATCGCCCACCAGAAGACGGCCGCCCACACGACGAGCGGACCGGGTACGCCGGGAAGCACGGTGCCGACCGTGCCGAGCAGCATGACCAGGCCCACCAGCACGGGCAGCGACGTGCCCAGTCCCAGGGTCCCCGTGGTGCCCATGGAGAAAGCCTGCCCGAACACACGCGTCTCCGCCCGCCGTGTTCTTCCGTACGGCCTTCCCGCGCGCTCTTCGCGCGAGACAATGCCCGCATGAGCGATCAGGGGGAGCAGCACGGCCCGGACTCCGGCGAACGCAATGACTGGTGGGCCCAGTTGTACGACGCGGAAGCCTCGGACACGGGACGCTCTCGAGCCCGGGACACGATGGACGACCGCTTCGCCTCAGTGACACAGACAGTCGGCCTGAGAGTCGCCGAGGACCGCACGCCACCGGGCGAACCGGAAGCCGTCGAAGAGCCCGAAGAGCCCGAAGAGCCCGACGAGAGCGTCCCGGCGCAGGGACCGGAGCCCGGGCCCCCGAGCACGCCGGACGTGCCCAGGTCTCCGGGGGTGCCTGAGCCTTCGGAGGTTCCGGGGATCCGGGAGGCGCCCGCGCCCCCTGACGTACCGGAGTCCCCGGACGTGCCCGCGCCCCCGGACGTCCCCGGGCCTCCTGCGATGCCGGAGGCCCCCGATGTGCCGGAGGCCCCCGTGATGCCGGAGGCACCCTCGGTGCCCGGGCCGCCGTCCGTTCCCGCTCCCTCGGTGCCGGGGCCCGGCACCGAGCCCGCCCGTGAGCCGGGGCCGGAGCCGCGGCCGGAGGCTCTGCCGGACGCTCCTGACGTGCCCCCGCCGCCCGAGCTGCCGGAGGCTCCGGAGCTGCCGGACCCGCCTTCGATGCCCGAGGCGCAGGCGGGGTTCGGGCCCGCGCCGTCGATGACCGGGACCGTTCCGCTCGCCACGGTCTCTCCGGCGAGGGAGCCGGACGACGCGGTGGCGCCCGCGACGTTGCCCATGGCGGATCCGGCCGCGCTGGGGGAGCTGGTTCCGGACACGGCGCTGGACGGGGCGCACTACGGGACGCTCACGCTGCGTGCCGTCTCCTCACGCGGAGAGGCCGCGCGGGAGGCGGGGGCGCTGCGGGGCGACGCGCTGCTCACGGCGCGGTTCGGCTCGGGCGGGAGCACACTGCTCCTGGTGGCGGTCGCGAGCGGCGGGCACAGGGCCGCGCGCGAGGTCTGCCACTCGATCGGGGGCGCCGTGGGGCGCAGCCACGCGCGGCTCGCCGAGGACATCCACGCGGGCCGCAGGGGCGCGCTCAAATCGGGCCTGAACCGGCTGACGGACCGTGCCTACGGCAAGCTCCGGGCGCAGGCCGCCGCCCTCGGCCTGGACCCGGAGGCGCACTCCGCCGACCTGCGCTGCCTGCTGCTGCCCGCCGACCCGCGGTGCGGGACGAGGGTCTTCTTCGGCATCGGGGACGGTGGCCTGTTCCGGCTGCGGGACGGGGCGTGGCAGGACATCGAGCCGCGCGTCGAGGAGGCCGAGCAGGAGGACGACGACGAGGATGAGCTGTCGCAGGGGTCACGGCCCACGATGAAGCTCGGGACGACCCGGCTGGACGACCCCGCCGCGCGGGCCGCCGCGGCGCGCGACGGCTTCCACGAACAGCCGCCGGAGGAGCCGCGCGCCGAACCGTTCCGGTTCCGCGCGTCCGAGGCCCGGCAGGACGACGTCCTGCTGCTGTGCGGCCCGGGGATGGCCGAGCCGGTGCGTGAGGAGCGCGCGTTCGCGGAGCTGCTCAGGGAGCGCTGGGCGGAGGGGGCGCCGGGCCTCTCCGGGTTCCTCTCGGACGTACAGCACCGGGCCGCCGAGGGGTACGGGGGCGACCGTACGGCCGTAGCGGTCTGGGAGTCGTGACGGAGCAGACATGAGAAGAGCCCTGTTCCCGGTCAGGCCGGACCGGGAACAGGGCTCTCGTAGGTGCTGGGTACTGGGCGCCAGGCGCTGGATCAGCCGAACTGCCGCTCGATCTCGGCGAGTTTCTCCTCCAGGGAGTCCAGCCGGGGACTGGCCGGGTTGGACTCGGCGGACGCCTGGGCGGCATCACCCCGCTCGCCTCGGTCGCCCCGGCGTCCGCCGCGGGTCCGCTTCCCCGTCGTCTCCTCGCCGTCACCGTCGCCGGAGACCGCCTGGAGCGCCGGGCGGCTCCGGGGCGTACTGCCCACCACCTCCGTGACCGGCAGCTGACCGGCGGGCGGACCCTCGTCGCCGTCGGCCTCCTGGGCCTGGGCCTGGGGCTGGGCGGCGGCGGGCGGCAGCGGCGCCGCGGCCTTCGCGGACGTCGGCGTGCCCGCGGTGATCTCGACGTCGACGTGCTGGGGCCCGCGGCCCCTGTTCCAGATGCGGTGCTGTCTGTTGAGGGCCTTGACCCGGGCGCGGTCGAGCCGCTCCTGATCCTTCCTGCGGGTGCGGTCCTCCTCCTGGCGCCGACGGTCGTCCCGCACCTCGTCGACGGCCTCGTCCAGCGTCCGTACGCCCTCCAGCAGCATCAGCGACCACGCGCCGAACGTCTCGCGCGGCGCCCGCAGCCACCTCACGACCCGGATCTGCGGCAGCGGGCGCGGCACCAGGCCCTGTTCGCGCAGGGCCGCGCGACGGGTCTGCTTGAGCGCTCTGTCGAAGAGGATCGCGGCCGAGAGCGACATCCCGGCGAAGAACTGCGGCGCTCCGTCGTGGCCGAGGCCGCGCGGCGCGTGGACCCAGTTGAACCAGGCCGCGGCCCCCGCGAAGATCCAGACCAGCAGCCTGGACCCGAGCGAGGCGTCACCGTGGCTGGCCTCCCGGACGGCGATCACGGCCGAGAACATCGCCGCGCCGTCGAGACCGAAGGGGACCAGGTACTCCCAGCCGCCGGAGAGGTTGAGGTTCTGGCGGCCGAAGCCGACCAGTCCGTGGAAGGAGAGTGCGGCGGCGACCGCCGCACAGCAGAAGAGCAGAAGATAGGCGGCCGTCGCGTAGACGGTCTCCTTGCGACGGCGGCGTTCCTCCATGCGTTCCCATGAATCCTGCGGCGCCGACTGGCCGCTGTCGTCCTTCTTGTGCTTCGCGTGGTAGCGCGACTGCGCCATCACGATCACCGCTGTCAGGGCGCCGAAGAGCAGTACGGCGCTCGGCAGCACCCAGTTCAGCGATATGTCCGTCAGTCTCATGCGGCTGTGCCCCTTGCCGGCCTGTTCACGGGTGTCGTGTCACGGGTGTAGTGGCTGTCGCCGAGCATCCTGGCGGAATCGTGACGGCCGTCAGAGGTTTTCGGCGCAAGAGGCCGCTAAAGGGCGGTCATGCCCTCGGATTGGGGCGTTCTGGGTCGAACGGGCTAGCGGGTCGCGGCCAGCCGCTCGATCCGCTCGGTGTCACAGGTGCGAGGGCAGGTGACGCAGGTGTCCTCGGGGCGCAACGTGTAGAAGAGACAGCAGCTCGCCCGGTCGCGGGTCGCCAGCGACTCGCCCCGGGGGCCCGTCAGTTCGCGGAACCCGGCACCCTGTGCGAACGGCGCCGCGCGGCCCGGTAGCAGCTCACCGGCCTCCCGCATGGCACGCTCCTCCTCGCCGAGCAGGTGCCCGACGTACCAGAGGCCCTCGGTGATCTCGTCCGAGGCCATGCCCCACAGGGCCCGTGCCCCGCGCCGCATCCGGGGGCGGAATCCGGCCAGCACCGGCTCCAGGTGCTCGGCGACGGCCGCCCGCACCTCGGCGCGCAGGGCCTCCTCGTCGGGGACGACCCGCGCGCCCGGCGCTTCGGCGGCGGGGTCGCCCGGCAGGCACGCGAACGTACCCGTACGGACGACGAGCCGGCCCAGCGTCCGCTGGAACGCGACGTCCTCCACGGGGACGCGGGGCACGCGCCGGTGCAGGAACCACGGGATCGTCACCAGCAGGCACAGGGGCCACGCGTAACGGTGCAGGCCGAAGCTGGCGATCACGTCGGGCCGCGCCTGCTCCCCGTAGTCGCGGCGGATCTGCTCGTCGTCCCAGGAGAGGAACCCGGCCAGCGCCTCGCCGCCCTCGGCCAGCTCCGCCGCGCGCACCCATCCCTCGCCCTGGGGCAGCGGCTCGCCGTCGCCGGGAGTGGTCTCCGTCACGCGCAGCGCGGGGAAGACCTCGTTCAACCGGGCGTAGGCGGGGGCGAGAGGAGACACGGGCGGGAGGTCAGAGGCTGCGGAGGCGAGGGTGGGCACGGTCATGGGGACCACCGAATCGACGATCGTTAGCAGGTAAGCCTTACCTTAGCGGATCGCCCGTGAGGTTTGATCTCGCGTCCCGTCCGCCTATCGTGCTTTTCGACACCTGGAGGGGACAGATGGAGCAGACCCGAGCGGAGCCGTCCATACGGGCCGCCGTGCGTCCGGCGCCCCGCGTTCCTGAGCAGGCCGCCGCCGGCGTCGCCGTGCGCGGTGAGCATGTGCACAGTGAGCCGCCGGCTCCCGGTGCGCGACTGCCGCAGCGGCACTCCGTACGGGCGCAGGTCCTGGACGCCCTGCGTGCCGCGCTCGTCTCCGGCGAACTCACCCCCGGCGAGGTCTACTCGGCGCCCGCCCTCGCCTCCCTCTTCGGCGTCTCACCCACCCCCGTACGCGAGGCCATGCAGCAGCTCGCGAGCGAGGGCGCCGTCGAGACCATCCCCAACCGCGGCTTCCGCGTCGCCGAGCACAGCCCTCGCGACCTCGCCGAACTCGCCGAGGTACGGGCGCTGCTGGAGGTCCCGGCGGTGCTGCGCCTCGCCCGGACCGTGCAGCCCGAACGCTGGGACGAGCTGCGGCCCGCCGCCGAGGCCACGCTGGAGGCGGCGGCGCGCG
Source organism: Streptomyces sp. NPDC048172 (assembly GCF_043202595.1). NCBI lineage: Bacteria > Bacillati > Actinomycetota > Actinomycetes > Kitasatosporales > Streptomycetaceae > Streptomyces > Streptomyces sp. NPDC048172. The sequence goes on from NZ_JBIDAT010000008.1 coordinate 142,824, forward strand.
GCGACCGTGCCGCGTACGCGGAGGCGGACCGGGGGTTCCACCGGGCGGTGCTGGAGCTCACCGGCAACCGGCAGCTGGTCGCTGTCGTCGAGGACGTCAACGTCCGCGCCCAGCGCTATGCGGTGCGGGCCGCGCCGCGTCCTGGGGTGACCGATCTTCTCGCTGAGGCCTCCGACCATCTCGCCCTCCTCGACGCCCTGGCCGCGCGCGACCTCGCCTCGGTAGAAACCCTGACCCGCTCCCACTACGGCTCTGGCTAACCGAACTCCGGGTGCTGGCCCGCTTCTCCCTCCGCCCACTGTGCTTGGGAGCTCTGCGCTTCTCCCTCCACTGTGCTTGGGAAGTCTGCGCAAGGCGCAGGGTTGGCAAGCGCAGCCTCCACGCCGGGTGCCCCGCGCAACGGGGCCGCGCCCGGGGAGCCCCGGGCTGTGCTTCGCGGACTGCGAGTGCGTCGTGGCTTGTCGCGCAGTTCCCCGCGCCCCTAGAGGGGCAAGCCCCGACGTGTCGTGACCGGCGCGCCCACGCGGCGGAGCCGCAGATCAAACACAGCCCCGCGCCCCTGAGGGAGCAGGGGCAAGCCCCGACGTTTTGGGCCCGGCGCGCCCACGCGGCGGAGCCGCACATCAGACACAGGCCCGTGCCCCTAGTACTCCAGCCGTAGATCGTGATCTTGCGGGTGGGGCACCGCTGATATGGGCGTGGCCACCGTTGGCCATCTGGACGAGATCGGCCGCGCCATCGGTGGCGTCCGTCGTTCTTCGCCTACTCAAGTCCACCGAGGCGAAGGGCGTCCTCGATCTCGCCGAGCTTCGCGGACGGCAGGACGCCCACCTGCCCGATCAGGTCTTCCCTGGTCAGGGTGACCAGCCAAGTGCAAGGGATGAGGCCGGGACGTGGAAGTGCGACTCTGAGGACGCCTTCGAGGGGCAGTCCTTCGGGGGCACCTACTGTCACCTCAACGGCCACGCCGCTGAGATCGGTGCCCGCGGGAGCGACGACCTGCATCGCCAGGAAACCGGACGCCTCCTCTCCGGACAGCAGTACGACTGCCCTGCGCTCGTCGAAATCTGCCCACCAGACTTCGCCACGTCGCATATGTCCTCCTGACACGGGACGGCGCGCCTGCATCGCCCCTTCGGTAGCCGCCTACTCCAGCCACAGATCGTGAGGTTGGCTGGTCAGGGCTGGTGAGAAGACGGCTGCGCCACCGCTGATCATCGGTGTGTGAATGCAGAAGATCATGCGGTGGCCGCAGGTAACAGCGTAGTCCCTGCTGGCTGGCGGGATGTGTTCGAGGGCCTGATGGGTCGGATCGCGGGCCGGTTCGCCCGGGACGAACCCCGTTCTCGGGCACGGCAGTTGGTACTGGGGCTGCTTGCGGACCTGCCGCGCAAGAACTGCTGGACGATCGCCGAGCACGTCGGGGACGCCACTCCGGGCGGGCTGCAGCACCTGGCCGATGACGAGGCCGTGCTGGTGGTCGACGAGACCGGCGATCTGAAGAAGGGCACGCACACCGTGGGCGTCCAGCGCCAGTACACCGGCACTGCGGGCAGGATCGAGAACTCCCAGGCTGCCGTCTACCTCACCTACACCTCCCGCCACGGTCACGTGGGCATCGACCGCGCCCTGTACCTGCCGAAGCCCTGGACCGGCGACCGGGACCGCCGCCGGCGACGAGGTCTACGGCGACAACCCGAAACTGCGCGCCGCGCTGGAGAAGCGCGGACTCGGCTACGTGCTCGCGGTCTCGTGCACCCACCGTGTCCTCACCGCAGCCGGTCCCCAGCGCGCCGACCACCTGGCCAAACGCGTCCCGCGCCGGGCCTGGCAGAAGCTGTCCGCCGGACGCGGCGCGAAGGGACACCGCTGGTACGACTGGGCGCTGGTCGCCATCACCGCAGGTGATCCGACGGGCCATCAGCACCTGATGATCCGCCGCAACCACACCACCGGCGAACTGGCCTACTACCGCTGCTACTCGCCCCGACCAGTGCCGCTCTCCACGCTGGTCAAGGTCGCGGGAAGCCGCTGGACCGTGGAGGCGACGTTCCAGAGCTCGAAGGGCCTGGCGGGGCTGGACGAGCACCAAGTGCGCCGCTGGGACTCCTGGCACCGGCGGGTCACGCTGGCCCTGCTCGCGCACGCCTTCCTCGACACCGCCCACCGACTGCGCTGGTCGACCTGGCGCCGACGCCATCAAGCCCGCGCCCGCCACAGCCACTACCGCCGCCAGACCACCCTGCAGCCATGAAGATCACGATCTACGGCTGGAGTACTAGGGAGAAGGGGCAAGCCCCGTCGTCTTGAACGGCGGGGGGCTCACGTCGTGGGGGAGAGGCGGGCGGCTAGCCAGGTGGGGACTCCGCCCAGGAGGCGGAAGAGGCGGCGGGCCTCTTCGCGGAGGCGGGACGCCTCGGGGTCGGGCTCGACGTCGGCGAGGGAGGCGAGGGCCGGGGCCATGCCGACCAGGAAGCCCAACTCCTCGCGCAGGCGCAAAGACTCCGCGAACCCGTGCCGCGCCTCAGCCGTCTCGCCCTCGCGCAGAGCGAGCCCGGCCAGGTGCCGCCAGGTGAAGGAGCACAGCAGTAAGTCGTCGCGCGAGGTCGCGCCCGCGTGGGCGCGGCGGTAGGCGGCGCGGGCCGCGTCGGGGGTGTCGCTGAGGTTCTCGGCGAGCAGCCCGCGGCGGAAGTCGAGCAGGGCGCGGCCCGGCGCGTTGGGCGCCAGGAGTGCCGCGGCCCTGCCGAGCGCTGAGCGGGCCTCGTCCGTACGGTCGCGGACGCCCAGGACCGTGGAGGCGTAGGCGAGTTGACCGCGCTCGCAGGCCGCCGCGCCGCGCTCGTCGTCGTCCTGCGCGACCGCCTCGGCGACGCGCAGCGCGTCCTCGGCCTCCGCCCAGCCGTCCGCGGTGAACATGCACCGCTCGACGAGGAGCGACGCGCGCCCCACGGCCGCGTCCGGAACCTTCTCGGAGTGCGGCTCCAGGAGCGCCGCCGCGTCGTCCCAGCAGCCGCGTGAGCGCAGCCGCCACACGGCTTGCCCGAGTGGGCTTCCCGGGCCCAGCCGTTCCGAACGTGACATGGCGGTGTCCGCCACAGTGCCCTCCCAAGCGCGCCATTGAGCCGGATGTGAGCGCATCTCAGCACGGAGTGTGGCACACCGCCAAGGGGCTGGTGTGAATCAGTTCACAAAGTTTTACTCGGAGAGCGTGTGTGACAACTGTGCCGGGGGTCACGAGGGGCGGGTGTGAGGGGGGAGGGGCGGTGGTGGGCAAGTGGCCCTCTCTTCTTGGGACTTCACCCGTTCCGGGTAGCCGCCCGACCCGGCGTCCTGTTCTTCCGTTCACAAGGGGACCTCCGTGGAACCCCCGACTCCCCGGTAGAGCTGGCTCTACCCCTGTTCGGCACCTCGTGGGAATGAGGGCGGGGGGTCGGGGGCGGTTCGGTGGGGGTGTGACCGTCTCTTGGGGAAACTCCGCGCGGAAATCCGCCCTGCTCCACGCCGCGTTCGCGCTGTTCGCGGCGGGGACCGCGCTCGTCACCTCGCTGCCGCCGCACCGCACGTGGGGGATACTCGCGGCTTGCGCGTACGGGGGTGCCGCGGTCGTGCTGGCCGTCGCGTCGCGGGTGCCGCGCGGAGTGGTCGCCGCCGGGGTGTTCTGCGGGGCGGCCCTGCTGCCGCTCGCCGTGCTCGCCGCCACGGGGAGCGCGCAGGAGGAGGTCGGCGTCGTGCAGCGGGCGGGGGCGCGGCTGCTCGGTGCCGGGACGCCGTACCTCGGGCCGGAGGAGCTGGCGGGGGAGGGGTACGGGGCGTACAACCCGTACCTGCCGGGGATGGCGCTCTTCGGGGTGCCGCACCGGGTCGCCGGGGTCGACGCGCGGTGGGTGTTCGCGCTCGTGGCGCTCGGCGCGCTCGCCGTCGCGCTGCGGGCGCGGCCACGGGCGTTCGCGCTGCTCGCCGGGTCGCCGCTGCTCGCGCAGCCGCTCGCCACCGGCGGTGACGATCTGCCCGTCATCGGCCTCGTCTGCCTCGGCCTCGTGCTGGCGGGCGAGGGGCGGCCGGGGGCCGGCGGGCTCGCGCTCGCGGTGGCGGGGACGCTCAAGGCGACCGCGTGGCCCGCGCTCGCCGTGGGGCTGGTGCTCGTCGCCGTCCGGAGGGGAGGGCCGGGCGCGGTGCGGTACGCGGCGGTGGCCGTGCCCGTGCTGGTGGGCGGGGTGGCGCTGCCCGCGCTCGCCGACCCGCGCGGCTTCGTCGCCAACACCGTGCGTTACCCCCTCGGTCTCGCCGACGCCGCCTCGCCCGCCGCCGCGCCCCTGCCGGGCACGCTGCTCGCCTCGCTCGGCCCGTACGGGCACGCGACGGCCGTGGCGCTGCTGGTGGCCGCCGCGCTGGTGGTGGGCGGCTCCCTCGTCGTACGGCCGCCGACGGATGTGCGCGCGGCCCAACTGCGGCTTGCCATCGGACTGTTGGCCGCCATGGCGCTGATGCCCGCCTCCCGCTTCGGCTATCTCGTCTACCCCGCCGTTCTCGCCCTGTGCGCACTCTGGAGGAGCGACCATGCCCCGAACGCTGATCGTCACGAACGACTTCCCGCCGCGCCGGGGCGGCATCGAGACCTTCGTGCACGAGATGGCGCGCCGGTTCCCGCCGGACGAGGTCCTCGTCTACACCTCGGACGGTGGGCCGTGCGGCCGCGCGTCCGTCGAGGAGTTCGACGCGGCCCAGCCCTACCCCGTCGTCCGCGACCGGGCGCGATGGCTGCTGCCGACGCCGCGCACGGCGGCGACGGCGCGGGCGCTCGTGGCCCGCTACGGCTGTGACCGGGTCTGGTTCGGGGCCGCGGCCCCGCTCGGGCTGCTCGCCGGGCCGATCGGCCTGCCGTCCGTCGCGACCACGCACGGGCACGAGATGTGGTGGGCCGCCGTCCCCGGCACCCGGCAGCTGCTGCGCCGCGTCGGCGACGAGTGCGACACCGTCACCTGCCTCACCGCGCACACCCGCCGCCGCGTCGCCCGCGCCCTCCGCCCCGGCCCCGGCGCCCGGCTGGAACGGCTCGCGCCTGGCGTCGACCCGGACCTGTTCACGCCCGGGGACACGACGGGGGAGGGCGCCGAGGTACGACGGCGGTTCGGGCTCGGTGAGCGGCCCGTGATCCTCTGCGTCTCCCGCCTCGTGGCCCGCAAGGGGCAGGACACGCTCATCCGGGCGCTGCCCCGCGTCCGTTCGGCCGTGCCGGGGACGACGCTGCTGCTCGTCGGCGAGGGCCCGTACGGGCGACGGCTGCGCCGTCTCGCGCGGGAGACGCCCGGAGTGCCGCCCGGCGCCGTGGTGTTCGCGGGCGGGCGTCCGCACGACGAGCTGCCGCCGTACTACGCGGCGGCCGACGTCTTCGCCATGCCCTGCCGCGACCGCCGCCTCGGGCTGGAGGCGGAGGGTCTCGGCATCGTCTACCTGGAGGCCGCCGCGGCCGGACTGCCCGTCCTCGCCGGGCGCTCGGGCGGCGCGCCCGCGACCGTACGGGAGGGGGAGACGGGGCACGTGGCCGACGGCCGCGACGTACGGGCCGTCGCCGACCGCCTCGTCGAACTGCTCACCGCGCCCGGCGCGATGCGAGCGATGGGCGAGAAGAGCCGCGCCTGGGCCGTACGGGAGTGGAGCTGGGACGCCACGGCGCGGCGGCTGCGGGACCTGCTGTCCCGCACCGGGTCCCGCACCGACTCCCTCACCGGGTCCCTTACCGTCAAGGCGTGACGGACATCAGCACTGCCAGCACGGCCGGGAGCGGGGTGTGGCGGGCGTTGGCGCGCGGGCCGCGGCGCTTCCTGCTCTCCTCCTGGCCCTGGCGGGCCTTCGGCTATCTGCTCGCCGGAGGCGTGTTCGGCGTCGGCTGGTTCTTCCTCGCGCTCGGGCTGCTCTCCGCCGGGCTGCTGCTGTTCCCGGTGGGCGTGGGCGTGCTGGCCCTGCTCTGCATCCCCGTCACCGCCGTCGGGCTCGCCACGCTCGAACGTACGCGGCTGCGCTGGATCGACCCCCGCGCGGTGCCGCTCCCGGACGAGGAGGAGCCCGCCCCGCCGCCGGGCGGACGCCGGGGCACGCGCTGGGTACGGCGGCTGTGGCGGCGGGCCAAGTCGCCCGGGACCTGGCTGGAGTTCGGCTTCGCGCTGCTCAACGCGGTGCTCGCGGCCGTCGACCTGGGGGTCGTCTTCGTGGCCGGGTTCGCCGTCCTCAGCCAGCCGCTCGCGATGGTCCTCGTGCTCGGCGGCGAGCAGGTGATGTACGGCTCGGACATCGTCCTCACCCGCCCCGCGCAGGTGCTGCCCTGGCTGCTGCTGACGCCCGTCTTCGCGGTGCTCGGCGCGTACCTCCTCGCGAGCGTCGCGGGCGCGCGGGCGGCCCTCACCCGCGCCGTGCTCGTACGGCCGCGCCGCGAGGAGGAGCTGGACGCGCGGCTCGTCGAGGTCACGGCCTCGCGGGCACGGATGGCCGACGCGTTCGAGGGGGAGCGGCGCCGTATCGAGCGCGATCTGCACGACGGCGCGCAGCAGCGGCTGACGGGGCTCATCATGACGCTCGGCCTCGCGAAGCTCGACGCGGACCCGGCGCTCGTCTCCCGCGCGCAGGACGAGGCGCGCGCGGTCCTGGACGAGCTGCGCGACCTCGTGCGCGGCATCCACCCCTCCGTGCTGACGGACCGGGGCCTCGGGGCCGCGATCGAGTCCCTCGCGGAACGTTCGACGGTGCCCGTCGACGTCGACGTGACCGGGCTGGCGGACCGGCGCCCGCCGGAGGCGGCGGAGGCGGCGGCGTACTTCGCGGTGGCGGAGGCGTTCACGAACATCGCCAAGCACAGCGGGGCCGGGCGCGCGGGCGTCCGCGCGTGCTACGAGCCCACCCCTTCGGGCGACCATGACCTGCTGGTCGTCGAGATCAGGGACGACGGGCGGGGCGGCGCCGACCCGGCGGGCGGCTCCGGGCTGACGGGGCTCGCGGACCGGCTCGCGGCGCAGGACGGGCGGCTGCGGCTGTCGAGCCCGGCGGGCGGGCCGACGGTGGTGCGGCTGGAGCTGCCCTGTTGAATGAGGGCCGGGTTGATGAGGGCCGGGTTCGGGTGGCAGGGAACGGAGAGGGCGTGCGGGTGTGCGGGTAGTGATCGCCGAGGACTCGGTCCTGCTGCGGGAGGGGCTGACACAGATCGTGGGCCGGTTCGGCCACGAGGTCTGCGCGGGCGTCGGGAACGCCACCGAACTGCTCCACGCCGTCGCGGCGCACGAGCCCGACCTCGTCGTCACCGATGTGCGGATGCCGCCGGGCCTGCGCGACGAGGGCCTGCGCGCCGCCCTCGAACTCCGCGCGGAACGCCCGGCGCTGCCCGTGCTCGTCCTCTCGCAGTACGTCGAGAACTCGTACGCCTCCGAACTCCTCGCCACCGGCGACGGCGTCGGCTATCTGCTCAAGGACCGGGTCGGCCAGGTCACCGAGTTCGTGGACGCGCTCGAACGGGTCGTCGCGGGCGGCACCGTCATCGACCCCGAGGTGGTGCGGCGGCTGCTCGCCCGGCAGCGCGCCGACTCGCCGCTCGACCGGCTCACCGCGCGGGAGCGCGAGGTGCTGGCGGCGATGGCGGAGGGCCGTTCCAACGGGGGCATCGCGCGCGCCCTCGTGGTGAGCGAGGCGGCGGTCGTCAAGCACGTACGGTCGATCCTCACCAAGCTCGACCTCCCGCCCGCGCCGGACGACCACCGCCGCGTCCTCGCGGTCCTGGCGTATCTGCGCCGGTAGCCCTCCCCAGGAGAACGGTCAGAGGTGCTCGCCGAAGAACTCGGCCAGCTTGGCGACGGCCGGGGCGACGGCCTCGTCCCGGTCGTAGAGGTCCACGTGCGTGGCGCCCTCGACGGTGAACAGCTCGGCGCCCTCGCCCGCCCTCGCGACCGCGTCCTCGCTGAAGTGGCGCGTGAACGCCTCGCCGCCCACGATCATCAGCAGCGGACGCGGCGCGATCATGCGTACGTTCGCGTACGAGTCGAAGTGGGCCATCCCTTCCACGCTGCGCAGCACCCACTGGTTGGTCGAGCGGGGGTGCTGGGCGCGGGGCGTGCGGTAGTAGTCGTAGAACTCCCGTACGGGCGCCGGGGTCGACGCGTCCACCTCGTCCGGCACCGCGCTGACCAGCGTCGCGGGCTCGCCCCTGGCCTCCTCGGAGCGCAGCTCCCCGGACCGCGCGACCCACTTCCGGAAGCCCTCGGGGTCGGCGTCGCGGAAGAAGCCGGGCACGTCGGCGGCGCTGACGGTGGCCACGGCCCGCATCCGGTGGTCGGTCTGCGCGGCGAACGGGACGTAGCCGCCCGAGCCGCAGATGCCGAGGACGCCGATGCGCCCGGGGTCCACGTCGTCGCGGGTGGTCAGGTACGAGACCGCCTCGCGGAAGTCGTCCGCGCGCTGGAACGGGTTCTCCAGGCCGCGCGGCTCGCCCTCGCTCTCGCCCTGGTACGCGGCGTCGAAGGCCAGCGCGAGGTAGCCCTCGGCGGCGAGGCGGCGGGCGTAGACGGCGGCGGTCTGCTCCTTCACGCCGGTCGTCGGGTGGCCGACGACGACGGCGGGGAGCCGGGCGCCTTCGGCGGCGGCGGGTGTGTAGAGGTGGGCCGCCAGCCGTATTCCGTTGCTGGGAAAGGTGACGTCGGTCTGCATTTCTCTCGCCTCGTTCGTGGAGCGGGAATTCCGGGTTCGAGATTCACACGCGTTTCCCGGGCCCACAATGGGCCGCTTCCGGCCCGGGACAGCCCTGTCCCTGGGACAGAACTGTCCCCCTCACACGCGAGGCGTTCTCTGCGAGACTTGCCGCATGAGCAGCGCAGCGCACCCCGTCGAACTCGGCGCGTTCCTCAAGGCGCGCAGGGCCGGGCTCGGCCCCCGTGACGTGGGACTGCCCGACAGCGGCGTCAAGCGCCGGGTGAAAGGGCTGCGCCGCGAGGAGGTCGCCCTGCTCGCGTCGATCAGCACCGACTACTACACCCGGCTTGAGCAGGGCCGCAGGCAGGCGTCCACGCCGGTCCTGGAGACCCTCGCGCGGGTGCTGCGGCTGGACGAGGAGGAGCGCGACTATCTCTTCGAGCTGGCGGGAAAGGCCGCCGGCCGCCTGTCGGGAACGCCGCGGAAGTCCGTGCAGAAGGTCGAGCCGCAGCTTCGCCGGGTGCTGGAAGAGCTGACGACGACCCCGGCGCTGGTCCTCGGCCGCCGTATGGACATTCTCGCCTGGAATGCGATGGCCGCCGCGCTGCTCACCGATTTCTCGCGCCTTCCGGAGAAGGACCGCAATTACGCGTGGCTGGTCTTCACGGATCCCGCCATGAAAGCGCTCCACGCCGACTGGGAGTACACCGCGCGTTCCTGCGTCGAGATTCTCCGCAGGGAGGCGGGGCGTGCTCCGCGGGACCCGCGCATGGTGCGGCTCGTCGGCGAGCTGTCCCTGCGGGACGACGACTTCCGCCGCTGGTGGGGCCACCACCGGGTGACCGGGCACCGCGGGGGCAGCAAGGTGCTGCGCCATCCCGTCGCGGGCGAGCTGGCGCTCGACTGGGACGCGCTGACCTGCGCGAACGATCCCGACCAGCAGCTCGTCGTCTGGACCGCCGAGCCGGGCACCCCCTCCCACGACGGCCTGCGGATCCTCGCCTCGTGGGTGGCCGGAGCCGCCGCTGAAACCGGAGTGAAACCGCGCTGAACCCGCCCTGCCGCACGCTCTGCGGCATGACGAAACCGCCACCACCTCGACCGCCGTACGCCATCCAGGCCATCGGCTTGCGCAAGTCCTACGGCGAGAAGCTCGTGCTCGACGGCATCGATCTGGCCGTCCCCGAGGGAACCGTCTTCTCCCTGCTCGGCCCGAACGGCGCGGGGAAGACCACCGCCGTGAAGATCCTCTCCACGCTCATCTCCGCGGACGCGGGCGCGGACGCGGGCGAGCTGCGGGTGGGGGGCCATGACCTGGCGGCCGAGCCGCAGGCGGTCCGCGCGGCGATCGGGGTGACCGGGCAGTTCTCCGCCGTGGACGGGCTGATCACCGGCGAGGAGAACATGCTGCTGATGGCGGACCTGCACCATCTGTCCAGGCGCGAGGGGCGGCGCGTGGTCGCCGAACTCCTGGAGCGCTTCGACCTGTCGGACGCGGCGAAGAAGTCCGCCCTCACCTACTCGGGCGGCATGAAGCGCCGCCTCGACCTCGCGATGACGCTGGTCGGCTCGCCGCGGATCATCTTCCTCGACGAGCCGACGACCGGCCTCGACCCGCGTTCCCGGCACTCGATGTGGGGCGTGATCCGGGAGCTGGTGGCGGGCGGCGTGACGGTCTTCCTCACCACCCAGTACCTGGAGGAGGCCGACGAACTCGCGGACCGTATCGCGGTGCTGAGCGAGGGGAAGATCGCGGCAGAGGGGTCGGCCGACGAGCTGAAGCGGATGATCCCCGGCGGGCATGTACGGCTGCGCTTCGCGGACCCGGCGGCGTACCGCAAGGCCGCCGCGAGCCTGAGCGAGGCCCAGGTGGACGACGAGGCGCAGGCGTTGCAGCTGCCCAGCGACGGCAGCCAGCGCGAACTGCGCGCGATCCTCGACTGGCTGGACTCCGCCGGGATCGAGGCCGACGAACTGACCGTGCACACCCCCGACCTGGACGACGTCTTCTTCGCCCTGACCGGCGGCGGGACGAAGGAGGCCGTCCGATGAGCGCCCCCGCCCTGCCCCTCGCCGTACGCGACTCGGCCACCATGCTGCGCCGCAACCTCCTGCACGCCCGGCGCTACCCGTCCCTCACCCTGAACGTCCTGCTCACGCCGATCGTCCTGCTGCTGCTCTTCGTCTACATCTTCGGCGACGTGATGAGCACGGGCATCAACGGCGAGCGCGCCGAGCGCGCGGACTACATCGCCTATCTCGTGCCGGGCATCCTGCTGATGACCATCGGCGGCACGCTCGTCGGTACGGCCGTGTCCGTCGCGCTCGACATGACCGAGGGCATCGTGGCCCGCTTCCGCACGATGGCGATCCACCGCGGCTCGGTGCTCATCGGGCACGTCGCCGGGAGCGTGCTGCGCTCGGTCCTGAGCGTGGTCGTCGTGGGCGCGGTCGCGGTGGTGATCGGGTTCCGCTCCACGGACGCCACAGCGCTGGAGTGGCTGGCGGCCCTCGGCCTGCTCACGCTCGTCGCCCTGGCGCTCACCTGGATCGCCGTCGGCATGGGCCTGATCAGCCCGAACCCCGAGGCGGCGGGGAACAACGCGGTGCCGCTGATCATCCTGCCGTTCCTCTCCAGCGCCTTCGTGCCGGTGGAGGCGATGCCGGGCTGGTTCCAGCCCGTCGCCGAGTACCAGCCCTTCACGCCCGCCATCGAGACCCTGCGCGGCCTGCTGCTGGGCAGCGCGATCGGCCACAACGGCTGGCTCGCCCTCGCCTGGTGCCTCGCACTGGCCGCCCTCGGCTACGTCTGGGCCAAGTCGCTCTACGACCGCGAACCGCGCTGAGCCCGAGCGAGAAAAAAAATCGAGAAAGTCTGCCGCGGGATGTCGAGAACCCGCGTCCGGCTCCGTCCCCGGTGTGAACGCGGCCAGAATGGGCCGCACCCGCACCGAGGAGATCACCATGGCGAAGTACCTGCTTCTCAAGCACTACCGCGGCGCCCCCGCCTCCGCCAACGACGTCCCCATGGACAAGTGGACGCCGGAGGAGATCTCGGCCCACATGACGTACATGCGGGACTTCGCGTCCCGGCTGCAGGAGACCGGCGAGTTCGTGGACAGCCAGGCGCTCGCCCCCGAGGGGACGTTCGTCCGCTACGACGGCGAGGGCCGCCCGCCGGTCACGGACGGCCCGTTCGCGGAGACCAAGGACCTCATCGCGGGGTGGATGGTGATCGACGTCGACACCTACGAGCGCGCGCTCGAACTGGCCGGGGAGCTGTCGGCCGCCCCCGGCGCGGGCGGCGCCCCGATCCACGAGTGGCTCGAACTCCGCCCCTTCATGACCGCCCAGCCGACCGACCCGGAGTGCCACCCCGCATGACCTCGGACTCTCCGCTCGACGAGGCCCTGCTCCGGAGCCTCACGCCGGGTGTGCTCGCCGTCCTCGTCCGCCGCGGAGCCGACTTCGCGGCGGCCGAGGACGCGGTGCAGGACGCCCTGGTGGAGGCCCTCCGGGTCTGGCCGGGGAAGCCGGGGGAGCCGGGGGAGCGGCCCCGGGATCCGAAGGGCTGGCTGGTCACCGTGGCCTGGCGCAAGTTCCTCGACGCGGCGCGCTCCGAGGCCGCACGGCGGCGCCGGGAGGACACGGTCGAGGAGGAGCCCGCGCCCGGCCCCGTGCCCGGCGCGGACGACACGCTGCAGCTCTACTTCCTCTGCGCCCACCCCTCGCTGACCCCGTCGTCCGCGGTCGCGCTCACGCTGCGCGCCGTCGGCGGGCTGACCACGCGGCAGATCGCCCAGGCGTACCTGGTGCCCGAGGCGACCATGGCGCAGCGGATCAGCCGCGCGAAGCGCACCGTCTCGGACGTACGGTTCGACCGGCCCGGCGACGTCTCCGCCGTGCTGCGCGTCCTCTACCTCGTCTTCAACGAGGGCTACTCCGGGGACGTCGACCTCGCCGTCGAGGCCCTCCGCCTCACCCGGCAGCTCGCCGCCGCGCTCGACCACCCCGAGGTGGCGGGGCTGCTCGCCCTGATGCTGCTCCACCACGCCCGCCGCGCGGCCCGTACGGCGCCCGACGGCTGCCTGGTGCCGCTCGCCGAGCAGGACCGCGCGCTGTGGGACACCGCGGCGATCGCCGAGGGCGTCGACATCCTCCAGACGGCGCTCGCCCGCGACCGGCTGGGCGAGTTCCAGGCCCAGGCCGCCATCGCGGCGCTGCACGCCGACGCGCGTACGGCGGAGGAGACCGACTGGGTGCAGATCGTCGAGTGGTACGACGAACTCGCCCGCCTCACCGACAGCCCCGTCGTCCGGCTCAACCGCGCGGTCGCCGTCGGCGAGGCCGACGGGCCCCGCGCCGGGCTGGCGGCGCTCGCGGCGCTGGACGAGTCGCTGCCCCGCCGCACGGCGGTGGCGGCCCACCTCCACGAACGCGACGGCGACCTGACGACGGCCGCCCGCCTGTACGCCGAGGCCGCCCACCAGGCCCCCAACCTCGCCGAACGCGACCACCTCACCCGCCAGGCCGCCCGACTCAACACCCGGCTGGGGTCTGCCTGACGGGGCCGAGCGCGCGGGCCGCCGCGCGCAACCCCTCCCGGTCCAGCCGCGCGTACTCCGTGACGGCTGCCGCGTACGCCTCCGCGTCCGCGGCCTCCGCCGCCCGGCGGGCCCGGTCAGCGGACATCGTGGGCTGGAACTCGCGGGGCGGGCACAGCCGTTCGGCCAGGGCGAGCAGCCGGACGCGCCGGGCGGCGGGGATGTCCTCCGTCGAGAGGGCCGCCATGCCGAGCGCGTGCAGCACCGTCCCCAGCACGGGCAGCTCGACGGGCGTACTAGATGGGCCGGGAGTGTCGTCGAGCAGCGTGCCGAGCGCCCGGCGCAGTCCCGCGAGCGTGTCCGGGACGAGGTCGAGGCGTCCCGCGTGGGCGTGGGCGGTGACCGCCGCCGACCGGATGCCGAGCGCCCAGGGGTCGAGCCAGGGGTCGCCCTCGTGGGGCACGGCCGCCTCGCCCAGCCGGTCGACGGCGGCGCGCCAGAGGGCGAGGCCCGTCTCCGTACGGCCACGGGCGAGGGCGATCTCGGCGTGGGTGCCGGGTTCGGGGCTGTAGAAGGCGCCGTCCGGCGGGGCGTCGAGGGCTTCGGCGCGCCGGAGCCAGCCCTCGGCCTCGTCGGGGTCCCCGCGCTGCAGGCAGGCGAGGGCGAGGCCCTGGTGGATGCCGCTGTAGTCGTGCTCGTCGCCGAGGCGGGGGAGGAGCGCGTGGGCCGCGTGGAGATGGGCGTACGCCTCGTCGCCCCGGGCCAGGCGCAGGCACAGCTCGCTCATCCGGGCGTGGGCCATGACCCGTACGGCCGGGATGTCGACGGGCTCCAGCGCGGCGATCATCCGGCGGGCCGAGGCGAGGGTGCGGTCGAGGTCGTGCTCGTACGTCCAGACGTACGTGGCGACGCACTCGGCGAGGCCCACGACCAGGGGGTGTTCGCTGGTGCGGAGGGAGTCGAGGACCTCGTAGCGGGGCGGGCGCATCTCGGGGATCGCGGCCAGCACGGCCGCCGTGGCGCGCGCCGGGGTGTCCGGCGGGGCCGGGGGCAGCCGCCGGAGGGTGACGAGCTGGCGCACGGCGCGCGGGCCGTAGTCCATGAAGAGGCTCACCGTGCACAGCACGGCGGCGGCGCGGGCGGCCTCGACGTACGCGGGTTCGGGGCGGTAGTGCGACAGGGGTGGGCCCGTGTCGGCGGCGAGGGCGACGAGGCGGGGGTAGTTGAGGTCCGTCGACCACAGGGCGGCCAGGACGGCGGTGAGCGCGGCGATCGCCGGGCCGTCCGTACGGGCCAGGGCGTGCCGCAGGGCCAGGACGAGGTTGTCCTGCTCGGCCCTGATCCGCTCCCAGGTGGGCAGAGGGTCGGAGCCGACGAGCGCCTCGTGGTGGGCTGCACCGAAGTCCCGCGCCCACGCGAGGTAGCGGTCCAGGGTCGCCTCGTCCTCGCCCGCCTCGGCGCACCGGGCCGCGCCGAACTCCCGTACGGTCTCCAGCATCCGGTACCGCACGGCCCCCGACGGGGTGTCCGCGACGGTCAGCAGCGACTGGTCGGCGGCCTGCTCCAGCAGGGGCAGCGCGTCCCCGCCCAGCAGATGCGCGGCGGCCTCGCCGGAGAAGCCGCCGGGGAAGACGGAGAGCGTGCGCAGCGCCGCCCTGGCGTCCTCCGTGAGCAGGTTCCAGCTCCACTCCACGACCGCGCGCAGCGTCCGGTGCCGCTCCGGCGCGTCGCGCGGGCCGCCGCGCAGCAGCGCGAACCGGTCGGCGAGACGGCGCGCGATCTCCGGCACCGACAGGGCGCGTACGCGCGCCGCGGCCAGCTCCACGGCGAGCGGCAGCCCGTCGAGGTGGCGGCACACGTCGGCGACCGCGTCCGGGGCCAGCTCCACGCCGGGCCGCGCGGCCCGCGCCCGCTGGACGAACAGCTCGGCCGCCGTGCCGGGCCCCAGCTCCGGCAGCGCGTACACGGCCTCCGAGGTCAGGCCCAGCGGCGCCCGGCTCGTGGCCAGCACCCGCAGCTCGCCCGAGGGCGAGGCCGAGACGAGGGCGTGGACGAGCGCCGCGGCGCCCCGTACGACGTGCTCGCAGTTGTCCAGCACCAGCAGCGCGGGCCCCGTGCCGAGCGCGCCCCGCACGGCCGCGACCGGGTCGCTGGGCGCGCGCCCGAGCACGGCACCTCCGTGCCGTCCCTCGCCCGCGCCGAGCGCGGAGGCGACCTCGGCGGCCACGTCCTCGTCCGCCGTGACCCCGGCGAGCGGCACGAAGTGGACCACCCGCTGCCCGGCCCGGCGGCTCACGGCGTGCGCGAGCCGCGTCTTCCCGAGACCGCCCGTGCCGACGACGGTGACGGCGCGCGAGGCGCCCAGCAGCTCCTCGACCGCCGCGAGGTCCGCGTCCCGCCCGAGCAGCGGATTCGGCTCGTGCGGCACGCCGTGCCGGACCACGGGCGGCTCGTCGCGCAGCAGTTCCCGCTGGACGGCGCGGAGCGCGGCGCCCGGCTCCGTGCCGAGCGCGTCGCGCAACTCGCGGCGGTACGCCTCGTAACGCGTCAGCGCCGCCGACGGGCCGCGCGTCGCCGCCTCGGCGCGCAGCAGTCCGGCGAGCGCCTCCTCGTCGCGCGGGTGCGCGGCGGCGAGGGCCGCCAGCGGCCCGGCCGCCTCCGCGTACCGCCCCAGCTCCGCGAGCGCGAGGGCCCGCGCGCGAACGAGCGCGTCCCGTACGGGCGTACGGGCGGCACGCAGCGCGCCCACGGGCCCGTCGGGCGCCCCCTCGTCGCCCGGCCCCTCCCACCCCTCCCAGAGAGTGAGCCCCGCCTCGGCCTCGGCCAGCGCTCCCGCGTGGTCCCCGGCCCTGGCCCGTTCGGCGCAGGCGGCGGCGTGGAGCAGCAGCGCCGAGCTGTCGACCTGGTCCTCGCCGAGGGCGAGCCGGTACCCGGTGGGCGTCCGTACGACCGCCTCGGGGCCGAGCAGCGCGCGTGCCCGGGACACGAGGATCTGCAGGGCCTTCCCCGGCCGTTCGGGCAACGCGTCCGGCCACAGCCCCTCCACCAGCCGCTCGTTGCCGCACCCGGCGCGCGGCTCCTCGGCGAGCAGCGCGAGCAGCCCCCGCAGGCGCGGCGCGGTGACCTCCCGCCCACGCCAGGCGACACGCGACAACAGAGCCAGCTCGACGGACACGACAGCACCCTAGGCCGTCCAGCCGGATCATGGTTGCCCCCTACTTCAGGGCTGGGCAGCGGCTGCCCCTTGCTGCGCATCGCAGGCCGCGCGTGCGTCGTGGTCGCTCGCGCAGTTCCCCGCGCCCCTGAAGCAGCCCCTTCGGGGCGCTTCGGGGCGCCACGGCTGCGCCCCGTCAGGGGCGCGGGGAACTGCGCGACAAGCCACGACGCAGTCGCAGTCTGCAACTCACGGTGCGGGGCAGCCCCTGTCCAGCCCTGAGGCGGGGGGGTAGTCATGATCCGCCGGGCACGGCACTTCGCGGTCCTTCCCGGCCGACCGGGGTGTGGGAGGTGAGGGAGGGTTCGACGGGCGGGCCCTCCGCCGCGCGCAGCAGCCCGTGGCCGCTGGCCAGGACGGGGATCGCGACGAGGAAGGTCGCGGCGCCGAGGTAGAAGGGGACGCCGAGGTCGGTCGCGTCGGCGAGCTTGCCCGCGACGTACGGGGCGAGCCCGCCGCCGATGAAGCGGAGGAAGCCGTACGCCGAGGAGGCCACCGGGCGTTCGACCGGCGAGACGAGCATGACGGCCTGCGTGGTCAGCGTGTTGTTGATGCCGATGAACGCGCCGGAGACGATGACCGCCACGATCACCGTCGACGGCGTCTCGACGCCCGCGGCGATCACGGCCATCACGATGCCGAGCCCGAGCAGGTTCGCGTAGAGCACGGGAGCCGTGCCCCAACGGGCCTGGAGGCGCGGCGCGAAGAAGACGCTGAACGCCGCCACCAGCAGGCCCCAGGCGGTGAAGACGAGGCCGAGCTCGTGCGCGTCCAGCTCCATGGGGTACGGCGCGTAGCCGAGCATCGTGAAGAAGCCCCAGTTGTAGAGCAGCGCCATGATGCCCATGGTCAGCAGGCCCCGGTGGCGCAGCGCCTTGAGCGGGGCGAGCGCCGAGGTGGGGCGTTCCGGTTTCGGGAGGGAGGGGACGAAGGCGAGCGTCGCGACGAGCGCGATCGCCATCAGCACGGCCACGCCGAAGAACGGGCCGCGCCAGCTGATCGCCCCCAACTCGCCGCCGAGCAGCGGTCCGACGGCGATGCCGAGGCCGAGCGCCGTCTCGTAGAGGATGATCGCGCCGCCGATGCCGCCGCTGGCCGAGGCGACGATGACGGCGAGGGAGGTCGCGATGAACAGCGCGTTGCCCAGGCCCCATCCGGCGCGGAAGCCGACGATGCCGTTGATCGAACCGGACGCGCCCGCCAGCGCCGAGAAGACGACGATGACCGACAGGCCGACGACGAGGGTGCGTTTGGCGCCGAAGCGGCTGGAGAACCAGCCGACGATCAGCATCGCCACGGCCGTCACGATCAGATAGCTGCTGAACAGCAGGGAGACCTGGCTGGGCGTGGCCTCCAGGCTCTCGGCCAGGGCGGGGAGGATCGGGTCCACGAGGCCGATGCCCATGAACGAGATCACGCAGGCGAAGGCCACGACCCAGACGGCCTTGGGCTGTTGGAAGGGGCTCACGGCCTTGCCACGCGGTGCGTCACGCATAGGTGCATCATGCATTTACGTGTACGACGAAACAAGTGCGCCCTCCGAGCGCCCCCGGTCAGTTCCCGGCCAGCACCTCCCGCAGGCGCGCGGCGAACGCCTCCGGCTCGCCCTGCTGCCCGTACTCGCCGCCCAGGAAGCCCCCGTGGTGGCTCGGGAAGACGGCGGGGGCGAGGCCGAGGCGCTCCGCGACCGCCGCCCCGGCGCGGGCGGCGAGCTCGCCCTCCGACTCCTCGCCGACCGCGATGACGAGCCGCGTCGGGGCGGCGGAGAGCGCGGCGAAGTCCGGGGCGTAGCCGCAGCAGCCCAGCATGTTCTGGCCCAGCAGCGGGTCGTCGCGGGTGCCGTCGTCCTCGGTCGGCAGCCCGAAGCCGGCGGGGTCGGGCGCGGGCTGGTCCGCGTACGTGTCCGGCAGCGGGCCCCGCAGCACGATGAGCGTGAGGAACTTGGCCATGGCCGGGCCCATGCCCTCGCGCCGGTACGTCGCGTGGATGTCCTCGACGGTGGCGAGCGCCTGCGCGCTGTCCGGCACGGCCCGCGCGAGCGGCGGCTCGTGCGCGACGGCGGTGCGGAGGAGCGCGGGGTGGCGGGCGACGAGCGCGAGCGCGTTCACGGCGCCGCCGCTGCTGGCGAAGAGGTCCACGGGGCCCGTGCCGAGCGCCTCGATCACGCGGCGCACGTCCTCGGCGTGGTCGTCGGGGGACCACTCGGCGACGCCCTTCGCGGCGTCCGCCGCCGCGCTCCCGGTCAGCGTGGAACGGCCGGTTCCGCGCGGGTCGTAGGTGACCACGATCCGGTCGGCGAAGTGCCCGGCCAGGGAGACGAAGCCGGCCGCGTCCATCGGCGAACCGATCAGCAGCAGCGGCGGGTTGTCCGGTCCGGCGTCCTGCAGATCGCCCCGGATGTCGTAACGCAGTGTCACGTCGGACAGGTTGAGCGTGTGGGTCTCGGGCTGCGCGGTCATGGGTTCTCCTCGGGAAAATGTGTCTGAGAAGGAGACCGCCGGGCCCGCCGATTCTCATCGGGCCCGAGGCAGCGGATTTCAGCTCACGAGATCGCGCTTCGGCCGTACGACGCAGAACTCGTTGCCCTCCGGATCCGCGAGCACCGTCCACGACTCCTCGCCGGTCTGGCCCACGTCCACGCGGCGCGCGCCGAGCGCGAGCACGCGCTCGATCTCGGCCTCCCGCTCCTCGGGCGTCGCGCCGGGTCCTGGGCTGAGGTCGAAGTGCAGGCGGTTCTTGAGCGACTTGCGCTCGCCGTCCGGCACGGGCATGAAGCACAGGCCGAGCGGCGAGGCGAGGTCCGGGCCGACCACGACCTCCCGCTCCCGCTCGGACAGTACCGGCCAGCCCAGCACCGCGGACCAGAAACGGGCGAGCCCCGGCAGGTCGTGGGCGTCGATGACGATGTGATGCAGCGACAGGGATGCGGCCATGGGGCCAGTGTGCCCCCACTTCCCGCTCCCGCGAAGCTCGGGAGTTCCGCGCTTCTCCCTCCGCCTCCTACGGAGCTCGGGGCACCTTCGCTTCTCCCTCCGCCCCACTGTGCTTGGGAAGTCTGCGCAAGGCGCAGGGTTGGCAAGCGCAGCCCCCTACGCCGGGTGCCCCGCGTGCAAGAGCCGCGCCCGGGGTGCCCCGGGCTGTGCTTCGCGGGGCGCGCCCGCGTCGGGGCTGGGCGCGCAGTTCCCCGCGCCCCTTAAGGGGCAAGCCCAAAAGTCTTGAACCGGGCGCGCCCCCGCGGCGGAGCCGCAAAACAAACACAGCCCCGCGCCCCTGAGGGAGAAGGGGCAAGCCCCGAGGTGTTGTGACCGGTCGCGCCCACGCGGCGGAGCCGCGAATCAGACGGCACGGTCCGTGCCGGAAAGCCCCTGTGATACGCGCCCAGGCCCTGGGCGCCCTCGCCAGAACGAGCCCGGCGGCGTCAGCTCATGCGGAGGGCGAGGAAGAAGTCGAGCTTGTCCTCCAGCCGGGAGAGGTCGCGGCCGGTGAGCTGCTCGATGCGGCTGACCCGGTAGCGGAGCGTGTTCACGTGGAGGTGGAGGCGCGCGGCGCAGCGGGTCCAGGAGCCGTCGGCGGAGAGGAACGCCTCCAGGGTGGGGACCAGCTCGGCGCGGTGCTTGGTGTCGTACTCGCGGAGCGGGTCCAGGAGGCGGGCCGTGAAGGCGCGGCGGACGTCGTCGGGGACGAAGGGGAGCAGCAGCACGTGTGAGGCCAGCTCCTCGTGGCCCGCCGCGCTGACCGCGCCGGGGCGGGCCGCGGCGACGCGGCGGGCGTGGCGCGCCTCCTCCAGCGCGCCGCGCAGCCCCTCGGCGGAGTGGACGGCGGCGCTGACGCCGAGCGTGAGGCGCCCGTCGTCCGCGAGGCCCCGCTCCATCGGCTCGCGGACGGCGGCGAGGAGACCCGCCGTGTCCAGGGCCCGGCCGTTCGTGGCGGAGTCCGGGGAATCCGGGGAGTCCGCGGCGGGCTCCGGCTCCTCGTCGGCGCATGCCGGGAGCGGGACGAGGGCCACCGCCTCGCCGTCGAGGTGGGCCACGGCGATGTGGTCGGAGCCCTCGGAGCCGGGCTCGACCAGGACCTCCTCCAGGAGGGACTGGGCGATGACGCCGCCGTCCAGCCCGCCGCCGTCCGGTCCGGCTTCGCCCTGCGCCGTCGCCGACCGCCACTCGACGCGGGCCACCACGACCTGCCAGTGCGGGGCCGTGCCCAGGCCCGGCAGCAGGACCGGGGCCGCGACGCGCAGCCGGGCGGCGATCTCCGCGGGCGGGGCGCCCGACTGGACCAGCTCCAGGACCTCGCGGGCGAGCCGGCGCCGTACCGTACGGGCCGCGTCGCGGCGGTCGCGTTCGACGGCGATCAGCTGGGTGACGCCCTGGAGGAGGTCCAGCCGCTCGGCGGGCCAGTCGCCCGTGTCGGCGGCGACGGCCAGCAGCCAGTCCGAGAGCACCGTCTCGCGCAGGTCCCCGGCCCCGTTGCCGCGCACGGGGAAGAGGGAATATGTCGTGCCGTCGGCCGTGAAGCGGTGCGGGGTGCGCCGTCCGGCCCGTACGGCCGCGAGGTGCTCGCCCGCGAGCCGGGCGCCCAGCGCGGGCGGCAGGGACGGGCCGTCGCTGGGGCCCGCGACCTGGCGGCCGGTCGGCGAGAGCACCCACGCGGGCAGGTCCAGGTCGGAGCCGAGCAGGTCCAGGACGACGTCCGGGCCGCCCCCGCCGGGCCCGGAGGACATCAGGCGGCGGTGCCGGTCGACCACGGCCGCGAGATCCCCGGCGCGCTCGGTCGAGACCTGCCGCACCACGTGCTCCGTGATCGTCTCGAACGCGACGGACTCCGCCACCTCGAACAGCGGCATCCGGTGTTGGGCGCAGGCCGCCACCAGGTCCTCCGGCACCGGCCCCAGCTCGGCCGTGCCCGCCGCCAGCCCGGCGACCCCGGCGGTGGCGAGGTTGCGGACGAAGGGCGCGGAGTCCTCGGGCGTACGCCGCCAGGCCAGGCCCGAGAGGACCAGCTCGCCGCCCGAGAGATAGCGGCTGGGGTCCCGCAGGTCGGTCGTCATGACGCGGTGCACGGTGCGGTCGAGCTCGTCCTCGCCGCCGAGGAGCCGCAGGCCCAGGGCATCGTTCTCCAGGAGTGCGCGCAGCCGCATCGCGTCGTCGCCGCCGTTCTGTCTGTTGTGGATCCGTCGTGCTGGGGCCAGTGGTTCCCGGCGTTCGTTCGAATCTACAAGACCCGGTGCCCGACCAGCCAAACGCTTCATGTTTTCCGTGACTGCACCGGGAGGGGTACCTGTCTGTCTACTGAGCGCATTCCTCATCTCGTCGAGAAGAGCCACCATGGAGTTCCTTCGCCCGAGCACCTGGGAGGAGGCGCTGGCCGCCAAGGCCGAGCACCCCTCCGCCGTGCCCCTCGCAGGCGGTACCGACGTCATGGTCGAGATCAACTTCGACCAGCGCCGCCCCGCGTACCTGATGGATCTGAACCGCGTGCGTGAGCTGTACGAGTGGGAGACCGGGGAGGAGAGCGTCCGGCTGGGCGCCGCCGTCCCGTACACGAAGATCATCGAACGTCTCGCCACCGAGCTGCCGGGCCTCGCACTGGCTTCGCACACCGTCGGCTCGCCGCAGATCCGGAATCGCGGCAGCGTCGGCGGCAACCTCGGCGCCGCCTCCCCCGCAGGGGACTCCCACCCCGCGCTGCTCGCAGCGGGCGCCGAGGTCGAGGCGGAGTCGGTGCGGGGCACCCGGTTCCTCCCCGTGGAGGACTTCTATACGGGCGTGAAGCGCCACGCGCTCGCCGAGGACGAGCTGATCAGGGCCGTCCACATCCGCAAGGCCGACGGACCGCAGCAGTTCTCCAAGGTCGGCACGCGCAACGCGATGGTCATCGCCGTGTGCGCCTTCGGCCTGGCCCTGCACCCGGAGACCCGGACCGTGAAGACCGGGATCGGCTCCGCCGCGCCGACGCCGCTGCGCGCCCGCGCCGCCGAGGACTTCCTCGACGCGGCGCTGGAGGAGGGCGGCCACTGGGAGAGCGGCAGGCCCCCGGCCCCGTCGGTCGCCCGGCGGTTCGCCGAGCTGTGCACGGGTGCCTGTGCCCCCATCGACGACGTACGGGGCAGCGCCGCCTACCGCCGCCGCGCCGTCGGCGTCATGGCCCGCCGCACCCTCGGCTGGACCTGGGACGAGTACCGGCGCGAGAACAGGAGTGCGCGATGCGCGTGACGTTCACGGTCAACGGACGCCGCCACGAGGCCGACGACGTGTGGGAGGGCGAGTCCCTGCTCTACGTGCTGCGCGAGCGCCTCGGCCTGCCCGGCTCCAAGAACGCCTGCGAACAGGGCGAGTGCGGCTCCTGCACCGTCCGCCTCGACGGCGAGTCCGTCTGCGCCTGCCTCGTCGCCGCGGGCCAGGCCGAGGGCCGCGAGGTCGTCACCGTCGAGGGCCTGGCCGCGTACGCCGAGGCGCGCGACGGGGACGCCGGTACGGCCGAGAGCGGGCTCTCCCAGGTCCAGCAGGCCTTCCTCGACGCGGGCGCCGTCCAGTGCGGCTTCTGCACCCCGGGCCTCCTCGTCGCCGCCGACGAACTGATCGAGCGCAACCCGCGCCCGTCCGACGCCGACATCCGCGAGGCGCTCTCCGGCAACCTGTGCCGCTGCACCGGCTACGAGAAGATCCTCGACGCCGTACGGCTCACGGCGGCCCGCAAGGACGCGAAGGACGCGGGGGAGAAGGTCTGATGGCGACCGAGACCACCGAATCCACCCGCGCCGAACAGACCGACCGGGCCGAGGGCCGCGTCGGCGACAGCGCCTCGCGCCCCGACGGCACCCTCAAGGTCACCGGCGAGTTCGCGTACGCCTCGGACATGTGGCACGAGGACATGCTCTGGGGCTGCACCCTGCGCAGCCCGCACGCGCACGCCGAGATCGTCTCCATCGACCTGACCGAGGCGCTCAAGCAGGCGGGCGTGCACGCCGTCCTCACCTACGACGACCTCCCGGCCGCGGTGAAGAACTACGGCCTGGAGATCAAGGACACCCCCGCGCTCGCGCACGGCCGGGTGCGGCACCACGGCGAGCCCGTCGCGCTCGTCGCCGCCGACCACCCCGAGACCGCGCGCCGCGCCGCCGCGAAGATCCGCGTCGAGTACCGCGAGCTGCCCGTCGTGCACGACGAGGAGAGCGCGGTCGCCGAGGACGCGCCGGTGCTCCACGAGGGCCGCGACGACGACCACGCCGCACACGTCCCGCACCCCAACATCGTCCACCGCCAGCCCATCGTGCGCGGCGACGCGGACGCGGCGGCGGAGCGCGCCGACGTGATCGTCACCGGCGAGTACGAGGTCGGCATGCAGGACCAGGCCTTCCTCGGCCCCGAGTCGGGGCTCGCCGTCCCGGCCGAGGACGGCGGCGTGGACCTCTACATCGCCACCCAGTGGCTCCACTCCGACCGCAAGCAGATCGCGCCCGTCCTCGGGCTGCCCGAGGAGAAGGTGCGGATGACGCTCTCCGGCGTCGGCGGCGCGTTCGGCGGCCGCGAGGACCTGTCGATGCAGATCCACGCCTGCCTGCTCGCGCTGCGCACCGGCAAGCCCGTGAAGATGGTCTACAACCGCTTCGAGTCCTTCTTCGGGCACGTCCACCGCCACCCCGCCACGCTCCGCTACGAGCACGGCGCGACGAAGGACGGCACGCTCACCCACATGCGCTGCCGCATCGTCCTCGACGGCGGCGCCTACGCCTCCGCGTCCCCGGCGGTCGTCGGCAACGCGTCCTCGCTCAGCGTGGGCCCGTACGTCGTCGACGACGTCGAGATCGAGGCCCTCGCGCTCTACACCAACAACCCGCCCTGCGGCGCCATGCGCGGCTTCGGCGCGGTCCAGGCGTGCTTCGCCTACGAGGCGCAGATGGACAAGCTCGCCGCCGCGCTCGGCATGGACCCCGTCGAACTGCGGCAGCGCAACGCGATGTCCCAGGGCAGCGTCCTGCCCACGGGCCAGGTGGTCGACTCCCCGGCGCCGGTCGCGGAGATCCTGCGCCGGGTGAAGGCGCTGCCGCTGCCGCCCGAGAGGCAGTGGGAGTCGGAGGGCAGCCCCACGGACGTACGGGCGCTGCCCGGCGGGCTCTCCAACACCACCCACGGCGAGGGCGTCGTGCGCGGCGTCGGCTACGCGGTCGGCATCAAGAACGTCGGCTTCTCCGAGGGCTTCGACGACTACTCGACGGCCCGCGTCCGCCTGGAGGTCGTCGGCGGCGAGGCCGTCGCCATGGTCCACACGGCCGCCGCCGAGGTCGGCCAGGGCGGCGTCACCGTCCACCAGCAGATCGCCCGCACCGAGCTGGGCGTCACCCAGGTCACCCTGCGCCCGGCCGACACCACCGTCGGCTCCGCCGGTTCGACGTCGGCCTCGCGCCAGACGTACGTCACGGGCGGCGCCGTCAAGCACGTGTGCGAGCTGGTGCGGGAGCGGGTCCTGGAGCGCGGGCGCGCCCGCTTCGGCACGTTCCACCCCGCGTGGGACCGGGCCGCACTGCGGCTGGAGGACGGCAAGGTCGTCACCGACGGCGGCGAGGTGCTGGCCGCGCTCTCCGAGGTGCTCGGGGACGAGCTGGTCGAGGCCACCGACGAGTGGCGGCACCGCCCCACCGAGCCCTTCGACCGGGAGACCGGGCAGGGCTCCGGCCACGTGCAGTACTCGTTCGCCGCGCACCGCGCCGTCGTCGAGGTCGACACCGAACTGGGCCTCGTCAAGGTCGTCGAGCTGGCGTGCGCGCAGGACGTCGGCAAGGCCGTGAACCCCGATGCCGTCGTCGGCCAGATCCAGGGCGGCACGGTGCAGGGCCTCGGCCTCGCCGTGATGGAGGAGATCGTGGTCGACCCGGGCGCGAAGGTGCGCAACCCGTCCTTCACCGACTACCTGATCCCCACCATCCTCGACACGCCCACCCTCCCCGTGGACGTCCTGGAGCTGGCGGACGCGCACGCGCCGTACGGGCTCCGGGGCGCCGGAGAGGCCCCCACCCTCTCCTCCACCCCGGCGGTCATGGCCGCCGTCCGCGCCGCGACGGGCCTCGCCCTGCCGAGGGTTCCCGTCCGCCCCGAACACCTCGTGGAGGTCTGACCTGACCGACCGGTAGGAACCGCACGCGGTAGCACCGCAGCACCGCACGCGCACGACGCTCGGGCCGTCCCCCGGGTCGTGTGGACCCAACCCCTGAAGAAACTTGGGAGTCAGCACACATGACCCAGTACAAGGCTGAGCCGGCCACGTCCCCGGAGGACGCGGGACCCGGCTCCCGCGTCCCCGCGGGACGCGGCTGGCTCGACAGGTACTTCCACATCTCCGACAGAGGATCGACGTACGGCCGCGAGGTCCGCGGTGGCATCACCACGTTCATGGCGATGGCGTACATCATCCTGCTCAACCCCGTCATCCTGTCGGTCCCCGACGTGGCGGGCCACAAGCTGGACGGCGGCCAGCTGACGACGGCCACCGCCTTCGCCGCCGCCGCGACGACCCTCGTCATGGGCATCGTCGGCAACGTGCCCCTCGCCCTCGCGGCCGGACTCAGCGTCTCAGCGGTGATGGCCTTCCAGGTCGCCCCGGAGATGACCTGGGGCAACGCGATGGCGATGTGTCTGATCTACGGCACGATCATCATCCTGCTCGTCGTCACCGGGCTCCGCGAACTCATCATGAACGCGATCCCGCTGGCCCTGAAGCACGCCATCACCATGGGCATCGGGCTCTTCGTCTGCCTCATCGGGCTCGTGCAGGCCGGGTTCGTGACCTCGATGCCCGGGCCCGGCGGCGTGCCGGGCGAGAAGCCCATCCAGCTCGGCACCGCCGACCAGCTCACCGGCTGGCCCGTGCTCTGCTTCTCCTTCACCGTGCTGCTGATCTTCGCGCTCCAGGTGCGCAAGGTGCCGGGGGCGATCCTCATCGGCATCGTCGGCGGGACCGTGCTGGCCGCGCTGGTCCACCAGTTCGCCGACCTGACGAAGAAGGACTGGGGCGGCAGGAACGCGCCCGAGATCAGCGGCTCCCTCGTCTCCTCGCCCGACTTCGGGCTCTTCGGCGAGGTCTCGTTCAAGGGCATCGGGGACGTGGGCGCCATCACCGTGGGCGTCATCGTCTTCACGCTCGTCCTCGCCGGGTTCTTCGACGCGATCGGCACCATCATCGGCATCGGCCAGCAGGCCGGACTCGCCGACGAGAAGGGCAAGATGCCGGGGCTCAACAAGGCCCTGGCCATCGACGGCGCGGGCGGTGTCGTCGGCGGCTTCGCCGGTGCCTCCGGGCAGACCGTCTTCGTCGAGTCCACGGCGGGCGTCGGCGACGGCGCCCGCACGGGCCTCGCCAGCGTGGTGACCGGACTGGGCTTCACCCTGTGCCTCTTCCTCACCCCGCTGGCCCAGGTGATACCGCCGCAGGTGGCAGCCGCCGCGCTCGTCGTCATCGGGTCCATGATGATGACGAACGCCATGCACATCGACTGGACGGATCCGGCGGTCTCGGTCCCGGTCTTCCTGACGACGGTGCTGATGCCCTTCGCGTACTCGATCACGGCGGGCATCGCGGCCGGGGTCGTCGCCTACGTCCTCATCAAGGCCGTGCAGGGCCGCTGGCGCGAGCCCGGCTGGCTGATGTGGGTGCTCGCGGGAGTATTCCTGGTGTACTTCGCGCTGAGTCCCATCGAGGGCTGGCTGGGCGCGAAGTAAGGAGCGACGGATGCTGGACATCGCCGACGAGCTGAACCGCTGGTGCGCCGAAGGGCGTGACTTCGCCGTGGCCACGGTCGTCGGCGTGACCGGCAGCGCGCCCCGCAGGCCGGGCGCCGCGCTCGCCGTGGACGCGGCGGGCGAGGCCGTCGGCAGTGTCTCGGGCGGCTGCGTGGAAGGCGCCGTCTACGAGCTGTGCCAGGAGGCCCTGGAGTCCGGGACCGCCCGGTGCGAACGCTTCGGGTACAGCGACGAGGACGCCTTCGCCGTCGGCCTCACCTGCGGCGGCGTCATCGACATCCTGGTGACGCCGCTGCGGGCGGGGACGGCGGCCCGCGCGGTCGCCGAGTCCGCGCTCGCCGCCGCGGCCTCCGGCGGCCCGGGCGAGGCCACGGCCCTGGCCCGCGTGGTGAAGGGCCCGTCGGGGATGCTCGGCGCCGCGCTCCACGTCGGTCCCGACGGCCGGGTGGAGGGCACGCTCGGCGGCCACCCGGCCCTCGACGCCACCGCGGCGGGCGAGACCCGCGCCCTGCTGGACGCCGGGCGTACGGCCACGATCGAGATCGGCGAGGAGGGCAGCCGCTGCGGCCGCCCCGTGGAACTCCTCGTCGAATCCTCGGTCCCGCCGCCCCGCATGCTGGTGTTCGGCGCGATCGACTTCGCGGCGGCGCTGGCCCGCGCCGGGAAGTTCCTCGGCTACCGCGTGACGGTGTGCGACGCGCGCCCCGTCTTCGCCACCCCGGGCCGCTTCCCGGAGGCCGACGAGATCGTCGTCGACTGGCCGCACCGCTACCTGGAGTCCCAGTCGCAGTCCCCGTCGGCCGGTCTGGACGGCCGCACGGTCGTCTGCGTCCTCACCCACGACACGAAGTTCGACGTCCCCCTCCTGGAACGGGCCCTGCGGATGCCGCTGGCCTACGTGGGCGCGATGGGCTCGCGCCGCACCCACCTCGACCGCCTCGCCCGCCTCCGCGAGGCGGGCCTCACCGAGGGCGAACTCTCCGTCCTCCGCTCCCCGATCGGCCTCGACCTCGGCGCCCGTACGCCCGAGGAGACGGCTCTCTCGATCGCCGCCGAGATCGTCGCCACCCGCCACGGGGGCACGGGCGTCCCCCTCACGGGCGCCCACACCCCCATCCACCACGAGCCGTCACCGGGGCCGTCACCGGGGGACCCGGTGACGACCGGCGGC
Source organism: Streptomyces sp. NPDC048172 (assembly GCF_043202595.1). NCBI lineage: Bacteria > Bacillati > Actinomycetota > Actinomycetes > Kitasatosporales > Streptomycetaceae > Streptomyces > Streptomyces sp. NPDC048172. Next base: position 171,153 of record NZ_JBIDAT010000008.1, read on the forward strand.
GTCTGAAGGAGCCCTGGTCAGGCCTCGACGTCAGGACTCGACGTCAGGCCTCGGCCGGAGCCGCCAGGCCCGGGTGGCCGTCCAGGAGGGCGAGCCCTATCGGCGTCAGCGCGTGACGTACGGAGTTGCGCTGGCGGCTGCTGGAGACCAGGCCCGCGCCGCGGAGGACCGAGGCGTGTTCGCTGGCGGAGGAGAGGGAGACCCCGGCGCGCTGGGCGAGTTCGCTCGTCGTGCAGTCGCCGTCGAGGGACTGCAGGACGGCCGCGCGGGTCGGTCCGAGGAGCCGGGCCAGGTGCGCGCCGCCCAGTTCGGTGAGCGGCCGGGCGCGCGGGACGGAGGAGCGCGCCGGGTACACGAGCGTCGGCGGCAGCGCCGGGTCGGCGAGCGCGACCGGGCGGGCCCGGCAGAAGTACGAGGGGATCAGCAGCAGCCCCCGCCCCTCCAGATGGATGTCCCGGTCCACCGGGTACTCCGCCTCCAGCACCGGCGCCCGCCACCGCAGGACCGGCTCGAAGGTCCGCAGCATCGCCTCGGTGCCCCGCGCCCACTGCGTACGGGCACGCATCGTACGGTCGGACTCGACGCGAGCCGTGATGCGCTGCCACCACGTGCAGAGCGCCGTGTCCTGGTACGCGCGCAGGGCGGCGCCGAGCCGGTGCAGCGGGGGCGCCCCGCCCTCCCGTACGGCGCGCAGCCACGGCGTCAGCTTCCGGCCCTCGCCCAGCTTCTCGACCTGGCCGCGGAGCTGGCCGCGCGGCGTGGAGAGCAGCGCGTCGAGGCCGGGCTCGAAGCCGTACGCGCCCGCCGCGGGTGTGAGGAAGTCCGGGAAGTAGCCGCGCGGCGGCACGAGCGGCATCAGAAACGGAAGCGGAGCGGCGGCCTGGCTCAGGACGTGTTCCCGCCAGCCGGAGAGAAATGGTTCGGGACGTTCGTCGCGGAGCCTGTGCAGGCTGAGGACGCATTCCCAGAGTGGATCAGGACCGTCGGCGACGCGCGTACGCGCGAGATCACCGGCCGTGAAGTGCAGGCGAAGCATGTATCCCCCGAAATGCCATGTGTGCGTGAGGGGATCTTCGACGTTTTGTCGATTCCGTGGCAAGAAGGTGGCGGCAGATGGGATAACGGGACGATGAGACGGGACTCACCTGCCGTTTTCCGGTGCGGTGGGACGGCGGGGACGCGTCCCGCCGGGGGAGACGAGGGCCGTGGGGGACGGGTCGATGGCGCCTGATGTGGGCAGATCGGAACTGGCCGATCTGCTGGAGGAATTGAAGCAGCGCAGCGGAAGGAGCTACTCCGCGCTGGCCCACCGCTCGGGCCTGAGCCGCTCCAGCGTGCACCGTTACTGCCAGGGCAGCACCGTTCCGCCCGCCTTCGGGGCCGTCGAACTCATCGCCCGCGCCTGCGGCGTGGCCCCGGGCGACGCCCAGCTGGACCGCCTCTACCGCGCCTGGCAGCGGGCCAACGCGGAGGGGGACGACGCGGACGGAGACGGGGCCTCCGGGGCCGAGGAACAAGCGGAGCCCGCACCGGAAACGGAACCGGAATCCGCGTCGCCCCCCGACGCCGGGCCGGACCCGGCGCACCCCTCGTACCCCTCGTATCCCTCCTACCCCCTCCGTGCCTACGTGCGGCTGCGTACCGTCACCCTGGTCCTCGCCTTCGTCCTCGCGACCGTGGCCAGCACGCTCGCCTTCGACCGGGACCGCGACCCGGGCGGCGGCCCGTCCGGCCCCGGGCCCTCCCTCACCCCCAGCAGGCAGGGCGAGCGGGGCCCCGACTGGAGCGTCACGGGCGAGAAGGTGCCGTCCGCGTTCTTCGGGGTCAACGTCTCCAGCAGTACGGGCGAGATGCCCGGCTTCCGCACCGGATCCGTCCGCCTGTGGCAGAGCGACAGCCGCTGGGGCACCCTCGAACCCCGGCGCGGCGACTACGAGTGGGACACCCTGGACCGGACGGTCGAAGCGGCGGGGAAGAAGAAGCTCCCCGTCCTCTTCACCATCGGCGGCACGCCCCCCTGGGCCACCGAGTCCAAGAAGCAGTCCGACTACGGGGACTCGGTCGCCGCGCCCCCGGACGACCTCGCCGACTGGGACCGCTTCGTCCGCAAGCTCGCCACGCGCTACAAGGGCCGCATCGAGGCGTACGAGCTGTGGGACTACCCCAACCACCGGCCCAGCTTCGCCGGGAGCATGGACACCCTCGCGGCGATGGTCCGCCGCGCCTCCGCGATCATCGAGGACGTCGACGGCGAGGCGACGGTGGTCTGCCCGTCGTTCGGGGAGCTGTGGACCGCGCGCGGCCGGAGACTGGTGCGGGAGTTCGCGCGCACCGGCGCGTACCGGCACTGCGAGGCCGCCGCGTTCAAGCTCCCCCCGCGCCGCGCCGACGGCCCCCCGGAGGAGAGCATCGACCTGACCCTGCGGATGCAGCGGCTGCTGTACGAGGAGGGGGTACGCCGCCCCGCCCCGCTCTGGAACACGGGCCCCGACAAGGACGTCGCGCTCCGCGCCGAACTCGACGGCCGCCGCGCCCGCGACTACGCGCCCCGCTTCTACCTCTCCGCGCTCTACACCTGGTACCAGGGGACGCGCCGTACGTACTTCTACAGCTGGGGCAGCTCGGAGGTGCCGCTCGTGCTGGAGCTGCTGGAGGGCCCGCCGACGGAGGCCGCGCGCCGCGTCGAGCGCCTCGTACGCTGGATGGACGGCGCCGAGCTCGGCTCCTGCGGCCGGGGCGGCCGGATGGGCCTCGCGCGGGACGCGTACACATGCCGCCTCACGCGCGGCGACACCGTCCTGCGCTTCTACTGGACGAAGCGCGGCCGGGCCGAGACCACGCTGGACGACGGCGCGCGCCGCGTCCTGCACATGTCGGGACGCACGGAGCGGGCCCGCCCCGGCGCCCGCCTCGCCTTCGGCGAGGAACCGGTCCTGATCGAGAGCCGACAGCGCTGACGCGCTCAGAACAGCTTGATGTCCGCCAGGAACGCCCGGTGATCCGTGCCCGGGTAGTCCAGGAACCGGCCGTCGACCGGGACCAGCGGCTTGCTCAGCAGGATGTGGTCGATCTGCGCGCCCAGCGGCGGGGCCGTGACCGAGGGCCAGGTGGGGGTGCGGGACTGGCCGAGCATCCGGGCCGCGTCATGCATGCCCGTGTCGAGGATCGCGCGGAACGCGGCGTGGTCCTGCGTCGAGTTGAAGTCGCCCGCGATGATCGTGGGCAGGTCGCCGCGCCGTTCGGCGTACGCCCGCAGCGCGCCCAGCTCGCGCCGCCACGTGGCCAGTCCGCTGAAGTCCGGCGGCATGGGGTGCGCGACCTGGATCCGTACGCGGTGGCCGCGCACCTCGACGATCGCGCCCGGCATCGACAGCCGCCCCGGCACCTTGTGCTCGCTGCTCAGCGGATAGCTGCTGAGCAGCGCCGAACCGTCGGCCCCGTCGCCGCCGACGATCAGCCGGTGCGGGTACGCCTCACGCATCTCGCGCGAGCGCAGCGCCTTCGCGCAGGAGTGGTCGCACTCCTGCACGGACACGAGCTGCGGACGCTCGCGCCGCAGCGTGTCGAGGAGGGCGGGGGTGGCGCCGCCGTACTCCAGATTCGCGGTCAGCAGCCGGAAACGGGCCTTCGAGGGGCGGTCCTTGGCGCCGGACGGCGCGTCGTCCCCGTACGGCTGCAGAAACCATCCCGTCGCCGCGAGCACGGCCACGGCCCACACGAGCAGCACCGGCCGCCGCGCGAACGCGGCGGCCAGCAGCGCGAGCCACGCCGGGACGAGGAACCACGGCAGGAACGCCAGCAGTTGCGGCACGGGGGAGGGGCCGTCCATGTCGGCCCCGCGCAGTGCGAGGGGGACCGACAGTACGAGGAGGAAGAGGCCGGCGAAGAACGCCAGCACGGGATGGCGCCGGGTGCGCGGGCGCGTGCGCGCGCTTCCCCCCACCTCAGGCCCACCCTCAGTCCCCGTCAGCACGCCCCCGATAATGCCTCATCCCCACGGGGCTCGCCGTAACCCCTCCCTCCGCCCCCTGCGAAGCTTGGGAAGTCTGCGCAAGGCGCAGGGTTGGCAAGCGCAGCCCCCCACGCCGAGTGCGTGCACTACGGGCCGGGTTCGGGTTGCCCCGGGCTGTGCTTCGCGGGCCGCGCCCGCGTCGTGGCTGGGCGCGCAGTTCCCCGCGCCCCTTAAGGGGCAAGCCCAGAAGTCTTGAACCGGTTGGGGCGCTACTCGCGGAATTCCGTGCCCGGCGTGGTGGCGGCGTGGTCGCGTAGTTGGACTCGGCGGATTTTGCCGGAGATCGTTTTGGGGAGTTCGGCGAACTCAAGGATGCGGACCCGCTTGTAGGGGGTCAGCCGAGCACGGGCATGCTCGAAGATGGCCTTGGCCGTGGAGGCCCCCGGCTCCCACCCCTCCGCGACGACGACGTAAGCCTTGGGCACGGCCAGCCGTACGGGATCCGGCGAGGGCACGACCGCGGCCTCGGCCACCGCCTCATGCTCCAGCAGGACGCTCTCCAGCTCGAAGGGGGAGATCTTGTAGTCGGAGGCCTTGAAGACGTCGTCGGCCCGCCCCACGTACGTGAGGTAGCCCTCCGCGTCGCGCGAGCCGATGTCGCCGGTGCGGTAGAAGCCGTCGGCCATCGCGGCGGCGGTGCGCTCCTCGTCGGCCTCGTACCCCGTCATCAGGCCGACCGGGTCGTGGGAGAGGTCGAGGCAGATCTCGCCCTCCTCGACGCCCGCCTCGCCGGTGACGGGGTCGACGAGCGTGACGTCGTAGCCGGGCGTGGGGCGGCCCATGGAGCCGGGCTTGAGGGGCTGGCCGGGCGTGTTGGCCACCTGGACGGCGGTCTCCGTCTGTCCGAAGCCGTCGCGGATGGTGACGCCCCACGCGCCCCGGACGTGCTCGATGACCTCGGGGTTCAACGGTTCGCCCGCGGCTACTACCTCGCGGGGCGCCGTTCCCAGCAGCGACAGGTCGGCCTGGATGAGCATCCGCCACACGGTGGGCGGCGCGCAGAAGACGGTGACGCCCGCGCGGTCCATCTCGGCCATCAGCCGGGCCGGGTCGAAGCGCGTGTAGTTGTGGATGAAGATCGTCGCCTCGGCGATCCACGGGGCGAAGAAGTTCGACCAGGCGTGCTTGGCCCAGCCGGGTGAGGAGATGTTGAGGTGCACGTCGCCGGGGCGGAGCCCGATCCAGTACATCGTGGCCAGGTGCCCCACCGGGTACGAGCTGTGCGTGTGCTGGACCAGCTTCGGCAGGGCGGTGGTGCCGGAGGTGAAGTAGACGAGGAGCGGGTCGTCGGCGCGGGTGGGACCGTCGGGGGTGAAGGCGGGGTCGGCCTCGTACGCCGCCGCGTAGGAGAGCCAGCCTTCATCTCCGGCGCCCGTACCACCCGTACCGACCGCGATGCGGGTGTAGTCGCCGGGCACGTCGGCGAACTTGCCGGTGTCGGCGGCCCGTACGACCACGTGGCGCGCGGCGCCGCGGGTGATGCGGTCCGTGAGGTCGTCGGGGCCGAGCTGCGGCGTGGCGGGGATGGCGACGGCGCGCAGCTTGATCAGGGCGAGCAGCGTCTCCCAGAGCTCGACCTGGTTGCCGAGCATGACGATGACCCGGTCGCCCGCCGCGACGCCGTGCCCGCGCAGCCAGTTCGCGACGCGGTCGGAGCGGACGCGCATCTCGTCGAAGGTGACGCGCTCCTCGGCGCCGTCCTCCTCGACGATGTGCAGCGCGGGGCGGTCGTTGCCCTCGGCGATCCGGTCGAACCAGTCCAGCGCCCAGTTGAAGTGCTCGGTCCGGGGCCAGGAGAACGCGGCGCGCGCGGCGTCGTAGTCCGTCCTGTGCCGCAGCAGCGTGTCGCGCGCCGCGCGGTAGACCTCGGTGGCGTCCCCGGTGGCGTCCCCGGCGGGGGCTGGCTGGGTCATCGTTCCTCCTGTGTGCCTGGCTGGGGCACATCGTGCCTGGTCGAGAGCGTGGCGGCCAGGGTCGCGCGCAGTTCGACCTTGCGCACCTTGCCGCTGGTGGTGAGCGGGAAGCCGTCGAGGACGTGGAGGTGCCGGGGGATCTTGTAGCGGGCGAGCCGCCCCTCGCAGTGCGCGGCGATCTCGTCCAGGGTCAGCGAGTCCGCGCCGGGCGCGAGGATCACGCAGGCGGCGACCTCCTCGCCGAGCCGCTCGTGGGGGACGCCGACGACCTGGACGTCGGAGATCTTGGGGTGGGTGTGCAGCAGCTCCTCGACCTCGCGTGGGGAGACGTTCTCGCCGCCCCGGATGATCATGTCCTTGGTGCGGCCGACGATACGGACGTAGCCGTCGTCGCCCATCTCCGCGAGGTCCCCGGTGTGCATCCAGCGCGCGGCGTCGATGGCCGCCGCGGTCTGCTCGGGGTCCTCCCAGTAGCCGAGCATCACGCTGTACCCGCGCACGCACAGCTCGCCGCGCTCCCCGCGCGCCACGGTGAGCCCGGTGGCCGGGTCGGTGACCTTGACCTCCAGGTGCGGCATCACGGTGCCGACGGTCGCGGTGCGGCGCTCCAGGTCGTCGTCGGCGCGGGTCATCAGCGAGACGGGTGAGGTCTCCGTCATGCCGTAGCAGATCGCGACGCCCGCCATGCCCATCTCGGACATGACCCGCTTCATGACCTCGACCGGGCAGGGCGCCCCGGCCATGATCCCGGTACGGAGAGAGGTCAGCTCCCGGGGCCGTACGTCCGTCGTACCGGCGTCGAGCGCGGAGAGTTCGGCGATGAACATCGTCGGGACGCCGTAGAGCGAGGTGCACCCCTCGTCCCGTACGGCGCGCAGCACGGCGCCCGCGTCGAACGACGGCGCGGGCAGCACGGAGCAGGCGCCCGTGGCGACGGCGGCGAGGGTGCCCATCACCATGCCGAAGGTGTGGAAGAGGGGCACGGGCAGGCAGATCCGGTCGTTCTCGTCGTAGCCGAGGAGGGTGCCGATCGCCAGGGCGTTGTTGAGGATGTTGTGGTGCGAGAGCGTGGCGCCCTTGGGGGAGCCGGTGGTGCCGGAGGTGTACTGGAGGCTGACGGGGTCGTCGCAGGAGAGCTCCGCGGCGCGCTCCTCCAGCCGCTCCGGGTACGTCATCGTCATCTGCAGCCCGAGGTCCATGGGTTCCGACCAGCCCGCGTTCTCGCCGGGCTCGACGAGGAAGACGTCGCGCAGCGCGGGGCACTCCTCCCACACCCTCTCGACCTGCTCCTCCCAGTCCCGCGAGGCGAAGAGGATCTCCGTCTCGGAGCGCTGGAGGACGTCGCGCAGCTCGCCCACGCTGAACGCCGGGTTCACGCTCACCAGCACGGCGCCGATGCGCGCCGCGGCGAACTGGACGAGCACCCAGTCCGCGCAGTTGGGCGCCCAGATCCCCACGCGTTCCCCGCGCTGCACGCCCTTGCCGAGCAGCCCGAGCGCGAGCAGGTCCACGTCCCGCGCGAACTCCTCGTACGTCCACCGCCGTCCGGCCGCGACGTCCACCAGCGCCGGGCTGTGCGGCAGTCTGCTCGCGGTGCGGCGCAGCCGCGCGCCGATGGTGTCGCCCGTCAGCGGCTCAGCGCCGGTCCCGCTCGCGTACGACAGCTCAGACAGCTCAGACAGCGCCGACTCCTCCGGCAGCTCCGGCATCCGTTCCTCCCCAGATCGTCCCGGCGCCATCATGGGGCGCGTCCGGGCCGCTGGCCAGCCCCCGCCCAGCACACGTCGTGCGGCGTGTCGGGCGCGTGGAAGGCGAGCAGCGCGCCCGCCTCGCGCTCCAGCGCGCCGCGCGCGGCGGGGGAGAGGACGCGGAACGGGAAGAGGGTGAGCGTGCCCCCGTCCCGCTGCCACGTGCCCTCGACGAAGCCGTCGGAGAGGAAGACGGGGAACTGCCGGTTGCCCTCCCACGTACGCCCCTTGTCCTCGTCGCGGATCACGCGCGTACGGTCCTTGTGGCCGAGGAAGACGTTGTCGTACTCGGGCAGGAACCGGGCCGGAGCCTCGGCCTCAGGGCTGGGGCGCGGCGCCTCCGGCAGGTCGTAGAGCTCGACGCCGTCCGGGTCGCGGAAGGTGACGAGCGCGTCCCGGTGCCGCTCGACGACCTCGCGCAGCCGCGTCAGGCCGCTCCACATCTGTACGTCCTTGACGGAGGCGGGCCCGAAGGCGGCGAGGTAGCGCAGCACGAGCGCGTCGGGCGACGTGTCGGAACCCGGGTCCTCCCCCAGCCACTCCCGCACGGTGGTGTGCCGGGCGAGCCCGCCCCCGGCGCCCCTGCCCCACAGCCCGCGCGGCGTCACCTGGACCATGGGCAGTAGATGCCGGGCGGCCATGCCGAGGGCCTGCGCGTCGGCCTCCGGCCACTCCTCGGCGAGCAGGGTGCCGAGCTGATGAAACGTCATGGGCTCGCCCGGCTCCTCGGCGACCAGTTCGGCGGCGCGCGCGGCGACCTCGTCCGCGTCCACGCCCGCCGCCGCGAGCCGCCTGGCGAACGAGCTGAAGCTGCCGCGCTGCGCGGGCTGCAGCACGGGCCGCAGCGCGAGGCAGTCGCGGGCCGTCACGGTGTGGATCGTGGACCGCTGCAGGCTGATCCGCACGAACTCCCGCGCGGCGAACCGCCGCGAGAAGTCCTCTGCGTCGAAGTGGGCCAGGCGGGACCAGAGGGCGGTGTAGTGGTTGTGCGGGAGCTGCGTCTGCAGCCCGACGAGATGCGTGACGGCTTCAGCGGCGTCCATGTCCACCCGTCGCAGGAGCAACTGCCGCTCCAGGGTGGCGCGGCTGAGGGCGCGGGTGCTGAGCGTCGTCGGCGTCATACGGGCACGCTAACGGGCATCGAGGTCACCCTCTGTCCGCGACTACGGCGTGCTGCGGATCAGCTCATCGGCCGGGTCGTTGACCGGCTGCGGGGTCCCCGTGAGGTCGAGGACGAAGAGGGGGAGCGACAGCTCGTCGGCGCGGACGCGGGCGTCCCGCGCGTACCCGGCGAGGGAGAAGCAGACGGCGACGGCGGACTCGTTGAGCCCGTTCAGCCAGAGCGTCTCGATCTCGCGCAGGGCTGTCGGCGAGGTCGTCGGGTCGACGTGGGCGACGACCTCGGGCCCGCGCAGATCGATCCCGGACGCGGGCGTCCGCTCGGTGACGCGGATCTCCGTGAAGCCCAGCCAGCGCAGATACTGCGCGGCGGCCGTCTTCGCGTCCTGCGCCGTACGGATCGTCACGGGCCGGAACGCGGGCCGCCGCAGCGGCGGCAGGGGCGGGCGCCGCGAGGACGTACGCGGCGTACGCGCGGCCTCGGGCGGCGGCGGAGGCGGGGACGGCGGCACGGAGGGCACGGCGGGCGGCACCACGGGCGTACCGCCGGCACCGCCCGGAAGGGACCTCGGCGGCACCGCGCCCCCGGCCCCCGCGACCGGCAACCGCAGCACGGTCCCGCAGTCGCACCCCAGCTCCGGCTGCGGCCACTCGTCGTCCCGCCCGCAGGCCCCGCACCGCACCCGAACCCAGGATCCCGCCCACGTACGGTGCGTGACCTGCACGGGAACCCCCGCCCGCAGCACGGGCAGCGCGACGGGCGCCCCACAGGTGCACGGATAGACGGGCGTGGTGTACGTGTGCTCGCGCCGACACACGGGGCAGCGCACGAGCACGCTCTCTGCCATGTTCTCCGCTCCTGAGCCCACGTGACGATCGACCCGACGGCTCAATCGTCCCCGATACGAGAGCTTTTGCGAAGCGAGTCCAGGGGAACCCGCGGTCACAGTGCCACGCGTGTGTGCCCCCGGAAAGGACGGACACCCCTCATCATTCGGGCCGTCCCCTCCGGGGGCGCGCTGGGGCTGACCTCCCAATCAGCCTTCGCGCAGCTCCTGTACGGCCTCTTCGACGCGGCGGCCGTACTCGGCGTCGGCCGCGCGGAAGTGGGCGAGGTTCTTCTCGACCACGTCGTCGCGCGAGACCTGGGAGAGGCCGCCCGCGATGTTGGCGACGAGGCGGGCCTGCTCGTCCGCGGACATCAGGCGGTACAGCTCGCCCGCCTGGTAGAAGTCGTCGTCCTTGGTGTGGGACGGGGCCTCGTGGGTGCCGGTGTGGCCGGTGACGGGGCGGGGCGCGGAGAGGGCGAGGCCGGTCTCGGCGGGGCCGTCGTACGAGTTGGGCTCGTAGTTCTTGGCGCCGCGGCCGTAGGGGTTCGTGGCCATGAGGCCGTCGCGGCCGTAGTTGCGGGCCTCCGTCGCCTTCGGGGCGTTGACCGCGAGCTGGGTGTGGTTGACGCCCAGGCGGTAGCGGTGCGCGTCGGCGTAGGCGAAGAGGCGGCCCTGGAGCATCTTGTCCGGGGAGGGGCCGATGCCGGGGACGAAGTTGTTCGGGGAGAAGGCGGACTGCTCGACCTCGGCGAAGACGTTGTCCGGGTTGCGGTCGAGGACCAGGCGGCCGACGCGCTGGAGCGGGTAGTCCGCGTGCGGCCAGACCTTGGTGAGGTCGAAGGGGTTGAAGCGGTAGTCGGCCGCCTCCGCCGCGGGCATGACCTGGACGTAGAGCGTCCAGGACGGGTACACGCCGCGCTCGATGGACTGCAGCAGGTCCGTCTGGTGCGAGTTGGGGTCCTTGCCCGCCAGCTCCGCGCCCTGCTCGGAGGAGAGGGAGCGGATGCCCTGGTTCGTCTTGAAGTGGTACTTGACGAAGAAGGCCTCGCCGTCGGCGTTCGTCCACTGGTACGTGTGCGAGCCGTAGCCGTTCATGTGGCGGTACGAGGCGGGGATGCCGCGGTCGCCCATCAGCCAGGTGACCTGGTGGGTCGCCTCGGGGGCGTGCGCCCAGAAGTCCCAGACGTTCTCCGGCTCCTGCTTGCCCGTGAACGGGTCGCGCTTCTGGGAGTGGATGAAGTCGGGGAACTTCAGCGGGTCCTTGATGAAGAAGACCGGGGTGTTGTTCCCGACGAGGTCGTAATTTCCCTCTTCCGTGTAGAACTTCAGCGCGAAGCCGCGCGGGTCGCGGGCCGCGTCCGGGCCGCCGAGGTTGTCGGCGACCGTCGAGAAGCGGATGAAGGTCTCCGTGCGGCGGCCGACCTCGCCCAGGAAGTGCGCGTGCGTGTACGCCGTGATGTCGTCGGTCACCTCGAAGTAGCCGTACGCGCCGGAGCCGCGGGCGTGCACGACGCGCTCCGGTATCCGCTCGCGGTTGAACCGCGCGAGCTTCTCCAGCAGGTGCTGGTCCTGGAGGAGGAGGGGGCCACCGATGCCGGCGGTGGCGGAGTTCTGGTTGTCGGCGACGGGTGCGCCGGACTCGGTCGTCAGCGTGGACTTCGACATCGAGTGGGGCCTTTCGTAGGGCATACGCGTACGCGGAAGATACTTTCCGCATCCTGGAGCGTCAACAGATTGTTGAAGATGGAGAATGAGGATCAGGCCAGTGGTGCTATCGCCGTCGGGGCGTGCTCCGGCGCGGTCGCCAGGTCCTCGAACTCGTTGACGCTCGCGAGGTCGCTGCCGCTCATCGAGATGTTGGTGACCCGCTCCAGGATCGCCTCGACGACCACCGGCACCCGCAGCTCGGCCGCGAGCTTCTTCGCCTCCTCGAAGGCGGGCAGCAGCGCGTCCGGCTCGGTCACCCGCAGGGCGCGGCAGCCCAGGCCCTCCACGACCTTGACGTGGTCCACTCCGTACGCGCCCAGCTCGGGGGCGTTGATGTTCTCGAACTCCAGATTGACCTGGAAGTCCATGTCGAAGTTGCGCTGCGCCTGCCGGATGAGGCCCAGGTAGGAGTTGTTGACCAGCACGTGGACGTACGGGATCCGGTGCTGCGCGCCGACCGCCAGCTCCTCGATCATGAACTGGAAGTCGTAGTCCCCGGAGAGCGCGACCACGCTCGCCTCCGGGTCCGCCGTGGCGACGCCCAGCGCGGCGGGGACGGTCCAGCCCAGCGGCCCGGCCTGCCCGCAGTTGATCCAGTGGCGCGGCCGGTAGACGTGCAGGAACTGCGCGCCCGCGATCTGCGAGAGGCCGATCGTCGTCACGTAGCGCGTCTCGGGGCCGAAGGCGCGGTTCATCTCCTCGTACACGCGCTGCGGCTTCAGCGGCACGTCGTCGAAGTGCGTACGCCGCTGGAGGCTCGCCTTCCGCTCCTGCGCGGAGGCGGCCCAGGCGGAGCGGTCCGGCAGCTTCCCGGCCGCCTTCAGCTCGCGCGCGACCTCCACGAAGAGGGCGAGCGCGGCCTTCGCGTCGGAGACGATGCCGAAGTCCGGCGCGAAGATCTTGCCGATCTGCGTCGGCTCGATGTCGACGTGCACGAACGTACGGCCCTCGGTGTACGCGGAGACCTGGCCGGTGTGGCGGTTGGCCCAGCGGTTGCCGATGCCGAGGACGAAGTCCGACTCCAGGAACGTCGCGTTGCCGTAGCGGTGCGAGGTCTGGAGGCCGACCATGCCCGCGTTCAGCGCGTGGTCGTCGGCGATCGTGCCCCAGCCCATGAGCGTGGGGATCACCGGGATCCCGGTCAGCTCGGCGAACTCGACCAGCAGTTCGGAGGCGCCCGCGTTGATGATGCCGCCCCCGGCGACGATCAGCGGACGCTCGGCGGCGCCCAGCATGGCCAGCGCCTTCTCGATCTGCTTGCGGGAGGCGGCGGGCCGGTGCACGGGCAGCGGCTCGTACGTCTCCGGGTCGAACTCGATCTCCGTCTGCTGGACGTCGAGCGGCAGGTCGATCAGCACCGGGCCCGGACGGCCCGAACGCATCAGGTGGAACGCCTCCTGGAAGACGCCCGGCACCTGCGCGGCCTCCCGCACTGTGGTCGCCCTCTTGGTGACGGGCGCGGCGATGGAGGCGATGTCGACGGCCTGGAAGTCCTCCTTGTGCATCACGGCGGTGGGCGCCTGGCCCGTGATGCACAGGATCGGCGTCGAGTCGCCGGTCGCGGAGTAGAGCCCGGTGATCATGTCGGTGCCCGCGGGGCCCGACGTACCGATGCACACGCCGATGTTGCCGTCCTTGGCGCGGGTGTAGCCCTCGGCCATGTGGGACGCGCCCTCGACGTGCCGGGCGAGCGTGTGCGCGATGCCGCCGGAGGCGCGCAGCGCCGCGTAGAAGGGGTTGATCGCCGCACCCGGCACGCCGAACGCGGTGTCCACGCCTTCCCGCTTGAGGATCTCGACTGCCGCGCGGGCAGCGGTCATACGAGGCATGGTGACTGCTCCTAGGGAGAGAGGGGGCCCGGGCGGCGGCGCCATGGGCGCGACAGGACAGTGTCAACGCCGCCGCCCGGAGTCTTCGGGTCAGGCCGTGGGCGGGGTGCCGCCCGAGAGGCGCTGGACGCCGCGGACCAGGGCCGAGTGGTCGAGGCCGCCGTCGCCCTGCTCGCGCAGCGCGGCGACCAGTTGGGCCACCAGGGCGCCCGCCGGTACGGCGGCGCCGACGGCACGGGCCGCGTCCGTGACGATGCCCATGTCCTTGTGGTGCAGGTCGATCTTGAAGCCGGGCTGGAAGTTCCCGGCGAGGATGCTGTCCTTCTTGCGGGTGAGGACGGTGGACCCGGCGAGGCCCCCGTTCAGCACGTCCAGCGCGGTGGACAGTTCGACGCCGGACTTCTCCAGGAAGACCACGGCCTCGGCGACGGCCTCGATGTTGACGGCGACGATCAGCTGGTTGGCCGCCTTCACGGTCTGGCCCGCGCCGTGCGGACCGCACAGCACGACGGTCTTGCCGAGCGCGTCGAAGACGGGGCGCGCCGCGTCGAAGGCCTCCTGCTCGCCGCCGACCATGATCGAGAGCACGCCCTCGACCGCGCCCGCCTCGCCGCCGGAGACCGGCGCGTCAAGTGCCTTGATCCCCTTGGCCTTCGCGGCCTCGGCGACCTGGATCGAGGTCTGCGGGGTGATGGAGGACATGTCGATCACGAGCCCGCCCGGCTTGAGATGGTCGAGCACGCCGTCGTCGTGCAGGATCACCTCTTCGACCTGCGGGGAGGCGGGGACCATCGTGATGACGACGTCCGCGTCCTGGACGGCCGCCGCGATGCTGGACGCGGCGCTCGCCTTGTCGCCGCCGTCCTTGCCGAAGGCCTCGCTCTTCGAGGCGTCACGGTTGTAGGCGGTGACGTCGTAACCGGCCTTGACGAGATTGCGGGCCATGGGCGCACCCATGATCCCGAGCCCGATGAAGGCGATCTTGGCGTTGCCGGGGGTGTAACTGGTCATGATGTGCCTTTCGCTTCGCTATGACGTCGGGGGGCCTGGGAGTGCCCGGCATGGGGGGCTGCGCTTGCCAGCCCTGCGCCTTCGCGCAGACCTCCCAAGCACAGCGCGGAGGCGTGTGTTCGCGCCCCGAAGGGGCGCGGGGAACTGCGCGATCGGCCACGAGGCAGCCGCGGCCTGCGACGCGCATCAAGGGGCAGCCCCTGCTCAGCACGCAAACGCAACGCTTCGGCGCGCAACGCTCCGGCGCGCAACGCGTCAGCCCGCGCGCTGCTCGCGCGGCAACCAGGCGAAGGGGTCCGCCCCTTCGCCGTACGGCGCCTTGTACTCCAGGCCGACCGGCCCGTCATAGCCCGCCTTCTCCAGGCGGCCCAGCAGATCGGAGAAGTCGAGGTCGCCCGTGCCCGGCGCGCCGCGCCCCGGGTTGTCGGCGATCTGCACATGGCCCGTCACCGGCGTGTACGTGTCGATCACGCCGTGCAGGTCCTCGCCGTTCATGGACAGGTGGTAGAGGTCCATCAGGAAGCGGGCGTTGTCCAGGCCGGTGTCGGCGTTGACCTGGTCGACGACCTCGACCGCGCTCGGCGCGCTCACCAGCGGACAGTGGGGCGACTCCGGCGCGTTCAGCGCCTCGACGAGCAGCACCGCGCCCGCGCGGTCCGCGGCACGGGCCGCGAGCGCGAGGTTCTCGCGCGCCAGCGCGTCCTGCCGCTCGGCGGACACGCCCTCGACCCGGTTCCCGTACAGCGCGTTGAGCGCCCCGCAGCCGACCTCGCGGGCGAACTCGGCCGCCACGTCGATGTTCGCGCGGAACTTCTCGGACTCCTCGCCGGGGATCGACAGCGCGCCCCGGTCCGGTCCGGGCAGCTGGCCCGCGTAGAAGTTCAGGCCCGTGAGCCGGACGTCCGCGTCCTCCAGCGCGCCGCGCAGCGCGTCGAGCTCGGCGCGCTCGGGCACCGGCGCGTCCGGCCACGGCCACCACAGCTCGATCGCCCCGAACCCGGCGGCGGCCGCCGCGGCGGGGCGCTCCAGGAGCGGAAGTTCGGTGAGGAGGATCGAGGCGTTGACGGTGTACCGCACAGCGACCGCACTCCCTTCGAGGGTTAGAGTTCCGTATAGCGGAAAGTGAATTCTGTTTGCTGGAAGTACTGGAAGATTGCTCCGTGACCTCCCCGCCTGTCAAGGGCTCCCGGCCTCTTCCGGCATGCGAAAGGCCCCGGGGGATCCCCGGGGCCTTGGTGCGGTCAGGCGGTAAGGCGGTCAAGCGGTCAGGCGCGCCGCTTCGCCGTCAGCGTGCGCCGCCACATCTGCGCCGTGGTCACGGTCCAGTACACGAAGGCGGCCAGGTAGAACCAGAGCATGGGTGAGGCCGGGTCCGGGTCGCCCAGCTCGCCGACGAGGAGCAGGACGAGGGCGAATCCGGTGAGGGAGTAGGCGTAGAGCTTCCGGCGCGAGGTGCGCTCCTCGTTCCGCGCGCCGTCGGCCAGCCGCAGCGCGTAGACCTCCGGCGAGCCGAAGGCGTCCCGCGCGCTCTCCCCGGACGCGGCGAGATGCTGCCGCGCCTCCTCCACGTGGCCGCGCGCCTCGGCGGCGCGCAGCGCGTGCCTGCCGCGCAGCACGTACTCCAGGCGCCGCAGCCAGCGCTCGTCCGCCTCCGGGCCGCTCGCCCCGGAGCCCCCGTCGTCGAACCTCGGCGTGAACCACTCGTCGGCGATCCGCGACGGGAACCACAGCGCCGCCCCCGCCACGCCGAAGCCGAGCAGCGCCAGCACCGGCATCGGCACCGAGAAGAGGGGCGTGCCCGGCAGCGACACGGCCACCGCCGCGCCCCCGGCCACCGCCGCGACCGCGCCGCCCGCGAACGCCCAGGTGCCCGTGCGGCGGCCCGCCGACCACGCGGCGACGGCCAGCGCGACCAGCAGCGCGCCGGCCGCGACCGTGCTCAGGGCCGCGATCGAGGGCCAGCTCGGCCTTGCCCAGAGCCCGTTGGTGATCCACCGCAGCAGCGCGAGGAACGCGCCCAGGCAGCCGATCGTGAGGACGGCTCCGGTGAGGCGCTCGCCCGGGGTCAGTCCGCGCGCGTCCCGCAGCGCGCGCTGCTCCTCGCCGATGTGCTCGCTCGCCAGCGTACGGGCGTACGCGCCGGGGGCACCGAACAGCTCGCGAGCGGGTCTGCCCTCCTCACGGACGGCGGCGCACGCCTCGGGGAGGAGTGTGTCGGCCAGCCCGGACGGCGCGTCGTGGTCGAGGACGAGACGCAGCTCGACCTCGGCCGCCCACTTCGCGTCGTCCTCGTGCGGCCAGTCCAGTTTCTCCTTCGAGGTCATGACTCTCCCTCCGCTTCCTTCGCGTGGTCCCCGACGAGCGTTCCGACGGTGGCGGCGAACCGCGCCCAGGCGGCGCCCTCGTCGCGCAGCCGCGCCCGGCCGCTCTCGGTGATGCGGTAGTACTTCCGCCCGGGACCGCCCTCGCCCGCGCCCCACTCGACGTCGACCGAGCCCTCCTCCTCCAGGCGCGTCAGCGCCGGATAGAGGGTGGCGGCCTTGACGTTCGCCAGGCCGGCGTCCGTGAGGCGGCCCAGCAGCGCGTACCCGTAGCTCCGCTCCTCGTCCGCCAGCACCCCGAGCAGGCACAGCGGCAGCACGGCGCGTGTCCACGACGACGAACCCGTCACCGGCGGCACCCCGACTCTCTTGCTTCTCCGACTATTCTCAGATTCAGAATAGTGCCACATCGAACATACGTGAACCCCGGTGCGGGGAGCCGGTGCGGGGAGAAGGACGGGCGATGAGTTCTCGCGGCCCCGGCGGTCTGCCCATCGAACGGACCGGCACCGGAAGGGAACGCGACCATGAAGCTGACGACCGTCACGAACGTCTCGGTCGACGGGGTGATGCAGGGGCTCGGCGCCTCCGACGAGGACCGCAGGGGCGGCTTCGAGCGCGGGGGATGGGCCCTGCCGCTCTTCGACGAGGAGGGCGAGAGATTCCTCGGCCAGGTCTACGAACGCGCCGACGCGTTCCTGTTCGGGCGGAGGACGTACGAGATCTTCGAGCGCTCCTGGGGGACCGGCTCATGGGGGACGGACGAGGGCGCCAACCCGATCTCGACGGCGCTCAACACACGCCCCAAGTACGTCGTGTCGAACACGCTGAGCGAGCCGCGCTGGGCGGACACGGCGGTGCTCTCCGGCGATGACGGCGATGTCGCCGCGGCCGTGCGGAAGGTGAAGGAGGGGACGGCGGCCGGTGAGCTCCAGGTGCACGGCAGCGGCGAGCTCGTCCGGTGGCTGCTGGGGAACGGCCTGGCCGACGAGATCGTCCTGCTCGTCTACCCCGTGGTCGTCGGCCAGGGCACGCGGCTGTTCCCGGAGTCCGGCCCGGACGCGGCGCTCGAACTCGTCGACTCGCGGTCCACCCCGAAGGGCGTGACCATCCAGGTCTACCGGCCCACAGGGCGTCCCGAGTATGCCTAGTGCTGCCTAGCGCTTGATCGCGACCCCCGCCCACATGCTGACCAGCGCGTCGTCCATGTCGCCGATGCTGGTCACCTGGCTCGTGTCCGCGTCGGGGTGCCAGCGGTGGGGGACCTCGATGCCGGGCTCGACCAGCTCCAGGCCGCCGAAGAAGCGGCTGATCTCCTCGCGGCTGCGCACCTGCGCGCTGCCGCCGTCCATCTTGTAGACCTCCATGGCCTGCTCCCACTCCTCCGGCGCGAAGTCGGGGGTGCACTGCGAGAGGACCACGTACGAGCCGGGCGCGAGGGCTTCGGTCAGGCGCTCCACGATGCCGTACGCGTCGTGCTCGTCCGTGATGTAGTGCATCAGCCCCACCAGGCACAGCGCCGTCGGCTGCGACAGGTCGATCGTCCCGGTGAGCTGCGAGGAGGTGAGGATCGACTCCGGATCGGTGATGTCGGCCTCGACGTAGGCCGTACGTCCTTCGGGCGACCCCGTCAGCAGGGCGCGGGCGTGGGCGAGGACGATCGGGTCGTTGTCCGCGTAGACGATCCGGGTCTCGGGGGCGATGCTCTGCGCCACCTCGTGGAGGTTGGGCGAGGTGGGGATGCCGGTGCCGATGTCGAGGAACTGGCGGATACCGCGCTCGACGAGGAAACGCGCCGCGCGGTGCATGAACGCGCGGTTCGCGCGCGCCGCGTTCCGGAAACCCGGGAAGGCGGCGAGCAGCTTCTCGGCGACCTCGCGGTCCGGCGGGAAGTTGGTCTTGCCGCCCAGGAAGTAGTCGTAGATCCGCGCGCTGTGGTGGCGGTCGAGCCCGAGATCGCGCTCACCCAGGTTCTCATCGGTTGTGGCCATTGCTGGGCCCTTTCGTCAGATCTCGTGATTCTCGCCGTCGGATTCGCTGGTGCGCGAAATCGTAGTCTGTACCCGGCAGGTGAGCCGGTGTCAGACTGTGGAGACTTCCCCCGAGCTTCGTGGAGCGAGGGGCACGCCAGAACCAGGGGAGCACGCATGACCGCCATGACGCAGCCGGGCGGCGATCCCGCGCCTCGGGGGCGCGGGCCGATGGCGGTCCCGGAGCAGCAGGCGGGGCCGACGGCGCTGCGCATCGTGCTCGGCGCCAAGTTGCGGCGGCTGCGCCAGGATCTGGAGATCAGCCGCGAGGACGCCGGGAAGGCGATCCGCGGCTCGCACGCGAAGATCACGCGCCTGGAGCGCGGCCAGGTCGGCTCCAAGGAGCGCGACCTCGCGGATCTCCTCACGCTCTACCGGGTGCTGGACCGCGACGAGCGCGCGGAGTATTTCGCGCTGGCCCAGCAGGCCAACTCCCCGGGCTGGTGGCATCAGTACAGCGATGTGCTGGAGGACTGGTTCGAGCTGCACATCGGCCTGGAGGACGCCGCCTCCATGATCCGGTCGTACGAGGTGCAGTTCATCCCCGGCCTGCTCCAGACCGAGGAGTACGCGTACGCGGTGAGCCGTCTCGGGTATCCGAACACCGCGCCGCGCAGGATCAGCCGTCTCGTGCGGCTGCGCATGGAGCGGCAGCGGCTGCTGACCAGGGCCGAGGCGCCCAAGCTGTGGGCGGTCGTGGACGAGGCGGCGCTGCGGCGCCCGTTCGGCGGCCGGGACGTGATGCGCGGCCAGATCGAGCACCTGCTGAAGATGGTGGACCTGCCGAACGTGACGCTGCAGGTGGCGCCGTTCACCGTGACGGCCGCCGCGGCCGGGTCCTCGCTCACGATCCTGCGCTTCGGCGACCCTGATCTGCCGGACAAGGTCTATCTGGAGCATCTGACCAGCGCGGTCTATCTGGACAAGCAGACGGATGTGGACCAGTACACGCTGATCATGAACCGCCTCAGCGCGGAGGCTTATCAGCCGGATGAGACCGTGCGATTTTTGCAGGGACTGCTGGAAGAGTGAGCGGTGTGCGGGGACCGGGCAGCGGGTGCCCCGTGCGGTGCTTTGCGGCCTGCGGCTTTCGTCGTGGCCGGTCGCGCAGTTCCCCGCGCCCCTGACGCGCACCCTCTGTCGCTAACGTACGGTCCATGACGCGATTGCGAGTGGAGTTCACGACCGAGCCGTTCGACCTGGACGAGGCGCCGGCTCACGCGCTCGTGGCCCGGGAGATCGTCGAGGGGGCGGCGCTGGACGCGGTGGACGTCGGCCCGTTCGGCAATACGGCTGAGGGCGGGTCCGAGGCCGTGCTGGAGGCGGTGCAGCGGCTGCTGCGCGAGTCGCTGGCGGCGGGGGCGACGCGCGTCTCCCTGCAGGTCAACGTGGTCGGGGAGGACGAGGCCTGATGCCGGGCACCTCGGGGCATCCCTTCGTCGCGGCCGTGAAGCCGCTGGTGGACGCGATGGGCGGCGAGATGGTCGCGCCGGACGAGGCGCGCGGCGACGACGTGGTGCTCGCCTGGGAGGGCGAGGACGTGGTCGCCGTACGGCTGCCGCATCTGTCGGACTCCCTCGACCACATCCTGACCGAGCTGGAGCGGCGGCACGGGATGCCGCTCGCGGAGCTGGACAGGAAGACCAAGCAGTCGGTGGTGCGGATCCTGGAGACGCGGGGCGCGTTCTCCGTGCGGCACGGGGTGGAGACCGTGGCCGCCGCGCTGGGGGTGTCCCGGTTCACCGTGTACAACTACCTCAACCGGGAGAATGCAGCCAAGGAAGGCTGAAACTCGGACAAAATCCCCCAGATGAAGACCGCCATCCTTCCGGATGGCGGTCTTCGTTTTCCATCATGTCGAAAAGCCTTCAACAAAGTGTTGACGCGTTGTTGTCCGAGGACTTAGCTATTCCCAGCCCGAACAGCACCGGCCACGGAGGTTCCGTGACTTCGCGCCCCACGCCAGGTCTCTCCTGGTTCAACTCAGCCGAGGAGAGTGCCGCTCGCGCCGCACTCCACGAGATGTGCGCCGCACGGGCCTGGGGGAGCGCCCTGCTCTCCCACCGCCCCTACGGCACCGCGGAGGACCTCTTCCGTACGAGCGACGAGGCCACCGCCGCGCTCGGCGACGAGGGCCTCGACGAGGCGATGGCGGGGCACCCGCCCATCGGCCGCCCCAAGCCGGGCGACCCGGCCTCCAGCCGCGAGCAGCGCGGCATGGCCGGAGCGTCCGACGCGCTGAAGGCGGAGATGCTCGAACTCAACCT
This sequence comes from Streptomyces sp. NPDC048172, assembly GCF_043202595.1. NCBI lineage: Bacteria > Bacillati > Actinomycetota > Actinomycetes > Kitasatosporales > Streptomycetaceae > Streptomyces > Streptomyces sp. NPDC048172. The sequence continues at coordinate 191,940 of NZ_JBIDAT010000008.1, forward strand.
GGCGTACCAGGAGAAGTTCGGGCATGTCTTCCTCATCTGCGCCACCGGCCTGACCGGCGAGCAGATGAGGGACGCCGTACGCAACAGGATCGACAACTCCCGGCAACGGGAGCGGGAGATCGTGCGGCAGGAACTGGCCAAGATCAACCGCATCCGCCTGTCCCGGCTCGCGGAGGAAGGAGCACCCACGGCATGAGCGAGGGAACCAGCACGTCCGTGTCCACGCACATCCTGGACACCAGCGTCGGCCGCCCGGCCGCGCACGTCGGGGTGCGCCTCTCCCTGCGAGAGGGGGACAAGTGGGTGGAGCACGGCGTCTCCACGACCGACGCGGACGGGCGCTGCAAGGACTTTCCGGCGCTGCCGGAAGGCACCACGCACGTGCGGCTCCTCTTCGAGACGGAGCCGTACTTCATTGGCAAACAGCAAGCCGAGGCACAGCAGGACGCCCCCGCGCTACGGGACAGCGGCGCGTTCTTCCCCGAGGTGACGATCACGTTCGCCGTCGCCCCGGGGGAGCACTACCACGTGCCGCTGCTGCTCAACCCGTTCGGCTACTCCGTGTACCGAGGGAGCTGACACCTTATGCCCACGATTCTCGGCCAGAACCAGTACGGCAAGGCGGAGAACCGCGTAGTCAAGATCACGCGGGACGGCGACACGCACCACATCAAGGACCTCAACGTCTCGGTCGCCCTCAGCGGCGACCTCGACGAGGTCCACTACTCGGGCTCGAACGCCCATGTCCTGCCGACGGACACCACCAAGAACACGGTGTTCGCCTTCGCCAAGGAGCACGGCATCGACTCGGCCGAGGACTTCGGCATCAAGCTGGCCCGCCACTTCGTGGACTCCTGCGGCCCGATCCACCGCGCCCGCATCCGCGTCGAGGAGTACGCGTGGGAGCGGATCGAGACCTCCGACGCCAACTCCAAGTTCATCGGCGCCGACGAGGTCAAGCACTCCTTCGTCCGCAAGGGCCAGGAGACCAGGACCGCCCAGATCACCTACGACGGCGCGGAGTTCGAGGTCCTCTCGGGCCTCAAGGACCTCACGGTCATGAACAGCACGTCGTCGGAGTTCTGGGGCTACATCAAGGACAGGTACACGACGCTCCAGGAGGACTACGACCGCATCCTCGCCACGTCGGTCTCCTCCTGGTGGCGGCACAACTGGACGAGCGACGACCAGCGCGCCCCGCAGTGGGAGAAGTCCTACGCGCAGGCGAAGAAGCACATGCTGCACGCCTTCGCCGAGACGTACTCCCTCTCGCTCCAGCAGACGCTGTACCAGATGGGCGCGCGCGTCATCAATTCCCGCTCCGAGATCGACGAGATCCGCTTCTCGATGCCGAACAAGCACCACTTCCGGGTGGACCTCTCGTACTGCGGCGTCGAGAACGAGGCGAAGGACGGAGCCGTGTACTACGCCGCCGACCGGCCGTACGGCCTGATCGAGGCCACCGTGCTGCGTGACGGCGTGGAGGCGCGCATCCCGATGGACATGACCAACCTGTAGGAGCCCAGCCGGAGTCCCGTCCCTTCCCGTTTCTTGGGGGCTCCGCCCGTCGGACCCCCGGAAACGGCGCAAGGGCGGGACAGGGGCGACCCTGCCGCCACCGACACCCACCGCATCGAGGACCACCATGGCGGATTCAGCACCCGCACGTATCGTCATCGAGAACTGCGCCGTCGCCACCGTCGACGCCGAGGACACGGAGCACGCCTCCGGGCACGTCGTCGTCACCGGCAGCCGCATCGAGTCGGTCGGACCCGGCAGGGCACCGGACGGGCTGGAGGGGGTGACCCGGCGGATCGACGGCACGGGACACCTCGTCACGCCCGGCCTGGTCAACACCCATCACCACTTCTACCAGTGGCTCACCCGCGGCCTCGCCACGGACTCGAACCTCTTCGACTGGCTCGTCGCGCTGTACCCCACCTGGTCCCGCATCGACGAGCAGATGGTGTACGCGGCGGCCCGCGGCTCCCTCGGGATGATGGCCCGCGGCGGCGTGACCACCGCGATGGACCACCACTACGTCTTCCCGCGCGGCAGCGGCGACCTGCTCGGCGCCGAGATCCGCGCCGCGCGCGAGCTGGGCGTGCGCTTCACCGCCGCGCGCGGCTCGATGGACCGCGGCGAGTCGGACGGCGGGCTGCCGCCGGACTTCGCCGTCGAGTCCCTGGAGGACGCGCTGCGGGCGACCGAGGAGGCCGTCGACACCCACCACGACCCCTCGTTCGACTCGATGCTGCACATCGCGGTCGCCCCCTGCTCCCCCTTCTCCGTCTCCACCGAACTGATGCGTGAGGCAGCGCTGTTGGCCCGCCGCAAGGGCGTACGGCTGCACACGCACGGCTCGGAGACGGCGGAGGAGGAGAAGTTCTGCCACGAGCTGTTCGGCATGGGGCCGACCGACTACTTCGAGTCCACGGGCTGGCTCGGGGAGGACGTGTGGATGGCGCACTGCGTCCACATGACCGACGCGGACATCGAGGCGTTCGGCCGTACGAGGACCGGCGCCGCGCACTGCCCGTCCTCCAACGCCCGCCTCGGCGCGGGCATCGCCCGGGTCCCCGACATGCTCGCCGCGGGCGTCCCGGTCGGCCTCGGCGTGGACGGCACCGCCTCCAACGAGTCCGGTGAACTCCACACCGAACTGCGCAACGCGCTCCTCGTCAACCGCCTCGGCGGCCACAAGGAACGTGCCCTGAACGTCCGCCAGGCGCTGCGACTCGGCACCCACGGCGGCGCCCAGGTGCTGGGCCGCGCGAACGAGACGGGCTCGCTGGAGCCCGGCAAGCTCGCCGACCTGGTGCTCTGGAAGCTCGACGGCATCGGCCACTCGTCGATCGCCGACCCGGTCGCCGCGCTCGTCCTCGGCGCCGCGGCACCGGTCACCCTCTCCCTCGTGGGCGGCAGGACGGTCGTGGAGGACGGCCACCTGACCACCGCCGACGAGGACGAGATCGCGCGCGACGCGCGGGACGAGGCGCAGCGCCTCGCCCGTATCGCCGCGCACTGAGAGCCACCGGCCGGGAGGGACGGCTCCCGGCCGGTCTTCTCCGTCCCCTCCACTCCGCACACATGTCATGGGCGCAACAACTGCACACCGGCACGACCTCGTACGGCGTGTGAGCCCGTACGACGCACGACCTCCCGAAACTCAGTGTCCACGCCAGGACACAGGAAAACGACAGGAGGACCGCAGTGGCCAAGACGCCCAGGTTCACCGCGCAAGGCACGGCAGCGGATGCGAAGGGGGACGGGAGCGGAGAAGCGCCGCGGAAGCACCCTGTCGATCAGGGCATGCCGCCGGTCAAGCTCTTCACCACCGGCCTTCAGCACGTCGCGGCGATGTACGCCGGGGTGGTCGCACCGCCCCTCGTGATCGGCGCCGCCGTCGGACTGTCCGTCACCGAACTGACGTTCCTGACCGGCGCCAGCCTCTTCATGGCGGGCATCGCCACCCTCCTCCAGACGCTCGGCGTCTGGAAGATCGGCGCCCGCCTCCCCTTCGTCAACGGCGTGACGTTCGCGACCGTCGCGCCCATGCTCGCCATCAACAAGTCCGAGGGCCCCGAGGACGCGCTCCCCGTGATCTTCGGCGCCACGATGGTGGCGGCGGCGATCGGCTTCGTCGTCGCGCCCTTCTTCAGCAAACTGGTCCGCTTCTTCCCGCCCGTCGTCACCGGCAGCGTCATCACGCTCATCGGCATCTCGCTGATGCCCGTCGCCTTCAACTGGGCCCAGGGCGGCAACGAGAAGGACCCGGACTACGGCGACTTCGCCAACATCGGCATGGCGGGCCTCACCCTCCTGATCGTCCTGCTGCTGCGCCGCTTCACCAGCGGCTTCCTCAAGCAGATCGCCGTACTGCTGGGGCTGCTCGTCGGCACGCTGATCGCGATACCCGTCGGCATCACCGACTTCACGGCCCTCAAGGAGGCCGACGTCGTCGGCTTCCCCACCCCCTTCCACTTCGGCGCCCCGCAGTTCGCGGTCGCCGCGATCGTCTCCATGTGCGTGGTCATGCTGGTGTCCATGACGGAGTCGACCGCCGACATGCTCGCGCTCGGCGAGATCGTCGACCGCCCCGCCGACGAGAAGACCATCGCGGCGGGCCTGCGCGCCGACACCGCGGGCTCGTTCGTCAGCCCCTTCTTCAACGGCTTCATGTGCAGCGCCTTCGCGCAGAACATCGGGCTCGTCGCGATGACGCGCATCCGCAGCCGGTTCGTGGTCGCCGCGGGCGGCGGCATCCTCATCGTCATGGGCCTCTGTCCGATCGCCGCCGCGCTCATCGCGTCCGTACCGCAGCCGGTGCTCGGCGGTGCGGGCGTCGTCCTGTTCGGCTCCGTCGCGGCGAGCGGCATCCAGACGCTGCAGAAGGCGGGCCTCGACAAGGACAACAACGTCCTGATCGTCGGGACCTCGCTCGCCGTCGGCGTCATCCCGATCGCCGCGCCGGACTTCTACCACGCGTTCCCGGAGAGTGCGAAGATCATCCTCGACTCCGGGATCTCCACGGGGTGCGTCACCGCCGTTCTGCTCAACCTCGTCTTCAACCATGTCGGCAAGGGCCGCCGCGACGAGGAGACGGTGACCCATCCCATGGAACCCGGAGAAGGGATCCCCCACCAAAAGGTGCCCTCCCCCTCAACGAACTGAGCCCCCACTCGCTTCTCCCTCCGCCCCACAGCGCTTGGGAAGTCTGCTCCCTCCACCCCACTGTGCTTGGGAAGTCTGCTCCCTCCACCCCACTGTGCTTGGGAAGTCTGCGCAAGGCGCAGGGTTGGCAAGCGCAGCCCCCTTCGCCGGGTGCCCTGCGTACTGGGCCGGGTTCGGGTTGCCCCGGGCTGTGCATTGCGGACTGCGAGTCCGTCGTGGCTTGTCGCGCAGTTCCCCGCGCCCCTGTATGGGCAAGCCCCGATGCCTTGGACCCGGCGCGGCGGAGCCGCATATCAAACACAGGCCCGCGCCCCTGAGGGCAAAGGGGCACCCGGCACTCAGGTGCTGGTCGCGGCGTCCAGGATCGGGCCCAGTTCCGCGGCCACCGTCTGCAGCGCTCGGGGGGAGCGTTCCGCTCGGGAGATGAGGATCGCTCCCTCCAGTGTGCTGAGCATCAGGGTGGCCAGGGAGGGGGCCCGGTTCTCCGGGACGCCCATCGTGGTGAGGGCCCGGGCGATGGGGGCCGCCCACTCCGCGAACGCGGTCGCCACCGCGGTCCGGGTCGAGGGCGCGGAGGCGGCGCAGTCCACCGTCGCCGCCGCGACCGGGCACCCCGCGAGCGTGCCGTCCGCCGCCTCCAGCTCGTCCGTCCACTGACGGGTCATCGCGGCGAACAGGCCGCCCGGCGTGGGGGATTCGCCCATGGCCGTGACGAAGCGGTCGACGCGCCGGGCGGCGTAACGGGCGGCCCAGGCCACCGCGTCGTTGACCAACTGCTCCTTGCCGCCCGGGAAGTAGTGCTGGAGTGAGCCGCGCGGCGCGTCCGCGTGGGCGACGACGTGGCGCAGGCCCGTCGCCGCGACCCCGTCGCGGCGGATGAGCTGTGCCGCGCTGAAGACGATCCGTTCCCGTGGCCCGTACGCCATGTCCGTTCCCCTCCCTCATAAGTCTCGCTATTATGACGCTCGTCATAGGTGACCGGGGGTGGGCCATGGGCATCGGATTCATCGGACTCGGCACCATGGGGCGGCCGATGGCGCTCCATCTGGCCCGGCACGGCGCCGCGAACGGCGAAGGACCGCTGCTGGTCTGGAACCGTACGCGCGCGAAGGCCGAGCCCCTGCGCGCCGCAGGGGCCGAGGTCGCGGCGGGCCCGGCGGAGGTGTTCCGGCGGGCGGGCACCGTGCTGCTGATGCTGGCGGACGGCGCGGCCGTGGACGCCGTGCTGGCGCGTGGCACGCCGGAGTTCGGGGCGCGCGTCGCCGGGCGCACGGTCGTCCACATGGGCACGACGTCACCCGCGTACTCGCAGGCGCTGGAGGCGGACGTCCGCGCGGCGGGCGGGCGTTACGTGGAGGCGCCGGTCTCCGGCTCGCGCGTACCGGCCGAGCGGGGGCGGCTCGTGACGATGCTGGCGGGCGATCCGGCGGCGGTCGCGGACGTACGGCCGCTGCTGCGGCCCCTCAGCCACGAGAGCCGCGTGTGCGGGGCCGTGCCGAACGCGCTGCTGATGAAGCTGTCGGTCAACCTCTACCTGATCACCATGGTCACGGGCCTCGCCGAGGCGTTCCACTTCGCCGCGCGGCAGGGGATCGACCTGGAGCTGTTCGGGAGCGTGCTGGACGCCGGGCCGATGGCCAGCGATGTCAGCCGCGTGAAGACGGCGATGCTGCTGGCGGGGGACGACGCCGCGCAGGCCGCCGCGCTGGACGTGCTGGAGAACAACCGCCTGGTCGCCGAGCGGGCCCGCGCCACCGGGCTCGCGACGCCGCTGCTGGACGCGAGCCACGCGCTGTTCGCCGAGACCGTGCGGCTCGGGCACGGCGGTGCCGACATGATCGCCGTCCTGCGCGCGCTGGAGGCCCGTACGGCCGGTCAGGCCTCCAGCGCCGCCCAGAAGTGACGCAGGATCTCCTCCAGGAAGGCAGGACCGGCCGAACCCGTCGACCCGGCGGCCCAGTTGAGGGACCCGGCGGTCGTCGAGGCGTAGGCGTCGTGCAGTTCGCGCAGCGCCTCCTCCAGCCGGTCCTTGGGGAGCGGGACGAGGCGGGCGACCGGGGACGTGTACGCCTGCCAGCGCGTGGTGACCGCGCGCCGCAGCAGCCCGGTCAGCTCCTCCTCGCGGCCGGTGAAGGCGAGCAGCGCGGGGAGGGGGAGGCGCAGCGCGCGGCCGAGGGCCTCCGCCTGGCGGGCGTTCCCCGTCCACTGCCCGGTGGCCTCGACGCGCTCGTACGCCGCCGGGTCCATCCCGATCTCCAGCGCGAGGTCGGGCGCGGAGACCCCGTGCGCGAGCCGGTGCTCGCGCAACGTGCGCGGCACGCGGAGCAGATGCGCGGGCGAGCACCACAGCGCGCCGGCGAGCGCGGTGAGCTGGCGCTCGTCGGGCACCCTGGTGCCCTGCTCCCACGCGGCCACCAGCCGCGGATCGACGTGCTGGCCGAACGCCGCGCGCATCCCGTACGCCACGTGCGCGGGCGTCAGCCCGAGAGCCTCACGGAACCGCCGCGCTGCTCCCGCGTCGAACGGCGTGCTGTCCTGCATCGGCACACCGTAGGGAGCCGTTCCGCCGGGTGCCTAGCGTGCGTTCCGCCGAAGCGTCGGCTCGTAGGAACCTCCGAGTCCGCCTACTTGTGGCGCAGCATGTCCACGATGCCGGTGACGCTCTCGCCGTCGTGGCCGCCCTCGGCGAGACGGGCCGCCATCAGATCCGTGAAGGGGGCGATCAGCTCCGTGCTGACGCCCTGCTCCTCGGCGGTGCGCAGCAGGGTGGCGTTGCCCGCGGTCATCATGGCGAGGTTGGAGACGACGCCCTCGGTGTAGTCGCCGCTCTCCAGCTGGGCCGCCGTCTGGTCGACGGCGAGGGCCATGGCGGTCAGCCAGCCCGAGAGGAGGGGAGCGAACTCCTTGGGGGCGATGTCCTCTTCACCGCGTACCAGCGCGAAGGCGTGGAGGATGCCGCCCGTCATCCCGGTCATGGCGCTCAGCAGCGCCACGTCCTGCAGCGAGGCGTGGCCGGGCCCTTCCCCGGCGTAGGAGGTGCCCGTCGGCACGGCGAGGGTCGCGCGGTGCTCGTCGAAGAGGGCGCGGGGGCCGCTGTAGAAGATGTAACCGCCCGATTCCGGGACGCCGATCATGGGCGGGATCGCCATGATGCCGCCGTCGAGGAAACGGGCCCCGCGCTCCTCGGCCCAGCGCGCCCGCTCGCGCGCCTCCGCGGGGGTTCCGGTGGTGAGGTTGACCAGGTCCTTGCCGGTCAGGTCGGCGTCCGCGAGGGCCTCGCCCACGGACGCGTCGTCCAGCAGGCAGACGATCACGAGCCGGGAGGCGGCGACGGCCTCGGCGGCGGAGTCCGCGACCTCGGCGCCGTACGCCGCGAGCGCGTCGGTCTTGCCGGGGGTGCGGTTCCATACGGTCAGGGGGTGCCCGGCGTCGAGCCAGGTACGGCCGAGGGCCGCACCCATCGCGCCGAGGCCGAGCAGGGTGACAGGGGTCTTTTCGACAGGGGTCTTTTCATTGGCCATGCCCCCAGACTCGTACCGGCCCATTTCATGATCAAGTACGCACAAACTAGTGGGTGGTTACCTTAAAGTGAGGGGATGACCAGGCGTGACACGTACGTGTGCGGGATCGACGCGGCCATCGACGTCGTCGGCGGCAAGTGGAAGGTGCTCATCCTCTGGGCGCTGGACGACGCGGGCACCTGCCGGTTCGGGCAGCTCAAGCGCGCGCTGCCGGGCGTCACGGAGAAGGTCCTCGCCTCGCACCTGCGCGAGCTGGAGTCCGACGGCATCGTGCGCCGGGAGGCGTACGCGGAGACGGTGCCCCGCGTCGAGTACAGCCTGACGCCGCTCGGCGTCTCCCTCAACGAGGCGCTGGCCCCGCTGGGAGCCTGGGGGAGGACCCACCTGCTGCCCCCGGGGCACCACGAAAGGGCCGGCCGGGACGCCCGGGACGACCGGCGCTCGGCCTAAGGGCGTTGTTCGGGGAGGCCGGTGACGCGGCTGGCCGGTGTGTGGCCGTACCGCCTCTTGAAGGCGCGGATGAAGTGGCTGCTGTCGGAGAACTGCCAGCGCGCCGCCACTTCGCTGACGCTCGGCCGGGGTCCTGGGCCGGGCCCGCCGCCCAGCAGGGCCAGCCGGGCCTCTTCGAGCCTGCGGCGGCGGACGTACGCGGCTGCCCCTTCGTCGGCCCCGGACGCCGCGAAGGCCCGGTGCAGCGTGCGTACGGAGACGTGGAGTTCACGCGCCAGCGCCGCGGGCGAGAGGCCGGGGTCGGTGAGGCGGCGGTCCGCGAGGTCCCGCGCCGCCTGCGCCAGCGCGGGGCCGAGCAGGGGGTCGGCGCTGTCGGCGCGGCGGCCCAGCACCCCCTTGACGAGTTCGAGCAGCGCGTCGCGGGCGGCCAGCGCGCCGGACGGGCCGAGGTCCCCGGCGGTCTCCTCGACCAGGCGCAGATGCCCCAGCAGCAGCCGTGCCTCGGGTGAGGACGTCGGTCCCGCGACGAGCCGGTCGCGGATCAGCCGGGAGAGCGGGGAGGCGGGCAGGAGCAGCACCTTCGCCGAGGTGTGCCGTGCCTCCTCGTACGTCGGCGGGCCGCTGCGCTGCAGCAGGAACTGCCCGGGCCTGACGGTGTGTTCGTCGCCGCGCGCCCGGGAGAAGCGCCAGGCGTTGCGCCGTACGACATGCAGCACCACCTGCTCGTCGTTCTGCTGGGGCGAACCGCTGTTGGTGCCGACGAGCGACTCGCTGTGGACGTCGGCGATCACCGCGTCGTGCGCGGTGACGGCGCGGGCGCTGAGCCGGAAGTCGCCCGTGCTGCCCGGAGTGAAGTCGGGCGTCGGATGCGCCGTGCCCAACTGCGCCTCCCACTCGCGCCAGAAGCGGCCGAAGCGCGCCGCGACGGTGGTGGAGGCGGTGACGTCCGCGGCGAACGTCCCGCCGGACGCGTCCGGTCCAGGCGTCGTCATGGCCGTCCCCCCCCTGCGGTGGCGCTGATGTCCCCTCGTTCTGGCACTGGCGTTCAAGCGTAGACGCCGTGCCGCTTCCTACCGTCGGCACGGGAACAGCGAGAACAGCGAGAACAGCGGGAGGGACGAACGATGGGTTCCGCGAACGCGGCCGACGAACTCGCCGGTCGCCTGGGGGCGCGGCTGCGACCCGGACGGCTGCACCGCCCCGGCGACCCGGCGTACGCCGTGGCGTCGGCCCTCTGGAACGGCGCGGTGACCACGCGCCCGGCCCTGGTCGTCCGGCCGCGTACGGCCGAGGAGGTCGCCGTCGCCGTCACCGCGGCGCGCGAGTGCGGCGTCGGGCTGTCGGTGCGCGGCGGCGGGCACGACTGGGCGGGCCGGGCACTGCGCGAGGGCGGGCTGGTGATCGACCTCGGCGGGATGCGCGAGGTGCGGGTGGAGGGGGACGCCGCCGTCATGGGCGGCGGCAGTCTCGCCGGTGACGTCGTCGCGGCGGCGGCACCCGCGGGCCTGAACGTCGCCACGGGCACCGCCGGTCTCGTCGGCATGGCCGGACTCACCCTCGGCGGCGGCTACGGCCCGCTGCTGGGCACGGCCGGGCTGGCCGCCGACAACCTCCTCGGGGCCGAGGTGGTGCTCGCCGACGGGCGTCTCGTCTCCACCGAGGACGACGGCGAGCTCCTGTGGGCGCTGCGCGGCGGGGGCGGGAACTTCGGCGTGGTCACGCGGATGCGCGTCCGGCTCCACCGCGACCGCGGACTCGTCGGCGGGATCGCCCTGTTCCCCTGGGACGAGGCACCGGCCGTGCTCGCCCGGTACGCGGAGCTGACCGCGAGCGCGCCCGAGGGGCTGACGCTGCTGCTGGAGCTGACCTTCGTCCCCGACCTCGGGTCGTGCGTGCTCGCGGTGCCCGTCTGGTCCGGCGCGCCGGGCGGGGCCGACGCCGCCGTCGCCGACGTGCTGCGCCTCGGCACGCCGGTCACCAGCACCGTCGGCCCGACCACGCAGCGGGAGCTGCTCGGCCAGTTCGACCGGGCCGTCCCCACCGGCATGCACTGGGACCTGCGCACCCGCACCGTCGCCGCGCTGACGCCCGAAATCATCCGCGTCCTGCTCGACGCCGCGGAGTCACGCCCCGGGCCGGGAGCGGGGATCGGCGTACGGCAGTTCCACGGCGCCGCCACCTGGGTCGGCGCCGACGACACGGCCTTCGGGACGCGCGCCCCGCACGTCGTCGTCGAGATCTCCGCCGGGCGGGGACCGGACGACGCGGACGACACGGCGGACACGTACCGGAAGTGGGCCGAAGGCGTCCGGTCCGCACTGGAGCCGCACGCCCTGCCCGGCGGCTACCCCAACTTCCTCCTGCCGGAGCAGCGGGACCAGGTCGCGCACGCCTACGGCGCCCACGCGCCGCGCCTGACCGAGGCCAAGCGCGCCTACGACCCCGAGCAGGTGTTCACCGCCACTCCGCTGCCCTAGGACCGATCCCCGCGGCTGTCGAACGTCGCCCTGGCCGCGAGGAGTTGCGACAGGTCCGTGCCCGGGCCGTGCTCGACCGGGTCGGCGCCCGGTGCGAAGAGGCGGGCGCCCGCCTCGATGCCGCCGAGCGTGAGCGTGCCGTCCTCGCGGCGCAGCCAGGTGCCCTCGCGCAGGCCGAGCACCGGCACGTCGTTCTCCTCCAGGAACTGCGTCAGCCGCTCCTCGCGCGTCTCGCCCATGTGCGCGCTCTCCGGCGACGGGTCGAGGTAGTGCGGGTTGATCTGGAAGGGGACGAGGCCCAGCGCGTCGAAGGAGGCGGGCTGCACGATGGGCATGTCGTTGGTCGTACGGAGCGTGGGGCAGGCCATGTTGGTGCCCGCGCTGGAGCCCATGTACGGGACGCCCTCGCGCACCCGCGCGGAGACGGCCTCCACCAGGCCGCGTTCCTGGAGGGACTTGAGCAGCCGGAAGCTGTTGCCGCCGCCGATGAAGACGGCCTGCGCCGAAGCCGCGGCGGCGCGCGGGTCGTCGGCCGTGTGGATGCCCCGGACACGGATGCCGAGGCCCTCCATGAACGCGGCGACCTTGGCCGTGTAGCCGTCGTGGTCCGCGAGCGCGTACGGCACGAAGAGGAGTTCGTCCACGCCGCGCAGATGCCCGGCGATCACGTCGCGGGCGTGCTCCAGGTAGGAGCGGCCGGGCGCGGAGGAGTTGGAGAGCAGCAGAAGACGCATGGTGGCCGTCGTGGACATCGGGTGGTTCAGCCTTTCTTGTCGCGGGACACGGTGGTGCGGCGGGGGGTGAGCAGTTCGCCGAGGCCTTCGGCGGCGGAGCGCAGGGGGACGAGCAGCTGCTCCTGCTTGCCCGACAGCAGCTCGTGCGGGCCGACGAGCGTGAGCGAGCCGACCGGCTGCGCACGGACGAGCACGGGCACGGCGAGCGCGGCGGTGGCCGGGTCGTACTCGCCCTCCGAGTACGCGTAACCCTGGGCCGGCACCTGGCTCATCAGCTTCTCCAGCTCGCCGGGGTCGGTGACCGTCAGCTCGCTGAAGCGGGCCATCGGGCGCCCGTAGAGCAGCGCGGCGCGGGCGCCGGGGGCGAGCATCCCGAAGTACGCGCGCGAGGTGGCGCCCGCGTGCCCGGGATACAGCTCGTCCGCGAGCCGGTAGGCGCGCAGCGGCCCCGAGGAGCCGGAGGCCGAGTCGACGCAGCGCAGGTGCGCGCCGTCCGGCACGGCGAAGAGCGCGGTCACGCCGGTGGCCGCCGCCAGCTCGCGCAGTGCGGGCCGCACGAGCCCCGCCATGCCGCCGTGCCGCTCCCAGGCCGTGGCCATGTGCCAGACGGCGGGCCCGAGCCGGTAGCGGCGGGTCACCGGGTCGGAGACCAGGAAGCCGCGGTGGGCGAGCGAGGCCAGCAGCCGCTGGGCCACGGACTTGTCCCAGCCGTACTCGGCGGCCAGATCGGTCACTCCCCACTCCTCCCGGTCGTGGGAGAAGGCGAGCAGCACCTGGAGCACGCGGTCGGCGGTCTGGAGCGGCGGCGCTCCGCTTTCGGTAGTCACGCACCGCACCCTACCGCTTCGTGAGACGGCGTCCCTCATATAGAGAAAAGCTTGCGGTTATGGGAACGGCGGAGAGAACCTGCGGGAAACGCAAGACGCGTGCATCACGCACGCATCACACGCAACGTACGCACCACTCGCACCAGGGAGCCGCAGTGCTCAAGCACGTTCTCGACGTTCTCGAACTCCTCGACCGCCCGCAGACCAGCGGCAAGCTCCTCGCCGACCACCTGCGCGGCGTCCTCGAAGCGGCGGGCGGCGGCCCGGCGGGCGACGCAGGGCCCGAGATCACCGTGACCCGCGTCGAGGGCGCCAAGGGCGGCACCGACTTCGTGAAGGTCGTCGTGCCGGGCCGCGGCGGCAGGCGCGCGGGCGGCGAGGCCCCGACCCTCGGTGTCCTCGGCCGCCTCGGCGGCGTCGGCGCCCGCCCCGAGCGCACCGGCATCGTCTCCGACGCCGACGGCGCGGTCGCCGCGCTCTCGGCCGCCGCCAAGCTGCTCGACATGTACGGCCGCGGGGACGTGCTGGACGGCGACGTGATCGTCTCCACCCACGTCTGCCCCGACGCGCCGACCCGGCCGCACGACCCGGTGCCGTTCATGGACTCCCCGGTCTCGATCCTCGACTGCAACCGCGAGGAGATCGACGAGGCCATGGACGCCGTCGTCTCCATCGACACCACCAAGGGCAACCGGCTCCTCAACCACCGCGGCATCGCCCTCTCGCCCACCGTCAAGGAGGGCTGGATCCTCCGCGTCAGCGACAGCCTCCTCGGCGTCCTGGAGACGGTGACCGGCGAGGCCGCGCACGTCCTGCCGATCACCACGCAGGACATCACCCCGTACGGCAACGGGGTCCACCACATCAACTCGATCATGCAGCCCTGCGTCGCCACCGCCGCGCCGGTCGTCGGCCTCGCCCTCACCGCCCAGTCCGCCGTCGCGGGCTGCGCGACGGGCGCCAGCCACGAGTCGGACATCGCGGCGGCGGGTCGCTTCGCGATCGAGACCGCGAAGGAGTACGGACGGGGAGTCGTCCGCTTCCACGACCAGGACGAGTTCGCCCGCCTGGTCGAGCTGTACGGCCCGATGACCCGGCTCCAGTCCACGGAAGGAGCGGTCGAGGACTGACCGCACCACCCACCCCGCGCAGGCGCACCCCGAAAGACGGATCCCCTATGAGCACCTCCCCACCGGTCCCACCGGTCACGGAACCGGAGCAGAAGGCCCACCCCAGAGCGCTGGAGCCGATCACCCTCGTGGTGACGGTCCTCCTCTCCGTACTGGGCGCGGTGATCGGCCTCGTCCTCATCACGACCCTCGGCATCGCGCCGAACACCTCCGTCATCGGCGCGCTCATCGCGATGCTCATCGGGCGGATCTCGTTCGCCGCGCTCACCAAGATGCGCGACCCGCACCGGCAGAACCTCGTCCAGTCGGCGATCTCCGGCTCGACGTTCGCCGCCGCGAACTCGCTCGTCACGCCCATCGCCGTGCCGTTCCTGCTCGGGCGCCCCGGGCTGGTGTGGCCGATGCTGGGCGGCGCGGTCATCGGGCTCGCCGTGGACAGCTGGGTGCTCTACCGCGTCTTCGACTCCAAGCTGCTGCCCGCCTCCGCTGCCTGGCCCGCGGGCATCGCGGCGGCCGAGACGATCAAGGCGGGCGACGAGGGCGGCCGCAAGGCCAAGCTGCTCGGCGTCAGCGCCGTCGTCGGCTTCGTCGGCTCGCTCTTCAAGCTGCCGACGAGCGCCGCCGGCGTCGCCTTCCTCGGCAACATCTGGGCGCTGCTGATGTTCGGCATCGGCCTGCTCGTCGCGCAGTACGCGCCGGGGATCTTCGACACCGACCTGTCCGCGAACTACGTGCCGCACGGCGTCATGATCGGCGCGGGCCTCGTCGCCCTCGTCCAGGCCGTGCTGATGATGCGGGACCGCAAGGCGAAGCGGGAGGGCGGTGACGCGGCGCCCGGGGAGGGGACGGACGCGGCGTACCGCGGCGACCGCTTCGACCCGGACGCCCGTACGGTCGACACCCGGCGGCTGCGCCGCGGCCTGCTGGAGGGGCTCGTCCTCTTCGTCGCGGGCGCGATGCTGATCGCGCTGATGGGCGGCGTCTACTCCGAGATGGGCGGCCTCGGCCTCGTCGGCTGGGTCCTGCTCGCGGGCGTGGCGGCGCTGATCCACCAGCTCATCGTGGGGCTCGCGGCGATGCACTCGGGCTGGTTCCCCGCCTTCGCCGTGACACTGATCTTCCTGATCCTCGGCCTCGTGCTGGGCATCCCGATGGTGCCGCTCGCCCTCCTCGTCGGTTACGCGGCCTCCACGGGCCCCGCCTTCGCCGACGTCGGCTTCGACTTCAAGGCGGGCTGGCTGCTCCGCAAGGGCGCGGTGCCGTGGCACCCGTACGAGATGGCCGGGCGCCGTCAGCAGTACATCGCCCAGCTCGTGGGCTTCGCGGTCGCGATCCTGGTCGTCGTCATCGCCTGGAAGCCGTTCTTCGAGGACGGCCGGGTGCCGCCGGTCGCACAGGTCTACGTCGACACGATCAAGGCGGGCCTGACGGATACGCATGCGCTGGCGATGATGGGGCTCTGGGCGATCCCCGGTGCGCTCATCCAGTTCTTCGGGGGTTCGTCGCGCCAGATGGGCGTACTGCTCGCCACGGGCCTGCTGGTCGCCACTCCGCAGGCGGGGTGGCTGGTGCTGATCGCCCTCGCGGTGCGGGTGGCTTACAGCCGGTACCGCCGTCGAACAGCTGGTACGGGCTCGCTCGCCGCCAAGGAGGCCCAGCTTGAGGCCGACAACGACCTCGCGCTGGTCGGCGCGGGCCTGGTCGCGGGCAGTTCGCTGAACGACGTCAGCCAGATCTACAAGGCCATATAAGGGGAGCCCCTTGCCGTGCATCGCGGGCTGCGGGTGCGCTGTGGCTGGTCGCGCAGTTCCCCGCGCCCCTGACGGGGCACTGTCCGTGCCCGGAACGGCCCCGTCTCGCGTGCTCGCGCCCGCGCGGCGGAGCCGCATATTGACACAGTCCCGCGCCCCTGAGCCCCGAAGGGGCGCGGGGAACTGCGCGCCAAGCCACGACGCACCCGCGGTCTGCGACGCACCGGCAGGGGCAGCCCCTGCGCAGCCCACGGAAGAGAGGAACCAGCACTGTGAGCGCAACTCTTGGGCTTGTCACCATCGGGCAGGCGCCCAGGACGGACCTGGCCGGTGACATCGGGCCGTACCTCGCGGGCGTACGAGCCGTGGAGCACGGAGCGCTGGACGCCGACATCTTCGACGGCCCCGAAGGCGACCGTACGCGAGAAGCGGTCGGGCCCGAGCCGGGCGAGGCCCCGCTCATCTCACGGCTCAGGGACGGCCGTTCCGTGCTGCTCGGACACGACGCGCTCGCGCCCCGCATGGCGGACGCGGTCGCCCGCTGCGAGGCGGACGGCGCGGGCGCCACGCTCCTGCTCTGCACCGGCAACTTCCCGCCCGTACCGGCGGCCCGCCCCGTGCTGTACGCGGAGCCGCTCGTCCAGCACGGCGTGCGCGCCCTCACCGGTGACGACCCGGTCGGCGTCGTCTGCCCGCTGCCCGCGCAGCGCGCGGACGTCGAGCGCCGCTGGTCCCTGCTGCTCCCCGGCGCGGTCCGCGCCGAGCCCGCCGACCCGTACGCCGGGGACGCCACGGCCCAGGTCGCCGCCGCGGCCCGCGCGCTCGCGGAGGGCGGCAGCCGCTGGCTCGTCCTCGACTGCATCGGCTACACGGAGGCGCTGCGTACGGCCGCGGCCGAGGCCGCCGGGCTCCCGGTGCTGCTGGCCCGAGCCCTCGCCGTACGACTGGCCACGGAGGCGGCGCTCGGCTAGGCCGTGTCCGGCGGATCAGGGCTGGACAGGGGCTGCCCCGTGCCATGTCTTGCAGGCTGCGGCTGTCGTCGTGGCTTGTCGCGGCGGTGCCCCCCCCCCCCGGGGGGGCGGGGGGGGGGGGGGCGGCGCCGCCCCCCCCCCCCCCC